>NZ_JAAOYY010000001.1:0-1543057 GCF_011759615.1 Pedobacter sp. SG908
ACCTCTTCCCATTCCGAACAGAGAAGTTAAGCCCACCAGAGCCGATGGTACTGCGGTAACACGTGGGAGAGTAGGTCGGTGCCAAATCTTAAAAGGAACCCTTCAGCAGAAATGCAGGAGGGTTTTCTTTGTTTAAGGCCTTTCTGTAGCCGCACCTGTCCCCGTTTCAGCATTGAGCAGCGGAGAAAAGTTAAGGGGTTTGTTCCTACAGGTTACGCCGATCTTTGCAGCGCATATTCCATCTTCCCTTTACACTTCCGCCCTAAGTGCAATAGCCCTGATGGGAGTGGGCACGGAGCCGATCCTTCATTGGCGGAGTAAAACGGACAGCAGGACGGGACCCAAACTAAAGGCTACTGCCACTGCGCTCCTAAAACTCTTGTTAAAAGATGTGAAATCTTTCATTCAGAAAGTAATAAAACCGTATTATTGCAGTATTACGTACATATTATGATGATAAATGTGAATCTCAAGAAATTAACTTTTCTTGCTTTTATTTTGTGTGTAAATTTTGGCGTTTTTGCTCAAAGTAAAAACGTACAACTCCCAGCAAATTGGTTTAACCTCGATTTAATAGAGAATGGATATTTTGGCATCAGCACGGAGAAAGCCTATCGTGAGCTTTTAAAAGATAAAAAACCTAAAGAAAACATTATTGTAGCAGTAATTGATGGTGGAGTAGATACTAATCACCCCGATTTGCAAGGTGTTTTATGGACGAATAAAAAGGAAATCCCAGGAAATGGAATAGACGATGACGGTAATGGTTATATTGATGATATTCATGGCTGGAACTTTATTGGTTCTAAAAAAGGCAATCTAGAGTTCGATAATTTAGAATTGGTTCGTTTGTTAAGAATTTATACGCCAAAATATCAATCAACAACTAATTTAACTCCTTTAGACAGTACGCAAAAGGAAGAATTTAAACTATATAAGAAAATGGTTGGCGATTTCGGTAAGAAATATGAAGATGCCAGCAATACCTTTTCAGTTCTGATTGCTATTAACAAAGTTTTAGATTCTGTGGCGAAGATTAATAGAAAAGAAATCCCAACGATGGATGACATTGATCGATATAAAGCTGATGATGAAACTGAAGAGCAGGTAAAAACAATCATCAGAAAAGGAGCTAAAGAAGATGGCAGTTTCGAGAAGTTTTATAAGAATATAAAGGAAGGATATAAGCAGTACGATGCGATGTTAAAGTATAACTTAAATCCTAAATACGATAGGCGTGCCGAACTGGTTGGCGATGATTATGGCAATTCTTATCAAAAAGATTATGGGAACAACGATGTAAAAGGTCCGGATGCTTTTCATGGTACACACGTATCAGGAATTATTGGCGCCGACCGTACCAATTCGATAGGTATTTTGGGCGTAGCCAATAGTGTGAGCATTATGGCCATTAGGGTGGTACCCACAGGTGATGAACGTGATAAAGATGTGGCAAATGGTATCAGATACGCTGTAGATAATGGTGCCAAGGTGATTAATATGAGTTTTGGTAAAAGTTATAAATGGGATAAAAAAGCGGTAGACTCGGCGGTAAAATATGCAGAACTTAAAGGTGTATTATTGGTGCATGCCGCTGGAAACGACAACCAGAATAATGATATCGACGAGAATTACCCTAATAAGTTTTTTGACGGTAAAGCGGCTGAAGCTTATAAAGAAGCCCATAAAAAACCAAACAAGCCTGATTTTACACTGCCTAAGCCTATGACACAAAATAACGGAATGGGGGTGAGGCCATCTTATGATCGATCTACATTAGTAAAGCCTGTATCTATTGACTCAGCAAAGTTTAACCTGCCTCATGCCAATAATTGGATTGAAGTAGGCGCAAGTGCTTATAAAGATGATGATAATCTGAAAGCCGATTTCTCTAATTATGGTAAATATAGTGTTGATGTTTTTGCGCCCGGATTTTTAATCAACTCAACCGTTCCTGATAACAAATATGAAGAGGCTGATGGGACAAGTATGGCCTCTCCTGTTGTGGCAGGCTTGGCTGCATTAATTTTAAGCTATTACCCAGATTTAAAACCAGCGCAGTTAAGAGAGATTATCATAAAATCGGTTTCGAAAGTAACACACAAGGTAAAATATAAAAATGAAAGAGGTGAAAACACCCGTGTGCCTTTTAGCGAAATATGTGTGAGCGGAGGTATTGTTAATGCATACAATGCCTTAAAATTGGCCGAAACATATAAATAGTTATCAGTTTACAATTAAAAGTTATCAGTTTGGAGAAATAGTACGAATAAATTCCTGAAAGGTCCCGAATGGATAATTTTTGCTCTTCATCCACGAAATGAGAATTTCCATACGATCGATCATTTTTCTACCTGTATTCTTCCTTACATAACCTGGGAAACCAAAGCGTTCGAAATCATTTAAATCGGTAAATTCCCAAGGGTGGAAATAGATATTCAGGTATTTATCTTTTTTATAAGTCCAGCTGGCTAATATTCTGTAAATGCTTAAAGGCAGATTATGAAAAGACAACCAAAATAGGGGGAACCTAATTAAGGGGCTTACTGAAGCTGGAATCTGCAACACATTATTTTTAATGAAGTGTGTTCTGGAAATATTAAAATTATTATATCGCCCAGGCAAATAGGTTGGGTTAATGGAAGTATTATAAGTATATCCGGCCCTTTCAATTTCCTTTTCGTCAACAGGCATCATTCTCGCCATGCGGTAACCTGTAATTTCTTTGCTAGAAAGTTCTTCGAGCTTTAGCTTTGACTGAAGCAAATGTTCGGGCTTAAAATCAGAATGATAATAACCATGAGAGGCAAGTTCGTGCCCCGTATCGGTAATCCGTTTAATCAGATCGGGAATATTTTCTGCAAAAGTAACGGTACAAAAAAACGTTGCCTTTATCTCGTATTTATCCAAAATGTCTAAAATGGCAATGGTACCTGCTCTCGAAATAGCAATCTGATCTTCGAAAGAAATATCTTTTCCATATTCAAAAGGCATATCAAACTCTTCGATATCAAAACTTAACAATACCATTTTATTTTTGCTGAATATTGGTTGAACGGATAATGTAATTTGGGCGGTTTTTAGACTGCATAAACATTTTACCTACATAAATGCCTATAATGCCCAAGATAATGAGTTGTAACCCTCCAAAAAAAACAATGGTCATAATTACTGATGCCCAACCAGAAACTTCTACATGGTTTACAAATGCATAAATAATGTAAGGGATGTACAGTACAGAGGCAAAAGACAAAGTGAAACCAAGATAAACTGCCGAATACAACGGTTTTATACTGAAAGAGGTAACGCCGTGCAAGGCCAGCCTCAGCATTTTTTTAAATGTATATTTGCTGTTTCCCGAAAAACGTGCTGCCGGGTTGTAGCGAATGGCAAACTGCTTAAAGCCAAGCCACTTTACCAAACCACGCAAAAAGGGCTCATTTTCATGGAAATTCCTGAAAACACTAACAACTTTTTGATCAAGTAAACGGAAATCGGCAGCGCCTGCTTCGAGATCAATATCCGATAGCCAGTTTAAGGTTTTATAGAATAAGTTTGATGAGCTTCTTTTTCCTTTTGATAAATTCTTATCCTCTTCCCTTATGGTGTACACCACTTCGAAACCTTCCTGCCATTTTTGTAACATTTCCGGAATCAGTTCTGGAGGATGTTGCATATCACAATCCATAGAAATTACACAATCGCCAAAAGCGTGGTCCATACCCGCCTTAACCGCCAGTTGGTGGCCAAAATTTTTAGAGAACTCGAGGAAAAATATATTTTCTGCTGTTGAAGCATAATCCTTTATTTTTTCGAGCGTATGATCGGAACTTCCATCATCAATCAGGATAATTTCATAACCATAATCGATGGTCGAAAAAACTTTTTTAATACTTTCGGCTATTACAAAAATATTATCGGCTTCGTTGTAAGCAGGGATTACTATAGAAACTAATTTACTCATTATCGGCAATCAGATAAGACTCAAAATCTTCTTTCATCATTTGATAAATTATAGTTAGCCAAATGATAACGCAAGGTAGGGCTTTAAGCGAATATAGACGAATAAATTCTTTAACCGGTCTGGGAAAAATATCGGTTGGCGATAGGCTGGTTAATACAAATGCAAAAACAAACAACGCTATTATCCACCCTTTTTTTGGGTTTTGCTGCACCATAAACCAAATGGCAACACCTGCAAAAGCTATAATATAGGTTGGCGATTCGGAACCGCTGCTAAATATCACCGTAAAAATAAGTGTCGATGCCAGTAACATTAACCTAAAGCCGAGGTATTTATATTGCCTAATCCGTAGATAAGGTAAACCAAATAATATAACACCAACCAATAAAAAGGGGGTATTCGGAATATTTATATTACCTGTTGTCCGCCTTACTATGCCCATCAAAGAAATATCTTGAAAGGAGGTTAATGATGCATTTAAATCATTTTTATGCGCAAGGGAATAATACCAATCGCTGTATGATTGGATTACAAAGGCCGGCGACGAAATAGCCATTGGCAAGGCAAATAGTGCCGCAAAGGCAATAAAACAACCAACGATGAATTTTAATTTATTCTTGCTAAAAAAGAAAAATGCCAGTCCAACAATTCCATATAATTTAACCAAAGTACCAAAAGCAATAAAAAAGGCAGACTGTATTTCTTTCTTTTTAAGGAGATAAGAAAAACTGAGTAAAATAATTCCAGTTAAGGCAATATTAAACTGAAAACTAAAGAGTGCAGTTAAAGCTTCGTGTGCACAGATCCATGCAATGATAGTACGTTTGTTTAACGATACAGGAAGACTATAAATTCCCCAAAGCAAAATCAATACATTGGCCACATTCCAAAGCACTGCGCCCAAACCATCGGGGAGCAATGCAAAAGGAGCGATAAGGACGGAAAATAAAGGCCCGTAATGGTTGCTGTCTAAATATTCCGGATAGTTATTGTATAAATTTTGCAGATCTACCGTGTGCCAATATACGTATTTGAAAATCAGATAGTTGTTGTAAGTATGATGGTGGTACTGTTTATAACCTGCAACAATAGCCAAGAGAAGGTAAACGGCAATTACGCACTCCTTTTTTAATAGAAATGAGAATAGTTTGTTAAGATTAGCGTTTTTTGAATTGTTCATTATGATTTAGCGCCGCAATATAACTATTTTAACAGTCTGCATAATCATCTATTCTTTTAACGATTCTCTTAGAAAAATACAAAAGCGCATGCTTTACCTTTTAACTTGTCCAACTTTTTGGGCTTCAGTTCCAGTTTTTATCGTGGCTTTAAAGTCTAATTTCAATCATTTATTATCTCTTATCTGTTGGCGACCAACAGGCCTTTCGCTTGATCTTTGATGCTTATAAAAATAAAGTTTTTTCGTATGCCAACAGGTACCAAACTAAATTAAAGGGTTTTATCCACTACTTTTTATATTGAAGCAAGAGATCCACGATTTTCGGCTTTATGCAGCTCTTTGCTTCTAATCCTGCTTAAAGTTTCTAATCTCATTCCCAAATAACTTGCCAAATAGCGGAGTGGTATTTTGTTTAAGTCTACTTTTCTGCTCGCTGCCAGCTTTTGGTACCGCCGCAATGCATTGGGTATTCTGGCCAGTATCGATCTTTCTGATGCAGCATAATAGTGTAGCGCCAGCAGTTTTCGCCCGATAATATTGGCCTCTTCGAAATGGGAATATGCATAGTCGATTAGCGTATAAGGAATACGGATCAGCTCGCAATCTTCTAACGCCTGTAAATATTCTATAGAGTGATTGGATTGTAAATCAGGGTGGCGAATGGCCCCTACAATATTATTTCCAAAGCAAAACCAGGTGGTAATATCTTTGGTGTCGTCTTTTATGAAGCCACGAACAATGCCACTTTTTACAAAGTAAAGTGATGCATTACTATCAACAGGGGAAACAATATGTTTATTCTTTCTGATTGTAACTAATGAGCAATGTTTTTCGTATTGTGCAATAAGGTTATCGGATAGCTCATGGTATTGTTCCATATACTGGATAAGTGGCCGTACAAAAGAACTGTTGTTGTTAGAATTGAGCATAACATGATAAAGTTTTAGTTTCAAAAGTGATCTTTTTTTGATAAAGAATCATCTAACAATTATAATATACAAAATAATCTGGAAGTTGTATTTAAATTATTAAAAGATTCTTCATTGCATGCAGAATGATAAGTATTATCTCTAGTTATCATCCTGGGGCCACGAAAGATCTCTAAGCGATGAAATACAGCAGCGAAACTACATATTTTAAAGCTATAGTTTCATAAGCAATTGCATCCTTCTAGTTTTATCGTCTCGCTAAGACTTTAGTTCTTGCCATGGAAACTTGGAACACGCAATTACATGATGGGGGCTTAACGAGGTGTTAAGACCAAAGTTTAGTCGGGGTAATGAGGGGATTAATTTTTCCCAAATGAAAAAAACCTTTCCAAAATGGAAAGGTTTTTTTTTGCTTCATTTTTATTTATGTAAAATTATTTGTTTAACTTGTTGTTTATCAGGTGTTTGTTTGTGTGATGTCTTTTGTGGTATAAGAGTTGGCAATTGGCCTGTAAAATCATTACAATCATGACAATATTACTTTTTTTAATTCTCGTTCTGCTCTGCTGGGCTACTTACAAATCAATCGACTGGTTCGAAAAAATCTAACATTATGATCGCATTATTTATTATCGCCATCGCCGTATTTATCTATATGATCTACGTGCTGATCAAACCCGAAAAATTTTAATCTTTTCTCCTTACGGAACGCAATTAACAAATCAAAAAATGAACACCGAATTAACAGGCATTATCGCCACCTTCCTGCTCACCCTGGTCATCGCAATACCATTGGGTAAATACCTGGCTAAGGTTTTTGCGGGAGAAAAAGTCTGGACAGATTTTTTAAAACCATTGGAAACTGGTATTTACAAGCTTTCCGGAATCAATATTAAAGAGCAGATGAACTGGAAACAGCAGTTAAAAGCACTGCTTACCATTAATATACTATGGTTATTTTATGGTTTTTTTGTACTTATTTTTCAGAATAAGCTTCCATTCAATCCAGATGGAAATCCTGGGATGACACCAGATCTTGCTTTTAACACCGTTATCAGTTTTGTTGCCAACTGTAATTTGCAACATTATTCCGGTGAAAGTGGCGTAAGTTATCTTACCCAGCAATATGTGCTCATGTTTCTTCAGTTTGTGAGTGCAGCTACAGGTATTGCAGCTGCGGTAGTCCTTTTTAAAGCTTTTAGAGATAAAACAACAACTGAACTTGGTAATTTCTGGGAATTTTTTGTAAAATCTATCACCCGTTTATTGTTGCCATTATCTTTAGTGATGGCCTTGATCTTGACTTTTAACGGTACGCCTGCAAGTTATGAGGGAAAAGATAAATTTATCTCCCTACAAGGAGACACGGTTAATGTTTCGAGGGGACCAGCAGCCCAAATGATTGCTATTAAACATTTGGGCACAAATGGCGGAGGTTATTTTGGAGCCAATTCAGCACACCCTTTTGAAAACCCAAGCTACTTTACCAATATGGTTGAAATGATTGCACAAACCATTATTCCTTTAGCGATGATCATTGCCTTTGGTTATTTCATCCGCAGAAAAAAACTAGCCTGGACCATTTTTGGGGTAATGACCATTGGTTTGTTCATGCTACTACTACCCACTTTAAGTTCAGAATTAGGTGGAAATCCGGCCCTGGCCAAAATGGGTATCGCTCAAACTACCGGAGCTATGGAAGGTAAAGAAGTGCGTTTTGGTCCGGCAGCTACGGCTTATTGGAGTACATTGACCACCGTAATTTCTACCGGATCGGTAAACGGTATGCACGATAGTACCATGCCTTTAACCGGATTATGGCAATTGTTGGCCATGATGATCAATTCATTCTACGGGGGCTGTGGTGTTGGTTTATTGAATTATTTCATTTACCTGATTGTTGCCGTATTTATTTCAGGCTTGATGGTTGGTAGAACGCCGGAGTTTCTTGGGCATAAAGTAGAAGCCAGAGAGATTAAAATTGCGGCCATTATCACTTTGTTGAGTCCATTTTTGATCCTGGCAGGAACTGCAATTGCAAGTTACATCTTCACTAATCATGGCAATGCTGCATGGGCTGTTCAGCCTAAAAGCTGGCTTAATAACCCTGGTTTCCATGGGTTTTCAGAAATGTTGTACGAAATGACTTCATCAAATGCCAACAATGGCTCAGGGTTTGAAGGATTAGGCGATAACAATATCTTTTGGAATCTATCTGCGGGGATTGTGATTTTCTTAGGCCGTTTCTTGCCGATTATTGGCCCGGTTGCCATCGCTGGATTATTAGGCGCTAAAAAATTTATACCTGAATCAGCCGGTACGCTTAAAACAGATACCAAAACCTTTGCACTGATGACTTTTGCGGTGATCATCGTGTTAAATGCACTTTCTTATTTCCCTGCCCTGGCTTTAGGCCCGTTGGCAGAATATTTTACTATGCTTAAATAATAAGAATTGTCACCAATAAACTTAGGATGACAAACCATACCATAATCTGTGAAATCGATTAAATCTGAGAAATCACATAATAAATAAAAAAATGAAACCCAATAATAAATTGTTCGAACCTGCCTTGGTGCAGACCGCACTAAAAGAATCTTTCATCAAGCTTGATCCAAGGGTAATGGTACGAAACCCGGTGATGTTTACCGTAGAAATCGGAACGCTGGTAATGGCTTATGTTACCATATACTCTTTCAGCCATAACGGGCAGGGATCGCCTTTATACAATTTCTTTATCTTTTTAGTTTTATTGCTTACCGTACTGTTTGCAAACTTTGCCGAAGCCATTGCCGAAGCAAGGGGTAAAGCACAAGCTGATAGCCTTCGTAAAACAAGAGAAGAAACACCAGCTAAAGTGCTTTTAGCAAACGGAACCATCGAGATCCGTTCATCAAACCAGTTAAAAAAAGGTGATGTGTTTATTTGTGAAACCGGCGATACCATTCCTACTGATGGAGAGATTATTGAAGGTATTGCGACTATCGACGAATCGGCCATTACAGGTGAGTCTGCCCCTGTAATCCGTGAATCAGGAGGTGATAAATCTTCGGTAACCGGAGGTACAAAAGTTTTATCAGATGAGATTAAAGTTCAGGTGAGTACTGCTCCCGGAGAAAGTTTTTTAGATAAAATGATTGCTTTGGTTGAAGGTGCATCACGTCAGAAAACACCAAATGAAATTGCTTTAACCATTTTACTGGCCAGTTTTACTTTGGTATTCATCATTGTATGCGTAACCTTGAAACCTTTTGCCGATTATGCCAATACACCGATAACCATTGCGGCATTGATTTCTCTTTTTGTCTGTCTGATTCCAACAACCATCGGCGGACTTTTATCTGCCATTGGTATAGCCGGAATGGACAGGGCATTAAGAGCCAATGTAATTACCAAATCGGGTAAAGCGGTAGAAACTGCAGGCGATATTGATGTGTTGCTGTTAGACAAGACCGGAACCATCACCATTGGTAACCGTAAAGCCACCAATTTTTATCCAACTACAGGGCTAAACATTAAAGCTTTTACCGATGCCTGCGTACTAAGCTCGTTGGCAGATGAAACCCCAGAAGGAAAATCGATTGTTGAACTGGCTGCTGAGCAGGGTATCAAATCTCCCGGAACACCAGAAGGATCTACATTCATCAAATTTACCGCCGAAACCCGCTCAAGTGGCTTAGATACAGCCGACGGGAGAAGGATTAGAAAGGGTGCTTTCGATTCGATCAGGAATATAGTTGAAAAAGCTGGAAATATTTTCCCTTCCGACATTGAAAATCATGTGAAAACTATTGCTACCAATGGAGGAACACCACTTGTGGTTTCTGAAAATGAAAAAGCCCTTGGCGTAATTGAGTTGCAGGATATTATTAAACCTGGCATCAGCGAACGTTTTGAACGCTTGAGGAAAATGGGCGTGAAAACAGTAATGGTTACTGGTGATAATCCATTGACTGCTAAATATATTGCAGAGAAAGCTGGTGTTGATGATTTTATTGCAGAGGCTAAACCTGAAGATAAAATGAACTACATCAAAGATGAGCAAACAATGGGTAAACTGGTAGCAATGATGGGCGATGGTACCAATGATGCCCCAGCTTTGGCCCAGGCCGACGTGGGTGTAGCGATGAACAGTGGAACACAGGCTGCAAAAGAGGCAGGTAATATGGTTGATTTGGATAACGACCCAACCAAATTGATCGAGATTGTGGAAATTGGTAAACAATTGTTGATTACCCGTGGTACACTCACTACTTTTTCCATCGCAAATGATGTGGCCAAGTATTTTGCCATTGTTCCGGCGTTGTTTATTGCGTCTATACCAGCTTTGCAAAGCTTGAACATTATGGGCTTGCATTCGCCAGAATCAGCTATTATGTCGGCTGTTATTTTTAATGCCATTATTATTCCAATCCTGATTCCGCTAGCATTAAAAGGGGTTGCCTATAAACCTATCGGTGCAACTGCTTTATTACGTAGAAACCTATTTATATATGGTATTGGTGGTGTAGTAGCTCCGTTTATAGGCATTAAAATAATCGATTTATTGGTCGGTTTATTTGTATAAAATTTTCGTCATTCCCGCGTAGGCGGGAATCGTAATGCAGGCGCTTTAAGATTCTCAATCAAGTTGGGAATGACGAATCGAATAAGAATTTAAAAAAATATTATGAAAAAGTACATTATTCAATCTATCCGCTTAACCCTAGTCCTATTGGTACTGTTATGCGTAGTATATCCTATCAGTGTAGCCCTTATCGGTAAAATGTCTAAAGGGCACGGTGGAGGAGAAAAAATCACCAAAAACGGTAAAACCGTAGGGTATGCATTATTGGGTCAGTCGTTTACCAAACCTCAATATTTCTGGGGAAGACCATCAGCTGTGGCCTACAATGCAGCAGGTTCTGCAGGTTCTAACAAGGGACCATCTAATCCCGATTATTTAAAAGAAGTACAGTCGCGTATCGATACCTTATTGAAATATAATCCGGGCATTAAAAAATCAGATATCCCTGCCGATATGGTTACCGCATCAGGAAGCGGACTTGATCCAAATATTTCGGAACAAGGTGCCGCCATTCAGATCCAGAGGGTTGCCGCTGCCCGTAAAATCGATGTTAAAAAAGTGAAAGAACTTGTAGCTATGAATACCCTGAAACCATTTATGGGTGTTTTTGGTCCCTCATCGGTAAATGTGCTAAAATTAAATCTTGCCCTTGATGAGCTTAATTAACAGAAATCGTCATTGCGAGAAGGCTTTTTCAGCCGACGAAGCAATCTTTATCGCAATGGTCGCTAGCATGAAAGATTGCTTCGTCGTTCCTCCTCGCAATGACGACATTTCTTAGGTATCTGTTATCCTGAGCTTGTCGAAAGACAAAAAGTTGTTCTTTTTAATGATTAAAGGTCTTCTACAAACTCAGATTGACAACAATTTAAGTAAACAATTTCCCAAACAATAACAATGGTAACGTTTTAAGGTCTGGTGTCAACAAGCCAGGGCCTTAGGCTTTGCCCAATACGAAACAATCAGATAAAATGAAAAAAATACTGTTACTTGCTGCTACACTTACAACAGGATTCTTTGCTAAAGCACAAGAAGAACCAAAAATTAAAGTAAGCGGTTATCTTGAAGCCTATTACGGATACGATTTTAATAAACCTGCAGACCATAACCGCCCAGGCTTTATTTATTCCCACAACCGCGCAAACGAAGTAAACCTGAACCTTGGTTTTATCAAGGCAGCTTACGATAGTGGAAATATCCGCGCCAATTTAGCGGTAATGGCCGGAACTTATGCCAATGCCAATCTTACTGCTGAGCCAGGAGTTTTGAAAAATATCTTTGAGGCCAATGCAGGTGTGAAATTATCCAAAACAGAAAATCTTTGGATTGATGCCGGAATCTTTTCTTCGCACATCGGTTTCGAAAGTGCGGTTTCGAAAGATTGCTGGGTGCTTACCCGAAATATTTCTTCAGAAAATACACCTTACTATGAATCGGGTGCGAAAATTACTTATGGTACCAAAGATGGTAAATTTACGGCTACCGCATTGTACTTAAACGGATGGCAGCGCATTACCCGCCAGAATGGAAATAATAAACCTGCAGGCGGACTTCAGCTAACCTGGAAACCAACAGACAAGATCACGGTAAACTATAGTAATTATCTTGGAACTGAAGGTGCTGATTCGGTTAGGGTAAACAGGTTTTACCACAACGTTTATGGTATCTTTCAGGTTACTGATAAATTTGGTGTAACCCTTGGATTTGACTATGGAACTCAACAGAAACAAAAAGGCAGTGATGATAAAAACGAGGTGATCTCACCTGTGGCAATACTTCAATATAAATTTGCACCTAAATGGGCTGTTGCCGGAAGATTTGAATATTATGAAGATAAAAACGGGGTTTTTATTGCAACAGGCACGCCACAAGGTTTCAAAACCAAAGGTTATTCCTTAAATCTTGATTACTCGCCAATAGCCAATGCCGTTGTACGGCTGGAAGGAAAAGCCTATGATAGTAAAGATAAAATTTTTGCAAGAGAGGGGGCAGCGGTTAATGCCAATGCTAGCCTAACAGCAAGTATTGCGGTATCGTTTTAATACGTGGTTCGTCATTCCCAACTTAATTGGTAATGACGATTACTCATTAAGATTTGTCAATCCTGAGCTTGTCGAAGAACTAGCCAAAATGTATGGTAAAGCGTTTCGACAGGCTCTCCGTAGGAGTCCTTTGGACAACGTGACTAGAATAATTTTAATATTAAAAGAATGCATCCTTATATAGAAATATTGTTCAGTCTGTTTTTAGCAACCTCTGGAATGCTGATGATCAGAAAACTCAGTTCATTAAAAAGGAGAAGAACATCCAACGTAAAGAACAGTTATGCAACAGAAAAACAGATCAAACTGATTTCCAAAAAGATTTCACTTAAATTTACGATGGTTTTATTCACCCTTATTATGATTGTTGCCATCACCATATTAATAGAAAAAGGAATAATGACTGTTACCTGGTAAAGATCATGGAAGAAGAACAAAAGGAAGAATCGGTTAAACACTTTTTAGATCTGGTTAAAAAATCCAGGCGTGGAAAGCTCAAAATCTATATCGGCATGAGTGCTGGTGTGGGTAAAACTTATCGTATGCTTCAGGAATCGCATGCACTGCTGCGAAATGGCGTAGATATTTGCATCGGTTATGTTGAAACCCACAAAAGGGCAGAAACAGAGGCCCTCGTTGCCGGCCTTCCTGTTATTCCAAGGCGCAAAATTTTCTATCGGGGTAAGGAAATCGAAGAGATGGATCTTAAAGGAATCATAAACCGCCATCCGGAGATTGTTATTGTCGATGAACTTGCCCATACCAATGCCGAGGGCAGCAAAAACACCAAACGCTGGCAGGATGTTTTCGATCTGCTTGAGGCAGGGATCAGCGTAATCTCGGCCGTAAATATTCAGCACCTGGAAAGCATTAATGAAGAAATTGAGCAGATTACGGGTATAGCCGTTACCGAACGCATCCCAGATAAGATACTGGAAATTGCCGATGAAATCGTAAACATCGACCTTACGGCCGACGAATTGGTTACCCGCCTTAAAGAGGGTAAAATTTACGATCAATCTAAAATCGAAAGGGCATTGGGCAATTTTTTTCAGTCAGATAAAATTCTTCAGCTGCGCGAGTTGGCCTTAAAAGAGGTGGTACACCAGGTAGAGCGGAAAATCCAGACCGAAATTCCCAAATCGATTAAACTTAGGCCCGAACGCTTTTTGGCCTGTATTTCTTCTAATGCCGAAACTGCAGGAGTGGTAATCCGGAAAACAGCAAGACTGGCTTCGTATTACCGATCACCTTGGATCGTGCTGTATGTGCAGAGCGATAGTGAAAGCATGGAACGCATTAAACTGGATAAGCAACGCCATCTGATTAACCATTTTAAACTGGCTACCGAGCTTGGGGCCGAAGTGATCAAAGTGAAAAGTAATGCGATAACCAAAACCATCATTGATATTGCAAACGAAAAAGAAATTACGACCATTTGTATTGGCAAACCCCATCTTAATATTTTTCAGGTTATTATGCGTACTGCGGTTTTTAATGGTTTATTGAAAAATTTAGCAATGAAAGACATCGATCTGGTGATTCTATCTTAAATAAAAATGACTGATCACATCATTCTCGAATAATCAAAACCATATCCCTTTATATTGGGTTGAAATATTAGCACTAATAACACAGCAAATTGTATGATATTTTGGAGTTGTGAAAAGTCGTCATCTCGATCCGAGCGCTATCGGATGAAACGTAATGGAATGAGGAGATTTTCAATAGATTTAGCTTCGCTAAGCACTACCTGGTTTCCAGACAGCGTTGCACCCCGATCGAAATGACGATTTTTTATTGTGGTTTATACCAGTACCGAACCACCATCTACCACAATTACTTGCCCTGTACCGTATTGTTGTTTCATGGTGTATAAAAATGCCTGTGCAATATCGCTGGCTTCTCCAACGCGCTTTACAGGTAAACGTTCACCTACACCAACATAGAGGTTATTTCTATCCTCATCGCTCATGCTGTTCCATAAATTGGTTTTAACCACACCTGGCGATACCGAATTTATACGTACTGGTGCCAGTTCTACAGCCATTGCACGGGTAAAACCTTCCATGGCGCCACAAATACTGGCCGCTACACCCCAGCCGGCACTTGGTCTTGGGCTGGCAATACCTCCTGTTAAATTAATAGAACCGCCTGCCTTAATCTTCTTTGCTGCATATTTAACTGCAGCAAAAGCACCCCAATACCTTAATGTAAAAAACTGACGGGCATCATCCAGATCAGTTTCATTAATCGTATTCAATACCATATTTTCGCCTGCGGTATATACCAGGTGATCGAAAGGTTCGACTGAATTAAAAAACTGTTTGATGTTTTCTTCTTTGCTCAGATCTATGGCAAAGCCTTTGCAGTTTTCGGGTAAGGATCTTAATGCTTCATTAATCCTGTTTTCATTACCGGAAACAATTACCACTTTTGCACCATCGTGTGCTGCGGCCTGTGCGGTTGCAAAACCTAGGCCTGAGCTTCCACCTAATATGATCACTGTTTTTCCATGCAGTGTAAATTCATTTGCTTTTATTTTCATGATGTTGTAAATTGAAGTGCAAATTTTAAGATATCAATAACCAATTCACTTACCAATTGGTAAAAACGGTCTGAGCTTGTATTTTTGTTCAACTCAATTCCATACCATATATAAATCCCAATGCCGAACAAACTTATCTGCTACCTGAAACTGTATCATCAAATTTCGGCAGAAGAAGAACAGTATATTGTAAAAGCCTTTAATCCCAAAATGTTTAAAGAAGGAGAAGCGCTCTCACAGCCAGGCAGTATTAGTAAAGAACTTTTTTTTATTGTTGATGGCGTACTCCGGATTGTTATCCGAAATGAAAAGGGGAATGAAGTGACCCATTATTTTTTAAAGGAAAATCAGTTTTGTACGATATTGAATAGTTTCCATAAGCAGATACCGGCAGAAGAGTGTATACAAGCAGCCTGCAATTGTGAAGTTTTAGGCATTAGCAGAGCAGCACTTTTGAAACTTTATGAACAGATACCATATCTTAAAACACTTATTGATCAGATTACACAACAAGCTTTAATAGACAAGATCAATATCCGAAATGCCTATTTGGGGCAGGATTCTGCTAATAGATACCGGTTGTTTATTGCCCGTCAGGCCGATATTGCCCTGCGCGTATCATTAACAGATGTGGCTTCTTATTTGGGCATCACGCCACAATCTTTATCCAGGATCAGAAGGCAGATCAATAGCTAGTTATTATCTTCACTAATTACAAGGTCTCTTTTTAACAGCAGATGAAACATGATCTACTGTGCCTGTTACATAAACGTAAATCAACTAACAAATCAGGGATACCTTTATGGATAAGAAAATATGTTTATTGGAAATGATAAGGGAGGCTATTTTGGCATTTCTTGCTTTAACCTGTCCCTGTTCAAAAGTAATATCCGATTATTTTAGTCTTGCCATTCATTTTAGCATATTCCTATGACACTTTTTAGCCAGAAAATTGTTCAATTTATATCACCCACATAGCAATATAAATTTTATCGTAAACATTATTTAAAAATCAAAGAATGGATTTACAGTTAAAGAATAAAACAGCTTTTATAAGCGGTTCTACCGCTGGTATAGGATTCGCAATTGCCGAAAGTTTATTAAAAGAAGGTGTAAAAGTAATTATCAATGGCCGGTCGCAAAGCAGCGTAGACGATGCCGTGAAATCGTTGCAAGGTATTGCCGGGAACGAATTTATTTCGGGCATTGCCGCTGATTTTTCGAAAGCCGATGAGGTAAATAACCTGATCGATAAACTTCCGGAGATAGATATACTGATTAATAATGCAGGCATTTTTGAACCTAAAGCTTTTGAAGAGATCAGCGACGAAGACTGGTTTAGGTTTTTCGAAGTCAACGTTATGAGCGGAATCAGGTTGTCGCGGCAGCTATTTCCTAAAATGTTAAAGAAAAACTGGGGGAGGATTATTTTTATCTCCAGTGAATCGGCTGTATTTATCCCGGATGAAATGATCCACTATGGTATGACTAAAACGGCACAACTGGCAGTTAGCCGTGGCTTGGCAGAATTAACTCAAGGTACCGAGGTAACTGTCAATTCAATTTTGCCCGGCCCTACAAAATCAAAAGGGGTTGGCGGTTTTATTGAAGATTTAGCCAAAAATGGAAATATTACCATTGCTGAGGTAGAAGCCGATTTCTTTAAAAACATGCGGCCTACTTCATTATTGCAACGCTTTCTTGATGTGAGTGAAATTGCAAATGCAGTTACTTTTTATGTAAGTCCGTTAGCCTCGGGAACCAATGGGGCTGCCATTAGGGTAGAAGGCGGTTTAGTGAGATCGATATTGTAGTATGTTATAGCTGATTTGGGAGCCTATAGGTACGCTAATGAACTTTTAATTTTTAGACGCTAAAAAAGACTTCTAATAATAATGATGTGCAAAAAATATATTTTTTTGCTGCAGATAGGGGTAAGTGTTGTATTTGTTGTCTCATTTTAAAATTAGACAGAAATGAATACAACTTCGACAAAAATTAAAAACAGCTTTGCAACAAACATCAACTTCAAAAAAGCATCTGGTGTTAAAACATTGGGTTTAGCGATATTATTAAGCACAGGTTTAAATAGTTTTGCACAGGAAGGTAAAAAGGGGAAAGTAAATATTGGTTTGGTATATCCGGTAAGCACAAACGGAACCCATGCAGCGCTAGATACAAATGTATTTTCTTTAAATGCTTTGGTTGGTGTTTCGGCAGCAGAAAAAGGGCTCTCATTTGCAGGCCTTTCCAATATTGTGCGTAAAAATGCAAGCGGTACACAGTTCGCAGGTTTTTCCAACCACATTGGTGGCAAAACAAGTGGTGCACAGTTTGCGGGTTTTATCAATACTTATGGTGGAGGGAATGGGGCGGCCATTGCCGGTTTCGCCAATATCTCAAAAGAAAACAGCGGTGCACAGGTAGCTGGTTTTATGAACTGGACTTTGAAAAATGTTTCTGCCGTGCAGGTTGGTGGTTTTATGAATAAAGCGGGCGATGTAAAAGGATCGCAAATTGCAGGTTTTATCAATGTAGCAAAGAAAGTAAAAGGCGTTCAGCTTGCCGGTTTTATTAACGTGGCCGATAGCAGCGATTATCCGATTGGGATTATCAATATTGTTAAAAACGGTGAGAAAAGTATTGCTTTAACCACCAACCAGAATTTAACTACCATGGCTACATTCAGATCGGGCGGGAAAGTATTATACGGTATTATTGGGGTTGGTTATAACTTCAAAAATAAAGATGAGGTTTATGCTTTCGAAGCAGGTTTAGGTGCTCACTTTTTTCAATCAGAACATTTTAGGTTAAATGCAGAACTTACCGCGGGTTCATTGCAAAACTTTAAACGGGGCAATTATTTCAAATCTACCTTCCAGTTACTACCATCACTTAGGATAGGCCAAAATTTAGAAATTTTTGCAGGGCCATCGTTCAATTTTGTGTCAACCAATACCGAAGAGGGAAAAAACTTACAGAAACACTATGTAAAAAGCTGGGACAGAAAAGACAATACCTTACATGCCCTATTTTTAGGTTATACAGGTGGTTTGGCCATTAGTTTTTAGATAGGTGAATGATTGAATGACTGAGTTTTGGATGATTGAATTTTAAGTGATCGATTTTAATATTCTCTCATTCCATCCTTCTCCCTCAATCACTAATTCTCTCATTAAATTATTAAAAATATATATTTGACTACAATTAAACCCGTGGAATTAACAGCAGTAGCTTCCGAAATTAGCCATCAATACCATGATGATACCGCATTTGAACATTTGTTCAAAACGCATTACAATGCGCTGCATGCTTATGCTCAGGTGATTTTAAAGGATGAAGATGTTGCTGAGGAAATTGTACAGGGAATGTTCTTGAAGTTTTGGGAAAAAAGGGAAAACCTTAAAATACAATCTATAAAAGCATACCTCTACAAATGTGTTTACAACGATAGTTTAAACTATATTAAACAGGAAAAAACCAAAAGCAAATACCAGGAATTTACGGTACACACCATGAATACAGAACATGAACCTGCCGCTGCAAAAGTTGAGTTTTCAGAGCTACAGCAGCATTTAAGAGATGCCCTGAATCATTTACCCGAGCAATGCCGCACCATTTTCCAAATGAGCAGGTTCGAAGAATTGAAATACCGCGAAATTGCCGATCATTTAGGTCTATCAATAAAAACGGTAGAAAATCAAATGGGAAAGGCTTTAAGGATTTTAAGACTAAAACTTGCCGATTTCCTGGTGTTTATTTTACTCGGATTATGGTATTACAACGATTTTTTTAATTAGAAGAAAGCACATGACTGATGAATTATTGATAAAGGTTCTTCTAAAAGAAAGTACTATAGAAGAAAACGAAAAGGTAGAAAAGTGGCTAAATGCTGCTGAGGCCAATAAAAAACATTTCTTGCAGTTAGAAACCATCTGGAACGTAAGCAACACCCTAAAAAACGAAAACAAAAGGGATGAAGAACAGGCATGGGCAAGTTTTAAGACAAGAAGGGCAGATTTAAAACCAGGGGGCGACAATATTAAGCCATTAAATCTTGGTAAGATTTGGCTAAGGATAGCTGCGGTATTGTTTATTGCGGTGGGCGGTTGGGTGGCGTATAGTTTATACAGTAGCGGAAATTATACTGAACTCGCGGCTACCAACCAGGTGCGCACCGAAACCTTGCCCGATGGATCGGCCCTTACCTTAAACAAGAATTCTAAAATAAGTTATGCTGCTAACTTTAAAAACAACAGAAAACTGAAATTGGAACAAGGTGATGTATTTTTTGATGTAGCTAAAGATAAAATCCATCCTTTTGTTATCGACATTGAAAAAATCAGTGTAGAAGTGGTAGGTACCTCGTTCAACATTAAGCATATAAAAAAGGATACCGAAATTAACGTAGAAACCGGGATTGTGAAGGTTCGCCTGGCCAACAATGAAATTAAGCTTTATAAGGGCGAAAAGATCCATATCGACGGTAATACCAGCAAACTGGTAAAAGAACAAAGTACCGATCAGCTTTACAACTATTATCGTAGTAATCTGTTTCAGGCGAATAACATTGCTTTATCCAAACTGGTGATTACCTTGAACGAGGCTTATGGAAGCAACATCACTTTAGATGAAAAGATTAAGGGTTTAACCATTAATACCACTTTAAAAATGGGATCGATAAACCAGAATCTTGAAATTATCTGCCAAACCTTCAATTTACAGTTATCCCGTAACGGCAACAGCATTTTGTTGTCTGCTAAAAAATAATGAAGACAAAACTGATTATCTTATTGCTCTTTATTTCGGGCTATTGCAGCGCACAGGTTACCACCGTTGATTATAGAAGGAATTTATCAAAAGGAGTAAGTTTAAATGTTAAGCAGGAACGGATTGGCAATGTTTTGCAGATGATAAGCAAAGCTGGCGGATTCTATTTTTCTTACAACGGAGTATTATTCCGACAGGATAGCCTGGTTAACCTGAATGTGAAAAATGTTCCGGTGCGCGAGGTTTTAGATCAGCTATTTGATGGTAAGGTAGATTATAAAGAAAATGCCGAATACATTATTCTTCGTTATGCCGTAAATCATTTAACAATAGAAGCAGAGCACATTGCTAATGGTGAAAATGAATATGCAATAAGCGGTTATGTAGTTGATACCAGAACCGGAAATAAAGTTAAACAGGCCAGTGTTTACGAAAAAAAACTGCTTCAGGCTGCGCTTACAGATAATAATGGTTATTTTACCTTGCGTTTTAAAGGCGAGCACAGTGGCGTAATTTTAACGGCAAGTAAAGAAACCTATCGCGATACAGCCCTGGTTTTTTTGGCTGACATCAATATAAAGCCCGGGAAATACGAAGATCCAGATAAGGAGAAGGGCGCATTTTTTACCAACACTTTTGGAGGAAGGGGAATATGGCGTTTTTTGCTCTCCTCAAAGCAACGTATCCAGAATCTGAATATTCCTGATTTTTTGGCACAGACACCTTTTCAGGCATCGTTTACACCTGGCTTAAGCTCGCATGGCAGCATGAGTTCGAGTGTAGTAAACAAGGTATCTTTAAATATACTTGGTGGTTATACTGCAGGAACAAATGGCTTTGAAATAGCGGGGGCGTTTAATTTAACCAAAGGTGATATTAAAAAGATTCAGGTAGCAGGTTTATTCAATGTAGTGGGCGGATCAGTAAAAGGCACTCAATTTTCGGGTGCTTACAACGATGTAAATAGGAATGTAGATGGTTTACAGGTGTCCGGTTTGTTGAACAGGGTAGAAAATAAGGTAAGGGGAGTACAATTGGCGGGGGTTGGTAACCTCTCGGGCAAAGATGTTAAAGGAGCGCAGGTAGCCGGACTGATTAATGTGAGCAAAAATACCACAGGGGTTCAGTTGGCAGGCGTATTGAATAAAACATCGGGCCGTTTAAAGGGTATGCAGCTTGCCGGATTGGTTAACCATGCTCAAAATATGGACGGTTTTCAACTTGGTGTGGTAAATCTGGCCGATTCATCATCAGGCATCAGTATTGGGTTGATCAACCTATCCAATAATGGCTACCGCAAAATAGTGGTCTATAGCAATGAGGTAATCAATACCAACATCGCCTTTAAAACCGGAAATGCCAAATTATACACCTTATTAATTGCAGGTAAAAACTTTTCTGATACTGCCCGTGCATTTACTTTTGGATTAGGCCTTGGTCATGATTTTATATTAAACAAACGCTTCTCTATCGCCGCCGAAGGAACGATCCAATCTATATATATCGGTAATTTTGAAGAAGCAAACAACCTGTACAGGCTACAGGCAAATCTGCAGTTTAACGCTTTCTCGATGCTTGCCATCTTTGCCGGACCTGCCTATTCGTATTACGTAAAAGGAGAAGCTGTTCCCAGTGAAAATTATAAAAAGGAATTAGCTCCTGCCTGGCAGCACAGCTTTAAAAACGGTGCCCAGGGTTGGTTAGGCTGGAACTTTGGTTTTATGTTTTCTCTATAGATCGTTTATTTTACCGATTTATGGCTTCAATTAATTAAATGGCTATATTTGATTACCAATTTTATTCTTATGTTATTATTCGCTGTTCCATTATATTTTATTGCGTTTTTTGGCTGGATCGCTTACACTGCCTTGATTAAGAAAAATTTGAAACAAAATATGCCAATGTTTTATTTTGGAGGTGTATTTAGCTTGATCTGGATTGTGATTATAACGATTGTCTATATTTAAATACTCCAATCATTATAAAAAGGATTGGACTCCTGCTTTCGTCATTATTTTAGAGAAATCAATTATCCAGATAAAGATGGAGAGCTGTCGCCTCAAACTGAATGAAAATTGTTTTCAAAGGTTTTTATAAAAGATAAAATCACCACTGCCATAAGGTTGTCACTATACCCTGCTAAATTTGCTACATAGTTTGAATAATTTATGTACAATCTGTTCTGGAAAATTATTTTATGGATTGCGAAATAGTGGAAAACAAAGTAAAGAATATAGAAACTTTTTGCCCTGCCAACATCAAAGAATGGCGGGATTGGTTAGCCGCCCATCATGAGCTTAAATCATCTGTTTGGCTTGTTTATGGTAAAAAGGGTTCTGGTTTGCCAAGCCTTACCTGGAGCGAAGCTGTAGATGAAGCTCTTTGTTTTGGCTGGATAGACAGTATAAAAAAGCCCATCGATAGTGAGCGGTTTATGCAGTTTTTTTGTAAACGGAAACCCAATAGCGTTTGGTCGAAAATCAATAAAGAAAAGGTAAAGCATCTACTGGCACAAGATCTTATCGCAAAAGCAGGTTTAGAAACCATTAAAAGGGCAAAACAAAATGGGTCATGGATAGCTTTAGATACAGTAGAAACACTTAAAATACCTAAAGATTTAGCCTTAGCATTTAAAAACAGTAAAGACGCAAAGATTTTTTTTCTTGGCTTAAGTAAATCGACTAAGAAAGCCATTCTGCAATGGATCGTAATGGCAAAAAAAGCAGAAACCCGGCAAAACAGAATTCTTGAACTCGTAAAATCTTCATCAGAAAACGTATTGCCAAAGCAATTTCTCCGCTAATGGGCAAGCCATCTAAATGAACTGTTTAGTTAAATACCTACATTTTTAAAATGGATATTACCAAAAGATTTGACCGGATACTACAGATATTTTTTTTATTGCAATCTAAATCTGTAGTCACTACAGCAGAATTACAAAAGCGGTTCGAAATCAGTTTAAGGACAATTTACAGGGATTTAAAAGCCCTTGAGATTGCCGGTATTCCGATTGTAAATGAATCAGGATCTGGCTATTCGATTATGGAAGGTTTTAGGCTTCAGCCATCGAGGTTTAGCCAGGAAGAAATTCTCAGTTTAATGATTGCAGAAAAAGTGATGCAGAAACATGAAACCGAGTTTATTAAAAAACATTTTGAGGTGGCACTTATCAAAATAAAAAGTTCTTTTCAGGTGAATCAAAAAAGAGATTTCCTGCATTTAGAAGATGCAATACACCTTAAAAATGATTTTAAATCTAACGATTACCTGCCTAACATTATCGACGTTTTACTCAACAGTACTTTAAGGAAAAAAATAACCCATATCGATTACCTTAAAGGTGGTGATATTCATACGGTCGGAAGATCAGTAGAGCCAATCGGCGTATTTTATGAACACAGTCTTTGGTATCTTTTAGCCTATTGCCATTTAAGGAAAGATTACCGCAATTTTAGATTAGACAGGATCAAAAAAGTTTTAGTACTCCAAGAGAACTTCACCATTACTCATCCACCAATTAACGAATTCAGAGATAAAGGCCTATCCGAAAATATAATGAAAATCGAAATCAGGGTAGACCGGAAGTATGCACATTTTCTATATTGGGAACGACAGATTTTCGGATTTACAGGCGAAGAAATTTCAGATGATTTTGTGATCATGTATTTCGACTGTTCCCTTTCTGTTGTTTCTTTTGTCCGCTGGTTTCTTAAATTTGTTGATGTTGCTGAAATTATAGAACCGGCCCATTTAAACAACGAGCTGATTGAAATAATGGAATCTGGTTTGAAGAGAATAAAAAACAAAAGCGCTTAATAAAGCGCTTTTGTTTTTAATAACGGTCCCAGAAAAATGGAGGCTCAATGCCTAATGCCCTTAAATATACAAAGCCTTGCCCGCGGTGGTGTATTTCGTTATCAATGAAATACAAAAGGTGGCTAATGATCGAAAACTCGTACTGCCCGAATAATTTAATTGTTTCGTGAAGTTGATCTTCAGAGATTTGGTTAAAGTATTCTATAATTTTTGGTGTATCCTCGTCCCATTTTGTTAGTAGCTCTTCTTTGCTATTAAGCGGGAGATCATGACTAAAAGGAGTTGTTTCTCTGGTGACCATTTCTTTTAAACCAGGAACATTAATCGATAACAACTCTTTAATTAATGAAGAAAAAGGCCTCATTCCACCCACCGAAAATTCGAATAATTCTTTCTCGGGAAATTTTTCAATGGTTTTTCTGGTTAGTTTTCTGTGGCCTAACCAATGCTGTAGTAATTCGCTTTTAGTAATCATAGTTGTTGACATCTTGTTATATTAATTTAATAGAACAAAACTAAGACTGGCCTATGACAGCTGTTTGTCAGTCGAAAAACAGCATATTGTTTTTTGTTAAAATTTCTGTTTATTCTTTAGAATCTGATGAGCAGGACTAATCTTTAAAAATCATAAAATTTGCAGTTTTTAAAGAGACCACAAGTTTCATTTACTTGTCTTGCAATACGCTAGCAGATAAATCTTGCATTTGGTTGATATGTTCCCGGTACATATTGCCCCAGTCAGACATCGCATCCAGCATCGGTTTCATGGTACGGCCCAAATCGGTTAGGCGATATTCTACCCTTGGCGGTACCTCTGGAAAAACAACACGAGTAATAATCTGGTCTTTCTCCAGTTCTCTTAACTGCGCCACCAACATCCGCTCTGATATACCGATAATGTCTTTTTTAAGCTCGCCATAGCGCATGGTGCCATAAGAAAGGCGGCACAATATGGCGGGTTTCCACCTTCCGCCGATTACCGCCAACGATGAGGACATGCCGCAGCTGTCGATCATCATTTTTTCGTTCAAAGCATTGGTTGATGTTTCTTTTCTCATTTCTTACTTTTTTGTTAGTACCTAACAATTTGTTGCTTACCTGCAAATGTAAAGTATCTCTTTTACTTTAGCATAAAATTTAAAAAATACAGATGAAAAAGTTAACAGATAAAATTGCCTTGGTAACCGGAGGAAGCCGGGGCATAGGTGCAGCGATTGTAAAAAGATTAGCTGCCGAAGGTGCAAAAGTAGTATTTACTTATGCCAATTCACCAGAAAAAGCTTCGGCCGTAGTGGCTGAGGTTGAAGCTGCGGGTGGGCTTGCCGTGGCATTAAAAGCAAGTAGTATAATACCAGCTGAAGTAACTGGCGCAGTGGCTAAAACAATTGCCGATTTTGGCCACATAGATATCCTGATCAATAATGCCGGTATTTACATTGGAAAAGCCTTTGAAGAGCATACCCTTGAGGATTATAATGAAATTATGGCCGTTAATGTTCAGGCAGTTTTTGTGGCGGCTTTGGCTGCGGTAAAAGGCATGCCTGAAGGTGGTAGGATCATTACCATCGGCAGTAACATGGGCGATAATGCGGTTGGTCCAGAAACCACTTTGTATACCATGAGTAAATCGGCACTTCAGGGTTTTACACGTGGTTTGGCACGCGATCTTGGTGCCCGTAAAATTACAGTAAACCTGATTCAGCCCGGACCAATCAATACCGATATGAATCCTGCAGATGCACCATTGGCTGATTTCTTAAGAACCCGTATGGCATTGCCAGATTATGGTACTGTAGAAGATATTGCATCATTTGTAAGCTTTATTGCAAGCGAAGAAGCCAGGTACATCACCGGCTCGTTTTTAACAATCGATGGCGGATTGAATGCTTAAGGCGATTACTAATAAAGCCAGGCTTTGGTCGGGAGGGCAATTCCCGGCCAAAATATTGTAAAAAAATGGGTGAGACTAAATCATCTTACTATTAACTGCGCGTGAAAGTGCCTCTACCATATTACTCACTTCCAATCGTTCAAAAATCCGTCGCCTATAATACTTTACGGTATCAGGTGCAACAAATATTTTTTCGGCAATTTGGTTAATGGTTAAGCCTTGTGCATGCAGCTGCAATATTTCGATTTCCCTCTTGCTGAGTTTTGGTTTCTCTGATTTATGCCAGATTTTACTTTCGATATTTAACGCCCATAGCTCATCAGTACCCTGTTTGTAAATATAGATATTGCCGGCCTGCTGATGGTGCGAGATGGAAACAATACACATCGCTTTCCACATTTTACCTTCGCCAGTTAAAAACAAGGGCGTAAGTTTATGGTTAATCAGCGTGGGTTTACCTTCCTGGTTAATCAGATGAAAATCGTAAGTAATGCTATAGTGTTTTTTTTCTCCATCAGTTAGTTTGGCAAAAAAATCGAACCCGGCTTCGTTAATCAGACTCAATAATGCAAGATCCTTTTCAGGTACATTTTTAAAATAAAATTCATAGCCTAAATCCAAAACTTCGTTAGGCGAATAACCACATAAAAATAAAGGGTTTTCTGAAACATACTCAAACGCCATTTTTTCGTAATCGATCACATATACGCTTTCGTAGGTTAAGCGCGCAAAAGCTTTTATAGCTTCCATGTAATCTTGCTGAAGAAGGTCTTCAGTTGATATTTTTTCAACCTTATTCTTGGTAAGCAAAGTGGAGGTAATGCTGTCTTTCATTTAGGGGATGGCTTAATAGCAAATTTACACTAAAGTGTAGTCTCTGAAAATATTTTTGTGCCCACTTTTACAGAAAAGATTTTGAACGATGAAAAAATGGTCTGAATTAAGCTTGGCAGAATTAAACAAAACCAGAGCGAAGTTAAAGGGAGCCTTAATTGGATTTATCGTATTTGGAGTGCTTATTTCTTTAACCTTGTTTTTGCTCAAGGCAAAACTAGTGTTATTCATCCCGGCAATGGTGTTGCCCATTACCTGGTTGCCGATCTACAGCTCCTTAAGATCGGTAAACGATGAGATCAGATTACGTAATGCACCAAATGTTAACCAATAAACTTTATGCATACTGATCTAATAAGTTGCAGAAACTGTAGCCATGTTGTAAATGATGATTTTTGTGGACGTTGTGGTCAACCGGTCCATATTAAAAGGGTAGATGCGCATTACATCCTGCATGAAATCCAACATGTTTTACATTTCGAAAAAGGAATACTCTTTACGGTAAAGGAACTGCTGATCAGGCCTGGCCAGAATATCAGGTCATTCATTACCGAGAACCGCAGCCGGTTGGTAAAGCCCGTTATATTTATCATCGTTAGCTCGTTAATTTATACGTTAATTAGTCATTTCTTTCATATTGAAGAAGGTTACGTTGAATTTACCGAGGTAAAAAAAACAAGCATCGGTTTAATTTTCGATTGGGTACAGGGACATTATGGTTATGCCAATATTTTAATGGGTGTTTGCATTTCCTTGTGGTTAAAACTATTTTTTAAAAAATACAGCTACAACTTCTTCGAAATATTAATCCTGCTGTGCTTTGTGATGGGGATTGGCATGTTAATCATTTCTGTTTTTGCTATTGTCGAGGGGCTTAGCAAAATCAGTTTGATGGAGGTTTCGAGCATTATAGTGGCAGTCTATAGTACATGGGCTATAGCACAGTTTTTTAACGGGAGAAAAGTGGTAAGCTACTTAAAAGCAATTATTGCTTATAGCCTTGGGATGTTAATGTTTGGCCTTTTGGCAGTGTTTTTAGGGGTTTCGATTGATCTACTGATTAAACATTAAACTTTCGTAAAATCGCTCCAATTTCTAATCATCTAAAACTAACCAATGTTTATTTATCTTCTCGAAGGATCGTCATTGCGAGAAGGCTTTTTCAGCTGACGAAGCAATCTTTACAGCGAGGATCACCTATATGAAAGATTGCTTCGTCGTTCCTCCTCGCAATGACGAATTTCTATAGGAATCTGCCAACGGTAGCGCGGCAAACTTTTAAAGAAACTTGTTTTATGATACAATCTCTTTTTATGTTAACCAAAACCAAGTCGCCATTGCTTTTTGCAATTCGCTAGTCTCTATCAAATCATCTGTAGCCCAGGCTACAATTCCATCAGGCCGGATCAATACTGCACATAGACCCAATTGATTTTTCGCAGTTTTCGAAATATAATCAATCTGATTGTATTCGCTGGCTAACTCTCTGATTGCGATATTGTGGCCAAAATCAAGCAGTATTCCTCGGCCATCCTGCATCAGTTGGCCAATTTTTGTCTCATCTTCAAACTCAAAGTTAGGAACACTGCAGCCAACCAGCGGATGTTTGCCATCGAGATTAATTTGGGTAGAAACACCCCACACTCTTCCTGCAAAATAGGTGGCACCATCAGTGGTATTGATAAGATCGGTAATAATGGCATGCAAAGCGCGGGCATTGGGTTCGGGTTTCATAATCGCTGCCTGAGCGCGAGACCAATCGAGCACCTGTGCACCAATTGGATGTCGCTCTGTGCCATAACTATCCAATAAACCTTCAGGAGCTTTCCTGTTGATGGTTGCCGCGAGTTTCCAGCCCAGGTTCATGGCATCGCCCAAACCCAGGTTAAGTCCCTGGCCGCCTAAAGGTGCATGAATGTGCGCAGCATCACCAGCTAAAAGTACACGTCCGTTGCGGTAGCTTGTCGCTTGCCTTGCGCGGTCGGTCCAGGTGCTTGCAATATGTAGCGTACTGATGGTAACATCGGTGTTTGAAACACGGCGCAGTACCTCTTGCAAATGTTCGCGTGTAACTGGCTTTGCCGAACCATGAAATGCACCACCATCAAAATCCTGTATGGCCAGATAACCTGGCTGCGATTGCATGTACATGCCTGTTGGCGTTACGTTTCGTCCTGGTTTAAGCAGTTCCGGATTGAGGATGTCTACCTTAGCCGTGTAACCAGTAAATTCAGGCTCTGTTCCGGCAAATTCGAAGCCGCCCGTTTTGCGTACTACACTTCGGCTTCCATCGCAACCTACAAGCCATTTACTTTCGAAAGATTGCCCACCCGCCTGTACAGTTACACCTTCGTTATTTTGATGGAAGCTCGTAATGGCAAAACCTCGTTTAATTTCAACGCCCAAGATTGCTGCACGCCGGGAAAGTACCGTTTCCAGCTCCTCCATTTCGGTAATTAAACTGGTAGGTGTAGAACTTGGTAGGCGATATTTCCATTGGGCAGTATCAATATCACCGTCGCGAAATGGAATGCCAGCGAAATGTCCTGCCTGGCGACGTGGCCCTTGCACGGCATTTTGGTGAGGGTTTTTAAGGTGTTTATGAATTTCAAGTTCTTGCAGCAGGCCACGGCGATAAAGTGCTTCAATTGTTGGTGCCGACAAGCCACGGATACCGAAAGGAAGCTGTTTTAAAGGCGAGTGAGCTTCCACTGCTTTTTCGAGTATCAGTACCGAACATTTGGCTAAAGCCAATTCGCAGGCCAGGAACAGGCCTACAGGGCCGGCACCAGAAATAATAACATCGTAAATTGTATGGGTGTGGTTGTTTTTTTTATTTTTAAGTGTTGTGTTCATATCGTATGATTAAAACACAAAATTCAGCAATGTACTTAAGTTAGGCTTGTATAAACACGACAATCCTCCGTTGGGTTCAGGAGGAGAGATTAAGAAGGTCGTTGCTTAACGCTTGTTTGCCTTTTTTGGCCTTTCGGGCAAATGCCGCAGGAGTAGTGCCGCTGTAACGTTTAAATTCCCTGCTGAGGTGCGGTTGATCGGTATAACCAAACTCATGTGCCAAACTGGCCAGGTTGGCATTCGGATCAAGCCACAATTGGTTACGTACCTGCTCAAAACGCATCAGGCCCGATACATCTTTAACCGTATGGCCTGAAGATCGTTTAAAGTTTCTTTCCAATGTACGCACCGTTACATGGGCTGCTGCCGCTACCTCACTCACAGGTATGGTACCCTTTGCTTCCTGCATGGCAATCCCGGCTTTGAACAACATACTGTTAGCAGCAACCTGCGCTCTTGCCTGTAAGAAATATTGCTTTACTGCTGCCACTGCTTCATCTATTTTCCCATCAAGAATAAATGCATTTAGTTTGGGTTGAAGCTGAGCCATGGGGTGCTCAAATAGATGTAATCCATGCTTGTTGGATGGGAGGCCGAGCAAATCGAATACAGTCCACGGAAAGCATCTGATTCCAATGATCTCAAAACGGTTTTTCGTGTAAAAAATAGCAGGCTGATTAAGTAATCCCATCATAAAAGGTGAGGGTAGTGGACGCAATTCTCCACCTGAAGAAATGCTACAGCCGCTGCCAAAGTGAAAAATGATCTCCGCGTAACCATCAGGTACAACTTCAAAGCTCGATAGTTCTGCTCCAGATACTCTCCTGTTGTACCAAAAGCACTTTATCGTATCCTGTAGTTCTTCAGGAGGTTCGAATTCTTGATGATGCATTTTGAATGGCGGCATATTCGGGAGGATTGGATTTAAAAAAAGGCACTTCTTATGAAAAATTTATAGCTTCCGGCACTAGGTTATAGATTTGCTAATGCGTTGTTCTATTTCGAAAATAACTTTAAAACTTGCTCCCTCACCCAGTATTGAGTTTACCTGAACTTTTAAGTTAAGGTAATTCGCTATGCTTTTTACAATGGCAAGTCCTAACCCATAGCCCGCATTTTCGGCATGACCGGTTTTTTTAAAACGATCAAATACATGCGGTATATCTTCTGCTTTAATACCTTGGCCACTATCGCTAACCAGAATAGAATAATAACCTTTTTCAAGATGATCAGAAATCTGTATGCTTCCATTTTCTTTGTTAAACTTAATGGCATTGTTAATTAGGTTATAAAAGAGCTGAAACAAAAGGTCATGATTGATATGGCTTAAACGTTTGTTATGGCTAAGCTCGATGTCGATTTGAATGTTTTTCTCTTCGAGCCTATGGCCTATTTCTTCCACTATTTCATTAAAAAGTGTTTGGGGTTCTATCTCCTCCTGTTTGGAGAACTGTTCATTTTCTATTCTCGAAATGAGTAGGAGCGAACGCGATATTTTCTTTAACCGCTCTAGTGTTTTCATCATGTCAACAACATGTTCCTGTACCGCTTCGGATGCCGATTCCTCAGTAAGCAGATTTTCCATCTTGTTTTGTAATATACTAATGGGCGTCATAAACTCATGCGAGGCATTAGCTGTAAATTCCCGCTCTTTTTCAAAAGCCTCATTAATCTGGTCCATTAACGAAATGAGCGAATGATCGAGGTATTTAAAGTCTTGGGTACTGGTGTTAATATGGCCATGTTTCTTTTTAAAAGGAAACCGGCTATTGGTTAATCTTAATTTGATAATCTGACCGAGTGGTTTGATTAACTGCCGCGTAAAAATCAGGTCAATGATAATACTTAGGGCAATAAGGATAATGAGCACATATAAGGCAAAGCGTTGGAGCGCATCATTATAAAGGTTAATGCTGGCGGTGGTTTTGCCGATTTCTAAGAGATAATTTTTTTGGTTTTTTTGAAAAGTAAAACTCAGTACCCGATAAGCGATGGTATCTTGTTCTACTATACGTTTGGTATCGCGTATGGTATCTAATTTCAGTGTTTGTACTACCGTTTCGAGTGCAATGTATTCATCTTTCAGCATGGTGTAGCTACCATAACTGTTATCCCCTTCGAAGTAATAATCTATTCCCTTTTTATTGATGTTTTGGAGTACTTTTTTCTGCTGGTTTCTAAGCGAAAAATTGGTGTAGTTAGAAGCAATCTGCCTGATTAAAAAAGGGAGCAACAGGATAAACAGACCTACAATGGCGAGCTTAGATCCCGTAATAAATAAAGTGAGTTTAGTAGATAGTTTCAAATTACTTCTTAATTCTATAACCAACGCCTCTAACGGTTTCTAGCCATTCGGTAGAGGCATAACCATTTAATTTCTTCCTGATATTTTTAATGTGTGCATCAATGTAGTTTGAGTCGTAATCATCATCAACAAAATTGCCCCAAATATGTTCGCTCAATTGCATCCGGGTAAGCACCCTGTTTTTATGCAGTAAAAGGTAGCTTAAAAGATCAAATTCTTTGCGCGAAAGTTCAATCTGCTCCTCCTCAAAAAATACAAAGCGTTTTTGCAGATCGATGCTAAAATTTCCGAGGGGAATTAACTCTTCGGCCACTTTAAATTTTCGCCTGGCAATGGCCTGCATCCGCGATTGAAGCTCGGGTAAAAAAAAAGGCTTCGCTAAATAATCATCTGCGCCCATGTCTAAGCCGGCCACGCGGTCTTCTAATTTACCTCTGGCGGTAAGAATAATATAGGCCGCATCTGGATTGCTTTTCTTCGCCTTGCCGAGCAGTTCAAAGCCATCGCCGTCTGGCAGACCTAAGTCAATCAGCACATAATCATATTGATTTAACTCTAGCTTATTAAAGCCCTGTTTAAAGCTATGGGCCAGGTCGCATAAGAAGAAAGCCTTTTTAAGAAACTTTTCCATTTCAAAGGCAAGCGTTTTTTCATCTTCTATGATCAGTACCTTCATGTTGATTAAAATTGGTAGTAAACTGCTAAACCAAAGAAAGATTGTTGGTGTTTTACATTTTCTTCTTTTCTGTTTCCAAGTATGGAGAATTGATAACTGGCTTCGGCAAGGAAATTTCCGTTACTCCAGTTTAAAGGTAACTTAAAATTGTAAGACAATAGCTTAAACTGATTGACTGTGTTTTCCACTACCTCGCTGGTATTTCCATTAACTATTCCGGGTGCCGTATCACTTTTTCCCTTTCCATTTCCATTCGAATTTTGCCTTTTGTTTTTTTCGATGATATAGGTTTCATAAAAGTGGGTGGTACCTGCAGTAATCTCTATAGCTGGCGTAATTGAAATGAGATTCTTTTCGTTGAACACCGTTCCCAGTTCAATTTCTTTTGAATTTCCAAAACTGATAAATCCATCGGTTTGCTTTCCAAAGGCCAAATCTAAGCTAAGATCTGTTTTAAACCAAGGCCAGTGGTAGGCGGCCGATGCATTGATATTATTGTTATTGGATGCCTGGAGCAAAGGAGAATTAGCAGGGAAAAAAGAATGGGTATAGGTTAGTCCGGCAGTAAGTTTCTCATTAAAATCATAATCGTAACCTATGCCTAAATCTGTTTCCGAAATGGTTGAGCCATAGTTTAAGAGCTTATAACCACCGCCCGAAAAATATAAACCGCTTGGAAACCGTAAAGTGGCGTTAAAGAGTAGATATGGGTATTTTTCAGGGGTAACCTGTCCGTAATAATTAATGTTACTATTGTACATGGCCGCAAGTGTAAGCGTAGCTTTTGTCGAATCTTGCTGCGCTTTTACATTCGATATGACCAAAAACGAGAAGAAAATTAAGAGACGGGTGCGCATATATTTATGGCCTTTTAATCTTAGGTTTAATAATCTTGATGGGTTTTACCTTTACATTGGGCTTTACCGCCATGGGTTTTAGCTGTTTTTTGGCTTTTGGTACTTCTTTGATTTGAAGTGGCTCAGGTTTTTGATTTTCAGGTTGTTTATCTTTTTTTTCTTTATCCTGTTTTTTAATCAGTTCTTCTTGAGGATTTGAAACAGTTAAAGCGGTAGAATCTTGTTGCACGGCAAAAACACCCGATAACGGGGCAATTGCCAGGCAAAAAATAACGGCGAATCGGATCATTTTATAAATATAAAAAAAGTTTACCCCCTAAGAGGTAAACCCTACCTAAAAACCACCATACATGGTGCGCTCACATTTCAAAAGTAGATGGACAACATGAAATTAAGATGAAAAAAATAAATTTTAAATTTCATGTTGGTTTCATCTTCGGCCATCAACTTTGAAGCGTAAAACTTTAAATAAAATCTTCAGTTATGAAAACAAATTTTGTAAATACCATTTTAGTCCTCTTCGCCGTAATCGGGATGACTGCCTTTTATGGATGTAAAAAAAATGAATCAAGCCAGGGAACGACTAAAGTTCAGATTAAAATGACCGATGCTCCAGGTAACTTCGATAAGATCAATTTAAGTGTAAAAGAGATTGTACTGGTATCGGGCGATAAACCTTATGTATTTGCAGCCAGCGCAGGTATATTCGATATTCTTGATTTTAGGATCGGCACCAGTAATCCTGATATTTTGGTTGCTTCAGGTGAAATGCCTTCAGGTGAAATTACCGAAATCAGACTGGTACTTAACGAAACCGGAAATACCATTGTGGTAAATGGTGTTCAGCAGGAACTTAAAACGCCAAGTGCACAAACATCTGGCTGGAAGGTGAAATTAACCGCTAATCCAGAATTGGTTGAAGGTGCTGCTTATACATTACTATTAGACTTTGATGCGGCGAAATCTATCGTAAGCACCGGAAACGGAAAATATTTATTAAAACCAGTGGTACGTGGAATTGCATCGGCCACTACCGGATTAATTTCTGGAACTGTTTTGCCTTTAGCAAGCCATCCTGAAGTATTGGTTATTGCAGGTACAGATACTGTGGGTACCGTTGCAGATCCTTTAACAGGTAAATTTACAGTTGGTGGCTTATCTTCTGGTACCTACTCGGTTAAATTTGCACCGGTTGTTGGTTATAGAGATAGTACCATTACTGCCGTTAAAGTGGCTTTAGGTCAAAATACATCGCTGGGCACGGTTACTTTAAAACAGTAAAATCCCATTATTCATATCTAAATTTAAAACGATGAAAAAGCTATTCTTGCTGTTGTTACTTATGGTAAGCGGCGGCCTTACTTTTAAAGCTCAGGCCCAGGTAAGTGTAAACATAAACATTGGGGCACAACCAGCATGGGGCCCAGTTGGTTACGATTATGTAGATTATTATTATCTGCCCGATATTGAGAGCTATTATTATGTGCCTAAGAAACAGTTTATTTATATGGGGGCTGGAGGCTGGGTTTTTACCACCTCTCTTCCGCCAAGATATAGCGGGTACGACTTATATAACGGCTACAAGGTCGTAATTAACTCACGTCAACCTTACCGTTATTTCGAAACCCACAAAGTAAAATATGCGAAATTTAAAGGCAAACATGGGCAATCGGCAATAGGGAAAAGCAAAGGGCATAAATATTCGCCGGCGAAAGGCAATGGTAATTTTTACAAAGAAAAGCCTTCAAAAGCACAACATTTTAATAAAGGAAACGGAAAAGGCCATGGAAATGGCAAAGGAAAACATTAGTTGTTTGTGTAATAAAGAAAGAAACCCTCCAAATTTGGAGGGTTTTCTTTTTTAATTTCTTTTTTGTTGTCCTGGAGCAAAAGGTCTGGCCGATTTTGAACCTGTTCCTTTCTTGGCTTGCCCTGGTGGAACTTTCCCACTGTTACCAGCAGTTCTGATGCTATAACAAGCACTGGTAAGTAACATTGCCGATAACGCTACAATTAGATATATCTGTTTCATGGTAATACAGTAAGCGATAACTGTGCCAGTTGCTCATTTCTTTTATTAAACAAGTCATGAGGCTACTATCCCAGAAAATCCTTGGGGTAGGTTTGCTGATTGTATTTCAAGTCCATCTCTTTTAAAAATGCTTTCCGCTCTTCTGTTAGTTCAGGAATGGGCAGCGTTTGCCCAGGAAGAACAGGCGTACCTATTTCATGAAATAGATTTTCCAGTCCGGCAGGTACTACTGTGCAAAGCAATCGTGCAGGTTTTTCGGAAGTATTTTTAAAGCAATGAACGGCTCCACCAAGAGGAATATTCACAAAGCCATCTTTTGAAACGGTTTGTTTACACTGCTTGTGCGAAATTTTTCTTTCTGCCATTGTTTTAACTGTCTGATTCAGGAATCAACCCACCACTTCAAATTAATCGAATTTAATGTGCTGTGAATAAAGTGAATACATTTACAGTACAAAATATGAGTACATTAGTGTTTATAATATTGTAGCCTGATGATAACATTTAAAGTATGAATGCCCTGGGAAAATCTGTTAAAAGAGTATATGTACTCTTGTTTGCACGGCGGATTTTTTATCCCGCGAATCTTTTTTTGTATAAGCTGAGTCTGTTCGGATTGGGTCTCAGGAATTATGAGAACGACACCGTGTCAGGTGAGAAAGCATTTATTAAGTTTTTGAAGGCGCTCAGAAAGTTTGATTCAGGGGCGATTCTAGACATTGGTGCCAATATAGGTAACTATTCGGTGATGCTAAGAAAGAATGGGGTTACCCAGCCAATCTTTGCTTTTGAGCCACACCCGGTAGCATTCAATAAACTAAGTGAGGTCGCGGTGGCGTACAATTTCACAGCGGTGCCAGAGGGAGCAGGGGAAGCACATAGTATGGCTGCTATTTACGACTATCAGGGCGATGGCGGATCAGAACATGCCAGCATGTATAAAGGCGTAATAGAACATCTTCATAAGGGGAAAGCCGAGGAAGTAGCTATTACCCTTACCACCATTGATGAATTTGTAGCGAAACATGATATTTCGAAGATCGCATTATTAAAGATCGATACAGAAGGTCATGAGCTGAGTGTGCTAAAAGGAGCCAGGCAAACCATCGCTGGCGGAATGGTGGAAGTTATACAGTTGGAGTTCAATGAGATGAATATCATCTCCAGAACCTTTTTCAAGGATATTGTGGATGTGTTACCTGGATACGATTTTTATCGGATGTTGCCTGATGGGCTGAAAGCGCTGGGACCGTACAACAGCACGAACTATGAAATATTTTCTTTTCAGAATATTGTCGCGCTAAAGCAGCTTCATAACTAATAAGCGTTTTTATCTCCTTTGATCATATTCATCAGTGTCTGGAAAATGATCTGGCAATCTAGCCATATACTATAATTTTCAATATACCACAGATCAAAGTCAACACGTTTCTGCATCTGGCCTTCGACCTTGGTTTCACCCCTGTAGCCGTTCACTTGCGCCCAGCCAGTAATTCCTGGCTTCACTACATGCCTTAGCATATAATTCTGTATGGTGTTTTTTGATTCCTGGTGTAATGGAATGGGATGGGGACGTGGCCCTACCAGTGCCATATCTCCTATTAAAACATTGAAAAATTGAGGAAGCTCGTCGAGATTTGTTTTCCGAAGGAACTTTCCTATCGGGGTAACCCTTGAATCGTTCAATGTGGCCTGAAGATATTGTCCGTTTGTGTTTATGGTAGCGCTGTTGCGTATCATCGAGCGGAATTTATAGCAGATTATTTTTTTGTTGTTTAAGCCCTGCCGCTCCTGTTTAAAAAAGACGGGACCAGGGGAAGAAAGTTTGATGAGCAGGCCAATGAAGGGAAACAGCCACCAGAAAATAGTAATGAAAAGTATAGTGGTGAGGCAAAGTTCAAAAATGCGTTTGAACCTTTGTTTGGCCGGATCATCCAGCGGAGAGGTACGGATCGTTAAAAGTGGAAATGTGCCGAATAAATTCATGCTAGCCGTTGAAGTGCAGAAGCGGTGGCAATCTGCTATAATCCTTACCCGCTTGGCTTCTTTTTCACTGGCGATAATAATTTTTTCCATTTCTGTATTCTGCGTTTCAGGTAAGGCTACAATAACATCGTCAATTTCATGATCTTCCAGGATTCTGGGGAGATCAGATATTTTACCCAGATACTGCCCGTTGAGATGGGGATTGGTTTGTTCATCTATAAATCCAACACACCTGTATCCGAAATGGTCGTTGGATGTAATGGTGTTATAGAATTTCATTGCGGTATCGCCTGTACCTATTATCAGGACATTTTTTATATTATAACCATTTGATCTCAGCCGCAGCAATGATTGTTTTACAATGAATTTAATCACTGTAATGCCTATAAAGATTAAAAGAGCATGTAGTAAAGTAAAGGTTCTAGGATAAGGGTAGTATTTAAAACAATAGAAGAACAGGAATGTGAAGAAACAGGTATGAAGTAAGGTAGTTTTAAGAATAGCTATAAATTCGTAAGCGAACGACCTTGTTCTAAATTCCTCGTATAAATGGACCGACATCCCAATAATGGTCCATGAGGTGATACTTATACTAAACAGTAATAGGTTGAATAACGAAAAGAACACACTTCTCAAGCCAAAAATATAATGATAAATGCACAGAAATGCCAGTAGCAATACAAGATAATCTATCAGGAGTCTTACTAAGAAATTAATAGGAGAGCCAGTTTTCATTTTATGCGCGATTAGAGGATTATGAACAGGAACAGCTTATTCTTAATTAGTTTAGGATGGTGTTAAATACTTCCATAAATTGGTTTTCAATATGTGTGATGTCGAAATTTTTTTCTGCATATACACGGCCATTACGCCCCATTCTCCTTCGTAACACGGGGTCGGCTACCAGTTTCTCAATCAGTTGGAAAAAGCCTTGCAAATTATCCGGTGTAATACAATAGCCTACCTTATTATCTACTACAATAGCGGCGCTCAGGTTATCTGGGGGCATTGCGAGTACTATCGGTTTTTCTGCACACAGGTAAGCGAGTACTTTCGAAGGCACTGAGTAGGCGCTAGCATCATTTTCTAGTATAGCCAGCAGGATGTCTGCGGTGCCGAATACTAGGCTCATGTCTTGAAAATCCTGAAAGGGAAGTAACAGGAGATTGTCCAGCTGCTTTTTTTCTTTTTCTTTTTGCAGAAAATCTGCCCCTAAACCTTCGGAGATAATAATAAAAAGCACTTCTTTATGTTTGCGGAAATATTGGGCTGCGGCAGATAGTATGGATGGATTATGCTTTAATCCAAGTGTACCCGAATAAACTACACAGGTTTTATCAGCTACCTGGTGCCGGTTAGCCCATTCATTGTTTTTGCCTTTAAGTGTTATTTCAGGAAGAGGTGCCCAGTTGGGAATGTAGGTTACCCGTTTCGGATCAATCTTCCATTTTTGAAAGAGGTCATTAAAGGCCGGTGTAATACTGATCACATGTGTGCTTTTTCTCAGCAGTCCAGCTTCCAGTTTTTTGAAGTAGTACCACAATGGGAAGCTCATAAAACCCAGTCGCTGTTTTGCAATCTGCTGAATGGCAATAGAATATATGTCCTGGCACCAGTATACAAATTTGATTCCCTTCCTGATGCAGTATTCTTGTAAATGCTGCTGCACAAATAATGGGGTTGTACTGCTTACCACCACGTTAGGCTGAAATGTTTTCAGTGTAGTGATGAGCTGCTGAGCGTATTCAATTTCCTGTTTCCGTCTTTTTAAAAGAGAATATTTTTCGAATTTACCTTTAATGGTAATGGGCAGTATGCTTAGGCCAGATCCTGAATGGTGAAGGTCTTCAAAGTTTCCTTTGGGCGATTGGAAGGAAACCGAATAAGCATACAATACCTGATGCCCGCTTTGTGCGAACTGCTTACTAAGCTGAAGGGTGAAGGCGTGGCCTGAGTGATCGTTAACTACAATTTTCATATGTTTTTCCTTTTATATAAAAGATCCATTTGTAGGATTTGTAATTTCTCAGATTGAAGGAAGCCTACAGGGGCAATGAATTCAAAACCCAGTTCTTTTACAAAATCATGCATTTCATCAAACAGAGGTTCACCATCATACATCTGAACAAAAGAGGTTTCAAATAACAGGTAATCAATTTGTGGCAGGCTGTTTATTGCACCTTTTAATACTTCCTTCTCAAATCCCTGTACATCCATTTTAAGTAATACCGGCGAGGTAAAGAGTATTTTGTAGTGCAGGTCATCCAATCGTTGTACAGGTGTTTCTATCTGGTGGGAAATGGCTGTTTTAGGGAGCATGTTTTTTTGCAGTGCAGATACATGCAGAGCCGAACTGGCATGAGAGTAAGCATTACTATAAAATTCAAGTGTTCCGCTTGAGTTGCCCAAAGCCATGTTATAAGTGCTAATGCTATTTAACCTGCTTGTATTACGTTGTAAAATCGAAAATACTTCAGGTAGCGGCTCGAAAGAATGTATATGTGCACCAGGGTAGAAGTGATTTGCAGCTATTGCAAACTGGCCCTGATTAGCGCCTGCATCTATAATAGTACCTAGTACCGGTATGTAATGCCTACAGTTGTGCAGTATCAGCGTAGAAGCAACCGAGGCACCTTTTTCTGATAGCGCCCCGAGGCTCCTGCCTGAGGCCAGGAATACTTTTACAGCATCTGTTATTTTAAAAAGCATATTCATGTCGAAAATTTGAGGTTCCAGCAGTCTTTATAAAAATTAATTGTTTCTTGTACACTTTTGTTCCATGTAAATTGTTGCACCTGTTGCAGTCCCTGGGCAATCAGCCGTTGTTTAAATGTTTCATTCTCTAGCGCGCTGATCTTTTCAGCAAACAACAGGGGGTCTGGCCTGTCGGCCATTAGTCCGGCCTTGCCTACTACTTCGGGCATCGATGTCATATTGGTAGTTACTACAGGACAACCAGCTTTCATGGCTTCTCCCAGAGGAAATCCGAAGCCTTCATAAGCGGAAGTATAAAGAAGGCAGAAAGCATGATTATATAATATATTGAGATCGGACTGGCTTATTGTTTGGAAAATACGATAGCGCCCTGGTATTTTTTTGTTCATCATACCTATTTCTTTTTTATCCCATAGCTCACCACCTACCACTACCAGGTTGAAGGATGGGGGCAGCAGCTCTATTGTTTTTACTGCCGTAAAAAAATTCTTATAATTCCTGCGAGCACCTACATATAGGATAAATTTTTCACGGAGATCGATGTCAAGCGAACAGTTAGCCGGTTGCTGTTTGTTAATCGGGTAAAAGTTACCGATGCCATGATGGATCACTTTTATCTTCGCTGGGTTAATGCCAGGAAAAAAGTGAAGTAGTTCTTGTCGGGTACTATTTGAGATGCATATGATACCATCGGCGCGTCTGATGCCATACGCCTTTTGCATTGTGTTTGCCAGTCCTCGTGGGAACTTTGAGGCCAACTTTCGCTCATGGGCAAAATCATGCACGGTAAGGATATTTAGTATGTCCTTTTGAGGGGATATCCGTAGATATCCTCCATGAAAAATGGCAGCAGTAGGAAGGGTATAACGTAGCGGCAGATACCGAAGGTACTTTAAGGGTATCCTGCTCTCCTGGATACAATGGAAGCGGTTATAGTCTATTTTCTTTTCAAAAATATTGTCTGATTTTGGCCGTGCATTTAAAAAGCCTATTGAAAGCTCGCTGTTGCACATGCCAGACAGCAGTTCATACCAATAGGCAGATACACCGCCGGCTTTCTGAATGGAAAATACACTGTTGTCGAAAAATACCTGCATCTAAAATTGTCTTTATATCCACATGTGTAACATTACTGGGTTGCCGGATAAATAATGAATCCCCTTTACGAGATAATTGTATTCCGGTACCACGCTTTTAATCAAAGCGATCAGTTTTTCATAATCCTGTCCTTTATGATAGGTGGTGATCGCTATTTTCGGTTTGCTTGTGCGGATGGTTTCAATCGCACCCCTGATCATATTTTCCTCAAATCCTTCAATGTCCGCCTTCAGATAATCTATCATAATCCCTTTATCAGCGAAAAGACTATCGATGGTAACCACATCTACTTCAATCGCTTCACTGTTTTCACTGTGCTGACCAACGGTACCATTTAGGACAGTGTCATCGGAGGTCATGTTGATATATGCCTTTTGGCAGGTATCACCTGCCGCTACGGGCAGGATCACCACGTTATCTTTTTGTCCGAAAAGTTGCTGAAGGGAATCTATAAACAAGCGCAAAGGTTCCAGTATATAAATGCGACCGGCAGTGTACTGATGTCTAAAGGCAAAAAAACCTTCTGCACTACCACAATCAACAACCACGTCTCCTGGCGCAATTGCTGTTTGCGGAATTTCGTAGTAATGCCAGTGTTGCGGCCTTGCTTCGGTTATGATCATGGCAAAACTGTAAAACGGTGCGGTTGCAGGGTAAATGAATAAGTCCTCATAACCTGTTATCTGGTAATAGCAGTATTTTTCGTCTTTATTTACCAAGGTGGCTTTTTCATTGGCCACCTTATACATCCGTGGTGAAAACAGGTGGTACAGCATTTCATGCCATGTCGTTCTCCTTCTAACCTTTTTATTGAAAAGGTAGTGATACAATAAAGACAGTCGGAATCGAATCCCCCAGAGCATACTATGTACTTTGTTCATGTCCATTTTCATTTATTGATTCGTTATATGCACAGAGTAATGCCACTATGACTAAAAAAAGATCGATCTGACTAAAAAAGAAACAAACAGCCAGATATGCCAGATAACTACGTTGAAAAGGTGGAGTCTCCTGCGCCGTTCTGGTTAGTATCAGGAAGAAGAAAAACAGGGAAACAGCACCGAATTCTGCCAGAATAAAGAACCAGCGCATATTTAGGTTCTGGCCGCCAATGCCTTCCACCCGGTTTTGATAACTCATCTGCCCGAAAAAATAACGCGGAGGAATGAAGGTGCTGTTTCCAGCTCCGTAACCGGATATAAAGAGATAAGGTTCATCCTTCAAAAAATCTACTACCGGTAGTTCCATATCCCGCTGCAGCGGAATCCCTAGAAAAATGTTATTTTTGCGCCATATCTCATTATTATAGCGGTAAGTGGATCTCTCAAGTAGCAGCCGATATACGGGATGGTTGCGGTTAGCCAGGTATTGTTTCATGAAATATTCCTTGGAGGCCGCAATGGCGAGGAAAATACCAACGATCATGCCCATGGTACCAATTATTTTCCATCTCACCGACATCAATTTTGGCAGACAGAAAAAAAGAAGACCACCAGCCATGATATTAACCCAAAAGGTTTGCGAAGAGGTGAGTATACCTACAACAAACATTACCGCGGCCGCCCTGTAGTTCCGATCCCTCAAGAAAAAGGGAATAGCTAAAGAAAGAAAGGCGCTGAATATTTTAGGTTCGGAGAACAGGGCCTGTACGCGAACCCCGAGCGGGCCATTGATTTCCATGATTAGGTAACGGCTTTGAAGCCCTAAAAGCTCGCTAAGTTCTACATTCTGGAAAACGAGCTGTACTACAATCTGGATTGCGGCTATGATACAGGATATAACCGCAATTTTTTTTATGCTATTGGCAAATTTTTCAAATGAAAGCTGTCCTCTTTCCTGCACGATCTTGGCGCCAATGGCAAATAAAGGCAGATAGGTTTTGAGGTAAAAATAAATGGGCTTGGTATAAAAAGCGTACAACCTGCCACCAGGATAATTAAAAGGATCTTTGTAAAATTGTGTGATCAGGAATACTACAACACTAGATAGCAGGGGTAATATCAATAAAAAGAGATATTCTTTACGGATGTATTGCTTGCCGGTAAATAACTGATGCGCCTGTTCTACAAAGATATAAATGCCAACAAAAAAAGTAGCCGTAAAAGTAGGCCCGATTACAAGCATGGTATAGGCTTCTGTTGCAAAGGCGTAGAGTAGCGTATCGATAATAGAGATCCGCTTGTTATAGTACAGGTATAGCAGTGTTACGGCAATAACCAGGGGCATGCTTTCTCTGAAACATTCCACGAATAAATTACTGCTCTGAAGACTTCTGTATCCGGTTTCCATATTAATTTATCAATCTGTAAATACGTTTGCACTGGTTGAATAGCCACATATTGTTTTGCACCATTTTTTTGATTCTTATATAAAATTTGCCTGGGTTATATAACGTTTTGAGGCTATGCCTGTCTGCTTCTTCATCGATGTTATAGCTGTTGGGGTGCTTTATTTCTGTTATTTCGCCATATTGTATCTTGCTAAACCAAACGGGAACGGAGTGGGTGTGGGTAGCGTTTTTGCCATAACCGATATTTTTGACAAGACTGATATTGGGCGTGATTACCAATCCCTTATTGAACCACACGCTCATAAACCATTGGATATCCCAGGTATCTGTTTGGGCATTGTTTACGGATTGCAGTTCTGACTGCAGGAAGCTGTTGAGACCCTGTCTGGAAGCATTCTCGTAGCGCTGAAGGCTGAAGTCGTAATGCCGCCAGGCACGCCGCCAGCTTGCCCATCCCCACACGTGTGCATAGCGCGAAAAATAGTAGGAGCCATTTCCCCTCAGCATGCCCGCCTGGTAGTTGCTTCCGTTAACATGCATAATATTCTTGTTCAATCGGTATTTTTCTAGCATCGCCTTACAGAAAGAGAAGAAGGTTGGATTCGGCAAACAATCATCTTCCAGGATAATGCCTTCTTCTACATTGTTAAAAAACCAGTCGATGGCGGTGCTTACCGCTTTCCCACAGCCCAGGTTATCGGGGCGGAATAGGGTTTCTACCTTACAAGGCCAGTCGATGCCATTTAAGATCGTTGTTCTGGTGGTTTCGCACAGCGCAGCTTCTCCAGGCTGATCGGCCCGGGGACCATCGGCAGCAATAAACAATCGTTCAGGCTGCTGCAGCCTGATCTGCCCGAATATCAGCAATGCTTGTTCGGGACGGTTAAATACCAGAAGTAAGATTGGCGTGTGTAACATTATTTTGTTGCCTCCAATGCAACGGCATTATTAAATCTAATTTCTTCTTCTACCAGTTTAAACATGGGATCTGGGCTGTCGTTAAACGCACAATTTCTGATGTTTTTAAACCCTGCGGCAGCAAGCTGATGCGTTAAGGAAAGGTGGTCCCACATGTACAGGTGTTCGCGGTTACCTAGGGCCAGCTGTATCAACTGTTTCAGCCCCCTGATCCTTTTTTCTTTTCCCAGCAATGTTTCTTCCATAAAAGCGGTATTGGCTTTAGGGTCATTGTTTGAGAGTTGCTCGAGATATCTCTTTGCGGCACCAGCAAGATCTGGCAGTACGCACCTGAAGTAACCGCCGGGCTTTAGCATCCGAAAACTATTCCTGATCGCCAGAAGGCAGTCGTTATAGGCCAGATGCTCCAGTACATGCGAACAGTAAATGCCATCGCAAGCGTTATCCTCTATTCCTGGAAGGCCTTTCAGTATATCGCCCAGTAAAACATCAGGGTGGAAAGATACATGCATGGCCGGCGCGAGCAATTTCCCAATCAGGGGAATCCGCTGGATCCTGAGTGTGGGCGATGCATCGTAGTTTTTCCAGCCATCTGGTGCTGAAAAAGGGCCACTGCCATATTGTACGTATAACTTGCTTCCAGACATATTATGTGTGTTATGTGTGCATATTTTTAAAAATGTATGTGTAATAGGTTTTGGCAAACAAGCTATAGCCTATCTGTTGCATAAATTGGTATAATTCGCTGCTCTCTGGCTGGAATACCTCGAAGGGAGGCGATTCGGCCAGTACATACTCCGGTTTGTATTTATTCCAATTGTTAGATCGAAGTACTTCTAAATCGAGCCCTTCGGCATCGATGGTGAGAAAGTCGATGGTCGTATCTTTAGCCAGGTATTCATCCAGGATATCAGCCAGTGGCCAGGTTTCGATCTTCTTTTCTGCAATTACATGGTATCTCGCTGCCTGCGAGTATTCTTTTACTTTTTCAGGAGAAAAAGTGTTTAAAGCAGGTTCGTTAAATATGAAATAGGTGAGTTGCTGTTTTACTGCAGATACGCCCATTTCAAGGTTAATATCTTTAGGCCGATGCCTGTTAAATACGGCCATTGAACCTGGCATAGGATCGATGTTGATACCAGTCCAGTTCTGCTTGTAAAGCAGGTAGGTATTGGATACCCTAAAGGGATGATGTGCGCCCACATCTACATAAACACCATGTTGCTTTTTATCAAAGATCCTTTTTAAGATCATATCTTCTCCTTCTGAGCTGTAAGCACGCACACCGTAACTGAGCCGGGGAAATAGCGTGGTGACTATTTTTGATGCTATATTTTTAATGCTGCTCATTTGGCATAACGTTTTTGGTGAATAATTTGCTGGTAAAAATCCTGAGACTGTTATTTAACTGTTTGATATCTGAAAGCACCAGTATGGGGTTGAACATTTTTTTTGTGATCAGAAAACCCTGTCCACTTTTGTCTAGCAATAGCAATACACCAAATACAGTAAAGTAAGCCGCTACCGTGGCAATTGCCGCACCAATACCGCCATAGCCGGGTATTAAAAAGATGTTAATGGCTACATTAACAATCAAACCATACAGGTTGGCGTACAGATAGATCTTATATTCCCCTTCTACGAAAAGATATTGCACTAAAACGATGCACAAGAAAACGGGAATACCTGCCCATACATGGATCATCAGCATCCAGGAAGCAGCCCTATAGCTGTCACCGTAAAGGAACGGAATAATCAGGTGTGCAGTTAGTGTAACCAGTGTAGCAATAGCTGCGCTGAGCCAGAATGATAATCGGAGCCATTTTTCCAATGTCAACAGGTAAGCGTTTTGGCTGATCTTTTTCTTTTGTATGAGACCCGGCAGTATGGCTACAGATATCACCGTAGGAATGGCATACCATAATTCAGAGATCCGCGCAGCACCTACATACTTACCCAGTTCGGCAGGGTTAGAAAGCACATCCAACAATACCAGGTCTATCTTCATAAATAATACTACCACCAGGTTTGATAGGATCAATGGCCAGCTTTGTAACAGCAGCGCTTTGGCCAGCGACCGATCGATCTTAAGGGTAAAATCTGGGGCATTATGGTAACTAAATACCATTATGATGATGAGATAGGTGAGGAATAATTCGATAACTGATGCCCACAGAAATGCCATCAGAGTACCGCCAAGAAATATAATGACGAGCTTTACTATACAGAAAGTAATGAATACGGCCACTTTTGGGATGATTACTCTTTTTACCTGGTTTTTTGCCTGGTAGAAATAATCAAGTACATCAAAGGATTGCAGGATGATAATCAGTGCAGAAAAAATGGTACAGTATAAATAAAGCTGCTGGTGTTTTCGGGCAAATAGTACAATGCCTATGCTGATGACCATACAGATTGTACTGGCACTGATCCTCATTAAAATAACAGTGGCTACAATAGTTCCCTGTCTTTGCTCATTATTAATAATTTCTTTTACAGCGAGCCTGTCCATTCCAAGAATGGCCACACTTCCTATAATCGTGGTAAGTGCAAGCGTATAGTTCCATATCCCGAATTCTTCAGGGCCCAGGTGCCGGCCAATAAGTGCCATAATGATAATGCCCGGAAAAAGTTTACTGAGCTTATCAATCAGGAGCCAACCGCTATTTTCAAATAGTTTATACAATGCGCTGTTTTATTTTTTTAACCAATGATGACCATGTACCTTTATGTTGTTTATTTTCTGCGTATGAATACTGATCGTAATAGGAATGGAAAGTATCTTGTTCTATGCCGTTAAAGATGATCCCTATTTTTTTGAAGAAGCCTTTCACCAGGTTTTCCGATACTGCTGACAGTTTAGATTTCAGTGTGAAATTGTACCGCACCACAAACAGGGCACAATCTATGAGGTTTGAAATGCTTTTAGCATCGGATACGATGCCGATAGGGGACATATCAATAATTACATAGTCGAAGCGGCCCTTCAGCTGGTTCAGCAGGTCTGTCATACGCTCTCCTTCAATCAGCTCAATTGGATTGGGCGGAATAGCGCCCGAAGAAACGAGGTAAAGCTCTTCTGTACCTGGTATTTTTTTAATAATCTCTTCCAGGGTTTTATTGCCGATGATATAATTGGTTACACCAACATTATGATCCAGCCCGAAGAACTGTGAAAGCTTAGGGTTCCTGAGATCGAGTTCAACCAGTACCACTTTTTTATCACCCATCGTTAATGAATTTCCAAGATGGGCCGACAGGAATGTTTTCCCCTCACCCGAAACGCTTGAAGTGAGCAGGATAGTAGGCGTACCGATAACTCCTGTAAGCAGAAATTTTAGGTTTGTACGCATGTTAAATGCCTGTTCTACCAGTATTGACCTGTTATGGAGTGACATGTCGTGTGGCTTGTCATCTTGCTGATAAATTTCGGCGATCATAGGGAGATCGAACACCTGTTCAATTTCTTTTTTATTGAGTACCCTAGGGTTTAAGAAATATTTAAAATAAATATAGGCACTGGCAAGCACCAGCCCAGCGGCAATAAAGCCAATAAATACAATGGCTTTTTTTGGAGAAATGGGCTTTTCGGGTACAAAAGCTGGAGCAATCACTTTATTGTCTACCACATTGCTGGCGTAGGCAACTGATGCTTCTTCTTTCTTTTTTAACAAGTAAAGATACAGGCTTTCCTTTACGCCCTGTTGCCTTTTGATGTTGATGTATTCTTTTGTGTAGGTCGGTATATTGGCTATTTTCCCCTGTATCTGGTTTACTTTACGCTGTGTTTCTTTTTGTACCACGCCCGCGTTCCGTCTGTACCCGGAGATATAATCGCTGATGGTTTTCCGGGTATCGGCAATCTGCGATTCCACGTTTTTCAGGATTTCGCTGGTAGGTTTGAGGGAGAGCGACAAGCGTTTCTTTTCTTTCAGCGCTTCCTCATAACGGTTGATCATAGAAGTTAATGTTTGATCAATATTGCCGAGCACGGGTGCAAAGGGGTAATTGCTAGAAGGATTGTTTACATATCTTTCCACTTGATCAAGAACTGAAAGTTGCATATTGGCTTCACTGAGCCGGATATCTGCTTCTTTTACCTGTTCAAGTGCCAGTTTAGAGCTCGCATCAATATCTGTGATGCCCCTCTGGATCTTGAAATTTTCTTCCTGTTTTTCAAGCAGTCCCAGTTCTTCTTTTAACGAATCGATCCGCACCCCCAGAAAATGAATGGTTTTAAAGGCAGTCCTGTTCTTGTCATCAAGGGTATATTCATTATAGGCATCGAGCAGAGCATTGAGGAAATTGGCGGCCCTTTCGGGCACAGGATCGCTGTAGCTAACCATTATTACGGTAGCATCACGGTTCACAAGCGCCGCGCCTATTTCTTCTATTTTGTCATAAGCACATTCTGCAACCGAGTCTATCTTGATCTGGAATGTATTTGCCAAATCAGCGGTAGCCTTTGGAGCGTAGTTGATCACGAATTTATCTTTCGCCACGGTGAATGCTTCGCCGGGTTTGACGGTTAACTGCCTGCTGGTATCGGCAGTAGTGTTTACCTGTTTTATTTTTAGCAGGTTGTTTTCACGCGTGACATCAAAAACATAGGAGCCTACTTTTGAACTGTCGCTCAGTACGCGGATAGTAAGTGGTGGACGGCCATATATTTCTTCATTTTTTACCGTTCCTTTTATATAATACCGGATGTTAAAGCCATTAGCTGCAATCACTTTTTCTACCAGGATAGGAGATTTCAGCACCTCCATTTCATTTTCAATATTTTTACCGCTGTTGAAAAGAGATAGTGATTTGAGCGCATCCATTTCTTCCCCACCGCCTTTTTTTTCATCCTTTAGGTATAGTTTAGCGCTCGACATGTACATTGGTTTCTTGTATTTCATGTAAAGCATGCCGCCTGCCACCATAGCCAACAGTACCAAAAGGTATAGGGGCCAGTGAAATAGCATCTTCTGAAAGAGATCGTTCAGATCTATTACCGAGTTTTTATTATTTGTTGTTTTTTGCTGGTTCATAAGGCGATCACTTATTTAAAATGACAATCGTGGTAATCAATGATATCACGCCTATGATGGCAGGCAGGAGCTGAACTGTTTTAGATGTGGCAAACTTGCGATCGGGGCCCGGCTTAACATAAATCACATCATTATTTCGGAGATAATAATAATCAGAGGAGAGTGTTTTGCTATCGTTCAGGTTTACTGACGTATACTTTTTGATTCCATTGATTTCGCGGATGATCATAATGTCGTCCCGTTTGGCCGTGATGTTCAGGTCGCCTGCCATGCTCAGTACATCCAGTATAGAAGCTCTTTCTGCTCCTATGCGGAAGGAACCTGGATGGGCCACATCACCCAGAACAGATACCCTGAAATTTACCAGCCGTGTAGATACGTAAGTGCTGCGCACTGTTTTATCCAATTCTTGCGATACCAGGTCGTTAATGGCTGTTGTTGTTTTATTCTTTACGTTTATTTTCCCGATCACCGGTAAGGTTATAATGCCTACGCTGTCTACCAGGTATCCCTGCTCTAGGCCGCTACCAGAGGCTGGGCCAGAAGCAGCCACATTGGGGTTAAACATTTGTGATACTTCTTTATCAAGCGTGGTGATGGTGATTTGCAGGATATCACCAGGCTGTATTTTAAGTTGTTGCATGCGGTGAAGGGAATCTGTCCCGGTAACCGCCGCAATGTCATTAAAGTAAGTGAGTTTCCGGGTGTTTGCGCATCCCGTAACAATTAGCAAGGCCAGGATCAGTGGTAAGCTAAATTTTAATTTCATATCTAGTAATTAATTTATCAATGCAGTATTGTGTAAAAATGCTTGTGAATGTGGGAACTTTACTGCCAACTATTCACTACACGCCATCCGAGGTTGGAATCGGCTCCCAACCACAGAAGTTTATTATGTTTTTACTTCAACCCCAGCTATGCTTAGGTTTGAACTTTTAGTTTTATAGAATTTTTCCCTGATTTTTTCTTGGGCAGGCAACTCGAAATAATAGTAGATCATTAGGCTCAGTGGCAGAAGAATCAGGAAAAAGATCAGTAAAGTAACAGGCGATCGGAGTACCAGACGGTTGATATGAAAAGCATCAACTATGAGTACGAAAATGACCTGTAGCGAAAAATGGATTAAATACATGGCATAGCTGCAATTACCAAGCAATGCCCATTTCTTGTTAATCGTACCCTTGCTGGTTTCCCACAGTGTTAAGACGAGAATGGTGCAAGGCGACACTAGCGTTCTGAAAACAAAGTTTTTGCCCAGTCCAAAAGCTGTTTCTGCCGAGTCGAGGGTTTTGTTGGGAAATGTATGTAGATACTGCTTTATAAATATACCTCTAAGGAATCCAAAATAATACTCGGCAAAGAGTAGAACCCAAAGTAATCCGGTGAAGATGATCAGAGGCGACAGGTGTTTTTTTGTCCTGTTTTCTTTAAGCATCCAAACATAGAGGTAATAAACCAGTGCGCCTAAAAAGAAAGAGTACATACCTTTTCCGATAAGGGTAAAATAATATTGTAAAAATATTCCCAGGGGCATAAGGAAGAATAACAGCCATTTTTTATTTTGCAGTTTCAGGTAGCAGATTACGAAGAATGCTAAATAAAGAAATACTTCTACAGAAACCGACCATGATGGTCCGTTAAAAGAGGCACCTTTCTCAATTCCCCAGCTTTGGATAAAAAGGAGGTTCAATATAAAATGATAACCATCGTTATAATGAATAATAAAGTAATGACCTACATTTTTGAACATCAGCCATTGGAGTGCCGCCATCGATAATAAGGTAATCAGGTGGATGGGATAGAGCCTGCTCATCCGGAAGACCATAAATTTACCGAAGTTCATTTTCATGGTGGCAATTCGCTCGGCATACAGCCAGAAAAAAATGAACCCCGAAAGGAGAAAGAACAAATCGACCGCGATTACACCGTCATTATAGATGGCCGATAGATAAGGATAGAACGGAAGTGCCGTTTTCTCAAAGCCACCCTTTACCCAGATATCGTTTGCATAATAAAAGAATTGCCAGTGATATAGAATAACTACTATGGCCGCAAGGCCTCTAATGGCATCGAGAGTGTAAAAATGCTTGGGAGGACTTTGATTTGTAGTCATGCAGGGATCTGAATGGTAAAAAAACAATCGGCAATGCTCAAACTTATTATACAAACCCAATTTAATTTATAAAGCTGATAGTTTTGATTTTGAGTGGGTTAATGAATAGAATGAACAAAATAAAAAGAGGTTGGTGTGAATTATATTTTACATCAAGGTGCTGTGTTGTTGTAAAATAAGTACAATGGTTTGCTAATTAAACAGACAATGTTAATGGTTCATCATAAATTGCCAGTTATTCAAAAGCAGGGGCACAGCGCTGATAATAACTTTGTATCTGATGGAGAAATCTTAGTCTTTGATTTTGGGATATCCTTCGAAGGTAGAATCGGCGAGGGCATATGCAGAGGTTTTCTGGAATATTGATTCAACAGATAATTGATTAGAACCGCGAGAAAAAGAACCAGTTCTATTACGTTTTTTGAGACAATAGGTAGCCACTATTAAGAATACTATCCCAGAAAATCCTTGGGGTAGGTTTGCTGATTGTATTTCAAGTCCATCTTTTTTAAAAATGCTTTTCGCTCTTCTGTTAATTCAGGAATGGGCAGCGTTTGCCCAGGAAGAACAGGAGTGCCTATTTCATGAAATAGATTTTCCAGTCCGGCGGGTACTACTGTGCAAAGCAATCGTGCAGGTTTTTTGGAAGTATTTTTAAAGCAATGAACGGCTCCACCAAGAGGAATATTCACAAAGCCATCTTTTGAAACGATTTGTTTACCACTTTCTGTTTTAAACTCCACTTCTCCTTCCAATACATGGAACATTTCCTGTGTGTCGGGGTGGGCGTGCGGTGGTGGACCGCCTCCTGGGGGAACAGTCATTTCAATAACCGAATAGTTACCATTGCTTTGCTCACCAGAAATGATGATCCTGTAATTGCCTCCTGCTATGCCTAAATACTCGCCTTCATTTTTATTAATGATTTTGATGTTAGATCCCATTTTTCTTAGGTTTTTCGCTGCATATTTTTACTTTTCAATCTGTTGGCTAAGATCATTCACTGTTATCTGATTATCAGCCAGCATTTTTTATTTCAACCCTCTTTCTTTCAAAAGATTTTCTAATTCCTGATGGTTATATTTCGAGTTATTGATCAGCTTATAAGCAAAAAATAAAGGGATGAGGGTCAAAAATCCTAAACTGTTTTTCATCACGCTGAAAAATACAATACCGATCAGAAATCCAATTAATATTGCATTGATTATGGCTGCCGATTTTCTTTTTTTTGCTTCTTGCAACAATTCTTCATCTGTTAGTTCCGTTAATTCTTTTTGTATCATTTTGCCTGGTTTTTGAGCGTAATTGACTTGATGGTAATGCTCAAATATACACGATAGAGGTAACTACTAAAAGCGGTAGATCAGGTTTAGTTAAAAAAAGCCCATCTTTCGATGAGCTTTTAATCAAAAGGTTATTTAACCAAGTCCTTCAACAAGCGACCCCTACAGAAAGGTCGTCATTCTCGCGCAGGCGGGAATCTTAAAGCGTATTGCATTACGATTATCTTTAATGAGTACTCATGGTTCCCAATCAAGTTAAGTATGACGAGTGTTCACAGCCTATCGTTGCAATGTCGCAATTCGCCACCGAAGTTGTCGTTTTTACGTCGTGTTAAAGCCGCGAATGAACTGCATATTTGTATAGTCAATATCGTTCAAACTAAATTTAAATAGCGTTATGAAAAATTTATTCCAAATGGGTAATATGCTTAAATCAGTACTACTCCTCACAATCATCCTGTTTGCAGCACCTCAGTCGAAAGGACAACAGCTTAAACCTGCCGAGAGTGGTTATGCACCGGTTAATGGCCTTAAAGTTTATTACGAAGTATACGGTGAGGGTAAACCGTTGGTATTACTACACGGTGCATTTATGACCATTGAAACAAACTGGGGGCAATTAATACCCGAATTATCGAAAACCAGAAAAGTGATCGCTGTTGAATTGCAGGGCCATGGGCACACACCATTTTCAGACCGGAAATTAGACCAGGCTACCCTCGCCAGTGATGTGGAAGGAGTAATGAATCACTTAAAAGTAGACAGTGCCGATGTTGTAGGCTATAGCATGGGTGGCTCTATAGCTTACAAGTTGACCATACAAAGCCCTAAACGCGTAAAAAAATTAGTAATCATTTCTTCAACTTATAAAAGCACTGGCTGGAGACCTGAAATAGCAGGTGCATTTAAAAATATGAAACCTGAAATGTTTGCAAATACGCCTATGAAAACGGCATATGATGCGGTAGCGCCTGACAAAACAAATTGGACAAAATTTGTAGAAAAGATGATTGTTTTTGCCGGGACACCATTCGATATGGGAGACGCCAATATTGCGAAAATTACTTCACCCGTATTAATCATCGCAGGAGATAATGATGGCCTGGATAAAATAGAGCTGATTAAAACCTACCAGCTGCTGGGCGGCGACAAATTTGCCGATATGGGGGAGATGCCAAAATCGCATTTGGCCATTGTTCCTGCTCAGGGGCATGTAAGCTTAATGATGCAGACGAAAACCATATCAGCTTACCTAAATGATTTTTTAAAGTAAGGCCGGTTAATGGCTATCAATTAGTAAATAAACAGGTGGTTTTTTAACCATCAAAGCAGAAAAGGGGGGTAAATAAAACGGGTTTTATGAATTAAAAACTTTAATCATTACATTTGCCCTGGTGAAAAACTTTGTATTCCTTTTTTCTGTTTACCTGATCCTTCTGGGCTTTATGCCTTGCCAGGACAAGGAAGATATGGTTTCCAAGTCACACACAGAAAGCATTGTGCACAGCGATCAATCAAAAGCTGAGCATATGCATGGAGAATCCTGTCCACCATTCTGCAGCTGTGCCTGCTGCTCTGTTGGTCAGCACTTTCCAACCGAAAAGTTAACAGACCTGATTGTACCGGTATTCCGGAAACCATATCCGGTTTTCCAATGCTCTGCATTGAAAAAACAACCACTTGATATCTGGCAACCGCCTAAACTCGTTTAATCAATTTCTTATTTTCATGGCTTTGTCCATGAAAAGCATGCTTTTTTACATGCTCAATTTTGCACCATGAGGTGTAATGATGCCCCGCTATTTATTGATTTTTGATTTAAACGAAAATGTTGAACAGAATAATACAATTCTCCATTAGGCAAAAACTGCTGGTGGGAATTATGATGCTGGCACTGATTGCCTGGGGTATATACTCCCTAAGGCAGCTGCCCATAGATGCCCTTCCCGATATTACCAATAACCAGGTCCAGATTATTACTTCCTCACCAAGCAACGGTGCAGAAGATATTGAACGTTTTGTAACTTACCCGGTAGAACAGACCATGGCCACTATTCCAGGAATAGAGGAAATCCGTTCCTTTAGCAGGTTCGGCCTTTCGGTGGTGACAGTGGTATTTAAGGAAGGTGTAGAGATTTACTGGGCCCGCCAGCAGGTAAGTGAAAGGCTTGCTGAAGTAGAAAGAGCTATTCCTAAAGGGATCGGCATACCCGAGGTTGCGCCGTTAACAACCGGACTGGGAGAGATTTACCAGTACGTCATCCATCCCAAAAAAGGATACGAAAAAAAATATGATGCCACCGAGCTTCGCACCATTCAAGACTGGATTGTTCGCCGCCAGCTATTGGGCGTAGAGGGTATAGCAGATGTAAGCAGCTTTGGGGGATACCTTAAGCAATATGAGATTGCCCTTAATCCCGACAAGCTCAGGAGCATGGATATATCCATCAGCGATATTTTTAAGGCACTTGAAAAAAACAACCAGAACACTGGCGGATCTTACATCGATAAGAAGCCAAATGCCTATTTTATCAGGAGTGAAGGACTTATCAACAGTATTGCAGACATTGAGAACATCGTTGTACGGACTAATGAGAACAGCATTCCCGTGTTGATCCGAAATGTAGCGGAGGTGAGGATCGGTGCGGCCACCAGGTACGGCGCCATGACCAGAAACGATCAGGGCGAGGTAGTAGGGGCGGTAGTGATGATGCTAAAGGGCGCCAACTCTTCCAAGGTTATTGCAAACGTAAAAACCCGGATGGATCAGATTGCAAAGAATCTTCCGGAGGGCGTGGTGATCGAGCCATTTCTGGACCGTACAAAACTGGTAGACAGTGCCATTGGTACGGTAACCAAAAACCTGGCAGAAGGTGCATTGATTGTGATCTTTGTACTAGTGTTGCTTTTGGGGAATTTCCGCGCCGGACTGATTGTGGCCTCGGTTATTCCACTGGCCATGCTTTTTGCCATATGCCTGATGAACCTTTTTGGTGTTAGCGGAAACCTGATGAGCCTTGGCGCTATAGACTTTGGTCTAATCGTAGACGGGGCAGTAATCATTGTAGAGGCATCTCTCCACCATCTGGGTACCCGGAAAAACAAAAACAGGTTAAGCCAGCAGGAGATGGATGCAGAGATTTTTGAATCTGCTTCCAGGATCCGTAACAGTGCCGCTTTCGGCGAAATCATTATCCTCATCGTTTACCTGCCTATTCTGGCACTGGTTGGTATAGAAGGCAAGATGTTCAGGCCAATGGCCCAAACGGTGGCTTTTGCTATCCTTGGCGCTTTTATCTTGTCGTTAACTTATGTACCGATGATGAGTGCGCTGTTTTTAAACAAAACCATCAGTACCAAAAAAAATATCTCAGACAGGATCATGTCCTTTTTTCAAAGGGTATATACCCCAATGCTCAATTTTGCACTTCGGGTAAGGGTGGCCGTTGTGGGCATTGCAATAGGGTTATTTGCCATTTGCCTTATTATTTTCAATTACCTGGGCGCAGAATTTATTCCTACACTAGAGGAGGGCGATTTTGCTGTAGAAACCAGGGTGCTTACCGGAAGCAGCCTTTCTCAAACCATTGAGGCCGCTACACGGGCTTCAAAGGTATTAAAGGCCAATTTTCCTGAGGTAAAAGAGGTAATCGGAAAGGTTGGGTCTAGCGAGATTCCTACCGATCCCATGCCGGTAGAAGCCTGTGATCTGATTATTATTCTAAAAGATAAGGGTGACTGGACAAGTGCTTCGACCAGGGATGAGCTTGCGGGAAAGATGCAGGCCAAGCTGGAACAGTATATTCCTGGTGTTACTTTTGGGTTCCAGCAGCCCATCCAGATGCGCTTTAATGAACTCATGACGGGTGCAAGGCAAGATGTGGTGATCAAAATCTATGGAGAGGATTTTTCGAAGCTGAGTACTTATGCAGCTAAGATCGGTGCTATCGCCAGAAAAATCGAAGGTGCCCAGGATGTTTATGTAGAACAGGCTTCTGGACTTCCACAGGTGATTATCAAATTTCATAGAGAAAAAATTGCGCAGTTCGGATTGAATATTGAGGATGTGAATACGGCTATCCGCTCGGGATTTGCCGGAGAGGTGGCTGGCCTTGTATTTGAAGGAGAAAAACGATTCGATATGGTTGTCCGCCTGGAGAAAGAAAACAGACAATCGCTTGAAGATGTGAAGAACCTGTTCGTAACAACACTCAATGGCAATCAGGTTCCGCTGGAGCAACTGGCTGATATCCAGTACAGGGAAGGGCCAAACCAGATTCAGCGCGATGATGCAAAGCGACGGATAACTGTTGGCTTTAATGTAAGGGGAAGGGATGTGGAAAGTATTGTGAAGGAAATCCAGCAGAAGATTGATACAGAGGTGAAGTTTTCACCGGGATATTACCCAACCTTTGGCGGCACTTTCGAGAACCTGCAGGCAGCCACTAAAAGACTGGGCATTGCCGTACCGCTGGCGTTATTACTCATTTTACTATTGCTTTATCTCACTTTTTCATCCATTAAACATGCGCTTTTAATTTTTACCGCAATTCCATTGTCGGCCATTGGTGGCGTATTTGCCCTCTGGGCACGGGGTATGCCCTTTAGTATCTCCGCAGGCATCGGTTTTATTGCGCTTTTTGGAGTAGCGGTGCTGAATGGTATCGTGCTAATCAGTGAATTTAATAGGTTAAAAAAAGAAGGAATGAACAATATTTTCGAAATAATTAAGATAGGTACTTCGGTCAGGCTTCGCCCGGTGATTATGACCGCCCTTGTAGCCTCTCTGGGTTTTCTTCCAATGGCCATCTCTGGTGGAAGCGGGGCTGAAGTGCAGCGCCCATTAGCAACGGTTGTTATCGGTGGTTTGATCTCTGCAACATTGCTGACGCTTTTGGTACTTCCGGTGCTCTATATCTGGGTAGAAAAAATGGGCCGCAAAAAGGTAAGCGTTGCTCCGGTAGCAGGCATAATCGTTATCTTTATTACCTTATTTGGATTGCAGCCTGCTAAGGCCCAAACGGCGTTAACCCTTAAACAGGCAGTATCTTCGGCATTGGAAAACAACAGGGCGATTAGTGGGGCTAACCTAGGTGTAGGGCTGCAGCAGGAGCTTAGGAAGGGGGCCTTCGAAATGCCCAAAACGGAAGTGTCTATGCTTTACGGGCAGTATAATAGTCTGGTTAAAAACGACAACAATTTTACCGTTTCGCAAAGCATTCCCTTCCCAACACTTTTCGCTGCAAATGCGGCATTAGGGGATGAACGTATCAAAGCAGGCCAGCTTCAGGTTGCCTCAAGTAAAAACGAACTCATTTTTCAGGTAAAAACGGTCTACACCAATCTTCAGTACCTCTATTCGAAAGAAAAACTGCTGCTCGGGCAAGACAGCATCTATAAGGGTTTTGTAAAATCTGCCTCGTTAAAATACAAAACAGGCGAGGGTAACCTGCTTGAAAAGGTAGCCGCCGAAACACAGCTCAGGGATGTAGAGAACCTGCTCGATCAGAATAGCGCTGATATCGAAATTTATAAAGCGCAGCTTGCTACACTTCTGGGTAGGAGTGGGCTACCCCTAATTGCCGACAAGTTTTTAAGGGAAACGCCTGAAATTTCGATAGGAGATACGGCGCTTCTAAATGAAAATCCGGCCATTGCCTATTTCAGGCAACAGATCGTGATTGCCGAAAAACAGCGGAAGGTGGAACTTGCCAAAGCACTACCCGATTTTACCCTTGGTTATTTCAACCAGTCGCTAACCGGTTTTCAAAACGTTAACGGCAATGATGTTTTCTTTGGCCGCGACAAACGTTTCCAGGGTTTTCAGGTAGGACTTTCCGTTCCGCTATTTTACCGGGCTTATTCGGCGAAGGCAAAAGCCGCATCGATTAACAGGGATATTGCCTCGAACGACCTGGAGCTCCAGCAGCGAAAACTAACCGGCCAGTACCAGCAGGCCCTGGGCGAATACCTGAAAAACAGGAAACGTTACGACTATTTTATTACTTCGGCCCTAAGCAATGCGGCACTGATATTAAAAAACAGCCGCATTGCCTATCAGAACGGGGAAATAGGCTATTCGGAATACCTGTTGAACCTTAAACAAGCAAATGGTATTTACGAGGGGCGCCTGATGGCCCTGCTCCAGTTAAGCCAGAGCATCAACCATATTGAATTTTTGACCGGTAATAACAAATCATTTTAAGCATAAATCTCATGAGATCCATATATAAATATTTTATCCTGATATCTTTCCCGTTTTATTTGGCTGGCTGTAGCAGTCCTAAGTCGGAAAAAGAACCCGAAAAAGAGGCTGTTCACGAAAAGAGCGATATCGTAACCCTTACCGCAGAGCAGCATAAGCTATCAGAAATTACCCTGGGAGATATTGAGCTGAAGGAATTAAGCGGAACAACAAAAGTAAACGGCGTGCTCGATCTTCCCCCGCAAAGCCTGGTATCCATTTCTACGCCGCTGGAAGGGATTGTAAAAAGTACCAACATGCTGCAGGGAAAACGGGTAGCCAAAGGGGCGCTCGTAGCTGTAATGCAGAATCCCGAATTTATTCAGATGCAACAAGATTATCTCGACTATAAAAGCCAGCTGCAGTTTTTAAAGCAGGAACTCGACCGCCAGGAAGAATTGGCAAAGGAAAACGTAAACTCTAAAAAAGCACTTCAGAAAGCAAGGAGCGAATACCAGAGTGTAAGTGCAAGATTGCTGGGGCAACGCTCAAAACTTTCTTTACTGAATATCAGTTTTTCGGCACTGGAAAAAGGGCAGATCCAGAAAACCTTTAACCTCTATGCGCCGATGTCGGGTTACGTAACACAGGTTAACACCAATATCGGTGCCTTTGCCAGCACCACTGATGTATTGTTCAAAATTGCCGATACCGAGCACCTTCATGCAGAGCTTACGGTATTTGAAAAAGATGTACCCAAGCTTAAGCTGGGGCAGAAAGTCCGCTTTGTACTGGCCAACGAGGAAAAGGAACGCATGGCTACGGTTTATCTCATCGGCCGGGAAATTAGTAAAGAGCGTACCGTGCAAATTCACTGCCACCTGGATAAGGAGGATACACAGCTGCTTCCGGGCATGTACCTTAGGGCTTATGTAGAAAGTGGTATGAACAAGGTAGAAGCTTTGCCTGATGCGGCAATTGTTGAATTTGAAGGCAAAAAGTTCGTCTTTATAGATCAGCCCGATAGTAAGGGCAGCAACACTTACCGATACAGGATGACGGAAGTAAAAACAGGCGTTGCAGAGAATGGTTATACGCAGGTTTCTTTTGCAGAGCAGATCGGTGATGTAAAGGTAGTGGTAAAGGGAGCTTACGATCTGTTAAGCAAGGTGAAAAATGCCGAAGAAGAGGGTGAGGGACATTAAAATCGAGCAAGATTGTAGTATAAGAATCAGGTTGAGTTTCCAAACTCAACAATATTTCATCTCTCCGTAGCGTCGCTGCTTAACTCTACGGAGAGATGGATTCGCGAGATTTTTCAGGTAATTGCATAATAATCTTATTGTTCTGACGAGGCTAAAAATCATATATTGAAAACTAAATGTGAACGATTGTTGTTGCATATCATAAAGAAAATCAATCCATTAACTGAAAAAAAATGTGAGATCACGTATATTGCTTAATAATTTTGCTGGATAAGGTACATAACCACAGGATAATATGAATACCAGAAGAGACTTTCTACAAAAAATGGGTGCATCAGTATTGATGCTGCAATTGGGTTCACTATCGGCATTTGCGAACGCTCCCGACGAGGTTGAACAACCTTATGAGGGCAGGGTACTTAACGTAGCCATAATGGGTTTGGGTGGATACGGCACCCGGGTAGCGGAGGCGATGAAGGCCTGTACCAAGGCGAAACTGGTAGGCGTAATCAGTGGTACGCCTTCAAAAATTAAAGAATGGCAAACGAAGTACAACATTCAGGAAAAGAATTGTTATCACTACGACAACTTCGATGAGGTGAAAAATAATCCGGATATAGATGCGATTTACGTGGTTACGCCAAATGCACTGCACCATAATCAGGTTATCCGGGTAGCAAAAGCAGGAAAACACGCCATATGCGAGAAACCGATGGCATTGAATGCCAAAGAGGCCCAGGAGATGGTTGATGCTTGTAAAAAAGCGAATGTAAAGTTACTGGTTGGCTATAGGATGCATTTTGAACCCCGTACGCTCGAGGTGATCCGGATGAGAAATGCGGGCGAATTCGGTAAGATTATGTTTTTCCAGGGACAATGTGGTTTTAAAATAGGTGATCCTAGGCAGTGGCGATTAAACAAAGCGCTTGCAGGTGGCGGATCAATGATGGATATTGGAATCTATGCGATTAATGGGGCAAGATATATGGTAGGCGAAGAGCCGGTTTGGGTGACAGCTCAGGAAACCAAGACTGATCCTATAAAGTTTAAAGAAGGTGTCGATGAAACCATACAATTTCAATTGGGTTTCCCGAGCGGTGCAGTTGCTTCCTGCTTATCAAGTTATAACATCAATTACCTGGATAGATTTTTTATGAGTGGCGACAAAGGATTTGCAGAAATGCAACCTTCTACCGGTTATGGCCCGATCAAAGGGAGAACACATAAAGGTGAACTCACGCAGCCCATAACTACGCATCAAACTGTACAGATGGATGAATTCGCAGCTATTATTTTTGAAGATAAGGAACCAATTGTTCCTGTAAACGGCGAGGAAGGTTTGAAAGATCTTAAAATTATAGATGCCATTTATGAGGCTGTAAAAACAGGGAAAAAGATCAAATTAATGGCTTAGCCAAATGGTTTTAAAGCGGGTTTAACTAAGTCCGGTCGAAATAGCTTCAAAACCTGTTTTAGTGCAGCCACATTGTACGGGCCTTAGCAGAAAAGCAAGCTTGTAAAAAAGAAAGGCCATTTGAAGAGTCGCCATATACAAACTTCAGACAAATAATTATTAGTGTTCATGAAACAATCAACAGGTATTCTGGTTGCTAACAATTAACTTTGTAAGCATGACTATATTGTTCCTACCATGAAGTGGATTACCAGGGAAAGACCAAAAATTGACCGGATAGCCTGTCCGTGGCTGATCAAAAGATTTATAGATCCTGGAGCAGAGATCATCTACGTGCCCTTTGAACGGGTTTTAATTTTGGCTGATGAACTTGATGCTATTCCTTTCGACCTTCCCGGGGTAGAATACAGCCATTATGAAGATCGCTGTACATTTGATTATTTTTTAAAAAAGCACCAGATCAGGGATGAAGCGCTCGACCGTATGGCAGCAATTATTCGTGGTGCCGATACGGATAGGCTTGACTTTGCGCCTCAGGCAGCCGGACTTTCTGCTATCTTTCTGGGGCTTTCCAGAAATATAACCAATGACCAGGAACTACTCGAACTTGGCATGAAGGTTTATGACGGATTATATACCTGGGCCAGGCACCTGCATGATCAGCGGCATACGCAATCACCTGTTGAGCAGCTATTGCTCGAAGTGTACAATAAGTATTTAAAATCCAGTGAAAAAAAGGCTCCAGAATGGACCAGGGAATTGCGGGAGATGATTCAGGATCAGCTGGACACTAATATGAGCATGAGCCTGCAACAAGCCTCTGATTCGCTTGAGATCAGCCCTGCATACCTTTCACGTGAATTCTCAAGATATTTTGATAACCTTTCTTTTGGCGATTACATCCGTAAGATGCGCATCGATAAGGCAATTAGCCTGATGGAAACGGTATCTTATTCATTAACGGAGATTGCATACCTCACAGGTTTTTCAGATCAGAGCCATTTCAACCGGATTTTCAAGAAACAGACCGGCGAAAATCCCTCTGCATTCAGAAAAAAATTGCTCAAAGGTAAAAAGGATACAAAATAGTTAATTCCGTTCAATTTTTGCGTATTTCCATTGGCTAATATTGTGGTTTAAAAAATCACTTAAAAGCAATGAAGCATCAAAAGAAGGCTGATCAAAACATCGCCTACTCGCTTAAACAAATAGTATTCTACTTTCTAAAACTCGGTACCTGGGGCTTTGGCGGGCCAGTGGCTTTGGTAGGCTACATGCAACGCGACCTTGTTGAGGATAAAAAGTGGATCAGCGAAGAGGAATACAAAGAGGGACTGGCACTGGCTCAACTTGCGCCAGGCCCACTGGCCGCGCAACTGGGTATTTATATCGGTTTTGTACACTATGGTTTTCTGGGCGCAACGCTAAGCGGACTTGCCTTTGTGCTCCCTTCTTTTATTATGGTGGTTATCCTCGGAATGGTATACCAACTCTATGGTGGACTGGCCTGGATGCAGGCCGTTTTCTATGGGGTTGGAGCCGCAGTAATTGGAATTATCGCAGTAAGCGCCTATAAACTTACCATTAAATCCATTAGTAAACTGGAGCTTTCAGCAATCCGTTCGAACTGGCTCCTATGGATATTTTATGTGTTGGGAATAGGGATTACCGTAATTACCGAAAGAGAAGAGATATTACTCTTTTTAGCTTGCGGACTGTTTTATATGGTGATAAAGGCACCTCCTAAATGGTTAAAGAAATCTTCATCACTTCCTGCTGGTATTTTTATAAGTACAGGATTTTGGAATTATGACAGTAAGACATTACAAGAGATCGGTTGGTTTTTTGCCAAGGCGGGTGCGTTTGTTTTTGGGAGTGGCCTTGCTATTGTACCATTTCTACACGGTGGGGTGGTAAAGGAGTTTGGCTGGCTCACAGAACATCAGTTTGTAGATTCGGTAGCAGTAGCCATGATTACTCCGGGGCCGGTTGTAATTACTGTTGGCTTTATTGGCTATCTGGTTGCAGGCTTTCCTGGTGCATGTGTAGCCGCACTGGCCACATTTCTGCCCTGCTACCTTTTTACTGTAGCCCTTGCGCCATCATTTAAAAAGATTGCCAGGAATGTGAGTATAAAAGCTTTTGTACAGGGTATAACAGCAGCAGTGATTGGGGCACTGGTAGGGTCGGTAATCGTTATCGGCTTGCGGTCCATTACTGATATCGCAACAGCCGCTATTGCCATTGGGGCTGTACTCGCACTAATTTATATTAAAAAAATCCAGGAACCCTATATTGTAGCTGCGGCTGCGATAATCGGTTTGCTTATTAAATTTATCTAAACAAGTTATCATGTTAAAAACGAATACCAATTTAATCATCCGCATGCTTCTGTTAACAGTTTGTGTTACTGCATCATCAATGTTTTCTGCAAATGCGCAACAATCTTCTCCATACCCAAAGGTAACAGGCTACGTGGCTATACTCAACCCGATAGGCAGCTGGAGCAAACAAGGTTTTGCCGATAATTTTTCAAAAGTATATACCATAGGTTTTCCCTTTGGCATAAACATCTTAAAAAGCGAACATTTTGGCGTTAGCTTTGAATTGGTGCCTTCCATCCGAACAGAGAATGGCATTTCAAAAGTAAATTCAGTGCTTTTTCACCCCGGTGCAATGTTTCGCTTTAGTCACGGTTTCACATTTATTGCTAGGGCAGCTTTCGAGACCAGCGGCAGGTTTGGTTTTACACCAGTTGTTAATCAGATTTTATTGAAGGGAAAGAATATTAACTTATATGCAGCTGTTCCGGTTCCGTTCCGGTTCGGCAACGGCCAACCGGCATCCTTAGGCGCAGGGTTGCAAGTAGGCGTTGGATTTTAATATCTAAGATTCACTGGTACTGGGTTAAACCAGTGCCAGTGTCTGGCCATTGCTTTAGGTTGGTCGCAACACATCTGGTCATTTTTGAACGGGATTACCAAATAATTGAACGAATAAACAAAATCCCTTAACTTTACTATAGCCACTTTTGTAAACAACAATTAGATACTCAACAAAAAAGACTATGGGACTATCAGGTTTAGGAATTTTTCATACCATCATTGGTATAGTGGCCATTGTAGCGGCAATCATTTCATTTGTACGCTTTGGCAAAATTGATTTAACGCATCTTAGTGGTAAAATATACTTTTATACCACTACCGTTACGGCTTTAACAGCATTAGGGATCTCCAAACACGGTGGTTTTAATGCGGGGCATATTTTCTCGGTATTCATTTTTATTTTGGTGGTGGTCGCTTTTTGGCTCTCGGTAAAGCGAAGCACCAGTAATAAAGCCCGCTATGTGGAGAATTTTTTACTCTCTTTCAGTTTCTTTCTCTCACTCATCCCTACCGTAAACGAAACCTTTACCCGCGTACCACTGGGGCATCCGTTGGCCAAAGGCCCTACAGATCCGCTAATTGCCAAAACCCTGCTGGTGCTTTTAATTGCATTTATTGCAGGTGCTGTTTACCAGTATATTAAACAACGGAGGATAACTAAATTGAATTAAGAGGCATAATGCCTTTTGCATCATTCAAATTTTTATAATTAATAGACTAATGCAGGGTGCTTAAAAGCCAAATCCTGCATTAGTTTTTCTATTTTTATAGCCGAAGGTTTTTTAATATGATTATCGACCATAAAAAATACGACTTGTTTGGTAAATCCATTATCCAAAATATCAGGATAAAGGCGCCTTTCACCTTCGATTTTCCCATTACCGATAATGCCTGCTTTTTGTACATGTTACAGGGCGAAATGCAATATCACCGCGACGGAGACCGGGTAAATATACCACATAAACATGCTTTGTTTTTAAATTGTATACAAGCCAGCAAAACCATCAGTAGCTTAAGTAGAGGGGATATTAACGAAATTATGATCGTTAATTTTCATCCCGATATTTTAAAGCGGATTTACGATCGAGAGATGCCGGTCATACTTCAAGCACCCGGTCGGATGGTTTCGAACAAAAGTGTCGAAATTTTAAACAACAATTTTTTAATCGAAAAATATATCGAAGGCTTGCTGTTTTATTTTCAGCATCCGGCACTGGTTAACGAAGATATACTGGTTTTAAAGCTAAAGGAAATTATCCTGCTTCTGGCCCAGACTGCTAATGCCCGGGCCATACAAACCATATTTGCACAGCTTTTTTCGCCTACTATCTATACCTTTAAGCAAATTATTGAGGCCAATCTGTTCGCCCAGCTCAGTATCGATGCCCTGGCACAGCTTAATAATTTGAGTTTATCGTCTTTTAAACGCGAATTTGCCAGGCATTATAACGATACGCCAGCCAATTACATCAAAACCAAAAGACTCGAAAAAGCTGCCGAAATGCTGTTAATTTCAAAGGAGAGGATTAAAGATATTGCTTTTAATTGTGGCTATAATGATTTGGCCAATTTTACCAAAAGCTTTCGCCATAGGTATAAGTGTACACCTAGCGATTTTCGGGAACGCCAGCAGCGCTAAGGCTGCGGCACTTAGACAGCGATGCCAATATTTTTCTTGAAAAGCACACAAAAGGCCTGATCTGCTTGCCCATATCGTTTTTCATAGCCTACCAGGCCATTAATGTAATGGTTTAATTCCTTGTTGGTTAAAGTTGTTGTTTTTTACAGCATTGAGAAGCCCGTTGGAGAAACCAGAAACAAATAGACTATAAAGTTTTGCTTTTCATTGTATTAGCGATTTGATGAACGGGAGAAGGTATACTGGTTTATCCAAATGTTTCGCATTCTTTTTTATTCTAAAATTTTTATATTTTTATTAAATATTAAGATAATTTTAACAAATTAATTTAATAAAACCCCAAGTTTAGCCTGATAAATATTTGTGATTTAATCACGATTTCTGGCGATAGGTGTGCATCAGGATGTCAAAGTTAACACGTGAAAAAGAGCTGGAATTACTTCGTCGCCTATTATTGGATGATGAGGAGGCTTTTGCTTCTCTTTTTTACGGCTATAAAGATAAACTCTACGGCTTTATTTTTAGGATAACAGAATCCAGCGAGATTGCAAAAGATATCGTTCAGGATGTTTTTCTAAAAATTTGGAACACACGTCATAATACCCATCATGTAGAAAATTTCAATGCTTTTGTCTACCGTATGGCCAAAAATGCTGCTCTTGATCACTTGAAGCGAAAATCGCGTGAGTTAATAGCTGTTTCCGATCTTCGCCTGATTTCTGATGAGCACATGGCCAGCAATCCATTCGAGGATATGAAAGCCACAGAAATCCAATCGAAATTCGAACAAGCTTTAAAAAATCTGCCAAAGCAGCAGCGCGTAGTCTATGAGCTAAGGCATTTGGAAGGGGAAGAGTATTCTGAAATTGCAAAAAAACTAAATCTTTCTGTTGCAACGATTCGGAGCCATTTCAGAAATGCGCTCATTGCGCTAAAAGCAGGCCTTTTTTTGCTGCTTTTCATGATGTTTTTTCGCTTCTAATTTTAGAAGTGCAAAAAATAAAATAAAAAAATAATTTTCTCTTGCACATTTTGACTATTCTGTCGTCTTACCTTTAAAAACACGCTAAAATTGCGTTGATTTTTAAATTAGGTTTATGTCAAATGATACAATAACAGCTTTATTAGCAAAATATCTAAAGGGTGAATGTGATAAAGAGGAACGGGATCAGTTATTTAGTCAGCTGGATACATTAGAACCCAAACAGCTCGATGATCTTTTGAACAGCGCGTGGAAGGATTATGAATCTGACATTGAACTTTCAGAAGGAGATTCACGGGAAATCCTCAATGCGATCTTAACAAAGCGCAGTAAATACTCTTTAAAATATATCTCTATCGCTGCGTCTATTTTAATTGGTATCGTTACAGTTACCTACTTATTCCTTACTTCTAAAAAAATCACCAGTACCCAAAATATGGTCTACACAGATATTAGGCCTGGCGGTAACAAAGCTGAACTTCTCATGGCAAATGGGAAAAAAATATTACTGGGTAGCGGCTTTCAAAAAATTGAGATGCCAAATACCGATTTGATAGTGCAACAGCATTCCAACGGATCATTAACTTACACCAATGGTATAAATACATTACCTGCAAAAATTGCCTATGATACCCTTCGGACTCCAAGGGGTGGGGTTTATCAGGTTAACCTGAGCGACGGCACGAAAATTTGGCTCAATGCTTTTAGTGCGATCAGATTTCCTGAAAAATTTGCCAGTAACAGACGTGATGTCGAACTTCTATATGGTGAAGCATATTTTGAGGTAAAGCATATGACAAATGCACCGTTTGCCGTTAAAACAGCTGCAGGGATTGTTCGGGATTTGGGAACCAGTTTTAATGTAAACAGCATTTCTAATAAGGGCCATGTTGCCGCCACTTTATTGGAGGGAGCTATTGAAGTCGAATCGAACGGTCAATTTAAAAAGATAAAGCCCGGTCAGCAGGCGTTATTTAGTAAAAATAAAATATCGGTTAACGATGTAGACGTTGAGGAGATGACTGCCTGGAAAGATGGGTATTTTATGTTCGACGAATCGATGGAAAGTGCCATGAATAAAATTGCCTTGTGGTACGATGTAAAGGTTGAATACCAAAACGAAGCCCTAAAACACATTCCGGTCTTGGCTACCATAACCCGCTACGGCGAGATCAAAAATGTGCTGCGGATTTTGGAAATGACCAAAAAGGTGCGCTTTAATGTGAATGGAAGAACAATCAAAGTTGTGCGTTTTGCACCATAACCTAATATTAATGAACTGATTTATGATCAACTACCAAACCAAACTTAACTAAACCAAACCACATGAAAAGTAACTAATTGCCATCACTTAAAAGAGGAAAAGGAGTGCTGGAACACCCCTTTCCAAACTCTTAAATCTTTCCGATCAGATCGGAAATGAACGTTTCTTACTAGGTAATTCACGATTTAAAAGAATGTAAATGTATAAAATTTCTACGACAGATTTTATGCAGCTTCCACGCTGCGTCCACAAAGTTTTTAGGCTTACCAAGCCAACTTTTTTCCTGCTACTGATCTCGCTGTTACATGTAAGCGCATCAGGTTTAGCACAAAATATCACAATTAATCAAAAGAAAATCTCTTTAGTAAAGGTGTTTAGGGAGATCCGATCACAAACAGGGTATAGTTCAGTTTGGACTGATACGGAGGAGAAGAACAAAACTTTTAATGTGAGTCTTACCAATGCGCCTTTAGAAGCGGCACTTAAACAAATACTTGCTCAAACAAATCTTTCCTATAGCATTGATAAAGAAAATAGGGCGATTTTGATCTTCACTAAACCAAACACAGCAACAGTAAGCCCCCCGGGCTTGATAGATGTAAAAGGTGTTGTTGTAAATGTGCTAAAACAGCCACTGCTGGGCGCCACCGTTAAAGTTAAAAACAGCGCAATCTCCACACAAACAGGTGCCGATGGCTCATTTCGTTTAGCAGGTATTGCCAGTGATGCTGTTTTAATGATCTCCTATGTTGGATATGCAGTTAAGGAGATAAATGCATCGCCGGATATGGGAACCATTCCGCTTGAATTTGCTGCCAATGATCTTGAATCGGTAAATGTTACCTTCTCAACAGGATATCAAACGCTCTCGAGGGAAAGAAGCGCAGGCTCATTTTCAAAGCCCAGCCTGTCGGTTATGAACGATAGATCAAGCAGCACAAATGTATTGCAAAGGTTGGATGGATTGGTACCTGGTTTAGCCGTGAACAATGCTCCCGATGCAGGTAACAATCCCTTTTTGATACGTGGTTTATCATCAATCAATTCCAACAGAGGTCCGCTTGTGGTTTTAGATGGGGTACAGGTTCCCGATAATTTTATTCAAAACATCAACATGCAGGATGTTGCAGATATCACCGTACTTAAAGATGCAACCTCCTCCTCTATATGGGGTGCTAAAGCGGCTAATGGCGTAATTGTGATTACCACAAAAAAAGGCACTGCCGACGAAAAGTTGAAAATTGATTATGACGGGTATCATAATTTTCAGGGCATGCCTGATCTGAGCTATATCCAGAAGATGAACAGCGGCCAGTTTATTGCTACAGCAAAGGAGCTATTTCCACAATATGTGGGCAGTAATTCCTATAATTCTGTTCAATTAATTGCCCCTGTTACACCTCATTTGCAGGCACAGTATGATGCAAGCAGAGGCTTAATAACCCAGGCCCAGGCTAATGCAAAACTCGATAGTTTAGCGGGAATAGATAACAGCGATCAGCTTAAAAAGTATTTCTACAGACAGGCAGCAACTACTAACCATACCTTATCTGTATCCGGTGGTGGTAAAACACATTCATTTTATGGTTCTGCTAATTATATTGGAACGGTTAATAATACTCCGGGCCAGACAGACGACCAGTACAAAATCAACCTGCGCCAAGACTTTAAGTTCAACAAACGCCTCCAGGTTTACCTCATCACCGATCTCACCAACAGGGTTACCAGGAGTAATAATATAACCGTTCCAAGTTTGGATCTGGTGCCTTACCAGTTATTTGCTGATCCCGCAGGAAATCCATTAATAGTCAATCATATGGGTAATTATAGCGATGATCTACGTAAAGATTATCAGGCAAGAAGCCGTATTAATCTGGATTATTCCCCTTTACAGGAGATAGAGAATGGATACACCAAAGGTAATGCATTATCTACAAGAGTTGTGGCGGGTGTGACACTGGAGCTTATAAAAGGCCTCCGTTATGAAGGAACATTCGGTTATAACATTAATTCTTTTAAAAATCGCGTGCAGCTGGATCAGAACAGTTATGCGGTAAGAGACGAAGTAATGACATTTACCCAGGCGCCTACGCTTAACAGTACCCCTATCTATAATGTCCCGGCTTTTGGGGGCCGGTTAACTGCTACTGATGAACTGCTCAAAAGCTGGACAATCAGAAACCAGTTTTTGTATGATCATACCTGGCTTGATAAACATCAGTTGACCATTATGGCAGGACAGGAAGCAACCAGTAACTCTCCGCTTTCAACAACGACCATCTATAGGGGATGGGATGATCAGCTTCAGGTAGCAAGACCTATAAATTATCAATTATTAGGTGAAGGTATCACCGGAACGGTAGCAGGCGGAACAAGGACATTAGCTAATAATGTAACCGGTGGCGAAGGTGTAATCAGCAGGACATCCTCTTATTTTGCCAATTTAGGTTATACATTCGACCGGAAATACACGCTAAACAGCAGTATCCGTATTGATAGAAGCAATTTGTTTGGCTTTGACCAATCGGCTCAGAACAGACCGGTGTGGAGCGTTGGGGGTAAATGGGCACTTGGAAGAGAGGAATTTATGAAGCCCGTAAATTGGTTAAGCCGTTTAGATCTTAGGTTTACCTACGGTATCACAGGTAATGCACCCACTCCAGGTACTGCAGCATCATGGGATATTTTACGTGCCGAAACAAATGTCAATTATCCAAACGGCGTTGGCCTGATCATCAATGCACCCGCAAACAAAAAACTTACCTGGGAACTCACCAAAAACTATAACCTGGGTCTGGATTTTGAAATCCTGAATGGCATATTGTTCGGTTCGATAGACGGTTATATCCGGAAAACAAATGATTTGATCGGTAACCTGACAACCGCACCGCTTACGGGCTTTGCCTCTGTGATCGGGAACTTTGGCGATTTGCAAAACAAGGGTTTAGATATCTCGCTTGGTTCGCTAAACATCAGCAATAACAATTTCACCTGGACCACTTCATTTACCTTAGGTTATAATAAAAATAAGATATCGCGGCTTGCAAATGCTACGCCCATCACTACCGGGCCAGGCATGATCAGTACCAGGTTCTTGGATGGTTATCCTTCTTTTGTGGTATTTGCCTATGATTATGCGGGTTTAAATGCTTCCGGAGATCCCCAGGTCAAACTGGCTGATGGAACGGTTACTTCAAATCCGACAGCAACTACTGCTCAAGATGTAGTATACATGGGAAGTTCACAACCTGTTTACAGCGGTGGTTTTTCTAACAATTTCCGCTATAAAAATGTCACATTGGGCATCAATATTATTTATAACGGTGGAAACGTAATGTTTCGCGATGTAAATACATTTTGGTCAGGCGTACCTTATTTAAATTACATGACCAGCGAATTTGCCAACCGTTGGAAAGTAGCCGGAGACGAGAACAAGACCGATATCCCTCGATATGCTGCCACAAGTGCGGTTAGTGGGAATAGAAATACGAACTATTATACTTATGCAAATAGCAACGTGTTTAATGCTTCCTTCGCGAAGATCCGCGACATCACATTAGCCTATGATGTTAGGGGTGGGCTAATCAAAAAACTGCATGCACAATCTATAACATTCAGGGCACAGGTTTCCAACTTAATGTTATGGAAAGCCAATGATTTAGGGATCGATCCAGAGTTCCAGTCTTTAGGAAATGTTGGTGCAACTCAAACCGCCGGCAACACCGGAGCGATAAGAAACCTGCGTACAGGGCAAGGAACAATAACATTAGGGGCCCATATCACACTTTAAATAGAATTAACAATTATGAAACTCACAACGAAATACTTTTTAATAACACTGGTTGCCTGCACCATGCTTTTGGCTGGCTCCTGCAAAAAAGATTTTTTGGAAATACAGCCCAAAGGATCACTGATTGCAAAAACAACAAACGATTACGAACAGATTTTAAATGGTTTGTTTTTGCAAAACACCGTTTCTGCTTCTATATACCTTGGAGATGACGTGGCCCTGCAAAATAATTATCTTGAAAGCGTGCCTTTACGCGTTCAACGTTTGTTCCGGTATGAAGATATGGTTTACGAGCAGAACGAACTTCCGCAGGAAATAACGGCTCCCACGGGTTATATTCAAAAGCTTTACCTTTTTAATAAGATCATCAACGAGGTAATGGGATCAACACAGGGAAGTGATCAGCAGAAAAAGCAGTTATTGGCTGAAGCAAAAGTTGGTAGGGCTATTTGCAATCTGGCCTTTTTAAATGACTTTTCTTTGCCTTATAATCCTGCTTCAGCTTCAACTGATTTGGGCATACCGCTCATCACTGCCGCCGATGTTACCCAAACATCGTTTACCCGTGCAACTGTAAAGGAATGTTATACTGCAATCATAAAAGATTTAACAGAAGCCTTTCCAGACCTCGGGCCGGTTACGCACCGCAGAAGGTTATCAAAAATGGCTGCTGAATTTTTTCTTACGAGAGTATATATGAATATGCTTGATTTTACTTCGTCTAAAACACATATTGACGGTGCTTTTGCAGAGTTATCTAAATCAACCATACCACTCTCCCTTTATGATTACAACGTTGTTTTAGATGAAAATGCGGCTGGTTCCTGGTTTCCACTCAACTTCCTGGGGGCGTTAAGTAACCTTCCCCTTGCAGCAAACAACAGCCAGGTCATTTATAATATTTCTACCACTGTCTGGAATTTCAACTTTGCTGATTGCCCTGTTTTTACCCCTCAGGTAGCAAGTCTTTATAGTGATGATGATAAACGATTGCTGCTTTATTCAGACACCGAGTTATTTGGCGACCTGATTTATCCTAAAAAAGTTCGTCGTTATCCCAATTTCTTTCTAGACATAGGACCATCTCTACCCGAAATGTATTTAATGCGTGCAGAAATAAAGGCGCGGGGAAATGATCTGAACGGAGCAAAGGCAGATGTTGAAGCTTTACGGTCAAAAAGAATGCCCGCCTCAGCTGTGGCCCTGCCTTCAAACGTAGTTTCGGATCAACAGGCCATGGTTAGATTTATTTTAGATGAACGCATTAGGGAGTTTGCGCTTTCAGGCTTGCGGTGGTTGGATATGCGTCGTCTTTCAGTAGATCCGATCTATAAAGATCATATCAATCCTAACCACTACCTCCTGGATTCTGACGGCAATGTTTTAAAAACTTATACGTTAACGCCGAAGCGCTATGCGATGAAATTTGGAAGCCTCATGATCAACCAGAATCGAGGATTAGTAGACAATCAATAACCTTTCTTTCGGCTAGCATCCCTGCTAGCCGCTATTATATCATATATCAAATGTCAGTTATGAAAATCAACAATTTAAAAAAATGTATTGCGACTGTAGTTCTGGGGCTGATGATCGGTTTCGGAGCTCAGGCACAACAGCCTAATCCTTTGGCTGAAAAGTATGACGAGTTTACCCTTATTGATAAAGCACAGGATCAGGAGAAATTTTATAAGGACTTAATTAAAAAGATACCTGAAACGGAGAAAAATAGAAAACTTTACGACCGTATCAGGGGAGCAATAGCCATCAACTGGCTTCATGAGGAAAATTTTGATAAGTTCAAACAATATGATCAGTCTGTTAAAGATGGTCTATCATTGTTTGAGCTAACCAACATTCTTGAAAAGTGGTTAGATGACAAAAAAAACCTAGCATGGATGGATGTAACTTCCAAACAATATCTTAAAGATATTGAAAACGGTTTACGTAAAGATGATTTCGAACACGCACACGAAGTCTTATTGGAAATTTCAGCAACAATAGATTGTATAAATGGTGATAAAAGTGCCGCATTAGCAAAGATTAATGAAGCGCTTAAAGATGCTAAAATGAGGAACATGAATTATTTTAAAGATTCAAAGCCAAATTTTATCAGTCGTTATGCGTTCATTTTAGATGCAAACGGCCAAACCCAAAAGGCGATTGATACACTTACCGTTTCCGTTAAAGATGCAGAATCCAATCCCAAACTTTTAGCTATCCTTAAAACCATCTATGCAAAAGTAAATGGAGAAGATAATGCTACAAAATATGTTGCTTCATTGCAAGATGAGGCCTATCAGCGCTATTATAAAGAACTCGAAAGTAAGTGGGATCCAATTGGCAAACCCGCACCAACAGTTGCCATCACTAAATTAAATGGGCAGGAATTTAAAGTGTCTGATTACAAGGGAAAAATCCTGGTAGTTGATTTTTGGAGTACAACCTGTACGCCCTGCAAAGCCTGCTTCCCTGCTTTCGAAAGAATTGTTGCAGACTATAAAAATGAACCATTTCAGTTATTCGTAGCAGGAATAGCAGAAGATAAGGAAACCCAGCAGCAATATGTTGATAAATCTAAGCTGACTTTAGATGTATTAAGAGATCCTGAAATGGCATTCTATAAAGCAATTGGTGCGAAAGGTACACCACATAAGTTTATCATCGATCCTAAAGGAATAATAAGAATGGACGGAATTGGTTACGCTGGCTCAACAGATCGCGAATACTATGAAGTTAAAGCAATGATAGAGATTACTAAAAAGCATGCCGCCAACAATAATTAATAACAATATGAAAAAAAATCTCATTCTTTTGTTCATCTGCTCATTTTTTACACTGAAAGGATTCGGGCAAATTTATCATCCCATAAAGTGGAGTTATGCTGCAAAGAAAACGGGTAAAAATGAAGCAGTTGTATTCGTAAAAGCCACCTTGGAAAAAGGCTGGCACTTATATTCACAATATGTCGAAAAGGGTGGTCCACAACCAACTAAATTTACTTTTGAAAAATCCAATACCTATAGCCTGATAGGAGCTACAAAAGAACCTCATGCGATTATGCGTTTGGAACCCACGTTTATGATGGAAGTCGGCTTTTTCGAAAATGCAGTCATTTTTCAGCAAAAAGTCAAGTTAACCGGTAAAAAAGCCGCGGTAAAAGGGAAAGTAGAGTTTATGGTATGTAACGATAAAATGTGCCTTCCTACAGATGAAGTCGAATTTACCGTTAACGTAATTTAATATCCAGAACTATAAAATAACAACATGAAAAAATTAGTGATCGTCGCTTTATCAATAATTCAATTGAGTGCTTTTGCACAGGACGCGAAAAATAAATTTACGATATCAGGTAAATACGGAACATTTAATGCCCCTGTAAAAGCTTACTTACAGTATAATATAAACGGTAAAGACATAACAGATTCTGTTACATTGAAAAATGGGATTTTTAAGTTTACCGGAACAGCCACACCTTCACCCGTTTATGCTGATCTGATTTTTGATTCTAAAGCTGTTGGAAAGGAAAAAAGTCTTGAACGGGGTATCGTAATTATAGAGCCTGGTAATATCACGGTTGCTACAAAAGGCAATATTACCAATGGCCTAAAAGTTACCGGCACACCTTCAAATAACGATTATACCGAATTTAATGCTATTGTAGATACTGAATTCTCCAAAATGTCTCCTGATGACAGGAGTATCATGGACGGGAAAACCAACGCTAATAACACTTCCAATTTTGAGGAAAAACTGGAAGCATTCAAAAAGAGGTATAGTAAATTAACAAATGACGCTTATATAAAATTTGTAAAAAGCCATCCCAACTCTGATCTTGCATTGGATCTAATGTCAAAAATAGCATATGATTCAGAATACGCTGAAGTTAAACCTTTATTTGACGGCTTTTCTGATAAGATAAAGAATAGCGCCGATGGCAAAAGTTTTGCTAAAGCCTTAGAACAGATGAAAGCTACTGAAATTGGTCAAAACGCACCTGATTTTGAAATGGCTGATACTGAAGGTAAGCTGTTTAAACTTTCATCTTTAAAAGGAAAGTATGTTTTATTAGATTTTTGGGCGTCGTGGTGCGGACCCTGTAGAGCGGAAAATCCAAACCTTATAAAAATTTATAATAAGTTTAAAGATCAGAACTTTACGATTGTAGGTGTTTCACTGGATAAGGCTAACGCTAAAGACCTTTGGCTGGCTGCTATAAAAAATGATGGCCTGCCATGGCTGCAACTTTCAGATCTGCAGAGCTTTGATAATACAGCAGCTAAACTGTATGGTGTGCGCGCAATACCACAAAATTTCCTGATTGATCCCAGCGGTAAAATTGTTGGTAAAACTTTAGTCGGAAAGGGGCTTGAGCTTAAACTTACGGAAATGCTTGGTAATCCCGTTAAATAGGATTTATATGTATTAAATTATTGATAATGAGTTTGTTGTGTTGTTTTTTTTGTTGGTTTGGTCCGTTTTCAATAAAAGACACATTTACGGCTTTCCTATTGATGTTTAAACACAATCTTACCGTTATACTCGTATTATTTCCCCATGAATAGTATTAATATTTATGGGGAAATCTATTAAACAAAGAGAACGCTTTCTTCGATATTAAAAATGTGCGTTTATTTTTGCAATGCTGGTTGGTTGCTAACTTTCTGATCCCGAAACTAAATACCTAACTTTTCCATCAACTGCTTTTTATAAGCTTGCCCGATAGGAATAAACTGCTGGTCGTTGAGAACTAGACTGTCCCTCACTATGCGAGCAATTACTAGCTTATTGACCAAGTAAGAACGGTGTGATTGGATGAAATATTTCTGGTTTAACTTGTCTAAAATTCCCTTCAGTGTATGGTAGAGTAAATACGTTTCGGTAGTAGTGATGATTTTTATATAGTCTTTATTTCCTTCAATTAACCTGATGTCTCGTTGTTTGATTGTGAGATAGCTATCCTTTACCCTGATGACCAGCTGATCTTCAAAGGCGCTGTTTGGTTCACTTCTTGGCGAAAGCTTGTCAATAGCCTTTATAAATCTTTCGTATGAAAAAGGTTTTAGAAGATAGTCGGCCACACCCAGCTCGAAACCTTCGAATGCATAATCTTTAAAGGCAGTTGTAAAAATGGTACTGGGCCTATGTTTTAGTGCTTTCAAAAAACTGATGCCGTTGATAAGCGGCATTTCGATGTCTAAAAAAAGCAAATCAATTTGATGGCTTTTCAAATATTCAAATGCTTCAACTGCATTTCTGAACTGTGCTACCAGCGTCATTCCGGGAGTTTGCGCGATATAATGTTTCAGCACATCATGTGCAAATGGCTCATCATCTAAAATTACGCACTTCATTTCAAGGTTATGCTTAGGTTCGCCGTATAAATACCGTTCAATTCTTGTATCTGGAGATGGTGTTTGCCTTGGTAATAGAGCTCCAGTCTTTTTCTAATATTCACTAATCCTATACCGCCCCTGTTGCTTTTTAAGGGTTGGCTCGGCAGCATCTCATTTTCTATTTTGAAGAACAAAACCTGTTCATCTACCATTAACTCGGCTGAAACACCTGCGTTATTTTCCAGTTTGTGCCTGCCGTGCTTGAACGCATTTTCTACCAAAGGCAAAAATAGCAGTGGTGGCATTTTTACATCGGGTATGGTTTCCGAGACGTTAAACCGAATTGAAGCGTCTGGAAACTTTTTCTGCTCAATCTCAAAATATCCTTTTAGGAAATTAACTTCTTCGCTTAGCGGAACCTCCTCCCGGCTACAATCATACAAAATATACTGCATCATTTGCGACAGCAATAAAATAAACCTAGAGGTATCTTTAGATTGTATTAGGCTCATGCCATATAGACTGTTTAACGTATTGAATAGAAAATGAGGCTGGAGCTGCGCCTTTAACAAGCCTAACTGGAGCTTCAAATGGTCGGTTTCTACCTTGTGGCGGATCATCTCATTTTCGTAGGAGAACCTCGAGAAGGCGATGCTTAAAAAGGCAATCGAATCGGTCATGATCAGATTCCAATCTGAAAAGAAACCATTGTACTGGCGATTAAAATAGGCATGCACCGGACTACCATAGGTGAATTGTTTGAAAATCCATGACAGGAACATGTTGATGTAGGGTGTCATAAATATGAAGTATACTACAGTGATGAGTATAAGGGCCATATATTTTCTTAGATGCAACAGTTTTGGAATCGCCCACCGGTAATAGGGAATAATGGGTAATGTGCTGCAAATTCCAAACAGGCAGATCATTGGATAGGGGAAATCGTTACCTGGAATTCGTTGTAATCCCGAATTTTCGATCAGGTACGAATATTTATATATTGTAACATAGAATACCCAAATCAGGATTTCGAATATGGTTGAGAAGTTGAAGGCTGTTCTTTTGTTCACCTTTCAAAAATCGCTAAAATAGTTGAAATAGTTTTTCCCCTGCGATAAACCTCAGGTTTTGCACGACGAATAGACGCATATGTTAATTTATCGTGCAAGGAAGGCCTGTGGTCGAATTTTTTTTCATGCCACGGGCGAATGCTCATTCTTTTGCTTCATAAAACAATACATGATGAAACACATTACCTTAATAATTTGCCTGGCCGTCATCTTTGCGTTCAACAGCCAGATCGTTTTCGCTCAGCAAAAAGACACGGTTTCGAAATTGACTGTTGTCCAAAAAAAATCGCTGAAAAGCGTCTCTCTTGAGAGCTATGAAAAGTTTAAAGCCTCCGTTAAACCATTAATTGCCGAAATGGGGGCGAAGCAGATTGTAGGTCTTGGAGAAGGAACACACGGAACGGCAGAATTTTATAAACTCAGGTATTACATCAGCAGGATATTGATTGAAGAAAAAGGATTTAATCATGTTGCTTTCGAGAATGATGTTGCCGAGATGTGGTTAATGAACCAGCAGTTAAACCAGGCAACTGATGTTATGGCATTGATGAAAAAATACATGATCGGAATCTGGCAGAACAAAGAAACAAAGGAGCTGCTGGATTGGATCAGGATATATAATAAAAGTCACAAAAAAAAGGTTTCGGTAAACGGTATAGACTTCCCTGTTCAAAAGCCCGATATTGATATGATTACGCTTTTGCTTAAAAAAGCGGGTATTAACAGTTTTCACGAAGAAGTTGAGCGCCTGAATGTTGCTGCTCATTTTCAGGATGAGGCCTGGTTTGGCATGAACCAAAAAGATTTTAAGGTAGATTGGAAATTGCTGAACCAATATTGTAGCCAAGGTTACTTCACCGCCGATTCCCTGGAACAGCAAGTTAGTAAAATAGAGATGGAAACAAGCCTCAGATCTGATCTTCTATTGGCGATTAGCAATCTTAAACAGGGGTTTGAACCGTTTAAGCCAAAATCCAAATATGTACCGAGAGATAGCATCATGGCCCACAATACCGCTTTAATGATAAAAGGAAAGGAAGATAAAGTGATTATCTGGGCACACGATGCCCACCTTGGGAAAAAAGAGATTTACGATAATTCTGTTGGCGGAACGGGAAAATACCTGCTAAAACTATTTCCCAACAATTATTTCGTTCTGGGTACAGGAACGGCAATGGGTGAATTTGGGGCAACGACCGATGCCCGCGCTGTAAATACCACTGTGATGTTGCCCTATAAACTTGAGGAGCCGATCAAAGGTTCATGGGAAGAATTATTGGGTACATTGACCAAAACGAATGTATATTTCTTTACCAAGGCCTTTAACCCAAATAACCTGGTCAAACCACAGCGATTTATAGGCTATGGTACAAAAAGCGGCGTGAGTTTGTACGATAAGGTAAATTTAGCCGAGTTATATGACGCTTTTCTTTTCGTTAGACAAAGCCATGCGCCAACAACGCTTTGATTTTTTGGGGTAGGTAATGATTTACTCCCAAAACACACTAAGTAGGCGCTTTTAGGCGGTTTTATTTTAACAAATCTTTATATGTTCTTCCAATGGGTAACTGCTTGCCGCCTTTTACCTGAACACTTTGGGCGCTTATTGAGACAATATCTTTTTTTCTTACAATATACGATTTGTGAATGCGAACAAATCCCAGTTCGCCGTTTTTATTCATGAAATCTGAAAGCCGTTGTAATACAAGATACTGCTTAAACCTGGTTACAATTTTAATGTATTCACGAAATCCTTCAATCCATTGTATATCATCTAATAAAACTCTATTCAACTTGTAGTCAGATTTAAATGTCAGGTAGGATTGCTCCACCTCAGATGTCGAAAATTTCAAATAATCAATAGCCTTTTGAACTGCTTTTTTGAACCGGTCAGGAAAAACAGGTTTAACCAGGTAGTCGATAACGTCCATGTCGAAGGCTCTGGCCGCATAGGTCGGATCAGCAGTGATGAAAATACAGAGTTTACCCTTAGGAACCAAGGCCAGGAAGTCTGTTCCGGATAAGCCAGGCATCTCAATATCGAGGATTAGTAGTTCTACAGATTCCAGTAATAGATAATTCAGGGCTTCCGTAGGATCTAAAAAGGTATCCATGAGTTCAATTTCGGGCATGTCCAAACAATATTTTTTGATGAGTTCTAAAGCAGGAGCCTCATCATCAACATAAATGGCCTTTATCGGTTTCATAAATATATGTTTAAAATTGCTTTATATACACTACCGTCATTACTGCTTTCAAAGTTATAATTACTTTGATAATGGTTTTCAAGAATATTTTCAAGCACTTTCATGCCAACGCCACGATAGGTGGTATCATCATTGTCGATTATTTTATTTGAGATTGAATTTTCAATGCAAAATTCTAGCTTAACTTCTGAAATGCTTACTGATGCTTTAATTCTAGCCGTCTTGTCAGATCCCATAGCAGCATATTTGATGGCATTTTCAAACAGCGTGAGATAAATTGTTGGTGGGATCTCAACAATTTCAAATAGATTATCATCAGGAAAACATAGGTCGATATCTAACCCCGAGCCATGTTTCAGTTGATAGAGGCCGCTCAGGGCGATAATCATTTGTAATTCTCTATCAACCGGTATGGTGTTTTTTGAAATCTCATATGTGGTATACTGCATCAAAAGGCTTAACTGTTTAATTAAATTGGCCGAGCTTCCATCTGTAGCATAACTGTGCGAATAGATATTATTTAAGGTGTTAAACAAAAAGTGAGGATTTATTTTTGATTTTAGCAGTTCAAGATCTGCTTCTTTTTTTCTCAGGCTGAGTTCTGCAAGTTCACGCTCAGCAATGAGTTTGTATTTTGAAATGCCTTGAATAGAGGGAACTAAAATGATGATGATCTGCATCAGGTAAATCATAAAAAGATAACCGCCATCAATCTCCGCCCCGAAAAGTTGAGGCTCAATTAGTATCCTGACCAAACTTGAAATTACAAAAATGGCGGCAATGTAGCGTACATATTCTCCATAGCGCTTCGTCTGGTAATACGCTGGTACCAAAACGCTAAAGCATAATAAATAAACAGGGATGTTAATACAAAGCATAAATAACAACCGCAGTGCTGCCTCTTTTAAGTCCCAAAAGTTCAGATAAACGTAACCGCTCACAGATAAGAATACCAGCCAGAAAACAATGTGCTGAATGATAATTAATCCAGGCCAACGACCATTTACTAAGAAATGCATCACCTTTTTATCAAAAGAGAGCCTGAGCACTAAAATCAGGAGTATAAGGTTGATCAGCAGATTCATTTATAAGGGGCTTCAATTGTTGTTTGTTAATAATTCGTGTAGTTTATTGATATAAATCTTTTTAAGCTTAAGATAGGTGCATATTTATTAACCCGTTACAAATTATGTATCGGAATTAACCAAATATATACAACGGATTAAAATCCGCCTAGTTGAGATTAAATGAAGGCTAATATCCCTATTTTTTTTATAAACGACGGCATGAGCATATCAATTACCAGATTCTCATTAGTCATCTTCCTTTTTGTGGGGCGCCTGTTAACAGTAAGTGCTCAGGAAAAAAAGGTTAATAAGCCACTAAAGTATTACTTGAACGATGATAAAACACATTTTATAGCATTTTCAGGTTATGCGCAGATTTGGGCAAGATATACCGAGCTCAATCCCGGCAGTAAGATAAATGAAAGTAACGTAAATTCAACCGCTGATATTTCTTTAAGAAGGCTTCGCATGAAAATGGTGGTTGCGCCAACGGATCGGCTTACCATGGTTTTTCAGGGAGGGACAACTAACCTGACCTACCTTTCTGATAATGAAAGTGCTTTTGAATTACTTGATGCCTACGGAGAATATAAACTAAGCAACAAATTTACTTTAGGGGCAGGCCGATCTAACTGGAAAGGGTTTACCCGTTTTGCTTCTGGCCCAACTGCTACTTTATTGTATGATGTACCTTTTATAACACTGGGTAACGTAAACAGAACCGATCTTACCCTACGGAACCTGAATGTTTTTTTCAAAGGTCAGCTAGGAAAGTTAGACTACCGGTTTATCATAGCCAAAACTTATGTGCCCTTTACCGGAAAGCCTTTACAAGACATCTCTACCTTTAATAACCTGGAGGTTAAACCCAACTTTTCATCCTATTTCAAATGGCAGTTTTTTGAAAAGGAAAACAGTACACCTACTTCTCCAGGAAGTTATTTAGGGAAAAAAAAGGTATTGGCCCTCGGCGTCGGGATGGAATATCAGAAAGATCTGCTCTGGAGCCTGAAATCTGCAGATACTTTGCTAAACGATATGAAACTCTTTTGTGCAGACCTCTTCTTCGATACTCCGATTAATTTGAGCCGAGGAACATCATTTAATTTTTATTCAGCAGCTTTTCTTCATGATTATGGCCCTGGCTACATCAGAAATCTGGGGATAAACAACATTTCGAATGGACTGGATAATAAAAAAGCATCCTTCAATGGGGCGGGCAATAGTTATCCGGTTGTAGGAACCGGACACAGCTTTTATCTGCAATCTGGTTTCACCCTCCCTTATTTCAATCAGCAAAAGAAAAGCTTGAGATTGATGCCTGCATTGGGTTTTCAGTATTCCCGGTTTGAGCGTCTCTCCGAGCCCATGATCAGTTATGATCTGGGCCTTACCTTATTACTAAAAGACCATGCATCGAAACTTGTTTTTAATGCCCAAAGCAGGCCCATATATACCGATCAAGGCGATGGGCTAAAAGTAGCTGACCGGAAAATGATGTTCGTTTTAATGTACCATATCAATATAGACTAATAAAAAAGAGCCAATGTTAATCGAAAAATTACCTCAAACATTAGATGAGCAAACCAAGGCGACTCGCCGCATTTGGAAGCGAATTGTAACCAACCTTACTTTCTGGGTGCTCATTGCCATTATTGCAGGCGTTCTACTGGGCACTGTTGCCCCTGCAATTGCCGTTAAAATGGAAATTATTGGCAAAACTTTCATCGATATTATTAAACTCTTTATCGCCCCAATTATATTTCTGACCATTGTTTTGGGTATAAGTGGCATGGGCGATCTGAAAAAGGTTGGTAGAATTGGTATCAAATCCCTCATTTATTTTGAAGTAGTTTCCACTTTTTCCCTCGCCATAGGTATCGGCATGGCTGTTCTTATCAAACCAGGAAACATTGATAAAGCAAATTTGCAGATTCAAAATGCCTCGAAGTACACCTCATCACCAGAAAAAGGTTTTGACTGGGTGCATTTCTTTATGAATAACCTCACCATTCAGGTATTATTGGTTGCTATAATTGTTGGAATCGCTCTTAACTATTCTAAACATCGGGAAAAAGCAGTTTTTGGCTTAGAATATTTATCTAAAAAAGTGTTTCTGGGCTTAAAATATGTCATGTATCTCGCACCGCTTGGTGCCTTCGGCGGCATGGCTTATACCATTGGCAAATTCGGACTTCATACCCTTATACCCCTGGCCAAGCTCATGGGAACAGTATATCTCACCATGGGGCTGTTTATATTTCTGGTTTTGGGCGGCATTATGAGATATTACAAAATGAGTATCTGGAAATTTATCAAATACATTAAGGAAGAATTATTGCTGGTTTTGGGCACATCTTCTTCCGAATCGGCATTGCCTTCGATCATGCAAAAACTCGAAAAGATGGGCTGCAGCAAGTCTGTTGTTGGGCTGGTTATTCCAACGGGCTATTCTTTTAATCTGGACGGTACCTCAATCTATCTTTCTATGTCCATCATATTTCTTGCCCAGCTTTACGGCGTTCATCTCTCGATATGGGAGATGTTAAGTATCATCGGGATCCTGATGGTGACTTCAAAAGGTGCGGCTGGTGTAACAGGAAGTGGTTTTATTGTTTTAGCCTCAACACTTGCAGCTATCCATAAGATTCCGATAGAAGGACTGGCTTTTCTTTTAGGGGTAGATAAATTTATGAGTGAAGCGCGCGCATTAACAAATATTATCGGTAACGGGGTGGCTACAATCGTTGTTGCGCAAAGCGAGAAAGAGTTTCACCCACAAAAGGATGATGACGTGCGATCAAATGCAAATCAAAAAAATAGGGTAATAAAAAAAGAATTGGTATACTAAAATTAGATCAAATGAATACAGCAGAAACATTTCATGAATTAGGATTCAAGCTTTATGGTAAGTATGTTCATTATCAATTAGAAGCAGCGCAACTTGTTAGACAGACACTGGAAAGAGGCCAGGGGATTTTGAACAATACAGGAGCATTGTGTGTAGATACCGGAAGTTTTACTGGCCGGTCGCCAAAAGATAAGTTTATCGTAATCGATGAAACAACCAGCGATACTGTTGATTGGGGAGAAGTAAACCGACCTATCTCGAAAGCTCATTTTGATGTTTTGTATAAGAAAATGAGAAGCTACCTTGCTGAACGTGAAGTTTGGGTGAGAGATGTTCATGCCTGTGCTGATGCAAGGTTTGGATTAACCATTCGTATTGTTAATGAAACGCCATGGGCAAATCTATTTTGCCATAACCTTTTTCTGAGGTCGGACGCACATAATGTGCTTAGTCCGGATACGGAATGGCTTATTTTGCAGGCCCCTGGTTTCTTTGCCGACCCAGAGACTGATGGGACACGTCAAAAGAATTTTACTGTGGTCAATTTTAGCCGCAAGATCATTTTAATTGGTGGAACGGCATATACCGGAGAAATGAAGAAAGGGATTTTTAGTGTATTAAATTATGTTTTGCCCTTACAACGTAATGTTTTAAGTATGCACTGTTCGGCCAACGAAGGTGAGGATGGTAATGTCGCGCTATTTTTTGGCCTTTCGGGTACAGGCAAAACAACACTGAGTGCAGATCCCAACCGTTCATTAATAGGTGATGATGAACACGGCTGGTCGGAAAACGGTGTGTTTAATTTTGAAGGAGGGTGTTACGCTAAAGCGGTAAATCTTGACCCTAAGAAAGAGCCTGAAATTTTCGGGGCCATCAAACCCGGTGCATTACTGGAGAACGTAGTTATAGATACTGATGGGCGCATAGATTTTTCGGATATTTCCAAAACAGAAAACACCAGGGTAGCCTATCCAATTCAGTTTATAAAAAATGCTAAAGAACCATCAACAGGGGGGATACCCAAAAATATATTCTTTCTTACCTGTGATGCCTTTGGAATACTCCCACCAATAAGCAAGCTAGATAAGGGGCAAGCCATGTATCACTTTATTTCTGGTTACACAGCAAAGGTAGCAGGTACAGAAATGGGGGTATCCGAACCACAGTCAACCTTTTCTGCATGTTTTGGAAGCGTGTTTTTGCCTCTTCATCCTTTAAAATACGCAGAGCTGTTAGGTGAGAAATTGGATGCTAACCCGGAAATTAATGTGTGGCTTGTTAATACCGGATGGATTGGTGGCTCTTATGGAATAGGAAACCGTATAAGCCTAAAATATACACGGGGACTTATTACTGCAGCCATGAATGGTAAATTAGACGACGCCATATTTGTTAACCACCCGGTATTTAAGATTTCGGTACCGCAGCGCTGTGAAGGAGTGCCGGCAGAAATCCTAAATCCCCGGGATTTATGGGAGGATGTTCAGCAATATGATAAAAAAGCAGCTGAACTGGCTATGCTTTTTGAACAACATTTCTCAAAATACATCGCCCATGCAAGTGATATTATTAAGAAGGCTGCCCCGGTATTGTTAGATTAACGGGTAGATTTACTATATTCAAAGATAAGAAAATTAACACCTTCATTTTGAAGTTGATCGCTAAAGTAGACCTGATTATAGATAAACTCAATAAATATTTGAGCTTACAGATTATTCTTGCGATAGTCGCTGGGACTCTCTGCGGCATTTTTTATCCAACTAGCGCTACTAAAATGCAATGGATAGGTAGCCTTTTCGTCTCGGCTATTGAGCCCTTCGTAGCTCCGGTAATCTTTCTCACAGTTGTAACACTATTCGGCGGTCTTGAAAATCTGAAATCAATAGGGCAAATTATCATAAAAGCCTTAATTTATTTTGTTTTGATCAGCACAAGCGCTATCCTTTTCGGTATTGGTATTGCTTCATTAATCCAGCCGGGAAAGATAAATAAAGCGCTACTTTCTGAAATTTTACCGGGCCAGTTAATTACCAGTCAATATCCCCATTGGGTAAACGTAGTATTTCAGAACAGTATGCTGATATTACTACTTACAGCTGTTGTGTTAGGCTTAATCATCAATCAGTCCAGACTTAAAAAAAAAGCAACTTATTTTTTTGATCTACTCAGGAAGTTTGTGATGAAATTGCTGCGGTATATTTTTGTATTTGCACCATTTGTTGCCTTTAGTGGCATAGCCTATACGGTAGGCAGATATGGAACGGATAGCTTACTACCCATCGGGAAGATGCTCGCAGGTACATACATCGCCATGTTTCTCTTTGTTTTTTTAGTTCTTGGATCAATCTTGCTTATGCTTAAGGTGAACATCGTTAAGTTTATTGCCGCTATCAAAAACGAGCTGTTATATGCATTGGGAACCTCCTCATCAAGTTCAGTAATTCCCTTGTTAATGGACCGCCTGGAACTTATAGGTTTGAAGCGTGATGTTGTAAGAGTGGTAACGGTTATGGGAAACTCATTAAATCTTAATGGTACTTGCATTTACCTGGGTATGTCTGTGATTTTTTTAGCCCAATTATACAATATCAGCTTCTCATGGGCAGAACTTTTAAATATAGTAATGATTATTCTGCTTACCTCGAAAGGTGCAACCGGTATTCCTGGTACTGGCTTTCTGGTATTGATAACTACAGTAAACAGTATTCAACGCATTCCGGTTGAAGGACTTGCTGTATTGCTTAGCATCGACCGGTTTATGAGTGAAGCAAGAGCAATTACCAACACCATCGGGCACGGTGTGGCGGCGCTCGTTGTTTCAAACACAAAAGATAAAACCATTTAACGTATTAAGATTAAATTTAGAATGAAAAATATACTACTCATATTGCTTATTTCAGCAGCTATAGTGGGTTGCAGAAATAAAGAAGCGCAGGAGCAAACAGACGTTGTACTGGTTGGGGCAGGAATAATGAGTGCAACACTAGGTTCAATGATCAAAACACTGGATCCAAAATTAAAGATAAACATTTATGAAAGATTAGACCTTGTTGCCGCTGAAAGTTCTGATGCATGGAATAATGCCGGAACCGGGCATTCTGCATTCTGCGAACTCAATTATACTCCCCAATTGCCAAATGGGCAAATTGAATTTAAAAAAGCAATTTCTATAAATGAGCATTTTGAGGTTTCAAAACAGTTTTGGGCCTATATGGTTAGCGCGGGCAAGCTGCCAGCACCAACCTCGTTTATAAATAATGTGCCACATATCAGTTTTGTTTGGGGCGATAAAAACGTAATTTACCTGAAAAAACGCTACGATGTTTTAAGTAAACAACTGCTTTTTAAAGGAATGAAGTATTCAGAAAACTACGATACGCTAGCCAAATGGATGCCTCTGGTAATGAAAGGTAGAAGCCGTAAGCAGAAAGTTGCTGCTACCTATATGTCAATTGGTACAGACGTTAATTTTGGTAGTTTAACCCGGGGGCTGATCTCATCCTTAAGAAAGGAAAAAGAGGTTAAGGTAGAGTTGAATCATGAGGTGAAGAACCTTAAAAGAAATCCCGATGGTACCTGGTTGGTAACGGTTACAGATCTCAAGACCGAAAAAGATAAATACATAAGCGCAAAATTCGTTTTTATTGGCGCAGGGGGCGGGGCCTTAAGGCTACTTCAGAAATCAAAAATACCCGAGGGAAAAGGTTTTGGCGGATTTCCGGTGAGCGGGGAGTGCTTGGTTTGTAACAATCAGAAAATAGTAGAAAAGCATATCTCAAAAGTATATGGAAAAGCAGGAGTAGGCGCACCGCCAATGTCGGTTCCGCATTTGGATACCAGAATCATTAATGGGAAAAAAGCACTTCTTTTCGGTCCATACGCTGGGTTTTCTTCAAAATTTTTAAAACAGGGTTCTTACCTAGACCTTACCCGGTCAATAACCCTGAAAAACATGTGGCCTATGCTGTCAACCGGAATGGATAATATCCCCTTAACAAAATACCTGATCAGGCAGGTTACACAGTCTGATGAAGATCGTTTGAAGGCGCTAAAGGAATATTTCCCTGAAGCTGAAGCCAAAGACTGGAAACTCGAAACCGCAGGGCAAAGGGTACAGATTATCAAGAAAGATAAAACTCATGGCGGAGTTCTTCAGTTTGGGACAGAGGTAGTGAGCGCACAAGATGGCAGTCTTGCAGCCCTTTTAGGTGCCTCGCCCGGAGCATCAACATCTGTTGATATTATGTTAACCTTGCTCAAACAATGCTTTCCGAAAGAGGTGGCCTCTAATGCCTGGCAACAGGGATTGCGCAAAATGATCCCATCCTATGGTAAAATGCTTTCACAGGATGTGGCGTTGGCTAATCAGGTAAGGTCTTCTAACAGCAAAACTTTGGGATTGAATTTTTTTGTGCTTGATAGCACGTGGAAAGCAGGTAAGTAGAGGTAGATTGATTTATCTCGCCGCTATCCGTAGAGTTCCGTAGGAGTTCTACGGATTAGCCAATAGAAAAGAGTCTCCGACTCGATAAAATGAAGTAAAATAACTCAGAAAAACATTTTTGGAGGGCTTTTCGTAAGTGGTATGAATAAGCATTCGTTTGAACATTTGAAAGTTATTTCAGAATTTCAATTGATTGAAAATTAATAATTAAATTCATAGGAAAAAGAATGAGACCGTATCACAAGGCATAATTTCGCTCCTAATTTGTTGAGTTGAGCTTAGCCTGTATTGAGTTTGCTGAAGTATTGAAACACCTTTAAGGCATTTAAAAGAGATCCTTCGACAAGCTCTTCGTAGGAGCCCTTTGGACAGGATGACAATATAATACAGTCTCAATCCACTTATCCTGTAATGCTCAATGACTGTATCAAATCATTAGCTATTTCTAAATGATAACTCAATACAATAGGGCTTCCGTCAAATTTTCCTGAAGCTTCTGCTTTTAAAATGCTTTCCGTTTCTTTTTCTTCAAAGCTTAGGGGCTGCATGGTAGCCTCGTACCGCTCATTGGCATCCGCAATCCAATGTTCTATCTCTTTTCGTCCTTTGTGCGTTTTGCCTTCATCATAAACGATGGCTGTTTCGGAAAAACAATTTGCGTAAGCCACGCTATCAAAGTTGTTTTGCGTTTTTACTAAATCTGATACTACTTTCGGTAAGTTCATTATTTTTTATTTTTGAGGTTATTAAATAGTAGGTACAGTTCCACCGTCAATTACAAAATTTGTTCCTGTTAAATAATTGGCTCTTGGTGAAACTAAAAAACCAACTAATTCGGCTACTTCCTCCGGTTCGGCAGGCCTGCCATAAGGTATCCCGCCCAATGCATCCATTACACCTTGCTGCGCCTCTTCTACCGTACTATTTGCATTTCTTGCGATCTCGCCCAACCAGGCAATCGATGCTGTTGTGTTTATCCATCCTGGCGAAACCGTTAGCACACGGACACCTTTTGGCGTAACTTCATTAGATAAACTTTTACTGTAATTGATTAATCCTGCTTTTGCAGCGGCATACGGCAAAGTAGAATCGTACAGCGGCAATATGCCCTGAATGGATGCGATGTGAATAATGACACCACTTTTTCGGTCTATCATTTGTGGTAAAAAACCTCTGTCCAGCCTGACAGGTGCGAGCAGATTAGCTTGCAGGGTCGATTCCCAATCTTCATCATTCAACGTTGAAAAACCGCCGGCGGGTGTTGATGAACCACCAAGGTTGTTCACCAGGATATCCAGTCTGCCATACATGGACAGTACTTCGCTGATTACTTTTTGTGTTCCCGCGGCCTTACTCAAATCGGAAGGAATGAAATGCAGATTGCTGTTATCTTTTTCAGGAGCGTTTCTTGCGGTAATAATAACTGTTGCCCCGGCTTGCAAAAGCCTTTCTGCAATTGCACTTCCGGCTCCCTTTGTCCCTCCGGTTACCAGGGCAATTTTACCTGATAACTCATTGTTGAAATTAAACTGTTCCATTTTAATGTTCTACTTTTAAGAATTAATTACAGGACAAAATTGGCGCATAAAAGAAGTTTAGACAAGTACGGAATTACGATTCAGATAGGGATAAATTAGTCCCCTATTGCGTAGATTGATTCATACGTTTAATTTTACAAGATGTATAAGAGAAAAATAATACCGAACTTGAATTGCGGTCTTGACCTGATAGGTGAAGTACTTTACGGCAAATGGAAGATCCGTTTGCTTTGGTTTATCAATGAAGGACATAAAAGACCAAGTGAGCTGCAACGTAAAATACCCGATGCCTCGCGCAGGGTTTTAAATATTCAGTTGAAAGAATTGGAAGAACACGAACTGGTTACAAGAATAATCTATCCCGTTGTACCGCCAAAAGTAGAATATAACCTTACCGAATTTGGTAAAACGTTAATTCCCGTTATTGCTACATTAGGGCAATGGAGCGATGAACACGAAGACCGTTTGCGGGATGTAATTTTGAAACAAGTTGTGGGTTCTGATTTAGACGATACCCTAATCAGTTAATCTGTTTATCAACGGTATCTTTCTATTTTTATCTTCTTACATTAAAAAGGTGTTACCTGTAAATGCTCCAACAGGTAAAAACAAAAAAACAGCAGTTGCCTAAGCTACTGCCGTTCTCATTACATCCGTTCCGCTTACAATAACTCACCCATCCCGAACACCTTCAATCCTTTTGTAAATTGCTCTGCTACCGCCTGGTTGGCAGCTTCAATGTATTGGCCGGTTATAGGGTCGACTACCGTACGTAATGGCCTGGAGCCTTTTGGGGTACCGATCAATTTTACAATGGCATCCGCAACATCCTGTGGGTTGGGTTTTTTAGCCTGCATTTCTCCACCCAATGCGGCTACCATTTTGTTGGGTATAGCGGCAATGGCGCCGTAGCCCTCAAATACACTCTGATCAGATGCAGGATTGTTCTTTTGCTGCATTTCTGTCGGGAAAGCACCCGGCTCCACGAGCGCCACATCTATTCCTAAACGTTTCACCTCGTAATGCAGGCCTTCGCTTATTCCTTCCAGCGCAAACTTAGAGGCCGCATAAATGGTCGCGAACGGGAACGATACCCGCCCAAAGCCGCTGGTTACGTTAATAATTAGTCCCTCGGCCTGTTTGCGCATGGCAGGCAGCACTTGTTTAATCAGTCGCCAGGGGGCATAAACGTTGATATCAAAAGTAGTGTGCACATCGGCCGTGGTAAAGCTCTCGGCTACCCCGGTCATGGCGTAACCGGCGTTGTTCACCAACACATCAATAGTGCCTTCTTTGGCCAAAATGGCATCAACAGCCTGCTTCACGCTTTCATCGTCAGTCAGGGTAACGTCCAAAACGGTTATATTCTCAACTGCGGCTAAAGCCTGGGCCTTTTCAACATTACGTCCCTGGGTATCGCGCATTGTGGCATATACCTGATGCCCTAAGGCGGCCACGCTGTGGGCGGTAAGCCAGCCAAAGCCACTATTTGTTCCGGTTATTAATACGATCTTTTTGCTCATCTTTTTGTATTTTTAAATGAATAAGCAAAGGTTGAGAATGGCACTCAAAAAACATTTACCATTTGGTAAAAAGCATCGCTAGCGGATATTACGACGTATACGGCTCAGCGATTGCTGGGTAATGCCCAGGTACGAGGCTACATACGAAAGCGGAATGCGGTTGATGAGGTTGGGGAAGCCCTCGATGAACGACAAATATCGCGTGGTGGCATCTTCTGAAACCAGCGGACTGCGCCGTTCCATAGCCAGCGTAAGGCATTTTTTGACCATGTTGGCCTTCATCATTTCCCAACCTACAATGGTGTTAGATATCTCGTCCCAGTCCTTTTTGTTAAAAACCAGCACCCGGCAGTCGGTAACGGCCTGTACATATTCCGTGGCGGCGATTTGCGATTCAAATTTTTCGTTATCCACCACAAAATTGCCTTCGTCAACAAAATAATTGGTCACTTCTTCGCCCTTGTTGTTATAATAACAGAAACGGAACACGCCTTCCAGCACAAAGGCCACATAGCGGGGTACCTTCCCGGCTTCAGACAGGTAATCATCTTTTTTGAATTCTAGCATTTCAACCTTGCTCAGCAAAAAATCGATTTGTTGTTTGTTCAGGTCACCAAATTGCAGGATAAGATTTATTAATGCTTCCATTAGGTAAAGATAGCAGACATCGCAAAGCAGCCATTTACCATATGGTAAAAAATGAGCTGAGCCAGACACAAACACCCAAAGCCCCTGAACTATCCAGGAGCTTTGGGTTAGAGCGACTTAAAGAAGACGCCTGCCTCTTTGCTGTAATTCCGGCGTCGACTAAAAAATTATATAGCTGTCAGAGCAGGTTTTCTTGCGCCGCCTGGTGAACTGTTCTCACCGAAGCCCGGAAGCCTAAACCACGGGCCAGCGATGCATCGACATGCAGGTGCCAGGGGTTAACCAGCGGGGCTGCAGATGAGGCCATCGGTTTGCCAACAAGTTGCAATAATTCGTAAAGTGTTGTTGGTGCCTCATCTGCGATATTAACTACCTGGCCATCCATGATCCCTTGTAAAGCCATCATGATGGCGGTATATATATCGCGATGGTGGATCGTACTCATGCGCATTGCCGGATGAAATTTAGCGGCAACTACGTGTTTAGGCAATTCTTCCAGGTGGCCGTCGCCATCACCGTAAACAAAGGGGAAACGGAGAACCGACCCATTCAATCCGCTTTCGCGTAATTCCTTTTCTGCAGCCGCTTTACTGGCCGGATAGGCATGCTGCGGGCTAAGCGCATCGTCCTCACGGCCGGGGTGCGGGTTGTCTGCGTCATAAACATTACTGGTACTTGCCAATATGAAGCGGGCATCTGCAGCATTACGCTTTACGGCGTTAATGAGGTTGCGTGTACCCTCCAGGTTACTTTTCCAGATCAGGTCTGTATCCGGTGATCGGAATACGGCGGCCAGGTGAATGATGGCTACTGCATCTTTTACGGCCTCTTGCAGTGTCGGCTGATCGAACAAGTCGCCCTCTATAGGAGTTACTCCAGCCGGAACCTCTTTGCTACGTACCAGTGCAGAACAATCATATCCTGCTTCAACAAGGCGGGGCAGAAGCCTTGAGCCTACTAAGCCGGTTGCACCGGTTACCAATATTTTACCAAATTGTCTGTTCATCATGAATTATTTTTAGACAAAGGTGGTGCTAATGTAGTAGATAGGTTCGGACAAAAACCGCTTTTACAGGGACAAATCCTGATAAAAGGCAGCTATCGTTTTACCGGTTACTTTTTTGAACAAACGCGAAAAATAACCCGGGTCATTAAAGCCGAGTTCAAATGCCAGTTCCTTTACAGAGGTATTGGGTTCATTATACATCCGGTGCCGTGCCTCTATGATTAAACGGTCGATGATGAATTCCTTAGGTGAAACACCTGAATGTTGTTTTACGATCCTATACAAACCATCGGTGCTTAAGGCCAGCTTTTCTGCTATTTCCGTTATAGCAGGTTGCTCGGTAAGGTTATCTTCTACAAACAGCCTGAACCCTAAAAATTTATCAAGGCCCGCTGGCGCAGGTTTTTTATGCAGTACAAAATAAGCAGCATTTATTTCTGTAAGCAGGCTGTTCAGGTAAGCCAGTATCAGCTCCGGATTACTGTCGACAGTGTGTAACAGTTCTTTTAAAATCTTAAACGTATTCCAAAGCCTAAGTGCAGCATCAGGTAGAAAGCTGATTTTTTGCCGGTTCAGGGGATTGAGCAAAAAGGGGAATTTTCTCGGCAATCGTAAAAGACACTCGTCGTCAAATCCCAGTTTATAATAATCTCCGCTATGGCCAGTTGAAGGGAGTTGCCTGACCTGGTGAGGCAACGCAAAAAAGAGTTCATGTTTGCCTATTTCGATAAGCTCCCCGTCAATAATCTCTTGGCTGTTCCCCTGCAGCACGAAAAGAAAGAAATAATAAGGCAACCGCTGGGCAGAACCGTATTGACTCGCTGACTCCGGCGACAGATGCCCAAATTCAGGGGAAACAATACGTATGGAAAGCCCTTTGTTCTGACTCAGGTTTTCAGGAAAAGTTTTAATGGCCATAATTTCTAACGATCATCATTAAACAAAGTTACCCATTAATCGCTATCATTTATTTTAAGCAAGGTTAGGCTATCTCAAACGATTGGCAGAATAATTTGCCGGGCTACAAACCCGTTACGTCTGTTGCTAAAACAAATATTTCAGTTAAAGGATTGCCGGAAATCCAACGGACTTTGCTTTGTCTTGCTTTTAAATAATTTATTGAAAGACTGCGGATGCTCGAAACCAAGCTGATAAGCGATTTCACTTACCGACATCCTGGTTGTAGATAATTTTTCTTTAGCCTTCTCAATTAGCTTCTCATGGATGATCTGCTGCATTGTCTGGCCGGTTAGTTGTTTTAACAAGCTACTTAAATATTTAGAGGATAGGTTTAAAGCATCGGCAAAGTATTGCACGGTTGGCAGTCCTTTAGAAAGCAGGGCTTCGTTGTTTAAATAGCTGGTTAAAATTTCTTCCACCTGGTTTAATACCTGGTGGTTCGCGATCTTCCGGGTGATGAACTGGCGTTGGTAAAAACGTTCGGCATAATTCAGCAAAGTTTCCAGGTGCGAGATAATAATATCCTGGCTAAACTTATCCATATTGGAATAATATTCAGCTTTAATATTCCTGACCAGGTCATTGATCACCAGTTCTTCCTTGTCTGAGAGAAACAGTGCCTCACTGGTAGCATAGCTAAAGTATTCGTAGCGCTTGATCTTAACAGCAAGCGATGTGTTCCAGAGAAAGTCAGGATGTACGAAAAGCATCCAGCCATCCAGGTCAGGAGGTACACCGTTCTCTTCGCCACGCAGAATCTGGCCGGGAGACATAAAGGCCATGAGCCCTTCGTCAAAGTCGTATTTCTGTTGCCCGTAATGTAAGCCATCACATCCTCTTTTCATAGATATCACATATAAGTCGAATACAACCGCATCTATACCTGTGTCATTTCTCAGGCCTTTCAGGTCAACGATGCTGATCAAGGGGTGGTGGGGCTTAGAAAGCCCCATCAAACGGTGTATCTCCGTTATGGAACCGATCCGGTAGGGTTTGCTGTTTGCCATAATGCAAGTTACTTGAATTTAAACGGATATTTTAGCCATATCATCACTAATGGCATGATTAAAAATGGAATCTCAATTAACACCATACGGTAATTTCCCGCCCGCACCGCCAGCCCCATAATCATCGCGATCAGCATTGCATTCAGCATATTACCTAGGAAAAAGGTTTTGGGGATGAGCAAAAGCACGCCGACTGCTATGGCTACAGAAGCCAAATATGGAATGAATGTTTCGCTGATCCCTAAACTTTCCATCATCTTAACGGATTCCTCATTGTTTTTGTAATGCAGGGTATCCCAGGCATGTTTGAAGCTGAGCGTTACCGAAATGAACAGCAGCAGTGCGGAAACTATGTTTCTTATCATGGCTTAATCAAGGATAAAAGTGTTCATGATATAACCTCCGAGCAGGGCTAGCGGCATGCCGATCATTGCACTTGTTAAAGCGCTTTTGGCCTTATTTGGATAGGCCTTCCTGTGTCTGAAATAAAGGAAGAATCCAATAGGAGGGAGGGCATTGGAAACGATGAACCAAAACCTCGACAGGTGGTCTTTATGATCTTTCATGAGCATTGTTTTTAAAAATTTACTGAACCCTTTTCCATTTAAATGATTTTCCTACCAATGGGATGCCTTTGTAACCCCGGGTTTCAAGATCATTAGGACCTTTCAGTTTACCTTTTAAACTATAGGTATTTCCATCATCTACGCTATACAATTTGCCATCAACGTATTCGCCATCCTTGTAAACAAGATCGGTAATATGCGTAAGGCCTTGTACTGACCTCTTGCGGAGTTTTTCATCAGGATTTTTAACATCCTTCTTTGCTGTTTTACCATCTGCTTCGAACATCACCTTCGACCATAAGAGCTTGGCCGAGTACGTCTTACCTGCTTTGAATACCTCGATCTTATAATCGTCACATTTCCAGATCCCTGTAATTTCATCAGCAGGGAGTTTCTGTGCGAAAGCAGCCAGTGATAACAGCAGCGCAAACATTGCTAATATTGATTTTTTCATAACGGATTGTTTATTGTTTTTTATTGAGTTGTTTAAATTTTTCAAATTCCCTGTGGCCTAGCCTCATCAATTGCTTAGGCATCAGGCGGCTTAAAATTTTGATTACCTGAACCAGGAACGGCTTGATCTCGGGTGTGTCGTTTAGCAATCCTTTAATGGCTACACTAACCAGTTTATCCACGTCCATCATTTGGCTGGGATTAGGTGGCAGTACCCAATCATTCTGGAGATTGGTATTTACACCCGGAGGGATCAGCTCGAATACCTTGACACTGGTTTTGTTCAACTGCAAACGCAAGGCCTGGGAATAAGCATGAACACCTGCTTTTGAAGCGCTGTAAACCGGAGCCGTTGAGTAAGGCATAAAAGCAATGGCAGAGGAAACATTCACAATTGCTGCTGTACGCTTTTTAATCAGGTGGGGCAAAAACTGATACACCATCCGGATTGTTCCGGTAAGATTGATATCAATCTCACGTGTGATGTTTTCCAGGTCCTTGCTGGCGTCCTGAACATCAAGCAACCGCATCTCCCCTGCGTTGTTAACAATGATATTCAGATCAGGGAATTGTTGGGTCACCTCTTTATACAGGCGCTCAATATCCTGCGGGTTACTTACATCGCTTTGAAAGAGGTGTATATTTGGGAAACGCCTTTTGGTTTCATGTAAGGCCTCTGGTTTACGACCTGTAACAATGATTGTTGATTCTTGTTCGGTAAGTTGTTTAACAAGCTCCAAACCTATACCGCTGGTCCCTCCTGTGATCAGGATGGTGCTATTCTTTAAATCCATATATTACTCACTATTGTTGATACAAAGTTCGGCCAATGTGGGTAAGCCAATGTATCCAAAAGTCGCAAGGTTGTAGTCAAAAGGAAGATGATCGGCTTCGGCAACAGGTAATACTGTATGCCTGAGATCGGTACATACTAATTGTTTCCTGCCTGGCGATATGAAATAAAATAGCATATTCCCATTTCAAATTCTGTTTTGAGCTATTTTTTTTGGTTATTTGAATATTCTTCTCTAAGTGGCAAATGATTTAAATGATATAGACCTTTGGGGCAACCTGGTAAAGGGTAACAGAATTGCCTTGAATAGTATCTATTCGAGATATTTTTCTTCCCTTTATCAGTACGGTATGCGCATGTTACAGGATGAAGATGCTGTTCGCGATTGCATTCAAAACCTTTTTGTGCATTTATGGGTGAACCAAAAAAAACTCCCGCCGGTAAACAACCTGAGGGGTTACCTGATCTCTGCGCTAAGAAATAACATGATCAATTTTAAAAACGTTGAAGGAAGATTTCAAAAAGTAGACCTGGAAGCCAACGAGGTTTTTGATTTAAAATTTTCGGTTGAATCGGCATTTATCCAAAAGGAAGAGCAGACCGAGCAGGTCAGGCAGCTTTCTCTGGCCATGAATAAACTCACTCCGAGGCAAAAAGAGATCATTTACCTGCGGTATTTTGAAGAATTAGACTATGCTGAGATTTCTACGATAATGGATTTAAGCATAAAAGGCACTTACAAACTTAGCGCCCGGGCTTTAGAGGCACTTCGCGAAATTTTGAATATTGATAAAATGATGCTTTTAGCCATCTTGCTGAGCTTAAAGAATTAATTTTTTTAAAAAAAATAAAATTCCGTGGGGTAATTTCATTTTTTTTCTTGTCTTCATATTGAAAGACCTAAGAGGGGATGATCAATATGACCAGCAAACTTTACCATTCATTTCAAACAGAAGATTTTTTAGCTGACGAAGACTTTTTACGGTTCGTAAAATATAGTTATCCTGATGACGTAATCTTTTGGAGTAACTGGACGGAAAAATCGCCTGAAAACATTCAGGCATACCGAAGTGCGGTGATTCAGCTCAAGCTTATTTTAAGCGATAGCGAAATCGGTGTTTCTCCATCTTTTCGCGAAAATCTTTTAATGGATATAAATGATTCAATTAATGAGTTCGAGCGAAAAAGAAAGAACAAACGGATAAGAACAATCTGGCTTTCGGGTGCTGCAAGCATCATCCTGATGGCAACCTGTTTTTCCTGGTACTTCCTTTCTACTATTGTAGTCCGGGCAGATTACGCTGAAGACCTCCTGGTGCATTTACCTGATGGTTCTGAAGTGAGGATGAACAAAAACTCTACCTTAAGTTATGCCCGGGCCTTTAACTGGAAGGCAAGAAGGGAAGTTAGCCTGGATGGTGAGGCTTATTTTAAAGTTAAACACCTCAATTTAACACCAGACCAAATTAAACGGGGCGAACTTTTCGTAGCGGTTACCAATGGTGTGGCGGTGCAGGTTTTAGGTACAGAATTTAACCTGAAAGATCGTCATCACAAAACCAATGTCACACTTATAAAAGGTAAAATTCAGGTACAATCTAAAAAGACAGGCAGAAAGTATATGCTTCGTCCCGGAGAACTGCTTGATTTTGATGAGAAGGGAATTGCTGTTCAAAAGATGCAAACAGCTGAAGTCCAGACAGCCTGGTTGAGTGGCAAGATCATCGTAAACCAAACAAAGGTTAGCGATATCCTGCAAGAATTTGAGGATCTGTATGGCTACACGGTCATTGTCGATAACCCTGCACTTCTGCAAAAGAAAATAGACGGTGCCATCTCGATCAAGAGTGAAGAAAGCCTGCTCTTTACGCTCAAAAATATCTTAGATGTAGATGTCAAAAAAGAAGGAAAAACAATCTATCTGAAAAACAGGAATTAACTGTTTTATTAATATATCAACTAACAACCAAACAAAAATGAAAAAAAGATTTACCCGATTACTGGGCTGGATTTATCTGTTGTTTATGTCTGTGATTTTTGTTGCGCCGGCAATGGCGCAATCGGGGAAAACCATTTCAGTAGAAGCAGCACTAAATTCGATCTCAAAAAAATACAATGCTAAGTTTGCCTACGAGCACGAAATTGTGCAGGGCAAAACAACGGATGTAGAAAACTTAAAGGCAAAAAATCTTGATGAGGTACTGAAACGTGTATTGTATCCCAATAATCTGTTATTTCTATATGTGAGTGAAGGTAATTATACCATCGTAAGCAGAGAAACTACAATTTCTTCCAATCAAGGTGGAGCAATAAAACCTAATCCAGCTCCAGGTGAGCAAGAAATTTTTATCCAGGGACAAGTAACGGATGAAAATGGGGGCGCGCTTCCCGGAGCAACTATAAAGGCCAATATGTCTAACCGTTCGATCAGCGCTGATGCCAACGGAAAGTTTTCGATGTTGGTGCCAAACGGTACAACTGAGGTTTATGTGAGCTATTTAGGTTATGAAAGCAAAGTCTTCGGTGTTGCCGAACTCCAGAAAAACAGAAGCATTAGCCTAAAACCTGCCTCTTATTCTCAACTGGAAGATGTCAACATTGTATCCAATGGTTATCAGTCCCTTCCAAAAGAGCGCTCAACAGGTGCTTTCAGCATTGTAACCGCAGAGGACTTGAAGAAAACCCCCGTAGCCAACTTAATACAGCGTTTGGAGACAACTACTCCAGGTGTGAAAATCAGTTTAACTTCGGGTGATAATAGCTTTGTATATGGTAATAGTCAGATTGCTATTGGGGGTGATACCCGTACGGTAGGCAAGAGCGATTATAATATGCAGGTACGTGGAACAAGTACCTATTTAGGTGAAAGCTTTCCACTAATTGTTGTGGATGGTGCCATCACCCAGCTGGACATATCTACTATTAATCCAAATGATGTAGAAAACATTACATTTTTGAAGGATGCTGCCGCGGCATCGATCTGGGGAACACGGGCTGCCAACGGAGTAATGGTTATTACGACCAAACGTGGAATAAATAATCAGGCGCCAACGGTAAGTTTTTCGGCTACGGCCGCGATATCGAGCGCTCCGAATCTTGACTACCTACGTACAATGAACTCGGCTCAGACCATTGAGTATGAAAGAGAATTAGTGGACAAGGGTTTAATTGCTACACCAAATGCTGCAACGGCACTTGGACAGCCAATTGCTGATGCTACAGATCTATACTTTAAACTAAAAGCAGGTACTATTACCCAAGCCGCTTATCAGGATGCAATTGATCAATATACCTCTAGAGATAGCCGCGATCAGATCAAACAATATTTCTTGCAGCCTTCGGCCAACCAACAATATAATCTAGCAGTTAGAGGTGGTGGCAATGCATCCAACTACTTCTATTCTGCCTCTTACAGTAAGGAAAGACCATATGCCGTAGGAACCCAAGGTGAGCGTTTGACCATTACCCTGAACAATACTTTCAAGTTATTTAAAAAAGCTACCCTGACTACGAGTATCAAAGGTGCCTTTTTCAATCTAAAGAACAATGGTATTTCGCTGAACAGCTTTTACAGTCCAAGTGCCGTGACTTTCATGCCTTACAACCAGGTCGTAGATGATAATGGAAACCGTGTTCAACGCTCTAACCGTTATTATTCTGGATGGCAGAACACGCTTCCCAGTAAAGGTTTTCTGAACTGGGGATATAACGCGCTTGATGAACTTGACAATGCTGACAATACCCAAAAAGATAATAATTATTCGGCCAACATTAACCTTAATGTTCCTATTGTTAAGGGTTTATCGGCAACAGGCTTTTTTGGAACAGAACGCACCTTTAGTAAAACGCGCCGTTATTATAATGAAAACAGTTATTATTACCGCGACCAGGTGAATCTTTTCACGCCGCTTCCAGCAGCAGGTGCAACTACAACGACCAATTCCATAGGTCTTGTACCGGGCGCTGGTATCTTGTCACTGGTCAATACTACCAATAACAATTATAACGCCCGCGCGCAGCTGAACTATGATGATAAGATCGGAACGGATCACCAGGTTACTATGCTTGCCGGTACAGAAATCCGCCAAACTATAGTTGGACAGGGATTAAATACTTATTACGGCTACAATATGGGGACTGGTATATCACGTGCAGTAAACTATTTTACTCCTTATGCAACAGTTCAAGGGTTTAATCAAAGCCTTTCGGGGGCGCCAACTCAAGGGGACAAAACACGTCGCTACCTATCGTATTTCGCTAACGCTGCTTATACTTATAAACAAAAGTATTCCCTCACAGCCAGCGCAAGATATGATGATTATAACAACTTTGGCGTGGACCGTAAGTTCAGGGCTACACCGCTTTGGTCTGGAGGATTCAAGTGGGATGTGAGTAAAGAATCCTTCTTAAAGAACGAAAGCTGGATATCTAATTTAAGCCTGCGCACCACTTATGGCGTGAACGGAAACATCTCAACCACGCTTTTCCCTTTCACCTATATTTCAATCGGCAATGTGGATTCACCTACAGGACTTCCAACGGCTAGCATCATTGCGCCGGCCAACCCGGAACTGAGATGGGAAAAGACCTATGTTGCTAATATTGGTTTAGATTTCGGCTTTTTCAAAAATCGTTTGAATGGTACCGTGGATGTGTATAATAAAAAAGGAAGAGATTTATATTTTTCTTTCCCACTGAACGGAACTTATGGCTTTACGACACTAACCAGAAACTCTTCTAGAATGACCGGAAATGGTGTCGATTTGGGTATTGGCGGAACCATTATTCAATCTGGTGATTGGGAGCTAACCTCCAGACTAAATTATTCTTATAACACCAATAAAGTGGAAGATGATCGTATGGTAGCCAACTCTCAAACATTTTCAAGCCCAGCCTTTTCTCCTACCATCTCGGGATATCCCACTGATAGGCTTTTTGTTTACCAGAATGCTGGACTGGATGCCAATGGATTGACTTTGATTTATGATGAGACCGGAAAGAAAATTCCAGCTAACCAAAACATTACTTCTTTAGCTGCATTAAAATATGCTGGTAGAACAACTGCCCCTCACTTTGGTAGCTTAAATACCGCTCTAAGATATAAAGACTTTACCTTGATGGCGATTGCTACTTATCAGTTCGGAAGCGTATTCTTAAAACCGACCATTTCCGGGTACCCTACATTGCGTAACGGAACCAAATATGATTTGAGTGAAGATGTTGCACTTCGGTGGAGAAAAGCTGGTGATGAACTGACTACAAATGTTCCAGGTGTAGCCGGCACTTCATCTCCAGTAAGCTTAACCAGATATATGCAATCTGATATCAATGTGCTTAAAGGAGATTATATCCGTTTACGTGAGCTTTCTTTAAGTTACCGTATTCCGGTTGATAAGATTACTAAGGCAGTAAAAACTGCGGATTTTGGTTTTGCAGTTAGAAACCTTGGCCTATTGTGGACAGCAAACAAAGAGGGGATCGATCCTGATTTTACAGGAAACTTGAGCTCCACTACGCTTGGCCTTCCTGCAACAGTATCTTATAGCTTTTCATTGAACGTTAACTTTTAATCCAGCAGAACATGAACCTTAAATATTCTTACCCATTGATCATTGCCGGATTATTGGCTTTCTCCGGCTGTAAAAAATATGTGGACATTAAAACCCAGGGAAACCTGGTTCCAAAAGAAACTCAGAATTACCGCTACCTGTTAAACGCTTCGTCGAGTCTCGAACGTAGCCCGAGTCTTTTTGAGCTTGCATCGGATGATATTAATATCGTCGATGCCAGTCAGTTGAATTCTTTGAACTCGCTTTTTTATGGTTATTACCTCCGTGCATATTCTTGGCAGCCAGTAATTTATCAGGTGGGGAACGTAAGTTATGAACAGGACGATAACTGGAATGCAGAATACAGCTTAATTTTTTATTGCAATACGATCATCAATGAGCTTCCAGCAAGTAATGGTACAGGTAATGAAAAGGCCGCACTAACTGCTGAAGCTTTAGTTCACCGCGCAGATGCTTATTTAAATTTGGTAAACCTTTACGGTAAACCCTATAATGCTTCAACTGCGGAAACTGATCTTGGCGTGCCTCTGATCTTAACGCAGACCTTATCACAAAAACTAAATAGGGCTTCAGTCCAGGCTGTGCACAATCAGATCATTGCCGACTTGACTACCGCGATCCCTTCGCTGCCTAATACCCAGGCTTATAACACGCTACCAAGCAAGGTATCCGCTTATGCGCTGTTGGCACGTTGTTATTTCTATATGAAAGACTATGCTAATGCATCAAAATTCGCTGACCAGGCATTAGCGGTGAGAAGTACCCTGAATGATTTAAGCACAATTACTGCGGTAACTACTGCTAATTATCCACGAAGAGTATTCGATCCGGAAATCTTACTGTCTAAAACGCCAATCAATGGAACTATTTCATTTACCCCAACGGCATATCGCTTAAGTGATGAGTTGGTAGGTCTGTTGGGTACAAAAGATCAGCGTTATACACTCTTTACTGTTCCTGCATCTACGATATCTGCCGATTATACCGGTAGATATTTCTACCGCGATCGCGCAATAGGAGAAGCGCGTAATGTTGGACCTTCTGTTCCTGAAATGATGCTAATCAAAGCTGAAGCACTTGCCAGATCAGGTGATGCGGCTGGAGCGATGTTATTGGTTAATAACCTTCGGGTTAAGCGGTTTAAACCAGCTGACTATGTTGCTTTAACTGCAGCGAGCGCAGCCGATGCTGTGGTAAAGGTGGTAGAGGAACGTCGCCGTGAATTCTTTGGGCGCCCTTTGCGTTGGTGGGATATGCGAAGACTAAAAAATGAAGCACCTTTCCAGCGCACCTATACCAAAACTTTTTCAGGCGTAACCTATACGTTGGATCCTAACAGCGACCGATATGTATTTCCGATCGCAGAATTCTTGACCAATTTGAATCCTGAACTGGAAAAAAATCCCTAAACAAAGCGATAACAACTACACAAATACATGCTGCCGGGCATTTTGCTCGGCAGCTAAACCAATCCCAATGAAAAAAAGAGTTCAAAAATCAATCCTGTTCTTAATCACGCTCTCGCTATGGGCAGGTGCGGCATTTGCCCAAACGCACACAAGCTTTCGCATTGTTCCGGAAAAGGCTAATCCGGGACAGGATATTGAAATCGTTTACGATGCGGCAGGCACCATATTGAACAACCAAAAAAATGTAAGTGCAGTGGTTTATGCTTACCGAAACTACAAGTGGTATGCATCAGACCTGAGCTTAAGAGGCAGTGGTAAGGTTTGGAAAGCACCATATAAGGTTCCAGCCGACTGCGGAATAATCGCAGTGAAATTTAAGGCTGATACATTGGTAGATAATAACAAAGAAGAGGGGTATTTTACCATGTTTCTGGATAAAGACCGCGCAGGTTTAATAGCAAAGGGGGCCTATGCAGGATGGGGGTTGGCACGTTCCCCGAAATATGGAATGGACATTCCGGGTTACATCAAATTTGAAGGTATTAGTGATTCGGCAACCTACCACTGGTTAAATCAGGAGATAAGCTTTAACCAATCGGCAAAATCAGTTCTTGTTTACCCTTATGCACTTGCAACAAAGGCAACTTATAAAAATAATGCTGGCCCACGATTGCAAAGGGTGCTCAATTATCTTAAAAGAGCCGATGCCAGTGAGGTAGATTTATTAAACGCCAGAAAAATACTCCTTAGGATTGTGCAAGACAAGGCCACTGCTGATTCAGTCGACAAGGTAATGCTGCAACGTTTCCCAAAGGGTAGCCTGGCTCGTTTAAATGCTTTTAAAGCGATGCCGGTAGGGTCGGATGTGAGCCTGCTCTTAAAGTCTAACAGGCAGTTTTTGATCGACTTTCCCGAACAAGGGGGCAATGAAGAATTTGCCCGCGAGAACAGGATAGATTATCCAACGATTTATCAGAACATCATTGTTTTGGGCGCTTATGCCGATAAGAACTATGCTGAGCTGGATAAATACATCGGAAAAATACCTTTCAGCATGTTACCAACGCTCTACTATAAAATTGTAGAAATTCCCTTTAGCAGGAAAGAAGTTTCAGAAAAAGCACTGCTTCCGGTTTCTGAAAAAATAATAAAAAGAATCGAAATGCTCAGGGATAACCGTCCGGATGAATACGCTTATCTTTCTCCGGCCGAATGGGTTAAATTCGTGAACGGATCCATCGCCAAACGCATTCTACCAATTCATGTTCATTTATTAAATGCAGCGGGTCGTTACCAACAGGCATTGGGTTATGCCAACCAATCTAAATTATTGCTTGGGTACACAAGTGCTGCCCTAAATGCAGAGTTGGCCAACATTTTAGTCCATCTTGGCGACAAGCCAGCGCTCAGGACCCTTTTGGAAAAAAGTGTTTTCGAAAACCAGAGCAGTGCTGAAATGTTATCGATGCTTAAGGATATGTACATCAAAAGAACTGGTACTGAAAAGGGCTACGACCAATATTTAAAAGGTTTGAGAAATAGAGCTAGAGGGGTGAAAATGACTGAAGAAATCAAAAAAGAGATGTTCAGTAAGCCGATGGTCGATTTTGCTATGGAAAATCTGAACGGGGCAACCGTGAAGTTGGGTGATCTAAAAGGAAAAACCGTGGTTTTCGATTTCTGGGCAACCTGGTGCGTGCCCTGTAAAGCATCCTTTTCAGGAATGAAATTGGCTGTCGACAAATATGCGAGCGATCCAAATGTTGTTTTCTACTTTGTAGATACCGAAGAACGATCGGCAAATTATAAAGCAGAGGTTGCCCAATATATTAAGGATAATCATTACAATTTCAATGTATTGTTTGATAATAAAGCAAAAGATGCCAAAGCTACCGGCGAAGTATTCGAACGCGTTTGCAAGGCATTTAACATCTCAGGGATCCCGCAAAAAATAATTGTAGATTCCAATGGAAATGCCCGTTTTATTACGGTCGGTTTTAAAGGCAGTGCTACTGAACTGGCAGACGAGATTTCTGCTATGGTTGATATTACAAAAACAGGCAAATAATGAGGTGCTTTGCTTTTGTTTTTCTGCTTTTTTCGGCAATTTCTTCAAGTGCGCAGGGGGAAAAGGTTTTTGAGGTGGCATCAGATAGTGTTCGCTTTAAGAGCGCCGATGGTAAAATTGTATTTGGCGGCACCTTGAGCAAACCTGTTGGCAAGAAGTCGTTCCCAACTGTGGTCATGGTATCGGGCACGGGCAAGCAAGACCGCAATGGTACGATGGCCGGACACCGGATTTTCGAGCAGATTGCCACCTATCTTGCAGCACATGGAATTGCAATGTTGCGCACTGACGACAGGGGCGTAGGTACAACAACGGGAGTTTATGAAACGGCAACCACTGGCGATTTTGCTACAGATGCACTCGCCGCAGTAGCCTACCTAAAATCGCGAAAAGATATTGAACCTGATAAAATCGGTTTGATGGGGCACAGCGAGGGCGGAGCAGCAATCTCCATTGCCGCCGCTGAAAGTAAAGACGTTAAATTTTTAGTGAGTATTGCCGGTTTGGCCATGAGCGGATTGGATGCCCAGCTTAAACAGAACGCAGATCTTATTGCTGCATCGTCATTGCCGGATTACGACAAGAAACGGTCAAATGAAATTAATGCCATTATGTTTAAAACAGCTTATCGCTATGCAAATTCCGATAGCCTGGAAATGAAGCTTAACGATGTTTACCAGCAATGGAAAGTTAAGGACGATGCCTATTTCAAAACCTTGAATATCCAGTTTGACCATTTCCGTTTTCCAATTTATAGTTATGTACAAAACTCCAAAGGGGTATGGTATCGATATTTTATCCGGTACGATGCCGAAAAAACCATTGGACAGATCAAGGTTCCTATTCTCGCCATTAATGGAGATAAAGACTTAATGGTAGCCGCCGATGATAATCTGGCCAATTGGAAAAAGTTCGCGCTGGCGGGAGGAAACAAGAAGGTAACAACAGCGAAAATTCCGGGGCTGAACCATTTAATGTTGCCTTGCAAAAGTTGCGACAATAAAGAAATTTCGAAAATCCAATCTGGCTTTTCAATGGAGGTACTAACCTTAATCAAAGATTGGCTTTATAAAACGGTTAAGTAATCCTACAAATGAATAGAAGTATAGTTAGTTAATGATGATGGCCAGGATGGATATCCTGTAGTTGAGGACGAAGGCCAGGATGGATATCCTGGCTCTTTTTACCGCTAAACATAAGCAGGTCGAAACGATCCCTAGCGTCTTCATTCTACTCCAGGGAATTAGCGTTAGAACATGGATCAGCTGATGGATTTTCCGAATTGCCAGGGTTAGGGAAATCCGGGTTGCACAGATAGAAATCGGCTGGATCTAAACAAAGATCATTTCTTCACCGATCGATAAGTCATAACGTTGCTCATTCACCAGTTTTCCTAAAGCTTTGGATAATTTTTCTTCTGTAAGTTTAAAGCCATGCCTCGTATACAAGGAAATGGCAGTGTCCAAGCCCTGGAAAGTCCACAGATAAGAAGATTGGTAGCCTTTTTCTTTGAAAAAATCCATATAAAGCTGCATGAGTTTTTTACCCAGGCCAAGGCCCCTGTATTCAGCATCGATATAAAAAAAACGAAGCTGCGAAGCGTTATTTTCGCGGTGCATCAGTAAAATGAAGCCAATGATCTTTTTCTTGTGCTCACAAACCCAAACCCTGTCTTTTTCAGGGTCATAACTCTCACAAAATTCATGCATGCCGGCAAAGGCATAAGATTCAAACTCAATCCCCAGGTTGTGTTCTTGCTGATACAGCAGCGTTTGTTTGTAGATCACATACGATAAATCTCCTGGTCTTAGTTCGGTTCTGATATCGATTTCATCTAACATTCTGTTTGTTTAATTTATTTATAACCTAATCCTCTATAGCATTTAGCAGGGAGCCAATTGATTGATATTGTAACTACAGGAATACACTATAAGAGGCCATTTTAGCAGGCCTGTGGTAACTGTCTTCTTCGATATATTTTTGCGTTGGCTTTTTACCATATCGCAGCATTTTAAATAAGTCATAAATAAGCTTTTCCCCAAGCCTATTAGGTTTACGATTGAAAATTTACTTAAAACGCCATTGCTATTTTCCAGCTCTTATTACACTTAATGTTTGCTGCGTAATGCCCAGGTAAGAGGCAATATGCCCTAATGGGGCACGCAGTAAAATGTTTGGCGTGGTATGCAGTAAATCTTTGTACCGCTGATCTGCCGAATGGAACTGTAAAGAATAAATCTTTTCCGACAGTCGACTTATCATCTTTAGGGCAACCAATAGCTTGTGATCCTTAAATGCAGGAATGGTATTACATAATACATCCAGTTGTGCGTAAGAAATGGTTCGCACGTTGGACGGCTCAACAATCTCCAACCCATATGGATGCGCACGATTAAAAAAAATGCTTTCAAAAGCCACCAGAAAACTATTTTCATCAAAGAACATATGCGTGATGTCTTTTTCTTCTTTGTAATAAAAAGCTCTTACCAGCCCCTTTTCAATAAAATATACCTGCTTAGAGAAATTTTCCGGCCGTTCCAATAATACATTTTTCGCATACTCCTTTTTTGAAAATGATCTGTCTACGTGTTCCGCTTCACCAGGGGAAAGTTTTGTCGCTGTATTTAAATATTTTATCAATTCCATCCCTAGCCGATCTGGTTAAAGCAAATCTATCAATCATTTTTTAAGATATATTAAAAACACTGCAGATTTTTTGAATTTACTTTGCAGTATCAAAATCATTAAAATATTAAAATAATAGATCATGAAGAAAGTATTATGTTGCCTTATAGCGATGTTTATAACAGCTATTGGCTTTGCCCAATCTGCCAATGATAATTTTGCAGGCAAATGGAAAACCGAAGATGGTGTCATTATCACCATTTCCAATAATAGCGGAAAATTTTCCGGTGTTGATCCCAAAGGCCGTCCAACGCTTTATAATGTACGTTTTGAAAAAAATGAATGGAGAGGTACTGTAGAAAACCACGAAACCGGCCAGAAAGGCAATTGCGAAATTTACCTGGAGGGAAAAAAGCTAAAAATTGTAGCGCATAAAGGCATTTTTTCAAAAACCATGTATTGGGTAAAACAGTAAGCACGAAAATTATTTGTTTTTAATTAAATTTATTTATCTCTAATTCAATGTATATGAGCATCAAACAACTCACACAGGATGCGGCACTAAAGCTGAAATTATATTTAGCTACGGTTGGTGAACCGCTGGACAAAGCACACGATGTAACCAGCGCCGGGGATGCCGGGTTGCGTAGTGGCGAACTCTCTGAATTAACTATCATCACAGATTTGAAACCCGATGGAGCCCGAAATCTGCGGTTGATTTTTGAAACCTTAAAAGGTAACCTTACAGGGGCAAGAAAAGTAGGAACACTACACGATATGCGTTTTGTGTTTTTGGAAAATGATACAAAATTGCTTTTCTGTACTTGCTATGATGGCGATTGGGATACCTATATCAACGACTTTGCCACCAAAATACCGGAGATGATGGATTTGATTTTTGGAAATATTGAAGGATGGCCTGGTATTAAATCTCCAACCGTAAAAGAATTTATACTTAGCAAACAAATTACTGCTTCTGCCTGGTTTGTCAGCCATCCGAACCTTACGGTTGCCGATACAACACGTTTGGAAAAAATAGGTGCAGGACTGAACAAACTTTTGGAATTGTAGATTTAACGCCTTCTTAATGAAACGGGAATATATTTTGTTTTCGCAGGAAGCCGAAGATTTACCAAAAGATTTTGAACAGCATACAGCCGCCATCAATGCGGACGTAAAGGCTTTTGTAGAAAGGTCTCCATCTGTAAGCAATACAAATTATCATACAAGGGATGCCCATGCAAAAGGATATGCAGCGCTGAAAGCGGAATTCACTATTTTTGATAATTTACCTGAGGAACTGGCGCAGGGAATTTATGCACATCCGGGAAAACATGAAGCGGTCATTCGATTATCTAATGGAGCGGCACGGGCTTCCATGGACAGGTTTAGTGGTAATGCCCAGGGCATGGCGATCAAAGTCCTGAACGTGCCGGGCAAAAAATTGGCTCCTGGAGAGGAAGATACTCTTAATGTGGATTTTAACCTCATTAATCATCCCGTCTTCTTTTGCAACTCTTCCCACGACTATATGTTTATAGACAAGCTGTTTCACAGATTGCACGAATACTTTGGCAAAGGTGCCTGGGGGAAAATTGAATTGGCGTATCTGTGGACAACCGAAATGGGCAAAGCATTTCCAAGCAGAAACACACTCAAAGAGTTGAAGGCGCTATTGTCTTTCCAGGACATTAAGCCCCAAAATACATTTTTGTACAATTTTTATAGCATGGGAGCGGTACGGCATGGCAAGTATATAGCTAAGCTTAGGGTACGTCCTTGTGAGGAGTCGGTAAAGAAGGTGGATCAAATCGATGTGGATGTTGATAAGGACGATGAAGCCTATCGAAAATCCATTTTAGAAACCATTCGTAAGCAGGACTTTAAATTTGAATTTCAGGTACAGCTTTGCCAAGATCTTAAAAAAATGCCTGTAAACGACCTTACCGTAGAATGGCCTCAGGAATTATCCCCCTTTCAAACGGTAGCGGAATTGTATATTCCCCGACAAGAAGTTAATGACGATGGAAATTTTGAAATAATGGAGCATCTTTCCTTCACTCCCTTTCGCTGTTTAGAAGCCAACCGTCCAATGGGTGATCTTCAAATGGCAAGATTGAAGGCATACCAAATTTCGTCAGAAACAAGGCATCGGCTTAATGGGAAGGAACGGGAAGAGCCCAAAACGCTGAAAGAACTTTTTGGTTAACATTTCAAATTCTCTAACTTTAATTGTCTTATGTTCTTAAAAAAATTATTTAAACGCACTGCCGAAAAAATAGAGCTGCACGACATACAGGCCATTATATTGCGCGATAGACCTCTGCCTTATCATGGTGTAAATGTTTTTCTGGAAATTCTAAATGCTGCTTCCGCAAAAGCATTTTTGAAAGAAATAGTGCCTTACGTTACCAATGCCAAAAATTGGTGGGATAATGATGACGCCTGGCTTGCAATTGCCTTTACTTACGAGGGACTAAAGAAACTTGAACTTCCACAGTCTACAATGGAGAGCTTTCCTGATGCCTTTAAAAAGGGAATGGCTGCCCGCAGTGAAAAACTAATGGATATTAATGAGAATGCCCCCGAAAAATGGGACGCCGTTTTTAAAGCAACCGGTAACCACATTGCCGTTTCCATCTTTGCAAAGGGGGTGGATGACTTGAATTCCAAAAAAGCGCTTGCCCTTCAGGTATTGGAAAAACACCGAGGTGTTAAATTGTGTTATCAAGCCGATTTTGATACGCCGATAGAAGGCAATTTCAACCATTTTGGCTTTCGCGATGGCATCAGCAATCCGGAAATTGAAGGCAGTGGGGCAGCGCATTTAAATTCAAAAGAACGGCCAATAAAGGCAGGTGAATTTATTATGGGATATGCCAACGAAGCAGGCAACCATTATCCTATGCCGCAGCCAATGGAGTTTGCCAAGAATGGTACATTTGTAATTTTTAGAAAATATCACAGTCACGTTGCTGCATTCAATAAATACCTTAGCGAACAAGCAAAATCGACAGCTGAGCAGGAATTGCTGGCGGCTAAAATGGTAGGCAGATGGCGAAGTGGTGCCCCATTAAATATGTGTCCATTTAAAGATAATGCAGCATTAGGTGCAGATGCCAGGAAGAATAATGATTTTGATTTTAGCAATGACCAAAATGGCAAAATAGTTCCTTACTCAAGCCACATGCGCCGGATGAACCCGCGTAACAGTAAAATGGCTGTAATGTCGGACGTGAACCTGCACCGCATTATACGCAAAGGTGTAGGCTACGGTGTTCCGCTGGCAGAAGGCAGTACCAAAGATGACGGTAAAGAGCGAGGGCTTTATTTTATAGCATTCAGCGCAAAAGCAATGGAGACCCTTGAATTTTTGCAAAAAGAATGGGTGAACAATGGAAACTTTGTTAGCCTCAAAAATGAAAGAGATCCTATAATAGGACTAAACGAAGGCAAAGGAACTTTTACGATGCCTGGCGATCCTTTACCAAAGCGCTATATTGGAATGCCCACTTTCAATACATTAAAGGGCGGTATGTACCTTTTTATGCCAGGAATCAACGCCATAAAGTGGATGAGTGGCGTATAGCTTAACAATAAGGCAATTAATGATCGCTAGGGGTAGTTTTTCTACATCAATCTCTTGGTATCTGACTGGTAAAAATTCTAAAAATTGCTCACATATCTTTTTCAAGTCCTTCTTATTGACCCTAATAGGAGTAATTATTTCCTGATTAGTTATTTAATAATTTGCTTCCGAACAGTCAATCAGTATATTAGTTTTTGAGATAATGGCTTGGGGTGATCCCATATAGTTTTTTAAACTCGCGGCTAAAATATTTTACATCGTTGAATCCCACCTGTACTGCTACGGAAAGAATAGAAGTTTCGCCCTGCTGCAATAGCGTAACGGCATGTTTCAAACGCTGTGTTTTAATAAACTCATTTAGCGAAAGGTTGGTGAGCGCACTAAATTTTTTATAGAGCACAGATTTGCTCATTCCGATCTCCAGGGTTAATGCAGCGATATCGAAATCTGCATTGGCCAGATTCTCATCAATGATGAGCTGTAGTTTGGATAGCAGTTTTTCATCGGCGGATGCATTTGGCGGATGGATAATGGGAGGTAACAACAGCTGTTCGCTGTATTTCTTTTGCATGGCTGTTTTTAAAGCCAGCATGTTGTGGATATTGAGCTGAAGGATTTTGTTGCTGAATGGCTTGGTAATATACACATCGGCACCGTGCTGCAGACCTTGTATTTCATGTACCTGAGCCGATTTAGCCGTGAGCAGAATTACCGGGATGTGAGAGGTGCGGACATCAGTTTTAATTTTTTTGCAAAAGGTTAGCCCGTCCATAACCGGCATCATAATATCGCTGATAATCAAATCTGGCAAGCTCGTACTGGCCGTTTCCCAGCCCTGCAAGCCGTTTTCACTTAGCTGAACCTGGTAATCGTTTTCCAGTGATTGCTTAATGAAATCCCTCAGTTCGGCGTTATCTTCTACAATAAGTACTGTAGGCTTGGTTTGGTTAGGGCCTGCGATAGTTTGCCTGAATGGGGTTTCGTTATCATAATCAGGTTCATGTTCCAGCGCATAGCGCTCTGATGTTAAAGGGGGATCGGTAGAAGTATCTCTTAAATGACTATTGCCCAATTGTAACAATACTTTAAAAGCCGTGAAACCCCGTTCGTTCTCAGTGGCCAGCCTGCTGTTGACACTAACTTCTCCCTTGTGCAGTTCTACCAGTTTTTTTGACAGTGCCAAACCGATACCCGTACCCATACTTTGGTCTTCCTGATAAAAATTCTTGAAAATATCGTCGATGTTATAAAGCGCAATACCTTTCCCGTTATCGTTAACCGTAATACATACCTGTTCAGGACTGTTTAGCTCAATCACCAGGCTTATTTCTCCATCGGCCGGAGTAAATTTAAATGCATTGGATAGCAAATTGAAGAATACCTTTTCCATTTGGTTTTTGTCAAAATAAACGGGTATTGCTTCGTCTGTAGTTTTAAATGCATAGCGTATGTTTTTGGCTTTGGCCAGGTGCCTGAAATTTTCAAATACCCCACGTAAAAAAGCCACTATATCTGTTTCCGCAAAGTATAAGCGCAGGTTTTCCGAATCGGCCTTTCTAAAATCGAGCAGCTCATTTACCAGGCGGTATAGACGCTCCGTATTGTTTTTAATGGTTAGCGCGTATTGGTGTACAATGGTGTTATCGCTCGTAATCTCTTCCAGTTTCTCCAACGGGCCTAAAATAAGCGTAAGTGGTGTTCGTATTTCATGTGATATATTGGTAAAGAAATCCAGTTTCATCTGGTAGTTTTTCTTCTGGTGTTCGGCTTCAATATGTTCCAGATATAGCTCTTGCTTCAGTTTGGCTTTCGCCCTGAAAAATTTAATGATGTAGGCCACAATAAAGTAAATGGCTATGGCATAAAGCAAATAAGCCCAGATGGTTTTCCATATTGGCGGTAAAACCGTAATGGTAACCGATTTGATTTCCTTGCTCCAGATACCATCGTTATTGGTTGCCTTAACCAGAAAAGTATAGGTTCCTGCCGATAAATTGGTGTAGGTGGCAGTAGGTACTTCAACATTGTTCCAGTTGCTTTCAAAACCTTCCAGCTTATAGGCATATTTGTTTTTACTCGGTTTTATAAAGTTTAGTGCCGAAAACTCCAGGGTAAAATTGTTCTGCAGGTGGTTAAAAGTAATGTTTTTGCTCAGGTTAATGTCTTCGGTAAGGAGTCCGGTTTCATCGTTAATTTTAACGGGGTTATTAAAAAGCTTTAAGTTCGAAAGCACCACTTTGGGGGCAGTATTGTTTTTTTCTATTTTTTGCGGATCGAAGGTAACCAGACCATTAAATGTGCCGAAAAACAATGTTCCGTTTGCGGCTTTGTAAAAAGAACTGGTGTTAAACTGATTGTCGGGCAGGCCATCCAGCATGTTAAAACTCCCGAAAAAACGCGCTTTACGATCGTATTTTACCAGGCCATTGTCGGTACCAATCCATAAATTGTTTTGATTGTCTTCAACCAGACTTAAAATATTATCGCTGGGCAGGTTGTTTTTATAGTTAAACAGCCCGAAGGTTTTATTGCGCTGATTGAGCAGGGCTAAACCTTTGTGGTAGGTGCCTAGCCAGATATTCCCTTCACTATCCTGCTGAATGCAATTAATATTCAATTTAAGTGCATGATCTGGTTCACCTTTGTAATTTTCAGGCTGTATGGTCAGGTTAGGCGAGAGGCTATATAAACCTGCTGGTGTACCGATCCAGATCTTGTTCTGACGATCCTGAAACAGTGCCGTAATTTTTTTATTAAACCCGGTGTTGCTCCCCGCTAAATTTAACAGCTGAAAACGTTTGGTTAAAGGATCAAAAAGATTTAACCCTTCATTGGTACCAATCAGTGCCTGCTGCTCACGGCTCACCAGCAAACAGTTCACCTCGTCTGATGCGATATTGTTACTGTTATTTCCGATCCCCTTGCGCTTGTACACTGTGAATTTTCCGGTTTGGGGTTCAAAATAACTCAAGCCTCCAATCGATGTTCCGATCAATAGGTGCTGATATTGATCAATTGCTATCGCCTTAACCAAATTTGAGCTGAGGCTGTTTGGATTGGATGGCGAATTCTTATAGCTGGTAAATTGATTGCGCTGCCTGTTGAAATAGTTTAAACCACCTGCTTCCGTACCGATCCACAGATTGTGCTGCTTATCTTCAACTATAGCGCTTACTATACTGCTGCTGATGCTATTTGGCGAGCGGTTATTTTGATAGCTTTTAAAAGGAGTGTTAACCGCATACACGACATTTACGCCGCCAAAAAAAGTACCTATCCAAACCGAGCCGTCTTTATCCTGAAAAATATCATGAATGGAGTTTTGGCTTAAACTGCTTGCATCGGTAACATCGTGCTGGTAATGCTGAAAAGTAAACGAATCCGGATCACCGATAGAAAGGCCATCCTGTGTGCCAATCCACATCATGCCATTTTTAACTGAAATGATTTTCCGGACGTTATTGTTGATCAGGTTTCTTTTATCAGGACCGTTTTTGGCAAAGTGACTAATCTTTTTGGTGGCCGTATTCAGGATTTGTATGCCATTGCTTTTAGTGCCAAACCACAAATTGGCATTTTTATCCTGTGCAATGGTTTTAACCTGGTTGCCATAAAATACATCAAACGCAGCCTCCTGATGAAACAGCACCTTTAACTTTTTGTTGCTAAAGAAAAGCTCGAATAAACCAATCGAAGTACCCACCCAGATATGCTGATCCTTGTCTTCAAAAATCTCGCTAATCTCGGTATTGCCTTTACCCAGTTGGATGGGAATAATTTTTTTACTGTTTGCTGCAATAAATTTTAATCCGGTTAAGGTGGCTATCCAATATTGCTTTTTTGTATCTGCTACAATTTTGGTTATACCCGTACCTATTGGCATAATATGCTCAAAAGATTCGTTAGCGGGGTTGTAGAGGTCTAAACCACTATTTACCACCCACATATGCTGGTCGTTCCTTATGACCAGGCTTTTAATGAAATCGTTAGAGGAGATTGACCGGGTATTTTGCGGATCGTTTTTGAAAATCCTGAATGCACGTCCATCAAAGCGGTTTAAACCATATTTTGTGCCCAACCAGATATAGCCCGTAGTATCCTGATTAATGGATAACACAGAGTTGTTAGATAAGCCGTTGCTGATATTTAAATGGTTAAAAATGAGCGGGCTGCTTTGGTCCTGGCTTTTAGCGGCATTTAAAAAAATGCTGCAAAGCCCTATCAATACCAATGAAAATCGAAGCGCCTTCAAATTTTTGTCGTTAAGTTCTGCTTGTTATTTGGTTTAAATGCTATTGGGTAGCGCTATTATTACTGGCAATCTTTCCTAATATCTAACCGGGATGAAGCGATTTGCATTAGCTATAATCAAATTTAGGAATGAAAAGGAAATATTTAACCTTTTTAAGGAAAAAAATCACCCTTCAACTGGCAGAACTACAGCAATTTCGAATAAGACAAAGGGCTGGGTAAATCGTTCCGATAAAGGTTTACCGCATTTATACCCCTTTTACAAAACGAAATGACCGGATACACCTGGAAACAGGCATGCACTAACCAAATTAAAAATGATAAAGAGAAATTTACTGATCGCCGCTTTTACTTTTGCTTCGTTAAGCACTTTAACCAGCACAACCAAAGCCCAAACCGAAGAAAAGTTTATTACGTATAACCTGGCCCGGTGCCAAAAACAGGTAAAAGAAATGTTGGCCAGCAAAAGCCTTTCTGCTACAGCGTTTCCGCAAACAACCGATAAAGAGGGGAAACTGCGTAGTGGCGGCCTTTACGAATGGACTACCGGCTTTTTCCCAGGCAACCTGTGGCATGCTTACGAGGCCAAGAAAGATGACGCACTTAAGGCACAGGCCATCCAGTGGACAGAAAAGTTAGCGCCACTGCAAAACTTTACCGAACACCACGACCTGGGATTTATGATGTACTGCAGCTATGGCAATGCCTACAGGCTTACCCGGAACGAAAATTATAAGCAGGTTTTAATTAATTCGGCCAAAGCATTAAGCACCCGCTTTAATCCGGTTACCGGTTGTATTAAATCGTGGAATGTGTTTAAATCGTGGCATGGTAAAGAGAGCTATAATTTCCCCGTAATTATCGATAATATGATTAACCTCGAGTTGTTGTTCTTTGCCTCAAAAGTTTCGGGCGATACCAGTTTCAGGCATATTGCCATTACGCATGCACTTACTACAATGAAAAACCAGTTCAGGCCCGATAATAGTTCGTACCATGTGGTTTGTTACGACGATAAAACAGGGAAGGTACTGACACGCGAAACCGCACAAGGCTACGCCGATAATTCTACCTGGGCGCGCGGACAAGCCTGGTCTATATATGGTTATACCATGACCTATCGCGAAACTAAAGATGTTCGCTTTTTAAAAATGGCACAGGGTTTAGCCAATTATTTTATCGACAGTAAAAACCTGCCTGCGGATTTGGTTCCTTACTGGGATTTTAATGCCAACCAGGCCGGTTATAAGCCGGGTGTAAACTCCAATGCCAATAACATTAACGTAAAATACCGCGATGCTTCGGCAGCAGCCGTTACCGCATCGGCCTTGTTAGAGCTGAGTACCTACACTACCGGCAAAACTGCCAAAAAGTATAAAGATGCAGCCGTAAAAATGCTTCACTCGCTGGCCTCACCAGCATACTTTGCCGTAACAGGTACCAATGCCGATTTTATTTTAAAACACAACGTAGGCTCCATTCCGCACAATAGCCAGATCGATGTGCCATTGGTGTATGCCGATTATTATTTCATGGAGGCATTACTCAGATACAAGAAGCTAAACGCAGGATTAAAACTGTTTTAAAAAAAGCAGCGCAGTGGAAAAGGATAAATTTCACCTTTAAAAGGAAAAAAATACCCCTTAAAGTTAACTTTGAGGGATACATTTGATACCAAACAACCAAGTATAAACAATTTATTGAATGAGTGTTATGAGAAGAATTCTATTATTTTCAGTCTTTCTATTGACTGTTTTTTCGAGTTCTGCCCAGCAGAGTAAGATAATAACCGGAACTGTTACCGATCAAAAAACCGGCGAAACCCTGGCCGGTGTTAGTATAAGTATTAAAGGCACGGCAAAAGGTGGCGTTACCACCAGGGCACAGGGCGAGTACAGCATCAGTGTACCCGCCGATCAACCAGCTGTTCTGGTATTCAGATACGTAGGTTACCATGCCAAAGAGGTAACTGTAAACCAGCAAAAAACGATAAATGTAGCCTTGACCGAGCAGAACAACGACCTGGATCAGGTGGTGGTAGTAGGTTATGGTTCGGTAGCCAAAAAAGACCTTACAGGTTCGGTAAGCTCAGTTAAAATGGCCGAGCTGAACAAAGCCCCTGTACGTTCTTTCGATGAGGCTTTAGCAGGTCGTGTAGCCGGGGTGCAGGTCACCTCAGCCGATGGCCGTCCTGGTTCGGGAGTTGATATTGTGATCCGTGGCAATAATTCGGTTACCCAGGCCAACAGCCCTTTATATGTGGTAGATGGGTTTCCGATCGAAGATCCCAATAACAATGTGGTTAATCCGGCCGATATCGAGTCGATAGATATTTTAAAGGATGCATCGGCAACTGCCATTTATGGTGCCCGGGGTGCCAACGGGGTAGTGGTTATTACAACCAAAAAAGGTAAACAGGACAAACCGGTATTCAGTTTTTCCAGTACGCTGGGCGTACAGCGCATGACCAAAAAAATGGAAATGATGAGCCCTTATGAGTATGTAAAATATCAGCTCGAACTTACCCCTGCTCTGACCGGAACACCAGCTACACCAACGCAGATTTATCTTGCAGATGGAAAAACCCTTGATTATTATAATGGTGTTAACGCGATTGACTGGCAGGATCTGGTTTCGCGTACAGCTTTGTACAACAACAACGATTTTGCGGTAAGAGGTGGAACTAAAAAACTGAAATATGCCATTTCTACTTCAACAGTTAATCAAAACGGTATTTTATTAAATTCAAACTATCAGCGTTATACCGGTCGTGCTGTGCTCGATTATGCCATTACCGATAAGTTAAAGATAGGTGTCAACGCCAATTACAGCTTCCTTAAACAAAAAGGGATTGACCCAACCAGGGGCGAAAATGGTGCTACCACCAACGTAATGACTTCTATTCTGGGCATGAGGCCAGTTCCTTCCGAATTGTTTGATCTGGAAGATGCCTTTCAGGATCCGGACATGAACGCCGCCAACGATTACCGTATCAACCCGGTTATCAACCTGCAGAATTCCTACAATGTGACCAATACACATAATATTACGGCCAATGGTTATGCAGAATATGCAATCCTTAAAGATTTAAAGTTGAGATCATCTTTTGGTATTGTCGAAAATAAAGCTGAAAATGATGTGTTTAACAACACCAAAACCTCTACAGGCCGCCCGGGAGGTACAAACGGGGTAAACGGAAAAATTACCAATAATAACTACAGTAACTGGTTAAACGAAAACACGCTGACCTGGGATAAAAAAATAAGTAAAAAATCAAAATTAAACCTGTTGGGCGGATTTACACTTCAAAAAAGACACACCTGGAGCAATGGACGGTCGGTAACCCAATTGCCCAATGAAGACCTAATGTTTGATGGTTTTGACCAGGGCGTACAGCAAAGGGTCGATCCTTCTGCATCCGACTGGACCATGGCTTCTTTTTTGGGCCGTATCAATTATAATTACGATTCTAAATACTTGTTTACCGTCTCTTACAGGGCCGATGGATCTTCTAAATTCCCAAGCCAAAACCACTGGGGGTATTTTCCTTCGGCGGCTATTGCCTGGAGGTTTGATCAGGAAAATTTCCTCAAAAAATCTAAAATATTATCAGAAGGTAAATTGCGTGTGAGTTACGGACAAACCGGTAACAACCGCGTAGGCGATTTTGATTACCTGACCAATTACTTCAATCCGATTGTAAATACCTACACTTTCAACAACGAATATGTGCCGGGGGTAATCCCTACCAAACTGGGTAACTCCGATTTGAAATGGGAAACTACCGAACAGGTAGACGCCGGGATTGATTTAGGCTTTTTTAAACAAAGAATTAGCTTCAGTGCCGATGTATATAGAAAAACAACCAAAGATTTATTGTTAAATACCCAATTGCCACCATCGGCAGGTTTTGGTACTGCATTAAAAAACATTGGTAGTGTAGAAAACAGGGGCTTGGAGTTAACCTTAACTACTCAAAACATCGTTACCAAGGATTTTACCTGGAGTACCAATGCCAACATTGCCTTTAACCGCAATAAACTAATTTCGCTTGCCGAAGGTCAGAAGACCCTCGAGAGTACCATTAACTGGGATGCCGCCTGGCGTAACGTAAGTGCTTATGTTGCAGAAGTTGGTCAGCCTTTAGGTTCTATGTACGGCTACGAGTGGTTGGGTACTTATAAATATGCCGATTTTAATACATCCGTTAATGGCAGCGGCGTTACTGTTTATACCTTAAAACCAGAGGTAGCAACCAATGGCAATACCAGGACAGCCATACAGCCCGGCGATATTAAATATAAAGACCAAAATGGTGATGGCGTGGTAAATGCCCAGGATTATGTTAAAATCGGAAATGGTTTACCTGCGCATACGGGAGGTTTTTCCAATAACTTTACCTATAAAGGTTTTGATCTGAACATTTTCTTCCAGTGGTCGTACGGCAATGATCTTTTAAATGTCAATAAAATGCTGTTCGAAGGCAATTCAAATAACCTGGGTAATTTTAATCAATATGCGAGCTATGAAAACCGCTGGACGCCGCAGAATTCAGAAGCTGAGATGTTCCGCACCAGGGGCTTTTTTGGTGGCGGATATTCATCCAACTACGTTGAAGATGGTTCTTACCTAAGGCTAAAAACCGTTTCGCTGGGCTATAACTTAGATCCGAAAGTTCTCAAAAAAGTATACCTTAAAACATTAAGATTCTTTGTATCGGCACAGAATTTAGCCACCTGGACCAAGTATTCGGGAGCAGACCCTGAGGTGAATACCTACCGTTCGGTATTAACACCTGGCTTTGATTTTTCTGCTTATCCGCGTGCCCGTACTGTAGTTTTTGGTACAAACCTTACATTTTAATCAAATAAATTATTTCAAGATGAAAAAGATATATGTATTATTAGTTTTGGTGGCCATTGCCAGCAGCTCTTGTAAGAAATTCTTAGATACTGAACCAACCGATAAAATTGCACTTGAACAATATTATACGGATGAAACCGGTTTAACCCAGGCTTTGGCAGGGGTGTACGATCCGCTGGGTTCGGGTAATGTTTACGGCAATTTACCAAACGGTTTCGAAGCCTGTACCGATGAGGGTTATTATGCCCGTTCTGGTCAGGTAACCGGTATACAGGTATTTAATTTTGATCCTTCGAACACCAACGTAACCAATTTATGGACCGATCTTTATACCGGAATTAACCGCGCCAACGATTTGATTGCACACATAGACATACCTCAAATGGATGAAGGAAAGCGGCAGATCATATTGGGTGAGGCTTTATTTTTAAGGGGCTACTACTATTTTATGCTGGTTACCCGCTTTGGCGATGTGCCGCTAAGGTTAGCGCCAACAACAAGCCCCAACGGTGTGCAACTAGCCAGAAGTAAAACTGCTGATGTTTATGCCCAGATATTGAAAGATATGACTACGGCTGAAACAAAGGTAGCAACCTCTACGGCAATCGGTTATCCCAGCCGTGTATCCAAAACAGTAGTGCAGGGTATTCTGGCCAGGGTCTGTTTGCAAATGGCGGGTTATCCGTTAAACGATACCGGCAAATATGCGGATGCACTTGCCTGGACGAAAAAAGTGATCAGCTCAGGAGAACATGCCTTAAACACAACTTTTAGTTCAGATGCTACATTTAACGGTTTCAATGAAACCCTGCCATCGGTACCGGCCAACTCCAATAATGCCTACCGCCAGATATTTATCAATGCTGCGCAAGAAGTTTACAACACCAAAGAGAGCATGTGGGAAATTGAATTTAAGGGCAACCGTGCTGATGGTTATTTCGATCTTGGCCCCTTAGGAAGCCAGGTGGGGATTACCATGACACCATCGGCAGCCAATTCGCCATTGTATAACTATCCGGGTTATTGCTATGGTTTTATAAAGGGAACAGCACGTTTATTTAATAAGTACGATGCAACCGGAAAAGATCTACGCCGCGATTGGGTACTCACCACCTATACCTGGACGGTCAACAATACCGCCAATACCGCTACCAAAACGGCCATCGCCAAAACTGTTCAGTATGGCAGGGATATGGCCAAATGGAGAAGGGAGTACGAACTGCTTACGCCTAAAGATAAAAACCAGACCGGAATTAACTTCCCGGTGCTGCGGTATGCCGATATCCTTTTAATGTTTGCTGAAGCCGAAAACCAGGTGAACGGCCCGACAGCCGAGGCTTTCGATGCCATTAACCAGGTACGCCGCAGGGGCTATGGGCTACCTGTTGCTGCAGCTAGTGCAGTGGCCGATTTGACGGGGCTTAACAAAACTACTTTTCAACAGGCTATAGAGGACGAGCGCATGCGCGAATTGTGTTTCGAGGGGTTACGCCGCATGGACCTGATCCGCTGGAATAAATTTGTATCGACTATGAATTCAGTTGGTGCCGAAATGGGTGCTGCGCCTACCAGTGGTGCACTTACTTCAGGCAACCAGCAGTACGGTGGCTTGGGCGGTAAAAATGTAACCGCAAGAAACTTATTGTTTCCCATCCCTTCTTTGGAAATGGCATCTAATAAACTCATTACAGAAAATAACCCAGGCTGGTAACAAGCTGCAAATAAATGAAACCTGCCGGGCTTAAACGGCAGGTTTTAGTGCATCGTAATCATAAATGTATGGCTATAAAAAGAATTATTTTAGGTTTAATCACCATCAGCAGCTTATCGCTACAGGCGCAGGAAAGCGCGATATGGCAGGATTTTAAAACCGCAAAAAGTACAGGTGCTACACCTGTTTTGCCCGATTTCTCCTATGCCGGTTACCGCTACAGCGAAGAAGCCATACCCACGGTAAATTATAAAGTTTTCGATGTAACCAGCTTTGGGGCTGTTCCAAATGATAACCTGTCTGATAAAAAAGCATTTATCCGTGCCATTGCTGCGGCAGAGGCCAATGGCGAGGGGATTATTTATTTTCCCAAAGGACGATACGTTTTTAATACCGGCAACGACGACCAGGAGGTTATCCGCATCTCGGGATCAAAGATTGTGTTAAGGGGGGAAGGAAGAGGTAATGGCGGTACCGTTTTGTTTTTTGATAAAGATTTGCCACCTGCCAATCCTCTGGAAATGTGGTCGGTACCTATGGCGATAAACATTGGTGCAAAAGGTGCGAATAAAAAACTGGCTGATGTGACCGCTAACGCTCCGCGAGAAAGTCATATCATCGAAGTGAACGATGCCTCAAAAATTAAGGCTGGCGACTGGATTATCCTGGGGGTAATCAATAACAGTCCTGAACTGATTGACTATGATTTGAGGGGCATAAAACCCGATACCAGCTGGACTTCCCTGGTTAAAAAAGGGGTGCAGGTTAATGAACGCCACCAGGTGGCCAAAGTAAAAGGTAACAAACTTACGCTGGTAGAGCCTATTCACTATGACGTGCAGGCCAAACACCATTGGACTATTTTAAGCTTTGTCCATTTAAGCGAGGTCGGGGTCGAGAATATCGCATTCGAGGGCAATTGGCTAAAGAAATTTGTGCACCACCGCTCTGCACAGGACGATAGCGGCTGGAGTATCCTGAGTTTAAACAAATCGGTAAACTCCTGGGTGCGAAACTGCAGCTTCCGCAATGTAAATAACGGTTTAACCATCGGCGCATCGGCAGCCTGTACTGCTATTGATTTGGTTTTTGAGGGCAACATGGGGCATAACTCTGTGGATGCCGCCGGTGGTTCTACTGGTGTTCTGCTGGCCAATATTACCGATCTAACCGGAATGCACCATGCTGTAGGCGTAGGTGGCGGAAGTACTACAGCTACGGTAATCTGGCGTTCAAGCTACCCTGAAAATACCTGTTTCGAATCGCATTCCTCGCAACCCCGCTGTACCCTGCTCGATCAGGTAACCGGAGGCCTGTCTGACGGAAGGGCAGGAGGGGCCATTTTTAATATGCCCAACCATGGCCGTAATCTGGTGTTGTGGAACTACAAGCAGTTAGGCGCTGCCAGAAAGAATTTCGAGTTCTGGCCGGCCAAATCAATCTGGTGGAAAATAGTGCCACCCATTATTGTGGGATATCATGGTGCCGGGACTACCTTTAATAAAGACCAGGTACAGGTATTGGAGAGCCAGGGCAAAGCCGTACAACCCGAATCGTTATTCGAGGCACAATTGGAATTGAGATTAGGTAAATTACCCGAGTGGATAGCCGAAGAGAAAAAGAAAATTAAGGCACAGGATATTTTGGCCGAAAAATAAGATGCGCAATACAAAGGAATGAGCTATACCAGGCACGGCTGTCTATAATGAAAACTTATAAAAACCCAAGGCGAATGAGCAATAAAAAATATCACCCTTATATCCTGTTTTTTCTTTCCCTGTTTGCTGCGTTTCCGGTCATGGCACAAAAGGGCATGAAGGCTAAAACCACTCCAAATTTATTAATTATCATGGCCGATCAGTGGAGAGGGCAGGCCATGGGTTTCGAAGGCCGGGAGCCCGTAATGACCCCGTATTTGGATCAGTATGCCAAAGAGAGTTTGGTGCTGAGCCAGATGGTAAGTAATTACCCGGTTTGTTCGCCAGCCAGGGCCATGCTCATGACGGGGCAATATCCACTCAAAAACCATGTGTACAGCAATGTAAATTCCAGTTCGGCCCCTTTCGGCATCGAACTTAAAAAAGATGCCGTATGCTGGTCGGATGTATTGAAACAGAACGGTTATTCGAACGGTTACATCGGTAAATGGCATCTCGATTCGCCGTACCAACCTTACATCCCTACATCAAACAACACCGAGAAATTAGCCTGGAACGAATGGACTGCGCCCGACCGCAGGCACGGATTCGATTACTGGTATGCCTATGGTACCTACGATGAGCACAACAAGCCCATGTACTGGGACACCAACGATAAACGCGATGATTTTAAGTATGTAAACCAATGGGGGCCAGAGCATGAAGCCGATAAAGCATTGGCTTACTTTAAAAATGAAAAGGGAAAAATCCGTAAAAGCGGGGCCCCTTTCTCTTTGGTGGTTTCCATGAATCCGCCGCACTCTAATTACAAAACTGTTCCGCAGAAATATTATAACCTGTATAAAGATATCCCTTTAACCGATCTGGTAAAAGATCCCAATATACCGCCAGCGGGCACCCCATTTGGCGATCAGTACCGCAAGGATGTGCGTTATTATTATGCCAATATTACGGGCGTAGACGAACAGATTGGCCGCATTTTGCAGGGCTTAAAAGATCAGCAGCTGGCCCAAAATACCATTGTAGTCATCATGGCCGACCATGGCAACTGTTTAGGCAAACATGCAGAAGAATCGAAAAACAATATTTACGAAGAGTCGCTGAGGATTCCGTTTATCGTAAACTGGAAAGGCCATATTTTACCGCGTAAGGATGATACCTTTCTGGGGAGTGTGCCCGATATTTATCCAACGCTTTTAGAACTGATGGGGCTGAAAAACAAAACGCCTCAAAATGTAGATGGTAAAAGTTACGCGCAATACTACCTCAACGGCAAAGGCGAAAAACCTGCCGAACAATATATTTTAGGTGCCATTGGCAGCAACAATGTAAATATCAATACCGGTTTTAGGGGCATCCGCACAAAAGATTATAAGCTGGCTTTTGTGAAGAAAAAAGGAAAAGCAGCCTACGAACTTTACGATTTAAAAGCCGATCCTTTTGAACTGAATAACATTTACCGGGCCGATTTGCCTATTGTTAAAAAGCTGCAACCCGTTTTACTGCAGTGGCTCGAAAAAACAAAAGATGCCTTTGTGCCGGGCCAATAATGGTGTTTGTAATTAACGATTGAAGAAAAAATGAAGAAAAGAAGTTTAATATATGCATTAGTGGCTCACCTGCCCTTGTTATGTGGTCTTAACCGGGTTTTTGCACAAAATAAAGAAACCGATAAAGTAAAAATGGAGCACGCCCAGATTGGTATTGTAGAAGATACCAAATCGGGCTATAAACATACTATCCACCCGGGCGCACAGTGGTTTCCGCAGGCTGGTTTGGGTATGTTTATCCACTGGAGCATTGCTTCTATCAAACAAATAGACCTATCGTGGCCCATGATGGCCGGTACACAGATTGGCTGGCGTTCGCCAAAAATGGATTCGGCATCGGTAAAAAGGATTATGGATTCGGGCAATTATTTTGCCGGTAATGCCTGCGAAAAAACAAACAGCTGTATTACACCGGTTGAATACTGGGCATTGGCCAAAGACTTTAATCCCCAAAACTACGATCCCGAAAAGTGGATTAAAGCAGCAAAGGAAGCCGGTATGACTTATGCCGTGCTTACTGCCAGGCACCATGATGGTTTTGCCATGTGGCCAAGTGCCTATGGTAATTTCAGTACCAAAAATTATATGGGTGGCCGCGATCTGGTAAAAGATTATGTAGCAGCCTGTAGAAAATATGGCTTAAAGGTGGGGATCTATTATTCAGGCCCAGACTGGTACCAAAATGGCGATTTTCAGGATTTTATGTATTATGGTGTAGGTAGAAATTATCCTAATATCCCCGTTCTCGACCAAAATTTAAGGCCACGCACAACGGTAAAAACCGAAGCAGAAAAACAGCAACATTATCATGAAATGGCTGCCTACGTAAAAGGACAGGTTACCGAACTGCTCAGCAATTACGGCCAGATTGATATGATCTGGTTTGATGGCTCGGCTGATATTCCGCGCGGAAACAAAGCCTGGAGCGAATGCATTACTATGGCTGAGATCCATAAATTGCAGCCCGGTATTGTGGTAAGTCCCCGGTTTTATGGTTACGGCGATTATAAAACCTTTGAGTCGGATAAAGCACTGCCCACTACCAAACAAGATGGCTGGGCCGAACTTTGTACCACCATTACCGAGGGTGGCTGGGGTTATACCAGCAGGCCCATGAAACCCGTTTCGCTGGTATTAAACAACCTGATTAAATGCCGGGCCAACAATACCAATATGCTGTTAAATTACGGGCCAACCAAAGAAGGGGTGCTTACTCCCGCCATGTACAGCAGTCTGGCCGAAATTGCCGGCTGGATGAAGGTAAATGCTAGTGCCATAAAAGACGCACAGGCGCTCGACGCCAGCGAATCGGCATCGGTACCCGCTACCTCGGCAGCTAAACACCGCTACCTGTTTTTACTGGCACCTAAAAAAGGCGAAAAAGTAGTTGATGAACAGGTAACTTTTACCACAAAAGGCAGCATTAAAAATGTAAGCCTTGCCGGAAACAGAACTGCCCTTAAATATAGCTTTGAAAACGGACAGCTTAGCGTGCAGGTACCTGCCGCATTGAGAACAGCATTGCCCGATGTAATTGAGCTGGAAATGAAATAAGCATCAAACTGGCTAATTTTTAATAACGATCTAAACTAAAAAAGCGGTTGCCTCATACGGTAATCCCATTAGCGGCTTGTGTTCTTTGATTCGGTCAGTTTTGTTGGCGAATGTCCGAACAGCTTTTTAAATGCAAATGAAAAATGTGATAAGTCCTCAAAGCCTAAGTCAAGGTAAATCTCAGATGGCTTTTTGTTTTTTTTATCAATTAAATGGTAGGCTTCTTCCAACCTTTTTTGCACCAGCCAATGGCTTGGTGTCGCATTAAATATTTTTTCGAAATCCCGTTTAAAAGCGGATAAACTACGTCCGGTCAAATAGGCAAAGCGTTCTATCCTTACATTGAATTTGTAATTGCGGTTCATATATGCTTCAAGGTCTATTTTTTCAGGGGTGCTAAAATCAAATAAAATATTTGCCAGTTCCGGATTGTTTTTCAGCAATACTAAAAGCAATTCGCTGCGCTTTACGTTCAAAAATTGTTCGTCAATTGTTCCGTGTTCATTGAAATAAGGTGTAAGCGATTGGATGAAATTTTTGACTAATGCATTTTTTTTTAACGGTATAATACCACCAGGTGTCTTTTTATCTTCTACCTTAAATTTATAAGTTTCTTGAAATTCTTTCAAAAAATCCTGTTCAAACAAAATGTAGATTTTTTTAAACGCTCCGTTATCAGGCTGTTTAGTGTATTTTGCTAAATGATTTCGCCTTGCCAAGCCATAATCCCCACCCTTTATTTTATATTCTTTACTTCCGTCATAAGCAAGCATGGTGCCTGCAATGAGGTACATAAAACAATGATCGGGAACAAACTGTTCCGTTGATAGTGAGGGGCTTACATAGCAGGCGGATATAGCAGTTTCTTTCATTTTAAATCAATTTTTTGCCAATTGTATGATATCATCCACTTCAAGAATTTGCTTTGGGTATCCTTTTAATACAGCATTAATCATCGCCTGCCCAACTTGTTTAAGTTTTAAAGTTTTTGCAGGGAAAAATGGCGCTATTAAGGGGCCCAATATTTTATAAATCGTCTTTACATTTTTTTGTCCTTTGCTTCCCGTCATTATCGCAGGTCGGAAATTATATTGACCTTTAAAAGGTATTTTCATTAGCGCATTTTCGGTTCGTCCTTTTACCCTTGCCCACATTACTTTTCCTTTTTCCGTACTGTCAGTGCGGTTTCCCGATACATAAATAAAGACCATTGCCGGATTAATTTGAAATAATGATGTGGCAAATGGGACTACAAAGTCGTAGGTCTTTTTGGTAAAACTCTCTTCGTTTTCACCAACTGAACTTACGCCTGCACAAAAAAAACAGCCATCATAATTTTTTAATAGTTTTGAATGATTGCTGATTTCCGAAAAATCTTTTACAATTAGCTCATTTAGTTTTGGATGGATTAAATCATAGGATTTTCTGCCTATAATCAGCACTTCTGTTACTGCTGGATTATCTAAACATTCAAACAAAACGCCCTCACCCACCATTCCAGTTGCACCTGTTATGATTGTTTTCATTTCTTTATTTTTTGATTAGCCCTAATTTCAACAAACTTTCAGCCGTTGCCACTATCGCCTCTTCATTTGTGCGGGGAGACCAATTTAGTAATTTTTTTGCCTTGTCGCCGCTGGCTTGCATATATTGACCCAATAAAGCGACCAGCATTTTTAAATCGGGCTTGCGCCATGCGGCAATGCGTAATACAAAATTTGGAATTTCTTTGGTTGGAACTTTTGTTGCATCATCACCCAATCTTCGTTTAAGTATTTTTGCGACATCTAACATTGATAGGGCATCGCCAGATGTTGCCAAGAATCTTTCGCCGTTTGCTTTTGGATGTGCCATTGCCAGCAAGTGTAAATCGGCAACATCACGGACATCAACATAACAAGAAGTAATTTTTGGACAAGCCTTAATTTCGCCTTCCAGCATCTGTCTTATGGATTGATTGGAATGTGAATAATCCGTTCCTAAAACCGGCCCCATAACACCAACCGGGTTTATAACAGAAAGTTCAAGATTGCCTCCTTCATTTTTTATAAATTCCCAGGCAGCTTTCTCTGCAATGGTTTTAGATTTTTGGTAAGGAGGGATGTTACTGTTTATGTTTGTCCAATCGTTTTCAGTGTATGGCGTAGTGCGGTTTGTATGTCCCATTCCAATTGCACCGAAAGCAGAAGTCAGCACAACTCGTTTTACATTGGCATCTCTCGAGGCGCTCAAAACCCTTAGTACACCATCCTTTGCAGGGATGATTAATTCATCTTCGTGCTTAAATTTAATTGCAGGTGTAGGCGATGCAACGTGTAATACATATTCACAACCTTTAACTGCCTTGTTCCAATTTTTATCGTCAGAAAGATTTGCTTCAATAAATGAAAGATTGTCAAAAGAACTGATGCCACCAACTTTCAACATGTCTTTTACTTCATTCTGTCTGCTTAGCGAACGAAGTGTTGTTCTGACAGTATAGCCTTGTTGCAGTAATTTTAAAATGCAGTGAACTGCTATAAATCCAGAACCGCCCGTTACTAAAACTGTTTTGTCTTTGTTTGAATTTGTCATTTTTTTTAAATTTTGTACTGCAAAGTTCTATCTAAAAAGAATAACTCATTTTGTTGTAAAGTCCAAAGTTGTTGTGTTGAGCAGTCCAGGTGTTGAATGATTCGGTTTTTCTGCAATGAAAGATTCTGCCGGGAAGCAGCTTGAAGACCATACATTGTTTAAGTGGTGACTATTCCAAAAGTGGCCACTTGTTTTTTAGCACAGCAGAAAATACTTTTAATGCGATAGAAAACCCACTTAATGCACCCTTTAAACAAAAAAAAGCCCATCTTTCGATGAGCTTTTGATCCTGTTTGGGGATTTCGCTAAAAGTGGTTGTTCCCCGCTTTTGGTGGTTAGTTGATAATAGCTATGAGGATCAATATTTGGTGGCGTAAATTACCTCTGAAATCTAATCACATTAATGTAAGACAAAAAGCCACTTCACATGGGCTTTACTATATATTGTTGTCTCTGCCTATACTCCATAAACCAGCTCCGGAACTTCCGCGTATAGCAGGTCCATGCTTTGTACCTTGGTTAACCTATCTACTTAACCTACCATATTAGATCGATCAGGTTCTCAGCTCCGCTTAAATTTAATGTTGTAACATTACAATACAGGCAGGAAAAAGACTCCAGTTTTTTTAAGCCATGGATATTTACAGATGAAAGCAAATTGTTGTCTGCAGAAAAAATTTGTAGCGCAGGAAATCCAGTAAGATCTAAATTCCCTGCTATTTTGTTTTTCCGGATGAACAGTGATTGCAGTTTGGGGCAACCACTAATCTTAAAATCGGTAATACTATTGTCAGAAACGTTTAGTGTCTTCAGCTCAGGATAATTGCTTACCTCTATCCTGGTAAATTGGTTGTAATTCAAGCTAAGCTCTGTCAGTTTTTTAAACTTCGTTATATCTATGTCCTTAAGCCTATTACCTGTCAGCGATAAGTGCTCAAGATTCAGGCAGCCTGTTATATTCAATATTTCTATTTCACTGCCCACAAGGTACAGGCGCTTAAGGCTGGTCATCCCTTGCAGATCCACCTGCCTGATTTTGTTTTTGTAAGTGCCGAATTCCTCAAGGTTCCTAAAGCTTTTTATGCCTTCCATAGATGAAAAACCAGTCTCTTCCAGGTATAATTTGGTAACCTTCTCCGCTTCGGCTGCCTGTATCTCCCCATCATTGTTGGTATCCACTTTCTTTTTAATGAGAGCCTGTTTGAAACTCGGGTCAGGGAAATTTACGATTTGAGCGCTGGCCGAGGATAGGCTTAGCGAAAATAAGATACAGCCAAACAGTATTTTAATGGACATCATAATTAGTGTTTTTTAAAGCTTAACATTTACAACCTGTCCCTCTGATGTAATTTCAACAAAGTTTTTCACCAGGTCATTTGTCTCATAGAACAACTTAAAGTCCTCATATATAGGTCGGGAATAAGAAGTGACCGCCTGCCCATATATATTATAACCAACAGAAGTCGAAGTACCTACCTGATTCCACATTTCTTTCATCTTACCTTGACGTACCATTGTTTGCAAGTAGTACCTTCCAGGTTTTAAATTCCGGAACTCGAACCTACCATCCTTATCCGAGGCTTTGGTCAGTATGCGGTAGGAGTAAGCATCGGGTGACATCATTGCAAATGTTTTGCCTTTTTTGTTCTTCTTTTGCAGCTCATACCATTCATCAAAATAGGGTGTGCAGGGGAAAAGTATTACGACAATACCCAAATAGGTATTGTCCGGGTTCTTTTTCTTCTTAGTGACCACGCCATGTAACATAGCTGTTCCTGCATTTAGCATAGCATCTGCTTGATCCCTATTGAACGGCGAGGAAGGGAAAACAGGGACTGGTTCTTCCTGGGCCATTACAATTACACAATAAAAATTTAACAGTGTAAATAAAATACCTATTCGCTTCATAGCTATAATTTTAGATAGGTAAATTTAACTAATCCGAGATAAAAAGAAAATACCGGAAAACTAGAATTTTTCAGGCATCAATGGTTTTTTTACGATTTGGGAGGTGGCTTCGAAAGGTGTCAGGGTGTTAACGGTATCTCCGGGTTGGATCATGACTGATGGTGCCAAGAGAATGATGGAGCGAATATCGCAAAGCTCAGCAATTCAATTGAACAGGCTACCCAAGGTGTGATGGATGCTTTGGGCGGGATTCCGTATGGCAGACCCGCCGAGCCGGAAGAGGTAGCGGAACTGGTAAGCTTCCTTGTTTCTCCAAGGGCGGGTTATCTAACGGGTACAGCATTCGTAATCGACGGCGGCACCATCCCAACCATTTAGTACACCATTCCCGTAACCAGTTCGTGATTATTTTATACCTTGGATGATGTTATTCCTGTGCTGGAATCCCCATTTTTCCATTGCTGTCAATACATCATCCAGGGTTTCGCTGTAAGGCGTGAGTTCGTACTGGACAGTAACGGGTTTAGTGTCGCATACCTTTCGGCTTACCAGTCCGTTCATTTCCATTTCCTGCAATTCCTTGGACAGGATGCGAGGGGATATGGCCGCTTCCCTGGATAACTCATTGAATCCTTTTTTGCCGCTCTGAAGCACTGAAATCAAGACTAATTTCCATTTTCCGCCCACTATGTCCAGCGTATCACGTATTGCCATTTTGGCTTTTGCACAACTTTCGATTGTATGTTTTGCCATATACTATTCTTTTTGTAAGTACTATCCTTTTTGTAACAGATAACAAATGTATAGTATTTGTTCGGAAATTTGTGGCTTAATCAACAGTTGATAGTCATGTCACAGAAAACAATCAAAGTTACAGGATGGATTTTGACGGCCATCTTAGGCCTGCTCCTCACGATGAGTGCCATAATGAAAATTACGCTGAATGATACTGCCCTGGCCCAGGCCGCTGCGTTCGGCATCAATACGGCGACTTATCAGTTCATAGGTGTGATCGAAATCCTTTCGCTACTGCTTTTCATCATTCCAAGAACAGGGATGCCGGGAGCAATGCACTTAGTGGCCTATCTGGGCGGAGCCATTGTAACCCACCTGCAGCACCAGCAACCCATAGCAATGGTAGTTTCTGTCCAGGCTTTACTTTGGGCCACGGCTATCGTGCGTTTTCCTGAACTGGGACAAAGAATTTTTCCGGCAAAAAATATTGAACAATTATGAGAAACAGAAGCATATCCATAATTACTGAGAACCACTGGCACAACGGATTTTTGGGCACTGGACACAAAGCGATGGCTGTCCTCGATGGTGTAAGCTATAAAGATAGCGATCCTTTTATCCTGTTTATGGATGACGTATTGGACCTGCCTGGTGGAAAGCCAGTTGGTGGAGCACATCCCCCTCTATCCGTAGAGTTCCGCAGGAGTTCTACGGATTAGCCAATAAAAAAGAGTCTCTGACTCGGCTTAGATAAAATGAAATAGCTCTAAACAAAAAAAAGCCTATCTTTCGATGAGCTTTTGATCAGTAGCCGTCACTGGACAGATTTCGAATTTTTTCTTGCCTGATTTGCAGGAATTGGCGAAAGTTGCGAACTACTTCAAAACTTAAAGGATCGTTACTAGACAATTTCCGAACTAGAATTATTTGAGAATGTGGGTATTTCGGCAAAAGTGTACGCGCGTTCCGCGTTTAAGCTGACACCCTGTTTCGCTGCAAAGTGACAGTCTATTCCGGACCAAACTGTACGCGCTGATCGAAGGATCAGACTTTTCTCTGGAAGTAATTCCTTTTAATTTTTTAAGTTCAGGCCAGAATGAGGCCTCAGGTGATTAAATCATGCCTGATATGATGTTCGGTATATGGGATAGGTTTTGAGCGTCCTAGGGCGTCTTTTTGAAGATATTCAGCCGTATTTTACTGGTGTGATGCTTTGCCGACCTAATGAAAAGGATCTGATATCGTGCTGAACTCGGTTAATATGGGAGCTTGACGGAGGAGAGAAATTTGAGCTTGGTGATCCTATGCGTTCAGAGGGAAAGTAACAATTTAGGCAATTGCCCGGCAGTCAAATTCGCGTACAGTTTGGCCCGAAACGGACTGACCAGTTTCGTTGAAATACGCAACAGGTTTATCACGCTTTTTCGAGTGAAGATAATAATGAATTATCAAATGTAAAAAAACAGTTGGAGGAGTTTAATAGTAGAATTTCTAAGGCTAGGGACAAGATGCTCAATGATGTAATTCTTGATTTTGAGTACAGGAAAATAAAATCAGACTGTGAAAGAAATATCCTTATTCTTGAAAATAGACTCATCGATTTATCCAGGGGAAAAGAGAATATTGGTGAATTGATCGGAAAAGCGACTGGGTTGCTTAAAAACCTTCATGAAACATATATAGAGGCAGATTCCGAAGGAAAAAGGCGATTAATTAGTTCGATCTACCCCCAAAAACTCACTTTTGACGGAACACAACATCGAACTGTTCGAATGAATGAGGCTGTACGCGTTCTAGGTACTTTAAAGGCCGTTTTTGAGGGTAAAAAAAAGGGGCAAACCAAACAAAAATTTGATTTGCCCACTATGGTAGCGGGGAGCAGGATCGAACTGCCGACCTCAGGGTTATGAATCCTGCGCTCTAACCATCTGAGCTACCCCGCCGGGTAATATTTACTAAACAACGTAAATATCGATGTGGTTATTTTTAAGAGCTGCAAATATAGAATAAATATACATTCTATTAAAAAGAAATTTGAAAAATACTTTAAAGCCTTACTGCTCAGTAAATTTGATTGTTTTTAGGAGGTTGTAATGGTCATTTCAGGCCTTAAGGGAAGCCTGTTTTTAAAAATTAACAACACAAAAAAGCGCAGCATTTCGGCAGATACCCGCAAAATTAACCACAATCCTGGTCTCAAAATACCATCAAGTGCATGCTTACGGTAGGTGTGAGGGATATTTCAGCTAACCATTTGTGCTGAAATTAATGGTTTCAAAAAGATTGATTACCCCTTGTTGGTACCAAGTTATCCCCAAGGTAACCTTAGCTATAGCTAATATTCGCCAATCCTTTACCCTTTAGGTAATAAATTAGGTAACGCCAGGGTAAAGAAAAGGTAACCGTGGGGTAACCCTGGGGTTAACTTGGTGTACAGAAAGGGTAAATAAAAGGTAAACAAAGGGTAAAGAATAGGTAGAGAAAGGTAAACAATGGGGTAGAGAAAGGTAAACAACATTTTGCCTCTGTCTTGTCCGTATATAGCTATACAGTTTGCTGAATTAATTTTGAATGGGCTATACAGTCTGTCCGATACTGAAAGTAGTTGACAGATTTCAACAATTAACCAATAAAACAGTCTTGAGTTGGTAGCCTTAAGTCGATTAAGGGGGAAGGAAGCGTTTGGTGTTATGCGTTTGGCGTGAATCATCTGGCCCCGAATACCGCATGGTTTGTTACCCTGAATGTAATGAAGATCTGTATGGCAAGAATTTTTGTAAAATTGCTTCAGCTGATGAAGGATCGGTTTCGCAATAACGCAAAAGGAGCAGGTTGGAGTTGGGAGGTGCTAGTCCGAAGTCGGTTCGTCAATTTAAACAATCAACCGATTAAGCCCGATAACCACTAAACCAATGGCAAATGAACCCATGAACTAACCCTTGGAACCAATAAAAATTATATTGTTGCAGATATAGAATAAATTACCTTTCTTTAGAAAAATAATATTAAAAAATAGTCCGGAAATTATCCTGGTAGTGTACTAACATGGCAGAAAAGAAAAAATTTACACTAGAGTACGAAGTTAGATCGTCACCAAGAATATTGTATAGTTTTATAAGTGAACCAAACGGCTTATCGCAATGGTTTGCGGACGATGTGAATTTCCGCGATCAGGTATATACTTTTACCTGGGACGATGAGCAGCAAAAAGCAAAACTTGTTTCCGTTAAAGAAAATAAGCTGGTTAAATTTAAGTGGCTGGATGATGAGCCTCAATGTTATTTTGAGATGGAAATTGTGCAGGACGAACTAACCAATGATGTTGCCCTCTCGATTACTGATTTTACGACTGATGAGCTTCTGGCAGAGAAAAAATTAATCTGGGATAACCAGATCGATTATCTGATTAGCGTATTGGGTGCATAATATTATCTTCGTATTGTTTACCTTTGTAGGGTGAAAAAAATACATCTTCTATTAATAAAAGCATTTGTGAAGCCATTCATAGCAACATTTTTTGTTATGATGTTTATTCTGTTAATGTTTTTTCTATTTAAATGGATTGATGATTTAATTGGAAAAGGTTTCGAATGGTACACCATCCTGGAGCTGATGTATTACGCCTCGGCGGCCAACGTGTCGATGGCGCTGCCACTATCGGTATTGCTTTCTTCCATCATGACTTTTGGTACACTGGGCGAAAATTATGAGCTCGTGGCCATTAAATCGGCGGGTATTTCTTTGCAGAAAGCCATGCGCCCCTTATTTGTGGTGATTTTGATGCTCACCATAGCATCCTTCTTTTTTGCCAACTACATGCTACCCAAAGCCAATCTCAAATTTGGCTCGCTGCTGTACGATGTCAGGAACAAAAAACTTTCATTTTTAATTAAGCCGGGGGTTTTTAATAATGCTATTCCAGGTTATGCTATTCGTGTCGATTCTAAAGAAGAAGACGGTACGCTGCATAATATCATGATTTACGATCACCGCGAAAATAATGGTATTCCGAAAGTAATCCTGGCCAGAGAGGGGAAAATGAATAAAACTGCCGATGGTAAGTTTTTGGTGCTTTACCTTAAAAATGGTGTACAGTATGAAGAGCAGGCTTCGAAAAACGGCATGTACAACCCAAGACAGATTTTTACGCGGAACCGTTTTAAAGAAACTTCCCCGCGTTTCGATATGTCGTCTTTTAATGGCAATACTACCGATCCGAATGCTTTCGGAAACAGTACACCCATGTTAAACCTGAAAGGGATTGTTAAAAAGCGCGACTCGCTGACAAAACAATTGGATACGATGAAAATGCGCACCATTGCCAACCTCACCAGTAACTTTAAGCAGTTTAATGTAACCAAAGGTTATACCAAGGTAAAAGCCGTTCCGAAAAAGATTGATGATGTAATACTGAAGAGTATCCCGAACGGATCGCGGAAACTGGCCCTCGATAATGCAAACAATACGGTGGCGAATATTATGCAGCACGTACCCAACTGGGGCCCGCGCCAAACCGATTTAACCGGCGAAATTATATTTACCACAGTAGAGTACCAGCGTAAATTTACCCTGGCTGCATCTTGTATCCTGTTGTTTTTTATTGGTGCACCATTGGGTGCCATTATCAGAAAAGGGGGGATGGGGTTGCCCGTGGTGGTGGCTATTTGTTTCTTCCTGGTGTACCACATTATTACCACAGTAGCCGAAAAATCGGCACGCGAAGGTAATTTAAACCCGATATTCGGGATGTGGATTGCCGTAATTGTTTTATCGCCGCTGGCAGCCTTTTTAACCTATAAAGCTACAGTAGATTCGGCCTTGTTTGATGTAAATTATTACAAGCAGCTGTTCCTTCAACTGTTTAAAAAGAAGGAAAAATAAGGGCTTTTTCCTTTACTTACAGATGATATTTTAATCCAAATATTGCTCAATAAGGTTGTACATTTGTACGGGTTATTGTTTGTGGTATAAATTGGTTTTAATACGCCTTACACACCATTTGCCCCATAATGTTTATAAAATGCAAACAAAATTAAACACAATAGAAGAGGCCATCGCAGATATAAAAGCTGGTAAAGTGATTATTGTTGTAGATGATGAGAATAGAGAGAACGAAGGTGATTTTTTAACGGCAGCCGAAAATGCAACGCCAGAGATCATCAATTTTATGGCAACCTACGGCCGCGGTTTAATCTGTGCGCCCTTAACAGAAGAACGCTGCAAAGAATTAAACCTGAACCTGATGGTGGGTAAAAATACGGCAGCTTACGAAACTAATTTTACGGTTTCAGTAGACCTGGTTGGACATGGTTGTACCACCGGGATCTCAGCAAGCGACCGCTCTAAAACCATGCTGGCTTTGGTTAATCCTAAAACCAACCCTGAAGAATTGGGCCGGCCAGGGCATATTTTTCCTTTAATTGCTAAAGATGGCGGCGTAATCCGTCGCGCTGGTCATACAGAAGCTGCGGTAGATTTAGCGCGTTTAGCCGGTATGAAACCTGCAGGTTTATTGGTAGAGATTTTAAAAGAAGATGGCGAAATGGCCAGACTTCCTGATTTATTTAAAATTGCGGAACAGCACCAGTTAAAAATTATATCAATCGAAGATTTAATTGCTTACCGTTTAACCATAGATAGTTTGATTAAACAAGAGGTTAGCATCGATTTACCTACCGCTTGGGGCGATTTTAAAATGACAGCTTATACGCAGTTAGATAATAATGCTACACATTTAGCCATTTCTAAAGGCGAATGGAATGCCAACGAACCTATTTTAGTACGTGTACACAGCTCATGTGTAACTGGCGATATCTTCGGGTCGTGCCGCTGCGATTGTGGTCCGCAGTTGCACAAAGCATTAGAAATGATCGAAAAAGAAGGTAAAGGTATAGTGGTATACATGAACCAGGAGGGTAGAGGTATCGGGCTGATTAATAAATTACGTTCGTATAATTTACAGGATGCTGGTTTTGATACTGTAGAAGCGAATATTAAGTTAGGTTTTAAAGGCGATGAACGCGATTATGGTGTGGGGGCGCAGATCCTGCGATCGGAAGGGGTGACTAAAATGCGTTTAATGAGTAATAACCCTACCAAAAGAGCAGGTTTAATTGGTTACGGCTTAGAAGTGGTAGAAAATATTCCGATCGAAATTGCAAGTAACGTACATAACGAACGTTATTTAACCACTAAAAGAGATAAAATGGGCCATTCGATTATGAAAGGATAATTCAGTTGGCAGTTAACCGTCTGCAGTTGACAGTTTGGATTGTATGAACTGAAAATTGCTAATTGAAAACTTATACAAAACCAACAGTTGAACAGGTGTTCGATTGTTGGTTTTTTTGTTTTTTATTGGTCAGAGTCTCGCTGACCCAAAAGATAATTATTCTATTTCATCTTGTTCACACTGATTAAGTTTCGGTCGGTGGGACACCAACCGATAGGTAAATTAAAGACTACAATGCAATAGGCATTAAGATTAGCTTCGCTGAGCACTGCGTGGTTCCCGCCTGCGCGGGAATAACGACCGCCATAATCCGAATTAATTTCTTATTTATGCGTCAATCTGCAGTACGCGTCCATCGATCGGTTTTTTCATCATGTAAGACATAAGATCATTAAGTTCCGTATATCGATTATTCACCTCTGTGGTTCATCCTCCTGGACTTGTTTTATTAGTTGTGTTTATTGTTTTTAATGGTCTAATAGCTACTTCGTGGTCAGGATCTGAATGATAGATAGTCTATCAAAGAAGATTGCTTCGTCGTTTCTCCTCGCAATGACGGATGAGGAAGAATGACACCCTGGCCCGAACCAATGACCAATGTACGAATGACTAATGCCCCTAACCCCTCAACACTAAGCCTTAACCTCTCTATCTTCTCTGGTTCCCCTTGCTTTGATTAATAATCGCTTCTTTATTAATCGATTTATTCGTTTTAACAGGGGCCTGGCTTTGCTTTCTTTTCAGGTTTCGGCGGTAAGCACCAGAAATTTTCTGAATAAACTCCTTAAACGTATCAAATTGCTGGGTATACACCAAACCAAAAGAGGTTACGTTTGCGGTTGAACTAATCCCGCTGTTTAAGAATATACTTTGTTGCGTAGGTGGTTTATTTGCCGCTTTTACAGTTAAGCTTCCATCTTTTTTAATCAGGAAAAGTGCCTCAACCTCTCTACCAACATTATCTTTGGAGAAATCGATAACGGTAAAATCGTTCACACTGTTTCGGTCTACAATACCTGCATTAATAATTAAACGATCGTTAAAGAACTTAAACGATGCATTGGCCTCGCTTAATGAACGTACGTTCAGATCGACAAAGTTTAGGTTTAACGAAGAAAGTACGTTGTTAAACTGGTTAAATACCAATTCGGTAGCTGTACTGGTAGCAGTTGAGCTTAGTTGATTCCCAATTGATTGCCCGCCGTTTCCGGGTGCAAAACTTCTTCTGATAATTAAACTGAAAGCCTGTAGGTTCAGGTTGTTCTGATCGCTGAAATAGGTTTGCAGTTCTTCTTTAATGGAAGGCTGTGCAGGGAAATTAATATCAAGCTTAATATCGGGTTTTAATAGTAAACCGGTTAACCCCATTTCTACCTCTGTATTTACCCTTTGGTTGGCATTGCTACTGGCATCGCGGTTGGCGGCCTTGTAAAGGTCGTTTAAACTTGCCCTCAAGGCATATACCGCTTTTAAGTTAATCTGTGCGGCAGTAGGGTTGCCCGTCCAGCGGATGGTTCCACCTTGCCTGATTTCGAATTTTTTGTTGATTACCTCCTGGGCCGTAAAATCGAAACTTCCCGTCTCAATAATATAATCGCCAGACATTTCAAAATCGCCGACACTGTTAATGTTTAAGTTCAGCTCGGCATTACCTTTTCCACTTAAATTGCCCAGGGTGGTAAATATATTCGCTGTGGTATTGGGGTCGATGGTTAATTTAAAGGTTAGGGTTAAACCATCAAAGTTGGTTTTTTTCTTAACCAGTACAGTCGAATCGCGGCTCACAAAATTAATGAAATCTTTATCCGATACGGTTTCTGAACTGTTTAAAGGCAGGTTAAACACCGTTCCTTTTTCCGTTTTCGCCTTAATATCGATCTTCATCTTGTTGGTCGGGCCTGTAAATGTAAATACACCTGTGCCGTATGCACGTCCATAATAGATCGAATTGTCTTTCGCGGTCGTATTTAAGGCCATTAAACTGTTGGCATTGATTTTTACGGCCAATGTGGGGTAATTGATGTTGTTTAAATCAACCGAACCGGTTGCAGTTGCTTCATGTCCTTCCAGATCGTTCAGCGTAAAATCATCAAGTTTAATGACGCTGTTGTTTACCTCTACCTTATCGGTAATTACATAAGTAGTTTTAAGGTAGTTTACCATCAGCTGCCCCTTATCTAATGATACAGTTCCGTTAATTTCTGGTTTATCTAATTTGCCTTTGACGGTTAAATCAGCTGAGATATTGCCTTTTAAATTGGATACCAGTTGTTTAACAAAAGGCTCGAGGATGGTGAGTTTGCTTTCGTTCATTTTTACAGCGAGGTCGATTTCTTTTTCTTTGAGGTCGAGATTTCCCGTCAGTTTAAAAGTCTCCGAATCGTCGGCCATAATGCGTGTAAATACATTAACCTTTTTGCTCTCGTTGTTGTACGATGAGGTATCGGTTAAGGTGCCGATGTAGATATCGTTAAAGTTTAACGAATCGATCTTTAAATCGTCGGCTACCCGAGGTGCTTTTAATACGCCAAACAAATCGGTTGTACCGTTAAGGTTTCCGCCCAGTTTAACGCCAAAGCCTTTGGTAAAAGGGTTGAGGGTTTTTAAGTTGAAATCTTTAAAGCCAACACTAATTAAATCTTTAGGGTCTTCCGAAATTAACCCATCAATAATAACCTGCTGCTTTCCGTTGGTTAAATCGAAATTACTGATTTCGGTTTTACCATTGTTGAGTACGATACGTACTTTCTCCTGGATGCGCCATTCTTCATTATTAATTTTTAAGATCGATGGCAATACGCTTAATCTTGCCGTTGTATCCTGGTTTTTGGTAAATTCTACCAGTCCGTTTAAATCGAGCTGATTGTCTTCGTCGGCATTCGACATTTTTACGTTGAAGGCCAAACTGTCGTTCCGCAGGATATTGGAAATGTTTACATCCTTAATAAACAAACTGTCATTAATCTGCACCCTGTCGGAAGTTATAATCAGTTGAAGCTGTTGTGTAGTGGTATTTTCATCGAGGATGATATTGTTTACTACAATACCGCTGTATTTTAGTTTCTTTACAAAACCGTTGAGCGTTGCGGTATTATTGCGCGAATCGAAATCGCCTGTTAGTGTAGCGCCCTCTTCTAATTCTAGGCCCGGTAGAAATATCTGCGCAAGCGGTTCGAATTTTTTAACCTTCAGGTTAAATTTAAAGATCTGGTTACTGTGTTTTATAATATCGGTCTTTAGCGAGGGCACATAGGTTTTAGCAATGGTTTTGTAATAAGAAACAATAGAATTTAAATCGTATTCACCTTTAATGCTGGCATCCAAAATATCTGATCGGATATCGAGCACGCGGCTGGCACCCGTACCGTTGGCTGTTAACTGTACCGAATCTACACTATAAACACCTTTCGGATTTTGCAGTCTAATTTCTTCGATTAATAATTTGCCCGATATATTGTTCAGGTTGGTGCCCGAGAAATTGGTCTTAAATTTAGCATCAACCTGCAACGAATCTTTCAGGAGTTTTAAAGCCTTTAATTTTGCTTTGGAAATAGTAGCATTAAAGTTAAATACAGGCAGTTTAGGGTTCAGGTTTACCCCACCATCAAAAACCAGTTTCACATTACGGTCGTTAATGCTCAGCTTGCCATCAAAATACTTTTTGTTAAAAGTTCCGTCAATTTTCACATTACGGTAACGGTAATTATTAAAGTCGATATAGTCTACAACGCCGTTTATCTTTTCAGTTAAATCTTTAAGCTCGGTGCCACGTCCTTTAACATATAATGATGAGCTGATGCGGCCTAGGCTTTTTTCATTAAGCAAGTTACCGAGGTTAAAATCGTAACTTTTTACGTTTCCGGTATAAGATGGAACATCGTTTTTATCGATTTTCATGTTCACATCCGAAACAATACGGCCAAGTTTGGTTTTAAATTCGCCATAGGCAATAAAGTCGTTCTGGAAACCCGTAAAACTTCCGTTAAAGTTAATGTTACCGAATTTGTTTACAATTACCGGAACAATTTTTTTCTTGCTGTTGGTAATACCTGCCAGCACTTCATCCAGGTCGGTTTTATTCGTTCCTGCCATTTCAATGTTCAGGTCCATAAAAGTTTCTTTCCATTTCGGCAGTCCCTTTAAAATAAAATCTCCCTTAATGTGTGTAGCTTTTCCTGTTCTTAACGATAGTTTTTTGGCTTTAAGGTTATTTACTAAACCCGTAATCTGTCCGTCAACATCCAGGTCGAGTTTCATGCTGTTCATTTCAGGTGCAAAAAATGCAACATCCCTTGAAGTGATATGGCTATTTTTAAAAATAGCTTTCATCCGCACATTATCTACATAGTGGTTAAAATCTTTATAACTTTTAAAACGCATTTGATAGTAGTCGGTTAACCGGCTCTGGTTGGTTTCGAGCAGCAGGTTTTTCAGCTCTATCGCATTACTGTCTATCGTGGTTTGGGCCGTTAGGTTTTTCAGGTAAAATCCGCTTCGCTCTTTAAAAGTTAAGTTTTTGATATTGGTTTTAATCAAATGTTTTTTAGTATCGAGCCCTTCGAAAATTCCGCTAAGTTCTTTTACATCAATATTCTCAAAATTTACGCTTTTGCCCTGAATGGTATCTTTTGCGCCATAGTTTTTATACCTGAAGGCAAATTTGTTTAAAATAATGCGGCCAATATTGATATTGTATGGCTTACTTTTCTTTTTCTTTACAGTGGGCTTACCAGAATCGAAGTAGTTTATAATGAAATCGAGATTAGAAGACTTATCTTTGAAATCTTTTAGGAAAAACCGCCCGTTGTTGATTTGAATGGTATTGATATCGATAATCTTTTTATCTATAGATAATCGATTAATATCGACCATAAACTGAGGGGTTCTCAATAAAGTGTCTTTTTGTAAATCCAAAACCAATAAATCTTCGAGTACAATAGATTTAAATGGCTTGATGTAGAGGCTCTTGATTGATACGGTGGTTTTAAGCTCTTTTGACAGGTATGCAGCAGTTTTCTGCGCAAAAAAAGTTTGAACGGGCTTAAATTGTAGCGAAAAAATAAGAAGCGCAAGCAGCAAGATTATTGATGCAATTACCCAAAGGAGTATTTTAAATAGTTTTTTAATAATTTTGCAGCTTAAATATTAATAATTTGTCTGTTATACTTGCTATCGAATCTTCTTGCGATGATACATCCGTTGCTATTTGTAACAACGGCAAAATTACTGCCAATGTTATTGCAAACCAAACAATTCATCAAAATTATGGTGGTGTTATACCTGAATTAGCTTCAAGGGTACATCAACAAAATATTGTGCCTGCCGTACAACAGGCTTTAATTAATGCTAAAGTTACAAAACAAGACATTAATGCAGTAGCTTTTACACGTGGCCCCGGCCTTTTAGGCTCCCTGCTGGTTGGTGTCTCTTTCGCAAAATCTTTCGCATTAGCTTTAAATATACCTTTAATTTCTGTCAATCATATGCATGCGCATATCTTAGCGCACTTTATTGACGACCCTAAGCCAAATTTCCCTTTTATCTGTTTAACGGTTTCGGGCGGACATACACAGATTGTGTTGGTAAAAGACTACTTTGATATGGAAATCGTTGGCGAAACATTGGATGACGCTGCGGGTGAAGCTTTTGATAAAACGGCCAAACTGCTGGCCTTACCCTATCCTGGTGGGCCACTGATTGATAAACATGCACAGCATGGAAATCCTTTGGCCTTTAAATTTCCAGAACCACAAATTGCCGATCTGAATTTTAGTTTTAGCGGCTTTAAAACTTCTATTCTGTATTTTATCAGGAAACAGGAAAAGGAGAACCCTAATTTTATTGCCGAAAATTTAGATGATATTTGCGCATCGGTTCAACATAGTATTGTGCAGATTTTGCTGAACAAGTTAAAAAAAGCAGCAAAACAATACGGAATTAAGGAAATTGCCATTGCAGGCGGTGTTTCGGCAAACTCTGGTTTACGGAACGGACTGCAACAGACTGCCGATGAACTGGGCTGGAAGATATATATACCAGCATTTCAGTATTGTACTGATAATGCAGGTATGATTGCCATTGCAGGTTACCAGAAGTACCTGAAAAAGGATTTTGTAGGGCAGGATGTTTCGCCAATGGCGAGGATGGAGTTTTAGGACGAGGGTTCATTGGTCATTAGTTCATTTGTGTAATCGTCTAAGAACTCAGGACTATTGACTTATTGATTATAGTCATTAGTGTAATCGTCATTGCGAGGCTGGGTAGGGTGAGCCGAAGCAATCTTTTAAGAAGAATGATAATTATCCTGAAACAAGTTCAGGATGACGCCCACCTAGGGTACTGTGCTATGCAACTTCGTGTTTCTGTGACAAAAAACTATAAACCGCCAATTGAAAACTGGCAACGAGAATTGTTTAAATTGAATTTATATATATGACTGGAGCATCGTTAATATTTTGGATTGTTTGCGCGATACCGCTAATCGGTATTTTATATTGGTTGATCAGAAATGACAAAAACAAACTAAAAGGAAGCTGGGGTGTGATTATTTTAGGTGCTTTGATTATTGCTGCACTTTTGGTAATTGTATATGTAACCAAAGATTTTAACGCCATTTTTAGCCAGAACTAAAAGATTATTTCTGTTAATCTTATTTAGACCTAATCTATTTAAGGTTGATTATCTATCTTTGCCGCAAATTAAAGATAGATGAAAAAAATTATACTGATCATTGCTGTCTTATGGCTTAATCTCCTTCGCGTGCACGCACAGAACGTTAAGGTTGAAGGACATGTTAAAGACAAAAATAGCGAAATCCCTTATGTAACCGTTTCCCTGTCAGGACAAAAAGTTCAAACAGATAGCAGAGGTTATTATTCCTTATACATCAAAAGCGGTGTTTCTTTTAAAATCGATATCAATGCTATAGGTTACAAAACGTTTACCCAGAATATTTTATCGGTTAAAAACGATACCACTATAAATGTTGCCTTGGAAGCATTAAGCAATATGCTTGATGATGTGGTGATTTCTACTTCCAGAAAACCAGAGGATATTAGAAATGTTACCACTTCGGTAAGTATTGTAAATAAGAAAAAGCTCGAAAAAGAGATTGCCATTAACCCTGATTTGAGTGCTATACTCGCCAATCAGGTGCCTGGTTTTGCCCCTACGGCACAAACCGGGAATAATGTTGGGCAAAATTTAAGGGGCCGCCCAATGCTGGTGATGGTCGATGGTGTATCGCAATCTTCGCCGTTAAGAAATGCAGAAGTAGATTTAAGATCGATAGACCCTTCGGTGCTTGAGCGCATAGAGGTGGTAAAAGGTGCCACAGCCATTTATGGTAATGGTGCCGCTGGCGGTTTAGTTAATTACATTACGATGGTTCCGGATACTGCAGCCAGGTTTGCCGGTAAAACCCAGCTTAATTTAAACGGATCGTTGGTTAAAGTCAAAAACTCCGAAGGTGGTAGAATTAACCAAATGTTTTACGGAAAACTGGGTAAATTTGATTACGTGGTGAGTGGGATGTATGAACAAACCGGTGAATATAAAGATGCAAAAGGCGATGTGGTAGGACCGAACTACAGTTTAGGCGAAACCGACAGTTACAATGTTTTTGCCAAATTGGGTTATGCACCTGCCAAAAACCAGCGGATCCAGTTTAGCTATAATACCTATAGCAGTTTGCAGAACAGTAATTTTACGCTGGTAAACGGTAATGTGGCTACTGGTCAGAAAGCTACTGGTGTATTAGGGAAAGCACTTGGGATTCCGACCGGGGTTGATTATAACCACAATTTAAATCTATCATATAAGATTGATAGTACTTTTCTTCATTCGAGTTTGAATGCAGATGTTTACTACGAAACCCGTAAAGATGTTTTTTATGTTTCTTTAGGACGTTTTGATGGAGGTGATGGCCAGTCGCTTGCCAAAAATGATAAAAAGGGTGCACGTTTATTTTTTGAAACACCAATCCTGAACCTTAACTTTCTAAAAATGAATCTGGCCTATGGTGCCGATTTTATGAAAGATAAAACTGCGCAGCCGCTGGTTGACGGTAGGGTATGGGTACCCACAATGGATATGACCAATATTGCACCTTTTGCACAGGCCGATTTCAACATTCTGGATAATTTGGTATTTAAAACAGGACTCCGTTACGAAAATGTAAGTATTGACGTAGATGATTACCGGACTTTAAGAACTACAGGCGCTAACAATACTACCATTACGCCATCTTTTGATGTAAGGGGAGGAGATTTAAAATACAGTACCTACCTCTTTAATGCGGGTTTAAGATATAATCAATTTAATGTTTTTAATCCTTTTATAAGTTTCTCACAAGGTTTTTCGGTAATGGATATTGGACTGGCTTTACGTGATGCGAAAGTAAACAGCATTGATAAGATCAATACAGATGCGGTAAAGGTGAATAACTATGAAGCTGGCTTTGAAAGCAAAATTGCTGGGTTAACATTTTCTGCGTCGGGTTATATCAGTACATCTAAATTAGGCATTGAGGTGGTTTACGATCCTGCTACAGGTTTGTTCAATACGGCCAGAAATCCTGAAAAAATTTATGGTTTTGAATTGGCGGCCGATTACCGTTTGTTTGATCAGCTAGGTTTAGCCGCAAGTTATAGTTATACAGAAGGCAAGCGCGATATTGACAAAAATGGAAAGTTTAACGATGCTGGTGACTTGTATCTGAATGGCCGCCGCATCTCTGCGCCAAAAGTTACCGCCTCGGTAAGTTATAGCCCTTTAAAGGTTTTGGATTTAACATTGAATTATACCGGCATTAATTCGCGTAATAGGTTTGAGAAAAACAGCAATGGTGTGTATAATGGAAACGAAGGTGCAGTAAAAGCTTATCATTTATTCAGTTTTGCCGGGATTTACCAGGTTAAAAAGAATACGAAGCTTACTTTGGGTGTTGATAATATTTTTAACCAGGATTATTTTCCTGCCAGGGCGCAGTGGTTTATGCAGCCAGGTTTCTACTCAAAGGGGAGAGGTGCTTCGGTAAACTTTGGGATTTCAGTTAGTTATTAACTAAGTTCTAAAACAGAAAAAGCGTCCCGATTTTAAATCTGGACGCTTTTTTATGTCAAACGGAATTGATCCGGTTTATTTTTCTGCGAGGTGTTCGCCTGTAACTTCGGCTTTGATTTTAATTTCCAGCTCTTCTGCAAGTTCAGGATTGTCGCTTAACAATTGTTTTACGGCATCTCTACCTTGGCCAAGTTTGGTATCTCCGTAAGAAAACCATGATCCTGCTTTTTTGATGATACCAAAATCAACACCTAAGTCGATAATCTCACCGTTTTTAGAAATACCTTCACCAAACATCACATCAAATTCTGCGATACGGAAAGGAGGGGCCACTTTATTTTTAACAATTTTTACTTTCACACGGTTACCAGAAACTTCGTCAGAATCTTTGATCTGTGAAATACGACGGATATCTAAACGTACCGATGCATAGAATTTCAAAGCATTACCACCGGTTGTAGTTTCAGGATTACCGAACATTACCCCAATTTTATCACGTAACTGGTTAATGAAAATACAGCAACATCCCGTTTTCGAAATCGTTCCGGTTAATTTACGAAGTGCCTGACTCATTAAACGGGCATGTAAACCCATTTTACTGTCGCCCATTTCGCCCTCAATTTCACTTTTAGGAACCAAAGCCGCAACAGAGTCGATTACAATTACATCTATAGCACCAGAACGGATTAAGTTATCGGCAATTTCTAATGCCTGCTCACCATTATCTGGCTGAGAGATTAAAAGGTTATCTGTATCTACACCTAGTTTCTTGGCATAAAACTGATCAAAAGCATGTTCTGCATCTATAAAAGCAGCAATACCGCCTTTTTTCTGTGCTTCGGCAATAATATGTGTAGCTAAAGTGGTTTTACCAGAAGACTCTGGACCATAAATTTCAATAACACGGCCTTTCGGAATACCGCCAATACCTAAAGCAATATCTAAACTGATTGATCCGGTAGAAATAAAATCTATCGGTTCAATGGCAGTATCGCCAAGTTTCATGATGGTACCTTTACCGTAAGATTTCTCTAGTTTATCTAAAGTAAGTTGTAAGGCTTTTAATTTATCTGGATTTGCAGTGCTCATTTCTTTTTTCATTGATTGCGTAAATATAATCGTTTATCGGCTAATATGCTTAAATGTTGATATTTATAATACTAATATATTTAGCTAAGGTAAATGTTTTTTAGCTAATGTCAATAGTAAAGTAAAAATAATTTTTTAAGCTTTTAGTTTATCTCTTTCGTTTTGGGCGGTTAAACGTTCGAAGTACCTGCACATATAGGTAATTTCACAAACGTCGCATTTGGGGCTTCTGGCTACACAAACATAACGTCCGTGCAGAATAAGCCAGTGGTGTGCAATGTGGATATCGTGTTCAGGAAGGTTTTTCACTAAATCCTTTTCAACCGCCAATGGGGTTTTGCCATTGGTTAGTCCTAAACGGTTGGCCACACGGAAAACATGGGTATCAACCGCCATTGCTGGTGCATTGTAAATTACTGAGGCAATTACATTAGCGGTTTTACGGCCCACACCTGGCATTTTCTGTAAGTCATCAATCCCCGAAGGTACCACATCGTTAAATTCGTTAAGCAAAATATTGGCCATCCCCACCAGGTGTTTTGCCTTATTATTGGGGTAACTGATACTTCTGATATAGTCGAAAACAATATCAGGTGTAGCTTCGGCTAAAGCTTTAGCATTAGGAAAGCGCTGAAAAAGTGCAGGGGTTACCATATTTACCCTTTTATCGGTGCACTGAGCAGAAAGAATTACCGCCACTAAAAGCTGATAAGGATTATTATAATGTAACTCGGTTTCTGCATCAGGCTGCTTGGCCGAAAAATGTTCTACAAAAAGTTTGTAGCGTTCTTTTTTAAGCATGTGCAAATATAGGTTAAAGATAGAAAATGTAACTGCTTAATTGGAAGAAGAGCATGTAGAACAGAAGAACCGGGAGATAAACTGTAATTTGTCGCTATGAATTATATAGGAACCTTTCAGCTCTGACCGGATTTGAAGGGTAAAGTAAAGATATTAATCAGTCCAAGATTGGGAGCGCAATTTGGTGCTAAGATTAAGGTTTTTTCCTGTTTTCCGCTTTTACGCTTCGCTGCCTCGTACCTCGTTGCTGCAGGGTAACGCTGCAACCAGGGCTAGGTGGGCAATACAGTGTTTCATTTGTTGGGTTGCAGGGCGCAAAACCTTTGTTTTCTAAACCCGATTGCAATGCAAAGCCCGTAAGCGAGGAACGAGTGCGGACTTGAAATGGAAAGCGGGACTGCAAACCGCCAAGAACCACAAGCCCTCCATTTCCTAATTTCAATATACAAACAATTGCGTTTTCGGTCGGTGAGACACCAACCGATAGAATAAGCTTATATTTGGAGCGCAAGATCTGTGCTAAACAGGAAGTTTCCTCCCGTCTTTCGCTTTACGCTTCGCTGCCTCGTACCTCGTTGCTGCAGGGTAACGCTTCAACCGGGGCTAGGTGGCCACAATAGTATTTCATTTGTTGGGTTGCAGGGCGCAAAAACCTTTGTTTCTAAACCCGATTGCAGCGAACACGGAGTGCAACGGAGAAAAGCGTAAAGCGGGGCTGTCGCCCTCCAAGCACCACAGGCTACACATTTCCTAACCCTAAAACACAAACATCACTTGAAGCGCAATACTTGTGCAGAACAAAAAGTTCTTTCCCGTTTTGCGCTTTTACGCTTCGCTGCCTCGTACCTCGTTGCTGCAGGGTAACGCTTCAACCAGGGCTAGGTGGGCAATACAGTATTTCATTTGTTGGGTTGCAGGGCGCAAAACCTTTGTTTCTAAACCCGATTGCAGCGAACACGGAGTGCAACGGAGTAAAGCGTAAAGCGGGGCTGTCGCCCTCCAAGCACCACAGGCTACACATTTCCTAACCCTAAAACACAAACATCACTTGAAGCGCAATACTTGTGCAGAACAAAAAGTTCTTTCCCGTTTTGCGCTTTTACGCTTCGCTGCCTCGTACCTCGTTGCTGCATGGTAACGCTGCAACCAGGGCTAGGTGGGCAATACAGTATTTCATTTTTAGGGTTGCAGGCGGCATAATCCCTTGTTTTCTAAACCCGATCTGATAGATATTGGTTGAGCGTGGGATATTACTAAAGCGTTTCGCCGTTTTTGCAGCAACCTTTGTTAAATAAACCCGGTAGGCGCGTGCATTCCGATTTAAGCACGTGTTTATGTTATACTTTGGTGTGCTTGCTTGTTTCGCAGGTTTCTATCGGGATAAAGCGGATAACGGGACTGCTGCTCCCGGAGAATTACTGGACGTCCATTTCCAAAAACAAAAAAAGATATCGTAAGTAACTGCTCGTGTAGAAATACCTTTATAACTGTTTTAATCCGTTTAACTGCTAATGGCTTAACGCCAAACCCGTGGCCCGATGGTAAGGCTATAATTATATAAACATTTTCGGTAAAAGTATAACATCAGGAAAGGCCATACCGCTAGCTTTGTTTAAAATTTAAACACAAAATGAAGACCTTATTTAAATTATGTGCAATCCAGGTTATTGTACTAATGATGGCTGGCGGTTTATCAGCTCAGGAAAAAGCAGCAGCGGTTAGCCCACTACAAGCTTATTACGAAGTTAAAGATGCCTTAGTTGGCAGCAATGCAGGTGTAGCTGGTACCAAGGCTACTGCATTCATTAATGCGATAAAAGCCAACGAAAAAACCAATGCTTCGAAAGTGTTGCGCGATAAAATATTATTTGATGCCGAGCACATTGCCGAGAGTAAAGATATAGAACACCAAAGAGATCATTTTACTTCTTTATCAACCGATTTTTATGCTTTGGTAAAAGCTGTAAAACTGAATGATAAGCCTGTTTATTACGCTTATTGCCCCATGAAAAAAAGCTATTGGTTAAGCGAAGGCGAGGCAATAAAAAACCCATATTATGGGAATAAAATGTTAACTTGTGGTAAGGTTGCCGAAGTGCTTAAATAAAAACACAAGCCACAAAATGAAGTTTATTTTAGTTTGTTGCCTTAGTATTTTGCTCAGTAGTTTTGCTTTTGGCCAACATCAGCACAACGAGGTAAAAGCAGCCGACCCTAAAAAAGCCCCCCAAAAAGGTAACGATGTAGAAACTTTAAGTAACAACAAGCCACCAAGGGTGGTACGTTATGATTTGTACATTGCCGATACAACGGTAACTTTTGGCGGGAAAGCTAAAAGAGCCATTGCGGTTAACGGGCAGATACCTATGCCAACGCTAACCTTTACCGAGGGCGATACAGCAGAAATATATGTGCACAATAGGCTAAAAGAATCAACTTCATTGCATTGGCATGGGCTATTTTTGCCTAATCGGTATGATGGTGTTCCGTATTTAACGCAAATGCCTATTGAACCCAACAAAACCCATGTTTACCGTTTCCCTATTATACAGAACGGTACCCATTGGTACCATAGCCATTCGGGCCTGCAGGAGCAGATTGGGATGTACGGCGCAATGATCTTAAATAAAAGAAAAGAGCCCGCTATACCTACTGTACCTGTTGTTTTAAGTGAATGGACAAATATGATGCCCCACGAGGTGGACAGGCGATTGCACAATGCCAATGATTGGTTCGCCATAAAAAAAGGTACAACACAAAGTTATGCTGAAGCCATAAAAAGCGGACACTTTAAGACCAAGCTCACCAACGAACTGAAACGGATGACTGCCATGGATGTGAGTGATGTGTATTATGAAGCATTTTTAGTAAACGGAAAAAATCAATATCAGGTGCCAAACCACCTTAAAGCAGGTGATAAGGTAAGGTTGCGTATTGCTAACGGAGGGGCATCGACCTATTTCTGGCTCACTTATGCTGGTGGTAAAATAATGGTAGTGGCCAATGATGGTAACGATGTAACGCCTGTAGAAGTAGACAGGCTGATTATTGCCGTTTCCGAAACCTATGATGTAATGGTAACCATCCCCGAAAATAAAAGTTACGAGTTTTTGGTAACACCTGAAGACCGAACCAAATCGGCTTCATTATGGCTGGGTAGTGGACAAAAAGTGCCGGCTCAAAAATTGCCCAAATTGAAATATTTCGAGGGCATGAAAATGATGAACGAAATGATGGATATGAACGGTAATCTGGTGCAGATGGAAGGCATGAAAATGCAGAATCAGGTGATGGATATGAATACCGTAATGTATGCTGAGCTGGATGATGCGGGAGCAGATACTGTAGTTGCTGATGCCCATAAAGACCATAAAATGGGGAATAACCATAACATGAAGGGCCCCATCAAAACATTAAATTACGATATGTTGCGCTCGCCCGAAAAAACGGTTTTGCCTAAAGCCCCAACCCGTGAAATGGAGTTTCAGTTAACGGGCAACATGAACCGTTATGTGTGGACTTTAGATAATAAAACCATCTCTGAGGAAGATAAAATCCTCATCAAAAAGGGCGAAAACCTGCGGATCATTTTATATAACAACAGTATGATGCGCCACCCTATGCACCTGCATGGGCACGATTTTAGGGTAATTAACGGCCAGGGGGATTATGCTCCTTTAAAAAATGTACTCGATATTATGCCCATGGAGCGTGATACGATTGAGTTCAGTGCCTCTGAAAGTGGCGACTGGTTTTTTCACTGCCATATTTTGTACCACATGATGAGTGGGATGGGTAAAATTTTCAGCTATGAAAACTCGCCGCTAAATCCCGAAATCCCAAACCCTAAACTGGCACAGCGAAAACTTTTTGCCGATGATAGGATGTTTCATTTTATGGCCGAAAATGATTTTGCCAGCAATGGAAACGACGGTATGGCCATGTTGGCCAATACACGTTGGAGTATTGGAACCGAGTGGCGCTTAGGTTATAATAAAATGCACGGCTTTGAAACCGAAACTCATATTGGCCGGTATATAGACAGGATGCAGTGGCTAATGCCTTTTGTGGGTTTTGATTGGCGCTACCGGAAAATGGAAGCTGGCGAACCTGAAAGCAATATTTTTGGCCAGAAAAGCACAAAGGATAAAAGAAGTATGTTTAGTGTAGGGCTTGCCTATACTTTGCCCATGTTAGTAATAGCGCAGGCAGAAGTGTACCACGATGGTAATGTGCGTTTACAGTTAATGCGCGAAGATATACCGATTTCTAAGCGATTAAGGGCTAGTTTTATGGTAAACAGCGATAAAGAATTTATGGGCGGACTTAAATTTATTACCACAAAATACATGGGTATTTCTGCGCACTATGATAGCGATATGGGTTTTGGCGCAGGCTTAACGCTTAATTATTAAGCTAACCATTGGTGATCTCCCTCAACAACTTGTCGCATTCGGCAAAGGCATTATACAGGTATTTATTGCGGTGCTTTTCACCCTGACCGCTAAAAGAAACTGATTTCATAATCAGGCCCTGCATCCATTGTTTGGTTTGTTTGCAATAAGCCTGGTCTTCGGTTCTTAAGTAATTAAAAGTATTAAACCTGTTGTAGCAGGCCATGCGGTCTTTAAAATCGACCAGGTAAGCGATGCTTCCCAATACATCGCAATTGTACCAGTTAAAGGTATGATTGGGGTCGATGGTTTTTTTGCTGCTAATGGCGTACATATTCATATCGGTGAGGCAATACCTTACCTGCTCTACAATTTTTACGGCCAGTTCGGTATCGGTAAGGTGCCCGGCTTCGAATGCATACCTGATCTGTTCGAGTGTACCTGTTACGGTGTCTTTAGACCATATTTCGGTGCTTGGTATTTCCAGATAAGTGGCATGCAGCTCTTGCGAAATTTTAATAATCTCATCGGATAAGAAAGAAGAGCTGAACGGCATTTCCAGGTTGTTTGCGCTATTTGCCCAAAAGAACAGTTTAAAACTGGTGAGTTCAGGATACTTGAAAAAATGAAATAAAGGAATATCGTCAGTAGTAATGGTGATGTGTTTCTTGTTGCTGTTCTTGATGGCTTTTATATTGTCCAGTAAATTCCGGAGATAGCCAATCATATCTAAATCTTCATTTACACTTAAATAGCTAAAAGTAACCGATAACGATTGTTTCGGGCTGTACAGAAACGGGACATCAAAACAATCGGAAAGCTTGATGATCTGCTGGAAAGTAAGGTTGCTATCCCCCCTGATTTTCTTATAGGCCTCATTGGTACTTATTCCTAATTCTTCTGCTACACTCAGCGCCAGGTTCTGGTATTCGGGCAGGGCCGCTCTGATGGCCTGAAAAAATAATGCTTGCTGATTATCCATAAAGATTAATTTATAAATGAAATCTTGCCATTTTTAATAATCCGATGGATTATTGTTGGGTGTTAATTTAATAAATATAATTTATAATTATGTTTAGGAAGTATAAATTACCTTTAAGATTAATTTTTTAATAATGTGTAATCTTTGGGGTTAATAGCGCATTGTGGAGTGTTTTAGATTTGATAAACAAATTTAAAATGCATCAAAATGAATGTGCTTATCTCAACTTCAATTCAACCTTATGCCAACGGTAGTAGGCTGAATAATAAAATCCACTACTTTAAGTGGCTTATTTGTATTATTTCTTTCTGTCTATTGTTTTCGGGCTGCGCTTCTTTTTCTGACAGGCCTATCAGGCGCCACAAGGTTAAGCTGAATGAAGGCCAGGTGTCAAAACTTTCGGGTACCTACCAGTTATTTCCTGATTTAGCTTATAAAAAGAATGGAATAGCCGAAACACTCCGTTATCAACCGATAATCGAGCGCTTCCATCACTATATCAGCAAGCAAAAAATCGATTTTAAAGCTTCTGAAAATCTGACCGTAGATGTAAGGGTGATGGATAATAACCAGATCAGTTTTAATTTTAAAAAGGACAGCATAATCGTAGACAGTATAACCTTATCTGCCAAGCTGCAGTCAAGAGGTTTACTGCTTTTGGGAAATAAATATGTTGAATTTCACGGAGTACCCTACATTTTAGGTGGGTCAAAAAGTGAGAAGACGCGAATAGGACTTGCTAGCGACGGGGGGCTTATCTTAAATCATGCCTATGACAGTTCAGGTGCACTTTTATTGTTTATCGGGGTAGGTGTTTCTTACGATTCTGCTTATCATTTTAAAAGGATTAAATAAATAACGACATGAACAAATTAAGATTTATAAAAGATGAGGGCTCCGAATTCTACAAAGAATTGAACAAGCAGATAGAACAATATTTTATTCAAAGCGGAAAGAGAAAGACGGGAAACGCAAAAATGTTTTTCAAGATCTTCCTTTACTTCGGTTTAGACATCCTGTTTTACGCCTTAATGATCACCAGCGATTCTGTATTTGCATTTTACGCTTTTTACCTGCTGATGGGGCTTTCGGTTTTGTTCACTGCTTTTAATGTTTCGCACGATGCTGCCCATGGTGTAGCGGTTAAAAGTAAATTTTGGAACCAGTTGCTGTTTTCGTTGAGTTTTAATCTGCTGGGCAATAATGCTTATGTATGGGGTAAGAACCACAACGAATCTCACCATTTATATACCAATATAGAAGGTAGTGATATTGATGTGCTCAATAACCCGCTGTTTAGGATGACTGAATCGCAACCTTTAAAAAGGTACCACCGGTATCAGTTTATTTATGCGCCGTTTTTGTACCTCTTTTATTCTATTAACTGGTTCTTTTTTAGGGAAGCCCTGATGTTGTTCAATTTATCGAGTCGTACCATTAAAGTGGTGATTCCCCGCATTGAAGCCATAAAGCTGGTCGTATATAAACTCTTGTATATAGGTTATATGATCGTTTTGCCTATTTATCTGTTGCCTTTCGGTTGGGCAGTAGTGCTGATGGCTTTCCTGTTGAACCATTTTATTATTTCGCTGCTGCTTGTATCGGTGTTAGGTGTTGCACACTTATCAGATTATGTATCTCATCCGATGCCTGATAAAGATCATAAATTGAATATGAGCTGGCCGAAACTGCAGTTTCTTACTTCTATAGATTATCATGCTGAAAGTAAATTTCTAAACTGGACATTGGGTGGTTTTAATGCCCATGCGGTGCATCACTTGCTTCCGAACGTTTGCCATGTGCATTACCTTGATATTATTCCAATTTTTAAAGCGCTGGCTAAAAAGCACAAGCTTACTTATATGGAAATGTCATACGGCGAATCTTTAGCCTCACATTTTAGGTTTTTGAAAATAATGGGCAGAAGTGAGCACTTAATCCCGATGCCATATGAAGGATAAACATATTCATGTAGCGGCTGATAGTCAGTTGCTAAAAGCAATATACAAGCGTGTAGCGCAAGAGCTGGTAATCGATAAATCTGCTTTTATAAGGATAATTGCGGCTAAATTCGTTGTATATTTCTCGCTCACTCTCTTGGCCTATTTAGCTTTGTACCGTATTGTTAATCCAATTGGTTTTATAGGCTGTTTTATGGGCTATGGTTTTATCTCATTGCTCTTTGCCTTTAACTTTTCGCACGATTTTTCGCACAATACCATTTTTAAAAGCAAGCGGCTTAACCATATCTGTTTTGTGGCTATTTACACATTGGTGGGTGCACATGCTGAAGCATGGAAACTGCGGCATGTTAACTCACATCATTATGCACCAAATGTAGAAGATTATGATTCAGACCTTAAAATTTCGAAGCTGATCCGCGTAGTACCCGATAGTAAACAGTATTGGTTTCATGCTTACCAGCACCTGTATGCGCCATTGGCTTATACGACCTATTCGCTGTTCTGGATTTTTATTAAAGATTTTGTGATTCTTTTTGGCAATGATGGCTTTTCGGTTAAAAAGAGTTTTAAGTATTATCTGTCTTTTGTACTTCAGAAAATTACTTATATCAGTTTATTGCTGGTGCTGCCCATATTTTTTTCGGGCCAGCAGTGGTATGTGATAGTGCTTGGCTTTTTGATGATGCATTTAAGCCAATCGTTGTTTTTATTGTTTACATTTTTTATGACGCACCATGTAGAGGAAACGCAGTATCCGAAAACAGATGCGCAGGGTTACATCAATGCTTCGTGGCTGATGAACCAGGTAAAAAGTTCGAACGATATGCATCCTTTTAGTAAAACGGCAAACTTTATTTTGGGTGGCTTTAACAATCATATCGCCCATCATTTATTTCCGCACTATCATCATGTGTATTATCCGCAGATCAGTAAAATATTGTACGAAATGTTAAACGAAAGCGGCATAACACCCAATTGTACCAGTTATTTCGGAGGGATAAAATCTCATTTAAGGTTGTTGAAGAGAATGGGCGAGGCAGCGTAATTTTCACTCATTCGAAAATTGTGTGCTGGGTTTTTAATTAACGGCACAGCCTTTCATTGTAAACCTGATGGGAACGGTAGCCCGAGCTTTTTCTGCGAGGCTATAGTGTACAGCAGGGCTGAAATTTTTGCTTGCACTAACCTTTGTTTTCCAAACAGAATAAAAAGGAATTAGTGAAAAGAGGTAGCTGGAACTTTAACCTGTTCCGTTACGCCCTGATTACTTTTGATCAGCCAGAATGCAAAAAATGCGCCTACCAGAGCCATTGCTGCGCCAACGTAAGCCGGCGAGGTATAATCGAAGCCATATACTAACGGAAGGCCGCCGAAGAAAGCACCGAGCGCATTGCCGATATTAAAACTGGCCTGACTTGCTGAAGCGGCTAACATTTCGGAGCCTTTAGCACTCTGGATCATTAACATCTGGATAGGGGCGGCCAATGAGAAAGCAACTGCACCGGTAACAAAAGTCATAATTAAAGCTAATGGCTGACTTGCGGATACGAAGTGCACAATGGTTAGGGTAACAACCATGGTGAGCAATAATGCTGCAGATGCTTTTGCCGGAGAGAATTTATCGGCCAAACGCCCACCAATATAATTACCGAACATCATGCCTAAACCAGCCAGCATTAATATATAAGTTACAGCATTTGGCGAGAAACCGGCAACATCTGTCATTAATGGGGCAATATAACTGTACCAGGTAAATAATCCACCCGTTCCGATAGAGATCATGAAAATAATGATCCATGCTTCTCTTTTTTTGAAGAAACTTAATTCGGCTTTTAAATCGCGGTTTTTTGTGGCTTCTAAAGCTGGTAGCCATAATTTTAAACTTAACAAAGTAACCAGGCCAACAAGTACGACAACAGCAAAAGATATGCGCCAAGAAAAGTTATGGCCAATAAAGGTACCCAATGGTACGCCTACAATATTGGCAATGGTTAAGCCCATAAACATGAGCGATACGGCTTGAGCTGCTTTCCCTTTTTCGGCTATTCTGCTGGCCACTACCGATCCTACGCCAAAAAATGCGCCATGTGGTAAGCCCGAAAGCAATCGGGCAATAAACAGGGTATTAAAAGTTGGAGCAAAAGCAGAGAAAGCATTGAAAACCGTAAACATAACCATCAAAGCAATCAATATCATTTTTGGCGGGTATTTACCTGCAATCATAATCAACAAAGGGGCGCCGATTACCACACCCAGTGCATAGGCTGAAATTAAATGTCCAGCCTGCGGGATGGTTACGGCTAAATCTTTTGAGATATCGGGCAATAAGCCCATCATCACAAATTCTGTAATCCCGATGCCTAAACCGCCTAAAGTGAGTGGAAGTAAATTCTTGTTCATAGTACCCTTAGTGTTAAAATTACACTATGCAAAGGTAAGGCTTTTTTTGGTAGGGGATTGTAAAAATTAGGCCATTTATAGGTGAGGGAAAATGTGGGGGTGGCATATAATGTGGAATATGTGATAGGATGATTCACTGCTAAATTTCTTCATTTCCTAATCACTTAAATTCGATTGTTTTGTGTTTACAGGCCAGCCGAAAGAAATTGCTTCGCCGTTCCTCGCAATTGACGAAATACAATCGGATTCAGGTTATACTAAGATACTTTTCGCATTTGGAGCGCAAGGCCTGTACTAAAGAATAAATTTCTTCCCGTTTTACGCTTTTACGCTTCGCTTCCTCGTACCTCGTCGCTGCAGGGTAGACGCTTCAACCGGGGCTAGATGGCCAGTGCGGTATTTTATTTGTGGGGTTGCAGGGTGCACAAACCCTTGTTTCTAAACCAGATTGAGCGGAATAGCCCGGAGCGCAGCGAGGACTATAAGCGAAAGCGGGGCTACAAAATGCCAAGAACCACAGACCGCTCATTTCCTGATCACCTAAATCCGATTGTTTTTATACGTCCCTAGATCCTCCATCTTATTTTTTTGATTTGGAGCGCAAGGCCTGTACTAAAGAATAAATTTCTTCCCGTTTTACGCTTTTACGCTTCGCTTCCTCGTACCTCGTCGCTGCAGGGTAGACACTTCAACCGGGGCTAGATGGCCAGTGCGGTATTTTATTTGTGGGGTTGCAGGGTGCACAAACCCTTGTTTCTAAACCAGATTGAGCGGAATAGTCCGGAGCGCAGCGAGGACTATAAGCGAAAGCGGGGCTACAAAATGCCAAGAACCACAGACCGCTCATTTCCTGATCACCTAAATTCGATTGTTTTTATACGTCCCTAGATCCTCCATCTTATTTTTTTGATTTGGAGCGCAAGGCCTGTACTAAAGAATAAATTTCTTCCCGTTTTGCGCTTTTACGCTTCGCTTCCTCGTACCTCGTCGTTGCAGGGTAGACGCTTCAACCGGGGCTAGATGGCCAGTGCGGTATTTTATTTGTGGGGTTGCAGGGTGCACAACCCCTTGTTTCTAAACCAGATTGAGCGGAATAGCCCGGAGCGCAGCGAGGACTATAAGTGAAAGCGGGGCTACAAAATGCCAAGAACCACAGACCGCTCATTTCCTGATCACCTAAATCCGATTGTTTTTATACGTCCCTAGATCCTCCATCTTATTTTTTTGATTTTTCAAAAAAAAAGCTTGCCCCACCCTGTGGAACAAGCTTTTTTGCTCATGTAAAATTTACTATTTTGTTCGGCTGTAAGCTAAAATCTTGTTGATGGTTTCATCTTGAGGATTTTTAGCCAGCCTATCCAACTTACCTTTTATTTGATCATAAAATAAGTCGATTTCTGCGTCCGATTCAATATCAGTTTTAGGCTGAAACATGTTGGGTGTAGATAAATTTACATTGTTTTTTGATGTAGAGGTTTTTGTCATAAGCAACTAAATGTGATAAGTTTTATTAACTTAACGATAGTTCAGATGCTTTATTTCAAGCCCTAAAAAAAAATATGTAACATTTATGCTACCCTTTATAGGTCATCTCTTTTGTTTTAAGCATTTTGCGCAAATTACTGAGGGCATAACGCATACGGCCCAAAGCTGTATTAATGCTTACATCAGTTAAATCTGCTATTTCTTTAAAGCTTAAATCTGCGTAATGACGCATGAGGAGCACTTCTTTTTGCTCATCAGGCAATAAATGGATCATTGCTTTTAAATCTTTATGGGTTTGATCGCGAAGCATTTTATCTTCTGCGCTCTCATCATAAAAGTGTAGCATATTGAATACATCCATGCCATCAGCACTGGTAATGATGGGTGTTCTCTTTTCTTTTCTGAAATAATCGATAACCAGGTTATGCGCAATACGCATTACCCAAGGCAAAAACTTGCCTTCTTCGTTATATCTTCCTGATCGCAGGGTATTAATTACTTTTATAAAAGCATCCTGAAAAATATCCTCCGCCAGATATTGGTCTTTCACCAATAAGTAGATAGAGGTATAAATTTTACTTTTATGTCTTCTTAAAAGTTCCTGCAATCCATTCTCGTTCCCGGTAATATATACCTTTACCAGGTCCTGATCATTATATGATTGTAAATTCATAGGTTTACCTACACTAAATCCCGTACTATTTGCTAAAAATTAATTTGTAGATGTTTAATTTCTATAGCTGCTCTCCTATGTTTTTTGATATGTGTTAGTTTGGTTTTGAGGTTGTTAATGTTCAAAGAAAGTTATTTTTTTATCAAAAAACAAAAAATAAAATGTTAAAAAATAAATTAACCGTCTCAGTACCCTATTTTTGTATGTTCTTAAAACCCTAACAACATTATGGGGTTATATATTTATATTCGTTACCATACATGAGCAAAAAAGAGGCCGAAAAAGATCCACATAAAAATATTATCATAAAAGGTGCCCGTGTGCACAACTTAAAAAACATCGATGTTGCCATTCCAAAGAATAAACTTGTGGTGGTAACGGGTATGTCTGGTTCGGGGAAATCTTCGCTTGCATTTGATACTTTATATGCCGAGGGGCAACGCCGATATGTAGAAAGTTTATCATCGTACGCCCGTCAGTTTATGGGCAGGATGAATAAACCTGATGTTGATTATATTAAAGGTATTGCTCCGGCAATTGCCATAGAACAAAAGGTTATTACTTCCAATCCACGCTCTACCGTTGGTACCTCTACTGAAATTTACGATTATCTGAAACTGCTTTTCTCGCGCATAGGGAAAACCATTTCGCCTGTTTCGGGCAAAGAAGTGAAAAAGGATTCGGTAAGCACGGTGGTAGATTACGTAAATGCCATGCCCGAGGATACAACAGTAACGATTTTTTGCCCCTTATATCCGCATAACAACCGTACGATTAAAGAAGAACTGGCTATTTTATTACAGAAAGGATTTTTACGTGTGCTGATCAACGATAAAATAGAAAAGATAGAAACGGTTTTAGACGATGCTGATTTTAAAGATGCAGAACTGACAGATGATAAAACCGTTCAGATCCTGATCGACCGTATTGTAACCAACCAGGAAGAAGAAACATTAAGTAGACTGGCCGATTCTGCACAGACCGCTTTTTTTGAAGGTAAAGGTGACTGTTATGTAGAGGCTCAGGGTAAAACGAAACATTTTAGCGACCGTTTTGAACTGGATGGAATAAAATTCGAAGAACCTACGCCAAATTTTTTCTCTTTTAACAATCCTTACGGCGCCTGTAAACGCTGCGAAGGTTATGGAAACGTAATCGGTATTGATGAAGACCTGGTTATTCCTGATAAGAGCAAAAGTATTTACGATAATGCTATTGCGCCCTGGCGCGGCGAAAAAATGAATGTATGGTTGCAGAATTTTATTAAAGCTGCCCCGAAATTCGAATTCCCGATCCACCGGCCTTACAGTGCGCTAACAGAAACAGAACAGCAGTTACTTTGGACCGGAAATAAATACTTTGCAGGTTTAGATGCTTTTTTCAAAGAGCTGGAAGAGCAGACCTATAAAATTCAGTACCGCGTAATGTTATCACGTTACCGGGGTAAAACTACTTGTCCTGATTGTAAAGGTTCGCGTTTACGTAAAGATGCATCTTACGTAAAGATTGCTGAAAAATCGATTATTGATGTGGTGCTGATGCCTTTGGCCAAAGCCCTGGTTTTTTTTAAAGAGCTAAAATTAAATACCAACGATACCAAAATTGCCAAACGTTTGCTGGCAGAGATTGATAACCGCTTTCTTTATTTAAACAATGTAGGTTTAGGTTACCTTACCTTGAACCGTTTATCGAATACCCTTTCTGGTGGAGAATCGCAAAGGATTAACCTGGCAACTTCGTTGGGAAGTAGTTTGGTGGGCTCTATTTACGTTTTGGACGAACCGAGTATTGGTTTGCACCCACGTGATACGAACAAACTGATCGAAGTGTTGATTTCGCTCCGTAATGTGGGCAATACCGTTTTGGTGGTAGAGCACGAAGAAGAAATGATGCGCGCAGCCGATCATATTATCGATATTGGCCCCGAGGCAGGTACCCATGGAGGTAATTTGGTTTTTAGTGGTAATTATGAGGAGATTCTAAAAGATAAAAATAGTTTAACTGGCCGGTACCTATCGGGATTAGAAAAAATTGCCATCCCGGATAAACGACGGAAATGGAAAGACCATATTCTGATTAAAGGTGCAAGAGAAAACAACCTGCAAAATATTGATGTTAAATTTCCGCTAGGGGTATTTACCGCAGTAAGTGGGGTTTCGGGTTCGGGTAAAACAAGCTTGGTTAAAAAGATTTTATACCCGGCATTGCAAAAAGCAATAGGAAACTATGCTGGTGAACAAACTGGTGCTTATGATGGTATTTTTGGCAATTATGATCTGGTCAGTGCAGTAGAATTGGTCGATCAGAATCCGATTGGCCGTTCGAGCCGTTCTAATCCGGTTACTTATGTTAAAGCCTGGGATGATATCCGGGCACTGTTTTCGGGTTTGGCTGCTGCAAAAGCTGCTGGCTTAAAACCTGCTGCTTTCTCTTTCAACGTAGAAGGTGGCCGTTGCGATGTTTGCCAGGGTGAGGGCGAGGTAAAGATTGAAATGCAGTTTATGGCCGATATTTACCTGCCTTGCGAGGCCTGTAACGGTAAGCGGTTTAAACAACAGGTTTTAGATGTAACCTATAAAGAGAAAAACGTATCCGAGATTTTGGATATGACCATCGACGAAGCGGTTGAGTTTTTTAAGGATGAGCAGAAGATACTCAATAAATTAAATCCTTTGGTTGATGTTGGTTTGGGCTATGTGCATTTAGGCCAATCTTCTAATACCTTATCGGGTGGTGAGGCGCAGCGGATCAAACTGGCTTCGTTCTTGATTAAGGGTAACAATGCCAATAAAACGCTGTTTATTTTTGATGAGCCCACCACTGGTTTGCACTTCCACGATATTAAAAAACTCTTGAAAGCATTAAATACACTGATAGAGCAGGGTAATACCATTTTGGTGATTGAACACAATATGGATATGATTAAATGCGCCGATTGGGTGATCGATATTGGTCCTGAAGGTGGCGATGGTGGCGGTAATGTGGTGTTTGAGGGTATACCCGAAGATTTGGTTAAGGTTGAAAAATCGTACACTGGAAAATATTTAGCATCGCATTTAAATTTAAATCCATAATTTCGGCAATGCTTTTTCTAACGTTTTTCATCGGCATCATTCTCAATGCCATGGGGTATATTCCTCCCGGTAACATTAATCTCACTGTTGCACAGCTTGCCATTAACAAGGGTATGCGGCAGGTTTGGTACTTTATTCTTTCCTTCTCTTGTGTAGAAGTGTTTTTTACCTTCGGTATGATGCGCTTTGCCCGCTGGGCCATGAGTGATATTAATCCGAATGAGGCTGTAAGTGAAGTTCGCTTAAGTACTCTGGTGGATTGTTTTATGATTGTGATGTTTTTGGTAATGGGAACCATTACCTGGAAAAACCGCAAAAAAGTACCTAAAACCAGTAATGCGAAAGAGGATAAACGCAGTGGAAGTGTTTTGTATGGATTAATTTTAGGGGTGTTAAACCCCGTCCAGATTCCATTCTGGTTGTTTTTTGGCAATTATGTAATTTTACACCAATGGATTGAGACGGATTACCTCTCATTAGTGATTTTTAGTCTGGGCTCGGGCGTTGGTTCTACGCTTGCCTTATATTTATATGCACACTTCGCCACTTACATCCAAGAAAAATTTGCCCTTAGCAGCCTGATTATCAATAAATCTATCGCCATATTTTTATTTGCACTTGCGGGATATTTAATGGTGAAACAAGCGATTGTTATTCTATAGCCTAATCCAGGGGCTGTGTCCTCACAGACCTTCCAGTTGGCTTTTATCAAGTATTCAATAGGCAGAAATTATTTGCTTTCCGTTCTGTGAGGACACAGACCGGGGAATAAGCCTGTATGGTCATAAAGCAGGCGGTTATTATTCTTTAGGGTTTACTACAGGAAGAACTTCTTAAATGATCTATTAATGGTCCTTCGACAGGCTCAGGATAACATATGCTTTTGTATTTTACAAAAAAATAAATCCTTTTTTAACTGTCAGTCTGAGCTTGTTGAAGACTCATGATACTGTAGTTAAATGATCTCAACATAGCAATCGTTAAATCTTTCTGTTATAAAATTGATACACAGATAAGGTTCCATTAACCTAATCATAACATTAAATTTATGTTTAAGAAGCCTGACTGGCCGAATTTTGCCAGTTGAAACAAAACATATTTATTTAATATTATGTCTAACAGACGGTTTTTTCTAAAAAGTGGCTTAGCTGCTGCAGTAGTGGCAGGTTTATCACCAGTTCTCCCTTCATTTGCTGAAGAACACACTGCGCCTGCCAGATTGGGCAAAGTACCTAAATTGCGTTTCGCCATTGCATCAGATGGACATTATGGTCAGCCTGGAACAGATTACAAACTGCACCATGAGAATATTGTAAAGTGGTTAAATGAATCGCACGATAAAAATCCATTAAACTTTGTAATTATCAACGGCGATCTGGTGCATGACAGGCCTGAATTACTGAAAGAAGTAAAAAAGGATTATTACGACCGTTTAAAGGTTCCTTTTTATGCCGTACCGGGCAACCATGACCATGCAGATACCCCACTCTGGAAATCGGTTTTTGGTTATGAGGATAACTTTTCTTTCGAAAAAAACGGGGTTGGCTTTGTTCTGGCCAATACTTCGGATACAAAAGGCGCCTATCTGTGCCCGAACAACGATTTTTTAAAGCAGGAACTGGATAAGTTTAAAGATTTAAAAACGGTGTTTGTGGTATTGCATATCCCGCCACATTTCTGGGTGCCAGAGAGCCCCTTTGTTGAGTGCCCTGATACCCTTAAACTTTTGCACAGCTATACCAACGTGAAAGCTGTATTTCATGGCCACGATCATAGTTTAGATGCTGTATTTTATACCGATAAGCTGCCGCATTTTTTTGATGCTCATATTGGCGGCAACTGGGGCACAGCCTATAAAGGTTACCGGATAGTAGAGGTAGATGAAAATGATAAGATCCAAACTTATCAGGTAAATGCAAGTGGATCGCCATTGTTAAATGAAACGAAATTCTAGCTATTAAACAATAACCATGAAAAAAACATTTTTGATGCTCATTTTTGCAGGTACCATTTTAAACTGTGCTGCACAGAAAATAGGCGAAACCAAGCAGGAAGTTAAAACCGGCACTGATGCTGCTCAACCCTTTATGTTTTCGCTGAATACATTAACTGCTGAGAATCCGCGCTGGAATATTCATTATTCCGGAAGTTACGGCGAGCGGACAAACGGGCAGTTCGGATACGATGGCTTGGGACAACAGTTTGGGGTTAAAGGTTATTTAGGCAGCAGATTTACCTTGTATGCCACTGCGGCAATCGGTTTTGCCAATTCAGGAGGCGTAACATCTGCGCAGCAGGCTGAAGTAATTAGAGATTTAGTGGGAGGCAAAGGCATAAGTGGTTTTAGGTTAGGTGCTGGTTTAGGTTTAAGCAGAGATTGGTCGAGTGTTGGTTCTGCCATTAGCAGGATTACCGCTTCATTCGACAAGACAAATTGGAGAATGGCGGGTAATCTTCGTTTCGAAAAAGCCTTTAATAGAACCAGAGATAAGCTTGATTTTATTAGCAGTTTTGGATATCAACATCGCGTTTCTAACGTTTTATACCTTGGCTTCGAAGCCTTAGGGCAAGATTTAGAAGGCTTTTGGGAACAAGACGAGGCAGAAGGTGGCGCAAAGGTAATGATCGGGCCATCAATCAACCTGGAACCTAACCACTCGAAACTTTCGTTCTCTATTTCTGGTGGACCTGTTTTCTACGCCACCCGTAGTCAGGTAATCCCATCAGAGGCTATCCGCGAAATCGGTTCTGTCGCCTCAGGCAATGGCTATACCATCAGGGCCCTGGTTAATTTTAATCTTCACCGCTAATGCGGCAATCCTTAACTTAAGAAAATGAAAAAATCATACATATTTATATTACTCAGCTTCCTGTTCATCCAAAAAGGGTTTGCACAATGGCCTGGCAAAAACGAAAGCACCCAGCAAATTTTGTTGCCCAACGGTTGGAAATTAAGTCCGGCGGGGCATTCGTTACAGTTAGGCGATTTGCCCTTAAATATGCAGCTTAGTGCATCGGGCAAATACCTCGCCGTTACCAATAACGGTCAGAGTACGCAGTCGCTACAGCTTATCGATCCTAAAACCGAACAGATTATCGACGAAAAGGTGCTGGCCAAATCGTGGTACGGGATAGCTTTTAGTAAAGATGAAAAACATCTTTATGCATCAGGTGGTAACGACAATTGGATTTTAGATTTTAATATCCAGAATGATAAGTTCGTAAAAAGCGACACCATTAAACTTGGTCCGGTTTGGCCAAAAGGAAAAATAAGTCCGGCAGGGATTGTGGTCAATAAAAATAACAGTAAATTATATACTGTAACTAAAGAAGACAGCAGTTTGTATATTATTAATCCTGTTGAAAGGCAGATCGTTAAAAAAATACAGCTTCCTGCCATTGCTTATAGCTGTACCCTGGCTGCCGACGAGCGTAAACTGTATGTTTCGCTTTGGGGCGGAAAAGCGGTAGCTGTTATCGATTTACAATCAGAAAGCATTATTCAGCAGATTCCCGTTGGCGATCATCCGAATGAGCTTCTGCTAAATAAAAAAGGAAATATTTTATTTGTAGCCAATGCCAACGATAATACGGTTTCGGTAATCAATACTGTAAATAACAAGGTAATCGAAACCATTGCCACCACGCTTTATGCCACTCAGTTAACAGGTTCTACCACCAATGGCCTGGCTTTAAGTGCCAATGAGAAAACTTTGTACATCGCCAATGCCGATAACAATTGCTTGGCTGTTTTTGATGTAAGCAAACCAGGGGTAAGCCAAAGCCAGGGTTTTATTCCGGTGGGCTGGTACCCAACAAGTGTTAAGGTTTTGGGTTCGAAAATTTTGGTTACCAATGGCAAAGGCAATACTTCTATGGCCAACCCAAAGGGACCACAACCCATTTCTAAAGTAGATAACAGTGGTTATCAAATGGGAAGCACAGCCAACAGCAGGCTGCAATATATTGCTGGCTTGTTTAAAGGCACTTTATCCTTTATTGATGCACCAAAACCCGAGCAGTTAAAATTATATACCAAACAGGTTTATGCCAATACACCTTTTACGGATAAGCGCGCAATAACTGCCGATGGCGAAGCTGGAAACCCTATTCCACGTAAGCAGGGAGAAAAATCGCCTATGAAGCATGTTTTTTATATCATTAAAGAAAACAGGACATACGATCAGGTGCTTGGCGATATGCCAAAAGGTAACGGCGATTCCAGCTTAACGCTTTTTGGCAGAAAGATTACGCCTAACCAGCATGCCTTTGCCGAAAACTATGTACTACTCGATAATTTCTATGTTGATGCAGAGGTAAGTGCAGATGGACACAACTGGAGCATGGCTGCCTATGCAACTGATGTTGTGGAAAAAACATGGCCAACCAGTTATGGTGCACGTGGCGGAAGCACCACCTTCGAAGGTGGTAGGCCCGTTACTTATCCTAAAGGTGGTTTTATCTGGGATTACTGTCAGCGGGCAGGAGTAAGTTACCGCAGTTATGGCGAATTTGGCGATTATGGTAAGGCTAATATTAAATCGCTACAGGGCCATATGTGTGCTGCGTCACCAGGATTTGATATGGATATTAAGGATCAGGTAAGGGTAGATGCCTGGCAGCACGATTTCGATTCGTTATTGGTAGCAGATGCGGTGCCTCAATTTAATACTTTAAGGATATCTAATGACCACACCAGTGGGCAAAAAAAAGGTAAATATTCGCCACAGGCGGCAGTTGCCGATAACGATTTAGCCGTAGGCCGTATTCTGGAGCATTTATCACATAGCTCGATCTGGAAAGAGTCGGTTGTTTTTATTTTGGAAGATGACGCACAGAATGGGCCAGATCATGTTGATGCACACCGTTCGCCAGCTTATGTGGTTGGACCATACGTAAAAAGGCATACGCCTGTTCATACGATGTATTCTACTTCCGGGTTTTTAAGAACGATGGAACTTATTTTAGGTTTGCCGCCAATGAGCCAGTACGATGCTGCTGCCATGCCGCTGTATGAGTGTTTTACCGCTACGCCTGATTTTACACCTTATAATGTGATTCAGCCGCTTATTGATTTAGATACCAGGAATGTGGCGGTGAATGAGAGCAGCAGACGTTCTGAACTGTTCAATTTTGCAAAGGAAGATTCGGCCCCGGATTTAGATTTAAATGAAGTGGTGTGGAAATCGGTTAAAGGCGAACAATCGGTAATGCCAGCGCCAAAACGGAGTGCTTTTGTGATTTTGGAGAAGAAGAAAAAAGATGATGATGATTAGTGATCTGTTATGATTATGTTTTAAACAAAAAGGCAATTTTCGATTAAGAAAATTGCCTTTATATAATTTTTTTCCATGGTCTGTGTCCTCACAGACCATTTTGTTTTTATACGTTACATCAAGGATTTCTCCACAATGGAAATGAATCTATATCGTCATTTCCTGAAGTGCAACGAAATGGATAAATCTTTTCTAAGAATCTAGGCGGTCTGTGGGGACACAGACCACGGGGATTAGTCGAATGACGATCTTATCTATAATTTCCAGTCTGGCCTTTCGAAATGGCAGGTATAACCGTAAGGGTTTTTCTGTAAATAATCCTGGTGTTCTTCTTCAGCATTCCAGAAATCTGTTTCAGGTACTACCTCGGTTACAATTTTGCCAGGCCATTTGCCAGACGCATCTAACTCGGCAATTAATGCATTTGCGGTGTTTTTCTGTTCTTCACTATTGTAGAAAATAGCTGAGCGGTATGAGGTACCCACATCATTTCCCTGTCTGTTGCGCGTACTCGGATCGTGGATCTGAAAGAAGTATTCCAATAATTTGCGGTAGGTTAAAACAGTGGGATCAAAAGTAACTTCAATGGCTTCGGCATGTGTGCCATGGTTCCGGTAGGTGGCATTGGGAACATCGCCACCGGTGTACCCCACAACTGTTGAGATAACGCCAGGGTAATGACGGATCAGTTCTTCTACTCCCCAAAAGCAGCCGCCTGCAAGAATGGCTTTTTCAGTATTCATATATCTTCTTTTTTTTGATTAATAAAGATACGACGAAGATGTGTAAAGGGAAAGTAAAGAAGGGGGCGCTATTTAATTGTATGATTTCGCCATATATGTTAAAGCACAATAAAATTTATATTTGGAGCGCAAGATCTGTGCTAAACAGGAAGTTTCCTCCCGTCTTTCGCTTTTACGCTTCGCTTCCTCGTGCCTCGTCGCTGCAGGGTAACGCTTCAACCGGGGCTAAGCAGTTAAGGTAGTTTTTCATTTGTGAGGTTGCGGGGTGCACAAGCCCGTGTTCCTAAACCCGATTGCAATGCAAAGCCCGTAAGCGAGGAACGAGTGCGGACTTGAAATGGAAAGCGGGACTGCAAACCGCCAAGAACCACAAGCCCTCCATTTCCTAATTTCAATATACAAACAATTGCGTTTTCGGTCGGTGAGACACCAACCGATAGAATAAGCTTATATTTGGAGCGCAAGACCTGTGCTAAACAGGAAATTTCCTCCCGTCTTTCGCTTTTACGCTTCGCTTCCTCGTGCCTCGTCGCTGCAGGGTAACGCTTCAACCGGGGCTAAGCAGTTAAGGTAGTTTTTCATTTGTGAGGTTGCGGGGTGCATAACCCATTGTTCCTAAACCCGATTGCAATGCAAAGCCCGTAAGCGAGGAACGAGTGCGGACTTGAAATGGAAAGCGGGACTGCAAACCGCCAAGAACCACAAGCCCTCCATTTCCTAATTTCAATATACAAACAATTCGTTTTCGGTCGGTGAGACACCAACCGATAGAATAATGGGACACTGCGAGCTTATTTTGGAGCGGAAGGCTTCTGCAAACACACTAAATTTCTTCCCGTCTTCCGCTTTTACGCTTCGCTTCCTCGTACCTCGTTGCTGCAGGGTAACGCTTCAACCGGGGCTAATAGGTTAAGGTAGTTTTTCATTTGTGAGGTTGCAGGGTGCACAACCCGTAGCTTATAAACCCGATTGCAATGCAAAGCCCGTAAGCGAGGAACGAGTGCGGACTTGAAGTGGAAAGCGGGACTGCAAACCGCCAAGAACCACAAGCCCTCCATTTCCTAATTTCAATATACAAACAATTCCGTTTTCGGTCGGTGAGACACCAACCGATAGACGACATGTTATTTATTGTTGAGCTTAGCACCAAACGCTACCCGCCAACCGCAAAATCCATAAAACTTACATTGTTTTTGCGTGAAGAACTTACGGCAATCCCTTTGCCGGCCTGATCTGTAAAGGTAAAACCTTCCAGTTCATCCGGTTTATCGGTGTCTATAACTTTAATAACAGATTCCTGCCCGCTGGCAAGCGATTTTTCCAAATTAAGAAAAGTTAATCTCCATTTACGGCCCTCAATTTGGTTCTGGATTAAAACCAAAATACCTTTATCTGCAATCCAGTGTAGATTTTGGACCCATGGTGAGCAGGTGAATTTTTTAAAGAGAATTCCCTTTTCACTTGTTTTATCAGCTTTTGATAAGGCTATTGGGTTGTATAATCGTACTTCATTGGCTTTATTGCCATAATCGGCCGTTGCTACGAACCACTTCCCTTTATAATTTACATATTCTGGTCGAGTACCCTGGATACAGGCATCATCTTCAATGGATTTTATCAAATTTCCGTCCAATGTTTTCGTCTTTAAAAAACCTTGCCAGTTGATGCAGTTAATTACCGCTTTCCAAGCGGTACCTTCTGCATTTTGTTTTACCGAATTACCCACAAATGTGGGCAAGCCCTTGTGGAAAGCAATGCCGGTGGGATGTTTGATGATATTTTCGCCTTTAACAGTGAATTTGTATTGCTTGTGCTGATAAATCAACGAGTCTTTCCGGAGCTGATATTCGCGCATTACGCCCACTTCTCTGTCGCCGTAAAGAAAATAACGGCCATTTTGGTGAGAAATCCCCTGACAGGCACCTAATGAGTCGATTGTAACTGTTTTCGTGATTTTTCCCTCCGTTTTGCTGTACCTGGCCACAAAAAACATCACGATCAGGACTAAAATTGGGTTTAATGTTTTCATAAACTAAGGATCTAAAGGTTCATCAAAATCAATTTGTAAGGATGTTGTATTTAAGTAGAATTCAGATTCGGAATCACTTAAACGTTTTCCGTTTTTATAAGGATAGTAGCCGAGTTCCTTTTTACAGCGTTCGAGCAAGATATCGGTAATGTAGTAACTTTGCGATTTTACAGTGCAAACCATCCCTGCTTTATCTATTGGCATACCGTACCTGAACATCAGTCTTGCACAATTACGCATATTGGTGGTGGTATGGCGGGCATGTGGCTCCATAATAATGGCACTTTCGGGTATCTGAAGGGTTTCCATTAAAAACTTCTTCATTTCGTATGCTTCACTGAACTTGGTTTTATAAGGGTGAACGCGGCCGCCCGAAACCACGATAAATGGTGCCATGCCTTTATGGTATTGCAAGGCCGCTAACCTGCAACGGATCATTCCGCCAGGGCTGAGCGCAACATCTTTTTCCTCCGGGCCAGCACCTGGAACTAAAATCACACTATAAGGATATTTTTTCCAATCCGTTTTTTTGATCTGGTTAATGGTGGCAAGGTTTACGCCTTTAGCCATCGGTTCGTAATCGGCGGCATCATTGCGTTCGTTCAATTCTAAAGCTTCCAGTGCAAATAACATGGCAGGTTCGAAAAAGAGCTTATTATTGCCCTGCAGGGATAACAATGCACTAGCTGATGTGAGCTCTGCAAACGTTTTATCTGTTAAAGTAAAGCTGATCGAATCTATTTTCGGGTAATTGGGCTTGTTTCCTTCTACGTAAACGCCAATTGCATAATTTACTGCATTGGCATCTTGTTCCCATGCTTTAACTAAAAGGGTTTTGTGCTGTTCTTTGGCAAACATGGCATAGCAGCCTGAGGGGATCAGATGATTTTTTACCAAATCTCCCAATGGATTATTTTCTGTATAAAGCAGCGCCAAACGGTTTCCAATATGGGCTATTTCCTCATCGGTAAATTTTAAGGCTTTAGTGTAACAGCTAATCTCTGTTTTACAGGTTTTCGCCGCTTCATTTACCTGTGCCGTTTTTGATTTATAGATGTTGTTGAACGCCGTATCTGTGCTAAGCATTTTACGCAGTTCGGGCAATTGCTGAAAAAGTGTAAGCAGATAATAATTTTTGTATTGTACTTCGTTCCTGGTCTTAATTAATTGATAAGACTGTTGTGGTGCATCCTGTGCAGCTAAGTCTTTGCAGAACAGGCCGAGCATAAGGAAAGCATAAAGGTATTTCATCGAAAAGTTTTGGAAACAAAATTAAACACCTGCCATTAAAGAAACATTAAGAAGAAGTTATGTTTTGATGGTTGTTAAAACGATTTATCATATATCTAATCGCTTAATATTAATTTAAAGTGCCAGCTCAAAACGGTGTGTAGAGTTAACATAATAAATACATCTTGTTAAAAGTACGCCGCTACTTTTGCCGCTGTAGAACGCTCAAAAATTACTTGTTAACCTTAAAGGATAAGCCTATGTAAATGTGAAAATCTACACTTCTACTTAAAACAAAATCCCAATTATATTTCAAAACCATTACTAAGAACAAAAAGATGACATCATTTTTTTTAACCGCAAGTATAAAAAGTGCTTGCCGGAAATTGCTTTTGCCTATCGGTTTACTGGCCGTCTGTAATTCCAATGCAATAGCGATTAATCATGAAGTAACTGCTTCGGGCATACATAATAAAGTATTTGCCACTGTAAGCGGAACAGTTACCGATCAAAATAAACAACCTTTACCTGGTGTAAGTGTTTTCGAAAAGAAGACAAAAAAAACAACCGTTACCGATTCCAATGGTAAATACTCCATTTCGGTTGAGGAAGGTGCAATTTTAGTATTTTCTTATATTGGTTACGATAACCAGGAAGTTGCCGTTGATGGCCGCCAAAATATTAATGTTACTTTAAAAGAAAGCAGCAATACCCTAAATGAGGTTGTGGCTATCGGTTACCAGAAGATTAGAAAATCGGATGTAACTGGGGCCATCAGCAGTGTTAAGGCCAGTGAGATGAACTTAACTTCTCCTACTGTTGGCCAGGCCCTGGTTGGTAAGGTTGCCGGTGTACAAGTATCGCAAACAAGTGGTGCACCATATTCCGGTACCAAAATCAGGGTGAGGGGCATCGGTTCTATTAATGCCAGTTCCGATCCTTTATACGTGATTGACGGTTATCCGGCAGGAAACAACGTATCCATCAATCCGGAGGACATCGAAACCATCGACATTTTAAAAGATGCGGCTTCTGCAGCCATTTATGGCTCAAGAGCATCGGGTGGGGTGGTGTTAATTACTACCAAAAGAGGTACAGATGGAAAAGGAAAGTTTGAATATGATGTTCAGGGTGGAATTTCTCAATTGGCTAAAAAAGTAAAATTATTGGATGCCAACCAGTTTATACAGCTTTTAATTGACGGACGTAACAATGCCTATAAAGATTTATGGGTAAACTCGGGCAAAACCTGGAATGATGCCATGTTTAGCGATAACAATACTACCCGTATTGCCAATGTGGGTAATGGCAGTAGTGTAAGCATTCCGGCCGATCTTTATAATTTTAGTACACAACAGGCTATCCCTGCTGCCTATAATACCGATTGGCAAGATGAACTTTACCGCAATGCAGCCTTTCAACGCCATAACCTTTCATTTTCTGGCGGTACTAAGGATGTAAAATACTTTTTAAGCGGCGGTTACCAGAACAACGATGGTATTGTAACCAACACCAACCAAAAAGTAACCAATTTTAGGGGTAATATTGATGGCAAAGTGAGTGAGCGTTTACGTGTAGGCGCAAACATTTCGTATACGCAGAACGATAACCGCGAGGTGAGGGAAGGACGTTATGATTTAAGTCCGATGATGTCGGCTTTAATTTACTTGCCTTATCTGCCGGCAAGGGATGCCAATGGAAATCCGATCCAGTTTGGCATGGGGGCTTTAGCCTCTCAATACGGTATCCAAAACCCAGAGAATCCTTTGGCTACAGTTGAACAGGTAAAAATTACCAGAAAAGGGGCGAGAAGCACCTATAATGCCAACGCTACTTATAAAATATTGGAAGGATTAGATTTTAAAGCCAATTTAGGTACACAAACCTATAATGAGAAATATGATTTTTATCTGCCAACCAGTTTAAGTAATGGTAATAATCCGCCTTATTCTACTGCTGCGATAACAGCGGCGAATGCAATTGCGCAAACCCTTAGTCAGGTTGATCAGCTTGGTGAGTTTACCCTAAACTATAATAAAACCTTTGGTAAACATAAAATTGATGTGCTTGGAGGATATTCTGCGCAAAAAACAACCAGTGATCTCATCCGTATTTCTGCGAGTGGTTTCCAGAATGATAATATTGGTGAAATTACAGATAAAGGTGCTGATGCAGGATTTTTAACTTTAATAACCGATGGATCGAATAAAACAGCTAAAGCCACCAATACCTTACTTTCTTATTTCGGCCGTTTCAGTTATAACTATGCCAGCAAATATTTTTTAACCGGTTCATTTCGTCGCGATGGTTCATCAAGGTTTGGTCCGTTGAATAAATATGGTAATTTCCCTTCTATAGCCGCAGGATGGAACCTATCGGAAGAAGATTTCTACAACAATTTTCTTGGCGAACAATCAACTGTTAAGTTAAGGGCAAGCTGGGGTTTAAGTGGAAACAATAATATTCCGAATTACAGGACACAGCAGGAAATGAGTGCGCCAAATGGTGTGGTTTTCGGTAGCGCTATATCTACTGCTATCTGGCCAAATGCGATCCAGGATCCGAAATTAGGCTGGGAATCTACATCCCAGTACAACTTTGGTACCGATATCAGCTTGTTCCGCAACCGTGTATCCATTATCGCCAATTATTATCTGAGTTATTCTTACAACCTGTTGTTCAATCAGCCGGTTTCTGGAATTTCAGGTACCTCATCTATCCTGACCAATCTGGCCGACAGTAAAATCCGCAATAAAGGCTTCGATTTACAGTTGGATGGAAGAATTATCCAAAAACAGGATTTTACCTTGGGCCTAAGCGGAAATATTGCCGTTAACCGGAACAAAGTATTAAATATGGGTGGTGCGAGTACTATTTTAACCAATGGTGCAGAGCGTTCGTATTTAACACACATTACACAAGAAGGTCAGCCTGTAGGGATGTTCTACGGATTTAAGGCGTTGGGTAGAATTACTGCCGATAATCTGGGTAAGGTTGCACCATCTGCATCAGCTACAAACCCTGCAAAAATCGGTGACTTGTACTTTCAGGATACCGATGGGAATGGGATTGTTAACGATGCAGATAAAACCGTTATTGGCACACCATATCCTAAATTTACCTATGGTTTTGCCTTAAACACCTCTTACAAAACGTTTGATTTAAGAGCATCCTTCAACGGATCGTATGGGAACCAGGTTTTAGACGGACAGGATTATTACTTGTATAACTTTGAAGGTTCGGGAAACCAATATGTAGAAGTTGCCGACCGCTACAGAAACGAAGCTAACCCTGGCAGTGGTTTAAACTACCGGGCATCGCGGGCAGGTACACAAAGTAACAGTACCCGTTTATCGTCTTTCTATATTCAGGATGGATCTTACTTTAGATGTACCAATATTACTTTAGGTTATACCTTCCCTAAAATGCTCGCTAATGCCATAAAAGTGAGCAACATCCGCATTTATGCTAGTGTTGATAATGCTTTTACGATTACCGATTACAAGGGTTATAACCCAGAGGTAGATTATAGTGGAGGTTCTAATTTGACTCCGGGTGTAGATTATGGTAACTATCCGCTAGCGAGAACCTATAATCTTGGCATTAAATTAACTTTTTAAAATTCAGAACATGAGAAAAAATATTTATATCGTTTTAGCCCTGGCTGTTGTGATTGGCCTTGGTGCTTGTAAAAAGGATTTTCTGGATCAAAAGAATCCAAATGCAGTAGCGCCTGAAAATTATTTTAAAACAGAAAATGATGTTTTACTGGCAGTAAATGGTGCTTATCAATCGTTGAGAAGCAGCAATACTATGGGTGAGAACAGTGGTTTATTTACCGATGAACGCTCTGACGATACCGGAAGAAATGATAACCAGAGTAATTCGGGTGAACCTTTTCAGTTTAACGATTTTTCCCTGCTGCCAAGTAACTCCTATCTGAAAGCCCATTGGTTAGCCCTTTACAATGCGATAACCAGAAGTAATTTTATTTTATCCAACATTGATAAAGCGAATTTTACCACTCAGGCTAATAAGGCAAATTACGCTGCAGAAGCTAAATTCATAAGGGCCATTATGTATTTCGAACTGGTACGGAAGTGGGGGGCGGTACCGTTGGTAACAAAACAATTATCAACTAATGAAGAGGTGATGCCCTTTGTTTTCCGTGCACCCGAAGCTGATGTTTACAATCAAATTGTAGCCGATTTAAAAGACGGGTTAAACAGTACGTTACCCAACTTTCCGGCAACAGCGAATATTGGAAGAACTTCGAAAGCAGCCATAAATGCCTATCTGGGCAAGGTTTATTTAACCATGGCGGCCACCCTGCCAAACAATAAGGCCGAAAACCTAACGAATGCAAACACTTACCTGTTGGCAGCTTATAATATGAAAGCTTTTGGCAACCTTTCTGAAATTCCCTATACTGATGTTTTCGACGTAACGAAAAAAACAACCTGTAAAGAATTGATTTTCCAGATTTCTAATAAACAGGGCGATATTAATTACAGCTCGAGCATCGCCGCCAATAACCAGGCGAAAGGGGAAACCATTAATTCGTTAAAGGTTTCTACCGGTGTCGGTGGCAATGTAAAGCTAGACCTGATTAATGAATATGAAACAAGTGATTTAAGGAAAGATTTCTCTGTAAAGTTTGCAAATGATGCTACGGTAAAAGATTGGTTTATTACCAAATTCCGCGATGCGAGTGAATCGGCTTCGAAAAACGGTTATGGAGGTAACGACTGGATTTTAATGCGTTATGCCGATGTAATATTAATGCTTGCAGAAGTAAATATGCTGCAGGGCAATGATGCGGTAGCTATTCAATATTTAGATATGGTTAGGGCAAGGGCTGGAATGCCATTATACGCTATAGCTAAAACGGACGCCAATTATGCAGCTAAATTCCCGACTTTAAAGCTTGCTATTTTACACGAGCGTAGGGTAGAGTTTGCTTTCGAACACCAAAGATGGTTTGATTTAATCAGGAATTTTACTGCTGCGGAGTTGGTTACTTACTTAAAAGCGAAACCACAGTCGTCGTATGGAATTGCTAAATTGGCTAACGTAACCTTAAAAGACAGGTATTATCCTATTCCTTTTGATGAGGTGAAATTAGATCCGGTTAAAATGTACCAGAATCCGGGTTACTAAAAAGTTAATATAATATTATAATAAGCAAAGAGCGGGCTGATCATTGATCGGACCGCTTTTTTAGTTTGGAGTTCTGAGTGAGCATTCGTTATGAATCGTTATTATAAAAAGGCTTTTTCAGTCGGTGAAGCAATTTTTATAGTAAAGATCATTAGCATGAAAGATTGCTTCGTCGTTTCTCCTCGCAATGACGATTTTTTTTAGGGAGTCTGTCAATGGTAGCTTGTTGAAGGACATTTTTAAGGTGTTTCGACAGGCTCAACATGACAATATATAGTTGGAAAATTATCGTTTATTTATAAGCAGTTTCCAGTTTCCAAAGTAATTGAAACCGAAATAATCACTTTTGGTTAGATCCTGAAACAAGTTCAGGAGGACGTATGGAGCTGAAATTGATCAGGCGAAATGGTTAGCCATTGATACAGTTTCAGTTGGCAGTTTCCATTTAACAGTTTAATCCATTCTACAATTTAAACATCTGGTAAACATTGCATATACAGTTAACCGATTTAAACAATTAACCAGTTAACCCAAATCATTAAATCACATTCCTCGTAATTTTCCCCTTAATGATGTAAAGTGCCTGGATATTCTTTTTGCTGATTACCGTATCGCCTTTAAAATTTGGATTTGAAGAACGGAGGATGAGTTTGCTATCATCAGCGTGCTGAAAAATTAATTTTATAGTGCGTAAACTGTTACTATCTGCATCCGTCATTACCACATAAGCTTCGCCCCACTGTAGGATTTCGTAATTGGTAATTTCTTTTATGGCTATAATTTCGCCTGCAGCATATTTGGGGTACATGCTATCGCCATAAACCGGCAAGTAGGCCGTACAATCGTTAAAAGGGAGATAATTTACCAGGTATTCTGCCCGTTGCTCTTCTACGATGCGGTCTTTCGCATCCGATAAGCTCATATCAAAGTAAGGTACGCCCTCCTTGCTTTCGCCAACGGCTGGCTTCTTTTTAAAGAAAGGTTCGCCAATTCCATCTTCAAGCCAGGTTAAATTTACGTCGAATTTCATTTCTAGCTTATCTTTAATGGCGTTAGAAACTCTTAAGCCATCTTTTCCTCTCATTATATCAGATAGGGAACCAGCTTGAATGTTCAACGCATCAGCAAAAGCTTTTTGAGTTTTAAAATTCAATAAATCCATTAAAACTTTTAGTCTTTGATTTTCAGTCATTTGCATTTTATTGTAGAAGAAATTCTGTTTTTCGTTAGAAATTCTTCTGTGTTTTTGCTAAATTCGTTAGCTAATATAATCATTTAAAAAATATACGCTATGGAAGAAAACCTGAATTTTAAAAAAGAAACAATGGCATTTATTGGTGCGATTGAAAGCTTCTTTTCAACAAATGGTGTAAGCTATCATTTGAATTTTTTAAAGAACTGGTTAATCCCTCCACAGAACGAATTCGATTTTTCGCCACAAAAGCACCCGGCACAGCTGTTGGTTTTTTACGAAAAATTAGTGCCACTTTTCGATTATTCGGATTTAATTTTTAACCACATTGAAGCCGATACCGCATTTGTGAAAGCGATTGAGGCTGACGAATGTGGTGTGGAACGCGAAACGGTACTGCTTGATTACTGTCCGAAATTGTTAAGCCACGGAGAAATGCAAAATCCAAAACTTACCTTTCTTGATATTTTCCTGTTTTTTCAATCAGATACCTATAAGCTGGTTTACAAAGAATGGCTGTTGGCGGCATTAGAAAATAACCTCGATCTGGACTGGGATCAGTATGTTGCGGCGTTTTACGAAAACACCAAAAAAATGCTGGAGGCTTGCTGGCTCATCCACGAAAGGATTATTACCAGAAATAGTTTTAAAAGTATCGATCGCTATTATCATATGGCCATATTCGAAAGTACATCGCCTTTGGCTCTTGAACCGGAATTACTTGATGATCCGTTTAAGGTAATTGAATTTTTCTTCAGTTTGGATAACCTTACAGGGCATAAAGCTTATTTAAAAAACTGGTATAAAGCTGCCTTGGCAGAAGAGCAGTGTGTGAGCGATGTAGCCGATTATTTTTTCCTCTATAATCAGTTTACGAAACTGTTTAACGCAGGTTATTTGATCACAGCCAAAAATCTAACTTACCAGGGTGTTTCTTTTGGAGGTTTACCTGCTATTACAGATCAATTTGTAAACGGCGATAGCAAAGAACTATGTGAGATAAATACCCTGGGTGCAGCACATATAGCAAATCCTTATCTGTTTGTGAGGTCTTTTTTTATTCCCGAAAAAATTAAACAGCTGCGTTTAGGGCTCTTGGAATGGTTATATGCTGCCTTCAGTATCAAGAGTAGCATTAAACTATTAGATAAGGAATTTTTATTTGAGCAGTATGAAGCCATGATGATGATGATGGAAGCTTTTTTTGTGATGATTAGTAAGCCTGTATTAAGTGAAAGTGATGAAAGGGACTATTATGCGGAGTAAATCTTTAAATCTGGGGCATGTTGCGTTAAAAGATAAAAGGATAGTGCTTTTATTAAAGGGCATTACGGCTGCGGTACCTGTTCAGTATATTTATCTCCATAACAACTTTTTGGCCGGTAAGGCCGTGCAAGAAATGCTGATTATGATTCCGTTTAAACAGGTACGTATTTTAAACGAATTAACGCCATTATTAAATATTGTATTTAACGAGCATACGGAATTGAATTATCGCGTTTTCCATGTACATGAGGTGGAGCAGGCATTGCTGGAGGGTAGTTTGTTTTTTCACTATGCCACCATAGCTGAAAATTGTTTGTTCAGTAAATCTGGAACTTTTTTAAACGGGGGCTCACCTCAGCTTATTGCAGATCAGGTGAGCACCGCGTACCAGAATGGAATTGATAAGGCCAATAAATTTTTATCGGGCGCAACCTTCTATTTTAAACAACAGCATTTCGAATACTGCGCTTTTATGCTTCATCAGGTTTTCGATCTGATGTACCGGGCAATTGAAGTTCTGGTAATGGGAAAGGATAAAAAAACGCACCGCATTAAAGTGCATCAATTGTATATTAAAACTTATGTTAAGCCGCTTTCCGAGCTGTTTAACTACGGCGAAGAAGAGGTTGATCTGTTACATTTGCTTGATGAGGCTTACCTGGCCGTCCGCTACGAAAACAATTACCAGATCGGTGAACCAGCTGTGTTACGCCTGTTTGAGAAGGCAGATTTATTGTATGTGCTTGCAGAACAGGTTTATCAGGGTGTGATGAACAGGCATTTCGATCAACAGGTTAGCAGAATAGGTATGGGTTAAGTGTTGCTGATAAACTCACTCGGTGTTTTTCCGAAATGTTTTTTAAATTCTGAGCTAAAATATTTACGGTCGCTAAAGCCCACGGAGTAGGCAATTTCTGAGATATTACCAACACCTTGTTTTAATAGCTGTGCAGCCCTTTTAATGCGTATCGATTTAATAAAATCGTTAACCGAAAGATCGGTAAGTGCCCTTATTTTTTTGTACAGTACAGGCTGGCTCATGCCGATTTCAGTGGCCAGGGTAGGTACATCAAACTCCGTATCGGCAATCCGGTCTTCGATAATCTGAATAATTTTATTTAAAAAGTTTTGCTCTGTGGTATTGATTACCATGTTTTTCGGTTCGAGCGTAACTACCTGCGCAAATTTTTGTTTAATGGTTTCGCGTGCATTTAAGAGGTTCTGAATGTTCAGCTCCAGTATTTTGAGGTTAAAAGGTTTCATAATATAGGCATCGGCACCATTTTCGAAACCATTTACCTGATGTATATAAGCAGAACGTGCAGTGAGTAATACCACTGGGATATGACTGGTTCGCTCATCTGTTTTAAGTTTTCGGCACAGTTCCAGGCCATCCATAACGGGCATCATTACATCGCTGATAATGAGATCGGGGATGATTTCCAATGCCATTTCCAAACCTGTGGCTCCGTTTTCGCTTTCGTAAATGGTGTAAATATTGCCCAGCGCGTTTTTAATAAATGCCCTTACATCTTCATTATCCTCTACCAGTAAAATACTGTATTTTTTAGCTGCAAGAGATACAACAGCTTCCCTTTCTGTAGCCTGCTGATGTTCTGCGGCAGCCGGGAGTTCATAATTGGTGGCATCATCGTAATACACATAGTCTTTTACAAAATCTGCCGGCTTAAAATGTGTTTTCCCGGTTTTTAAACTTATGGTAAAGCAGGTAGCGCCATGTTGGTTTTCGCTTTGAGGAGTACTTTCGAAGGTAATCTCACCGTGATGCAGCGCTACAATACTTTTCGAAAAAGATAAACCTAAACCCGTACCAATGGTTGTATTGGTATTGGCCTGGTAGAAATTGGTGAATAAATTAGCCTGGTTCTCTAAAGCAATGCCCTTGCCGTTATCGCGGATCTTAATATTAACCAACTGTTTTTCCACTTCTATTTTTAAGCTAATTTTTCCGTTTACAGGGGTAAACTTAAAGGCATTTGAAAGCAGGTTAAACATCACTTTTTCCATTTGAACTTTATCAAAATAAAGTTCAATTTCTGCCTGTTCCGTTTCAAACTGATAATCGATATTTTTAGAAATGGCCATGTTCTGGAAAGCCAAAAATATTTCTCTGCAAAACTTCACTACATCACCAGGACTGATGTGCAACGCCATTTTTCCACTTTCGGCCTTTCTAAAATCGAGCAGCTCGGTAACTAGGTTCATCAGGCGGTCGGCATTGTTTTTAATGGGCTGCAGTTCTCGGTTTAATGCCGGATCGTCTTTAGCATTTTCGATCAGTTTATCCAACGGGCCTACAATAAGGGTTAAAGGCGTGCGGATTTCGTGCGAGATATTGGTGAAAAACTCTAGTTTATGTTCGTTAATCTCTTTTTCTTTTTTAAGTACGGCTTTTATTAATAAATAACGTATAAATACAAAGGAAATGGCTGCAAAAGCGCAAAAGTAAAAGAGATAGGCCCACCAGGTTTTATAAAATGGAGGTAAAATCTTAATATTTAATGTGCTGGTTTTGTTGGTCCAAAGGCCATCATTATTACTTCCCTTCACCATTAGGGTGTAGTTTCCGGGCGAGAGGTTGGTATAACTGGCTGATGGATTATCGACATAATTCCAGTTTTTTTCAAAACCTCCTAGTTTGTAGGCATAATGGTTTTTATCGGATTTTATAAAGTTAAGTAGTGTAAAATCTATTGAAAATACATTCTGGTCTGCTTCGAAGGTAATTGATTTAATGGTGCTGATGTTCTGTTTCAGTAAACCATCTTCGGTGTTCAGCGCTATTGGTTTATTAAACAGTTTTAGTCCGGTAAAAATAACAGGCGGGGTGTTTTTGTTTTCTTTAATCTCGCTAGGGAAAAAGCTGACCATTCCACTTAATCCACCAAAGAAAAACTCGCCTTTGCTATCTTTCAAAAATGATTTGTAATTAAATTCATTGCCAGGCAGTCCATCTTTAATATTGTAGGTTTTAAAAGTTTTCTGCCTGGGGTTGTATTTACATAAACCTTTGTCTGTAGTAATCCACAGGTTATTAAAATCATCTTCAAGTATACCCATGATAGTGTTGCTCGGCAGGCCATCAAGTGTGGTTACCCGCGTATATTGGTGCTTTTCGGGAAGGAGTTTAAACATTCCGTTTCTAGCGGTGCCAATTAACAGGTAACCTGCCTTATCTTCGGTAATGCAACTAATTTCGTTGTATTTTAAAATTTCAGGATTGGCCGCTACACGGTGTGCAAATTTGGTTGCACCGTTTTTTAATTGATAAAGCCCCGTGTTAGTAGCCACCCACAGGGTTTTCTTACTGTCTTCGAAAATGTAAATTACCGCGTCGCTTGAGCCGTTTACCCGGTTGCGGATAAATTTACCAGTAGTACTATTAAAGCTATTTAAGCCACTGTTGGTACCTACCCAAAAGCGGCCATAACTATCTTCGAAAACAGCTGTAATTTCATCGCTGCTAATAGATGAGGTATCGTTTTTGTGCTTGGTATATCTGACAAAAGTTTTGGTATTGGGGTTAAAAAGGTTTAATCCGCCATAATGTGTACCAATCCAAACTTTATTGTTTTTATCACGGATAACTGATTTTACCAGGTTGGCACTTAGGCTTAAAGGGTTATTGGGGTTGTTTTTGTAACGGGTGAACGTATTGTTTTTCCTATCGTAATAATTAATGCCTTCACCTTCAGTAGCAATCCATAGGTTTTGGTGTTGGTCTTCCATTATTGAGCTTACAACATTGCTGCTCAGGCCATTTGGCGTGGCAGTGCTGCGATAAACCTTAAAAGGCGTATAATTGGGATAAACCATGTTGATGGCCCCATAATAAGTACCCACCCAAATAATACCCTGACGGTCCTGAAAGATATCGTATACCGAATTTTGGCTTAAACTGGAAGGATTTTCGGGCTCATTCTGTAAGGTACTGAAACTTTGGGTTGCCGGGTTATAGATGTTGATGCCGTGCAAGGTGCCAATCCATAGTTTACCTTCCTGATCGAGCATGATTTTACGCACATTATTACTGTTGATGCCCTTGGGGTTAAGGCTCGAATATTTATAGTTGATAATGCTTTCGGTACTTAGGTTGAGCTTACTTACACCAGTTTGTTTAGTGCCAAGCCAAAGGTTGTTTTCACGATCTTCTACTATCGTGGTGATATGGTTATCAATGGCTTTGGCAAGCTCATCGCTATAGACCGTAAAATGCTTATAAATAACTCTGTTCCCACTGAAGCGCATATTCATTAAACCATTGCTGGTACTTAGCCACAGGGTGCCATTGTGGTCTTCGGTAATGGTATAAATTTGTAAATCTTGTTTTTTCTGGTATAAAAAATGCTTAAAACGATAGTGGGTAGTATCAGTTAGTAAATTTAATCCATTTGCCGTGCCTACCCAAACCCTGTTTTTTTTATCCTGATAAATGCAGTTGATCGTAGAGTTACTCAGGCTAGAGGGAAGGCTATCATTGTGCTGATAACGGTCAAAATTATCGTCCTTTTCATTGTACTTATTTAGCCCGTTTTGAGTGCCGATTAACAGCGATCCGTTTTTAAGCGATACAATGGAAGAGAGATAGGAAGATGTGCTCAGGCTTTTTTTATTGCCATTTTTATTATTGTAGATTTTAAAAGTTTGAGAATCGTATTTGTTGAGCCCAAAACGGGTTCCGAACCAGAGAAAGCCCCGTGCATCCTGGGCAATTGATAGTACCGAGCTTTGCGAAAGTCCGCTCTCTACGTTTAGGTGTTTAAAGGCGTACTGGTCTTGCGCTTTGCCTGCCATAGCGAAGAGTGTAAATATAAAGAGGAGCAGGACTTTCATATTCATAAAATACAAGGGTGGTTAGCTTAATAGTATTAAATGTACAACTCTATTTTTATTATTAAAATCAAATTGGTTTAGCACTGGCAATTTTAGCACTTTATCTGCTTACCTACCTTGTTTAATGCTGTTTTCTGCCATTATTTAGGATTTTTATACCTATTTGTTTAGGATTTTATCCCCTCAGTTTGCCTCCAAAGCAACAATTTTGAATAGCCAAATATTAAAGCAAAACCAAACTGTTTAAGCCGATATCCTTTTCATAGTAACCAGAATAGTTCTAGCTGGTGGTAGCCGCAGGTTATGCCCATAATTTTTTGCGATTAAAAAAAACAATGTTAATCAACTAAACAAAAAATGGATAAACTTTACAAACATCTCAAAATTGGAGAAGCAAAACTGAGTCGTTTTTACTGCCCGGTAAAACTATTCTCACTAATTATGCTTTTGAGTTTTACGGCATTTACGGCCTTTGCTCAATCTATAAAAATTTCAGGAACAGTAAAAGATACCCAAGGTGGAACAATACCTGGAGTAAGTGTTACGGTAAAAGGTACTTCTACAACAGCGGTAACCGGAGGCGATGGTAAATATACTATTGCTGTGCCATCGGCCCAAAACACATTAGTATTTAGCTATATTGGTTACGATACTAAAGAAGTATTGGCTGGAAAGGCTACAACCTTAAACGTTACGCTGCAAGAGCAAAACAACAGCTTAAATGATGTAGTTGTAGTAGCTTATGGTGTGCAGAAAAAAGTTAATGTAATTGGCTCTGTATCTAGCATTAGTGCCAAATCAATCGAAAACAGACCTGTTACCAACTTATCATCATCTCTTGGTGGCTTAAGCTCGGGTGTATTTGTTCGTCAATCATCTGGCAAGCCAGGTTCGGATGGTGCCACCCTCAGGATCCGTGGTACAGGAACAATAAATAACAATAACCCATTAGTGGTGGTAGATGGGGTTATCGGTAGTATAGATGCCGTTAATCCAAACGATGTTGAAAGTGTTTCGGTTTTAAAAGATGCGGCCGCTTCATCTATCTATGGTTCACTTGCTGCAAACGGAGTTATCTTAATTACTACAAAAAGAGGAAATAGCGGAAAAACGGTAGTAAGTTATGCGGGTTTAGCATCAATTGCAAAACCTGCAAACCTGCCAACTTTTGTAACCGATTATATTACCCACATGAATTTGGTTAATGAAGGTTACCGTAATTTAGGCCAAAGTCCTATTTATACCGATGCTACCATAGCACAATGGGCAGCAGCAAACGCCAATCCTGATGGATTAACCCCGCAAGGTGTACCCAATTATATTGCTTATCCGAATACAGATTGGGGCAAAGCTATATTTGAAAATAATGTTGTGCAACAACATAATATTTCCTTAAATGGTGGATCTGAAAATACAAAATTCTTATTATCTGCATTGTATCTTAACAATCCGGGTACAATGGCAAATACAGGTTCTGATAAATACAATTTACGTATCAACCTAGAATCGAAAGTAGCTAAATTTTTAACCGTAGGTACGCAAACCTTTGCTTCCTATCAAACCTATGGTTTAGCCAATACCGATAATGCATTTAACTTTCTTCGTCAAACTACTCCAGGTGTATATCCGGTTTGGAATGGTAAATACGGTTTTCCGTCTGCTGCAGAAGAATCTTCAACCGCAAATAACATTGTGCAATACCTATATGGTACTGGCGGTGATGATAATGAGACCCGAATCAACACAACTGTTTTTGCAAGATTTGATATTTTAAAAGGTTTAGATTTCGAAACCCGTTTTAACTATCAAACCCGCCAGGAAGAATTTAATAACCATGCCATTACTTTCGAAAAATGGAATTTTGCAACCAATACATTAAAAGTACCTAAAACTACAGCCGACCAGTTAACTACAAATTACGGTTTTAATAAAAATTATGGGATAACCATAGATAACATTTTAAAATATAACACCACTATAGCCAAACACCACGATATTAGTTTGTTGGCAGGTTACAATCAATACTACTATAACTATTATAACATTGGTGCTACCGGAAAAGGCTTGTACGATGAAGCGGTTACAACACTTGGTGCTGCTACTGCAATAACATCGGGAACTGGTGGTGAGTATGATTATGCTATGCGTTCGGCTTATGGTCGTTTAAACTACGCTTACAAAAGTAAATACCTTTTTGAGGGGGTGTTCAGGTATGACGGATCTTCAAAATTTGCGGAAGATTATCGTTGGGGATTTTTTCCTGCTTTCTCTGCAGGGTGGCGAATTTCTCAAGAGCCATTTATGAGTAAATTGAATGATTACATTGGAAATTTAAAACTTCGTGCCTCGTGGGGTAAAACTGGTAACAACATCATGAATACTAACCCGGCTTTAGGTAACTACGATTATCAGGCACTTTACAGTGGTACCAACTATTCATATAATGGTGCACAAGCTAGCGGATTAATATCAACCAAATTTGCCAACCCATTTTTGGTTTGGGAAGCCACCACAACAACCAACCTTGGTTTAGATGGTAATTTATTTCATGGCAAAATGAATTTTGAAATTGATTTGTATAATAAATTCACATCTAAAATTCTATTTATACCAACTATTCCTATAACGGCTGGAACCGCCACTGCAGCAACTCAAAATATTGCAGAAATGTCTAATAAAGGTTTAGAGCTTACTTTAGGTTATAATAATAACATCGGCGATTTTAAATATGGTGTTTCGGGTAATTTTGCCTATAATTTTAACCGTGTAACCAAATACAAAGGTGCTTATCAGGCTGGTTATACAACAGATGCGTTAGGAAACAGGGTTTATACTTCAAATCTGGGCAGTGTTTCAAGCGGAGGTACGAACCGTATTTTAGCTGATCACGAGTTTAATGAATATTACATGCAAACCGTTTATAAAGGTGATGGAAATTATTTTACAGATGGTAAAGTAAATATTAATGGCGGACCTAAAGATGGTATGATCCGTACACCAGCTGATATGGATTGGTTAAATGCGATGATTACAGCAGGGTACTCTTTCCAGCCGGCAGGAGGTGTTGGTAAAACCAAAATTTATTATGGTGATTTAATCTATGCTGATAACAATGGCGATGGACTTTATGGTAATAGTTTTGATGCGCAGTTTCTGAATAAATCATCTACACCAAGGTTTAACTATGGCTTTAGCATGAATTTATCGTATAAAAACATAGATCTTTCTATGCTATGGTCGGGTAGTGCAGGTATGTGGTATTACTGGAATGCTACCGGTTATAACAACTCTGTTGTATCTCTTGGTAATGCAGTAAGTACCTTAATTGCAAACGATCATTATTATTACAACGATGCAAATCCTAACGATCCGGCTAATAATATTAACGCAAAATATCCAAGGCTTAAAAACACTACCGATGTTCAAAACGCATCAGTAGCAAGCGATTTTTATTTATATAATGCTTCTTATCTAAAATTGAAAAACTTACAGATTGGTTATACGCTACCAGAAAAAATTTCTAAAAAAGCAGCTATGAGCAGGGCAAGAATTTTCCTGTCAGGAGAAAACCTGTTTACCATTACCAATTATCCGGGCTTAGATCCTGAAATCGGTGCAGGAGTGTCTTATCCAACTATGCGCCAGTATTCTTTAGGCTTAAATGTTACTTTTTAACGGAAACAAAATGAAAAAGATTTTAACCATATTATTTACAATTGCAGTAGTTACGGGTTGTAAAAAAGATTTATTAACAACTACACCTCCTTCGCAAGTTGCATCAGAAATGATGTGGACAACTGATAACCTAACTGACCAGGGAATGACCGGTGTTTATGCCACTTTAAGATACGGCATGGCATCAGGTGGTGCCTCAGGTTTAGAATTGTATCAAATGGATTGTTTAGGTTTTACCGGACAAACTTCGGGTGCAGAGTCTTTGTTGTCAGGAACAATAACCCCGAGTAATGGCTATTTCAGTGGGCACTGGCAAAACCTTTACGAAGGTATTCAGCGTGCAAATGATGCATTAAAAAACATTGCATTAAAATCGCCTTCTTCTCCTGAGAAAAAAGCAAGGTACATTGCTGAAGCAAAATTTTTAAGGGCTTATTTTTATTTAAGGTTAAATCAATTGTATAAAGGCGTACCCATTTATTTAGAGCCTTATCTTCCTGAAGAAGCATTTAAACCACGTTCTACAGAAGCAGAAGTTTGGGCTCAGGTAATCAGTGATTTAACTGCTGCAATTGCAGAACCAAACCTACCTGATAGATATGCTAGTGGTAATGGAAATTATGGTCATGTTACTAAGGGTGCAGCTTATGCTTTACGTGGCAAAGCCTATATGTATACGCAAAAGTGGGATTTAGCCGCAGCAGATTTTCAAAAAGTTAAAGATGCTGGTTATGGTTTGTTTGCCAATTATAGCGCATTGTTTAAAACTGCTAACGAACAATCTAACGAAATGATTTTCTCTATTCAGAATATTGGAGTTACTGGTTTTGGTTCAACTACACAATTTTATTGCGGTACCCGTTCTTCTTTTGGCTCTTGCTGGAATACTTATCATGTTTCTCCAAACCTGGTAGATTTATATGAAAACGCTGATGGCTCTAAATTTAACTGGGATGCTGTTATACCTGGATATTCGGCACTTTCTGTAGCAGAACGAGAGGTTTACTTTTTAAGAAACAACCTAACAGCAGCCGAAATTGCAGCCGCCACTACAAGAGGGGCAAAAATGAGTTTGTACTTACCAACAGGTAACGAAGCACGTATTATGCAGGCATATGCTAACCGCGATCCTAGATTGGCTGCAAACGTAATTACACCATACTCAACTTATTTGGGGGTATTTGGCGGAGCAAATGCAGTGGTAACCTCAAGATGGCCTTATCGTGCTGAAGGCGCTACGAATGGTGATTTGCGTACAGATACACAAAGCCTATTCTATTATTTATACCGTAAATATGTTTACGAAGGTGCAACAGAAACACCTGGCAGAGATTATGGACCAACAGATTTTGTATTGATTAGATACGCAGATGTGTTGTTAATGTGGGCAGAAGCGCTGAATGAACAAGGTTTAACTTCTGAGGCAATCGCTAAAGTAAATGAAGTAAGAACTCGTGCTGGCGTGGCTTTACTTCAAAACACCAATGCGGTATTGCCAACATTTGTATCTGATCAAACAGATTTAAGAGAAAGAATCCGCAATGAAAGAAGAGTAGAGTTTCCTAATGAAGGTATTAACTTCTTTGATGAAATGAGATGGAAGAGCTGGAAAGACAAAGTTTTTTATGCAGGTAACGGTGTAAAACAGGCTTGGGGCAAGGTTGTATATGCCTACTCATTTAAGGGTGATTATCTTTATAATTGGGCAATTCCAGCTGTAGAGATAGAAAGAAACCCCAGCCTGACTCAAAATGCAGGTTGGATAAATTAGATTGTTGGCAGGATTAGTTCTGGCCGCTATTACGATAGCGGCCAGTTAATGATGAATTTCTATGACTCCAGGCTAATAAACATAAAGAAACATCAGTTCGATCTGGTAAAAAAATGGTTAGTATTGTTAGTTTGGGCCACTTTGCCTAGCTTGGTGGCTTTTTAACTCCCTTATTACCAATTAAAAATAATTGAAAATTATGCAGCGTCATAGCTCATTAAGGTATTGCAGAATAATCATTAATTACAGCCTGTTACTCCTGTTTTCGTTGTTGCCGCGTTGGTGTATGGCACAGGTGCCTGTCGGCGAGGTAAACTGGCCGGTATTTATGGCCCGGCAAAATTTAAAATGGGACCAGCTAGGAAAAGATTACTATAGCGGTATTATCTTGGGCAACGGACTGCTTGGTACCAATATTTACAAAGAAAACGACAGTTTAATCCGTTTCGATATCGGTAGGAGCGATGTGGTTGATCATCGGGAGAAACTAATGCCTCATGCTGGTAAATTATATACCCAATCGCGTTTGCCAATTGGGTATTTTACGCTTAAAACTGAGGGTAAAATAACAGGAGCCAAAATAGAACTCGATATTTACAATGCCGAAGCGAAAGGCAGCATATCTACTACACAAGGAACAATCTCCTTTACCGCTTTTGTTGCGGCCAATCAAAATGTAATTAGTATTTCGTTTAATGCAACACAGCAAGAAAAAGTTTTAGCCTGGAAATGGAACCCTGGTAAAAGTATCAGTCCGAGGTATCTTCAGGCCTATCCGACAGATAAACCTGTAAACTATCAGGAAAATCCTCCTGTAAAAATGACAACAGAAAGTGGTTATACTGTTTGTCATCAACCCTTATTTAATAACGGCGGTTATAGCACAGTTTATCAAATTAATGGCAATGCTAGTTCTGGCAAACTGCGCATAAGTGTGGGCTATGATGGATACAATAATCTTGATGAAACCAAAGAAGCCTTAAATAGCCTTAAAAATTTTAAGTCAGACGAGGAAAGTATTGCAGCACACCGCAATTGGTGGCACAACTATTATCAACAGAGCTTTGTTGCCCTGCCCGATAAACGCATGGAGAATTTTTATTGGATACAACTTTATAAACTCGCCTCTGTTACCCGGGCAGATAAACCTATTGCCGACTTAATGGGGCCTTGGACAGCGGCTACCCCATGGCCAGCCATCTGGTGGAATTTAAATGCCCAGCTTACCTATTCTCCAATTTTTACGGCCAACCATTTAGAACTCGGCGAATCGCTGTTTAAGTCTTTAAATGTTCACCGGCAAAATTTAATCAATAATGTTCCTGCACAATGGCGTAATGATGCTGCGGCTATAGGAAGAAGCTCTTCTTATGATCTGGTAAGTCCGATAACCGAAGCAGAGATAAACAAGGGGACTTTTGAGCCTGCCAACCTTACCTGGATGTTATACTATTATTATCAATATTATAGCTATACCAAAGATGAGCAGACCCTCCGTACTAAAATTTATCCTTTACTGAAAAGATCTGCAAATTTTTTAATCCATCAGCTTAAGCAAGATGAGAAGGGGATTTATCATTTTCCAATGTCTTATTCACCAGAGTACAAAAATGCAGAAGATGCAAATTATACCTTAGCGAGTTTAAGCTGGGCCCTTCAAACTTTAATTAAAGTAAATAAAACGCAACAATTAAAAGATGCAGATGCCAGTAAATGGGATTTGATATTGAAAAACCTAGCACCTTTCCCGGTTGGAGATACTGGTTTTTTAATCGGCAAAGATGTGCCATTAAATAGCTCGCACAGGCATTATTCACATTTACTGATGATTTACCCTTATCGCCTGGTAAATTGGGAACAACCAGAAAATAAGGAGCTGGTCAGCCTGTCTTTAAAAAACTGGCTTTCGTATAAAAATGCGCTTGCAGGATTTTCTTTTAGTGGGGCTGCTTCTATTTATGCAGGTATGGAAAACGGTGATATGGCTTATCAATGGTTAAATGAACTGTTCGATCGTTTTGTGCAGGCCAATACCCTGTACCGCGAATCAGGTCCGGTAATCGAAGCACCTTTGGCAGCAGCAACCTCAATACAAGAAATGCTGATCCAAAGCTGGGGAGATAAAATCAGGATTTTTCCTGCCATTCCATCCAGCTGGAAAAACGTGTCGTTTAAGCAACTTAGGGCAGAAGGTGCTTTTTTAGTCAGTGCTGATATGCAAAACGGGCAGACAAAAAATATTAAAATAAGAAGTTTAAAGGGAGGAGACTTAACGCTGGTAAGCACGCTCGATAAATTTTCCATCAGATCGGATAAGCGGAGCAAAATAGATTTTCAACAGTATAAAGAAGGTGAAAAAATCAAAATTGAAATTAAAAATACCATAATCGGAGAAACCATACAGCTCGTTTCTACTTTCTTTGAAGAAAAAAAAGTGCCAGGCTTCCCTTATAGTGAATACCAGAACTGGTTTTGGGGCTTAAATAAAAAATAAAGATGTTTGCCATAAATAAAAAAACAAACAATAAAATAAAGGTTCACCGAAAAATTAGATTTGGATTTCTGTTGGGCAGTTTAATGCTGATGAGTGTAGCAGCAAAAGCCCAAAAAGAACCCTTTAATACCGTTCTGCAACGTATTAATAACGATTTGCAGGCTTTTGTTAAAGATAAGGTGCTGAGTGATAAAATTGCCAATAATCTTAAAAACCTGAATGCCGATGGCAGTTGGGCCGATATCAATTATAATGATGCACAATACGATCCGCTAAAGCGCATTAAAGATATGGTAACAGCCTATATCCGTCCGTCCAATAAGCTCTATCAAAATACCCAACTCTATGGTTCAATTGTTAAATCCCTCCAAAACTGGTTGGATAAGAACCCAAAGAACAAGAATTGGTGGTATAATGACATTTTTTATCCGCAAGCTATTGGAGAGACCTTAATATTAATGCGGAATGCCAAAACACAGCTTCCTGCCGAGTTGGAAAATGCATTGATCAAAAGAATGATCAGGCGTTTAAAAACGGGTGATGGGGCGAATACTTCAGATGAAGCTTTACATTATCTCTATAGGGCATGTTTAACACAGAACAAAGCAACTTTAGATTCTGCCGCGAAATACCTGTTCGAGCCTATAGCCATTGCCGATGGAAAAGAAGGTGTCCAGATAGATGGGAGTTATTACCAGCATGGAAAACAACAGGCCATTGCCAGTTATGGAAGGGTGTTTGCCGGAAATTCGGTTAATGCAGCTTTCTATTTACGTGGAACCGAATACGCCTTGCCTAAAGATCAGCTAGCAATTTTGGTTAATTATCTTAAAAATACTTTCCTGAAGACGGTGAGAGGATCATTTTATGATTTCAATGTGCGCGGCCGTGGAATTAGCCGTAAAGACTCCTTAAGTAGTGGTATTGGAAGTATGGTAAGCAAGATTAAACTGTTCGATCCTGAAAATGCTGCCTATTGGGATGCTTCGCTAATGCGAACATCAGACAAAAAAGCAGTTGACTATGGTATTACTGCTTCCCATAGCCAATATTGGAAAAGTGGGTATACCCTTCACCTGCGTAAGGCTTATACTTTTAGCGTGCAGACTGCATCGACCAGGACTTTGCGAACTGAGCGGGGCAACAACGAAAATATACTGGGGAAATTTCTCTCTGATGGGGCAACTAATATTCAGCGTAGCGGATCAGAATACGCCAACCTGATGCCGGTTTGGGAATGGGATAAAATTCCAGGAACTACCAGTAGGGATTATCCGGATGATAATGGTGCAACTATTAAAAGTGATTGGGGAATACCTGGTACAACCCAATTTGTGGGTGGCGTTAGCGATGGTATTTATGGCGTTTCTTGTTACGATTTAAATTACGACAGCGTTCAGGCAAAAAAGGCCTGGTTCTTTTTCGATAAGGAAGTGGTGTGCCTGGGTGCTGGAATTAAGAGCAGCACAAAAGAAAATATTACCACAACAATTAATCAGACCTGGTTAAGGGGCCGCGTGTTTTCTTCAAATGGAGCACAGAAAAATGATAAAGGCGAGATTTGGGCAATCCACGATAGTATTGGGTATGTTTTTCCTCAAGGCGGAGATTTAGAAATCAGCAACAAAGTACAAACCGGAAACTGGTACCGCATTAATCATTTTCAAAGTAAAACCGAACTAAAACATGATGTATTTAAAATTTGGTTAAATCACGGTGTAAATCCCCAAAATGCCTGTTATCAATACATTGTTGTGCCTGGTGTTGATGCTGCGGGCTTAAAAAAATACAACCGATCGATGATACAGATATTAAAAAATACGGAAGAACTGCAGGCTGTAAAACATACCGGGCTAAACATGTTACAGGCTGTATTTTATAAAGCGGGAACACTGGCGGCCGATGGTCTTTCGCTTCAGGTAGATCAGCCGTGTACGGTTTACATTAAAGATTTAAGCAGTAAAAACCCTATGCTATATATTGCAGATCCAGCACAGGCCAATACAAACATCAAGGTGCTTTTAAAGTTGTCGGCCATGTCAAAAACCCAAAATATAAATTGTAACCTACCTGCCGGAGCACTTTCGGGAGCTACGGCAAACTTTAAAATCAAAGAATAATATACACGTACTATTACATTATGAAAAAAATCAACCTCGCTGTCGCATTACTGATATTAGGCAGTTCAATTTCATCTGCCCAAACCACCAAGAAGCCAATGGCGCAGTTAATTAACGATGAATTTAAATTCGCGGCCGACCAATATAAAATACTTGCTAAAAATATCCCTGAAGGTAAAACACCTCAAAGTTTCGAAAAAGGTAAATCTATCAACTACGATATTAAGTGGTGGTGCAGTGGCTTTTATTCGGGCAGTTTGTGGTACATATACGAGCAAACTAAAGATCAGAATATTAAAAAAGAGGCAGAAGCAGCCTTAAAAGTAATAGAACCGAACCAAACCTATACCGGAAACCACGATTTGGGTTTTATGATGTACTGCAGCTTTGGCAATGCTTACCGTTTAACCGGTAAGCCAGAATATAAGGCTGTGATTCAGCGTTCGGCAGAATCTTTAGCAACGCGCTATCGCCCGGTTGTAAAATCAATCCAATCGTGGAACAAAAGCAAAATGTGGGAGTGCCCGGTAATTATTGATAATATGATGAATCTTGAAATGATGAACTGGGCAAGCGATAATGGAGGAGATAAAAAATATAAAGAAATTGCTGTTACACATGCCAACACTACTTTAAAAAACCATTTCCGCCCCGATTTTAGTTCTTTTCATGTGGTAGATTATAATCCGCAGACGGGTGAGGTGATTAAAAAAGCTACCTGGCAGGGCGCCGCAAATTGCTCTGCATGGGCACGTGGGCAGGGTTGGGCTTTGTACGGTTACACCATGATGTACCGTTTTACCAAAGATGAAAGCTATTTAAAACAAGCCAAAGGTATTGCACACTTTATATTGAACCATCCAAATTTACCGGCCGATAAAATACCATTCTGGGATTTCGATGCCCAGGGGATTCCATTTGCAAAACGGGATGCTTCTGCAGGTGCGTTAATGGCTTCGGCATTATTAGAGCTTGGCCAGTACACATCTGGAAGTGAAAAAACAGAATTCAAATCTGCAGCCGAAACCATGATCTATTCGCTTTCGAGCAATGCCTATCATGCAAAATTAGGTGAGAATGGAGGCTTTTTATTGATGCACAGCACAGGTGCTTACCCATTAAACAGCGAAATAGATGTACCATTAATTTATGCCGATTATTATTATTTGGAAGCATTGGCCAGGTATAAAAAATGGTATTTATAGAAATTATTAAATTGGAAATGAGGGTTCTTAGTGTTTGAGAAACAGCAGTCCCCTTATCCGTTTTATCCGGATAGAAAAAAATGGGATGCATGCTACTACCGGGTTTATGAACAGTGGTTTGTGCAAAGACTGCCAAAAATTAATGTTGTTGCTTAGGCACCCAGCCATTAATATTAAGATATGGCGTGCCAGCTAGACCCGATTGAAGTGGACATCCTGATCCTTCATCAGGATAAAACGGAAAGCGGGAAGAAACCTGAATCGTAGTACAGAAACCTGCTCTCCAAATAATTAAAAATAACTTGAGTTTTGGTGTAAACTCGCATCATAAAGAAAATGAAATATAAACCTTTGTTTATTCTGGAAATGAACGTTCAGTGATGCTTCGGAAACCGTAGCCCCGTTATTCGCTATAGCTCCGATGAACTATCGGAGGCTGCCGCTACTACCGGGTTTATGAACAACTGTTTGTGCAAAAGAATACAGATCGCCAATCTGGTAAAATAGGAACAGAAGAAACCTGAATTGTAGTACAGAAACCTGCGCTCCAAATAATTTAGAATAACCAGAGTTAGCTATTACACTCACATATAGAATGAAAATGAAATATAAACTGATTTTTTCTGCACTGCTAATTTTCTCGCACCTTGCAAATGCGCAAAAGAAACCAACAACTGGTACTGAAGACCGTGCTTTTTGGGTAAAAACGCTTAATCGGATTGCTTATCCTGTAATCCATAATTTAGCCAACGAAACGTTGAAAAAGAATATGCCGGTAGAAAAAGCACCTGGTTATGGCTTAAATGTAGCTAAAGTTACCTATCTCGAAGCATTGGGACGTACCATTGCAGGTGTTGCACCATGGTTGGCTTTGCCAGATGACGAGACAGCAGAAGGAAAGCTTAGAAAAAACATGCGTACCGAACTTTTAAAAGCTTTGGCCAATTCAGTAAATCCCGAGAGTCCGGATTATATTAGTTATCGTTCAGAAAGCCAGCCCATTGTTGATGCCGCTTATGTTGCCCACGCTTTTCTTCGGGCACCAAAAGCACTATGGGAACCGCTTGATGAAGTAACGAAAAAAAGGTTTATTGAAGAATTTAAATCGCTGCGCACCCGTAGCGGTGCTTATAATAACTGGCTTTTGTTTTCTGGTTTAACTGAAGGTTTTCTGTTAAGCATAGGCGAACAATATGATCCTGCCCGTGTTCAGTTCTCAATTAATAAAATGAAAGAATGGTATGTAGGCGATAGCTGGTATAGTGATGGCGAAAAATTTAGTATGGATTATTATAACTCTTACGTCATTCACCCCATGTTGGTTGATCTTTTAAAAGTACTAGTTGAACAGAAAAAAGCATCACAGGCCGATTATGACATCGCCTTGAAAAGAATGGTACGTTATTCTGAATATTTGGAAAGGATCATTTCACCAGAGGGTACTTACCCTGCCTATGGGCGCTCGATCACTTACCGTACTGCCGCCTTTCAGGCCTTGGCTCAAACGGCTTTAATGGAAAAACTACCAGAATATGTGAAACCGGCACAGGTTCGTGGCGGCTTAACCGCGGTAATGCATAAACTGTACGATGGAAAACAGAATTTTGATAATAATGGATGGTTGGTACTGGGTTTTAATGGTCACCAGCCCGAAGTGGCTGATACCTATACATCTACCGGAAGTTTATACATGGCCACACTTGGCTTTTTAACCTTAGGCTTGCCTGCCGATCATAAATTTTGGGTAGATGCACCAGCACCCTGGACCAGTTTAAAGGCCTGGAGTGGAGAAGCCATAAAAAAGGATTATAAAGTTGAGTATTAATACAAATAATAAGTATCGTATAAATATATTTGCGGATAAGATCTGGTATCAGTTCAGATCTTATCGCAAAACTCAATTTTTAACCAATGAACAAATTCGAAAGCCGTTACGCTCAAAGCCCTAAAGAAGTTAAACACATGGATACCGCAGCTTTGCGGGAAAATTTCTTGATCGAAAACGTATTTGAGGCAAACCAGGTAAACCTAACCTTATCTCATTTTGACAGATATATTGTTGGGGGTGCAATGCCTGTTGATCAGAAAATAGCACTTCCTAACCCTCATGATTTAAAAGCAACCTATTTTTTAGAACGTAGGGAACTGGGCATTATTAATGTCGGCGGAAAAGCTATTGTTACTGCTGATGGCGAAAAATACGAGCTGGATTATAAAGAGGCTTTGTATATTGGTAAAGGTACTCAGGAAGTATTTTTTGAATCTGCAAGTCCTGGCGAAGCCGCAAAATTATACATCAATTCAGCTCCTGCACACCATAGCTATCCAAACAAAAAGGTAAGTAAGGCCGAAGCTGAAATTGTAGAGTTGGGTACGCCTGAAACCGCTAATCATAGGATAATCAATAAACTGCTGGTGAATAGTGTTTTACCAACCTGCCAGTTGCAGATGGGTATGACCGAGTTAAAATCGGGTAGTGTTTGGAATACCATGCCTGCACATACGCACGATAGAAGGATGGAAGCATATTTCTATTTCGAAGTTCCGAAAGGACAGAGTGTTTGCCACTTTATGGGCCAACCACAAGAAACCCGTCATATTTGGATGCAGAGCGATCAGGCGGTAATTTCTCCAAACTGGTCTATCCATTCGGGAGCAGGTACAAGCAACTATACTTTTATTTGGGGTATGGCCGGCGAAAACTTAGATTATGGCGATATGGATCACTGTGCAATTAACGAATTGAAATAAATTTACGCTTATCATCTCTACTGGAGCAGGGTCCCGAACATTCGGGAGCGTGCTCTTTTTTAAATGATCAATTGAATAAAAACATGTCTAACATATTTAATTTAGCAGGTAAAACTGCATTAGTTACTGGCTGTAAAAGAGGAATAGGAAAAGCGATGGCTTTAGCCTTGGCCGAAGCAGGTGCCGATATTATTGGCGTTTCTGCAAGTCTCGAACTTCAGGGCAGTACGGTAGAAAAAGAAGTTTTAGCACTAGGCAGAAAGTTTTATGCTTACCAGTGTGATTTTGGTAAACGCGAAAATACCCTGGCTTTTGCCGCTCAGGTAAAAGCCGATCATCCTGTTATAGATATTTTGGTAAATAATGCAGGAACGATTTTACGTCAGCCAATTGCAGAGCACTCTGATGAATATTGGGATGAAGTAATTGCGGTAAACCAAACGGCACCGTTTATTTTAACGCGCGAAATTGGTAGAGAAATGATTGCAAGAGGAAGTGGAAAAGTAATTTTCACTGCATCATTACTATCATTTCAAGGTGGTATTACCGTTCCCGGTTATGCAGCGAGTAAAGGGGCAATTGCATCTTTAACAAAAGCTTTTGCCAACGAGTGGGCATCAAAAGGCGTAAATGTGAATGCAATTGCACCTGGTTATATCGCAACCGATAATACTTCTGCTTTACGCGAAGATCAGGATAGAAGTACTTCTATATTATCGCGTATACCAGCCGGAAGATGGGGAACGCCGGAAGATTTTAAGGGACCAACAATATTCCTGGCCTCAACAGCCAGTGATTATGTTCATGGAACAATCTTAACCGTTGATGGCGGTTGGATGGGAAGGTAAGTTAGTCCTTAGTCTGGAGTCTTTAGTGCTGAGTTGATAATTCAGGAATTATAAAACCTCGCAGGTTTTTAAAATTTGCGAGGTTTTTTATGTTATTACGAGTAAAAACTTTGGATTTATGACTGTGGACTAATAAAGGTTATAAATCTCCTTAATATCCTTCAAAATCTTTTCGAAATCGATTTTTAGGTCGATTAACCTACCTGTATGGATGTCAAATACCCAACCATGAACGGTTAAACCTCGTTTTGCAATTGCTTCTTGCACTGCTGCGGTTTTTAATAGGTTAACGCATTGCTCCTGAACATTCAGTTCTACCAGTCTGTTGTAGCGTGCGCCTTCATCTTCAATGGCATTTAACTCATCTTTGTGGATACGGTATACATCGCGGATATTTCTTAACCAAGGATTTAATATACCTAAATCTGCAGGTTGCATGGCTGCTTTAACACCGCCACAATTATAGTGGCCACAAACCACAATATGGTTTACTTTTAAGTGGCGTACAGCATAATTTAAAACGGTCATTACGTTTAAATCCACATTGTTTACCAGGTTGGCCACATTCCGGTGTACAAAAGCCTGACCTGGTTGTATGCCCATTAAATCTTCTGCAGTAACACGGCTATCAGAACACCCGATGTACAAAAACTCAGGGCTTTGACCTTTCGATAATTCAGTGAAATAATCAGGATTAATGGCCAATTTCTCGGCAATCCATTTTTCGTTGTTCTTAAAAACTTCTTCTACATTCATGCTTTTGCTTTAAATAGAATTCTGGGATATATAATTATAATGAGCACTAAACAAGGTATTCACATTGTCGTAAAACTAAAAAAAGATTTCCTGATTTTGACAAGTTATTCGTGTTTCCTCTTGTTTACTTAACTAACAAGTTTTGCCCTTAAATGTTTAGTGATCCGACAGATATTGAGGAAGGAAACTCAATTCGGGAATTGTTAATAGGTGTTGTGTAGGTTTTAATATTAGAGCCGTCACCCTGAATTTATTTCATGGTCTATTGTAGAAAGATGCTAACCACGAAGCAGCTACAGGGCAATTGAAAACACTGCTACTTGTAAAATAAATTTAGCATGACGATCGTGTTAAGACAAAAGCACTAAAATCTATAATGAATATAAATATTAGCACCCTAGCTGTTAAAGTAATGATCACCAAAATTAAAGCCAATATCAATTACCCTATGCTTAGAAGGTTTTGATATTGGCTTTATTAACTTTTAACTCGCAACCGCAACCGCATTTTTGTTAATGTGGTTTGGCAGTTCTTCAAGTGTGTATAAGTTAACCAGCGATTCTCTTAATACGTTTTTTGCATCGTACCAAGCGTTTTGTTGAGTGAAATGACAAACGCCATTGGTCAGCTCGGTAATAATTGCACCAATTAAGGTTGCAAAATGATTTTCGAAAACATCTCCGGAATGGTACTTTAAAGAAAATACTTTGCTGTAGTTTTGAAGCTGGGCCTCAACCTCTGCGCTCAACTTTACAGGTTTTGCAACCTTTCTTTTTTTCTTTTTGAATAAACCCAGTATCTTTTGTACGAAACTCTGTTTGATGATTTTTTCTTTAAAAAGTTTTTTCTTGTATTCTTTCAGATCGAATGATTTAAGAGACACGCTAAAATTTAGTTTTAGGTTATTCTCATTAAATATTTCCAAGCTAGGTTTGTCCCATTTAAAAACAATCGCTAGGTTTCCGTTTGGGTTTCGAAATGAAAAAGACGAATTAATATCCAGAACATTTTCATGTTCATTTAAACGTTTTAAAATTGTTGGGATAAGATCGTCTGTTAAGGAATTGGTGTAGATGTTTATATAAGCACTCATGTTTAATTAAGATTAGCTGAAATCAATTATCGCAAATGGGCATGCCATAAGCTTTATTTATTGATAATTAAGGATATCACAATATTGCAGGGTGACCTATTTTAATAGATAACACTCCTTAATATCGATTAACTTGGAAATCTTAATGTGGATTGACGGTTGTAGTTTTTCATTTATATGTGTGTTTGTGTGTGTAATATTGATTTTGAGAGAAAGACATAGATTAATTAATTTCTTTTTTTAAATTTTTAACCTAAACGGACCAAATAGCAGAAACGTTACAGTTAATTTTAAAAATACTCTGTGAGCAATAATTATACCATAAAATAGCTGCTATTATTTTAATCGTTCCAATAGTTTTTTCATGTTGCTTAGCTGTAAGATGTTTTTAAATTCAGGTGTGTCAAAATCCTCTTTATTTATAACCTGCTTTAAGCTTCTGTTAAAGCTTCTTACAGAAATACCCAGGTAGGCAGCCATGTCTTCTTTTGATATCGAAATGTGCTCGTCGGCCTGCAGTTTGAGCAATTTTAAAAGTGCATATTCTAAAGTGTATAGCTGTTGAAAAGACGCGCGTGTACTAGTTTGTATAATTCTGGTAGATAATTCCTGGAGTAAGATTGTAGTAAATTCACTACTCTTGTTTATCAACGAAAGGAAAAGATGGTTAGGAATAACATAGGTGGTAACATCACTTATCGCGGCTACATTGCAGAGGCAATCAATCTTTTTTAAAGCTTCTAATTCGCCCACCACTTCGCCCTTACCTAAAAATTCGATAATAAAATCTTTCCCGTTTTCTTCAGAAATAAAACATTTGCTGATCCCATCCTTAATGATGTAGATATTGCTGATTTTTTCGCCCTGTTCAATAAATCGATACCCTGCTTTAAAGTTTTTAACTGTAATGGCTTCTCCTTCATTTTCGGCACAAAAACGTTCAATAAAAGATAAGAAAGTAAGGTTGGTACGTAGCATATTTAATTAGTCGAGACAAATGTCCTTTTTTAAAGGAAGTTGTTACTTTACTTTTGTGGCACTAAAGTAAGCATATCCATGAAAAATCAAATTACTGTAATTGCTTTTGATGCTGATGATACCCTTTGGGTAAACGAGCCCTATTTCCGTGAAACTGAAGAGCAATTTGCAGGTCTTTTAGAAGATTTTATGCCTCATCATAGCATTTTGACAGAGCTTTATAAAACTGAGATTGCTAATTTGCCACTCTATGGTTATGGAATTAAAGGTTTTATGCTGAGTATGATCGAAACTGCATTGAGGATCACTTCGGGTAAAATAGATCCTATCATTATGAATAGAGCGATTGAACTTGGACAGGGAATGCTCAATAAACCAGTTGTATTGCTTGATGGGGTAGAAGAAGTACTTAAAGCCCTGTATGGAAAATACAGATTAGTGGTTGCGACTAAAGGCGACCTGCTCGATCAACAGCGTAAGCTCACCAAATCAGGACTGGATCATTATTTTCACCATATTGAAATTATGAGCGATAAACAGGAAAAAGATTATCAAAAACTGATTAAACACCTGGATTGTAAACCTGAAGAGTTTTTAATGTTGGGTAATTCCTTGAAATCGGATGTTTTACCTGTATTGAATATTGGTGCACATGCCGTTCACATTCCTTTCCATACCACGTGGGTGCATGAGCATATCGATCATACCATTGAACATGCAAATTTTTATCAGATGGAAAGTCTATCTGAAGTTTTACCAAAATTAATTGAATGAAAGAAAAAATAGATATAAACACCTGGATCAGAAAAGATCATTTTAAATTTTTTAGCGCCTTTGAAGAACCTTTTTTCGGCGTAACCGTAGAGGTAGATTGTACTGCCACCTACGAAGAAGCAAAAGAATATAACGTTTCTTTTTTTCTGCTTTATCTGCACAAATCACTGGTAGCCGCCAATCAGATAGAACCTTTTAGATACCGCATTATTGATGGCGAAGTTTGGAAGTACAGTAGCGTGAATGCCACAGCTACCATTAACAGGCCAAATGGTACCTTTGGATTTGGATACATGGATTTCTACAATTATTTTGAAGATTTTAGAACAGCAGCCAATAAGGAGATTGAAAAAGTACAGACCAGCACAGGTTTAATCCCTTCTTTATCGGGCGAAAATGTAATTCATTATTCGGCACTGCCCTGGTTAAATTTCACTTCTTTATCACACGCCCGAAATTATGCTTATCAGGACAGCTGTCCTAAAATATCTTTTGGCAAGCTTAGAGATGAAAACGAAAGAAAAATAATGTCGGTTTCCATACATGTAAACCACGCCTTGATGGATGGCTTTAACGTTGCCCAGTTTGTAGATCGCTATCAGGAGCTATTAAGCAACAAGGAAGTTAACGCGTATGTTTAACCTAAACCTTTAAGGAATAAAACCTAAAGGATATTTAATGTTCGGTTAATATTAGGAATTTATTTTCGGTGATGTTTATAGCTGCCGTTATTATTCCTTTTTACCTTTTGGCTGTTGTAGCCATGTGTTATATGGATACTGCTTTTAAGGCGATTATGTTTTTTGTACTGTTACTTATTGCCACATTTATACTTTTTCTGTTCATCAATTATCCCATGCAATCGGTTTTTGCGGTAATCTGTTTAATGGCCATGTTCGCTTTTAAACCTAAAGATTAATTAAAAATTGAATTATGATTTGCATTCGAGAAAGTATTTGCTATTTTTGCTGCTCAAGCCGGAAGCTTGTTTCCATTACCGAATGATTATTTAATTTTTTGGTTATTGAATATTTAAAATTGGGGGATTAGCTCATTTGGCTAGAGCGCTTCGCTGGCAGTGAAGAGGTGATCGGTTCGAATCCGATATTCTCCACCATTAAAGGCCGATTTATTAAGTTAGATCGGCTTTTTTATTTTCAAAAAAACAAGGATTATGTTAAATAGCCTGCATTATCCCCATCTTTCCTGATCTGTATAATCACTTGTACCAAGGACCTACAGCTTGGGTTTTGGTGTGTTGTAATAGGGTAATGTAAGATTGTATCGATTTCAAAATCTTTGTACTATTTTTAGCCAAATCTTTTTATAGCGATGAGGAAAACCACCGGCATACTTCCTTACTATACCGAAATTAATGATTTTTTGGCCTCCATTCCATGGCCTGAGCGGACAACAAACCCAGATTTTTACTGTCTTAGGTTGAAACCGATTGAAGGTGGTCAGATGCCGGTTTACAGGCCTCCTTTTAAGCGATCGTTTTACTTTTTTGCGCTGCTTTTCAACTCTGGTGAAATCAAAGTGGAATACGGGGAGCAGACCATTCAAGACGCTGACTCCTATTTGGTATTCCATTCACCAAACCTGATTTATAGCTTTACCCATAATAATGCGCTGGAGGGATACGTGGTTTATTTTAAGCCCGACGCTTTTTCTTTTTTTAAGCCAGGGTTCCATCGTCAGTTCACACTGTTCGATCCCCATCGCACCAACCTGTTTAAGTTTGATCACGGGATGTTTAGGCAGCTGGCCCCACATTTTGAGTCTGTTTTTGCCGCTTACGAACATTCCGGGAAAGATGCCCACCTGGAAGCACGATTGAAATTACTGGGGCTGTTATGTCATCTGCAGAATTGTGCACTGGAAAGTAAACAGAATGAGGGGCCAAACAGTAGGCCGGAACTATTGATGCGTGATTTTCTACAGTTGATTGAAAACAATTATATCCATAAACGAAGTATCAAAGAATATGCTGCCCTGCTTTCAGTGACTCCAAATTATCTTTCACGGTCTGTTAAGCAGGTTTCCGGGCGTAATGCATTGGCTTTTATTACAGAACGTTTGGTTTCTGAAGCCAAATCGCTTGTCCGCTACACTGATCTGGAGATTTCCACGATTGCCTACCAGTTGGATTTTTCTGACCCGGCTAATTTTGGTAAATTCTTTAAAAAGCACACAAAGTTTTCTCCTTCTGCCTTCCGCAGTCAGCATAAGGGATTAAATTGACCTGTAAAACCAAGATTTAAACCTATCTTTTCAATCCGCTTCTGCCGTTATTTGCTGTAAAAATTTGAATTTATGCCAAGCAAAATATTTATCAATCTGCCGGTAAAAGACCTGGGCAGATCCGTTGAGTTTTTTACAAAACTGGGTTTCTCCTTCAGTGCGCAGTTCAGCGATGAGAAGGCCGGCTGTATGGTCATCAGTGAGCGCATCTTTGTGATGCTGTTGACCGAAACTTATTTCAGCTCATTTATTGATACCGAAATCTGCGATGCTAACCACCAAACCGAAATGCTCATCGCGCTCGATGCCAGCTCAGTAGATGAGGTAAAAGAATTTATCAGCAAAGCGGAATCCCTTGGTGCCAGGATTTATGCAGAGCCCAAAGACCACGGATTTATGTACCAGCATAGCTTCGCTGACCTGGATGGACACAAGTGGGAGTTGGTATTTATGGACATGAATCAGTTTGGACAATCTTAATAACCTGGAAATGGAAAAATTAAAATATGACCCCGCTATTGATGCCTACATTGCCAACGCCGCAGATTTTGCCCGGCCCATTCTCGAACATTGGCGCCGGCTCGTACACGAGAACTGTCCGGGTGTGGATGAGGCAATCAAATGGGGAATTCCTCATTTCGATTACAAGGGAGACCACATGTGTGTGATGGCTTCGCACAAGGCGCACTGCTCTTTCACTTTTATAAAGGGTGAACTGATGAGAGATGCAAGGTTGAAAGCTGCAAAAGACCTAAAAGCCACTAGCCGGTTCCTTGGTAAAATAACAAAGATTAACGAGCTGCCTTCCGATCAGGAATTTATCGACATGATAAAGGAAGCGGCACAATTGAATGAACAAGGCGTGAAGATAAAGCGCGAAAAAACAGAAGATAACAAACCTAAAGTACTTGATACACCTGGTTATTTCCAGGATGCATTGGATAACGAGCCAAAAGCCAAAGCAGTTTATCTGAGCAAATCAAATTCATTCCGTAAAGAATATATTGTATGGATTAGCAGCGCGAAGACCGATGAAACCCGGCAAAAACGAATACAAGAAGCATTGGCTTGGATAGCCGAAGGAAAAGGCAGATTTTGGAAACACCAAAAGTAATTCTGTGACTGGAACTCCGAACCAGTCTTTGCGGTCCCGTTCCAACCTTAGTCATTCCATTATTCTGCTAAGAAAAACCTAGGGAGATTGTGTGATTTGAAAATGATGCAGTCTCCCTGCAAATCCCTCTAAGAAAACGATACCTTTTAGTTTTTTTTACATCATAGGTTAACCCGTTTTCAATCCTAAGAATCAGTGTTTTTTCATTGCCCGCATAAAGCCAATGCCCATTATAGGTAGGAATGGATGATGAAGCAGTTTATACGAAATCTCCAGGCTAATATGTTAAGTCATTAATACACTTTTGCCTTTTTGCAAAAATATTATGAATTTGACTTTAAATCAGGGTAAAACTTACTTGTGGAATATGTTAAAGGAGCGATTAGGGCATAAAATTTTTTACGACCTTTAAAGAACCAATTTGGGGATATTATGATGGATATATTGTTGCAGACGATTGAAAAAGCAGTAAATGTAGACCAGAATGAAAAAGAACTCATTGCAAGGCTTTTCCGTGAAAAAAAGTATGCGAAGGGTGATTATTTTCTGGAGGAAGGTGATATATGTCGAAATGTTGGATTTATGATAAGCGGCGTAATGCGATATTATATTAACGATGATGGAGAGGAGAAGACTTATGGATTTGCCAAAGAATCTGATTTTGTCTGCAATAATGAAAGTTTTCTGCCTCAACAGCCATCCCGGCAAATTATCCAGGCACTGGAGGATTGTACTTTATTGGTTATCGGATACAGTGATCTTCAAAAATTTTATACTTCAATCAAAAGCGGCGAACGTTTCGGGCGGCTTGTTATCGAGCAGGTTTTTGTCAAAACCTTACAGGGACTCAATTCTTTCTATACGGATTCACCAGAGCTCCGTTATGAGAAATTTGTAAAAGAATATCCTGATCTGCTACAGCGTATACCGCAGTATTATATTGCTTCCTATGTGGGCGTTAAACCACAATCGCTAAGCCGTATCCGGAGCAGAAATACGCGCAGAGAGAATTGTTAACTCAGGTGCATGAAACGTGAAAAGGATGCAGATAACTTTGTTGTCAACTTAAAAAATAAATATTATGACAACAAGAATTTGTTACCGCATTGCATTTTTGACCGGCTTAGGGTTGCTATTTATAGGTCTAAGATTTTTGATTTCACCGGTTAAAGCTGAATTCGATTATGGTATCTTCACTAATACCAATGAGGATTATTCTTTTCACTACATCAAAGGTATCAGAGATCTATTTTCCGGCATTCTCCTGCTGCTTTTAGTATTAACAAAGGAAAGAAAGGCTCTGGGCATAGCACTACTCTCAGCAACTGTTGTGCCGTTGGGAGATTTCATGATTGTAATGGGCAAAAATGGAAGCGATTGGCAGCATGCGATAGCTCATTTGGTCGCCATAGCAATCTGCTTTATTATTGGCCCGCTACTTTTATTGCAAAAAACCAAAAAAAGTAGTTCCGACAAACAAGCATCCTTCAATTTAATTCGCTCAGCGGCCGATGGTGGGCCTACAGTAGCGGAGTGTGATCTGCTCCCCGGCGCAAAAACTCCCTGGCATTACCATACTTTATTTTCGGAAAAGTTTGAAATCCTGGAAGGCGAACTGGAAGTTGGAAAGGCCGATAAACGTTATCAACTCAAGTCTGGGGACGAGATCGTTATATTGGCCAACGAGACGCATCTTTTTTACAACAGATCGGAGAGCGTGTGCCGGATACGGACAACCATAGACCCTGGAAATATTCCATTTGAGCAGGCCTCGTTAATTTTATTGGGGCTCGCAAAGGATGGTTTTACTAACAGGAACGGGATACCAAAAAAGCTTTCAGACTTAGCTTTGTTTATTTATTTGAATAACTCCAAGATGACAGGCGCAATGAAAATCGCTGAGCTATTTTTAAGTCTTGTTGCGAAAATTGCTATAAATACGGGCAGATTGAAGGTTCTTGAGGATGCCTATTGTAAACCTGCCCGCCGGATAATTTCATAATCTTCACCCCCGGGGGGAGTTATTTTATTTTGCCACGATTACATTTGCCCCGCCTGGTAAAAGTTTTACTTTCAATTGTTTTGCCTTATTTAATTTCAGTTGTTTTATTTGTGGTGAACGATCGCCGGCATCTGAGTATAAGGTAACATCAGTGCCCGATAACATAGGGAGCGAAATGTCGATCGTTTTCTCTGTGGTTTCAGCATTTATGGCTGCAATATACCAGGTATCGCCATGGCGACGTGCCAGTACACAATATTTCCCAGGATATCCATCAACAAAAACAGTGTTGTCCCATGTAGTAGGTACATTTTTCATAAAATCGATCACATGGGGCGCAACATCGGTGAGGTTATTAGGAGTGATGCCAAAATTCTGCACCGGATTCTGGAAAAGGATAGCGGTTGCCAATTGGAATGTTTCTGTTGTTTTTCTAGTTGTACCTCCGTCATTTTTCCTGTTGTGGCGCTTATTTAAAAGAACTGGCCCGAAATCCATTGCGCCTACAGCATTCCGGATAAATGGATGAAGGCTGGCACTGATGGCTTCGTTATCATTTGCATGTTGGGTGAATATCAGGTTCTCTGATGCCAATACTGCCTCACTTCCAACATAGTTGGGGTACATTCTTTCCCAGCCTCTGGGTATTGTACAGCCATGGAAGATTACGGTTAAGCCAAAGGTGTTGGCATCAGCTAAAATATCCTCATAAAGTTTCATGGTTTCCTGCTTATCGCCACCAAAGAAATCTACCTTAATCCCTTTTATACCAATCTGCTGCATCCATGCCATTTCCTGTTTTCTAGCCGAGGCTGTATTCATTTTATATTTAGGTCCTTGTGGAGCATCGTTCCAAAAACCATTGGAGTTATACCATAAGGAAATACCAACTTTTTTCTCTTTTCCGTAGGCAACCAGTTCCTCGATTTTTTTCCGTCCGATCCTGCTGTCCCACCAGTTATCGATCAATACAAACTCATAGCCCATTGCGGCAGAAAGGTCGATGAATTTTTTCTGATCTTCGAAATTAATGCTTTCATCTTGCCATAACAGCCAACTCCAGGTAGATCGGCCAAAAGCATAGTCTTTTGATGCGGTATATTGTGGTGCCACAACATCGAACGGCACAGTAGTTTCAACAATTGGTTTAAGTGTACGTCCAACGGTAATGGTGCGCCAAGGGGTATTGCCAGGCAATGATATGGTTGGATTTGCACTGCCGATACCATTATTTTCTCCCTTCTCCGGGAAAGCAATTTTGTAATGACCATCTTTAGTACCTTCGCTTAGCTTGGAACCACAGTAGAGGGAATTTACACCAGTTTCTGAAAGCAATACCCAGCCTTCATTCCCCAAATGGAAGAGGGCGGGAAAAGTATAACCTAAACCATATTTTGAAGGGACGCCCATCGCTTGATCGGGCGTGTATTCTTCTTCGTAGCTTGGCTTGGTTTTCATCCAGCCAATCATGGGGGTGGCCTGCGGTGTTAAAAATGTAGTGGTATTTGCCGGGAATTTGTATCCGCTCAATTCTTCTTCAATGACAAAGGTCGCTGCCTCACCGGTTTGGGGAATCTGATATTTAAAGGCAATGTCGTTATTACTTACGCGGAATACGACTTCGAGCTGATTCTTTTTGGCATTTTCAAACTTGCAGATGAGCTCATTTGCCTGATAATTTACACTACTGATCTTGATTTTTGGTTCATTGTAACGCTCATCTATTCGCCGTAATTGCTTACCCGTTAGTTTGAGACCAGATGATAAATCCATTTGGCTTCCACGAAGCCCCAGGGGGGATTGCTCAATCATTTCTTTACCCTGTAATACCACATTGTAATAAAGTTTACCTTCGTTTAAATATAGTTTAACCATCAATTTCTGATCTGGGCTTGTAACGTTCAGGTCTTGGGCAAAAGATATAACGTGGCTAGCAACTAGTATCGTTACCAGTAAAATGCCTTTAAAATAATTCATAGCTAAAGATTTGTAGCATAATTTTGGGATATTCATCACAACGGAATAAGCTTATTTGGTTTAGATTTATCAGATCAGTCTTGAAAACTGAAAATTAGGAAATATTTTTAAATGTTATGATAACGTTTATTGTTTTTTTCTATTGTACCCATAGTTAAATAGAACTGGTACTGCTAAGATATCCTCTGTCAAGATATTATTGGTGTTATTAAATTTTGAGTAACTATACCTTAAAAGCTTCTCTTTGAATAACAATATTTTAGTCGATGCATGTAAAGGCGACAACTGTTGTTAACAAAATCTAAAAAAAAATAAAATATCGAGCATAGAGTTTTCTATTTATAAGCGTATAGTTATTAAAAGTGGCATAAAATGGGACAAATAAGAAAACTTTATGTTAAATACTTACAAGGCAATAGTTCTGCGGAGGAGCTAGCTGAACTGATGAGGCATTTTGAAAAATATGGAGAAAAGTCCCCTCTTATGGATCTGATTGAAAAGGAACTGTTGCAGGAGCCACCCAATACTGAAGATTCAGAAGCGGTAAAGGAGGGATTGAGTAGGAATTATGCAGTTCTCAATGCCAAATTAACAACTAAAGATGCTAAAAAAACACTACGGTTGTGGTGGCTATCGGCTGCAGCTTGTTTATTAATAACCATAGGCGCAATCTGGGTATCTTATTTTTCTAAGGGAGGAAATATTAAAGAACTTTCTACATCCAAAAAGTATTATACACATGATTTACCCGCTGCATCAAATAAAGCGATATTAACTCTAGAAAACGGTAAGGAAATTAGTCTCAACGATAGTAGTGAGGGCGTACTGGCGCAGAACAATGGGATAAGTATTCAAAAAAACAAAGATGGCCAGGTTACCTTCGTTTTAAAAGGAACAGCTGCAAATAATCAGCAAACGGCATATAATGTTATTTCTACCCCCAAAGGAGGTAAATATGATATCGTTTTGTCTGACGGTACTAAGATTTATCTAAATGCATCATCCAGTTTAAAGTTCCCCAACAGTTTTAAAGGAAATGAACGTGCTGTAATATTGACTGGGGAGGCATTTTTTGAAGTTTCAAAAAATAAAAGAATGCCTTTTATTGTAAATGCCAGTAATATGAAAATAAAGGTTCTTGGTACTCATTTTAACGTGATGGCGTATGAGGATGAAAAAAGTGTTCAAACAACACTTGTTGAAGGAGCGGTAGAGTTAAAGGGAAAAAATGACAAGGTCTTATTAAAGCCTGGGGAGCAAGGTTCATTTTCCGATCAGGATAAGAGAATAAATGTTGCTTCGGTAGATGTTAGCATAGCCACAGCCTGGAAAGACGGCTATTTTGTTTTCAATAATTCGAGCCTGCAGGAAGTAATGCGACAGCTTGCCCGGTGGTATGATCTAAAAATCGTTTACGATGGGCAAGTGCCCGAAAGCGAATTTAACGGGAGAATTAAGAGGAATTCATCACTTAAAAAGGTCTTACAGGTTTTGCAGAGCAGTAATGTAGACTTTAGTTTAACTGGAAACACGCTGACTATAAAGCCATAAATTAAACAAAATCAAAACAACCAAACCAAAACAAATATTAACCCTAACCAAATTACATATGAAGAAAAAATACTAACCAAAAACAAAAATTAGTCACAGTTAAGCATTAAAAAAACCAGAGCTGACAGGTCAGCCTGGTCTATCTTGATTCAATGGCGTTGAATCAAGCATGCTTTGGCTAATTGAACTATTCGAAATAAACCAATCTTCAACCAAAACGTACAAAAGTATGCAATTAAATCTATGTAGGGAAATTTCGCCTATGCGCAAGTTTTTCCTATCCAAAATTATCCTGATGATGAAATTGATTATAATTTTATTAACAGTTACCTGTTTATCAGTGTCTGCAAAGGTTTTCTCCCAAAAAATTACTCTATCGGAAAAAAATGTCCCATTGATAACAATTATTAAAAAAATAGAGAGCAAGAGTGGTTACCAGTCATTCTACAATTCGACGCTGTTGAAAAATGCAGGTACGGTAACTGTAGATTTGAAGGACGCTACATTAGAACAGGCCCTTGAACAGGTTTTAAAAAATAAACCATTGGGGTTCGAAATAATAGATGATATTTTTATAATTAAAAGAAAAAAGAACGACCGGTTAGCCGTTCCATTATTCGTGTTCGATCAGGTAATCGGAAAGGTGCTGGACGAAAAAGGATTGCCCATTCCTGGTGCTAGCATAAAGGTCAAGAATAAAAGCATCGGAACTGTTACAGATAACGAAGGTAAATTTCAATTAAATGTTAGTAAAGGCGATGTCCTTTTGATCAGTTACGTGGGCTACGCAGTAAAGGAGATTACTTATACCGGACAGAAAGCTATCGAAGTTTCTTTGGTTGTTGTAAGTAACCAGATGACAGATGTGGTTGTAATTGGATATGGTACGGTGAAACGTAAAAACGTAACGGGTGCAATATCTTCTGTAAAAACAGAAGATTTAAACACATCGACCTCAACCAATATCGGTCAGGCACTTGCAGGGCGTGCATCTGGTGTGGCTGCATTACAGACAAGCGGGCAGCCAGGGGCAGGGGTAACTTTACAGATCCGGAGTAATCCGTCATTTGCTTCTGCTGGTGCCTTATATGTAATAGATGGAGTAGTGGTTAATGATAATTCATCAGAACCTATGTCGGGTACCCGTTATGGTGCGGCAGGTGTAGATCGTTCACCTTTGAATTTTATTAACCCTAATGATATTGAATCAATAGATTTCTTAAAGGATGCAAGTGCTACTTCCATTTATGGTGCCAGAGCGGGCGGAGGTGTTGTATTGATTACTACAAAAAAAGGAAAGGGTGGAAAACCTAGCCTTGATTATAGTGGGAGCCATGCTTTCCAAAAAGCATTTGATTTTTATGATATATTATCAACTAAAGAGTACATGGTGGAACGCAATAAGATCCTGCAAGAAAAATGGATGCTGGATAACCGTATTGCGCCTTATGGAAACGTTCCTGCTTCATCTGTAACCCCATTTGTTCCAAAGTTTACGCAACAACAGATCGATAATCAACAGGAATATCCAAGTGCTCTTGATGCAATAACCAGAAAAGGCTTTACGGATCAGCATAACTTATCTTTATCGGGATCCGCTAACGATGGAAAAACCAAGTATTTTGCTTCTGGCAATTATTTGAATCAGCAAGGAGTTCTGGCGCATTCAGATCTAAAAAGATATAATGGAAGATTGAATTTAGAACAGGCGATAGGCGACAAATTTAAAATAGGTGCCAATATCATCAGTTCAAATTCAAATGCTAATAATGCTAATGTGGGTACAGGTGCTAACGAATATTCAGGCATGATTTTGTCTGCCTTTTATTATCCGGCAAACCTTCCATTGACTGATGCGGCCGGAAATTATATCATCAATCCTGATTACCAAAACTCGCCTAACCCAGCTTCTTTTCTTGATGTGACAGATTATACCAAAAGTGCTAGATTATTAACCAGTGGTTTTGCAGAGTGGAATATTATAAAAGGGCTTTCGGCAAGGGCAAATTTTAGCTACGACCAATCTACGGCAAAAAGGTATTCTTATTTACCGAAAACATTTTTGTATGGTGCAAGGGCAGGCGGACAAGCAACGATTACCGAAAGAAACTCCACATCCAAGTTGATGGAATATGTATTGAACTATTCTCATAATTTTGGAGAAAAAAATAAGATTACAGCCTTAGCCGGACATTCTTATCAAGTGAGCGATTTTGAAGGCTTTAACGCTGCAAACGATCATTTTGCTACTGATAATTTTCTCTTTAATAATTTAGGTTTTGGTACAGCTCCAAGGCCAACTGTCGGATCATATCGTAATCCAACTAAAATATGGAAATCTTATTTTGCAAGGTTAATATATGAGCTTAATGACAGATATATTTTAACGGCAAGTATCAGGAGAGACGGTGCCTCTAATTTTGCCGAAAATAAAAAATATGGTACATTTCCGGGTATTTCTGCTGCATGGATAATATCGGAGGAACCATTTTTTAAGGAAAAAACACCGCTGTTTGATCAACTAAAGCTTAGAGCAGGTTATGGTTCAACCGGAAACAGTGAACTTGAGGGAAGTGCTTTTCAATACTACTCGCCCGATTTAAACTATGTATTTGGAGGTGTTACCTATCCAGGCGTTGTTTTGAGTCAGATCAGTAACCCTAATTTAACCTGGGAAACGCAAAGAGATATAAACGTAGGTCTGGACTTTGGTGTTTTAAAAAATAGAATTTCAGGATCATTCGATTATTTTAACAGAACAGTTAGTAATCTGCTCACATACATTCCTTTAGCTACAGACTTTCCTGTTAAGCAGGCTGCTTTCAATTCAGGAAAAACGAGGAGTAAAGGTTGGGACTTTAACTTAACTACGAAAAATTTTATTAGCAGCTCTAATGGTTTTACTTGGACATCTACTTTCAATCTTTCCCATTATTATGATTCATGGGTAGAGAGAGATCCATCAGTATTGAAAACTCTCGATAAATTTATAGACCCGCATGGTCCATTTAATGGAATTTATGGTTATGTTTCTGATGGGATCTACAATGGTAATGGGGCAGCGCCATCCTGGATGCCAGGCATATTACCTGGTGGTATTGTTTTAAAGGATCTAAACGGATTTGATGCAGCTGGAAACCTAACCGGTGTACCAGATGGAAAGATCACCTCAGCGGATAAAGTATTGTTAGGCGTAAATGGGCCTAGATATAGTTTCGGTTTTAGCAACACCTTCTCTTATAAAAATTTCGACTTGTCTGTTTATATGTATGGCTTTATTCAAAAGAAACTGAATTCGGATTATTCTTCTGCATTTGCAACCTATGCACAGCTTGGTCAGTTTGGTTGGAATGTGTTAAGTATTGCCAAAGACAGGTGGTCGCCTACCAATCCTAATGCAACATTACCTACAGGCCTGCCTGATCCATATGCATCCTATGCTGCTACCTCAGATTACTGGTTGGAAAATGCAAATTTTATCAGATGTAGAGATATCACTTTAGGTTACAGGGTAGATAACAAGTTAATTTCAAAGCAGAATGTCATTAAGAGTTTAAAGCTATCGCTGAACGTACAAAATCCTTTTATCATTACAAAATATAGAGGCATTGATCCTGAACTTCAGAACTACCTTGCATACCCAATGACAAAATCCTTTACAATCGGAGTAAATGCTGGTTTTTAACAAACAATATTTAAGATAAAATAAATAAGTTATGAAATTATTAAGCTTTTTTAGAAATATACTATTGCCAGTATTCGCACTTTCCGTGCTATGTCTGTCTTGCGAAAAAGCCATCGTTGAAAAGACATATGATAAGTATTCTTCAACAAGTTTTTTTCAAAATGCCGAGGATGCAAAATCGGCTGTTACCGCTATGTATTCGGGAATGACGGAGGATGGTACGTATGGTGGCGGTTATGGAGCGGCAAATGAGGGTTGGCTGGTACAATCTAGTTTTACCAGTGACGAACTGATTTGTTCGTGGGGCTGGGATGGATGGCCAAAATTAAATCAGATCAATTTTTCGGAAGATTTTTCACAGTTATTAAACCACTATAACTCGTTAATACCCAAAGTATCACAGATATCAATAAACATAGAGAAGATTCAGCCGATTGTAATGGATAGCAAGCTCAAGATCAGATATACTGCTGAACTTAAAGCACTGAGGGGCCATTACAGCTGGATGCTTTATAACCTTTATGGCCCTGTTCCGATCAGGCTAAGTGCGAGCGAAGCTTCTGATCCCAATACAAAGTCGATTCCAAGACCTACAAAAGAATGGATGGTAACACAGATCATTAAGGATTATAATGAAGCGATACCTGATTTGCCTAAATGTAGTGAGCTTGCCGGATCTGATTACGGACGTATGACTAAAGATGCTTGTTATATGGGCTTAATGAAGTTATACATGCACGAAAAAAGATGGACTGATGCTATTGCCGCAGGAAGGCAGCTACAACAGCTAGGGCACAGTTTACAGCCAAATTATAAGGATATATTTACCTATGCCAACAATGGCAGCAGTCAGGAAATAATTCTTGCTATTCCATGCCGTACTGACGCAACTAATACCAATTTATGGCTTGCCCATTCGTTACCAGGTAACTACGTCGATCCAAATGGCTTAAACCTGACACAATGGGGTGGTTATAAAATGCCATGGAAGACCTATGATAAATTTGCTTCTTCAGATAAACGTTTAAGTGTGTTGTTAGCAAAATGGACAACAACAGGTGGGGCTACCTTTGATGCAAGGGCCAATAATTATATTGGTGCAATACCGATGAAATATGGTCCAGATCCAACTGCTATTAGTGAGCAACAGGGAACAAATATTGTGGTATGGAGATATGCAGATGCGCTTTTGCTTCTTGCTGAAGCCATTAACGAAACACAGGGCCCTGTACAGGAAGCTTATGATTTAATTAATCAGGTAAGAACCCGTGCCGGTGTTGTAAATTACACACCTGGCCAATTTAATCAGCTACAGTTTAGAAATAAACTAATGGATGAACGTCTTTTCGAACTTTGGTGCGAAGGCAGTAGACGAGAAGATATGATTAGATGGGGAACTTATATTCAGCATGCGAAAGATGAAGGTTCCGTATTTGCAAAACCAGAATTTGTACTTTATCCAATTCCGAGAAAGGCAATAACGGAAAGCAATGGCATAATAGTACAGAACCCGGGATACTAATTCGTTGTAAATTGATTTTTGCCCCGTAATAGGAATCGCATTAACCAGTAAAGCACATTGGGTGGTTATAAAGCCACTCAATGATGCATTCATCTTGTTCCGTTGGATCCGAATGTCTACTCTCAATTAATCAAATGAAGAAAAGGTATATAATAGGCATTTTTGCAATAGCTTGTCTGATAACGTTATATAGCAGCTGTAATCGGTCAACAACTGATCTATCTGGAAAACAGTTATCGAAAATTTATTGTATTTCTTGTCATACCTATCCAGAGCCAGCACTTTTACCAAAATACATCTGGGATAAAAAAGTTTTGCCGGTAATGGGAGCTTTTGCTGATTTATATAAAGATAAGAATGGTGTATATAAGAAAATTCCGAAAGAGTACCTCAACTTAAGAGATCCGGTAATTGACCCTGTTCATGCTAACATTCCCACTGAATCATGGAATAAGATAGTGGAGTTCTATTTGGATCAGGCGCCGGTAAAACTGGTAAACCCAGTTACAGCAATCGATACCAATGATAATTTTGCCGTTTTAGAAGCACCAAAAAAGAGCGCAAAGTCATTCACAACCTGCGTTTATTTTGATACTTCATCAAAATTGCTGTTTCAATCGAACTATGCAGGTAAGGTACTTAATATCTTTGATGAAAAACTAAAATTCAAAACTAGTTTACCTTTCTGTGAAGGTGTTGTAAATGTATCTCCGATTGGTAATCAGAAAGATGGAGATCATTTTCTAATTACCCATATAGGCAGTTTACAGCCTAATGGTGGAACTGCCAACGGATTTGTGGAAGACGTTATAATTAAAAAAAGCAAAATTGTTGGTCGTGTAAAACTTTGCGACAGCCTTTACAGGCCCATACAAACTTTGCTTTGTGATGTTGACAAAGATGGTAGGAAAGATATAATTGTTTGCGAATTTGGTTTTATGAAAGGGCAATTGAGCTTTTTTAAAAATATCGGGATTAACCAGTATAAAAAAATTACCCTTTCAAATATTGTCGGAGCCGAAAAAATGTACATAGATGACATTAACAATGACGGTATGCCCGATCTATGGGTTCTTTTTGCCCATGATATAGAAGGCATATATCAATTTATAAACAAGGGCAATGGTAAGTTCGTTCAGAAACCGGTAATTAATTTTCCACCTTCTTATGGCTCGAGCAGTTTTGACATTATTGATATGGATAATGATGGTAAAAAAGACATTATATATACCAGTGGAGACAATGCAGATTTTTCTCCGGTTTTAAAGCCCTATCATGGCATTTATATTTATAAAAACATGGGTAGAGATTTTAAACAGAAATTCTTTCTCCATCTGAATGGCTGTTATAAGGCAATGCCTGCTGATTTTAATGGTGATGGTAGAATGGATTTAGCAGCTATCAGTTTTTCTGCTGATTTTGAGAATAATCCTAAGGAAGGCTTTGTCTGGCTTTTAAATCATGGAAATAATGACTTTAAAACTTTTACGGATAGCAGAACTATTGGTTTAGGCAGATGGATCTGTATGGATGTTGCTGATATTAACCGGGATGGCAGGCCTGATGTTATTTTAGGGAATATGGCCGCTATTGCCAATAACAATAGGAAATTAATGCAAAAATGGCTGAAAGGACCAGAGCTTATCGTATTAAAAACCAAGCCATAAACTAAAAACCAAGATTACCTATTTCATTTAATCGTAAAAATACGATCGAGAAACGATCTCGTTTCCCTATGTAAAAAAATGGGCTTATACATTTTAATCGCTCGTTAACAAACATTAAACTTTAATTAACTATTTATAAACCTTTTATTTTAAATCATGAAAACAAACTATTGGTTAAAACTTTACGTTGCCTTATTGGCAATCTTGATGCTTTCGTGCAAAAGGGAAACTCCTGTGGATAAAGGGGTTGGTGCGAATGCAAGGGCGGTTACTGCTATCCGTACTTTTTATGTCTCATCATCAACCGGGAACGACAATAATACGGGGAGAACACCAGATGACCCTTTTAAATCAGTCAAAAAAATTTCAGGCATGACTTTTTCTCCTGGTGATGCCATTTTATTTAAAGCTGGCGATACCTGGAGCGGTGATACAGTACTCCTGAGGCCCAAAGGCTCGGGAACTGTAAGCAATCCGATCGTTATTGACAGGTATGGAACCGGCCCGGCCCCTATATTAAGCATTACCCAATTTCAAAACACTACGGGGGGTGTTTTTGGGGTTGTAATGTTAAGCAATCAATCAAATTGGCAAATTAACAACCTATCAATAATCGCTAATAACGCCAATCCGTTAAGCTATAGTGGTGATAATACAAGCCATGCATCAATTTCTGGTATTTATGTTAAAAACAGCCCTTCTTCAGCTATGCAATCCAATATTTCTATTACGCACTGTGCTGTGAAGAGTTTTAGAAATAACAATAATATTTATACACAGGCAGTATTGGGGATTGGGTTTGAAGGTTCCTTTACCAATATTGTTGTTGATAGCAATACAATTGATAGCTGTTTGGCAGGTATCCACTCAAATACACATCTACATTTTATAAACCCATCCAATCCTAATTATGCATCTACAAATATAACCTTTAAAAACAACCTATTGAGGGATGTATGGGGAAATGGGATCGTAATTGGTAGTATAACCAACGGCCTGATTGAAAGAAACAGGGTAATTAGAACTTCATGGGGTAATGGTGCTTGTATATGGCTAACACATAGTACTAACTCAATAGTACAATATAATGAAGTAAGTGATCAATCGGGTGGAAGCCAGGACGGAACAGCCTTTGACGATGATGATGACGAAGGTGCTTCAAATGGAGATATTTTCCAGTATAATTATTCACATAACAATGCACATGGCTTTATGTTATTAATGCCAGCTGCAAATAATGTTACTGTACGTTATAATATTAGTGTAAACGATGGTGGCAGTAGCGGTGTTACGAAACGGTTATTTGCGTTATCACCTAGCAATAATAACGGGCTTAAAATATATAATAACATCTTCTACATTGGCCAGGGCATTTCAACACGGATCTTGGGTTCTTACGGAGGCTCTTCTTCTGGTTGGGCAATAAAATTCTATAACAATATATTCTTTTTGGATGGGGGATCGCTAACCGCATTTAGTGAAGCACCAATTAGTCAGTCGAGTGAATTTAAAAACAATTGCTTCTATCCGGCTGCGAGTTTTTCTTCCGCTACCAATTATTTTTCTCCACAGGTTAATGCAATTACATCAAATCCACTTTTTGCTGCAGGAAGCAACTTTGGGGCTACATTATTAAATGCAGCCGGTAATAATGTTGATTTTGCCGCTGCAATAGCCGCTTTCAAATTGCAGGCCGCTTCGCCTTGTATCAATAATGGATTTTCATTTGCTAATAATGCAACCCTTGATTTTGCCAATACCAATATAACCGGCCAAACCCCAACCGTTGGGGCGATCTGGCCTGTTGGCGTTACCGCTCCTAGTTATTACGTTATTATTAACAGGAATACAGGGAAACTGATTAATCTTCAAAACAACACGGGTAAAGTAGAATGTACCCAAATTAGTGCTGATTCTACATCCGCGCAATGGTCTCAGGAACTGCATAATGGTTACACCCGTTTTAAAAACCGTAAAACAGGAAAATACATGGAAGAGGAGAACAAACTAGGATATGAAGAATACAATGTTCTGGTTGCCCCTGATCAATGGAGCTGCGATTTTTCTTTAGTTGCAAATGGTAGCTACACCCGGTTACAAAATCGCTATACCGGTAAACTTCTAAATACCCAGCAGAATTTAGGATATGTGGAGACTACAGCTTCATTGCCAACTGGTTATTGGAGTGCAGATTGGAGTATCGTTAAACGCCCATAATCTGCAAGTGGTTGTTTATATTTCTTAGAACTAACCGTGCTTCAAGCAATTGAAGCATGGTTATGTTTTATCATTTAAGTATCTAACCACTTGCCTACATCGCGGTGTAATTGTCTGTGGAGTGCTGTTGAGGGGAATTACACAATTGGAAATGAGTAAGACGAGTACAGACAGGGAAAATAAGGAGCGTAATGTGAGAGCTAATTTTCCGAAACAGTAATGAGGGCTTTTACGATCTAAAAATTGTCTCTCTATAATGAATTCCCCATTTTGCCATTTCTGTAACTATTTTATTTAGGCTTTTTCCATATTCGGTAAGTTCATATTCAACTGTGATGGGCATAGTGTCCAAAACAGTTCGTTTAACAAGCTGATTTGCCTCTAAGTCTTTTAATTCTTTAGATAAAACTTTTGGCGCAATGTCTTCTATATGACGAACTAAATCCATGAACCGTATTTTGGGATTGTAAAATAAGGCAACTACGATAACTTTTTTCCATTTTCCACTTAATAGGTCTTGCGTATCCTTAACACCCTGGATCTGTAAACGGCAGTAATCTGAAATCTCTATTTTCTGTTTTTTCATATAACCAATTTACAAATTAATTACTAAACCGCCTACTGCTTACTTAATGGTAACCGCTTACCAAAAGGTAAAAATCATTATTAACATGATGTAATCCCTTATTTTTGTATAAATAAATTTAAATGCAGATCAAGTGAAAATAGCAATAATAGGATCAACAGGCTTTGTTGGTTTAGCCTTCACTGAGGAATTGGTCAATCGTAGTCAGAATATCATCGGTATTTCACGGGATATAGAAAATTCAGGCAAAAATAATCTGATTGATGTGCAGATGGCTATATAGTAAGCTTGGCTCATGTTCACTATTTTCTAGAAAAAAAACATTTACTCTTTTTCAATATATTTCAAATGAATAACGTAAAAAAAATAGATCTAGACAATGTTATCATTGTTTTGGCAGATTTGCAGCCTGAAATCATTCTTGCTGCCAATAAAACAATCGCTGAGGAAAGTCTCCGGAAAGCGGTATCAGTATTAATTGAAGGAGCGGATATTCTTAATATTCCTGTTTTCCTGTCAGGTGTTGCACTTAAGGCAGGTGTTTCTCCAAGTCCCATCGAGGAATTGAGTAAGTATACAATGGTAGTCCGCTCAACTGCAGGCATTTTTGAAGATGACTCAAATCTAAAAGTTATAAAAAAGTACAAAAGATCTTCAATTGTACTAGGTGGCGTGGCAACAGAATTGGCGGTAATTCAGGCCGCTCTTGGTGCGCTAAGAAACAGCTACAATGTATTTTTATTAACAGATGTTTGTGGTGGCTTGAGTGACAGGACTGAACAGGCAGCATTTCGTCAACTTGAAAAAGAAGGCGTAATACTTTCAAGCGTGCCCGCATTTTTAAGTAGCCTGATGCCTCAAATTAACGATGTGCAAACTAAATCACTCTTTGCCACGCTTGCTCGATTTTTAGGTTAAAGAGATCAATGCTTATTGGAATAGTAAAATTATTTGGCTTGATTCGAGAAAATGTTCCACTTTCTTAATCATCACTCCAGTAAAGAAAGGATATTGATGGCAATTACGAGGTTTAAACCAGAGTGATCAACGGTTTAATTGAATTTTTGAGAACTTCAGGATGCTTTGTAAAGAAGATATTAAATAAGTCGGCTATTGTATCTGAATAATCATTTTAAACTGTTATGTGGGTGAATTAAAAAAAATATCCACGAAATAACTGTAAAAAAATGTTAGTTTCGTTTTTCAGTACAAATGTCGATTTACCAAATATCGGGTCAAGATGAGCTAATCTCAAGATTAAGAGATGGGGATGAGCTGGCATTTAGTGAAATCTACAATCTATATTGGAAACAGCTTTACCGAACAGCTTTTACTATTCTGCGCGATGAAGAAGGTGCATCTGATGCATTACAGGAAATGTTCCTGCATTTATGGCGACGTAGAAAGGAATTGAATATTGTATCCTTAAAGGCATATCTCCACCAATCAGTTAGGCTAACAGTATTAAAGGCTATCCGTTCACAAAAGGTAGATGCCGGTTTTTATAAACGGCTGGCAGAGATTACTACAGAAATTATAGAAGAAGACCCTATGATTTTTAAAGACCACTTGCATTTGCTACAGCGATTGATAGATAGTTTACCCGCCGATTGCAGGCAGATTTTTCTGATGAGTAGAGAAGAGCAGATGTCATACAAGCAGATTGCAGGCAGGCTGGAGATTTCAGTAAAAACGGTTGAGAAAAAAATGTCGAAATCGTTAAAACTCATCCGTGAAGGTTTAAGCATAGAAATGTGCGTTTGTATAATCGTTTCCTATACCTTTATTTAGATTTTATCGTATTGTATATCAGGTTTTTATGATTTTCTTTTAAAGAAAAGTCATTTTGCCATAGGGTCGCGTGTCTTTTTTGGAACATAATATTAAGACCATGGAAAAAAAACAATTCTTATCTCTTATCGATACTTATATAAACGGCGAAGCAAGCGAAAATGAAAAGCGCCTGGTTGAAGCGTACTATTCCAGATTAAGCAAGCCTGCTATTGAAAGCATTGAAACGCAAGATGAAGAACTTTTTAAAAATGTTTTGTTAAACCGGCTCTTAACGCAGATAAGAGCAGAGTCTGAGACAGAACAAACAGCCAGCCTAAGGCTTAAGAAACACATTAATTTATGGTGGATAAGTGTCGCTGCTATATTACTCATCTGTTTCAGCTTAGGGATATTGTTTTTTAGGGACGGGAAGAGCATCAGTAAGGGATCTGTTGATTATGCGCAACTGATTGAGCCAGGAGGAAATAAGGCAGTTTTAACATTAAGTAACGGATCAAAAGTTGTTTTAGACGATAAGTCCAATACTGATATTGCAGAAAAAAATGGTATAAAAATCAAAAAGAAAGAAAACGGGCTTTTGGAATATGTTCAGCTAAGCGCTCCCGTTACCGATAATCAATACTCAGCCCTATTTAACACTATTGAAACCCCAAAAGGCGGCCAATACCGGATTGTTCTTAATGATGGCACTATTGTGTGGCTTAATGCTGCTTCCTATTTACGCTATCCTTTGCAGTTTAATGGTGCAGAGCGAAAGGTAGAGTTGGCTGGCGAAGGATATTTTGAAGTTGCGCATAATGCAGCTAAACCATTTATCGTGGTAACTGCTAAGCAGGAGGTTCAGGTGCTGGGTACACATTTCAATATTAGTGCCTATACCGATGAAAGTGTGATTAAAACCACCCTACTTGATGGCAGCGTAAAAGTAATCAACAAACAAGGGAAAAAAGAAACTGGGCAGAAGTATCTGAAACCCGGAGAACAATCTGTTCTAATGGACGGTTCCTGGTCGGTAAGGGAGGTAGATGCGGCCGCCCAGATAGACTGGAAAAATGGGCGTTTTATTTTTAAAGATGAAGATCTAAAAAGTGTGATGCGTAAGTTGGCCCGCTGGTACGATATTGAAGTGGATTATGCCGGTTCAATGGAAAACCTGAGCTTTAGCGGGAAGATTTCTAGATCAAAAACCCTTAAAGAAGTTTTAAGGATATTAACACGTACCAATGATGTAACCTTTAAAGTAAAAGAAAGGAGGATTACAGTTATGCCATAATTTTACATGGGATAGGCTGTATAAAGCCGGAAGTGCTGGAGACACTCCCGGAGATCATTCAGTTTGCCTGCTCAACAACATTTTTCAAAATAATATCAACCAAACACGATGGTCCGGCAGCGGAGCATTTAACAACCTAAACTATTCAAATGTATGAAATTTTATGATTTTAAATCGTACAGGATTCCCTGTGCGAAAAATAAAGTCCTGCTAACCATGAAACTTACCGTTTTCCTACTCTTTGCCCTGGTTTTCCAGGTATGTGCAGCTGGCTTTGCACAGAATAAGATTACCCTTTCAGAAAAGAATATTTCTTTGGAGCAAGTATTAGACAAAATTAGTCAACAAAGCGGCTTAGATATTTTTTATAATGCTAACCGGATAAAAAAGATAAACAATATTACCATTAATGTTAAAGATGCCCCCTTATCTACCGTTTTAGACAAATGTTTTGCCAATCAGCCCTTAACTTACAGCATCGAGGCTTCTACTATTGTAATAACAGACCGTAATGAGGCCAAACCCAACAACGTTAAGCATTTGTTTGCCGATATTCGGGGGCGTGTTGTAGATGAGGCCGGAGCAGGGCTTCCGGGAGCAACTATTAAGGTAAAAGGTACTACAACCGTAACATTGAGTGGCGATAACGGAGATTTTCTGCTTAAAAATGTTCAGGATGGAGCTATTTTACAGGTTTCATTTGTCAGTTATCAAACCCAGGAAATTAAGGCCAACCTAAAAGCAGAAATGCTAATCCAGCTAATTGCAGAGGCTGGGAGCTTAAATGAGGTAGTAGTTTCTGGTTTTGGCCAGACACAGAAAAAGGTTAGTGTAACTGCGGCAATATCTACCGTTCAGACAAAGGAGCTTAAGCAGAGCCCTGTTTCCAATTTGAGCAATGCGCTGGCGGGCCGTTTACCAGGGCTTACCACAATTCAATCGTCAGGTGTTCCAGGAGGAGATGCTTCAACCATCTATATTCGAGGTATTGGTACCTATGGAGCAAGCAAAAGTCCTTTAATTGTTATTGATGGACTAACCAGGGGAGACGTCAACTTTGGAGATATCGATGTAAATGAGGTGGCTTCTATTAGTATCTTAAAAGATGCTGCTGCAACATCATTATATGGCATACAAGGTGCAAATGGGGTGATTTTAGTTACAACTAAACGCGGAAAGATTGGGAAGACAAATATCCAGTTTAACGGACAATATGGTATCCAAACACCACAGCGCATCCCAGAGCGCTTCAGCAGCTTTCAAAAAGCTACTTTGGATAACCAAGGGTCTGCTAATGACGGAAGCAATCCAATATGGACCCCCAAGGAAATAGAACTGTTCGGAAACCAATCAGATCCATATACCTATCCCGATGTTAATTGGTATGATGTAATTTTTGAGCGCAATACCCCGCAACAACAATATAATGCCAATATGAGTGGTGGGAATAGCAGTGTGAAATATTTTGTCTCTTTAGGATACCTAAATCAAGGAACATTGTTTAAAGGGGCAAAAGACAATAAATATGGCATCTCGCAGAAATATGATCGCTATAATTTTAGGTCAAATATTGACATTACTGCAACTGATATGATGACTGTCCGTTTAGACCTTGCTTCAAGAATTGAACAAAGGACAGGCCCGGGACCTGGCTATGAATCAATTTTTAGCGATGTAGCCCTGATGCAGAATTATACAACACCGATATATAATCCAAACGGTACTTTCGGCGCAGGCCGTATAAACTCAGTTTCCGTAAGAAATCCTCTGGGCTCCCTGTTACAGAGTGGCTATTATGACAATTTTTGGAACAGTACCAATGGCACGATAGAGGTAAACCATAAGCTGGAGTTTATTATCAAAGGATTGAATATTAAAGGATTGTATACCTTCGAGAATTTTGGTGCGATTAACTATGGACAGGATCAAAAATTTACGGCCTTCCGTTACCGTAAAGATCCGGTAAGTGGTGTAGAAACCTACACACCATTTTCTACAGAAACGTCCCTTACAAAATCTTCAAGTACTTCTGCTACACGTTATTATTCATATAATGTACAGTTAAATTATGACCGGTCATTCGGCAGTCATGCTGTCTCCGGTCTGGCATTATTTAACAGAAATTATACCTCGGTTACTGGTGACCTGCCAAGGGCCTATGAAGGTTTTGTTGGACGGGTATCTTATAATTATGATTCCAGATATTTTGCAGACTTCAATGTGGGGTATAATGGATCAGAAAATTTCCCTAAAGGTAAACGTTATGGCTTTTTCCCTGCCGTATCTGCAGGCTGGGTAATTTCAAGCGAACCATGGTACAACAGTAAAGCTATGAATTACTTAAAACTCCGCGGATCATTCGGCTATGTGGGTAACGATAATATTGGTGGTTCCAGATGGTTATTTATATCAGATTATAGCAGGGGTGGAGGTTTTGATTTCGGCTCTCCAAGTCCAAATACAGCTGGAGGATATAATGTGAACCGCACAGGTAACCCAAACATTACCTGGGAGAAGGCACAAAAATCCAATATTGGTTTAGAAACCGGATTTTTTAATAATGCGATTAAGTTAGATGTTGACGTTTTTAGAGAAAACAGGACTAACATTCTTACCACACCACAGACTATTCCTACCTATCTTGGTATTGCGGGTTTAGCGGCAATCAATGTGGGCAAGGTATTGAACCAGGGTTTTGAAGCATCATTAAATTTTAATACCCATGTTAACAAAGTTAATCTTTTTGGCTACATCAACTGGACTTACAATAAAAACAAGATCATTGCCCGCGATGAGCCGAATCTGGCATACCCTTATCAGGCTTTAACCGGGCTTCCTGTAGGTTACCAGTTGGGTTATATTGCAGAAGGCTTATTTAAAGATCAGACGGAAATAGATGCTGCTCCAAAGCAAAATTTTGCCGGAAGGGTAATTCCTGGCGATATCCGTTACCGTGATATGAATGGAGACCGTATCGTCAATGAGAACGACAGGGTAGCGATACAGGTAAGCAACTTTCCCAACAATACTTTTGGAGCTTCTCTTGGCGCATCATGGAAGGGGATTGATTTGAGTATACTGGTACAGGGAGCCCTAAGTGGTAAAACAAATGTACCTTACCTTGGCCCCGACAGGCTACAGGATGTTTGGACGCCTGCAACGGCAAGCACCGCAACCTATCCAAGTGTGCATTACAGTTCAGCTGGGGGGCAGAACAATGCTCAATTGAGTACTTTTTTTATCTACAGTTCGGACTACATCAAAATTAAAAATCTGGAGCTGGGCTATACATTCCCAGCGAGTACACTAGCTAAAGTGAAAATAAATTCGCTCAGGATATTTGCCAACGGGCTGAATCTGGCTACCTGGGATAAACTTCCTTACAAAGATTATGATCCTGAGCAAACAGCTAACGGAACTGCCCTTTACCCAACAATGAAAGTATATAATGTTGGTGTATCGATGAATTTTTAACAGACTTAAATTTTTAAAGTAATGAAAAAATATAGTTATGCTTTATTGGTTGTGTTATTGATCTCGGTCGTAACATCATGTAAAAAAAGCTTTTTAGATAGGGTGCCGAGTGATTATATCGGTGAAACAGAGGTGTTTGGCAATATAGATAATGCAGAAGGTTTTTTAAATAACATCTACTCCGCTATTCCATCCTGGAATTATGGTACTGGTAATTCTTATGTCACATCGGCCATGACAGATGAATCGAAACAGCGCTGGGCAAACGGGGCGGTTTTGTTTAACACCGGTGCCTGGAATCCAAGTAATTTTTCTCCATTAGGAGATGATTGGACAAATGCATACGCCAAAATCAGGGCTTGTAACCTTTTTCTCGCCAATTTTGAAAAGATTCCTGAAGATCCAAATGTTCCAAACAGAAAAGCCAGGTTAAGGGGCGAAGCTTTGATGCTCCGTGCTTTTTATCACTTTGTACTTTTCAGGGGCTGGGGTAAAATTCCAATTATGGACAAGCCGCTTTCGCCTGCAACAGATGGAGACGCCGTATTCCTAAAAAGGAGTGAATATGCCGAAGTGGTGGCTTTTATTGAAAGAGACTTAAACGTGGCCATGCAAAACCTGCCAGCTAAACACGATCCCGGTTTATGGGGCAGGGCTACCAAAACCATCTGTCAGGCAATAAAATCCAGATTAGACCTTTATTATGCCAGCACTTTTTTTAATCCAAACAGCGATGCTTCCAAATGGCAGAAGGCAGCGGCAGCTTCCAAGGAGGCCCTGGATGCAGCTTTGGCAGAGGGTTATAGTTTAGAGCCCAAATTTCCTGATGCCTTTCTAAAATATGCAAACACCGAATGTATATGGGGGCGCAATATTGGAACAGGTACAGTGTCAGGAATAGATCAGGTAATGCAGCCTTTAGGTTATAGCGGATGGAACAACTGTGGGCCGATCCAGGATTTTGTTGATGATTTTGAAATGAAAAATGGTATTCCTATTAAGTCTGCAGGCTCTGGTTGGGATCCCAAACATCCTTATAAAAACCGCGATCCAAGGTTTTACGCAACGGTGTTATACCCTGGTGCAACCTGGAAAAACCGGAAGATTAATATTTACGCCAATGATAAGGATAATGCGGAGCAACCAGGAACCAACTATTGGTGGAGGAAATACATGACCGAAGGCCTGAACTTATCTAACAATTCTGGAGGGGTAACCAAGTCTTTCGCAATCTTCAGGACTGCCGAGCTGATGCTGAACTATGCAGAGGCACAAAATGAAGTAGCCGGTGCAGATGCAAATGTATACAATGCTATCAACCCAATCCGCAGGAGAGCAGGGATGCCAGACATACCTGCAGGATTGACTAAAGAAGAGATGCGGGAGGTAATTAGGCACGAACGGAGGATTGAGCTGGCCTTTGAAGGACACCGCTTCTGGGACGTAAGGAGATGGAAGATTGCAGAGGTGGTTGATAACCGGCCTGTTTACGGGGTAAATTATACTATTTCGGCAAGCAATGCTACGGATACCACATTTACTTATTTCGAAGCCCAAAAACGTGTTTTTGATAAAACAAAGCATTATTTAATGCCTATTCCCCAATCGGAAATAGATAAGCTAAACGGCAAAAACCCAGACTTTAAACAGACTGAGGGCTGGTAACCAGCTCAAGAAGTAATTTTTTTATTCTTCAACTTAAAATATAAAATTTATGAAAACAATATTAATTTATGTTTCTCTAGCGATGTTTTTTTTTAGCTCTTGTAAAAAAAACGATGGTGAAGAGCCTGTTTTGAGGCCATCCACTACTCAATCCGTTATTCAACAGGATAGTCTTGTTACTTACACTTCTGATCGAAAATACAATCTAAATGTGATTTATTTTATACCGTCAGATGTTATTCCTCCGGCTAATTATCAAAAAAGACTGAGCGAATTGCTCTTATGGGGCCAAAACTGGTATAAAGAACAAATGGCGCTTAATGGCTATCCCAATAAGACTTTTGGTCTTTATACCAATGCGGCTAAAACTGATGTTAGGCTAATTGTGATTAATGGAACAAAAGGTAAAGCCAATTATCAGTATAATGGTGGAGCGGGTAACGTAATGAGTGAGATTAATAGCTATTTTTCAGCCAATCCATCACTTAAATCAGGTGATCACAACCTCATTATTATTCCTAGTTACTTTATGAAAGCCGATGGAACTCCGGGCGGAGGTAGTTTTGGCCCACCATTTTATGGCAATGGTAAAAGCTGTTTTGCCTTAGACTATCTGGATTTGGATATTAAACATCTCGGAAAATCAGATGTGCTGGGCAACGCATTCAGCGTCTGGTTTGGTGGCTTGATACATGAATTGGGACACGGGTTAAACTTAGCTCATAACTGTCAAAAGGTTTCGGAAAACAACGACCCTTTAAAAGGAATGTCACTCATGTATGCAGGGAATGGAACATTAGGGAAAAGCCCAACATTTTTGACCGCTGCAGACTGTGCCATTCTTAATGCAAATCAAATATTTAACACCGATACCAAGGTATACTATGGTAGCGTGAATACTACGCTGAGGAAAATTTATGCAAGATATGACGCAGCCAAACAAAGTATAATTGTTTCTGGTAAATTTAGTACAAACGGGAAAGTAACAAGTATCCTCTATTATAATGATCCAAATGTTGATAATGAAGGGACTGGAGTAAATAGAGATTATAACGCAACAACCTGGGAGTCTAAGGCAATCGGGGTTGATAGTTTTTACGTTGAGATGCCTATTGCCGAATTACAGTACAAAACAGATGGAATACCCTATGAATTAAAGATTAAATTCGTAAACGATAATGGAAATATAACGGAGAATGTCTTTTTATATACGTTCAACGCCGGTATCCCGGTGATTGAATTTGGACCTAAAGCCAGCCAGTATAACAACAGCACTTGGTCGGTAATAGGTTTCAGTTCTAACCAAACAAGCGGCGACGATGGTAAGGCAATCAATATTATCGACGATAACTTTCAAAGCTCATGGATTTCCAGATGGAGTGACCCCGTAGCAGTTCCTCCACATTTTGTTGCAATCGATATGAAATCGCCTCTACCGTTTACTGGGTTTACAATAGCGATGGAATCACAGTATGGTGCGAAATGCAAGGATATTGAAATACAGACTAGCATGGATGGATTGACCTGGCAGAGCGCGGGAAATTTTACATTGAAAGCAATGGCCGGTCTACAACATGTATATCTTTCGTCTCAAAAAACGGCAAGATATTTTAAGATTATTGTTCTTTCATCATACAATGGCGGAAATGCCGCAAATATTGCAGAAATAACAGCTTTTAATGAATAATAACATTTATGGAGGAGATTAAATGCCTGAAAATTTCATGCTAAATAGATCTCTGAGAAATTATGAATAGATCTAAGATTGCTGATTGATCAAAAGTTTTTTATAAATGAGCAATCTTGGTTAAGATTAGTTAGTTAGAAAAACCGGTTAGCTGGATAGCACCGGTTTTTTCATTAATCTTAAGTTGCCATTTCTTTGTTGAACTCATCCAAATTTAACCAGTACTTTTTAATCAATACTTTAAAAAAAGGGCAATAATATATTATATTTTAACTTATATTTATACGGGGTAAGTCCTAATCAACTATTCGAATAAATAAATGCCTGTCGGATCATCAAATAATGAAAAAGCGCTTTCGGATGCACTTAGGGAAGGTGATGTCAACGCTTTTAATCTGCTCTATTTGAAGTACGACAGGAAAATCTATTATAACCTTAAAAAACTCGTTCATCTGGAGGATGTAGCTCTCGAATTACATCAGGATGTATTTTTGAAGGTTTGGCTAAACCGCGATAAAATAAATTCAGATTTCCCTTTTGAATCATTTTTGGTTACAATAGCTAAAAATATCGCTATTGATTTTTATAGGAGGGTACTGCGCGAAAAAAAGCTAATGGACCGGCTGATAAACATGACAACCGAAATTTATGATCCTGTGACTGATTTCATGGAGAATAAAGCACTTGGCGAAATTATTGAAGAAAGCATTAATAAGTTACCGCCAAAACGACAGATCGTATTTCGTTTGATCAAGTTAGAAAATAAGAGTTACGAATTCGTTGCTAATGAGTTAGGCGTTTCTGTAGGCACAATTAAAGATCATATGGCGAAAGCCTCAGCATTCCTAAAAGCTGAAATAAGCAAATACGATTCAGAACTGTTGGTACTTTCTTTCATAAGCCTGATTCGGATTTTTCAAAAATAGCACAACATGATTAATCGTGTTTCAGATGAGCCCCTTTGGATGAAAGGATTTTCTAGGGCAATGAAAGACGGGGCATTAACAAAATCCCCTCCCTCCAAAAAAAACAATAAATAAGGTATAATACTATAGCTAGCATAGATTTTTTCCTTTATAAGCGTATAGTAATAAAAAGGTGCATAAAATGAGTCGAAAAAAGGCTTAATATTTAAATTTAATGGGCCTTCAATCAAATATAATCGCAATAACTTTTTGAAATCAGTATGAAACTTGTAAAACTAAATTTATCAATTTTATTTATTGTTATCTCTTTTTCTGTATACGGAGAGGCATATACCGCAGTCAGGGAAATTGCGCAGCGCCGGGTTCCATGGCTTGTTTCATCCCTATCTTTCAGTGTTATACCAACAGAAACAGGCGAAGATATTTTTGAACTGTCCTCAGTTGGAAATATGGTGAATATCGCTGCTTCGAATTCAAATAGTGCGGCCTATGGTTTGGGCTATTATCTCAAGTATTACTGTAACAGAAGCATGTCTCATTTAGGAGATAATCTATCTCCGCTTCTTAATATCCCAAAAATCAATAAAAAGGTTAGGATATCTTCGCCATTTCGCTTTAGGTATGCCTTAAATTATTGTACCATTAGCTATTCAATGGCGTATTACAAATGGGCTGAATGGGAACGTGAACTAGATTGGATGGCACTGAATGGGGTGAACCTGATGCTTGCACCTGTTGGAATGGAGGCGGTTTGGCAGAATACATTAAAAAAATTAGGCTATAATAACAAGGATATCGGCGATTTCATAGCTGATCCTGCTTTTAGTGCGTGGTGGTTAATGGGAAACCTGGAAGGCTGGGGAGGCCCGATTACTCAGAGTGTAATTAATCAACAGGCCAAATTAGAACAACAGATCATTAAGCGTATGAGAGACTTAAAGATTGAGCCCGTAATGCAAGGGTTTTATGGCATGGTTCCAACAAGCCTTAAAAACAAGATGAAAGCGGGCGTGATAGACCAGGGTAAGTGGGCTGGAGGTTTTACACGCCCTGATTTTCTAATTCCTACTGATACAGCCTTTAGTCAGGTAGCTGATATCTATTACACAGAAATGAAGAAGCTTTATGGAGCTGATCTTCACTTTTTTGGCGGAGATCCTTTTCATGAGGGTGGAAACTCCAAAGGGGTTGATGTGAGTACGGCAGCTACCATTATACAACGAAAAATGGATCAGCACTTCTCAGGCAGTAGCTGGGTACTGCAGGGGTGGCAATCGAATCCTTCTGAAGCGCTACTTAATGGTTTAGATAAAAAGAAAACGTTAGTGATTGAACTATTTGGAGAAAACACCAATAACTGGGAAAAAAGAAAAGGCTATAATGGAACTCCATTTGTTTGGAGTAACGTAAGTAATTTCGGGGAAAAGAATGGTTTATATGGTAAGCTTCAACGCTTTTCAGATGAAGTGAACAGAGCTAAAGGGAGCGAGTATGGACAGTATTTAGCGGGTATTGGTATTATTCCAGAGGGGATAAACAATAACCCGGTAGCTTTCGATTTTATGCTTGAGCTTGGCTGGCATCAAAATCCTGTATCAGTAAAGAGTTGGATTAAGACCTATCAGGACTACCGCTATGGAAAAAGCAGTTCAAAAATGGACCAGGCCTGGCAGTTATTGTTGCAAACAGCCTATAGCAGTCCAGAAATTTATCAGGAAGGGCCTTCGGAATCTATTTTTTGTGCAAGGCCTGGTGTTGCTATTAAAACGGTTTCAACATGGGGAACCCGCAAAAGAAATTATAATCCGGAACTTTTTTTGGAAGCGGTAAAACTTTTTGTAGCGGCTGGTGATGATTATGCAAATGTTGAAACATATCAAACAGATAAGATTGATCTCGTGAGGCAGGTATTGGCCAATAAAGGAGATAAAAGTTATCAGAATATGATTGAGGCCATACAGGCAAAAGATGCGGTTGCATTTAAAAAAGAAAGTGCTGTATTCCAGAAACTGATACTCCAGCAGGACTCATTGTTGAGCTCAAGCAGGTACTTTTCTTTAAACCGCTGGTTGGAACAGGCTATTAATTTTGCGAAAACACCAGCGGATAGAGAGAGGGCTTTAAGAAATGCAAAAATTCAGATAACCTATTGGGGACCCGAAAATAATCCAAAGACAGATCTACATGATTATGCGCATAAGGAATGGAGCGGTTTGCTAGGCTCTTTATATCTGTCCCGCTGGCAGCGCTTTATTAAGGAGCAATTAGCTAAGATGGAAGGTAAGGAAAGCAATAGCCCCGATTATTTTGCCATGGAAGTGGCCTGGACAAAGTCGGCTGATACCTATAGGCTAAAGCCTATAAATGTTTCTCAGCTAAATAAATTGATTGATAATATATTAAAATAACTGGTTTTTATTCCAAGTAGTTCGCATATAATTAACTAAGAACAACCATTACTGACGAAAAAAATATGAAAATTAAATTTTTACCATTGCTTATATTTATCTGTTTAATAAATAATCTGTTGGCGCAAACTAAATCACAAGATCCAAAACACACTTTCGCTATTGAGGGCGGTAATTTTCTGTTAGACGATAAGCCGATTCAAATTTATAGTGGAGAAATGCATTATGCACGCATTCCAAAACCTTATTGGCGCCACCGCTTGAGAATGATGAAAGCAATGGGTTTAAATGCTGTGGCTACTTATGTTTTTTGGAATTACCATGAAACTGCTCCCGGGGTTTGGGATTTTAAGACTGGTAATCGAGATATCGCCGAATACATCAAAACTGCTCAAGAAGAGGGTTTACTTGTGATCCTTAGACCAGGCCCATATGTTTGTGCCGAATGGGAATTTGGCGGCTATCCATGGTTTTTGCAAAAGGTGCCAGGCATGATTATTCGTGGCAATAATCCACAATATTTAGCTGCAACAAAAGCTTATTTTACTGCACTGTACGGACAGCTTAAAAATCTTTTAATAACCAATGGAGGTCCAATCATAATGGTGCAGGGCGAAAATGAATTTGGGTCTTATGTGGCTCAACGTAAGGATGTTCCATTAGAAGATCATAAAAGGTATAGCGCAGCTGTATTTCAACAGTTAAAAGATATTGGCTTTAATGTGCCATTTTTTACTTCAGACGGAAGCTGGCTTTTTGAGGGTGGCGCATTACCAGGAGCTTTACCAACTGCAAATGGTGAAGATGATGTAACCAAGCTTAAGGAATTGGTGAATAAATACAATGGTAGTAAAGGACCTTATATGGTAGCAGAATTTTATCCTGGCTGGTTAGCCCATTGGGCAGAGCCTTTTCCTAAAGTTTCTACGCAAGCAGTGGTTAAGCAAACGCAAAAATATTTAGATGGTGGCGTATCTTTTAATTATTATATGGTACATGGAGGTACAAATTTCGGTTTTACATCTGGCGCAAATTATGATAACAAACATGATATTCAGCCAGATTTAACCAGTTATGATTATGATGCGCCAATTAGTGAGGCTGGTTGGGCTACCGAAAAGTACAATGCTTTAAGAGATTTACTGAAAAAGCCAGAAACTCCAGCTGTTCCGGCAAAAATTCCTGTAATTGCTATTCCGGATATTATTTTAACAAAAGCAGTTGATTTGGAAGATATTAAAAGTAAAATTACACCAGTAAATGACGATAATCCTTTAACTTTTGAAGCTTTAAATCAAGGACATGGCTACGTTTGGTACAGCAAAAAATTTAATCAGCCTATTAGTGGTAAACTAGAGTTGGCTGGTTTGCGTGATTATGCCATTGTGTATGTCAACGGAACTAAGGTTGCTGAATTAAACAGCTATTATAAAAAATATGATTGTGATATTGACATTCCTTTTAATGCCGTTTTAGATATTGTAGTTGAAAATATGGGACGAATTAACTACGGGGCAAAAATCATTAACAGTACAAAAGGTATCATTTCTCCGGTAATTATTAATGGACAAACTATTAGCGGAAACTGGAATATGTATAAGTTGCCTATGGAGGTTGTGCCTAATTTAGCCTTGGCAAAAAATACGGCAACAGTTGGAAGACCAGCTTTTTACGAAGGAAGTTTTTCTCTAACAAAAACTGGTGATACTTTTCTTGATATGCGTGATTGGGGTAAAGGTATCGTGTTTATTAACGGAATAAATATAGGACGTTACTGGAGCGTTGGTCCCCAACAAACGCTGTACCTACCAGGTTGTTGGCTAAAAAAGGGCAAGAATGAAATTGTAATTTTCGAGCAGAATAATGACACGCTACACAAAGTAATTAAATCTGTAGAAGTACCTGTATTAGAATTACTGAAGCCTTAAAGTATTAACCTAGATGATCTTCGATCATTCCTTTAAGAAGTTATTCCATCGTTTTGGGTGATTTTTTATGAAGTTGGATTACACTGCCTTAATGGGAGGCAGTGTAGATCACTATGCGCTGTAACAATTATTTAGCTGTGGCTTAATAAATTATCGGGTATAAAACGAAACAATATCTAAATTCCGTTAAAAGGAAATAATGCAGTATTACATTACTCAGCTGACTTTTTTCTAGTAAATGTTTTTCGGTTCAGTCAAACTTTTTTACAGCTTAAAACAATGGTTAGATAAAATCTGGCAGTGTTTTAATGTGTTCGGTTCTAAGGTAATGTTTTTCATCAACTGTTTTGAAAAACAGTGATTGCAGAGTTCAAATCTTGTCTATTAATGTCACAACGCTGTAATTATATACATAATATTAGCTTGGCACAAAAAAATCAAATTAAAAACTATAAAATCTATAGAAATTATATACATTTGTGCCGTTAATATATTTTTGACTTATCCAGAAAGACGGAGGGAAAAGGCCCTATGATGTCTTAGCAACCTGTTGCCAAATAAGGTGCTAAATCCTTCCCGTAAGGGAAAGATAAGAATAACTTTCTCCGGAAATCTGAATAAGCAGTGATGATTTAAAATTGAAAGATGAGTATTTATTTAGATAATGCAGCGACCACCCCACTTGCCAGTGAGGTTTTTACAGCCATGAAGCCCTTTATTTTTGAATCATTTGCAAACCCGTCTTCGGCACACGCTTTAGGCAGGTATGCCAGAGAAGCCGTAGAGCGATCGAGGGAAATTATTGCGGATACTTTATATACAGAACCAGGAAATATTTTCTTTACTTCTGGCGGAACCGAAGGCGATAATACAGCTTTACTTTCAGCAGTTTATAACCATAATATCCGGGTTGTTATTACTTCCAGATTAGAGCATTATGCTGTTTTAAATACGCTTAAAGCTTTGGCAGACAGTGGAATAATCAGATTGGTATATCTTGAAAATGACAGTAAGGGAAAATTATCGCTCACTGAACTGGATACTTTGCTCAAAAATGAAGAACCTGCGCTGATATCCTTGATGCATGGTAACAATGAAATAGGAAATTTGAATCCCATTTTAGAAATTGCCGATCTTGCTGAGCATCATGGTGCCATATTCCATTCAGATACGGTGCAAACTATTGGCCATATCGATATTAATACCCGCCGGCTGGCGCCCGATTTTCTGGTGGGCTCGGCGCATAAGTTTCATGGGCCGAAAGGTGTTGGTTTTCTATATGCAAAAGAACCGGCTAATCTGCGTGCTTTTATTAAGGGAGGAGGGCAGGAATCGGGAAAGCGGGCAGGTACCGAGAACGTAGCAGGTATTGTAGGGATGGCAGCGGCACTTCAGCATGCCTATGATAACCAAAACCTTTACGAAACATATATCCATTCACTTAAAAAAAGATTGCTTAACGGGCTTACAAGCCTTTCTGAAATAAACTTTAACGGTTATTCAGATCATCCTGATAAAAGCTTATCTACGGTATTAAGTGTTTCATTACCCGCATTGCCCAATGGTGCAGATTTGTTACGAACTTTAGACAGGGCAGGCATATTTGTTTCGGGAGGAAGCGCCTGTTCTTCCAATCATTCATCGCATGTTATTGAAGCATTGGGAACTGGTAAAAATGAAGAAACAATCAGGTTTTCTTTCAGCAGGTTTAATACCGAGGCTGAAATCGATGAAGTGGTTGCGCAATTGAACAACCTTTACCACAATCGCCAGGAACGGCCAAATCTTCTTTACGCTTAAAAATAATTCCTAATCATACACCCATAAATTAAACTGAAATGAAAAAAACACTACTCGTTGCAGTTGCTGTACTACCACTAGCTGCACTGGCACAAAAACCATTCTCGTTAAACGGAACCCTAAAAAATGATAAGGGGAATGAGAAAATTTACTTGAGCTATTCGAAAGATGGTAAATCGTTTTTAGACTCCACTGAATTAAAAAACGGCACTTTTGCTTTTAAAGGTGAGATCGCCGATCCGCTAAGGGCTTCGGTATATAAAAAGCCCGCTGAAAAGAATGGAAAACGCGATTTCTTGTCCATTTACCTTGAACCTGCCAATATTCAGCTGGTATCTGCCGATTCTTTAAAAAATGCATCGATCAGCGGGTCGAAAGTAAATGCCGATAATGAAAAACTTAAGGCTTTAACCAAGCCGGTTCAGGATAAACTGGCTGCAATAAATGGCGAATTTGGCAAATTAACCGCCGAACAAAAGAAAGACAAAGCCTTAACTGAGGCCATTTATAAGCGCTACGAAGCTGCAAGTAAAGAACTGGAGCCCATTTATATCGATTTTGCCCGTTCAAATCCGCAGTCTTACGTAAGTTTAACAGCTATCTCCCAGATTGCAACCAGCGAATCTGCTCAACCTGAGGCAGAAAAGGTTTATGCTGCATTGGGTCAGAACCTTAAAGACAGCAAATCGGGCAAAGACATCTCAACCTATTTTAATGCGGTAAAAAACACCAAAATAGGCCTTCAGGCTATAGATTTTACACAAAATGATGTGAACGACAAGCCAGTAAAATTATCTGATTTTAAAGGTAAATATGTTCTGGTCGATTTCTGGGCATCGTGGTGCGGTCCTTGCAGACAAGAAAATCCGAACGTAGTAGCTGCCTATAATCAATATAAAGACAAAGGCTTTACCGTTTTAGGGGTTTCTTTAGATCAGCCTGGTAAAAAAGAGGCCTGGTTAAAAGCCATTGCTGATGATCAGTTAACCTGGACACACGTTTCTGATTTAAAATTCTGGGATAATGCCGTAGCCAAACAATATGGAATCCGTTCCATTCCGGCAAATTTCCTTATCGATCCAAACGGAAAAATAGTTGCTAAAGGACTTCGTGGCGAGGCTTTAAAAGAAAAATTAGCTTCGTTACTTGATGCTAAAACCAAATAATCACTTTTAATTAAAATTTATAAAAAACAGAACCGAAAATGATAAAACCTGCTTTTACGCAAAGTGTGTAAAAGTTTACCGGATAAAAAAACAGGGGCGATTGAGGCCGCCCCTGAATAAGTGATTTATCACGGTATGTGACAACTAATGCTGAATTAATATTTAATCACTTAAAATCGAATATAATGAAAATATCCTAACTGTTTAGTTGTTTCTGCAACTTATTAGCGAAAATATATTCTAAGCCATTAGAAATATACGCTATATACACGTTTACGCCAGCACATTTTTTTGACACTTTAATATTAAAGGTTTAACAGCCCGTGTTAAAATCGGCTCTGGCGAATAAATAAATGCCGTTTGGCATCACTAATTATTATTAATCTTCATAAAGAAATGAAACGAAAATTACTTTCGCTTATTATACTATGCCTTGTCGTAACCTTTCCTGTATTTTCACAAAGTAAGGTGATTACTGGACAAGTTATTGCAGCCGAAGATGGTCTTCCTATCCCGGCTGCATCTATCCGGATTCCGGGAACAAAAGCAGGCTCGCAAACTGATGCAAACGGTAAATATTCCATCGTCGTTCCGGCATCTGCCAAAACCATAGAATTCAGCTTTCTGGGTTTCGCTACTATCCGCGAAAATATCAATGCCAGAACGGTAATCAATATCTCTTTAAAGTCAGACGCAACTGGTTTGGATGAAGTGGTGGTAACTGGATTTGGGCAAACCATTAAAAAAAGAGATATTACCGGGGCCGTATCCAGTATTTCTTCTAAGGAAATAGAAAAAGTGCCCTTGGTAAGTTTCGATAGAGCTATGCAAGGTACATTGCCTGGCGTACGCGTAAATACCAACTCGGGCACACCCGGCTCGTCGGTAAGTGTTCTAATCCGTGGTACGGGTTCATTTAATGCAAGTACTGCTCCATTATACATTGTTGACGGTATCCAGGTCAACTCAGGCGATTTATCCCGAAGCTTATCAACATCCAACATCCTCAGTAACATTAATCCCGATGATATTGAAACCATAGATGTTTTAAAAGATGCTTCATCGGCTTCCATTTATGGTTCACAAGCTGCAAACGGTGTGGTAATTATTACTACCAAACGTGGTAAAGCCGGTAAAACCGAATTCGATTTCAGCAGCTATTTTGGTTATGCCGAAGAGGTAGATCGTTTAGATATACTTAATGGACCGCAATGGTTATCGACTTACACCGAAGAATATGTTAACCGCTATGGCGCCAACAGTTCGCAGGTTATTGGCCCATCAGGCGTTAAGACCATTTTTGGTGCAGATCCGGCTGCAGCCCCAACTTATAGCTGGTACGATGCTGCTTACCGTAAGGGACACACTCAAAATTATCAGCTTACTGCCAGGGGAGGTGATGCTAAAACCAAGTTTTATATCTCGGCGGGTTTATTTGACCAAAAAGGTCAGCAAATACAACAGGACTTTAAACGGGGCACATTTAAAAGTAACCTCGAGCATAATGTAAATAACAGGCTTTCGCTCGAAGCCAATATCAACTTAAGTACCTTTACCCAAAATGGTACGCTTAGCGGTTCTACATTTGCAAATCCTTCATTTGGTTCTAACTTCCTCATTCCCACACAAGCAGTGTATACTGCAAGTGGTGATTATAACGAACCGCTGCTGGGCGCTGTGGCCACCAATCCTATAAAATCGGCTAATTACGATATCAATAAAGGTACCACCAACCAGTTGCAAGGGATTTTTGCTTTAAATTATAAGATTATAGATGATCTTAAATTCAGGGTTACCGGATCGATTGATTATGGCGATATCAAAGAAGACCGCTTTCAGGATCCTAGAACCAGGGATGGGGCTTCTGTCAATGGCCGTTATACTTTCCTGGATACCGAGTTTAAAAATTATCAAACCAATGCCACGTTAAACTACAGCCATTTGTTCGGTACCAAACATAAAGTTTCCGGATTGGCAGGTTTCGAGTATCGCCATCAGGTTAACAATACCATTACTACTCAAAAAACCGGATTCCCGAACTATTTATTCAGAACCCTGAACGGGGGTACTGTTCTGGCATCTATATCATCAAGTTTTACCGAGTTTAAAAATCTGGGTTACTTTGCAAGAGGCGAATATGCCTTTGATGATAAGTATATTGTGAATGGAACCATCCGTTATGATGGAAACTCACGCTTTGGCGAAAATCAAAAATTCGGGCTCTTTGGTTCGGGCTCATTAACCTGGAGACTGTCTAGAGAAAATTTCCTTAAAGATGTGAGATGGCTTAGCGACTGGAAAATCAGAACCAGTTATGGAAAAGTAGGCAACTCGGGTATTGGTAATTTTGCTTCTCTTTCTACCTTTGGTTCTAACCCAGGTTATAACGGGGTAGGAGGTATTTCACCTGGTGGTTTACCTAATGTAGAGCTTACCTGGGAAGATAGCTATACGCTCAATTTAGGAACTGATGTTTCGTTATTTAACAATAGGTTGAGTTTTACGGCCGAATTCTATAACAAGCTGAATAAAAACCTGCTCTTAACCCGCACATTGCCTAGTACAAGCGGTTATAGTGGCGTAAGTGATAATGCCGGCAAAATGCAGAATCGGGGTTTCGAATTTCAGATCAACTCCGAAAATTTAACCGGAAAATTTAAATGGAATACCTCATTTAATATTTCGTACAATAAAAACAAAGTCCTTCAACTGATTACAGACGATCTCGATCCGAGGTTTCAATTGGTTGGCAATTCGGTAAGCAGGATTTTATCTTATCAGTATGCCGGGGTGAATCCGGCTGATGGAAGGCCGCTTTGGTTAGATGCCAATAACAACCTTACCTATAACCTTACTACCAACGACAGGAAGATTATCGGAGATAGCCAGCAAAAATATTTTGGTGGTTTTACCAATAACTTTTCTTATGATGGTATTGGCCTTGATATTTTCTTCCAGTATGCTACTGGTTTCTTATTATTCGATCAAAACAAAAACTTTCTCGATAGTTATGCCAATGCGTCAAACAGAAGTACAGATGTATTAAGAAGATGGACAGCACCCGGGCAGATTACAGATGTTCCGCTGGCTTATACAGGAGGTAATTATGTGAGCGGTGGTGTGGCTTCGAGCGCTTATAGTACATCATCAACACAGTGGTATAAACCTGGCGATTACCTCAGGTTAAAAGAGGTAAGATTATCTTATAAACTGCCTAAAGATTTAATTTCTAAAGTCAGGTTAAATAATGTATTACTATATGCGACAGGAACAAATCTGTTAACCTGGACCAAGTATACTGGTATTGATCCTGAAACTGTATTATCTGATAATGGAGGGGTGCCACAGGCAAGAACCTATACCCTTGGTTTTCAAATTGGACTGTAAAAAATATCAAAATGAAAAAATACACATATATATTTATCTTCTTAATACTTTTGGGGCTTTCGGGTTGTAAAAAAACACTCGAAACTAGCCCGAAAGATTCCATAGCCTCATCACAGGCACTAACCAATATAACTGGTGTAAGCAGTTTGCTTAATACTGTTTACAGTAACCTAAGGGGAACTGGTTATTATGGACAGTCGTTTAAGATTAATCCGGATATCATGGCCGATAACATTTATCCGATTCCGGGGCTTAATTCCAATCGCTTGATCACTAATTCTATTAATGCACCGGGTGCGCACATGAGTCTTTGGGGGTTATACACCTCGGGTATCAACCAGGCAAATTTGGTGATTCAGGCAGTGGGCAATGTCGCTGGAAGTCAGGCAGACAAGAATAAAATTTTAGGTCAGGCTTATGGTCTCCGGGCCTTGTTTTATTGGGATCTGGTAAAACTTTACGGTTATAACCCCCAATTTATTGTTAACGGATTTAACCAAGGGGTACCGTTGGTTTTAAAACCTACGGCAACACTGGCAGATGTAGTTTTTCCGGCCAGAAACACAGTTGAAGAAGTTTATAAACAGGTTGAAACCGATCTTCTGGCAGCAGAAAGCCTGCTCGATAACTCGGCAGGAAACCGTTATGTAACCAAAACTGTGGCTCAGGCCATTTTATCGAAAGTTTATTTGTATTGGGGTAAATATACCGAATCTGCAACTTATGCTGATAAGGCAATTGCCACGGCAGGCTCTACTTTTGTGACGGGGCCAGCTTATACTTCGAGCTTTTATGCCGACAATAATCCAGAAGCCATATTCAATATTGTAATCACTTCAGAGCAATCGAATGGTAATGAATCTTTGCAGTCGTACTATGCCCAGTTTCCGGCCGATTACGGTAAACGCCAGGACCAGACAGCTTTTGATAACAATAGCGAACCGAAAGTGGGTTACGGTGATTTTACGCCAACGCCAGAGTTGCTGGCTTTATACGAAACAAACGATGTAAGAAGGGGAACAATTACTACCGGCAAGAAAAGTAATGTAACCGTTAATTATGTTCGTAAGTGGGTACCCACCAATGGGGTTAATTTTTTACAAAACATTCCATTACTACGGGTTTCTGAGCTATACCTGATCAGGGCTGAAGCCAATTTCAGGGCAGGCACAGCTATAGGTGCAACTGCACAAAGCGATTTGGATAAAATCCGCATCAGGGCAGGCTTAACCAGTGTACCTGTTTCGATAGCTGCAATTTTAAAAGAACGCAGAATTGAACTTGCTTTTGAAGGCGACCGGTGGTTTGATTTGGTGCGCCTAGGTCTTGATGTGCCCAAATCGAGCGCATTGGGTTCTATTGCACCCATTGCCTACAATACCGATTATAGAATCCTTGCGCCTATACCGCAATCAGACTTGAGCGTAAATCCAAATCTTATTAAAAATCCAGGTTATTAAAAATGATTAACAATATGAAAAGAATACAATTTCCGGCCATTTTAATACTGCTGCTTTTTCTTTTTAGCTGCAAGAAATACCGGGTAGAATACGATCAACCTTCGCAGGTAGAATTTAAACCCATTACCGCCAACTTGGCAAAAGGAACTTCGGCTGCCCCAGGTAGTGTAACCATTCTGGTGCAGTTAGTTGGGCCACAAAGAGATGCCGATGTAAATGTAGAGTACGTAGTAGATCCGGCTAGTACTGCTGTTTCTGGTACACATTATACCATATTGGGTACGATAGGGAAAATTACCATACCAGCCCATAGCAGTTCGGCTCAAATTGTACTCACGGCAATTCCAGCTAACTTGGATGCGGCTAAAAAGTTAATATTAACACTTAAAAACGGCGCTTTGCCAGTGAGTTCAAATTATAAAACTTCTACCATAACGCTTCAGTAATATGCCGGCAGCTTAATTGCTGCCGGCTTTATATGCAATTCAAATTGCCTTTAATTGTTGATAAAGGAACCGTATTTAAACACCAACTATTATCGTATAAAACGCCAGGAATCAAAATTAAAGAGGTTGTTACCCTCACCTTTAAATACCAAATACAGGTCGTGTATGCCGGTGATCTGGTTTGTTTTACAAAGCTGGGCTTTCCAGTTTTGAGCATTTTTGGTTGATTTTACCTCTAAGATTCCCAGCAGCTTACCGTTTAAACTGTCTGCCCGAAGTTCTATATTTCCTTTTGAAGATAGTGAGGCAACAGTTGCTTCGAACTTAGTTGCGCCTTTGCCAAAATCTACGCTGCGGATTTTGATATAATCTCCATGATCAATATTGGATACAAAAATAGTCCCAGTTAAGCTATCCTGATCGGTTTTTACACCTTCTGACCATGCGATGGTTTCAGCTTCAACAGGGCTAAACGGATCTAAGTTTGACACACTTTTTAGCACACCTGATTGGGTATGGTTAATTCTGGGAATCGATCCATCAGGGTTAAAACTGAATGGTTCGATACAAACCGAACGTTTGAAGCCTCCGCCTCCTGGTAAACTTCCGTCGTGATAAAATAAATAAGACTGGCCTTTGAAATCGATGTAGCCAGGATGATTGGTGAACGCGCCGCGATCTTCGATCACTTTCATGATCGTATCCCCATATATCCAAGGCCCTGTTGGTCCATTGCTGGTAGAATAAGCTAAATGTTCAGGTACGCCGCCAGCCGGATATATCAGGTAATATTTACTTTTTCGTTTAAAGAACCATGGTCCTTCCTCATATTCTGATGGTCTTTTTTCCGGATCTTTTTTCCGCGCACTAAAGCCTTGCCTGGTTAACGGCACTTTCACAATACCTACTTTTTCATCATAAGAGATCATATCCTTATTAAGTTTTACATAATATAATTGGGGATTACCCCAATACAGGTAGGCATGTCCGTCATCATCAATAAAAACACTCGGATCAATGTAGCCAAAGCCTGAAAGCAATGGCTTGCCTATTGCATCTTTAAAGCCTGCTGTGGGGCTGTCAGATACGGCAACACCAATGGCGTTTCCGCCATTTTTTTGGTTTACAGGTAAGTAATAGTAGAATTTTCCATTTCTGAATATGCATTGGCCTGCCCATGCATCACCGCGCGACCAGTTAAAAGCTTTGTAAGATAAAATAGCTCCGTGATCCGTCCAGTTAACCATATCCTTTGAAGAATAACACCGCCAATCGTTCATGGTGAAAAAGTTTTTTACGGTAACATCTTCATCATGAGAGGTGTACAGATAAACGGTTCCATTGTGTACCATTGGCGCCGGATCAGCAGTATAATAGGTCTGAACGATCGGATTCTGGGCGAAACCTGCCAATACTGACAGTAGGCCGATGAAAAGTGATATTCCAAATATTTTTTTCTGCATTTTTCGATATTATTTTAATAGGGAAAGCATCGTTTTAGCATAACGCTCGCCAAGCATGCGATAGCCTTGTGCATTAAAATGTAAATGATCTGCCACAGCGGTACAGCCAGCTGATGATATGATGTGTGCGCTAGGAATTGTTGTTGGCAAGGTTGCAATAATTTTATTCATCGAAGCGCATATCCCGCCCTGATCTGCATTAACTACCTCGCCAGCAAGGAGCGGCGTAGATGCTGGATTTAAATTCAAATCCCTGATGAGCTGCCCATAAACTGCCTTCACTTTTTTGGGCCATTCCTGATCTCCGGTATTAGATTCGCCTTGGTGCATCAGAATACCTTTTATAATTCCAGATTGCTGGGCAATCTTGGCTAACTCTACCAAACGGCCGTACGGATTTCCGCCATATTCGTTTAAGGCCGACTTCATCCATTCTGGGGCAGTAGCCGTATAGGTTTGATAATTATCTTTATCAAATAATTCAATTTTGCAACCACCAATTGCTACATTAATAATTCCGATGCGCACATCTTTGGGAAGTGAATCCAGGAGGGTTCGTCCGAAATAGTCCATTGGAGTTAAGCCAGTTTTGCATCGGCACAAAGGTGGTTTAGCAGTATACCAATTTCCCTTTTTTCTGCCTAACTCCGGGCAGTCAACAGCCTGAAGAACGCTGAATCTATTGCTTACTGTTGTATCCTGAGGTTCGAATGGCGCATTTCCTTCCATGTTAGATTGACCGAAGCTCAGAAAAACATATAATTTAGGGTCCTGAGCATATGATTTTTCATTATTGCACAGCAGAGATGCAAGCAACAAGACAATTCCCAATAGTTTGCTGTAGGCTTTAGGTTTGATAAATTCCATAGCAGTGTTATTTAGATGAGTGCCTATCGTTTTTATCGAATATCGCACGCTGTTTATAATGTTTTGTTTCATATTAGTTTAACTTCTATCGTTTAGCCGGGAGCTAAAGTATTAAACACCTCAGATTTGAAGTAGCATTTTTCATCATAAAAAAGGCTCATATGAGTAAAATTTATAGGTCAGCCTGATGCCTTGCGATAAAGTGATTTAGCCAATTGAATAACGGATTATATTACGAAGCACTAAAAAAATTGGGTTCTAAATGGATTTTTTAAGTTTATAATCAACATTTCTGCTATCATATTATTCAAAGTTTCCATACTAAATTCTTCTTTTAATATAGTTTTATCTTTTGCCTAAACTATAGTTTTCGGATCCGTTTTATCCAAAAAAAAGCGGCAAAATTTTAACCAAAAATAAATAAAAATGAATCTAAAAATTAAGAGCCAATCTGCTTTGGCAATTGCCCTAATTGTTGCATTAGGAAGTTCTTGCCAGGAAAAAAACAAACGTTCAGCGGAGAATGAAACGGCGAAGGCCGGAGAAAAACACTACCTTTCTGAGCCATTGGTGAAGGAAATTTATACTGCAGACCCTTCTGCACATGTTTTCAATGGTAAAATTTACATCTACCCATCGCATGATATAGAATCGGGTGTAAAGGAAAATGATAATGGTGACCATTTTGATATGAAGGATTACCGGATTCTTAGCATGGACAGTATAGGTGGCAAAGTTACCATTCATGAGCCTGCTCTATCTGTAAGTGATATTCCATGGGCAGGCAGGCAGCTATGGGCACCAGATGCGGCTTATAAAAATGGCACGTATTATCTTTATTTTCCTGTGAAAGATAAAAATGATGTTTTCAGGATAGGGGTGGCAACAGCTAAAGATCCGGTTGGCCCATTTAAAGCAGCTAAAGCGCCAATTGATGGAAGTTTTAGTATTGATCCTGCGGTTTTTACCGATACTGACAGCAGTAGCTACATGTATTTTGGTGGGATCTGGGGCGGACAGCTTCAACGTTGGAAAGACGGAAAATATGATCCGAATGGTTCTAAAACCGATTCTGAAAAAGAAAATGAACCTGCATTAAGTGCAAAGGTTGTAAAACTAAGCAAGGATATGACAGCTTTTGATGGGAAAGTTAAAGATGTTGTGATTTTAGATCAGCAAGGCAAACCGCTTCTTACAAAAGATCATGATCGCAGGTTTTTTGAAGGCGCCTGGATGCACAAATATAATGGGAAGTATTATTTTACCTATTCAACCGGCGACACTCATTTTCTGGCCTCAGCAATATCGGATAGCCCTTGGGGACCTTTTAAATATCAGGGTACTTTCATGACCCCTGTTGAGGGCTGGACTACGCATCATTCAATTGTTGAAATCAAAGGTAAGTGGTACATCTTTTATCATGATACCCAACTCTCTGGAAAAACACATTTAAGAAACGTGAAAGTAACCGAACTTAATCACCTTAAGGATGGCACAATTGAGCTCATAAAACCCAATAAAAATTAGTTCATTACCAAATTACTAAGCCTTTACAATTGCGAGGAGGTTTTTTTAACCCGACGAAGCCTGCCTGCTGCGGGCAGGCAAGCTTTATAGTAGGACCACTATCATGAAAGATTGCTTCGTCGTTCCTCCTTGCAATGACGACTTTTCTACAGTAACCTGCAATGATAGGCGGCGCCAGAGATCATCATTCGTTATTTTGAGTTATAGATTTTATCCTTTCCACTATAATCAATCCATTTAAAGCTGGCTTTATTGTCGCTTTGTTGGCCAGATGATGTAGCATACAACGCGAAAAGAGAGCCGATAAATCCGCCTGCCGCCTGTGTGCTTAAATATTTGCCATCAACATCCTTTTTTAAAGTAAGCCAGTCACCATTTCCTTCGCGGTATTTAAAATCGTACAGACCGCCTTTAGCTTCAATCTCCAGCTGAAGATCGGCTGATGAGTTTAACAGAGGCAATTCAGTAAGTAATGCCATTTGGCTTGTAGCCTTATCGCCTTTAAAAAGCTGAATTACGTTTTTGTTTTCTTTAATGGATTTGCACATGAAGTAAAAATTAAACTCCCCCTGGAAAATCATTAACCCCGCTTTCTCATTTTCAGATTTCGGTAGGAAATGAAGTGCTGTACTGGCTGAACAGAACATGTGTTGCTGTCTTTTTCCCACAAAAGCCGGATTTGTTTTTTCCATGCAGGTTTCGGGTTTAAGTTTCATCGTTAATCCATTTTTCTTATCCAGATTATACCATGAACTGTCGTTTTTTCTTAAAAATAAAAGAGAGGGATCTAAGCCTTTATCAAATGTGGTGCGATAAGAAAAGTTGCCACTCTGTGGTCGGATCCCCTTTTGTTTAACTTCTTTAAAATTCGCCTGATATTCGTATTGTACTTCTTTGAAATCTGGATTGATTACTGGCCACCCATTTGCCCATTTTACTGGGGCGATAAAGGTTTCTCGTCCTGTATTGTAAAAATTACCCTCGTACGGGCGTACAGCGAGGAAAATGGCGTAAGTTTTTCCGTCAGGTCCCTCAACCAATTCTGCATGGCCGGTTGAGGTTATCGGATTCGCACGGTTCGGATCTAAATCGCGTTGCGTTAGAATTGGATTGTTTTCATAAGGAACATATGGGCCGGTAGCTGACCGACTTCTAAGGATAACCTGTGAATGATTTACACTCGTTCCACCTTCAGCAGCGCATATATAATACCAGTTTTCGCGTTTAAAAATGTGTGGTCCCTCAATCCATACTGGTTTTTTTGAAATATCCACCCCACCATTTACAAGCAAATGTTCAGTACCAACAACTTTAAGTGTAGTAGGGTCGAATTCATATGTGCGGATGGTACGATGGCCACTGTAAAGTGGCTTATTGTCTGGAGCATCACTATTGTAAACAATATAGGCTTTATCCTGATCAAAAAATAAAGATGGATCTATTCCTCGTACTTCGCGAAGCCATACCGGGTCGCTCCATGGGCCTGCAGGATTTTTAGCGGTCATAACAAAATTTCCGCCCTTATCTATATTGGTACAAGTCATATAAAAAGTTCCATTATGATAATTAATGGAGGGTGCAAACAAACCACGCGAGGTCCCATCGCCCAGAAAAGTCATTTGCGTATTTCGCTCAATTACATTTCCAATCTGTTTCCAGTTTTTTAAATCCTTGCTGTGAAAAACAGGGATGCCCGGAAAATAAGAAAAAGTAGAATTAACCAGGTAATAGTCAGAACCTACTTTAGTGATACTTGGATCTGGATAAAAACCAGCAAGAATTGGATTTGTAAATTTTATTTGTGCAAATGCTTGTGAGGTAAAGCATAACAAGAATAAATAAAAGATTTTTTTCATAATTGTATATTTGGTTATTGAAGAAATATGCTCGTTTTTTTGTCAATTTTTTTTTCGCTTTTATCTCAAAAAAAATTGATACATGTTTAATGGTATAAGTTATCTGTTTTTAAAGTTTCGCTGATGCCCAATTCGAGTCCACGTAGTTCGGCAAGTCCTTTCAGTCTTCCTATGGCAGAATAGCCAGGATAGGGGCTTTTGTCCAGATCATCAAGCATTTGGTGCCCATGATCAGGGCGCATAGGGATGGAACGGTTCTGGATACGCATGAGTTTTAGGATCGCCGTGACCAAAACGCTCATATCGGCATTTCCTTCCAAGTGATTGGCCTCATAAAAATTGCCGTTATCCTCTCGTTGAACGCTTCTTAGGTGTAAAAAATATATTTTGTCTCCCAAGCGCTCAATTATTCCCTTTAAATCATTATCTGGCCGGGCACCAAAAGAACCGCTACAAAAACAGATTCCATTGGACGGTGCAGGCACAGCTTGTAATATTTTATGTGCATGCTCTTCTGTACTCATAATTCTTGGTAAACCTAAAATCGGGTAGGGGGGATCATCTGGATGAATGGCTAACTGTAGCCCGTTTTGATCAGCCGTTGGGGTGATTTCCTGCAAAAAACTGATTAAATTATCGCTAAGTATTTCGGCAGAAATGTTTTTATATCCTTCCAGTAAAGTAAGAACCTGATCTTTCGTAAAATGATCTTTGCTTCCCGGCAGGCCCTGCAAACAGTTGCTCATTAAAGTGCTTTGCTCTTGCGCATTGAGTTGAATAAAGAAGCTTTTGGCATCTTCCAATTCCTGAGGCGTATAGTCAGCGGTTGCTCCAGGTCGGTTTAACAAATAAAGATCAAAAGCAATGAATGCCGTTTTCTCAAATCTTAAGGCTAGTGCGCCGGTGTTTGTTTTAAATTTTAAATCGGTCCGCATCCAGTCTAATACCGGCATGAAATTGTAGGTAATCACTTTAATCCCGCAGTTAGCTAGATTTTTCAGACTGGTTTTATAATTTTCAATCCATAGCTGGTATTCGCCCTGCCTCTTTTTTATATCTTCATGTACCGGCAAACTTTCTACTACTTCCCAAACCAGGCCAGAAGATTCAATGAGTGATTTACGAGCCAATATTTCTTTCTCTGGCCAGATTTCTCCAACCGCGATATGATGTAAAGCCGTTACCACTCCGGTACAGCCTGCCTGCAGAATATGGGCTAGTGTAACAATATCATCAGGGCCGTACCAGCGCATTGTTTGGATCATTTTCATAGCAGAGCGGTGTTGTTTTGAAGGAACTTTTGATCGCACATCATCACATTTATAATCTGCTTTTTAATTTGAACAGCAATATTTTCCAGCGCTTTAATGGTATGTTTCATATTTGGTTTTTAGTTTTGGTACTATAAAAATTATTTTACCTGCATCAATTTGGCTTTTATGCAATCGATTGCTAAAAAACGTTGCACAGCTTTAATTTTTTCTTAGCTTAGTGCTGTTTAAGGTAAATTATTTTTGAAATACCTTCTGGTTAGGTCCTTTTCCGAAAAGTATCTATTACCGAAGTTCATTAAAGATTTTTAAATAAATGATGATTTGTTCTGCTCAAAGGCATTTTTGAACATTTTTGTCCTCAAAATAATCAATGGTTCCATCATCGTGCGGTCCGATGCACTTAAGTTTGTAGTAATAATTTATTTCTGGCGGGTAATCAATTATTCCTGCCAATCACCTCTAACCAAAAAAATGAAACGATTAATCTCCATCTTAGCAACACTGATTTTTATTCAAATTGCAGTTTTCGCACAAAAGCAGATTCCTACTGCGCCTGCTGGTTTTGATGTTAACCAGGAAACCATCCCCCATGGAAAAATAGATACGATCCAGTATGCGTCAAAAACTGTTGGGGTAACCCGGAAAGCCACCATTTATTTTCCGCCGGGTTATTTAAAAACTAAGAAGTACCCGGTTTTATATCTGCTCCATGGCATTGGTGGAGATGAAAAGGAATGGCTTAATGGCGGGAAACCTCAGGTAATCTTCGACAACCTTTATGCTTCGGGAAAGCTTGAACCCATGTTGGTGGTGATGCCAAACGGCAGGGCGATGAAAGATGACCGTGCTACAGGAAATATAATGGCACCGGAAAAAGTGGCTGCCTTTGCGAACTTTGAAAAGGATTTGATCCAGGATCTGATTCCATATGTAGAAAAAAGCTATAATGTTTTTAAAGACAGGAATCATCGTGCCCTTGCCGGATTATCTATGGGCGGGGGGCAGTCTTTAAATTTTGGATTGGGTAATTTGGATACATTTACCTGGGTTGGTGGCTTTTCTTCTGCTCCAAATACCAAGCTACCTGCAGAATTATTGCCAGATCCGGCCAAAGGTAAAGCGATGCTTAAGTTGCTTTGGATTTCTTGCGGTGATAATGATAGATTGATTAATTTCTCTCAGCGTACCCACGAATATCTGGTAGAAAAAAATGTTCCACATATTTATTATGTCGAACCAGGTGTGCACGATTTTAAAGTATGGAAGAATGATCTGTACCTGTTTAGTCAGTTGCTATTTAAACCTGTTGATCAGACCTCCTTCCAAAAGTATAGTCTAAATCCTTAATGACTGATTATTCTTCTCCATGAAAAACTTTGTGATCCTGCTGCTATTCATTAATGTTGTTTTCTCAGGTGCTGCCCAGCAAAAACCAAAATTAAAACTATGGTATAATACTCCGTCTGGCCAAATTTGGGAGAACGCATTACCTGTTGGCAACGGGCGGCTTGGCGCAATGGTTTACGGAAATGTTGTTAATGAAATTATTCAGTTAAATGAGCATACGCTTTGGAGCGGAAGCCCCAACAGAAATGATAATCCTTTGGCATTAGATTCATTGGCCCGCATTAGAACGCTTATTTTTCAGGGTAAACAAAAGCAGGCAGAATTGCTCTCCAACAAAGTTATCATAAGCAAAAAGTCTCAAGGGCAGATTTTTCAACCCGTTGCAGATTTACACCTTGATTTTGCGGGGCATGAGGATTACACAAATTTTTATCGCGAGCTAGACATCAGCAATGCCGTAAGCACCACCAGTTATCAGGTAAAAGACGTTGTTTATACCAGGCGTGTTCTGGCCTCACTGGCCGATGGGGTAATTGCGATTGAGCTTCGCTCGAGTAAACCAGGTGCGTTAAGCTTTACGGCCTCATTATCTTCCCTGCAGCCCAGTGCGAAAATCAATACGCAAGTGCCAGGGCAAATTGAAATTACCGGAACCTCCACCGCGCATGAGGGCGTTCCGGGGCTTGTCCGTTTTAATGGGATCGCTGCATTTAAGAACATTGGTGGTAAAATCTCCAGCACTGACCGTACAATTGTTGTCGAAAATGCCAGCGCGGTAAGCATTTATTTATCTATTGCCACAAACTTTATCAATTACAAAGATATTAGCGGGAGTGAAAAATTAAAGGCTAGGGAAATGCTAAACCATGCATTCCCGAAGAAATTTGAGACGATTTTAAAAACACATCAATTACAATATCACAAATATTTTGATCGGGTAGATTTATCCTTGGGCGCTACAGATTTTGAACAGGTACCTACTGATATCAGGCTCAAGAATTTCAATTCAGTTAATGATCCGCAGTTTGCAGCCCTGTATTTTCAATACGGGCGCTACCTACTTATTTCCAGCTCTCAGCCTGGTGGCCAGCCTGCTAACCTGCAGGGCATCTGGAATAATAAATTATATCCACCATGGGATAGTAAGTATACCATTAATATTAACGCGGAGATGAACTACTGGCCTGCGGAGAAAACAAATCTGGCCGAATTGCATGAGCCTTTCTTGAAAATGGTACAGGAAATGGGAGAAACCGGAAAGCAGACCGCCCACGATATGTATGGTGCCAGGGGATGGATGGCGCATCACAATACTGACATCTGGAGAACTACTGGTGCTGTTGATGGTGCATTCTGGGGCGCATGGAGCCATGGCGGAGGTTGGGCCAGTCAGCATTTGTGGGAGCACTATCTTTACAGCGGAGATCGGGCATTTCTTAAATTGGCCTACCCTACTTTAAAAGGAGCGGCGATGTTTTATGTTGATTTTCTGGTTAAAGATCCTAAAAGAGGGTTTTTGGTCATTAATCCTGATATGTCTCCTGAAAATGCCCCTCCAGCGCATCAGGGCTCCTCGCTCGATGCCGGAACAACAATGAGTAATCAAATTGTATATGATGTTTTTAGCACTGTTATTCGTGCGGGAGAAATTCTTGGTGAAGATAAAGCCTTAATTGATACTTTGAAAAAGATGCGCAGCCAGCTCCCACCAATGCAAGTTGGGCAATATGGCCAGTTGCAGGAGTGGATTGATGATATCGACGATCCAAATGATAATCACCGGCATGTATCTCATTTATATGGTTTATTCCCATCTGCTCAAATATCGCCATACCAAACACCAGAGTTGTATTTAGCGGCCAAAAAGACACTCATCCAGCGCGGAGATATTTCTACAGGATGGAGTATGGGATGGAAAGTGAACTGGTGGGCAAGACTATTAGATGGAAACCATGCCTACAAACTTATTCAGAACCAGTTAACGCCCGTGGGTGGAAACCGAGCGGGTGGGGGCACTTACAATAATCTTTTTGATGCGCATCCGCCTTTCCAGATTGATGGCAATTTTGGATGCACTTCCGGTATTGCAGAAATGCTTATGCAATCAGATAATGGCGCTATTCAACTTCTGCCTGCACTTCCCGATGTATGGAAATCAAATGGACATGTTAATGGCTTAAGGGCAAAGGGTGGATTTGATATTGTTAAACTGGAATGGGTAGACGGTATGATCACTAAACTGGTGATTAAATCGCGTCTTGGCGGAAATTTACGGATTAGGGTGCCTAATGAATTAAATTTATCCAAACTTGAAGCCAAAAATGCTACTGGTGAGAATCAAAATCCTTTTTTCTTGATTGAAAAAACGCCAAAACCGAGTATTTCCAAACTGGCGCCTGGCGGATCTATCGATTTGCCTGAAACTCAATTGTATGATATTAAAACAGATGTAGGGAAAACCTACACCCTGTATAAAAAATAAAATAGTTTACCAATTACAATCATTCACTTATACAAGTAAACCATGAAAATATTAATTGGCCTCATTGGCCTGATGATGTGCTGTAAAATAGGCATAGCACAAACCAACAACTATAAACTGTTTAGCCCCAATAAAAACCTGGAGCTGGTGTGTAGCCCGAAAAAATTAAATTATACGGTTTCATATAAAGGCAAGCTGGTACTTGCCGATTCGAAACTTGGCCTTGTGCGCGAGGATGAGGATTTCTCAAATGGACTTGTATTAACCAAAGTATCTAAGCCCGCTACAGTCACCCAAAATTATACGATGGTAAATGCGAAAAAAAGTTCCATCACTTATAAAGCCATCGAAACAACGTTTGAATTTCGAACCAATAAAGGGAGCCGTATGAATCTTATTTTTAGGATGGCTGATGATGGAGTTGCCTTCAGATATGAATTTCCTGAACAAAATAAATCTGTAAAAAAGATTGTGAGCGAATCGACCAGTTTCCGGTTTTTAGCTGGAACAAGGGCCTGGCTGCAACCTAAAGCCGATGCACAGACAGGTTTTGAGCATACCAATCCCTCTTACGAAGCGCATTACAATATGGATATCCCGGTGGGAACGCCTTCGGGCAGCTCAAACGGTTGGGTTTATCCGGCTTTATTTAAATTAGATCAGGTTTGGATGCTCCTCACCGAAGCCGATCTGGGACGAGGTTACTGCGGAACATCTCTGGCCCAAAACTCGGTTGATAATGAATATAAGGTTAATTTCCCTCAGCCAGCCGAAGGAATTCCAGGAGCTGCTTTACTGCCTGAATCGGCTTTGCCCTGGAAAACGCCCTGGAGAATTATGGCCATTGGCGATTTAAAGACAATTTCTGAATCTACCCTGGGAACTGATCTTGCCCAGCCAGCAAAAGCAATGGATAAAGCATTTATTCAGCCTGGAAAGGCGGCATGGAGTTGGGTGCTGGAAAAAGACGCTGCAACGATCTATTCCGTACAGAAAAAATATGTTGATTATGCCGCCAAGATGAATTGGCAGTATAGTTTAATTGATGCTAACTGGGATAAAACCATAGGTTATGATTCTGTTGCCGTGCTCGCTAAATATGCAAAAGAAAAGCAAGTAGGCCTGCTGCTTTGGTACAATTCTGCCGGAAACTGGAATACGGTAAAATTTACGCCCAGAGATAAACTGTTGACCCATCAAAGTAGAATTGAGGAATTTAGCCGTTTAAAAGAAATGGGTATAAAGGGCATAAAAGTCGATTTTTTTGCTGGAGACGGACAGTCGATGATCAATTATTACCGAGATATTTTGGAAGACGCTGCTAATTATCAATTATTGGTCAATTTTCATGGTGCCACCCTGCCAAGGGGGTTGCAACGGACTTATCCTAATTTAATGACCGCTGAGGCAGTATTTGGATACGAAATGATTTCCTTCGACCAGAACGCTGCTAATAAAGCGCCTTCACATGCGGTGATGAGTGCGATGATACGTAATGCTTTTGATCCGATGGATTTTACGCCAATGGTATTGTATAAAATCCCCGGGATAAAACGGGTAACTACACCGGCTTTTGAACTGGCCACCGCTGTTATTTTTCTTTCAGGCATACAGCATTTTGCAGAAACACCTTCCGGTATGTCTCATGTTCCCGATTTTGTTAAAACCTTTCTCATGGAATTGCCAAAAAACTGGGATGATACCCGGTTTATTGACGGTTACCCGGGGCAATTTGATGTTGTTGCCAGAAAAAGCGGTAAAAAATGGTACATAGCTGGTATTAATGGCGAGAACAAACGTAGAGATTTAGCTCTTAATTTATCTTTTTTAGCCAATAAAAAGGCCCGGTTGATTTTTTCAGAAGGCACTGCTGAAGTTAACCTCAAATCGGAAGAAGTTAAAGTAGGGCCGAATGGCAAATTAGATTTAAGTATGAAAGGGTATGATGGTTTTGTACTGGTTTTCGAAGAGTAAGTGAAGCCTGAAAGCTGTTGAGCGACATGTAGAGCTATTTTTTACACTCCTCTTTTTTCTTTTTTAACCGTAAAGTACGCAAAGTCTTCCGCACAAAAAACACAAAGTCGGGTAAATTCAATAGATAAATTGGTTTATGGAAACAGCCTCTTTTTTCTACTGATAATCCCGGCTTTTAGTGAGTTCCTTCAGCGATTGAAGATCATGGACGGGGCGCTCAATTTCAAATGGAATTTCCCTTTTGCTAAACTGCTGGAAATAGAGTAAGCAAGCATCTTTCCAGATTTGAGCATCTCTGCATTGCGTTCGGAGTTTAGATTGCACTTCTGCGAAACGTTCGTTGTCTATTGATCCCTTCATTTTGTCCCAGTCTTTTTGAAAAGATCTGACCGTCTGAACGCCATGGTCGTAGCGAATGCATAGTTCTGTCCACAAATCATTTCCACTTTTCAGGCGGTAAGACCATGGCACATGGTGAAACCAGAGCAGATATATTTCCGGGCAGCTGGAGAGGCTATTGAAGGTTGAACTTAATGGCTCGTGATATTGGTCAACTGCATCGCTTCCGTTACGGGTTCTGTCAAAACCTATCCCCACAGTGTCTGCCTTGTGGTAATAAACAGAGGTCCAGTCTGGACGGATTTTATCATTAGAAAACCATGGTGCAGGGCCATAATGATGACCTTCGGCGAAAATATGGTGAAGTCCCAGTGGCATCATATAATCAACGGCCGCCCCCCTGCTTTCCAACATGATATTTTGAGTAGTTTTGACAAAATTAGCGTCGGTTGTTTTTTCTTTATGATCGAGAAAAGTCTGTTTTATCCATTCTGCAGCTATCACTTTGCTCTCTAGTTTGTTATTCCAGGCCAGACGCCCAAATGCATACCAATTTGCTTGGGCAAAAGTGTGTCCGGTCCAGTTTACATCATTACCAATGTTAGCCACTCCTGCAATGGCGGTAAAATCAGTTTTGCTTAATGAGCCATCGGTGCAGGCGGCAACGGTACTGCCTTTTCCAATTTTATAAGTGTCGCTATTTAAACATTCTTCCCATAAGGTAGAGAGGAAAACAAGTTGTTTGGAGGCGCCTAGGTACTCTTGGGTTATTTGAAATTCAGGCATCACCGGGGTTTTAGACATTGCTCCAAACAAAGGACTAAAGGGCTCTCTTGGCTGGAAATCAAGTGGGCCATTTTTTACCTGTAAAATTACATTTTTCCTGAAAGCGCCATCAAGTGGTAAAAATTCTTTGTAAGCTTGTTTGGTTCTGTCCTCAGGAGATGGGTTATAAACAAAGGCACGCCACATCACGATTCCATCGAAAGGAGCCAAGGCATCGGCTAACATATTTGCGCCATCCACGTGGGTTCTTCCGTAATCTTGCGGTCCGGGTTGTCCTTCACTGTTAGCTTTAACCAGAAATCCTCCAAAGTCAGGGATGAGTTTATAAATTTCCACTACTTTATCTTTCCACCATTGTTGAACCTGAGGATCTAAGGGGTCTGCCTTTTTTAATTTACCGATAAGAACAGGGGATGAAAAATTAACAGATAAATAGGTTTTTATTCCATAGGGACGCAGACTTTCTGCAATTGCCTTCACTTTTTCCAGGTAAGCCTGGGTAAGGACTTTTGCTGATGCATTTACATTGTTTAAAACCGCACCGTTAATACCAATTGATGCATTTGCTCTGGCGTAAGCTTTCCATTTTTCTCGGTCCTGATTAGTAATCTCCAATCCATTCGCGGTATTGCCCCAAAATATTGAACTTCCGGCATAACCTCTTTCAATGCTGCCATCCAGGTTATCCCAATGGTTGAGGATTCTTCTGGAGTAGGAAGGATTTGAAATAAAATTGCGCTGTGGGAGGTTAAGGTATTGACGCCTCAACAATTCGTAGGTGCCGTATAATAAACCCAGTTCTGTGCGGGCATTGATTGCTGATTCTTCCAATTGGAATCCATCGCCTTTGATAGTGGAATTTTTACTTAGATTAAGTTTTAAGACCATATTCTCCTTGCCCAACCAGCCTTTTTTGAGTTCATCTGTTGCAAGGTCTATAATAGGGGAGTGGACTGGACAGGAAATACTAACTTTTACTGCAGAATGGTTTCGGAGCCATAGTGCGTGGCCATCTTCGGCTTTCGATATTGTTGCGTGACTTAACATCAGTAATGCAACTGTAACCATCCTTTTAATATATGCCATTTTTCTTTCTATTTAATGCTTTAAAGTATTTTATCCAATGTTCCGGGTTTGCTCACTCCGAGCCTTTGCGTTATCGTATACGACTTAAAATGCCTGGATGTTTAACGTTGCTGAAAGCGCCACCAGTCTATATCAATTGCAGTAGAGGTATCACCGCCAGATATTAAAAGATACAAATCTTGTTTACCTTGGATAGGTTCGGCTTTTGCAGCGCGTATTTGTAAGTCGGCTGTCTTATCTCCAGTAGAAACTAATTTTGCAATTTGTTTTCCATCTAAACTACCTACGCGTACTTCAAGGCTGGTACCTGGTGAGAGACCGCTCACTTTTGCGCTAAAATTTTTTGGACCTTTTTTTCCAAAATCTACGCCTTGAATTTTGATCCAGTTGTTATTTTTCATACCCGAAATCTCCATTCCACCGTCGGCTGTGTTTTTGGTTATAATCCCGTTTTGATCCTGCATGCTTTCCGCTTCGTTTCGTTGATAAGGATTTACCGAGCCAACTTGTGTTACACCATTTGCCGTATAACTTATCTGAACAATCGAACCATCTGGCTTGTAAGTTAATTCTTCAATAGCCAGGTTTCTTTTGTAAACCGGAGGAATCCCCTTTTTTATAGCCACAAGCCTGTTGTGGTAGGCATGGTACCATTTTCCTTTAAATTCAAATATCCCGTGGTGATTATTGTTATTATTATTTGGTGGTTGCGCGCCTATAACGCCTTTATATACAAATCCAGTGGTTGGACTCTTACTCATCATATAGTCAATCCTCATTTCTGCCTTAGGGTTAGAGGAATACGAAAAATAGTAATTGCCGTTTCGCTTATGCATCCATGAGGCTTCAAAAAAGGCAGGTACATGAAAAGAACTTGCCTGACCATTTACGCTGATCATATCTTCATTCAGTTTAATTACCCGCATATTATCTTCACCATTGCCCCCAAAATATAAATATGCCTGTCCATCATCATCCAAAAAAGCCATTGGATCGAATAACCACATGTTTTTTGCAGGTTGTACGCCTGGGGTTTCATTATCAATTAGTTTTTTACCCAACGGATCTTTAAACGGTCCGATTGGAGAGGAGGATGTAACTACACCAATGCCTGACCCACCATTACCAAAATAAAGATAAATTTTGCCATTTCTGGCGATAACCGAAGGTGCCCAGGTTCTATTTGCCCAGGATACATCGCGGGGTGCCTCAAAAACGACACCGTGATCAGTCCAATTTTTCATATCACTACTGGAAATACAGACAATCGATTTCATTTTATAACCGCTATCCTTATCATCGGTGTTGTCATCATCGTTTGATGCATAAATGTAAACCCTTCCGTTATAGACCAATGTGGCAGGGTCTGCCAGATGCCTGTGAGCAGCAATATGGTCATCGGCTTGCACGTGTTGAGTTAAAATTAAGAATGAGGAAAATAGGATAAAGAGTTTAAAAGGTATTTTACTTAGTTTTTTCATTTTGAGTTGGCTTATAAAGTTTCATCTATCAACGGAATTTTTGCCTTGCTGCCGAAATTAGTGGCATTTGGGTAATGAACCGGATGATTTTGACAGCTAATTGGTTTAATTGATGGTTTTTTGCGTATTGGTTAAAATTTTGTGACCTCGAAATATGCCTTTTTTGGCTTAAGTTCCTGATCAAACAGTAACGGGTAGTTTTTCCGGCCACGGTTATCCAGCCAGCTGTATTGGTCTGATAGGTTCCAGAAGGTTACACCGGTAATATGATCCTTATGTTTCCGGAGAACATCGAAAATCATTTTATATTGTTGGAGCTGCTTTTCTTCCATTTCCGGCGTAAATGTTGCAACTGCTTTTTGCGTATTGCCCTTAATCAATTGCCCGCCCTGATGGCCATCATATACCGATACATCCAGCTCTGTAATCTGAATTTTAAGTCCCAGGGAAGAAAAAAGGGTAATAGATTTTTCCAGTTCCGAGCGGCTCGGATTATTTACAGACCAGTGTCCCTGAAGCCCGACTCCATGGATTGGAACACCCTTAGCCAGGAGGCCTTTAAGCATTCTGTAAATTTTTTCTCGCTTTAATGGCTGTTCCGTATTATAATCGTTGTAAAATAGCTGGGCATTTGGATCTGCCTGGTGCGCGTACCTAAAAGACATTTCTATAAAATCTTCGCCTGCGATTTGGTATAACGGCGATTTCCGGAAATAGGCAGAATCATCTGCAATAGCCTCGTTAACAACGTCCCATGCGTATATATCTTTTTTATACCTGCTTACAACAGTGTTAATGTGCTCTTGAATTCTTTTTAGCAAAGTTTCTTTTGAGGTTACACTTCCATCTTCATTTTTAAATAACCAGCGAGGGGTTTGGTTATGCCATACCAGGCAATGTCCGCGTAGTTTTAACCCATTTGCTCTTGCAAAGGAAGCTATAGAGTCTGCAACTTTCCAATTGTAGGTATTTTCCATGGGATGAATAGGACCCATTTTCATTGCATTTTCAGATGTGATGCTGTTAAACTGGCTAAGAATCAAATTTCGCTTATCTCCACTGAGGTCCCATGGTGTAACGGCCACCCCTATGGGAAAATACTTTTGGTAATAGTCTTTCAGTCCTTTGGCATTATCCCCCTTGTTTTTATATGCACTAAACACCATTCCGGTGATAAGGAGCAGGGTGGCCAGGTAAGGTGTGATATTCGGTTTTCTCATATTTGATTAGGTAAGGCTATAAGGTTGCAAAATCGTATGTTTTTTATGCTGGCCAAGCTTCTTATCGTCAATTTTAGGAAACAAATGTCATGTAATGAATTTATGACATGATGGCCTGGGTACTTATCTGGTTATTAATTCGGCTAATTTTTGGCTATTTGGCGCTTTTTTGAACATCTGTTGTTATTGTTTTGACAAATATGACTGCTGGTCTATATACTTAGGTCTAAATTTACTGGATTTTTTCCTGCAAGGTTAATAGGATGAAATCGACTTTGCTATTCAACCAAATATAAATGCGTACAACTAAATTTCACATTGCCATATTTACTATTGCTGTTTTCGCAGCCTTTTCCAGTTGCGGCAGTTACAATAGGGCTAAAAAAAGTAACCTCGGACTGAAAGATTATTATCAGTCTTATTTCAATATTGGAGTTGCGGTTTCGGCCCAAACCATTAAGGGAGAGCAGGGTGCACTGCTTTTAAAGGAATTTAATAGCATAACACCGGAGAACGCGATGAAAATGCAACCCATTCATCCCCGCGAGGATGTTTATAATTGGACCGAGGCCGATGCACTGGTTAATTTTGCGCTTAGTAACCGACTCAAAATAAGGGGGCATACTTTGTGCTGGCATGAGCAGGTACCGGCCTGGATTTTCAAGAACAGCTCAGGGGGAAGGGCTGATAAAGCACTTTTGCTTAAGCGGCTTAAAGATCACATCACAACCGTTGTGGGAAGGTACAGGGGAAAGGTGTATGCCTGGGATGTGGTTAATGAAGTGATCGGTGACGAAGATGACCAATATTTAAGGCCTTCTCTGTGGAAAGAAATCTGCGGAGAAGAGTTTATTGCCAAAGCTTTCGAATATGCACATGAGGCTGATCCTGATGCATTGCTTTTTTATAATGACTATAACTCAGAACGACCTGCTAAGAGAGCAAAAATCTATAAAATGCTGAAAAAACTGGTTGATGATAAGGTGCCTATTCATGGGGTGGGCCTGCAGGGGCACTGGTCCATTTTTGAGCCTAGCGACAGCGAGTTAAGGGAATCTTTAAAATTATATGCTTCTCTTGGCCTGCAGATTCAGATTACTGAACTGGATATGTCTATCTATAAATGGGAGAAAAATTTAAGAGCAAAGAAACCTGATGAGCAAGACAGCCTGACAGCGGCGCTCGAAAAAAAGCAAAGTGATCAATACGCCAGGGTTTTTTCTATTTTCAGAACCTTTAAAAAGCAGATCAGTAGTGTAACTTTCTGGAATCTTTCAGATCGCGCTACATGGCTTGATCAATATCCGGTACCTGGAAGAAAAAACTATCCGCTGCTCTTTGATAAAAACCTGCAAAGAAAAAAAGCTTATCGCGGTGTCGTCAACTTTAATGAATAATTCGTTTTTATCTAAAGAATGAAGAAAATATGCCGTTCGAGCTGTAATGTTGCGATGAACTAAATTAGTTTTTTTATCTTACCATCACCAAACCAAATAGATCATGTATCCAAACAATTTCGAATCTTCTTTAGATTTTAGGTCGCCATGTAATCTTTTAGCGCCTTTGGAATTGAAATTTTATTAATACAGCAAAATCACTAAATTATGCTCAAAGGGCCTGCATATCTATCATTAATTCTATTTATTTATGTGCTTTTTAGCGCTGGGGATACTGTAGCACAACCGAAACTGCAGCAGCCTGAATTGCGTTTTACCTCTCTCACCTCTAAAAACGGGTTGTCATCTAATAATGTAACTGTAATTTTTAAAGACAGATACGGTTTAATGTGGTTTGGTACCGAAGACGGATTAAATAAATTTGATGGCACTAACTTTACAACCTATAAACACCAGGTAAACGATTCTTCAAGTATTCAGGCTAATGAGGTTAAGGCCATTCACGAAGACCGGAAGGGAAATCTTTGGTTTGGTACCAGTGGAGGTTCGCTTGCACTTTTCAATAGAAGAAAAAATTCTTTCATCAACTATCATGCTTCAAATACCCCAACAGGATTCAGTCACAGCCTGATCAGGTATATCACCAGTGATTATTTGGGTAAAATATGGGTGGCAACCTTTACCGGGCTTGATGTTTTTGATCCAGACACTAAAAAGGTTTCCAAGTTTCCAATAGCAGCCGCCCAGTTTGGCAAACTTCCGCCAACAATGATAAATATCATGATGGAAGACAGCAAACACAGGATGTGGGTGGGAACAGACGATGGATTATTTCTTTATAACCGAAAAAAATCTTCTTTTACCAGAATTGGATCTGCAGCAGATAAACCAGTGCAGTTGGCGGGAACTATGGTAAAATCTTTAGCTGAAGATGATAATGGTAATATCTGGATCGGCACCACCTCTGGTCTGAGTATGCTTAAATCGGATGGTATGGGCTTCGAGAATTATCAACACATTCCGGGAGATCCCAACTCACTGAGCGATAATATTGTTCAAAGTATAGCTGTAGCGCCAAACGGTCAATTATGGCTCGGCACCGAAGATGGACTTAATGTTTTTGATCTCGGTACAAAAAAAGTAATGGTATATCGGCCAAACCCTCGAAACTCTTATAGCCTCCGGGGAACCAGTGTAAAATACGTGTATATAGATAAGCAGGGAATATATTGGCTAGGCTTATACCGCGAGGGGATTAATAAGTTTGACAGCAACCTCAACCTGTTTAACCTGATTAAAAGTAATGTTTTCGATGTATATGGTTTAAATGCACCTGTGGTAACTTCATTTGCACAAAAAAACAACAATAACATATATGTAGCTACAGAAGGGGGCGGATTGAGCATCTTTAATAGAAATACATCCTTGTTCCACAAAGTAGACCTGGAAAAACTGGGTTTACCCTCACGGATAACCCTCATGTCTCTATTTGTTAGTTCAGCTAAGAAAGTCTATCTGGGTACCTTCGGCTATGGCCTGATTGTTTTGGATTCAACTTTAACCAAAGCCACGTCCTTTAGAAAAACAAATAAAGATTTTGGCCTTAATTCAGACGATGTGTTTTGTATCACCCAGGATAAAAGCGGACTCATATGGGTAGGCACCAATGGCGGTGGGATCAATGTTATGGATTCAAACCACAAGGTCGTTTTTAGGTATATGAGTAAAGCTCAGGCGCCCATAGATCGCAATTTTCCGCTTAATAATTACATACGTTTTATCAAAGAAGACCGGTTCGCAAACATATGGATAGGTTCTCATGGCTCTGGAGCGGCCATGATTAGTGCTGATAAGACCATTATTAAACATTATAACGAGCTTAATTCAGGTCTTCAGGGTGATGTTGCGCAGGCTTTTCTTGAAGATTCCAAAGGACGGATCTGGATCGGAACTGCAGGAGGTGGCTTGAATTTACTTGATCAAAAATCAGGTAAATTTATAAATTTTGCTGAGCGCGATGGCCTGGCAAGTGCTGTTGTCGACGCGATCGTAGAAGATGACAATCATAATGTTTGGTTAAGTACCAACAAAGGGATTAGTCTTTTTGACCCTAAAACACAAAAATTTAGTAACTACGGAATATACAATGGGGTGCAGAACAATAACTTTATCAGGGGGGCTGTACTGAAATGTAAAGACGGTGAAATATTCTTTGGCGGAGCAGAAGGAATGAACTACTTCAATCCGGTCGGATTTAGAAAAAATAAAAATGTTCCCTCTGTGCTTTTTACCGAGCTAAAGATTTCCAATAATCTAATCGAGGCAAGCGAAGACGGACCGATAACCGACCATATATCTGTTGCAAAAAGGATTGACCTGGATTACAAGCAAAATTTTTCGCTGAGTTTTGTAAGTGTAAACTATACCGCACCAGAACAAAACCGTTATAGTTATAAGCTCGAAGGTTTTAATAAAGAATGGATTGATGCCGGTACAGCTAAAACCGTTTCCTACACCAATCTTGATCCCGGGGAATATATTTTTCATGTGCGGGCGAGTAACAATGATGGCGTTTGGAATACAACGGAGTCTTCGATAAAAATAATTGTCCATCCACCGCTCTGGAGAACAATATATGCTTATGCCTTTTACCTGCTCGCTATAGCCGGTACTTTACTTTACGTTCGTCATCGGGGTATTAAAAACCTGGAAAGAAAGTTTGCGCTGGTTCAGGAGAAAACAAAAATTGAGCAGCAAATTTTGCAGGATAGAAAAGAGGCAGAGCGGCTGCATGAACTGGATTCTCTAAAAATTAAATTTCTCACCAACCTCAGTCATGAGTTTCGTACGCCACTTTCACTCATCCTGGGGCCAGTTGAAAAACTCCTTTCACAACAGGGTGATGATGCTAAAAACGCTTCTCTTAAAATAGTGAAACGAAATGCCCGCCGTTTGCTTAACCTGGTAAACCAAATTCTTGATTTTCGTAAAATTGAAGAAAATGAGCTCAAGATAAATAATACGCCAGGTGAGCTGGTTTCCTTTATAGCTGATGTAATAGAATCTTTCAACGATTTAAGTGAACGTAAATCTATAAGCCTTTCTTTTCAAACCCAGTTCGATAGCTATCCAACTGAATTTGATCATGACAAATTGGAACGTATTTTATTTAACCTGCTTTCTAATGCATTTAAATTTACACCATCAGGTGGTACTATCACCGTTGATTTGAAAAGGACACAACGCGATGGGCAGAAAGAGGCCGTTTTGATAAGCGTTAGCGATACCGGCATTGGCATTAGCGAGGAAGAACAGCAGAAAGTATTTGAAAGGTTTTTCCAGGCAGATACCGAAGTTTCCATTCTCAATCAGGGAAGTGGGATCGGGCTCTCCATCATTAAAGAATTTGTCAAAATCCAGGGAGGTACTATCGATCTGCAAAGCGAAGTTGGAAAAGGTACCCGTTTCATTATTGCCCTACCTTTGCCGCTACTAGACCATATCGAAAAACTTAATCTGGATTTTTCTAGTCCTGAAACCCCATCACAAATTCAGGAAGAAGCCTCAGATAAAGCAGTAAGTGAAACAGACGCAGAAGTCCATACCATTCTTCTGGTAGAAGATAATCAGGACCTCAGGGAATATCTCCGAGATAATTTGAAGTCCAATTACCGCATTGTAGAAGCCGCTGATGGTAAGGAGGGTTGGCAAAAAACATTGGCAAACCATCCGGAACTTATTGTTAGCGATATTAGTATGCCAAATATGACGGGTATTGAGCTATGCAAAAAAATAAAAGAAGATAAAAGGACAAAACATATTCCGGTTATTCTACTAACTGCGCTCACTGGCGAACAAGAACAGTTGACGGGGTTGGAAATCGGGGCTAATGACTACCTTACCAAGCCATTTAATATTGATATCCTGAATATTAAAATCAAAAACCTTTTGGTTCTCAACTGGACCCTGAAAAATACTTATACCAAACAGATAAAAATGGAGGCAACAGAAATTTTAGTTGAATCCCACGGCGATAAGTTGCTCAAAAATATTCTAAAGTACATTGAGGATAATATCAATAATTCACAATTGTCTGTTGAGGATTTAAGTAAAAATGTGGGGATGAGCCGGGGCTCGCTCTACCACAAAGTGCTGGAATTAACAGGACTTTCACCTGTAGAGTATATACGTTCGGTAAAGCTCGATAAAGCTGCTGGTTTATTAGTTAAAAGTGATCTGAACATTTCTCAGATTGCTTACCTGGTAGGCTTTGCAACGCCAAATTATTTTGCGAAATCATTTAAGTTAAAATTCGGAATGCAACCTTCAGAATATTTAAACCTATACCGTAAGGCAGACAATTCTGCCAGCATAGAGAATTAGGTAGAATTGGTCGTTATGCAATCGATTGTTTCGGGCAACAAAAAACGTTTTACTGGATGTAATATTCTGATAATTAATGCGTTTATTCGTTTTTATTTTGTGTAACGTATTGTTTTTCAGTTGTTTATATTGATAGAACATTTGTAGCTGATTTATGAACAAATATTCTAACCTTCAGATTCGTTTTTGAGCTATGTTTGGATTTAACCAAATAAACTCTTAAACAATGACTAACCAACTAATCAACTTCTATGAGGAAGGCCGATGCAATCTTGCCCCCGCTAAATGGGATCAAACCTGCACCCGCTGTTCTATCCAGATCACCCCAGCACTCCGGTTTCTTTATTTTTCAAGTTTATGGAGCGAGGTATAACTAACCACTCTGTAATGGCTTGCTGTATAAAATAGAAAATTAGGCTTTTGGGTAAAACCCTCAACAGGTGAAGTATATGTCTATTTTTTAAACCCTTTCCATTTACCAGGAAGCATTGATGTATAACAGATCAATCTGAAATTCATTAACTCAAGAATTGTGCAATGCTTTGGTTAAAATTAGTTGGTGAGGGGATTAAATGGCGATGGACGTACACCGATAAAATAACAAACTATAGAAGTAAAATTACCTGGACCGGAAATGCTGATTATAAAAATATTGACCCTAAAATGCAATTGGATGAAACCACCAACATAATCGCATCATTTAATTGAAGGGTAACAGTTACCACATCGTGTAGCTAATCATTATTGAAGAAAAATCATTATCAGACTTTTCTTCCTATTTACAAAAAACACTAACCAAATAAATAATGCTAAGAGAATTACTTAAAATTCCATTTAGGAGAACTGCTTTCTTTCAAAACGTTTCAGCGGAAATGAAATGTTTCAGAAAACTATATCGAAACAGATGTCATCAATCTTACCCAACATTCTCAATAAATGATCTCGAAAAATGAAAAGAATTATACTATTGCATTTTGCTGGGGATAACCTGGTTTCGAAAAGGCAACTCTTTAAAAGATGTTGTTTAACAATGCTAACCTTGATGCTGATGATTGGAATAACATTTGCACAGCAGACAAAGGTAACCGGAACAATCTTTGATAATAAGCAAACCCCATTAATGGGTGCCACAGTTACGGTTAAGGGCACAAATATCCGTACCCAAACGGATATTGATGGCCGTTTTGTGATTAATGTACCTGATGATCGGTTAATTCTAGTAATTGGCTATGTGGGTATGGTAAGTAAAGAAGTTTCTACAAAAGGGAAAAATAACCTTAAAATTGTTCTTTCCGAAGATCAATCAAACCTTAACGATGTTGTAGTTATTGGTTACGGTACACAGAAAAAAGCCAGTGTGGTAGCCGCCATTGCACAAACTACGGGTAAGGTGCTGGAACGTGCCGGAGGTGTATCGAGCATAGGTGCTGCATTAACGGGTAATGTCCCGGGTGTGATAACTACTGCCAGTACCGGAATGCCCGGCGAGGAAGATCCTCAAATACTGATCCGCGGCCGCAGTACCTGGAACAATACCGGTCCGCTCATTTTAGTGGATGGAATTGAGCGCCAGATGAGCAGTGTAGATATCGGTTCAGTAGAAACTGTATCCGTATTGAAAGATGCTTCTGCAACTGCTGTATTTGGGGTAAGGGGAGCTAACGGCGTAATCCTGATCACCACCAAACGTGGCCGTGAGGGGCAGGCGTCTATCAGGGGGACCATCAATAATGTAATTAAATCTCCATCGCGCTTACCAGGAAAATATGATTCTTACGATGCCCTGACCATTAAGAACCAGGCTATTGAAAATGAACTTTCCCTAAAACCAGAAAGCTGGGCCGATTATCTGCCGCAGGCTACGATTAATAAATACCGTTACCCGGCAAATTTAGCGGAATCTGAACGCTATCCGAATGTAAACTGGGACCAGGTATTGTTTAAAGATTATGCCATGTCGAACAATGTAAACCTTAACATTTCAGGTGGAACCTCCAAAGTGAAATATTTTGCCAATGCCGATTACCTGTACGAAGGTGATTTGTTCCGCACCTTTAAAAACGATCGCGGTTACGAGCCGGGTTACGGTTTCAACAGATTAAATGTGAGGAGCAACCTCGATTTTCAGCTGAGCAAATCCACGCTGTTTAAAGTAAACCTATCGGGTTCGAGGGGAGTGAAGAAAAGTCCATGGGGCAATTCCAACAGCGATTATTCTTATTGGATATCCGCATATTCCACTGCTCCGGATGTATTTATGCCGCAATATTCAGATGGTACATGGGGCTATTATGCACCGAATGTGCAAAAAGGTTTAAACTCTGCTCGAAACCTGGCCATTAGTGGTGTGGGCTATACCACTACTAGTAGGATTACGACCGATTTTACGCTTGACCAGGATCTGGGATCTTTGGTAAAGGGTTTGAATTTTAAAGGTACCATAGCCTTGGATAATACTTTTATCGAAGGAAACAGGGGGATTAATGATTTATATAATGGTATGCAAAGCAAATGGATAGATCCGAAAACCGGATTGACCACTTATGAGCAGGCATTTGACGGAACCAATCGCTTCGATTTTCAGAATGGGATTAACTGGACCACGAGCGGTGGTGCTGTGCAGGATTGGTCAACCCAGCGCAGATTATTCTACCAGGGCCAACTCAATTATGCTGTAAAATTGGGTACCAACCACAACATTACGGCTATGGGACTTTTTAACCGGAATGAAGTAGCTACAGGAAGTGAGATTCCAAACTACCGTGAAGACTGGGTGTTCCGTACGACCTACAATTTTGCCAATAAATACATGATCGAGTATAACGGTGCATACAATGGTTCTGAAAAATTCAGTGCGAAAAATCGTTTTGCATTCTTTTCATCCGGAGGATTGGGCTGGATGCTGAGTGAAGAGAAATTTATGAAAGGCATCAAATTTTTAGATATGCTTAAGTTGCGTGCTTCATACGGAGCCATTGGCGATGATAATGTAAGTGGTCGCTGGCTATATCTTACACAGTGGGCTTATGGTAGTCAGACCAAACTCGGTGTAACCGGTGAGGGTTCTGAATTAAGTCCGTACACCTGGTATAAAATATCGGCGCTTGGCAATCCGGATGTGCACTGGGAAAAAGTAAAGAAAACCAATTTTGGTGTAGATTACAGTTTCCTTAAAGGTATGTTCACCGGAAAGGTTGACTTTTTCCGCGACCGCCGTACCGATATCCTGATTCTTGGCGGTAACCGGGCCATTCCTTCTTACTTTGGTGTTGATGCACCGGTAGCCAACCTGGGGATTGTACAAAACAAAGGTTATGAGCTTGAGCTGGCTTTCAACAAAAGATTAGGGCAGAACTGGAGACTTTGGGCCAACATAAACTATACCCATGCGAAGGATAAGGTGCTCGAAGCTGATGATGCAGAATTGTTACCCGAATACCAGAAAAGGGCTAACAAACAAATTAGCCAAAGTTATTCCTATGTGAGTGCAGGAAATTATAATACCTGGGATGAACTTTATGGCAGCACGATTCACGATAATAACGACGGACAAAAATTACCGGGCAATTATTATATCATAGATTATAACGGAGATGGTATTATCGATTCAAAAGATAATATTCCTTATGGCTTTCCATCAAACCCTCAAAATACCTACAATGCTACATTTGGTGTAGATTGGAAAGGTTTCAGTCTATTTGTTCAGCTTTATGGCGTAAACAATGTAACCCGGCAGGTGGTATTCAGCAGTTTAGCCGGCCAAAACCATCTGGTGTACAACGAAGGATCTTACTGGACCAAAGATAATCCTAATGCTGATGTACCATTACCCAGGTGGCTATCTACCGCCAGTGGCTATACTTCCGGTAACCGTTACATGTACGATGGATCTTACATCCGGTTAAAAAATGCAGAATTGGCTTATACCTTCGAAAAAAGCAAAAGCTTCATCAAACATATCGGTATGGAATCGCTGCGGGTATATGTAAACGGAAACAACCTGTATGTATGGACCAAAATGCCTGATGACCGGGAATCCAATTTTGCCGGAACCGGCTGGGCATCGCAAGGTGCCTATCCAACTGTAAAGCGATTTAATATTGGGGCCAACATTACTTTTTAATGCTACAATCATGAAAAAATATATCAAAACGTTAGTATGTTGTACCATTATCTGGTCAACAGTATCCCTTTCTTCGTGCGAAAAATACCTGGATAAAGCCGATGAAACCGTGATTTCGGAAAAAGAGGCTTTTAAGAATTTTGTTAATTTCCAGGGCTACACCGAAGAACTCTACAACTGTATTGTAAATTTTAGCACAAACTACTGGACCAACTCCTGGAACTGGGGAGAGGATGAGATTACTTCAACCGCCGGAAACTTTCATTTCATTCATAAAATAGACGATGGAAATTTCTGGGGCTGGCAATCTGAATTCGATGGCTGGGGATCTGGATGGATGAACCACAATAATTTTAGCACTAATAACGACCGTTTTAACAAGGATCTTTGGAAAGCGGCCTGGTATGGTATCAGTAAGGTAAATATGGGGCTGGCCAATATGGATAAGATGACAGACGCTACGGATGAGGAAAGAAACCTCATCAAAGGGCAACTGCTGTTTTTCCGCGGTTGGTTTCACCACAGGCTGATGGAATATTTTGGTGGGTTACCTTATATAGATACCGTTTTGCCTACCGATTCAAAGCTAAATCTTCCACGTTTAAGCTATAAAGCTTGTGCAGACAAAGCGGCTGCAGATTTTAGGGCCGCTGCCGATATTTTACCGGTTAACTGGGACAATACCACAGCTGGTAAACGTACGCTGGGTAAAAACCAATTAAGGATCAATAAAATCATGGCTTTAGGTTACCTCGGCAAAAATTACCTGTGGGCAGGAAGTCCGCTGATGAATTTTGAATCAACCGGTAGCAAGAGCTACAATTCGGAATACTGTAAAAAAGCAGCAGCTGCATTTGCTGAACTGCTTACCCTTACTGAAAGTGGCACCACGCAGTATGCACTTGTAGAATTCAAAAATTATTACCGCAATTTTTACACCAGCGGGCAAAACTGGGATTTACCCGGAAGTACAGAAGCCATATTCCGTGGTCCGTTTTTTAGTGCCAATAACTCTAACTGGGGAACCAGTAAGCAATACACACCAGTAGTCATTTCAGAAGGCGATCTAAAGTTTACGCCTACGGCTAATTATGTAGATTATTATGGCATGGCCAATGGCTTGCCGATCCCGGATATTACAAAGGCCGACAGTGATTCGGGTTACAATCCGGAATACCCCTGGAAAGGAAGGGATCCAAGGTTTTATAACGACATCGTTTTTGACGGAGTAAAATTTGTACAAGGTGCAATGGGTGCCAGCGATGAGAAAAACAGGTATGCCAATTTATACACAAGCGGAAGTTATAGGGATGTAAGTACCGGAAGTAGAACTGGTTACGTTTTACGTAAATTTATTCCTATCACTGCTAATAAATATGATAATGGCTATTCATATGGCAATAGCCTTCACATTTATGTTCCTTATATGCGTTTGGCCGATGTATACCTGATGTATGCTGAAGCTGCGCTGATGGGATACAATTCGCCCACAGGTAAAGACCCGGGTTTTTCTAAAACAGCTGTCGATGCCATCAACGTGATCCGCACCAGAGCCGGAGTAGCTAATGTAGCCAATAAATTCCTGACCTCGGTAGATGGATTTTTGGGTGAGGTAAGAAGAGAGCGTGCCGTAGAATTATCATTTGAGGGCCACCGCTTTAACGATCTACGTCGCTGGTTACTATTAATCGAGAAACCATACACTTTAAAAACATCACTTGAGTTTGACCGCAGCGGAACTTTCAGTACTACTGATCCTACCGCTAACCGGGTGGTCAACATTAAAGAAGTGGTTATTCTTGAGCGGAAGTTTAGTCAGAAACATTATTGGTTGCCACTCAAAAATGCCGACGTGAACATGTATGCAGATTTTAAACAAAATCCAGGCTGGTAAGGGTGTAAACTAATTCAAACGAATGAAATGAAACAGATCAAGATAATAACAGCCTTTTGCCTCGCCGTTGCCTTTTTACTGCCGGCAGCGGGATCAGCGCAAACCAATAGGCAGATCAGAAAAAACAATAAATCCGTTGTTAAAAACGAAAAACACCTGCCACAAGATACCGCATTTGTAATGCCTCAGATAGATTCTGTACAGGTTGCATTCCGGAAGGTGGCTAAACGAGACCTTTTAGGCGATGTTTCCGTATTGAACCTTTCTCAATTGATGGAAAAAAACTATTCAACCTCCAGCCTTGAAAACCTGGATGCCCTTTTGCCGGGTTTTAACGGTAACATTTGGGGAATGGGTGGCTATCTCGTGCTGGTAGATGGAATTCCGAGAGATATCAATAACATTATGCCAACAGAAATCGACCAGATTAGTGTACTCAAAGGTGTTAATGCTGTAGCGCTGTATGGTAGCCGTGCAGCCAAGGGCGTGCTGTACATTACCACTAAAAGAGGAGGTAATTATGAACAAAAGGTAAATGTAAGGGCCAATATCGGTTTGAATGTTCCTAAAAGCTATCCACAATTTCTGGGATCTGCTGAATATATGACCTTATATAATGAAGCGCGAAGGAATGACGGATTGCCAGACCTTTACAGTCAGCAAACCATATACAATTATGCCTCCGGAACAAATCCTTACCGTTACCCTAACGTAGATTACTATTCTTCAGATTATCTGAGAAACAGCTATGGACGAAACGACCTGACTGCAGAAATTTCAGGCGGAAACAACCGCACGCGTTATTACACCAACATCGGCTATTGGTCAGTAGGTTCGCTGCTGAATTTTGGTGAAGCTGTAAAAAACAGCGGTGCCAACCGTTTTAATGTGCGTGGAAATATCGATGTAAAACTGAATAAGATCATTTCCCTAAATGTTGATGCTACGGCCAGTTTCTATACTGGCAAAGGGGTAAATACCGATTATTGGGGCAGCGCAGCAATAGTTCGACCGTATCGTTTTGCACCACTTATTCCCATCAGTATGATCGAACCTGGTGATGCAGCATCGCTGGCACAAGCCAATAACAGCAACAACATCATTAATGGCAGCTACCTGTTGGGCGGAAGCCAGCTGGATCAGACGAATACCTTCGCCAGCATTTATGCAGGAGGCCACAACCGGAATGTATCCCGTCAGTTCCAGTTTAATACCGGGATAAATTTTGATCTCAACAGCTTGATGCAGGGATTGAGCTTTAAAACCATGCTTGCCGTTGATTATTCAAGCAGTTTTAATCAATCGTATAACAATACCTATTCGGTTTACGAAGCTGCATGGAACAATTATGCCGGCTTTGATCAGATTTCGGGTTTAACGAAGTATGGCATTGATGCCAGATCAGGCGTACAGAACGTCAGCGGAAGTGCTTACCGCCAAACTATTTCTTTTTCCGGCCAGTTTAATTATGCACGTACTTTTAAACAAAAGCATAACGTTACCGGATCATTGCTGGGTTATGGTTTTAACATTAGCGAATCTTCGGTTTATCATGCTACCAACAATGCCAATCTTGGCTTACAGCTGGGCTACAACTATGATCACCGTTACTATGCCGATTTCAGCGGTGCGTATGTGTATTCAGCAAAATTACCTTTGACAAACAGAGGTGCTTTCTCCCCAACACTATCTCTTGGATGGCGCATAAGTGAGGAGCCTTTCTTAAAAGGTTCTAATGTAATTGATAACCTAAAAATAACTGCATCAGCAGGGATATTAAATACCGATTTAGATATTAATAATTATAACCTATACCAAGGGTATTATACCTATAATGATGCCGCCTGGTATAGTTGGAGAGATGGTGGTTTGGTTCATACTTTTGATAAAAGGAGAGGTGATAATCCTGAATTGAAATTTCCACAGCGCAAAGAAATTAATTTAGGGATAGATGGGTCTCTTTATAAAAACCTGATCAACTTTACCGCTTCACTTTTCTTAGACCAAACGAAGGGCAATGTGGTACAGCCTGGTATACTTTATCCTTCTTATTTAACAACAGGTTTCCCGGTTTATTCTGATATCCCTTATGTAAATTATGATAACGATCAGCGCAGAGGATTCGATTTTGGTATCAGGATGAATAAAAAAATAGGCAGTATAGATTGGAGCCTTGGTTTAACCGGTACCTATTACGATACGAAAGCTACCAAACGCGCCGAATCTTACGAGTTTGCTTACCAGAGCAGAACAGGTAAACCATTAGATGCCATTTGGGGGCTGGAAAACTTGGGCTTTTTTAATAGTAATGCAGATATTGCTAATTCTCCAAGTCAATCTTTTGGGCAAGTTAAACCTGGAGATATTAAGTATAAAGATCAGAATGGCGATGGTATTATCGATACCCGGGATGAGATTTATCTTGGCAAAGGAGGATGGTTAGGTGCACCGTTTACTTTGGGGGTTAACTTAACAGCTAAATGGAAAAATTTGACGCTTTTTGTACTTGGTACCGGCAGATATGGTGCTAAAGCTATGAAGAACAGCAACTATTTCTGGGTGGATGGAGAAGATAAATACTCAGCAGTAGTAAGAGATCGCTGGACTCCGGAAACGCAGGCGAGTGCAACCTATCCAAGGCTAACTACGGCCACTAGCGATAACAATTTTCGGGCCTCTGATTTTTGGCTCTACAGTACAAATCAGTTCAACCTCTCTAAAATACAATTATCCTACCAGTTTCCTGTTAGTATGTTTCAAAAAGGTTTCATCAAAGAACTTGGCCTATATGCAAGCGGTATGAATTTATTAACGCTTGCTCCTGAACGAGAAATCCTTGAACTAAATGTGACTTCTTCCCCTCAAACCAGGTTTTATAACCTGGGGTTAAAGGCACAATTTTAATCATCCATAAAATTATCCTGAAATGAAAAGATTAAAACTTCTTTTGTGTGTAGTTACCCTGCTCTTTTGCATCAGTTGTAAAGACATGCTAGAGCCTGAAATAGAGAACAATCTTGATCTAGAAAGCACAACCAACAATGCATCTTATGCGCAAGGTCTGCTATTAAACGGCTATAACCGCATTCCAACTAACAGTTGGTCGTTTAATGATGTAAGCACCGATGACGCGGTAACCAATGATAAAAACAATGCCTACCTTAAAATTGCGACCGGGCAGTGGACAGCGATTAATAATCCGTTATCACAATGGACTAATTCTAGGGCTGCCATACAGTATCTTAACTTGTTTTTTTCGGTAACCGACCAGGTAAAATGGGCGGTAGACCAAAACATAAACAAAATGTTTAATGATAGGATGAAAGGAGAAGCGTTCGCGCTCCGGGCTTTGTTTAATTTTTATCTGTTGCAGGCACATGGTGGAAAAGGTGCCAACGGACAACTTTTAGGTATACCAATAGTGCTTCAGCCTGAAGGGCTTGATGCTGATTTCAATAAGCCAAGGGCAACGTTCGATGATTGTATGGCACAAATTTACCGTGATCTTGATATGGCCGAACAATTACTTCCGAATGATTTTGAGGATATTGCAACCGATGCCCAAGTACCAGCGAAATATGCAGGTGTGGGCAAGGATAATTACAATCGTGTTTTCGGATATTATTTTAGAGGACGTATAACTGCACGTATTGCCAAGGCTATCAAAGCCAAAGCATCACTGTTGGCTGCAAGTCCAGCCTTTAATCCTTCCGCAATTGCCAAATGGGAAAAAGCAGCAAATGATGCTGCTGCGGTAATTGATCTGAGAGGAGGATTAGTAAATCTTAATGTAAACGATATCAAGTGGTACGACAAAGATGCTGGTATTGATGGTTTAGCCTCTGGCGTAAACCCATCAGAAATTTTATGGCGTAGCGATGTAGGGAGTAGTAATGATTTAGAAAGAAGTAACTTTCCGCCAACGCTTTTTGGCAGCGGCAGAATAAACCCTACTCAAAATCTGGTAAATGCATTCCCTATGGCTAATGGCTATCCAATTTTGGAAAATAATAGTGATTTTGTAGCAGCTAGTCCTTACGATAACAGAGACCCCCGATTAAAGCTTTATATTCTTGTTAATGGTGGTACTTCCGGAACTTCAGGTAGTGTTATTAATACCTCGGCCAACGGAACAACTAACGATGCACTTAATAAAGTAGAAACTTCTACCCGAACAGGGTATTATATGCGTAAGCTACTTAGACAGGATGTTAATCTTAATCCCTCTTCAACAACAAGTCAAAAGCATTACAATCCTCGAATACGCTATACCGAAATTTATCTAGCCTATGCTGAGGCAGCCAACGAGGCCTGGGGGCCAATAAGTAATGGTACACACGCCTATTCAGCTTATGATGTAATTAAAGCCATACGCAAGCGGGCAGGTGTGGGCGCATCTAATAACGATGCTTATCTGGAGTCCATAAAATCAGATCAGGTAAAAATGAGGGCGTTAATCAGAAATGAGCGTAGATTGGAACTTTGTTTCGAAGGATTCAGATTTTGGGATTTGCGCAGATGGAATGCAAACCTGAACGAAGTGGCTCAGGGTATAAGCATAATAGCACCAGCATATAATCCAATAAATGTAGAGAACAGAGCCTACCAAAATTACATGGTTTATGGTCCGCTGCCTTATAGCGAAATTTTGAAGTACAACAATCTTATTCAAAATGCAGGGTGGTAGTTTTTACCACCAATGTAAATAATGAATTAAACTCAAAAAAGATGAAAAGAAGAATAATATTTTTATTAGCGATTTCCATACTCTTAGGCTCGTGTAAGAACCAAGACTGGGAATTCCCTGATTATGGAACCCAAACCGTATATTTTGCATACCAGAGTCCTGTTCGTACCATTACCCTTGGCGAGGATATATATGATACCTCACTAGACAACCTGCACCGTTGCGAAATCATGGCTACGACAGGTGGTGTATATGAAGTTAAAAATGATATTAGTATTGGTGTGGCGGTAGACAATGCCCTTGCCAGCAATCTTAGTTTTGGAGGTGCCGCAAATGTGGTAGCCATGCCGGCAAACTACTACAATCTACTGGGCAGCGCTATAACTATACCTAAAGGCAAAATAGCTGGAGGTGTACAGGTACAGCTAACCGATGCATTTTTTGCCGACCCTTTGGCACTGAAGAATACCTATGTAATTCCGCTCCGGATGACTTCGGTACAAAATGCCGATAAGATTCTGGAAACCAAGAACTATACGTTATATGCCATTAAATACATTAACCCCTGGCATGGCTATTACCTGCGCCGGGGTAAAGATATAATCACCGGTAAAAATGGCAATACAAGTTTGAATAAAACCGTTAGCAGGCACATGACCTATGTTGAAAGTGATGAGGTTAATCAGGTTGTTACTACCTCCTTAAAATCAAATACATTTGATGCGGTATTTAAAGATAAGGACAACCGCAATATCACCTGCAAATTGCTGCTTACTTTCGACAATTCAGGCAACTGTACGGTATCTGCTGCTGATAATACATTTACGGCTACCGGAAATGGCAAGTTTATCAAGCGGGGAGAAAAGAACAGTTGGGGAAATACCGATAGGGATGCCCTTTACCTGAATTACAACATCGACCTTACCGATATGTCTGTAAACACTACTGATACACTTGTAATGCGCAACCGTGGCGTAACAATGGAAACCTTTAATCCGGTTAAAAAATAAAATGTTAATCAAGATGAAAAATATTTATAAAATTGCCTTAATCATCGGTCTTCCGGTTTTATCGGTATCCTGCAAAAAGCAGGAAGCACTTGATTTTTCTGTTGAAAAACCTGCATCAGTTGCGGCACAGGAACAGATAGACGCTTACAAAGCATTGAAATCTTATTTCAACTGGTCGGCCAATCCTGATTTTAAACTGGGTGTAGCCACATCACTTACCGAATACAATAACAAAGGTGTGTTATATCGCCTGGCGAACAGTAATTTTAACCAGATTGTAATTGGTTATGAAATGAAACACGGTGCCATTGTTAAAGATGATGGCAGTATGGATTTTGATAATGTGAAGAAATTACTGGAAAATGCTAAAAATTCAGGAATGGAAGTGTACGGACATACCCTTTGCTGGCATGCCAATCAAAATGCCAAGTACCTTAATAGTTTAATCGCGCCTACTATCATTAAAGGAACGGGCGGACCGGCGCTTGAGGATAACCTCATTAGTAATAGTGATTTTGAATCGGGAAATATTTCGGGCTGGTTTGGCTGGGGAAACAGTTCTGTTAGGGAGGTTTCGGCAAAGGGTGATGGATATGGTGGTACAGGTTACGCGCTCAACATGTCTAATCCTAAAGTTGTTAATTCCTGGGAAGCCCAGACTGCCATGGATTTTACAACTCCATTTCAAAGCCCTTCAAAATATAAACTCAGCTTTTATGTTAAGGGAAGTGTAGCTGGATCTGCCTCGGTAGCGGCACAAGAAACCAAAAGTTATGGAGCAGATGACTTTGGTTCTTTTGATGTTTCAACCGATTGGAAACTTGTACAACTGGAAAAAACCATCACTGCCGGTGATAGAACACGTTTGGTTTTTAGCTTTGGAGCCTATGCCGGCAAAATTTCTATGGATAAAATCTCCATTAACAGGGTAAATCCAAATGGAGGTGATAAGATCATTGAAAAAACGGCCGATGAGAAAAAAGCTATCTTAACAGCTGCGCTTGATAAATGGATTGCCGGAATGCTTGCTGTTAGTAAAGCCAATGTAAAAGCATGGGATGTGGTAAATGAACCCATGTCTGACTGGCCAGATCCATCACAGTTGAAAACAGGTGTGGGTAAAACCAATATCGCTGCCGATGAATTTTATTGGCAGGACTATCTTGGCAAAGATTACGCCGTGGCTGCCTTTAAACTTGCACGCCAGTATGGCAATGCCTCTGATATTCATTTTATAAACGATTATGGTTTAGAAAGCAGCCTTGATAAATGCAGGGGACTGATTGATTATGTAAAATATATTGAAAGCAAAGGTGCCAAAGTGGATGGCATTGGTACGCAAATGCACATGGGTACCGAAAATGATAAAGCGAAAATAGTTGATATGTTCAAATTATTGGCGGCTACGGGCAAATTGATCAAGATTTCGGAACTAGATCTTGGTGTTTCGAATAAAAAGACAGCCGCCGTAACAGAAGCAGAATACAAAGCACAGGCAGATATGTACAAATATGTGATCGATAAATATTTTGAGATTATACCTCCTGCTCAACGCTATGGAATTACGATCTGGAGTCCGTTAGATAGCCCAGCCAGTTCTTTCTGGAGACCCGATGAACCAATTGGACTTTGGACAGGAGGCTTTGTGCGTAAACCTGCATATACTGGTGTTGCAGAAGCACTCAAGGGTAGGTAACCTGTTTTTTATTCGTCATTGCGAGAAGGCTTTTTCAGCCGACGAAGCAATCTTTATAGCAAGAGGATAGCTAACAGAAAAGATTGCTTCGTCGCTCCTCTTCGCAATGACGATGTTTTTAGGTATCCTGTCTTCGATAGCTTGCCGAAAGACTGATTTAGATATACTTTTATGTGTTTAAATACTTTATCAGGTTCTGCTCAACGAGACACTTTAGAGAAACTTGTTTTATGTTACAGCCTTTTTAATAAATCAAATTTGCCCCAATTATGAAAAACCTTGCATTTTATCTGTGTATTGTACTTTTAAATGGGCTGTTTCATTTTACAGCGCATAGCCAGCTCACTACAAATCCTATCATTGCTGCTGATGTGCCCGATCCATCGATCATTCGGGTAGGAAAAACCTACTACATGAGCAGTACAACCATGCATATGAGCCCTGGTCTTCCTATTATGAAATCAACCGATCTTGTAAACTGGAAGATTGTAACTTATGTTTATGATACCCTGGCAAATACTGATCAGCTAAATTTAAATAATGGCAAAAATGATTACGGGAAAGGATCATGGGCCAGTAGTTTGCGCTACCATGAAGGCCGGTTTTATGTAAGTACTTTTTCTGGTACAACCAATAAAACATACATATATTCTACTACAGACATTGAAAAAGGCCCATGGAAAAGGTCTGCCTTCAGCCCTGCACTTCATGATCACTCCCTGTTTTTTGAAAAAGGCAGGGTATTTATGGTTTATGGGGCAGGCAAAATTATGCTTGCTGAGTTAAATGTAGATTTTTCAGGGATAAAAACAGGTACAAGTCCTAAGGTATTGATAGAAAATGCTACCCAGATTGCTGGCAATAACCCCGGTTTGCCGGCTGAAGGTTCACAACTTTTTAAGATAAAAGGCAAATATTATCTTTTCAATATTACCTGGCCAAGAAACAGCATGCGTACGGTAATTATTCATAAAGCCGACAAGCTATTGGGCCCCTACACCGGAAGAATCGGTCTTCAGGATAAGGGGGTAGCCCAGGGTGGATTGATCAGTACACCAAAAGGTGAGTGGTTTTCCTACCTTTTCCGTGATTATGGAGCAGTTGGTCGAATTCCTTATCTCGTTCCCGTTAAATGGGAGCAGGGATGGCCTGTTCTTGGTGTAAATTCTAAAGTGCCAGACTCACTTCACCTCGCTAAAAACTTAAGCCCGATTCCAGGCATTGTAGATTCTGACAACTTCGATGGCACAGGCGAGGGGAGCGGTCTTAAAAAAGTTTGGCAATGGAATCATAATCCAGATCACGCTAACTGGTCGCTCTTCAGAAAAAAAGGCTATCTCGTGATACAAACCTCCAGGATTGATACCTCGGTGCTATGGGCCAGAAATACGCTTACCCAAAGAACGGTAGCGCCGGCAAGTTCAGCCGAAACCAGCATCGATCTGGAAAACATGAAAGTAGGGGATTGCGCCGGAATGTTATTGCTTCAGAAAAAATATGGCTGGATTGGTGTTAAATCTTTAAAAGAAGGACTATTCGTCGTGGTTACTACAATGAGCGATAATCAGCCGATAGAAAGCATCAACATTCCCCTAAAACAGCAAAAAATTTATTTAAAGTTGAGCTGTGATTTTAAAGATCGCCAGGATCTGGCTTCTTTCGCTTATAGCTTAGATGGTAAATCATGGAATACAGTTGGCGAAAAACTAAAAATGTCGTACACCATACCGCACTTTATGGGGTATCGGTTCGGTCTTTTCAATTATGCAACGCAGCAAATCGGTGGACATGCTGACTTTGATTATTTCAATATCAAAGTTAACTAGCCTGGGCACTTATAGAATATACAAATCTTCGCCTATAAGGAGCTGGAGCAGGATTTTACATATTAGTAAAATGAATTTTGAACATTAATTGCAGCATTATGCTCAAATGGCAAAAAAAAGTTCGATGCCGTTGGATAGTTTTGGAAATTGATAAGAATATGAAAATAAAATTAATTTTATGCTGCTTAGCTTGGCTGCTGGTTTTCAATTTTTCAGTCTCTGCCAAGATTACCTTACCACAGTTGGTATCCAGCCACATGGTGCTCCAGCGGGAAACTCCCCTGACCATATGGGGATGGGCAGCAGCAAAAGAAAAAATAACGATCAGTTTTAACGGAAAAACGTATAAGACCACCACCAATGCACAAGGCTCATGGTTTGTGAAAACGGGTAAGATGAAAGCAGGAGGCCCTTTTAAAATGATCGTTAAAGGTGAGAATACGATTACCCTTGATGATATTCTGTTGGGAGATGTATGGTTTTGCTCAGGGCAATCTAATATGGCCCTGCCAATGGAACGGTTAAAAGAGGCTTATCCGCAGGTGATTGAAAAAGATCATTTCCCTTTGATCAGGAACTTTTTCGTTCCAACTAAAGCTAATCTGTCTGGCGAATCAATCGATCTTCCTCCAGGGAAATGGGTTCCCGCCACTGGTACGGGTATTTTAAGTTTCGGGGGGACAAGTTATTTTTTTGCAAAAACGCTCTTCCAAAAATATAACATTCCGATAGGCATCATCAATTCGAGCGTTGGGGGCACTCCGATTGAGGCCTGGATGAGTCGCGATGCATTTTTGACGAATCCCGCGCAGATGAAAAAAATAGACAATTTCAGGGATTCGGTATTTATGGCCAATTACCAAAAAAATATTAAAGAGAAGAATCTGGCAAGGTCGGCAACATTAGTTCCGGTAGTTGATGAAGGACTTTCTGGCCCGGTAAAATGGATTGATCCGGATTTTAATGCCAGCAGCTGGCGAAAATTTTGGATGCCGGGCTACTGGGCTGATCAAGGGCTACGGAACTTCAACGGGATTTTTTATTTCAGAAAAGAATTGCAAATCCCCGCAGAAATGAGCGGACTGCAGGCTAAACTTTATCTGGGCCGCATTATAGATGCAGATTCTGTGTTCCTCAATGGTAAATTTATAGGCAATACGACCTATCAATATCCTCCCCGTAGGTATGTTATTCCTGCTGGGCTGTTGAAAAGCGGGAAAAACATTCTTATCGTTAAAGTCATTAGTAGCAACGGGAAAGGTGGCTTTGTACCAGATAAAAACTATTCTTTGCTCACTCCCGAAAAAAAAATAGACTTACGTGGCGAATGGAGTTTCGAAGTAGGTTATGCTCAACCTAAGCAAAACCAGGGTTTTAGCGGTGAGGCCGAAATGCCATTAGTGGCGCAGAATGAGCCAACCGGATTATTCAATACCATGGTTTCGCCAGCTGTAAGATTTGCAATAAAAGGTTTTCTCTGGTATCAGGGCGAAGCGAATACCGGAGATCCGAAAGCATATGGGCAATTGTTGCCAGCGCTTATAAAAGACTGGCGTAATAAATGGAAGCAGGGAGATCTGCCATTTATTTATGCCCAGTTGCCTAATTTTATGGAAGCCAGCTATTTACCCGAAGAAAGTAGTTGGGCACAATTTAGGCAAAGCCAGCTGCAAACACTTTCCGTACCAAATACAGGGATGGCTGTGGCTATTGATGCTGGTGAATGGAATGATATCCATCCGCTGGATAAAAAAGACGTTGGTGAGCGTTTGGCACTATGGGCCTCACATTTAGCCTATCAAGATCAGCAGATTACATATTCTGGACCTATTTATAAATCAAACCAGTTAAAGGGATCTGAATTGATTATAAATTTTGATCATAGCTCGCCTGGGTTGATGATTAAAGGATCTGATAAACTTAGCGGTTTCGCCCTTGCGGGTGAGGATAAGGTTTTCTATTGGGCCCAGGCCAGGATAGTGGGAGATACAGTTGTGCTCTCAAGTCCCATGGTCTTAAAGCCGGCATTTGTCCGTTATGCATGGGCAGATAATCCCGATCGTGCTAATTTATACAACAAGGCTAATTTACCGGCTTCTCCATTTGAAGCGGAAGTTAATAAATAAAGATAGCCGACGTGCACTTGAAAACTTCTGCATTGAACTGTGAATAAGATTAGCTTTGGTCATAAAAATGCTCTTTTTTTAGCCATGATAGAACAATAAAAATAGAAAAATCCTCATCACTTTTTGCTGAGTTGAGTCTTTAACCTGGGCAGCCTGAATTCAAAAAAATAAAAAAATCAACCGATTGCATAAAATGGATTTTCCGCCTTTTTTCGAATATTTATACCCTCTTATAAGCCAATTCTATACGTCTTGTTTTATCAAATCGGTTGGCAAATTTGTTGTTGAGGTAAATATATGATATCGGTTTTTCTATTAAAAATATGCCTTAAATCGTGTATTTAAGCGGTTTTTGGTTTGCGTTTTAGATTTTTAAACCCACTGGTTTTTATTTTAATCGCATCGTCTGTCGTACCAGCGGCTTGTTTTTTTAGCTGATTTTTTTGTCTCCCCAAGGGCAATAGCTCATTTTCGATTTGAACATTTATTCTATTAATATGCACAATCAAATCATGAGCGGATGAGCAATCTAAATATCTTTATCACAGAATAAATCTGAATTGAACCAGCAAGCGATTATTATTAATTTTTGGTGTGTGATTTAAACATGCACCTGCTGATTTTCCAATTAATACAGCTGGTCTTTTCTTATTCTTTAACCATTATAAACCATTTATTATGAGAAGTGAAGTTTTACAATTTTCTGTAACATCACGTTGGAAATTTTTCAGGTATCTCCCCAAAGTGATGTTATTGGCGACACTGATATTTTCAGCTTTTATTGCACAGGCACAAACTGTGGTAAAAGGTAAAGTTGTTGATGAACAAGGTAAGCCATTGCCAGGTGTGGGTATCGTTTTAAAAGGAACCGGTACAAGTACATCATCCCAGGATAACGGAAATTTTTCTATTACCACAACGGGTGCTAATCCGGTTTTGGTATTCTCCTATGTTGGCTATAACAACAAAGAAGTCCCGGTGAAAAATCAAACTTTACTAAATGTCGCCCTTCAACCAAGCGCTGCAGAACTTGGTCAGGTTGTGGTTGTAGGTTACGGTACCCAGCGCAAAGAAGCTGTTACAGGTTCTGTAGCCTCTATTGCGGGAGAAAAAATCCGTGAAGTGCCTGCGCCTAATATTGCTCAGGCCATCCAAGGACGTTTAGCAGGTGTCAATATTTCTCAGACTTCAACCAAACCAGGTGCCACCATGCAGATCCTGATCCGTGGTCAGCGTTCGCTTTCGGCAAGTAACGATCCGCTCGTGGTATTGGATGGAATTCCATTCCCTGGCTCCATTGGTGACATTAATCCCAACGATATTAAAAGTATCGATATCTTGAAGGATGCATCTGCAACTGCTATTTACGGCTCAAGAGGTGCCAATGGGGTAATTCTGTTAACCACCAACAGGGGACAGGCAGGAGTGCCAGCTAAAATCTCTTACAATACATATACGGGTTTACAAACCTTATTTGCAAAGTATCCGATGATGAATGGACCTGAATTTACTGCATTGAGGAAAGCGTCAGGGTTATTTACAACACTTGGCGTTGATGAATCAAATGATGTAAATACAGATTGGCAGGATTTATTTTATAATAAGAATGCTATCGTAACCAGTCATGATCTGGGCGTAACAGGTGGTTCTGCAACCAGCAACTATAGTTTTGGCGGGGGATATTATAAAAACCAAAGTTTAATTCCTACACAGCAGTATACCAGGTATTCGATGAAAGCGTCGCTGGATCAGCAAATTGGTAAACTTTTTCGTGTTGGGTTTACTACCAATAATAATTACAATATAAGTGAGGGTAACCAGGTTGGTATTTATGGCAACTTGAGTAATACGCCTATTTCAAACCCATACAATGCTGATGGAAGTTTAAAGCGTACCATCAGAATGCCACAGGATGAGGCTTTTATTTACACCAATGGCATTGTAAAGAATTTGCATGACCAGTGGTTGAACGAAACCCGTGGCTTTGCAACTTATAATTCATTTTATGGCGAGGTTAAAATTCCGGGGGTTGAAGGCTTGAAATACCGTGCAAACCTTGGTTTGGATTTTATCCAGAGCAATAACGGTAACTTCACCGGTGTTGGGGTAGGCAGTACTACAGCAACTACAGTTTCCACAGCTGGGGTAAGTAACTCGCAGACCTATCACTGGACATTGGAGAATTTAATCACCTACGACCGCAGTTTCGGAAAACATAGTTTCAATGCCGTTGCTTTATATTCAGCAGAACAAAATAAATTCAATTCTTCTTCCATGACAGCCAGAGATATCCCTTCTGATGCTTTCCAGTTTTATAATCTTGGGCAGGCAAATGGTGAGATCACAATTGGCAGCGGTACTCCTCAAAATCCGCTCTATACCCTAAGTGGGCTGGTTTCTTACATGGGAAGGATTATGTACGCGTATGATAATAGGTTTTTACTGAGTGCCACACTCCGGTCTGATGCATCATCACGTTTGGCGCCAGGCCACAAGTGGCATACCTATCCAGCAGTGTCTGTGGGGTGGAATATGATGAATGAGTCTTTTATGAAAGGCATTACTGCAATTGATAAATTAAAAATACGTGTAGGTTACGGTCAGACGTCTAATCAAGCTGTTGCCCCATATCAAACACTGGGTGTGCTTAGTACCCGCCCATATAATTTTGGCGATAATACTTATGCAACTGGTTATTATGTATCTCAGCTTCCAAGTCCGGGCTTAGGATGGGAATATTCTGAAACCTGGAATTATGGTTTAGATTTTTCAATCTTAAAAAACCGCATCTCAGGTACTTTTGAATACTATGACACCAAAACCAAAGATATATTACTTAGTGTGGCACTACCTTCTACAGCAGGGGTGGGTAGTTATACAGCAAATATAGGCCAAACTCAGAATAAAGGCTGGGAGTTGAGTCTTAATGGTGTGATTCTTGAAAATCAGGGTGGATGGACCTGGGATTTAGGGTTCAACATTTCTGCAAATAGAAACAAGCTAACTGCCCTGGCTTCCGGACAGACCCGCGATGAAGGAAATGCATGGTTTGTAGGCCATAATATCAATGCAATTTATGACTATGAAAAAATCGGATTATGGCAGGCAGGAGACCCTTATTTAAATGTGCTTGAACCAGGTGGGAATGTGGGTATGATCAAAGTTAAATATACTGGAGATTACAATGCAAGTGGCGTACCAACAAGAGCCATAGGTGCTGCAGACAGGCAGATTATGGACATTGATCCAAAGTTTACAGGAGGATTTAATACCAGGGTTGCCTACAAGGGATTTGATCTGAACGTGGTAGGGCTTTTCAAAAGTGGCGGAACATTGGTAAGTACGCTATATGGTTCGGCAGGATATCTGAACTTATTAACAGGCCGTAGAAATAATGTTAAGGTAGATTATTGGACCCCTGAAAATACAGATGCAAAATATCCTAAACCAGGTGGCATTGCCAGTGGCGATAACCCTAAATATGGAAGCACGCTTGGCTATTTCGATGCTTCATTCTTAAAAATCAGGACCATTTCTCTTGGTTATGATTTTAACAGAGATCTGATCAAAAAATCCAATGTAAAGCTGCGCATGTATCTAACGGTACAAAATCCTTTCGTCATGTTCTCTCCTTATCACAGGGAGTCTGGTATGGATCCGGAAACTAACTCTTTTGGTGATGAAAATCAGGCTGTTAACTCTTATCAGCGAAGAATTTTGACTATTGGTACCAATACACCTTCAACCAGGAATTACGTTGCAGGTCTTAATTTAACATTTTAGAATAAATAGGATATGAAAAATATACAATTAAAAACCGCGGCAGGTATTTGGTTACTGATGGTAATCTTTTCAGGTTGTTCCAAAATTCTGGAAGAAGAACCGCGCAGCATTTTTACGCCCGACTATTTTAAAACTGTTACCGGCGTAAATGGTGGGTTAACTTCTATGTATGCGCACTTGCGAAACATGTATGGTCAGTCGTATTTCTATAATTCTTTGATAACCGGTACTGATGAGGCTACCTGGGGCAAAGATGCTGACGGAAACTTTAAAGATATGGACTGCTCTGGAGTGGGATCTATTTTATCAACAAGTTATCCGAGCAGTGTATTGTGGAGTGAGGCATTTCCAAACATTAACAATGCCAGTGGAATAATCGAAAACGCCAGTGCTGCAGGTATATCAAGTGCACTTGTGGCCGAGGCTAGGTTTTTCCGTGCTTTCGATTATTTTCTTTTGGTGCAAACTTTCGGTGGGGTTCCGCTCGATTTAGGCGCCGGAGAATTAAAATTTAATACCAATCCGTCAAGAACTTCTGTGAGAAATACCGTACCTGTGGTTTATACCAAAGCTGTATTTCCTGATCTTATAAAAGCCGTGGCAGATCTGCCTACAACGGGAAGGGTTACAGGTGGTGTAACTAAGGTTGCTGCACAGCTATTTTTATCAAAAGCATATCTAACCTATGCCTGGTGGCTTCAAAATCCCAATAATATTCCAACCTATCCTGAAGCTGCAAGAACTGACCCCGACGGACATGATGCTAATTACTATTTCCAGCAAGCGTATGATATTGCTACTGCTGCAATCGAAAACCCAGGCACATTTGGGCTGATGGATACCTATTATGATGTGAACTGGGCCGTGAATGACCGCAACAAAGAAACATTATTGTATGCAGATCATACCCAAACGAGTGAGAAATTTAATGGCGGAAGTTTAACCTTTGGAAGCGGCGGTGCGCCAGATAATTTTGCAGGCTGGATGATGACCTGGAACTATCCGAATATCCGTAGTGGAGGCATCAGTTCAGTTCAGCGTGAAGCCGAGCAGCATTTAGGCCGCCCATGGAACCGTATGGCGCCAACAATTGAGGTATTGATGAATACCTTTGCCGATAAAACACTGGATTCGAGATATGATGGTACTTTCACCACCGTTTACAGAGGTAACTGGCCTAAAGGCTACAATCCACCATCAAGTGCGCCTGCATCATTGGTTAACGCAAATGGATTATCGGTAGTTCCTGGAGATGCAGTACTTACTTTTTTAAATACAGATAACCCTGCTATCGTTTACCCAACGGGTGCAGGCATTAGTAATGTAGGAGCGGGTATTCTGCCTGGAAGAGCTGATTATGTGGTGGCTCCGAGTGGAATCAGCAGAATCGTTTATCCGGGGCTTTGGAAACTGGGACCTTATCGCACCGATAACGGCACAGGACTAGGGCAGCCAAACGCGGGGAGTACACGTCCTTTTCCGGTAGCTAAATTTTCAGAACTTTACTTTGTTGCAGCAGAAGCCGCGGTAAAAGGAGCAACAACTAAAGCAGGCAAAAGTGCCCGCGAACTCATTAATGTGATTCGTGCAAGAGCTGGTAAATGGCGTTTTGATAATAATGGGAACGTGGCTAAAGTTGCAGACAATAGTGCTGCGATGATGGCAGCTACTCCGGCTACGATAGATATTAATTATATTTTGGCAGAACGCTCAAGAGAATATTATGCTGAAGGCTATCGTAGGTACGACCTGATCCGTACCCAAAAATGGGCTGAACTTTCTGCTACGTATACCATTGCTGGAATTGCCTATGGCGATCACACGCCACAGACAGTAACCCGCACAATTACACCAGCATTATATTTACGGCCTATACCTCAGGCACAAATAGACGGAATGCAGATGAGTGCAGATGAAAAAAAGGCTTACCAGAATCCTGGTTATTAAAAAAACACTTTGGTTTAGTTTGGTGGGCGGCGTCAATTGATGTCGCTCATTCGTTTTTATAAAGGAGCTTGCTTTTCTTTTGGCCAGAAGATTTTGGGTAAATAAAATCCTGAAAATTTGATTTTCAAACTTAATTGGTCTTTCTGTTAAGTGTTTAGGCCATTGGTTTGCGCTATCCTGAAATAAAAAATACCGACTGCTAAAAGGTTGCTCCCATATCTAACATAATAAATCAAGAACCTAATTTATGCTCCTAATGCAAGTAAATTCTTTAAAAAAAAGCCAGATTTTCTTTGCGCTTCTTATCCTTTTCACTTTTTGGATTGACTACACGAAGGCCCAGACAAGTTTGGGCTTGGAAAAACAATTTATTCATGAAACCAGAAGTAATAAAGAAGATTTTGCATTGATAGAAAAAGGAAGAGCGGCGAATATTTTTTATGATGTAAATGATTATAAGGGCGTTATAAGAGCAATTGGCGATTTAGGTCAGGATTTTTTTAGCGTATCAGGCGTAAAGCCAGAATTGAAAAGCATTAAGCCTTTGGAAAAGGCTATTATTCTGATCGGAACCCTGGGCAAAAACAAACTTATCGATCAGCTGATCAGCTCCGGAAAGCTCAACAAATCAAGTATTTATGGCAAGTGGGAGAGCTTCTTAATATCGACCGTTAAAAAACCATTTCCTGGAGTTGACCAGGCATTGGTTATTGCAGGAAGTGACAAAAGGGGAACAATATACGGCGTATACGAACTATCGGAGCAGTTAGGGGTGTCGCCGTGGTACTGGTGGGCTGATGTTCCACCCAAAACCCGGAAAAGTGCATTTGCTGTTTCCGGAAATTACAGTTCAGGAGAACCGGAAGTGAAATACCGTGGAATATTCATTAATGATGAAGCCCCCGCAATGACTGGATGGGCTAAGGAAAAGTTTGGCGGGATGAATAGTAAAATGTATACACATATGTTTGAGCTGCTGCTTCGCCTGCGGGGCAATTACCTTTGGCCAGCCATGTGGGGCAATGCATTTAATGAAGATGATACCGAAAATCCACGTCTCGCCGATGAATATGGCATTGTAATGGGCACCTCGCATCATGAACCGATGATCCGTGCGCAACAGGAATGGAAAAAACACGGAGTAGGTGCCTGGAATTACGCAACAAACCCCCAGAGACTAAATGCTTTCTGGCAGGAGGGAATTAAAAGAAACAAAAACTACGAAAGCCTGGTAACCATGGGCATGCGGGGAGATGGAGATGAACCCATGGTTGAAGGTGGAGATATGGCATCGAATGTGAGGCTGCTGGAAAATATTATCGCTAATCAGCGTAAAATTCTTTCCGAAAATATGGAAAAGCCTGTAGAAAAGATACCGCAGCTCTGGGCTTTATACAAAGAGGTAAAAGATTATTACGATTTCGGAATGAAAGTTCCTGATGACATTACCCTGCTGTGGGCAGATGATAACTGGGGCAACTTACGGCATTTGCCCACCACCCAGGAACGCAATCGGGGCGGAGGATCTGGGATATATTATCATTTTGATTATGTTGGCGCACCAAGAAATTATAAATGGCTAAATACCACTTCGCTGCCAAAAGTTTGGGAACAGATGAATTTGGCCTATAATTATGGAGCCGACCGTATTTGGGTGGTGAATGTTGGTGATCTGAAACCAATGGAAATTCCAATAGAGTTTTTTTTACGGATGGCATGGAATCCTAAAGCGATGGACCGGGAAAAGCTGGCTGGTTTTCTCCTGCAGTGGGCAACACGTGAATTTGGATCTGGCCAGGCGAAAGAAATTGCAGATTTGGTACGCTTGTACTCAAAATATACCACCAGGCGCAAACCCGAACTGCTGGGGCCAGAAACTTTTAGCTTGATAAACTTCAGTGAAGCACAACACGTAGCCATGGAGTGGAGCACACTAAGTAACAGGGCAGCGCAGGTGAATAACAAGTTGCCACAGCAGTACAAAGATGCGTTCTATCAATTGGTGCGCTATCCAATCCAGGCGATGAAAACAGTGACGGATTTATATATTGCTGTTGGTAAAAACAGGCTGTATTTTAAACAGGGAAGGGCTGCTACCAATCTTCAGCATAACCTTGCTCTTGATCTTTTTAAACAGGATCAGCAGCTTAGTGATGAATATAACCTTAAAATGGCAGGCGGTAAGTGGAATCATATGATGGACCAGGTAAGGATTGGTTACACAAGCTGGAATGATCCAAAGAAAAATATCATGCCCAAAACAGATGAAATTCAGGTGCCTTCAAAATCAGGCTTTGGAGTAGCAGTTGATGGTTCATCCGCTAGCTGGCCATCAACATCGAATGTTCCGGCGCCTACGCTTCCGAAATTTGAATCTTTAAATAAATTTCAGTCTTACTTTGAAGTTTTTGCAAAGGGATCCGCTCCCATCAATTTCAAACTGAAATCTGATAACTGGATTCGTTTGAAAAAAGAAAGTGTTCCCGGAACAAATGATTATAAGGTATTTGTGGATATTGACTGGACTAAACTCAGCAGTGGAAAACATCAGGGTAAAATCCAGATATCTGATGACTCGACCCTGGTAGTGATAAAAGTTGAAGCCAACAAGGCAACAGCTAAGCAGTTGGCAGCAGCAAAAGGAACCTTCGCAAGTTTAGGTGCGCCAATTTCATTTGAGGCTTTCCAGGCAAGTAAGCAGGTAAGCAGGAATGGTGTAAGCTGGGAAGCTATACCAGGTTATGGAAGAGGAAGTTCGGGTATGTCGATTTTTCCTGTCACTTCAACTTCGCTTAATAAGCCTGGTACGCCAACATTAGCATATCCTGTTTTCTTTGCTGAAAACGGTGAAGTTAAAATTGATCTGGTGGTGGGGCCGACTGTAAATTTTTCCCCGGAAGGTTTAAGGGTTGGAATCTCTGTAGATGGCGTGGCCCCTCAAATCCTGACCATTATAGCCAAGCCCAGTGCCTCAGGATCTGATGCAAGCTGGGCAAACGCAGTTAAGGATAATGCAAGAACGCTTACTTCTTCACATTTCCTTAAAGTATCTGGAAGGCATACCATAAAAATATGGATGGTTGATCCGGCAGTAGTGTTAGAGAAAATAATAATATACAAAGGAGAACTTCCAACTAGTTACCTCGGGCCAATTGAAAATGAAATTATCAGATAGTTATTCAAGATAACTTAACCTGGATTTTGGGCCTTAACTTCGTCATGGCGAACTGAAGAAGGGAGCTTTGCGCTGGAGTAAAGCCATTTTTTTGATAAACTGAGTTCGATTAATAATCTGTTCTGAAGATGTTTTATTGAAAATTTTTATTTTCTGGTCATCACCCTGACTTGTAGCGCAGCGGAAAGCTACGGCGTTAATTCATCAGGAAAGATGCTGACCACGAAGTAGCTACAAGGCAATTGAAAACATTTTTGTATTTGAAAAATAATCGAACTCAAGTTTATAGCAATCAGCCTGATTGCTAGGATTACCTACATCTATTTAAATAATAGCGGAGCAAGTTCACGCAGGCTCCGGCGCCAGGTCTGAAATTCGTGCCCAGTATTTTCCGAAACATAAGAAACTGCATTGTAGCCCGCTTCTTTTAATGCGGTAACAGCACTTTTTACGCCTTCAGGACGTTCTTTGCTTCCACAGCTAATAAAGATTAATCGCGGTTTTGCTTTGTCTTTCAGCTCGGAGGGGGTGAAGGTACCGCCACTCAGTAGCGCATAATAGCCAAAGAGTTCCGGTTTGTTAAGCGTAATGGTATGCGTTTCCATACCGCCCATCGACAGTCCTGCCATAGCACGACCGTTTGCGGTTGTTATAGTTGAAAAGTTAGCGTCAATATACGGGATGAGTTCTTCGGTTAATAAGGTTTGAAAACCATCGATCTTAAAATCTTTCATGTGTCCCCATTTGGTTTCATTCGTCATTCCGTAGGTCATAACGATGATAAATGGCTTACTTTTCCCTTCTGCAATCAGGTTGTCCATAATCAGGTTCGCCCGGCCCTGATTACTCCAGGCAGTTTCGTCTTCGCCCCATCCATGTTGTAGATACAATACCGGAAAACGTTGTTTATCTTTGCCATAGCCTGGCGGAGTGTAAACGTATGCCCTGCGCGAAGAATTGGTACTCTTTGAAGGAAAAAGTATTTGCTGCACATTTCCATGAGCTACATTTTTATTGGCATAAAAATCTTCATCCTTAGCTGGGATTTCAATACCGCTTTCCCATCTCGATGAGCCAAAATAGTTCATAGCACCGGGGTCATTAAATATTCCACCATCAATGGTTAGATGATAATAATGGAAGCCCTCATCCATTGCACCGGCAGTGGTACCGATAAAAAATCCGTCAGCCGCTTTGGTAAGCTTGGTTCCTCCTTGTCCCCCAAGACCGAGGCTTACCCTGATACTGTCTGACTGAGGTGCTTTGATGCGGAATCGGGCGTAGCCTTGCGAATTAACCTGAGGAAATTGTTGGCCGGGCTGATTCGTTGCAGAAGGTTTAAAGTCTTCTTTAATTGTCTCCAGGTTGTTTTGAGCTTGGCATACGCCATAGCTAAGGCTTGCTCCTAAAGCAATTATAATAAATTTGAATTTCATAATATTTGGTTAATTAAGTCGTTTAGTACTCCTTTTCTTCTACTATATGAAGTGTTAAGCGGATTTTCCTAAAGATAATTGATGTATCCATTGAGGATTGCTCAGATTGTTTAGTTTTATAGCAGAAATGTTTAAGCATGCGTATGACTATTTAGCAAACCTTTTGCAAGGACAAATACTTCTTAATTATGCCAAATGTTTGGCTTTCGTGGCAAACAAAAAAGGCGGCCCGTAAACAGACCGCCTGAACCAAAAATATAATTCTTTTTTATTTACTAAGAGAGGCTAGCGCATTTTCAGTATTTAAGCTGGTTTTTGTATTAGCGGCAACAAATTTGTCCATAGTTAGCTTTTGCTCTTTGCCCATTACCAGCATATGGTCGCCAGTTGAGCCGCTTAAGGTTAAATCAGCGTGATCTTCAATCACAGTATACAATCCTTCAGTTTGTGAATTTAAGTCTAACGATGCATTTCCGCTTAGAAAAACCTGCAGGTATTGCGTATTGATTTTACCCTGTGTTTTCACTTTCGCATTATCCATTGCATGGATGCGGTAAATATCATTTACATAAACGGTAAGTTTCGCAGTGCTATTATCTAAAGCTGTAATTTCTAAACCATCTCCGTTCTGCATTACCTTTACTTTGCCAGTGTTTTCATCTGCATAACTGATGCCTGTACGTTTTCCCTGTATAATGGTCAACTCTACATTTCCATTTACTTTGATGCGTTTGAAGTGTAATGCTTTTGAAGCGTGAACAGGTTTGGTGGTTTCAGCCGCATGAGCTGATAATACTGATGAAGTAGATAATACCAATGCCAAAGATGATGCGAATAATGTTTTGAATAAAGTTTTCATATGCTTAAGTTTTAATTTTTATAATATTTTATTGATTTTCTGATATTAAGACGTGCAATTGCAGGAAACGTTTCAGCGCAAATCGCAGCTTTATACCAGTCCCGAAAGCTGATCGACGAACGCCAGGAATTTAGAGACAAAAAGATGGTGGTCTTTAGAAATTTTTTATGTTTTCTTTCCAGAATGGATGAAGTAGATTCTTTTTTACCTTGAGGATAAGTCTTATAGTTGTCTGTGTGTCGGTACTTTTCCGGTTTCAACAACAATCCAATCTATAAAAGTACGCCAGCTTTTACCAATTTTTAGGTGCAATTGCCAATGCTGAATTAATGATTTAGGGTTAAGAAATAAAATCTGGAAGAGTATAGAACAGCGGTTTTTATGTCTTTATTTATATGGTAGATATGCCAATAGGGCATGGATAGTGTTATAAAAAATACTTCAACTAATGAATAGAAAAACAAAGCCGCTTATGATAGGTGTTGATATCGGTGGCTCACACATTACAGCTGCAATTATTGATTTTCAGTCAAATTCAGTCTTAAACCACTCCCGTGTACGCAGTCATGTGAATACGCATGGCACAAAAGAAGATATATTGGCCACATGGATCAGCTTGCTTAAAAATATTATCGGAAACCATTCCACAGACGAGATTCTACTTGGGATTGCCATGCCAGGCCCCTTCGATTACGCAAATGGGATATCGCTGATCAAGAACATGAACAAATACGAATCGCTGTACCTTGTGGATATAAAGGGCGTTTTAATTGAGCAGCTGGGGCTGCTACCCGAGAATATTATTTTTAGAAATGATGCAGAAGCTTTTCTGCATGGAGAAGTTAACGGGGGTAATGCTTTAGGATTCGATAGGGCTATAGGCATCACATTGGGTACCGGACTGGGGTCTGCCGTAAGCATTGCTGGGAAAACCACAGATGCAAACCTCGGGGTGAGTTTATTTAAGAACGGGATAGCGGAAGACTATATTTCTACCAGATGGTTCGTGAAACGCTATGAAGAACTCTCCGGTAAGCAAGTAAAGGATACAAAATCTCTTGTCGATTTATATGATGATGATCCTATAATACCTGTACTATTTAACGATTTTGCCAGAAGCCTTGCAGATTTTCTTTTCTCATTTATTGTAACGCACAATGCAGAAGTGGTCATTATTGGAGGAAATATTGCCAAAGCGCATGCTTTGTTTCTGAACAAGACCCAGAATGCACTCCGTCAGCAGGGAATTCAGGCTGAATTGAGAATAACTGGATTATGGGAAGACGCTGCAATGCTTGGCGCTGCTTACTCGCATGCAGCAGTAACTTTGGCTTCATAACATACTGTTTACATTTTTTACTTCATCTCATTTAAGAGGTTGAGGTACTTTCGGCATCATACCGGAAAATCTTTTACAGCTAGTTTAAATTTAATGAGTATGTTTTTCTTTTTTTGTTGTCTAGGTAATATATGCACAATCCGAAATATTTAGCTTTTGCTATCATTACTTTACTGTTTTTTTCAGGCAAAGTTGCTTTTGCTCAGCTTAATGCGGCAAGAGAGCTGGCTTACTGTGCTGAACAGGTAAAAAAGACTTTAAAAGTTATTCCTCAGCAGGGCAATAATATTCCAAGGAGTATTGTTCCAGGTTCATCCAAATGGAAATTTGTAGGGTATAAAGACTGGTGCAGTGGTTTTTGGCCAGGCATATTGTGGTATAGTTACGAGGCGACCCGATCAAACGTCTTTTTGTCGAAAGCAAAGGCTTTTTCCTCAGAACTTATACCGCTTTCTCAGCAGCCGGCTTTCGATCATGACCTGGGTTTCCAGATCTTTAATAGTTATGGGAACGGTTACAGGCTCACCAAAAATCCTGAATATAAAAAGATTATACTCAAAACAGCCGATACGTTGGCTACCTTGTTTAACCCGAAGGTGGGTACTATCCTTTCATGGCCGAGGGAAGTTCCCGGGATGCAATGGCCACAGCACAATACCATTATTGATAATATGATCAATCTGGAAATGCTTTTTTGGGCAGCTAAGAATGGGGGAGGGAAAAGATTATATGATATTGCTTTTTCTCACGCCAACATTACTATGAAAAATCATTTCAGACCTGATTATTCTGCATACCATGCAGTAATCTATGACCGTGAAACTGGGAAAAAAATTAAAGGGGTAACCCACCAGGGATATGCTGACGACTCCATGTGGGCACGTGGCCAATCGTGGGCTATTTATGGATATACCATGTGTTTCCGCGAGACGGGTAATCGTGCATTTCTTGAATTTGCCCAAAAAGTAAGCGATGTTTATCTGGCCAAATTGCCAACAGGTGGAATTCCTTATTGGGATTTTAATGATCCTTCTATTCCTAATGCGCCAAAAGATGCATCTGCAGCAGCAGTAGTCGCTTCAGGTCTTTTAGAGCTTTCTACATTTGTTAATAACAAGGCAAAATCGCAAAAATACAGGAAGGCTGCCGAGCTTATGCTCACCTCGCTTTCTTCAGTAGCATACCAAAGTAGGAATAAAAATACAGCCATTTTACTGCATTCAACAGGTCATAAGCCTAATGGATCAGAAATAGATACCTCAATTATATACGCCGATTACTATTACATGGAGGCGCTGCTGAGATTGAAAAAACTTCAAAAAGGAAATAGGCTAAAGTAATCTTTAGTGTAATAATAACTGGTATAACGCACTCAACGGAATATTGCTGGGCGGGACGTCTGATTTAATTTCTGACTGTCTCTTTTTCATATTTAGTTTTAGTCGATTTATGTGTCTGGAACTGTCAGAATACCGAGACTTAATTCAACAGTCCCACCCACAATATTTTTATAAAAATTATCCAGGTTCCGTTATTGCCATAAACAGGATGGGTTATTTCTTCAATAAAATAATGATCTGAAATGAAAAAGGCAGAATATTCTTTAATTCTCGAAGCCCCTATAAAGATATAAATCTGCATATCAGATTTTATATTTGGTTAATGAGGTACGTTCTGGATAGAATGTACCTTATATGTTTTAAACTTACCATGGGTTTATTCAATTTTCTTCCCTATAAATGAGTATCAAATAAAGCCAACCGTGTCTATAAACTGTTGTACCCTATATCTGACCAAAATAAAAAAAATGAGATTAAACGCTGTTTCTATGCGGCGCATTTTTTGAATCCCCATCATTTAGGTACAACTATTACAAGTAAGAAGACCTAGTCGTCTACACTACTTTTATGCTAACCAATTAAGATATCATTTATGATAAACGATTACATTTTAGATAAGAAAAGCCTAGTATTAGGTTTTGTTTTTCTATTGCTTAGTGCCTATAGTTTCGCGGCAAACCGACTTTCCCAGAACCATAAAGCTACTGAAAAGATTTTTTTGGATTCACTGAAAGGGACCGTAGTTGATAATAATGGAAAACCTTTAAAAGATGTAAAAATTTCAAATACCATTAGCGGTGTTACCGTATTTTCCAGTCTCAATGGGTATTTTGCTTTGCCAGGAACAGTTGGTGATAAGCTAAAATTTGAACACCCCGATTTTTATACCCTTGAAAAGATCTATAAAGGTGGGAAAAGCTCATTGTGGATTCAGCTTGCCGGACGTTACCTTCCTTCAAAAGATGTTATCGGGATAGACCCAAAGGATTCTTTGGCAGTTGACAGGGCTTCGGTTGAGGTGCTGCACGGACGTCAGTTAAAAGAAAACCAGCTTCAGTCTGTGGTTACTGTTAATACCAACCAATTAACAACAACTCCAGCCTCGCAATTTCTTCAGGCGCTGCCCGGAAGGATTGCTGGTCTGAACATCGGTTTTACCAGCGGTGGCCCAGGCCTCGATGGAAATGGCTTGAACTATAATGTGCGTTCTGCTCTTGGTAATAACATTGTGCTAATTGATGGTGTGCAGCGACCTTATATTTCTATAGACCCTGATCAGATCGAATCGGTTTCAGTTTACAAAGATGCACTGGCTACAGTAATGTTCGGCATGCGCTCCTCAAATGGGATTATAGCGATTACGACTAAAAAGGGAGATAAAGGAGCACCGCGTATTTCGTTCTCTGCGCAGGGTGGTATTGAAAGACCAATTACCCTTCCAAAGTCGCTTGATGCAGCAACTTATGCGATGCTTTATAATGAAGCCAAACAGAACGACGCTCCAGCTGGCGTAACGTTAACACCTTCTTATTCTGCTGGAGATATTGCACTCTACCAAAACCAGACTGATCCTTTCCGTCATCCCAACGTGGATTGGTATAATACTGTGCTGCGGAAGCAATCGTATATCAACAGATACAATTTCAATGTACAGGGTAGCGGTAAGGGGTTTCGTTATTTTGTAGATCTGGATAATTTAAAGGAGACAGGTTTATTTAATACCAACGATTCATTAAACACTTACAATACCAATGCACAGCTTGATAGGTATATTGTAAGGAGCAACCTGGGGGTAGACCTAACCAAAACCACAGTAATGCAGCTCAATCTTTTCGGAAGGATTGCCAAAAATAATCAGCCTGGGGGCACAACTGCCACGGTTTTTTCGAGCCTTGCTGCTACTCCAAACAATGCTTATCCTGTATTTAACCCAAATGGTACGCTTGGTGGTACCAGTACTTATAACCAAAATCAAAATCTTTACGGACAGATTTTGCAACGTGGGTATCAGTTTCAGGATTCGAGGGATGTTTCAGTCGATCTCCAGCTAACCCAACGCCTTGATGTGTTCTTGCCGGGACTATATGCTAAAATCCAGGGTTCGTACAATAATTCGACACTTTATAAAACCGATCGGTCAAAGAACTTTGCATCTTTTCAACTTAATCCAGACAATTCTTATACCGCTGTAGGTACTATTACAGAGCAAGGTACAACAGGAACACCAGGTGTACGCAGCAGGGTTATTTATACCGAAGCCGATCTGGGGTACGAGCATAGTTTTGAAAAGCACAACCTATCGGCCCTTGTTTTGAGAAACGAACAGAGCACCATGCAGTTCGATACGGGTACACTTCCGGAAATTTATACCGATTATGCAGCCAGGTTCCAATACAATTATGATCAGAAGTATCTTTTTGAAGCGGCAGGTAGCTATGCCGGTTACAACTGGTTTGCGCCTGCCAATCGCTGGGCACCTTACTGGGCTTTGGGAATGGGTTGGAATATCCACAATGAAGAATTTGTAAAAAACAATTTAAAATGGGTAAGCAATCTTAAAATCCGTGGTACCTATGGGCAAACCGGACAGGCAAATGCTGGCTATTACACCTATATCCAAACGTATTGGACACCGGCTACCAACACCAATAATGGAGATGGGTATTATTTTGGAAATACTGGTGTGGGTGTTACCCGCAGTACCGGAGAAAATAGCCTTGCCAATCCCGATCTTGCAGCTGAAAAGGCAAAAAAGACCAATATCGCACTCGATCTGGGTTTTTGGAATAATAAATTAACCATTAGCGCCGAATATTTTAACAACAGGTTTTATGATTTAGTAGGTGCTCCGGGCATAAAAACCAACATACTCGGCGCGGCCTACCCCAATAAAAACTTATACATCTACAATTATAAAGGAACTGATATTTCCCTCACTTATCAGGATAACATCAGCAATTTTAACTTTTTTGTTTCAGGTAATTTCTCGCTTGTTCAATCGAAAGTTATTTACATGGATGAAATTACCCGGAATTACGACTACCAGCGCCAAACAGGTCAGCAGGTGGGTATCATTTATGGTTATACCGCAATGGGCCTTTTCCAGAGCCTTGCTGAAATTAACGATCCGGCAACGGCTGTACTTGCGGCAACTCCAAAATCTTCGTTAAGGCCTGGCGATATCCGTTATCTGGACAGGAATGGCGATGGAATAATCAATGATTTAGACAAGGGGCCTATTGGCAGCGGAAAACCGACCGTTTACTACGGTGCCACAATTGGTTTTAATTTTAAAGGCTTCGATTTTAATGCACTGTTACAGGGCGTAATGAATCGCCAAACCGCATTGGGAGGGCCAACAGCACAATATGGCGATTTCTATAATGGTTTTGGCAATGGCGGTGCGGCAAATGCTTTTGAGTTTAATCTGGGGCGTTGGACACCCGGAACAGCAGCTACTGCTAATCAGCCGCGTTTATGGTTAGGTGCAAATGCCAATAATCAGGAGGTATCTAGCTATTGGCTTCAGAATACCAGTTTTGTTCGGCTTAAAAATGTCGAAATCGGGTACACTATCCCGGCATATCTCTCCAAAAAGATTGGTGTTCCTTCGATCAGGTTCTTTAGCAACGGGCTAAACCTATTAACGTGGTCGCCGCTATCTAAATTCAGGAATGACGTTGATCCTGAGTCACTAAACCCAACCTATCCAATGTTAAAGGTTTTCAATTTTGGAATCAACGCTAAGTTTTAATTAAAAACGATATGAAAAAATTAGTTATCAATCTTTCGCTTGCCTTTTTCATGGTTTTATCTATATCATGTAAAAAAGTTCTTGAAGATCATCCGCTGAATATAAATAAAGAAAGCGACATATGGGACCAGTATGATGCAACAGGAACCAATGCGCAAGCTTGGGTAATTAAAATATACTCGCAGCTACCCAATGGTTTTATACGTTTGAATGGAATGGAACTGGATTGTGCTGCGGGAGATGGGGTGCCGAGTAACAGGGCCAACGCTGTTTGGAACGTAATTAACGGTGGATACAATTCGATTAATACTTTCGATGATAACTGGGCAAACTGTTATAGCGCAATACGCAGGGCCAACATTTTCCTGAATAACTATAAACGTGTGCCCTGGAGCGACCCGACATTACCCAAGTGGCTTGTGGCTGAGGTACGCACTTTAAGGGCGTATTTCTATTATGAAATGATCAGGCGTTATGGCGGTGTTCCGTTGCTGGGTGAAAAAGTTTACAACCCTGATGATCCTGCCTTACTACAGTTAAAACGCAGCAGTTTTGCCGCCTGTGTAGATTACATTGTATCAGAGTTAGATGCCGTAAAGGATCAATTAAGGCCCGATGCCTCATTGGCAAACCGCGGCAGCGGCAATGGGGTAGCAGAGGGTACTGATAACGATGCCGGTCGTATGCGCCCAACTATCGCTATGGCCATCAAAGCTAAGGTATTGTTGCTTGCTGCAAGTCCACTTTTTAATCCTTCAGCTACGCCCGCGCTTGATTTTACCGGATACCCAAGTTTCGATGCCAACAGATGGAAAGCAGCGGCAGATGCCATGAAAGCGATCATGGACCTCAATATGTTTGCATTAGAGCCTAACCGCTACGTTCTGAATACGACCCATGTAAACAAAGAATTTGTTTTTATGCGTTACGCAGCAAGCTACCAGATTACTTGGGGCAACCAGGCCTCACCTGTTGGTTATACCGTGGGTAATGTGGTAAGTGGTGGAATTGTGAGCCCAACACAAGAACTGGTAGATGCTTTTCCGATGGCAAATGGCAAGGCTATAGCCGATCCAACTTCAGGTTATAATCTGGCCAATCCGTATGCAAACCGCGATCCAAGGCTTTCTCAAACCGTATTCTACAACGGAGCCACCTGGCTCAGAAGACCTGTACAAACTTATGAGGGTGGTTTAGACAAACCGAATAATACCAATATTGCTGGCGGTGTACAAACGCAAACCGGTTATTACCAAAAGAAATTTCTGGCACAGGATGATAACAATACAGCCTTTACACCAACCATGTATCACCCATCCGGCCTATCAACTTTTTGCCTCATCAGATATGCTGATATTTTGCTAAACTATGCCGAAGCACAAAACGAATTTGCAGGGCCTGATGCAACTGTTTATGCAGCCGTTAACGCGGTAAGACAACGCGCCGGTTTAAATCCTTTTGCAGCCCCTACAGGGTTGAGTAAAGAGCAGATGAGAGGCCTGATTCAGAATGAATGCCGTTTGGAGTTTGCTTTTGAAGAAAGGCGCTTTTACGATATCCGCAGATGGAAGATTGCCAAAGAAGTATATGGAACGGGTTCGCTGCATGGTGTTAGCATCGTTAAGAATGCAGATGGTTCTTTAACCTACACGCCAATTACGGTGGCTACTCCTTTCTTCAATGCCAATAACATGTACCTTTTGCCAATTGCAAATAACGAGATATTGGCTAATCCAAATATTGCTCAAAACCCCAACTACTAATCGATAACAACAAATATTAGTTATGAAATTTATAAAGATAATTTGTTTGTTCCTACTTGCTTTTACTTCCACAAGGGTATATGCTCAGGTAAGGACAATAAGAGGGCATATTGTGGATGAAAAAAATATAGCTTTGCCTGGCGTTACCGTTTCAGAAGAGGGAAATCTGCGTAACGGAGCAATTAGCGATGAAAACGGAGATTTTGTAATTACCTTAAAATCAGTTAATAATACGATCCGTTTTACCATGGTAAGTTACATCACCCTTACCCTGCAAGCCGATGCAGAGAAAAAAATGGCCGTAAAAATGAAGCCTGATACCAAAGGGCTTGATGATGTGGTAGTTGTAGGTTACAGTACACAGAAAAGAATTACCAATCCAGGTGCAGTGAGCTCAATCAAAGCAGCCGAGATCGAAAACATCCCTACTTCGAGCATTCAGAATACACTGGCGGGCCGTTTGCCTGGTTTTACGGCTATTCAGCGTAGCGGGCAACCAGGATCAGATGCAGCCGAATTTTTTATCCGTGGGGTAAATTCAATGAACAATGATAACCAGCCACTCATTATTGTTGATGACATTCAATATACTTATGCACAGGTTGCCCAGCTTGATCCCAATGAGATTGAAACCATTACGATCCTGAAAGATGCATCCACTACAGCAATATATGGTGTAAGGGGGGCAAATGGTGCCATGGTAATTACAACCAAACGGGGCATGATTTCTAAACCTTCCATTAACGTTTCCACACAATTTGGTGTAAACCAGGTAATTCAGTATCCCAACTATTTGGATGCTTATGCAACTGCAGTTTTGCAAAACGAAGCTTACATTAACGACAGTTATAAACTAGCCTCACCGCTTACGCTGCCATGGACTGCTGCCGATTTGAAAATGTTTAAAGATGGATCGGATCCTTACGGACATCCCAACGTGAACTGGCAAAACGAATTGTTAAAAAACAGCTCAACGCAGAGCAACTACAATGTCGATATCCGCGGCGGAAACAGCAAAGTGAAATATTTTACATCCTTTGGTTACTTTAAGCAGAACGGGTTATTACGCGATTTTACACCTACAAATCCTGATGATGACGGTGTTGAACCCAATTATTTCTATAACCGGATAAATTTTAGATCCAATTTAGATATCACACCAACCAAAACCCTCAATATCAGGTTTGATTTAAACGGGCGTTTTGAAACTATTAATAATCCTAATGGACCGATTGATGCGGCTGGCTTATTTAAGGAATTAATTTCTTTCCGAAACCTTTCGGCATTTAGTATGCCCATCGTTAATCCTAACGGAACCTATGGCTATGCAAACCAAAGCTGGGGAAATGGATATGTTAACCCCATAAGCCGGCTCGCCAACAGCGGATATAAACGGAATTACAATAACAATTTTAATATTGTAGCTGGTGCCAACCAAAAACTCGATTTCATTGCCCAGGGCCTGGAAGCAAAATTAAATGTATCTTATGCCAGCAACATTAACGAACACCGCAATCTTCAGCGCGATCCGGCAACGCTCCCCGCTTTTTATTATAACTCAGCAAATAACACCTATAGCAGCAAAGGCAATAACCGATTTCCGGTTTTCTCGCAGGGCATTGGAAACGATGTGTTTAATAATTCTGTAAACAGTCAGTTATCACTAAATTACGACCACAATTTTGGTATCCATAGGGTTTATGCGCTGGCATTGGTAAATGATATCAGCACCATTAACGGTGGAAATGTTCCGGTAAACTTCAGGGGGATCTCTGGTAGGTTAGGCTACAATTTTAGGCAGACCTATGGTATTGAATTTGATGTTGCACGAAATGGTAACGATTTGTTTAGAAAAGAACAACGTTATGGCTTTTTCCCATCAATTTCTGGCTTCTGGAATTTGGGTGAGGAAAAATTCTTTAAAAAACTGTTCCCTTTTATTGATCTTTTTAAGTTCAGAGGATCTTATGGGCTTACCGGAAGCGACTTTGGTTACCCTACAGTACTTACTTCAATAGCCTATACACTGCCCGGTTCAGGAACGATTTTTGGAAACGGCGCAACCGAAGGTGCATTGGTAAATGCTGATGTAACCTGGGAAAAATCGAGAAAAACAGATGTCGGAGTCGATATCAATATGTTCGCCGGGAAACTCACCATGTCTGCAGATTATTTTTATGAATATCGGTACGATCAGCTAATTAACCAAGGGGCAATATCTGCAATAATTGGTCAGGCCGTGCCAAGGAGAAATGTTGGAATATCTGATAACAAAGGATTTGAGGTAGAACTGAACTACCGCGACAAGATCGGGGCAGTTTCCTATTCAATTGGTGGTAACCTTTCGCACTTTAAAAATAAGATCATTTATATCAGTGAGGCGCCCGATTATCCTTATTTGGCACAAACCGGAAGACAGATTGGTTTAACTAAAGGTTACCGGTTTATTGGCTTTTATCAAGCTTCAGATTTTGATGCAAACGGATCGGTTAGATCTGGGGTGGCTTACCCTTTATGGAGTACCATCCAGCCGGGTGATATGAAATATGCCGACCTAAATGGCGACGGCTTTATCACCGCTGCCGACCAGACTTTCCTGTCGCAGCCTAATATTCCAACCTATACTTATGGAATAAACCTGGGGTTAAACTATAAGAATTTCTCACTGCGTGCCCTGGTACAGGGAGCATGGGGTTATGCCATTAACGTTTTTGCCGAAGGGACTGATATTTTTAATGGTGTGCCGCAGCCGCTGCATCTCCAAAGTTGGAGCCCAAATAATCCTGATAACGCTATTTTTCCTAGAATTGGTTTTAATAACAATATTAATAACAGGACCTGGCAAACCATATCCGATTTTAGTCTTACTCCCGGAAGTTATGTCCGTCTGAAATCGCTCGAACTAGGATTTCAGCTACCTAAAAAATGGATAGATAAAACGCATTTTATTCAGAATTGCAGAATCTACACGGCAGGTTATAATCTCTTTACCATCAGAGATACCGGTAAGTTTCAGGTTGATCCGGAAATTGCCCAGGGCAGTAACGCCGGCACGGCATACCCAATTACAACGAACTATACTTTTGGACTGCAGGTAGGTTTTTAATTTTAAAGGAGAGAAAAATGAAAAAGACAATTTTAGTGTATAAAAAAATAAGTGCGGGTTGTTTAAGCCTAATGATTGTATCTGGATCTAGGTTAATGTTTACAGCTATGCTTATTGCTGGTTTGAGCGCATGCAGGAAATCAGGCTTTCTCGACCAAAAAAAATTGAGTCAGATAGATGAAAATACCGTTTTTACGGATAGTTTGAACAGTTGGAATTATGTAAACAGCAGGTATAGCAATCTAAGTTATTCATGGGAGCCAAATAGGTGGGGAAGAGGAGGCGTTGATGCTGCAAGTGATGAAGTACAGTCGGCAAATGCCCCAACCGAACAGGAAACTTATTGGGCCGGTGGGGCAGTAAATCCAAGCAACGTAACTGCCGAGATCTGGACAATTACCTGGCAACAGGTGCGGGCGGTTAATATTTTTCTTAAAAACCAATCGCGTATCCCCATGACCGCCAATACCAAAAAACTTCTGGAGGGGCAAATGCGGTTTTTAAGGGCGTGGTATTATGCAACTATGCTGAAAACTTATGGAGGCTTCCCATTAATAGGTAACACCATTTTTAGCGATGGAGATGCGATTGATTTGCCACGTAATACTTACGAGGAGTGTTTGAACTACATTATATCAGAGTGTGATGCTGCTGCAAGCCTGCTGCCTGTTGATTTTGTGGCGGCTACAGGTAATCCGGCCGACTATGGCAGGGCTACCAAGGGAGCCGCTCTGGCACTAAAGGCCCGCTTACTTTTATATGCAGCAAGTCCTTTGATAAATGTATCAAGGGGCGACGATCCTGCACGGCTGGTTTCATTGGGGAATACCGATCCTAACCGTTGGAAACTTGCCGCCGATGCAGCACAAGCGGTAATTAACCTGGGGCAATATACTTTATTTCGTAGGGTTACGCCATTTTTCTATAATCAGTTTCTCAATGGGCTTACCGCTGCTACACCAAATTCTGAGGCTGTTTTTTCTTTTTTACCCGCAACCACCACTCAAAATAATATGATCAGGGAAACGCTGGCCAATCCGGCAACAAGGGGTACAAGATATCAGAGTACGCCTAGTTGTTTTCCCTTACAGGAACTTGTAGATGCTTTTGGAATGGCTAATGGAAAAGCAATTGACGATCCTGCCTCAGGATATCCGGGTACTGGAAATAATATGTATCTCAACCGCGATCCCCGTTTTTATGCCACCATTACTTATAATGGAGGGCTGCGCTTTTTGAATGGTAAAGCAACAGATCAGCCGGTATGGACTTACACCGGAGATATACCCTCTTCACCTACGAATGATGCATCCATCTCTGGCGCAAGAACTGATGGGATTTATACCGCAACAGGTACAAGTACAGGTTACTTTGCCTATAAAATGCTCGCCAATAATGTGGCTAACGGCGGCGTAGAATTAAACCGGCCAAGAATTCTGATTCGCTATGCCGAAGTGTTATTGAACGCCGCTGAAGCCAATAACGAATTTAGCGGGCCATCTTCACAAATTTACACCTGGCTAAAGGATATAAGAGACCGTGCAGGTATCGCAGCAGGTACCGATGGAATGTATGGAATGAAAGTCAGCATGACACAGGCAGAAATGAGAACATTTTTACAACGCGAGCGTCAGGTAGAACTTGCCCTTGAAGAACACCGTTTCTGGGATGTGCGAAGATGGAAAACCGCACCTCAGGTACTCAACCAGGATCTTCATGGGATGGAAATTACCAGGGCAAGTAACGGAAGTTACAGCTACCGTACAATTGTAGTGAGGAAAAATGTTTTCAGGGATAACATGTATTTCTTTCCAATCCCACAGGCAGAATTAACTAAAGCACCTTCGATGAAACAAAACCCAGGATATTAACCTAATAATCACTAAGAATATAAAAATGATGAAAAACAACATATTTAAAATTCTGGTTTTATGTGCAGTCGTCATATTTACAGGCTGTACAAAAGGAAAAGAACTGAAATCCTTAACCGGGGCAACTTATACTGTTACCGGCGCTGCAGATGGAACGCAAATGGTACCCGCTACAGGTGTTAATGCTACAGGAAGTTTTAATGGCTGGTACGATGAACAAGCAAATGTGCTAACCTTTACCCTAACCTGGAGCAATATTTTTACGGGCACTCCTGCTGATGTAATCACTTCGGTAAAATTTTATGGGCCCGCAGCAACAGGAACTAACGGCACCCTGATCAAAACAGTAACTTTTTCCAACAGTAATGCATCAGGCTCGGTTAACCTTGGGCTTGGCGGATATGCCGAGCTAAGCCCAACAGAAATACCTGTATTACTTAACGGAAGCTGTTATTATGTGCTTTGTACCCAAAAATACCCAACAGGCATAATCAGGGGGCAACTTAAATCGATCAAAAACTGATCCTCATCGGCAAGAATAATAAGTATAGTGGAAGAGGGTGTATCATAAAGACAATTTTACCTCTGATGCTGTCGTGTTGAGCTCGGCCTATACTGAGTTTTACGAAGTATCGAAACACATTAAGACTATTAATATGGGGCATTCAACAGGTTCTCCGTAGGAGTCCTTCGACAGGATGAAAATTCTCTTTGTTTTGGATACTTTTTTAAATTATTCGGTTTTATAGATTAATAGAGTATTAAAAACACTACGCTGTGTCATAACAATATGAAAAACGAAAATCTGCCAGAAAAAACTGATAAAGAGCATCTGCCTTTCAACTTTAAGCGGAAGTTAGTTTCAGATGAAGATATCCGAAAACATTGGAATCGCATTGCGACAAGAATTTTTAGAGATGGAGAAGCTGAACATCCCCTGGAGCCAAAGGATAACAATATTTAATTTGATTTAGCGGATAACGAAGTTTTCCAGTACTATATTTTTTACCCGTTTATTAGGGTTGTCTTGTTGATAACCGCATCTGATTTTTAAAATAAATGCCCCAATACGCCTAACATTTTATGAAATTTTACCAATATACTTTTCTTACACTATTTTTCTTTCTTATATTTTTTAGGGCATCAGCGCAAAATATCAATCCTGGTTCAGAACAGATACTTTATTCTCCTGACAGGTCTCTTATGATCCGTTTTTACCAAAAAGAATCAGCAGATCATAAAAAAGCATTTTTTTATCAATTGTCTTATAAAGGAAAAAATGTTATTCTAGAGTCGAAACTTGATCTGGAGCTTGATAACCACCTGTCAGAAAGTGCAATGGCACTTCCAGTAGATATCCATCAAAACTGGTTTGAGAATCTCGAGATAAAGAATTCAGTGCGCACGCAAAAAGATACCACCTGGTCTCCTGTTTATGGAGAAAGGAAATTTATCCGTGATCATTACAACAGTTTGGTGATTAAAACGGTGAAGGATGATAATCCGATATACGAAATGAATATCGAATTCAGGGCCTATAACCAGGGTGTTGCATTCCGCTTTTTCTTCCCGGAAAATGTTAAAGGAACCTATTACCGGATCATGTCGGAAAATACTGAATTTAAGTTTGAAGAAGGTACATCGGCCTGGAAGGCAAACTGGGCACAGGCACCATATAATAAGGTGGCACTGGAAAATTGGGATGCAGAAGCCGAACGACCACTGACACTTGAACTGAAAAATGGTCTGTTTGTATCTTTGTTAGAGGCCCAGATGGTAGATTATTCCAGAACAAAATTTAAACTGAAGGAAAAAAATACAGTAGTTACCTCTATGTTTACCCCTGTAGATCTGATTTCTCCAGTAGCAAGCCCCTGGAGATCGATAATGGTTGCCGAAAGTGCAGCAGGCATCGCTGAAGGGACAGATCTGATCTTAAACCTCAATGAATCATCTAAAATAAAAGATCAAAGCTGGATAAAACCGGGTAAGATTATGCGCGTGATGACGCAAACTACAAAAGATGCACTAGAGAATATCGATTTTGCAAAAAAACGCAACCTGCAGTATATCCTGTTCGACTGGAAATGGTATGGCCCCGCTTTCAGTTTCAGTTCAGATGCATCAAAAGTGGCCATCAGCGATTTCGACCTACCTGCAATTATTAAATACGGAAAAGAAAACGGAATAGGGGTGTGGTTATATGTTAACCAACAGGCGCTCTTGATGCAGAGTGATAGTCTTTTTTCAATCTACAAAAAATGGGGTGTTGCAGGGGTTAAGTTTGGCTTTGTGCAATCTGGCTCACACCGTTGGACAACATGGGTAGAAAAAGCCATACAACAGGCAGCACAGAACCAGATAATGGTTAACATTCACGATGATTGGCGCCCAACGGGCGAGCAACGCACCTGGCCCAATTTAATGACAGCAGAAGGAATAAGGGGAAATGAAGAAATGCCCGATGCCACCAGTAATACCGTAATGCCGTTTACCAGGTATATTGCAGGAGCTGCAGATTATACCATCTGTTATTTTAATAATCGGATTAAGACTACTCACGCACATCAGCTTGCTTTGGCTGCCATTTATTTCAGCCCCATCCAAACTTTATATTGGTATGATAAACCAGCCCTTTATAAAGGCGAACCCGAGCTTGAATTCTGGGACAAGATTCCTGTTACCTGGGATGAAACAAAGGTTTTGTCGGGAAACCCTGGTGAGTACGTTACAACAGCAAGGCGCAGTGGCGAGGAATGGTTTTTAGGTAGTATTACCAATAACGAGGCCCGTAAGGTAGAATTAAAGTTCGATTTTCTTCCGAAGGGACAAAAATTTGTTGCCCGGATTTATAACGATGACAACACTGTTGCCACTGCCACTAAAGTGGGGATAAAAGACATAACAGTTGATTCAAAATCTATCCTGAAACTGGATCTCCAGGCTTCAGGAGGTGCCGCAATCTGGCTCCATAAAAAATAATGATATAAAGGATTACAACCACATCAAAATGAACAACAAACCTGCTTTTACAGAAAAGAAATTCCTTTTAACTTTTATCCTGGTTACTTCCCTATTTATGTTATGGGGAGTGGCACACTCCATGAGCGATGTGCTCAATAAACATTTTCAGAATGTACTTAACGTATCAAAAGCACAGTCTGGACTAATCCAATTTTCCGTATTTGGTGCCTATTTTATCATGAGCATTCCTGCTGGGATATTTCTGAAGCGCTTTGGTTATAAAGCCGGTGTAATATTGGGGCTCGGGCTTTTTGCGCTGGGTACTTTTCTTTTTGTACCAGCTGCAAATGCAGAAAGTTTTGGTTTTTTTAGGATAGCATTATTTATTCTTGGCTGCGGAATGGCAACATTGGAGACTGTTGCACATCCTTTTGCGGCCTCACTGGGCGATCAGCGTACCAGTGATAGAAGAGTAAACTTCTCTCAGTCTTTCAACGCAATAGGTGCAATAATTGGCCCGGCGATAGGAACATTCTTTTTACTTCGAGTAACTTCCGGAGGACACGAAAATTCCCTCGATTCGGTAAAATTGCTTTACGCAGGACTCGGAGGATTTATTTTGATCGTTGCGGTGGCTTTTTTCTTTATCCGCATTCCCGATCTGATCGATCCGCACCACATTTCTGATGAACCCATAGCGGCACAGAATATCGATATTGCTCCTGGAAAAAGCCTTTTTCAGCACAGGCACTTTGTTTGGGCAGTAGCGGCTCAGTTTTTTAATGTAGCTGCACAGGCGGGTACCTGGAGTTATTTTATAAATTACGGACATGAGAAGATGGGCTTTTCTGATGAGAAGGCCGGAAACTTTATGGTATTGTTTATGGTAATGATGGCGCTCGGAAGATTCGTTGGGACTTACCTGATGAAATTTATTGCCCCGAATAAGATCCTTGCAGCATTCGCCATTTGTAGTATTGTTGCCTGTCTTATTGTAGCCCAAAGCTGGGGCTGGACATCGTATTGCGCATTGCTAAGTATCAATTTTTTCTTTAGTATTATGTTCCCTACCATTTTTAGTCTCGGCCTGAAAAATCTTGGTTCACATACGCAACAAGCTTCCTCGTACATTTCTATGGGGGTGGTTGGCGGAGCGGTAATGCCTTATTTTATGGGTAAGATAGCCAATGCAGATGTTGCCCATGCTTATTATCTGCCCATTATCTGTTATGTAGTGATCTTTCTTTTTGCTGCCAGATTTTTTAGGGTAATCAGGTAAACAATTTTCAGCATCCCATCTTAACACAGAGTTGGCCTTAAACCCAGTGCTAATCTAAAGTCCCGGATGATAATTTTTTAGTTTTAGTTCTATATTAACCTGGTTACCCAATGGTGGCTGGGTTTTTATTCTTTAAAACTTTTGAGAAAACTGGGTTTTATCAATGGGTTAAACAGCGTTTGAGAGGAGAAATCGACAGAGTATGAATTAAGCTTAAATATGTCCTACTATTATAATGTTTCATTATTTTAGTAGCCAATAACCCAAAACTGTGCGAAGAATACTGCTGATCTTTCTTTTACTATATGCCGATATGAGTGTGGCCTCAGAGCGAGACTCGCTCAGCGTACGTCATCTGGAAATAGAAGATGGGCTATCCAATAATTATATCCGCTGTGTTTACCAGGATAGAAAAGGATTTTTCTGGTTTGGAAGCAGAGATGGTCTTAACCGTTATGATGGATACGGGTTCAAAGTATTCCGAAATGAGATTGGCAATAAAACTTCTCTGATCCATAATATTATACATGCAATTAACAGTGATGCAGACAATAATATATGGATAGGTACGAGGAAGGGGTTAAGTATTTACGACGATAAAAAAGGCATTTTTACAGAAGGCTCATGGCATGAATCTGTAAAAGGAACAGATTTACTCATTACAAATGTAATCAGAGATCTTGTTCCCGGTACAAACCACACCATGCTTGTAGCTACCGAAGGAATTGGACTGCTACGGTTTAAGAGAGGTAAAACCGTGGGTGAGCAAATCCCACTTCTTATAAATGGAAAGCGCACTTTTTCTTATGGTGTGCAATCGGTGAGGCTTGATGATAAGGGAAGAGAATGGGCATTTGTACAAAACCTTGGCCTTTATTATGTTGATCCCAAAGTTGGTGCACTGGTGCTGGCTAATGCAGATATTGTGCTTGCGCTTTCTTTGGGTGTAAGTAGCGGACAGGTGTATATTGGTACTAACAATGGTTTATACCACTATGATCCGGTAAAAAGGGAAAATACAGCTGTTCCAGGCAGTGGAATTAAACTACCGGGCAAAGCAATTTCAAGCATTACAACAGATAAGCATAATATGCTCTATCTGGGAACATATGGAGAAGGAGTATTCTGTTATGATCCGGCAAGTGGAAGGGTGCAGGTGCTGGATAATGAAATTAATAACAGCTTGAGCGGTGAGCAGATCTACGCCATATTTATCGATAAAAACGATAGAAAATGGATTGGGACATATTCTGGCGGAGTAACCATTCTCGATCCTGTAAAAAAAATATTCCATACCTGGGCGCATAATCCGCAGGGAAATTCTATCCCCGGAAACTCCATATCATCATTTTTAGCGACAAAAGATGGAAAACTTTATATCGGCACGGATGGTACGGGACTTAGTATCTGGGACAGGAAGTTAAACCAATTTACCAATTATAAACACACTTCAGACCCTAATACTATATCCAGTAATTTTATTTCATCAATGGTCTCTGACAATGATGGAAACATCTGGATCGGGACTTTTACAGAAGGAGCTAACCGTTTCGATCCGAATACAAAGAAATTTACTAGGTATAAGATCGTAGATCCGCAGACAGGAGTGGAAAGTAAGGTTGCTTTTACGGTATTTGAAGATAGAGACCATGATATCTGGGCAGGAACCCTCAGGCGTGGAAGCCTTCTTGGCGGACTTTATCGCTTTAATCCCAGTTTGGATAAGTTTGAACTTTTCGACAAAAAACTGGGTGACCTGTTTACCATGATGCAGACCCGGGATGGACACATTTGGGCCGGCAATCTCGATCAGCTGATCGAAGTTGATAAAAAAGGGAAGAACCACAGGTTTTATGATCTTGGTTATACCGTTAGGGTGATATTTGAAGACAAAAAGGGATTGCTCTGGATAGGAACAGAAGGTGGTGGGCTCATTGTTTTTAATCCTTTTAAAAGAAAAATAGTTTCAAGGTTAACTACTGCTAACGGCCTTTGTAATAATTCGGTACTGAGCCTCATTCCCGATAATCAGGGAAATCTATGGATGAGCACCTATTTCGGAGTATCATGTTATAACCTTGCTAAAGGTACTTTCAGGAGTTTTTACCAGAGTGACGGGCTGCAGAGCAATCAGTTCCAGATCAATGCCGGCATCAAACTCAGTACCGGGGAAATCGCTTTTGGGGGCATAAAAGGATTTAGTCTTTTCGATCCACAGGAAATTATGCCACACAGCCAGATGCCAAGCCTGTTTCTTACCGGAATAACCGTTAACAATATGCCGCTGGAAGAGAACCTGAAACTGATTGTTGATGAAGATAATATTACCATTAAGGAAATAGAGGTCCCCTATGATCAGGCCGTATTTTCCTTTTCTTTTACCGCACTCGAATTTTCATCCCCAGAAAAGATTTCCTATAAATATTTTATGGATGGCTGGGACAGGGGCTGGACAAATTCGGGGAAAGACAGAAAAGCAACTTATACGCATATTTCCGAAGGTAACTATACATTTAGGGTTAGAAGTACCAATGCGGAAGGGGTATGGGGACACAATGAAATTATCCTGAAAATTAAGGTTCTTCCGCCATGGTACAGAACATGGTGGGCTTACCTGAGCTACATAGCTATTATCTCATCACTTATCTATGTATATCTTCGATATAGGTCTGCGCAGACCCGTTTAAAGTATGAAGTTCAGATTGCGAACCTCGAATCCCAAAGGAAGAAAGCAGAATATGATACGGAGGTAGCCCAGCATAATATGGAGCGTTTAGCGCATGAAAAGGAGCGACTGATTAATGAACAGGAAAAGGCACTTGCAGACAAGCGCATGTCATTCTTTACCAATATTTCTCATGAATTCCGTTCCCCTCTTTCTCTGATCATTAATCCAATTAATGACCTGATCAAAAGCGGAAACATGGAAGGTAATGGAAATGCAGCGCTCAGCATGATCCAGCGTAATGCCAAAAGGATGCTGTCACTGGTAGATCAGTTGCTGCTTTTTAGAAAAGCAGAAGAAGGTTTTGAGAACATCACAGCGGCTAAACTTGATCTTGAAAAATTATCCAGGGAGGTTTTTTATTGCTTCGTTCAACAGGCCTCAGCCAAGCTCATCGATTATAGGTTTGAAAATTCTGCAGTAAATAAGGAAGTATATGCCGATAGGATAAAGATCGAAATTGTGCTGTTTAACCTGATTTCTAATGCATTGAAATATACGCCAAATGGTGGTGAAATAGTGGTAAGGTTAACCGAAGAGGATCAAAGTCTTTTGATTACTGTCCAGGATTCAGGGCCAGGGATTCCCCTCACAGCAGGAGAAAAGATTTTTGATCGCTTTTATCAGGCGGAACGGACAGACGGGAACCATAAATCTGGATTTGGGATCGGGCTCTACCTGGCTAAACAGTTTATGGAAGCACATTCTGGGAGCATTTCTTATAAAAACAGGGCCGAAGGCGGAAGTATATTCAATGTCTGTTTCTTGAAGGGAAAAGCGCATCTTGTTGGCCATGTTATGGAAGAAGAACAGGAAAGTTCTGAAGCCCTTTTTAATGAAATGTATACCAGCGCATTGCCCGAGTCCGCAGAACAAAATAATATCAGTCTGGATGTAAACCTGGTTAGCGATCGGCAGTCTATTCTGGTTGTTGATGATGAAAGAGATATCCGGGAATACATTTCTGGTCTTTTCTCCAATCTGTACACTGTTTATCAGGCCGAGAATGGCGAACAAGGGCTTCAGTTCGCAGCAGAAAAACTTCCAGACCTGATTATTACAGATTTTAAGATGCAAGGGATAGATGGGATAGAATTCTGTCAGATGATCAAATCCAATCCTACGCTTTCTTATATCCCTGTTATTCTGTTAACCGCAAGCTCATCTCAGGAAGTGAAGCTGAAAAGTGTTCACGGTGGTGCTGATGATTATATCAACAAACCCTTTGAACGCGAATACCTGATTGCCAGGGTGGCCAATCTGCTTCGAAACCGGAATAATCTTCAAAATTACTTTTATAACGAAATCACGCTGCAGAGCAATGCTGTGGTCGTATCCGAAGAGTATAAGAAATTTTTGGATACCTGTATCTTAGTTGTTGAAAACCACCTTACAGATTCTGACTTCGGCATCAAGGCGCTTGCCGATGAGATAGGGATGAGCCACTCTAATTTATATAAGCGTGTGAAAAGTATTTCCGGCCAATCGGTGAATTCCTTCATCCGCTTTATCCGTTTGAGGAAAGCTGCAGAGCTGATGATCAACTCTGACCATAATGTAACCGAGGTGGCTTTCCGTTCGGGATTTAATGACGCCAAATATTTTGGCAAACAGTTCTCAAAACTTTTTGGAACCACCCCTTCAGCGTTTATCCGGAAACACCGCAAGACTTTCAATAAAAGGTATAAAATGAAATAGACTGTTTAACTGATTTAGGAACATAAAATGGCTTTTTTGGCCTTGCTAAAGCGGTTTGGCGAAAATACACTCCTATTTTACGAATTTATACCCATCATTTTTTCTAGCGCGTACCATCTTCGTATCAACCAAATATTGATATGTTATGATGACTGAGAAATTAATTGCATTATGGGAAGGTACACTTGTGGGGAATGAGCGAGATTACGAGCAATTGCATGCAAAACTTTATCCAAAACTTTTCGTTTTTACCTCCAGGATGTTAGATGATGATGATCTGGTAAACGATCTTTTACAGGATCTTTTTATTAAATTTTGGGAGAACAAAGAAAAAATCGGGGCAATCAGAAACGTGGAAGCTTACTTTTACAGGTCTGCCAGGTCGATCGTACTTAACCATATCCGTTTAACCAAACACCGCGAAACTAAGTTAACCTTAATGCCCGCTCCAAGCTTAGTATTTTCAGCAGAGGATATTATGGTATCTAATGAATCAGATTCGCTGATGAAACAGCAAATGGTAGTGGCGCTTAATACGCTCCCTGCTAAACAGCGTGAAATACTTACCATGCGTTTTTATGATGATCTTAGCTATCCACAGATTGCCGATATCCTTAAAATACGTTATCAATCCGTTATAAATCATGTTTACCGTGCAGTACAAGCGCTTAGGCAGGTCTCAGACCTTTCATCCGTTTATGCAGCTTAACCAAGCATAGCCTAATGTTATTAAGTTAAGGAGAAAACAGGCAAGATCTTCGACAGGCTCATACTGACAACACATATCTTAACTTAACGATATTGACCAATAGTATACTTCTGGGACATCTGTATTTCGGGACAGTTACGAAGTATTATGTTAGAAAGTTATGCACCGTTCTGTTAAAAGAATGAAACCACATAAAATGAAAATAAACCATGCAGGCAGATGTCTGCTCAGATTTGTCTTTGCCCTGTTTGCATTGTTATACACGGCAACAGGTATGGCACAGCAGCGAAAAGCAATCTTTCCGGGCGAACTTTGGCCAGATGATAAGGGAAACCATATCCAGGCGCACGGTGGAGGGATTACTAAGGTAAAGGATACCTATTACTGGTATGGAGAAGAGCGTCGCCAGGGGTTGGATTCCAATTACAGGTACGTAAGCTGTTATTCTTCAAAAGATCTGATGAATTGGAAATTCAGGGGAGATGTATTTAAAATGACCGATCCCGATAGCCTTGGAAAAAAATGGGTACTGGAACGCCCAAAAGTTTACCATAACCTCAAAACTGGAAAATACATTATGTATATGCATATAGATGGGCAGGTTAAGGGCGAAGTAGGTAATTACAAGTATGCGCGGGTAGGTGTAGCTATTGGCAATTCTCCGACTGGGCCATATAGGTTTATCCGCACATTCCGTCCCTTAGGTCAGGTAAGCCGTGACATTGGCCAATTTATAGATGATGACGGATCTGCATATCTTATTTTTGAAGACAGGCCGGTTAAAGGTTTCCACATTGCAAAACTTTCTGAAGATTATCTGGATGTTGAAAAAGATATCTGTATCATTAAGGCACCCTTGGAAGGTGGAGCCGTGGTAAAATATAATGGGCTTTATTATGCAATTGGATCGGCACTCACCAGTTGGAATCCAAACCCCAATAAGTATGCAACTGCTAAATCCCTGGAAGGCCCATGGTCTGACTTCGAAGATATTGCTCCACCTGAAACCAATACTTATGGCTCACAATCTACCTTTATGCTTAAGGTTGTGGGTACAAAATCAACCGCAGTAATCTTTGTGGCCGACAAATGGAAACCCCGTACCCAATGGGATTCCCGCTACCTTTGGATGCCTCTGGAGATTGGCGATGGTAAACTCAAACTCCCTGAACCTAAACCATGGCGTATCAACGTAAAAACTGGAGAAACAGTGCTCTTTAAATAAGGAGACCAGCATAGAAAAATAGCATCCATTTTACTTTCGTCTTTCCCGGATAAGTATATCGTGTGGACATATATCTATCTATGATTGCTTTTTTTTCTTTGTTTAAGGCGATCTTCATGCTCAATTTATTTTAATATACGACTAAGATTTGTTTTTGTTCCCATCTGCTACAAATGGACTAAGCCCATTTGTAGCAGATGGGTGACTTATTGACAAAAGGAAAAGTAGGCGATACTCTACAGCGTATATATTTATATCTTAGGTGTTACAGTGTGAGTATGGTCTTATATTTTTCGTGTCGTATAACGTATATTTCAAAATCTCCATTAATTCATAACAATGAAAAAATTGCAGTCTCTTTATTTAATTGTCTATTTCCTGTTTTTTTTAAGTTCCGTTTCATTTGCACAGAAGAAATTTATACATCCTGGTATTTTGTTTTCAAGCTCAGACCTACTAAGAATACACGATACCGCTCAGGATAAAAACTCGGCCGGTTACGCATCATTTCAACTATTAAAGGATAATCCACTGGCCAGTTCAGATTATAAGATGAAAGGGCCATTTAAGGTAATATCTAGAGATGGAGAATTTGGGAACACCAAGAGCCGTATGGAAGCAGACTTTAGTGCGGCTTATCTTAATAGCCTTATGTGGGTAGCTACCCACGATCAGAAACATGCCGAAAGAGCCATTGCCATTTTGCTGAGCTATGCAGATTCCCTGCAGCGAATTCCGGCTACCAATGATGCTCCATTGTTGGTGGGTTTGGAAGGAATCAAGATTGTCAATGTTCTGGAAATCCTGAAATACGATTTTAAAACTGTTGATCCAAAAAAGCTTGAACAGATAGCCCGCATGGTAACTGGAATCTTTTTACCGGTGTGTGAGCAATTTTATGCAAGCCCTGCCTATACCAATGGAAACTGGGGCCCAATTGTAACCAAATTTTACCTCTCGGCTGCAATCTATCTTGATAATCAGAAAATGTATGATAAGGCGGTACGTTTTTACCTTCATGCTAACGATAACGGAACTATAGCCAACTACGTAGATGGGAAAAGCGGACAGATACAGGAAAGTGGTAGAGATCAGAGCCATTCCCAGTTAGGTATCGGGGCAATGGCCACTGTTTGCGAAATTGCATGGAAACAGGGCAATGACCTTTATGGTGCGCTTGATAACCGACTATTAAAAGGATTTGAATATACCGCCAGCTATAACCTTGGCAACGAGGTTCCTTTTAAAACCTGGAAGGATATTACCGGAAAATATAGCGAATGGACGCAAATTTCTACTGCCGGAAGAGGCAGGTTTATCCCTATCTACCAAATGGTTTATAACCATTATGTACGCAGAAAGGGGCTTTCAATGCCGTTTACCCAGCAGGTAATCGCAAAAACGGGTGCTGAAGGTTATGATCGGGACCAACCGGGCTTTGGCGACCTACTTTACCTTGGCAGCAAATAAGTTTACAGTACAAATATTTTGTTTTTCTCGACCAGGCTAAGATTGATAGATATCTATAGAGAGGTCGTCCTTGCGAGGCACGAAGCAATCTTACAACGATCGCTAATAGCGTGCGCATTAAGATCGAAAAAGAAGTTCATTTTGCTAAACCGGTTTTGTTTAATTAAGTTTGACTAGCCAGATAAGCAATTCATACAACCGGGAAATTCTCCGACAAACAATTTTCGGATATCTAGAGTATCCCATGAGCAACCAGGTGTCATTATTCTGTGGAATCCAAAATCTTTTATCCTGTCGGATATTTCATTAACATAAAAGAAGCCTTATAAACATTGATGAGTAAAATTTTCTTATTTCTGATTTTTCCCTTACTGATGCAATTTACGGACAACATTATTGAATATGTCCCGGCTCCAGTTCCCCTTAAAAGTATTTATGTTTCCGTATCAGGCAGCGATAAGGCAGAAGGTTCGGCAGCTAAACCTTTCAGAACGATCAGTTATGCTGTTTCAAAGGCCATGCCTGGAGACAAAATACTCGTTTCAGCAGGCGTTTACCGTGAATCGGTGGTGTTTGAGCGCGGTGGAAGTTCAACAGGTAAAAGGATTACACTGCAAGCATTGAACCGCGCAAAAGTGATGATCAAAGGATCCGATCGGAAAACAGGATGGGTAAAGGGTAAAAACAAACTTTGGAAATGTGTGCTGGATACTCCCCAGACCAGGATGATGCTCTTTTTTAACAGTAAGAAACTGGTGAATGTAACTACCCTTCAGGAATGCAGTAAGGCACTACGCTGGACTAAAACCCTTGAAGACGGGAAAGCGGTAATTTGGGCCAATTTCGGTGCATTAGATCCCAATGTAGGGCTAACGGAGCTTTCGGTCAGGAATATCGGAATTAGTGCCGGGCCCGGTGTAGATTATATTAACATCGAGGGAATTGCCATCAGCCAGATAGCCAATGGTTATGCCTCTATTTATGCAGAACAGCCTGGCGCAATAGATACCAAAAATGGAAAATACTGGAACATAATAGATTGTTCTATCAGTGAATGCCACGCTGTGGGCATTTCTATAGGCACACCAGGGCATGTTTATACAGATGTGAACGCGGGCAGGCCAGAATTTAACGATTATACGGATCTGGCGTCTGTTGGACATCACAAGATTAGCAAAAACCATATTTTTAATTGTGGGCAAGCAGGTGTTTTTGGATTAATTGGGGGTACATCGAGCATTATAGAAGATAATCTGATAGAGAACATCAACCAGGATGGTGGTTATACAGGTGATGAATCTGCAGGTATCCGGTTGGCCATGGCGGTTGATGCGACCCTTACGCATAACCTGATCCGCAGGGTTTATGGAAAAAATGGCTATGGTGTATTTTTAGGCCCGATTTTTCAGGGCGCCCGTTTATCAAGGAATATTATTTCAGACAGTAACGCCGGACTGTTATACCTGTTTAAAAACCATGGACCCACTCTATTCGACAACAATATACTTGCAATGACAGATACCGCAGATAAAAAGGTTGATGGCGTAAGAATGGAGGCCTCTGAGGCAAATGTTTTTGTTCAGAACCTGTTCTATAACTGTAGTTTCCTCAATGGCCGACAACCTGGTATGCCAGTATCAACATCCAATTTCTTGCCGCATAGCCTGGTCATCAAACAGACAATCCCTGCGCTAAATATAGACCACAGATGGTATGGGAATCTTTTTATTGGCAAAGGGGCAGGCATAGCTAAGTCAACAGGGTGTGAGGCAGATTTTAATCTTTATGCAGACGGAGCGCTGCGGCTAAGCTGGGCCGATGTGAATAGCACAAAAGCCAAAAATAGTTTATCCTTCCGCCTGGAACATCATCAGAAAGGTGTAGCATTATTATGGAAAAAAGAAGCATTAAGGCCAATAAAGATTCCCGCATTAACAGCTAACTTTTTAGGTTTTTTTGCACTGAGCAAGCAATACATAGAATATCCTGATGGAAAAAAGATAACGATTAATAGGGATTTCCTGAATATGGCGGGCACTTCAGTAAGGCCTCCGGGGCCTTTTTATCCAGGGCAGGACCTTAAACAAAAAATAAAATTATTTTAAAATATTGAGCATGCATAGTTTAAATGTTTGTAGTAGGTTAATCCGTCACACTAATTGGATGTTAACCCTTATCGTCTTTTTTCTCTTTATAGTAGATACGTATGGGCAAGTACTGAAACTGGGGGTACCAGCTGCATACCATCCAAAACCTTTTACCCATCCTGGCCTGTTGCATTCAATTAGTGATCTTCAGCGGATGAAAGATATGGTGGCCATAGGCAGGGAACCGTGGAAGAGTGCTTTTGAGAAATTCAAATCGCACCCGTGGTCAAGCGCTTCCTGCGAACCTCATGCCGTTCAGCATGTAGAGCGTAGTTTGCTGATTGGTGCCGGTAAAAATATAGGAAACCTAGAAAAAGATGTTTGTGCCGCTTATCAAAATGCAATAATGTGGAATATTACTGGCGATGAAGCCCATGCTAAAACCGCCATAAAAATAATAAATGCCTGGTCTGATACTTTTAAAGTTTTTGATGGAACAGATGTAGAGTTAGGGGCAGGACTGAATGTTTTTAAGATGGCCAGTGCCGCAGAGATTATGCGGGCTACCTACCCTAAATGGAAACAGGACGACATCGAAAAATGTAAAGTGATGTTCAGAGATGTGTTTTATCCTCCCATCCAGTATTTTGCGCTTTGGGCCCACGGTAACTGGGATCTGGCCTGTATGAAGGGGATGATGGCTATTGCCGTTTTTAATGATGACCATGAAATGTTCGACCGTGCAGTTGATTTCTACTATAAAGGCCCAGGAAATGGTAGCCTGCTGCATTATGTCGTAAATGAAGATGGCCAGTGTCAGGAGAGTGGGCGTGATCAGCCACACTGTATGCTTGGAATCGGCCATCTGGCAGAAATGTGCGAAATTGGGTGGAACCAAGGGATGGACATGTACAGTTTTGCGCAGAACAGGTTGCTCAAAGGGTTTGAGTATACAGCCCGGTATAATCTTGGAGAAGATGTGCCTTTTCAGCCTTATAACGATATCAGTGGCAGGTTTCCTGCCGATAAGATATCCATCAATGGAAGAGGAAAGCTGCGCTCGATCTTTGAACAGGTATACAACCATTATGCTTTCCGCGTAAAGGGTATACCTGCAGATCAATACCGATATACAAAACGGGCAGCAGATGAATTGAGACCCGAAGGGGCAGGATTTAATGCCGACAATGCAGGCTTCGGGACACTTTTCTTTTCCCTGCCCCACCTGTAGTAGTCTGGATAGCAAATTAATAACTTAAAATAACGTTCGAACCTGATAATACACTGATCTAAAGTGATATGTACAGAATAATTTTTATCTGCTTTACTTTTTTATTGCTATGCCAAAACATTTTTGCTGCAGAATGGCAATGGTCTGTTTCCGTGCAGGGTAATATTTCTTCCGAAACAGGAGAAAAGCCGACGGCATTTTTATGGATACCGCCCGATTGTAAACAAGTAAGAGGGGTGGTTATTGGCCAGCACAATATGCTTGAAGAAGGAATATTGGAGCATAGTGCTTTTAGAAAAAATCTTTCTGCGCTTGGTCTTGCCGAAATCTGGATGACGCCGTCGGTTGATATGGTTTTTAACCTCAGCTCCTCGGCAGTTTTTTTCGGAACAATGAAAAACCTTGCAGACCTATCTGGTTACGAGGAACTCGCATTTGCTCCCGTTATCCCCATTGGGCACTCTGCCGCGGCAAGCTATCCCTGGAATTTCGCTGCTTTTAATCCCGATCGTACAATTGCCGTGTTATCTATTCACGGCGATGCACCATTAACCAATATGACCGGGAGCGGTAAACCCAATCCTGATTGGGGCGAAAGAAATTTAAACGGTATCCCCGGGCTTTTTGTGATGGGGGAAGATGAATGGATTGAAGGGCGGATTAGCCCGGCAATGAAATATAGAAAAGATAACCCCAATACACCCATTGCATTACTTTGTGATGCAGGTCATGGTCACTTTGATTATTCTGATGAACTAATTAACTACCTTAATCTGTTTATCTCTAAAGCAGTAAAAACCCGGCTTCCCCAAAAAACACCTTTACATACTTTTCCGATACTTTCTGCTGTTAAGCCTCAAAAAGGATGGCTGGTGGATAGATGGAGGAGAAACGAATTGCCAAATGCCGTTTCAGCACCCTATAATGATTATAAAGGAAACAAAGCGGAGGCCGGATGGGTATTTGATGCACAGATGGCAAAGGTAACCGAGGATCTGTATCGAGCTGCGCGGGCAAAAATAAAACGCTCAATTGGATTCACTCAACAGGGTAAACTCTTGCCTCCTGCAGGATCTGCTGGTTTCAGGCCGCTTTTTCATCCTCTTGCAGATGGGATTACCTTTCATGTTTCGGCAATAAATACCGATACGACAACCCATCAGATTGATGTGCGCTATCGTCCCGAAGAGAAAATTGTGATTTCCAGGATCTGCGGGCCGGTCAAGAAAATCAATGACTCCACATTTCAGTTGTCCTTTTACCGAATGGGATTTAATAACACCAAGCGGAGCAATGATATCTGGCTAATGGCCAGTCAGAAAGGCGATGCTAAATATCGCTCATCAGTACAACAGGCAAATATGAAGATTCCCCTTACCAATCTGAAAGGGATGCCACAGCAAATTATTTTCCCAGAAATCCCCGATCAGAAAAAATCTGTGAAATCCTTGAAACTGATTGCCCATTCTGACGCTGGATTGCCCTTACAGTATTTTGTAAAGGAAGGGCCTGCAGAAATTGTAGATGGTATACTTTATTTTACAGGTATCCCGCCCAGAAGTAAGTTGCCGTTAAAAGTTACGCTGGTCGCATGGCAATATGGATATAATACTCCCGCGAAGCAGGTCCAATCGGCTGTCCCGGTTCAAAGGACATTTTCGATAATTAACTGATCGGTCACTTTATCTAATTTTCGGTAATGGCAAAAAAGATTTCTATAGGCGATGTAGCAACTGCCCTTAATATTTCAAAGTCTACAATTTCCTTCATTATCAATGGCAAGGCTAAAGAGAAACGGATCAGTTTGGCTTTGACCGAAAAGGTACTTCAGTACATCGATGAGAACGGATATAAACCAAGCCGCCTGGCTCAGAGCCTGAGCACTGGTAAAACCATGATTATTGGCCTGATGGTGGAAAAAATATCCGATTATTTTTTTGCACAGATGGCCTATCATATAGAGGAAATTGCCTACCAGAGCGGGTATAAGATTTTCTATTGTAGCACTGATAACGATCCGGATAAAACCAGGGAGCTCATCCAGCTTTTCAGAGACCGCAATGTAGATGGTTACATCATAACGCCTCCGCCCGGGATGGAAAAAGAAATACAGGCGCTTATTGACGAAGGATCTCCGGTTGTACTGTTCGATAGGTATTATCTTGATGTTGAATCGAGTTATGTAATCCTCGATAATTTTAAAGCCAGCTATAATGCTTCCAAATACCTGGCAGAAAACGCTTTTGCCCATATTGCATTTATTACACTGGATAGTAACCAGAGCCAGATGGAAGAAAGGAAACTGGGCTATACCAAGGCAATGGCCGAACACGGGTTGGAGGTTATTATAGAAAAAGTACCTTATGGAAATGATCCTGCCCAAACAGTTAAACAGCTCGTTAAGTTCCTCAAGCAGAATAAAAGGGTCGATGCTGTTTACTTTGCTACCAATTATCTTACTTTTAGTGGCATAAAGGCGATTAATCAGCTTGGATATCATATCCCTGGTAAAATGGGTATTATTGCATTTGATGACCATCAGGTTTTCGATTTTTACGAGCCCACCATAACCGCAGTCGCCCAGCCTATATCTGAACTTGCGCGGCAATCCATCGGGGTGCTGCTCAGCTTGCTCAACAAGCCTTTAGAGGAGAGGGCTGTCCAAAAAGTAACCGTCCCGGCACATTTCATTATTAGGGGGTCAACCACCAGATGATTATAAAATGCCATAAATATCGTCTGGTAAATTAGAATTATGATATGCCGGTCTTGGTCTGCTACATTCCCTTTTTATGGGCAAATGAGGTAAAATTGTTATTTAACACAGTTTTTCGTATATTTGTGGTCTGGTATTTTTTGCCAGGATCACTTTCTCTGGGGCCGTTCTTGGATTTGACGGGGTGGCGAAAGTTATGTTAGCATGCAGTGCGTTGTTCGGAGAGCACTTAAAGTGAACGATCACATTTTAGTTGGCGAAAATACTTACGCCTTAGCTGCCTAGTTTAGAACTAGCTTAGCTTTTGTCCCTCTAACTGCTGCATTGTTGGGTTAGAATCTGGGGCATCGAAACAACAAAGCTGGCTTTAAGGAGATACGACTTAAAGTGAGATAAAGTATCTAAGGATTTAAATAAGGTCGGTTTTCAGCCCGTTTATTTCCCGAAAATCAACTGAAAAATAAGCATGTAGAAGGTATAATTTATCTCACAACTGGACAAGGGTTCGACTCCCTTCGGCTCCACAAAGTAACTTAAAAATCAACTAGTTACAAGATCAACACCCAATATTACACCCATAAAAGTGTAGTTGGGTGTTTTTTTTAGCCATATATATATTAAATTTTACCAAGGAACATCGCTGTCTGAGGATAAACTCCGGTCAGTGATTTATAAACTATTACCTGTGAATATTTATTATCATAAGAATCTGTAAAAAGAAAAGTGATGTACCCAATAAGCGGCTTACCTGCGATACTCGATTCGAAGTGATCACTAAATAAATATTTACAGCTGAATTTCAAAATAAATCCTACAGAAACATCAAGTTCTTTTTCGTGGAACCAGGGCTCGAATTTGATCTTATCGCTACCAGAGTATAACATCTCAATTTCTTTTATTGCATTTTCCGTTACTTCTATTGAAATTACGTCTTCTCTTTCAGCACCTTGAATATAAGTTGCGTGATTTACTATAAGTTTTGGAAAAAACTTCAATCTAAAATCAGTTTGTTGTATTCTTAAGATTTCATTTTGATCTGCCATTGCTTTTGCCTGCAACATGAAGGTTTGATATACAAGAAACCCACCAACTAATGTTGTTATTAAGGTTAGTACCGAACACCAAGCTTGTATTGAATTGATATCTGTAGGCATCTCTATTTGTTTTTTAACACGCTTTGTACAATATCAGTTGGCATTGTTGGCGAACCATCATCTTTTAGTAATCCTGACTCTGCTCTACTAAATAAGGACTGAATTATAAGTTGTTGTTGTTCTGGTGCCACTGCACTATTTTTAAGTAATGACAAATAGAAATAAGTCAACGTATATCTTTCTTGACAATCTCTTGCTAAATGATAAGAACTAAACATGACTTTTGATAATTGCTTAACTGTGAAAGCGATAAAAGAAAGAATAGTTATATAAATAATAGACCATCTAATAGCAGCGCTTTTATCACCACTAAAGAAACTCGAATATAAATCTGTTGGCGTTTTAAAAAGAATGGAAGCTAGGGATGCTACACTTATTAAAACTAAAATTAATGTGATCCCAAGCATCCAATGACCTTGTTTTTTCAAATCATTTCCGCGCTCTTTCCAATACAAAGCAGGTTCTTCTAATTTAAGTTTTTGATTGTAAGTCTCTTCTAATTCAGATATTTTACTTTCAGAATAAGTGTTGAAACTCTCGAAATCTCCCTTTGTATTGATAAACCAATCCGCAAATAACTTTTCTTTGTCAGTCTTATAGGCCTCAACTTCATTAAAATACCCTTTAACAGATGCTTCTGTTTTAATAAGATGTTCGTTTAAGTCATATTCTGATTGTGGTATTGCCTTAGCAAATTCATTCTTAAGGTTACTGATGGTTTTTCGCTCCTTTGCTATTAAATCCTTTATTGTTCGATGATCTCGCATCCTTAACTCATAAGCAAGCAAATAACCATTTAAAACGTCGAAAGAGCTGAAATTACTATCATTAGATTTAGTTAAATATCTAAAAGCACCCATTGCTGTATTTGTGTTAAACGCTTCCAAACTTAGTATAAATTCAGTTTCAACACTATCAGCAGGAAAAATCAATTTATTCCCATTTTGTTGAAAATTGCCACTAACTTGTAACCAGTAAGCATCTAAGGTGCTTGAATCCTCGATAATTGTCTTATCTCTTAAAAAACCTTCTGTTACTGCAATAGCTGATTCAAAAAAACGATGTGACTTTTTTAGATTACTGTTTTCAGGTATTTCTAATTTTTGATACTTTTCTAGTTGTCCATATAGGTAATTCGCAAAACTAGGTAGTCCGGTAAAAGTATTTTTAAAATCTACACTAGGAAATGAAAGTTCAATCTCCTGATTATTAAACCAATCTGGGTTTTGGGTTTCTATTATTGCTTTCCTAAATTCTTTTATTGTCATGAGCATTAATTTAAATATTTTATCCCTCCCCTTTATTATTGATTGACTTAGAGGCTAGTAAGATTTTTGCTTTGGCGTCAGCTTTCTTTTTTTCCTTATTGTATTTTTCAAGTTTTTCATCCAAAATTAGCTCTATACCAACCTTAACTGTATCAAAGTAAGCTAAACATTCCTCTTCTTCGAGCTCATGGATGCCTTTACTTAATATACCGTATAACTCACTATGCTCAACTAAAAATTCAGGTAAAAAGTCTTTTAAAAAAACTATTTTTTCAGCCATGCGCTTTTTATTAAAGTCACTTTCCTCTAATGTAAATTCCCTTTTATAGTCTAAAAGTGCTTCGTAAATAAGGTTTTCGAATATCCTCCTCAAATAAACGAAACTACCGATACCAACACCATTAGCAGCCAACCCAATTGCTTTTGTAAATTCCTTTAAACTTTCCTTATTTAGCAGTTTATTGTATTGTTTTACGTCAGCTATGTGAAAATCCGCCACTGAAGGATATTGCCCTATTTTCATTATGTACCGTTCTTCTTGATTCCAAAATAAATAGAAGTTGAATTCAGCACGAGTTCTTTTACAGGTTAATAATATTTCCGGTTTCACATTATAGTTAGTCCCATCAGTTATTATTTCTTTATAGTTTGAAGCAGTTGCAAATGTTGTTTCAATTTTATTAATAGGATTGTATCCTTCAATATCAGGAATTCTATACTTGTATATATAATCATTAAGCTCCACTTTTTTTTCATAGAACAATTTTGTATAAAGCGGAGTATTCAAATAAAAATCAGCAGGCGAAATTTTAAGCATAGAATGTTAATTTAATTATCAAACCTAATAAATAGAATTAACTTTAGAAACGTACAAATAGAAATTAAAAATAACAACAGTCATCTATAAGTAATCAAATAACAATAATTTTTCTTTTGAATGTCGTTGTATTATATTTACGCTACGTTGTAAGGTAAACAACGTGATTGTAATTTCATCGGGGTAAGCTCGCTCTAGAGCTAAAGGATTTAAATAAATCCATCACCAGTTACGCCTTTTTGGCGAGATTAAAATCTTAAACAATCTTATTTATTTATAATTCGTACACATGTATTGGCTCAATCAAACTGAACCGAAGTAACATTTGTGCATTTACAATTAAAAAGATGAATCAAATGATGATTACAAGTCTAAATTGGGAGGACTTTAAAATCCTAATCAAACAAAGTGTTAGAGAAGCGATTGAAGAGCTTACAATAAACACGAAACAAATTCCACAGAATACGAGCAAACCCCTCTCAAGAAAAGAAGCCGCAAGTTTTCTACAAATCTCTCTTCCTACGCTTCACTCCTACACCCAACGAGGCTTAATAAAAGCTACAAAAATTGGAAAATCAATCAGATATAGAATTGAGGATATCGAAGCCTCACTACTAACAAAAAAAGCGGGAGGCAAGAATGGCTAGTGAAATTTTAACAACAATGCCTCTTAATGATTGGGTTGATGAAGCTTCATCAAGAGAAACCCCTAAAATGTTATTCAGTGAGTTTTGGTTTGAAGGTGAAATCAGTATTCTATTTGCTGACACTAACCTAGGTAAATCTATTTTAGCATTTCAGATAGCAGATAGCATTAGTAAAGGGAAAGCTATAACAGGATTTAAATTGGAAGCAAAAAAACAAAAGGTTATTTACTGTGATTTTGAGCTCTCTTCAAAGCAAGTTCAAAATAGGTACTCAGATAACTATAAAAATGATTTCAAATTTAATGACAATTTTCTGAGATGCTCCTTTAACGACAATATCATTGCTGATCAAAACGACATCTTATCCGAGATAGAAATTCAAGTGGTAAATAATGAATCAAAGATTTTGATTATTGATAATATTACATTTTTAAATCAGGAAACCGAGAAAGCAAAGTATGCATTAGATTTAATGCAAAGATTAAAAACAATGAAAAATAAATATAACTTATCTATTTTAATTTTAGCTCATACACCCAAAAGAAACTTCGATAGGCCAATTACAAATATTGACTTAGGAGGGAGTAAAATGCTCTCAAATTTCTGTGATAGCGCATTCGCAATTGGTCAAAGCTACCACGATACGTCATTAAGGTACATTAAGCAAATAAAGCAAAGGAACTGCGAACAGATATATCATCAAGGAAATATCATAACCTGTAAAATAGACAAAGGAGAAAATAATAATTTTTTACAATTTAGGTTTTTAGGCTTCGACAATGAATTTGAGCATTTGAACACTAATTCAAATCATAAAGAAGCTCAAGACGCCAAAATTGCAGAGCTAAAGAAAGAAGGAAAAACAAATAAAGAAATAGGCGAAATATTTGGATTAACCGAAGGTGCAATTAGAAAGAGAGTTAAAAAATTAGCGAGAGAGTAAACATTGATTCTAAATCGTACTGATCGTACCAAAAAAAATGTACGATTGGTACGTTTTTATTCAAACTTAATTAAAATCAAACGTACCAGATAAAAATCTGAATATTTAGCCTATCGATAGAATATCCACAACATCTTTTTAAATCAAAAAAAGCTCAGTACGTATGATTGATTTTAAATGATTAGACTAAATATCAAAGCCCTTAATTCTTCTTAAGTTAGAAAAAAGTGCTATAACTTCCAGAAGATATTGAAGTCTCATCTTTCACTAAATTCCCATCTCTGTAGGCTTTGACCTTCCAAGGAAAATTATTTCCACTAGATAAATTCACAGAAAGCTTTTCATTAAATTTTGTTTCAAACTTAAAAGTTTTAGCACCTAAGTTATTTTTTTCATTTATGTATGTTGAGGAGCCGTCTTCAGTACGTATCACTACATTATAACTCTGCGTGGTAGAACCTGTAATCGTTACTTCTACTTTAGAACTTGAATTGGGAGCTTTTTTACAGGCTGTAAAAATTACCAACAACAGCACAAGAGACATTAGTTTTTTCATCATAATTTTAAGTTCCTTCGCCCCCTAAAAGAAATTAAATAAATGAAAATAGCGTGGGGCTTCATTTGCTACCACGCCCGACCAAGAGCGCATACACGAACAAAGGCACCCACGCCATGGCGTAGGCAAACTCTTTCTCGTGCATAGACTTCTAATTTTGGTCGGTTCGGTAGCTATACGAGTCGCTAAAAAATAATTGTGGTAAATCTAAGCGATTTTTTTATATTTTTAATTTTAAAGCCAATTTACTTTTTATATATAGGGCATAAAACAACATACTTGTAAGACTTAAACTTTTTTATCACTCTTTTGTTAACTATATAAACATTGTAAAATACATGAGAGTATTTTTTGTTTGGAGTTATTAATTTATACATTTGTATAAATAATCAAACATTGATTAAATTAAACCAATTTACACATGAATAAGATCAGCAGTAATTTAACAGGCTTTTCTATCGTTGACGAGGTTGAGGCCAAAAATTCAGAAAATCAATTCCCAAAAGGTGTTTGTTATGATTTGACAAATTCTGATGAAATTTCAGTTCCTTCAGATAATGAATAAGTAACATTTTCACGGGAAAGCACGGTTAGATGTGCTTTCTCGTGAATTTAGAGACTTTACCTCTCAATTTGTTAGCAATTTTTGAACAGTGGGTAAAATCTATTTTCCAAGTTGTTCTATCAACTTCGATATTCCAAAAATCTTCATCCGTTTCAAGAATGAAGTTATCACAAATTAATTTTCTTTCATGTATTTCATTAGTATCACCACAGAAAATGAAAACAGATTTAAAATTATCCTTGAATTTCTTTTCGTTACCGTATATTTTACCATGCGCCGTGTAATAATGAGTTTTAGTTACCTTCTGAAAATGACTAAAAAAATCATGATCTAGATTACACTGCCTATCTAAAACGTAATAAATTGAATTGGCTTTGGCCATACTGAAGAAACCGGATATTACCTCAAATATTTGTTCATTGTTATCAAAGTCAAAGTAATGCATTACTAATGGCTTAGGATGGTAACAGCAAGTTTGAAAAATCGCCCAAATCTTCTTTGATTGACTAATTGAAGTTAAATCAATAGATTGTTTGATTGGAAGATTCTTTCTATAAGAAATTGCAGTGTAAACTTCGTCTTTTGTCTTAGATGTACTTGCTTCATACTTTCTGCAAATATTGTCCAATATATCATCTTCATTTTTTGCACCATCACTTTCAACATTAAATACCTGATCATCTATCAAATTTGTAAAAAAAGGCTGGATAAATGCTATTAGTGGGTTTCCTTTTAATTTATCATTTATATAGCTTACTGTATCATTTGACAGTACAAATCTATTATTGTTGTTTTGCAATAATGAAACTAAGTCAGTTTCAAAAGTATCTTTTTTGGGTTTGGATATTGCGGTGAAGTATCTTTCAAATAGAGAAGGCGTTAAAATAATATCCATTGCTACAATAATTGTTTAGATAGTTGAAAAGAATTATCGAAAAAGCCTGTTGGCAGAGATTTTGATAAATAACCAGTTTCCATAATAGGATGTTCAGTTACTTCAGAATGTTTATTTTTTCTCACTAAATAATGAATTGTGACTTGATTTGGTAGTAACTCATGAGATTTTTCTTTAACCATTACTTGGAGCTTTCGAATGATATGCTCGCTATGAGTTTCAATGAAATAGACAGTGTTTTTTGACAGTGAAACAAGAACTTCGATCAATGCTGAATGAAGTTTAGGGTGAAGGTGAACTTCGGGTTGCTCTATCAAGATAATCTTATAACCATCCGATAATCTATCAGCAAGTAGTGCCTTAAGTATAACAGGAATTTGTAATGAAACGCCATATCCTACATCACTAATATTACTCAAAAGATCTTTTACTTTAACACGTAATTCCATAACTGGTAGCCGTTCATCTTCCATTATCTCAACATGATCTGTAACGCCAAGTTTTTTCAATATCTTGATAAAGTCTTTTAATACTTTTAGCTTGTAATCATCAGGGGCACTGAAAAATGCCATCACATCATCTAAATTATTAATTGTGCTAAATTTCTTTTGGTCTTTTTTAATGTAAAATCTAGATGGATGGGTGTTTATAGGATTGATATATTCGATATTTTCAAGATTATATCTTACAAAATTTTGTACAACAAGCAATAAGGCAATTCTGTTAAATAATCTATTGATTTGTTTTATAACAGTTGCGGGTTTTCGTTCGTCATCTTCGTTTGTAAAAACTTTTCCACACGATTGACGTAAATCGCCCGGGTCGATTATTGTTAAGAAACCATCCTTTGAATAACCAATATTATCTAGGACATATTTTTTATTAGCTTGTATGTCAGAATATATAATTCGACATTTAGGATTATCGACCAATGGATTTTTAGAAGATTTTTTATCAATTGGCATTGGGTCTATATAAAGATTCCCAACCTCGCTATTACTTATTCGTGTTTTTATTGAATCATGAGAATTTAGTTCTTTAGTGAGCTCAAAACTTATTTGCGAAATTGAATTTGGTAAATTTTCATTAAAATAATCATCTAAAGACTGTTTAATTTTTTTTGTAGATGCATCTTCTCCAAGCATAAAATGCAAGAAAAATGGAATATAAGATTCAGCGAAAACAAAATCAAAAATCAGAGGGAGTTCATCCTGATGATAGTATATTGATTCCTTATAACTCCCTAGATCAACAAATTCGCCACTGAATAGAAAATTGATTTCTCTGTTATGTGGAGTTTCTAAAGTTTGTTTTGCTGCTAATAGAAATTTAAATAGGCTACTTTTACCAGAACTATTCTCACCGATTAGGATGTTAAACTTATCAAAGTGAAAAGTTTGCTTTTTGAAGCTACGGAAATTCTTAAGATTAATCGAAAACATAATTTAGTTTGTTTATGTACTTTTATCGACCAAATTAAACAAAATAGATAGGTTTGCAAATACCATACTATATATTAAGGTGTGTTCTTTGCTAAGATTATACACCATCTAATGCTCAAGATACTAATTATGGGTTTTTGTTTCGCTTATCCCTTGGGGGCTTAAGAATTTTAATGCTCTAAAATTTAATAATAAATTAGTCTGTTTCCCAGATAATGGTAAACACGTGGTAGCAATAGTGATTATTCCACATTTTCAAAAATTTTATTTCATAGATGGGTATTTCCTTTTTCTTCACAAATTTTCGTAAAAATTACCGATAGAGCAATACCATCAGTCTTTTTTAAATACTTAATCAAACAAACGCACAAAAACCTACATATCAATACCTTACGAATAAGCAAATCGACATACAGATATAAAAAAGACATATTTTAATTAGCTACTTAACTTATCAAGGAAAAACATAGCAAATTCATTAGCTTGATTATTTCAAAAAACATATTTACAAAAGTGCAGTAGCTGAAAACTTGTTTGGCAATCCAAAGAATTAGGCATTAAACCTAGCCATTTCCGAACTCTTTGTACCTTCTAGCACTTTCAAGTAAGGTGACATAGAGTTGTAATCCTTGTGGCCTGTAAATTTAATTAAGATTTCAACAGGCATTCCCAATGCTATTGCATTAGAAATAAAGGAACGTCTTGCGGTATGTGTGGCTATTAATTCATACTTTGGTTTTACCTCTTCTATCCTTTTACTCCCTTTGAAATAAACAATTCTTTGAGGTTCATTCAATCCTGCGTCTCTACACAATTCCTTCAAATATTTGTTCATTTTCTGATTACTGATAACAGGCAAAGCTTTATCTTCATCAAAGGGAGTTTCTGAATATTTTTGCAGAATTGCTGAAGAGTATTGATTTAATTGTATTGTCAGCTTATCTGTTGTCTTTAATGTTGTAACAGAAATATATCCGTCTTTTACATCCGATCTTTTTAATTTAAATACATCAGAAAATCTTAATCCTGTAAAACAGCAAAACAGGAATACATCTTTAACTCTATTCAAATAATCCTTTTTTGCATCGAAACTAAAAAGCTTCTTACATTCATCTAGCGTTAAAAATATGATATTTTCATGTGATTCTGTCACTCCAATTAATTTAGGCCTAAAATCAATAAATTCCGAATTGGTTGTGTATTTTTTTCTTAATGCCCACCTTAAGAACCATTTAACGTTCTTGAGTTGTTTAGCAATTGTAGTATTCCTATAACCTTTTTTAACCCTTAAAAACTCTAAATAAGATTGTATTTCCGTTGCTCCAAATGTTTCGAACGTCAGTTTACTATCAAATTCTTTTAAAGTATTATAAACTGTTTTATGCTTAATAATTGTTGAAGCACTCCAAGTATTTTCCCTTGATTGATCAGTTATGAAGTTTTCAAATGCATCAAAAAAAGAATTTTTCTGTTGTCCCCCAGCTTTTCCTTGTGATTCTCTAAAAATAGTTTTAATCTCATCTAAAGAAGGTGTAATTCTCCTTAACTTAAATGTATCAAATGCATTTACTATAGTGGTTTCTAACTTTGCTAGGTGGTTATTGATATCACTCCACGTCTCTTTTTTTGCATTACTGGCACCTTTCTTTACTCGCTGAAATCTATCATCCCATTTATTAGCATCAATCTTATACCCAGCTAAAAGTTTAAGCCTTTGACTATTAAATGTTATAACCATCTGAATAGGAACATTCAAAACAATCAACTCACCATTTAATCTTCTTTTTTCTAATTGAAAGCTTATGTTATAGTTTAATTTAAATGCCTCGTTAGCCATAATGGGTGTATTTTTTTTTAAACAACACCCAAAAATACACCCTTTTTTGTTTTTATCAAATTTATCTTACTTTTATAAAAATTAATTAATATTCTATATACCAGATAATTATACAAAATAAAACAAACAAATTTTATCTAATTTAATCATAATTTATTATAGGTTCCACTCCCTTCGGCTCCACAAATTTTCATTAAAAGCTGCGGATTTCCGTAGCTTTTTTATATACAAATTCATACAATTCTTTTCACATATGAGAATTTGGATACATAATAAAAATTATGGAGTACAAAGGCTTTTGCTAAAGAGTTGAAGAATCTCAGAAGTTCATACAAAAATAACTTTCTTACGAGGCTAACTTACCAGTTCGCAAATTAGAAGAATTAAAAGAGGAGAAGTTAATGTAACTATAAGTACGATACATGCACTATCAAAAGCATTAAAATCTCCTATAAATTCAATTGTGTCGAAATTCGATAGGTAAAACTTACCAAAAGTCGCTCTTATTAATTTAAATAATCCACTTGAACTCCGGATATTTTATCAATTCTTTCAAAAATTTCTAGAAAATTCTGAAATTTTTCCGGTTCCTGAATCTTAATTACCTCCTTTGCAAAGGATTGTTTGCTTCCTCTAATTTCAAAAATTCCTTTAATCGGAGTTTCTTTTAATTTATTATGAGAACTTAAAAGTTCGTCAGAAAAATAGTGTTCAATTTCTAGAAAATTAAAATCTTGTTTTGATTGGATATAATTTTCCCTACTGCTGATTGCAGGTAAAAGTATTGCGTAGATTTCACACTTCGGGTGTTTTTTTACAGTGTGGTTTTCGAGAGATTCAAATCCTTTAAGACTATTAAATTCTTGAATGCCAGCAGAGTCTCGATCAAATATTCCAATTATCTTTTGATCTTTTTCTATTATAGGCATTAGAGATTGTAGAGTTTTCGACAACTCCTTTACCCCACCTGATTCAACACCTGCTGGTTTTATTCGCCAATACGGCAAATTACCATTAGTTAATACCATATAGGCATGTTCAAGTATCTGCGTATCAGTTATTCCCTCCGTAATAATTGTGATTTTCTTGTTTGATTGAATGCTATCATAATTACTAAATCGGAGTCTGTTTGCTGGGATTTCAGCTAATTTTTTTAACGGCTCAGCAAGTTTGTGAAAGTCCTTTTTTATTTCTTTTTTTATTTCTTTGTAATTTTTTGTTTTATCCATATCCACTGCAATGTTTGTTAATATTAGTAGGTTCGGATCATGTATTAATTTACTCTCGAAAATTAGTTTCTCTAAGGGTTCAACATCATTAATTCTCTTAGAGTTTAGTGTAAGTGCTGTTTTAAGACTTTTATATCCATCATTAGTATTTGAAGAATTAAGATAAGAGGTATAAAAATCATTGAAAGATAACTTTAACGGTTCTTTTAATGTAATTGAATTAAAATTTTCATAAAAATAGAAAGCGTTCATTAATAGAAGTATTGGTAACTTGTAATTTTTATATAAAAACTCATGTTCTCCACTAATTTTTAGTATTGTTTCATGGGCTTGTATATTCAAATTAATTGCAGAATCAACTCCAAGTTTTCTCAATTTATTGTCTGTTTGGTATAATGCTTGCATAAGATAACCTAGACCCATTACACCAATAAAAAAATCACTCAATTTTGAAGCTTTGTTGGTTCTTTCGATTATTTTCTCCAAAAAACCACTCATATCTTTTGATTTTCCAGCATAGAAAAAAGCGGTGTTCTGCCAGTGAATTTCAAGGAAGCTATCTATCATTAAACTTTCTTTCTCCCTTTGATGTTTGAATATTTCTATAGCGGCATAGTATTCCATGAAAGAATCGTGGCTAAATTGGATATATTTGCCATCCTTCAAAAATAAAATCCCAGTGTTATTTAGAAGATACTCCAATACATCCTTTATGCCACCTTTTCTAATTGGTATTGTTTTATTTTCATAGTACTTAACAAAGAAATCAAAGAACTCTTCCTTGTCCATAGGAGCATGTTCCTTTCTTTCTAGCAAAGCAAGACCATAAAGAGATAATATCCTTTCTCTAAATGAACTGTCAATAAACTCAAGTCTTGAAGAAACAACAGCCTTACCTAAGAGAACTGAGTTAAAATTATCGTATATATCTGTTATAGTAGCAGGGATTTCTAAATTATTTTCTTCGTATAAAATTGATATTAAAGAAAGTGTTAATGGTGTAATAGGTAATTTCTCGAGTATTCTATTATCTTTTAAAGCATCTAAAAGTGATTCAGCTCTATTATGTTCATTTTGAAAAAATGAAGAAATAAACCGCTTTATTTGTTCGTCATTAAATTTTTCAATTGAATAATTTGAAACACCTTTTATTATCGGATTAGAAAAAAGCTTTTCAGAATTTCTGCTAGCAATTATAAAATTTACGTTTTTGTTCTTTTGTAATTTCATCAACTGTTCCAAAACTGTATTTTGGTTTGATTCTTCTAATTCATCAATAGAATCAATTAACAACGTAATTTGATATTGACCATAAATATCATCACCATCGGCAAAATATGGCTTTAGTTTATCTTTTATTAATTTTTCAATCTTATAATCAAAATCAAAAAGTTCTGTGATTCCTAGAAAAAGTGGTAAATTTTTCTTGGCTTTGCTATTTTTATTGAGTGAAATTAAATTCTCACCAATTCTTTTCAATGAAGTTGTCTTTCCTGTTCCTGCATTCCCAGATAAAATGATTGGTTTAGTACTTTCAGTGAGTTGCTCCATACTAACCTTTTTTCTCACTGGTGTCCCAGTTGCCTTATCTTCGTGAAAATGATAATAATTCGGTTCAATAAAAATTTGAAGAAGTCTTTCATATTTTTCATTAAATATTTGAAGTTTTTTTAAATCATTTTCGCCATAAATAGCATCACAGTAAAATTTTTCATAGGAAAGCAGCTTTGCATCATCGTGTCTCCAAAAGTCTATCAAATGTTTATCGATTAAGACAATTAAATCATCTCTACCGATAAAATCAAGAGTTAAATTTTGGATTTTCGATTTTAGCCCACTCTGAAAACCTTTCGTAATTGTATTGTTTGAAAAGACAAAAAATGTTCCTATTTCATATTTTTGTGCATCACCTTTAATCACTTTCTCATACTGATTTATCTCTTTCGATGAATTTAGCTTTTCATCTAAATAGATAAAGCCATGGTTGTGTTGAGATAACGGCCCCGAATAATTACCTATAATTAAATCACCTTCTTGTCTAATATTATTATATCCCAACTTGCCAATAATATTAATTATTAAATCAAAAAGCTTCTGTTTTTCAATATGTTTTAGGGTATCTATTTTGAAAGCACTCATTATTTGGGGTTAGTTATAAATCACTAAATAGGAAATCTCACCAATTAGAACACTAATATACAAGTTAAATAGGTTAAGTAGAATCTTTCATTTTTTATTTAAGCTCAGTTAAACTTTAACTCATTTTCTTTCCAGTATCAGGCTGTTTGAAAAAGCGCTCATGATATTTTATAATGCCTTCAAAAATTTAATCAATTTACAGGAGGATTTTATTTTAAGATTAACATCAGGTTAAATTTTTGCGGCCACATAGGCTGCCATCCACCTAAATCGCTGATACAGCGTAGTAATAGATTCTAACTATTCCATTATAGAATTAAATGATTGTGATTAGTTATTTCAATTCTCTAAATTTATGATAATCTGATTAACCCATAATAACGGATCAGATTTTTACTAACAAATATTATACATAATGGAAAAAGAATCGAATGATATCAGCAAATGCCCGTTTCATAATGGCAGCATGAAGAGTAATGTAGCTGGTGGTGGTACCAGAAATGGCGATTGGTGGCCAAAGCAGTTAAAGTTGAGTATTTTGCGTCAGCATTCTAACTTATCTAACCCAATGGATGGTGAATTCAGTTATGCTGAAGCTTTTAAAAGTTTAGATTTGGCAGCGCTAAAAGCAGACCTTCATGCACTGATGACCGATTCGCAAGATTGGTGGCCTGCAGATTTTGGTCACTACGGAGGCTTATTTATCCGAATGGCATGGCACAGCGCCGGAACCTATAGGGTAGGCGATGGCCGTGGTGGTGCTGGTGCCGGATTACAACGTTTTGCACCCCTTAATAGCTGGCCAGACAACGTGAGCCTCGATAAAGCCCGCAGATTACTTTGGCCGATTAAACAAAAATACGGACGCAAAATTTCGTGGGCAGATTTAATGATCCTAACAGGTAATATTGCCTTAGAATCGATGGGTTTTAAAACCTTTGGTTTTGCCGGTGGACGTGAAGATGTTTGGGAAGCTGACGAATCGGTATATTGGGGTTCGGAAACGACCTGGTTGGGTGGCGATCTTCGTTATGGACACGGCTCTGAAGGAGCAGAAAAAGCACATGGAGTGGTGGTTACAGACGATGATGCAGATGGAGACGTACATTCACGTAATTTAGAAAAACCACTTGCAGCAGTGCAGATGGGATTAATATATGTAAACCCAGAGGGACCAGATGGAAACCCAGACCCAATTCTTGCCGCAAAAGATATCCGCGATACTTTTGGTCGCATGGCGATGGATGATGAAGAAACGGTAGCATTAATTGCCGGTGGACATACCTTTGGCAAAACCCACGGTGCTGCTTCAGCAGACCATGTAGGCAAAGAGCCTGAAGCTGCTGGTATAGAAAGCCAAGGTTTAGGATGGAACAACAGTTATGGTTCTGGTAAAGGTGCTGATGCGATTACCAGTGGATTAGAAGTAATCTGGACCACCACACCGACGCAATGGAGCAATAATTTTTTCGAAAACCTTTTTGGATTTGAATGGGAATTATCGAAAAGTCCTGCCGGCGCACATCAGTGGAAAGCAGTCAATGCAGAAGCTATTATTCCTGATGCATTTGATGGATCAAAAAAACACCTGCCAACCATGCTTACCACCGATCTTTCTTTAAGATTCGATCCCGAGTATGAAAAAATATCAAGACGTTTCTTAGAAAATCCTGATCAGTTTGCTGATGCGTTTGCAAGAGCATGGTTTAAACTAACCCATCGCGATATGGGACCTGTAGCGCGTTACCTGGGACCAGATGTGCCACAGGAAGAATTACTTTGGCAAGATCCGATACCCGCGGTTAATCATGTATTAATCAACGAAAGTGATGTTGCCGCATTAAAGGCAAAAGTATTGGCTTCAGGATTGAGTGTATCAGAACTGGTTTCTACCGCTTGGGCTTCCGCCTCTACTTTCCGTGGTTCCGATAAGCGTGGGGGTGCCAATGGTGCACGGATCCGTTTGGCTCCGCAAAAAGACTGGGCGGTTAACAATCCTCCACAATTGCAAAAAGTATTGGGCGTATTAGAAGGAATCCAAAAAGAATTTAATGGTGCACAAGCTGAAGGCAAAAAAGTTTCACTGGCCGATTTAATTGTATTGGCAGGTGCTGCTGCGGTAGAAAAAGCTGCTGCTGCTGCTGGCCATTCAGTTACAGTGCCTTTTGCACCAGGTCGGATGGATGCCTCACAAGAGCAAACCGATGTAGAATCTTTTGGTTATTTAGAGCCGCTTGCAGACGGCTTCCGTAATTACCGTAAATCTAAATCTACAGTTCCTACAGAAGAATTCCTGATTGATAAAGCCCAGTTGCTTACTTTAACTGCTCCCGAATTAACGGTGCTGGTAGGTGGTTTGCGTGCACTGGATACCAATTTCGACGGTTCTAAAAACGGGATCTTGACTACAAAACCGGGTCAGCTTACCAATGATTTTTTCATTAATTTATTAGATATGGAAACTGCATGGAAAGCCGTTGCTGAAGATAAAGAACTATATATTGGAAGCAGCCGCTCAACTGGTCAGCCAAAATGGACAGCAACCCGTGCCGATCTTGTTTTCGGTTCCAATTCAGAATTAAGGGCAATTGCAGAGGTGTACGCAAGTTCTGATGCGCAAGGTAAATTTGTAAAAGACTTTGTGGCCGCCTGGAATAAAATAATGAATGCAGATCGTTTTGATTTAAATTAATCAGAAATAGAACACAACATTTAAAGGCACCGGAAATTTCGGTGCCTTTTTGTTACCGATGTTTTCGTCATGGTATGATACAGGTTTCGCTTTACAGTTTTTGTAAGGGTAATTCAGTACAAGACACTGTATTCTTTTTAGAAAATGGCCCGTTTTTTACCTTGAGCGCGATAGAGAATGGTAGTTTAAGTTGCATTTATTTTTTCTGAAATAACCTAAATAATAAAAAAATGAAAGATTTTTTTATTTGTTAAAACAATTCTCAAACTTGTTTGTCTTTTAGTTTCATTAGTTTGTTTGGTTTGGTCTTATTGGTGGATGCGAATAAGACAAAATAATTGGCCTCATAGAAATATGGGGCTTTCTCGTTTTTATAGGCAATAGCCCGCTATGCAACATTGATATATCTGTGCTGATTAATGTTATCTATAGGGAAACCTGATGAGCTTTTTTTCAAAAAAAAACTAAAATTTTTTATCTAATTATTAAAAATAGACTTAAATAGGTGAGGCATAATGAATTTGAGGCAAGCCATTTCCTGATTTACATAGAACATTTATTCAAAAAAATTAGCGCCTGTAAAAGTAATCATACTGTAATTGGATTTATACGATAACGTGTTTCTAATTATCAAAATAATATTCTTGATTTTGTGATAAAATATTTAATATTGAATTGATAAATCGATTTATCAACAACCGAATATGATGATGAGCTTAGGTGTATTTATGTCCTATGGGATAATGTATGTCTGTGTAGTTTATTTGTGTGTAGTTTTTAACCCGTTTAAAAATGCGATCTCCCAGCACACAATTGCTTTTAACTCGAAGCCCTTCTGATTAAAAATGATTATTTGCCTTCAATTGTTTTTTATTGAACAATTGATAAAACGTTTTAGCTGTTAGCGGCTGAATTATATATTATTAACTAACCATTTCTAAACCTAAAACCGATGAAAATCAATCTATTAAAGATTTCAGGGCTTTCTGTGCTTTTTTTGCTCAACAGCCCTGCTTTTTCGATGAATCTGGTTGCTGAAAAATCCGAGGGGTTTTCCGAGCTAAATATGCCTTTAGCGCATATTCAAAACCGAAAAGTAATTACAGGAACCGTATTAGACGAAAAAAACATGCCAATTCCAGGCGTTGGCATCAAAAACATTTCTTCAGGTAAAACTGCTGTAACTGATGAAACTGGTAAGTTCAGTATCGAGGCGAACCCGAATGATGTGATCCGCTTTTCGTATGTGGGCTATCAAAATAAAGATATTACAGTAGGCAACGAAGTTAACGTAAGCGTTAAAATGATACCTGCCGAAGCCAATAAGTTAGACGAAGTAGTGGTAATTGGTTATGGATCAGTGAAAAAGACAGATCTTACCGGCTCCGTTGGTGTGGTAAAAGCCAGCGAACTTCAGGAACGTCCGTCTTCATCGCTAAATCAGGCATTAGCTGGCCGTATCTCTGGTGTACAGGTAAATACCAACTCGGGTAGGCCTGGTGGGCAGACAAACATCAAAATCAGGGGTTTTAGTTCCATCAACACGAGTAACAATCCACTTTATGTGGTAGATGGGGTGGCTTTGCCAGTAGGATCTCAAACACAGAACAGTAACGCTATCGATTACATTAATCCAAGCGATATCGCTTCGGTAGAAGTATTAAAGGATGCATCTTCTACAGCCATATATGGTGCAAGAGGTGCAAATGGTGTAATTTTAATCACTACTAAAAAAGGAACAGCAAATGCTCAACGCATCACTTATGACGCAGATTTTGGTGTAAATACGCTGGCCGCCCATCATGTTAAGATGCTTGATGCTTTTGAGTATGTTAAAGTGCAGGATCTGGCTTACGATAACATCAAGGTGTACGATCCGGTAGGTTGGGCCGCAGGTAACTATGCATCAACCCCTGTTCCTAAAGCAGCAAGGATCGCTTTACCTCAATTTTTCGATAGCAATGGAAACCCATTATATAACACCGATTGGTTGAAAGAATCTACACAGAACAAACTTTCGCAAAATCACCAGCTGGGTTTTACAGGTGGAAACGAAAATAGCACTTATGGTGTTTTTGCGGGTTATCGCGACGACGAGGGTCTTTTGCTAAACTCTTATCTAAAACGTTATTCGGGCAGATTTAATTTCGACAGCAAAATTAAACCATGGTTAAAGGTAGGCGGTAATTTGAGTTATAATAACCAGAACGAAAACATTGTTGATCAGGGAACAGGCGGCTTAAATTCAGTCCGTATGATTACCGAAGCATTCCCTTTTCTGCCCATTAAACTGGCAGATGGCAAGTGGGGCGACAATAAACTGATTCCATGGGCAGAAGGAGGCTCCAATCCGGTGCATATCTTAACTGATCAAAAATATGGAATGGTTACCCAAACGGCTTTAGGAAGTATTTATTCTACCATTAGCTTTAGTAAAGATTTAGAATTCCGCACCCAGTTAGGGGCCAATATTGTGAGCCGCAACATTAACGAGTACAACGCCAAACAATTGTACGGTATTTCTGACGGGCAGAATGGAACAGCCAATGTAACCAATGATAGGGAAACCTTTTGGTCATTAGAAAACTATTTAACCTATAACAAACGTTTTGCAGAATCGCATGCCATTAATGCTTTATTGGGTATCTCTTGGCAGGCCACCAATTTCTTTAGCAATACCAGCCATGCCGAGAATTTTGTAACCGATTTTTACGGAAACAATAATATGGGCTCCGGAAGTAAATCGATTACGGTGGGCTCTAGTCGCAACAGATCAGCTTTTAACTCTTATTTTGGAAGGTTAAACTATGCCTTTAAAGATAAATACCTGGTTACTTTTACAGGTAGGGTAGACGGATCATCCAAATTCGGTGAGAACCATAAATTTGCATTTTTCCCTTCGGCAGCACTGGCCTGGAAAGCCTCAGATGAAGATTTCCTTAAAGGCAACAAAACCATCTCTAACTTAAAACTAAGAACCAGTTATGGTTTAAGTGGTAATTCAGAACTTCCTGCCTATCAGTCGTTAGCTACATTGGTTAATAACTCAGCTATTATCAATGATAGTAAGGTAACCGGTATTGGTATCGGCCGTTTGGCCAATCCAGATCTGGTTTGGGAAAAAACAGCACAGGTTGATGCGGGTTTAGAATTGGGTTTATTTAACAACCGAATTAATTTAGAGGCCGACCTTTATTATCGAAAAACAACCGATATGTTACTGGATGCCCCGGTGCCACGTACCACAGGATATGCGGTGATCAGAAAAAATATAGGGTCTATGCAGAACAAAGGTTTAGATTTAGGCATCAATACGGTGAACGTACAAACCGACGATTTTACTTGGAAAACCAGCTTTAATATCTCTCTTAACCGAAATAAGGTGCTTTCTTTGGCAACGCCTGATGATATTTTTGGTGTGGGTAATCCAAATTTCACCAATCAAACAGGTATTATCAGAGTTGGTGAGCCTGTAGGGTCATTCTGGGGCCTGGTGCGTTTAGGTACCTGGAGCGAGGCCGAAAGAGCAGAAGCAGCTAAATATGTAAGTTATCGCGGTGGTAAAACTTTGCTTCCGGGCGATATCAAATATTTAGATGTAAACGGCGACCACGCCATTACAGATGCCGACCGCCAGATTATTGGTAACGGAACACCGAAAGGTTGGGGATCGTTTGGTAACTCATTCCGATATAAAAACTTAGAGCTGATTGTAGAACTTCAATATTCTTATGGTAACGATGTATTGAATATGACCCATCACTCGGGAGAAGACAGACAGGTACAGGCCAATAGTTTCGCCAGTGTATTAAATGCCTGGACTCCCCAGAACCAAAATACGCCGATTGCTGCAATCAGGGATCAGTCTGCCGGTTATGTAACCAACGTAGATACCCACTGGTTAGAAGACGGTTCTTTCATCCGTGGAAAAAACCTTTTACTGGGCTATACTTTTGATAAAACACTTGTCGAAAAATTGCGCTTGAGCAAACTCCGTGTTTATGCATCTGTTCAGAATTTCTTCCTGGCCACCAAGTATACCGGTAACGACCCTGAGGTAACTACTTATGGAAATGCATTTGCACAGGGGCAAACATTTTTCGATTATCCAAAGCCTACTACTTTCATGGTGGGTTTAAACATTGGATTATAAACATTAACTAAAGAAAGGATATCAAAATGAAAATAAACATAAAAAATATCGCTGCTTTGTTGTTGCTAAGCGGTGCTATAATCGGGAATTCGGGATGTAAGAAGTTTTTAGATGAAACAGATCCCACCAATCTTTCACCCAATAGTTTTTATACTTTACCAGAGCATGCAGAAGCAGGTATTGCTGCTGTTTATGCAGAGATCAGGTTTATTGGAAACGGTGCTGGTATTTATTCCAACAACTGGCAGATGTTTGATGCCCCAACTGGGATACAATCTACCGAAACAGCACAAAATTCCGATCTGAACAATTTGTATGCACTAATTTATGATGGAACAAACCTTCATGTTAACCAAACCTGGAACGGATTTTATAAAGTAATTGCGCAAACCAACCTGGTATTGGATAAAGTTCCAGGCATTAACCCGATGGACAATGCACAGAAAAAAAGAATTTTAGGAGAGGCTGCTTTCATTAGGGCCTGGGCCTATTTTTACCTGGTACGTTTGTGGGGCGATGTACCTTTGATTACAAAACCGATTACCAGCCCAAATGATCCCAATTTTTCTCCTTCCCGTACACCACAAGAACAGGTTTACAAACAGATTGTTGACGATCTGGTTGCTGCAGAAGCAGCGGGTTTGCCTTTTATGGATGCAAGCGGACGTATTTCTACAGCGGCAATTAAAACTGAACTGGCAAAAGTATATTTAACCATGGCCGGACAACCCCTTAACAAAGGAGCAGCTTATTATAAACTAGCTGCAGATAAGGCCAAAGAGGTAATCGATTATTCAACCGGGAATCCTGCATCGCTTGGCTTATTTTCAAGTTACGGCGCCCTGCACGATGCAAAGAACGATAATAAAATGGAGCATTTATTCGGAATCCAGTACAATGATGCTGCCGGATCTGGTAACCCTTTGCAGTCATCGTACCTGCCATTGCACCAGCCTTTGGTTTCTAAAATTGATGGAATTGGAACTTCTATCCCAACTGCAAGTTTTTATGGTTCTTACGAAGCAGGAGATTTAAGAGCTAAAAACAGAGAAGGTTATTTCTTTACAGACTATTATACTGATGGATTTAAAATGCCGTTGATTAACCGTGGCAAGCCTTATGTTTTCAAACACTTCGATGTGGTTGCCAATGGAACGTTAGGGGTAGAAGGTACCAGCAGGAGTGATCTGAATATCCCACAGATCCGTTATGTAGAAACCTTATTAATTTATGCCGAAGCACAGAACAGGGCCGATGGAAGCCCGAATATTGCTGCCTATGCTGCGGTAAATGCAGTGCGAAAAAGGGCTCAATTGGCTGATCTTGCAGGCCTAAGCCAAACACAGTTTGAAGAAGCCGTATGGAGGGAACGCTGGCATGAGCTGTGTTACGAGGGCATTATCTGGTTCGATATGGTGAGGTTGCGTAAAGTGTACAACGAAAGTACCAATGGTTTTGATAATTTTGTTGGCCATATTAATAAAAGTGTAAACCAGCCTTTGCAAACCAAACATTTATTGTTCCCCATTCCTACTTCAGAAATCAAAAATAACCCTAATCTGACTCCAAATCCAGGTTATTAACAACAACATTTCTAGTGGTTGGTATCACACCAACCATAAAAAAACGGATGCCCGATATGAGGTATCCGTTTTTTATCATCGTTTCGGCTGAAGCACAACCGAATAGAGATCCTTCGATGTCGCTCGGGAGCATACTAATGCAAAACGACGTGTCGGGCTTGCTAAAATAGGTTTATTGGCAATTTTATAGCCTTTAACTATTGCATAGGCAGATTTTACGGTAACTCGTAAATTGAGTTTAAAAAAATAAAAAGCACAAAATGGCTTTTTTAATTTATTAGGCTTATTTTTGCAGTAAATTATAGAACCATACAGGAGATTAATTAAAGCCTGTGAACCTCGATAATCATTAGAAGAACTCATATTTTATCAATGACAAACGACAAAAAAGAAATATTCGAAAGCGTAGCACAACGTTTAAAAATTGAAGGTTTTAATGTAGTAAACCGCGATGAAACCCGCCCTTGGGGTGGTTTCTTTGTAATAGATGAGTCGCAGGCGCAACAATTTGCCGATACTTATTTTGATGGATTAAATGTTGAAGACCTTAAAATTGGCGGTAAATTAAGCCCGAAAATTTTAATCGTTGCGCCCAATACACGTCTTTCGTGGCAATATCACCACCGCAGAGCTGAAATCTGGCAAGTGGTTACTGGTACCGTTGGTATCAAAACCAGCCAAACTGATGAAGAAGGAGAAGTAAAAAAATACGCGCCGAAAGATCAGATCAAATTGCAACAAGGCGAACGCCACCGTTTAATTGGTTTAGAAGACTGGGGCGTTGTAGCGGAAATATGGCAACATACCGATGCTTCAAACCCATCAGATGAAAGCGATATCGTACGTGTTCAAGACGATTTCGGTAGATAATAAAATAATTGAAAAATGGAATCCTGTTCTATACATTGGAACAGGATTCTTTTTATCTGAACGTTTAAGCCAGAGTAGTTTTTGTACACCTTAAAACTAAACGCTTTCAAAATACGTTTATATATAGCATACACCCCCATACATGATCATCCTCATTTTTTTTCTTTGCCATTGGTTTTTATCCTTGTTTAGCCAAACCTTTTTCCTTCACCGTTACTCTTCACACAAGATGTTTAAAATGGAGCTTTTTTGGGAGCGGTTTTTCTATCTGATATTGCTGATCTCGCAAGGTTCATCATTTTTAAACCCGAGAGCTTATGCCATTTTGCACCGGATGCACCATGCTTATAGCGACACAGAGAAAGATCCGCACTCACCACATTTTTTTAAGGATGTTTTTGGGATGATGATTGCAACAAAGAACATGTACATGAATTATCTGCAATTTAAAATACAGCCAGAACCAGCTTTTCAGGGGAATTACCCCGAATGGCCGATTGTTGATAAGATTGGAAATTCATGGACTTGGAGAATTGCATGCGGGCTGTTTTATATTGGCTTTTATGTTGCTTTTGCCAACCACTGGTGGATGTTTTTATTGTTACCAATTCACTTTTTAATGGGCCCATTACATGGTGCAATTGTAAACTGGTGTGGTCATAAATATGGCTATTCTAACCATGATAATGATGATCATAGCAAAAACTCATTGCCTTGGGATTTCTTGTTGATGGGCGAGCTTTTTCAGAACAACCACCATAAAAAACCAAACAGTCCTAACTTTGCTACCAAATGGTGGGAATTTGATCCAACTTACCTGGTAATGAAGGTATTGCACTGGATGCGTATTATCAAAATCAGAAAGGTTTAGCCATTTCTAATTCGTAATTCAATTCCATTCCATTCCATGGTCTGTGTCCCCACAGACCATTACTTATAATTCCCTTTCTTGCTCTGCTGTTTGTTAACCAAACCTGACAGCAGTGAAAATCCTTTTTGTTTGCAATAAAATAATATAAACTGTCAAGCTGAGGAACGAAGCATCTGCAGCCTATATAACAGATACCTGCGTTTCAGCACCACAGCACCACAAAAAGATTGGAGCGAATGGCAGGACCATCGTAACCGAAACGAACAGAACCTTGCTTTCCAAAAACTCATCAATATTTAGCTAATGGTGCATAAAAAATACCTTTGCACTTTATAACCCTAAGCGACAGGTTTTTACAATCAAATCTCTTTTGCTTATCTTAACGTATATATTCCTACTGTTTAAAATAAAATCTCCTGATGATCAATCTCCTCAAAATTATTTTCTCTGCACTGTTGATTTTTATGTGTTATAAAGTAATTAGCACTTCATTAGAAAGTAACCTTTTCGAACAATGGGATTTTCTGGGCAGCATACCTTGGATGCGTGCTACATTGTGGGATTTTTACGCTAACATCTTCATTATCACCCTGTGGATGTTTTATAAAGAAAAAAACATTATTCTTAAAATCTCTATTGCTGTCTTGTTCGTATGTTTAGGTAGCATTGCAACCCTAGCTTATGTTTTAGTACATTTATTCAAACTAAAAAATAGCGAAGGTGTTAAAGAATTACTTTTAAGGCGTGAGGATAGAGTTTAAGGTGATAAGGGGCTTAAGAGAAGTTTATTTATAGCAAAGCTGATTTTGGCTTTTGGGCCTTAAACCTTTTACCTTAAACCTTATGCCGCTCCAAACAGGACATCTACTATTCATCGGACTCATTTCGCTAATGGCATGCTGTTTTATTATGGCCATGGTTTGGCTTTGGGCAAAGAAAATTAAAAACGCAGGTGTGGTTGATGTTTTCTGGGCACTTAATTTCCCTGTGATTACAATCATCACATTTTTTTTGTCTGATGGTTATGAACCACGTAAAATTTTAATTTGCGGTATGTTTTTATTGGCGGAGTTACGCTTGGGGATTCACCTATGGCAACGTGTTATCGGCCATTTAGATGAAGAGGAGGGTAGATATGAGCAATTGCGTAAAGAATGGGGCAACAAAGCCGACCGCAATTTTTTTGTGTTTTTTCAATTTCAGGCCATATCCAATGTAATTCTGGCCATTCCGTTTTTTATTATCACTGCAAATCAATCGCAGGGCATTTCTATTTTGGAGTTTGCAGGTGCACTGGTTTGGGTAATTGCTTTTTTTGGAGAAATGATTGCGGACAGACAGCTTGCAGCCTTTAAAAAAGACCGCAATAACAAGGGGAAAGTATGCGATACTGGTTTATGGTATTACAGCCGTCACCCTAACTATTTTTTTGAGTGGCTAACCTGGATGGGCTATTTCATTTTTGCGCTGGCATCGCCATGGGGCATTTTGGCCATGATCAGTCCGGTGGTTATTCTGTACTTATTAACTAGGGTTACTGGTGTGCCAAACAACGAAGAGCAAAACCTGCGGAGCAAACCTATAACTTATAAAAGATACCAGGAAACAACGAGTGCGTTTTTTCCGTGGTGGAAAAAGAGTTAAAATGGAAAATGTAATACGGATGACGGGCCACGCAACCTACAAATCCATCAACCGTTTCACATCGTACATTAACCTAAACTTTACATAATATATTTCTATTACACGTAAAACTTCAACCTTACAACCTTTAACCTTCCAACCTCAAAATGTGGTACGATAAACTTTTAGAAAACGACAAACTCCCAGATACCGCTTTGCGGATCGGCATTAGAAAATTATGTAAACAGCGCTTAGATGATGAAACGCTGGGTGATGAAGAATTACAGCAGGAAAAATTTATGGACCTGGTTGCAGAGCTGAAGCAATCTCCAATTGCGGTCAATACAGCTGATGCCAATGAGCAGCATTACGAACTGCCAACCGAATTTTTTCAGTACTGTTTGGGCAAAAATTTAAAATACAGTAGTGGTTATTGGAAACCCGGAGTTAAAGATATCAATACATCGGAAGAAGATATGTTGGCTTTAACCTGTAAAAGGGCCGATTTACAAAATGGACAGAATGTTTTAGAACTGGGTTGTGGCTGGGGATCGCTTTCATTGTATATGTCGGCCAAATTTCCAGAAAGCACATTTACTGTTGTATCTAACTCTGCTACCCAAAAAATCTTTATCGATGAAACCGCCAAGCAGCGGGGAATCCAGAACCTGACGGTTTTAACAGCCGATATGAATACGTTTACTATTGCCGATACGTTTGATCGCGTGGTTTCAGTAGAGATGTTCGAACATATGCGAAACTATAAATTTCTGTTAAACAAGGTTGCTTCCTTTATGAAGCCAGATGGAAAGCTGTTCGTACATATATTTACGCACAAAACCCTGGCATACAAGTTTGAAGTGATTGATGAAACAGATTGGATGAGCAAATACTTTTTTACCGGTGGGATTATGCCATCTAACCACTTGTTTTTTTACTTTAACGATGACCTCAAAATCGATAAACATTGGGTGGTAAATGGAACCAATTACGGAAAAACGTCTGAAGCCTGGCTTAGCAATATGGATAAGCATAAAAAAGAAATCATGCCTATTTTAGAAACTACCTACGGAAAAGATCAGGCGGTGAAATGGTGGGTGTATTGGAGATTATTTTACATGTCGTGCGCCGAACTGTTCAATTACAATAAAGGGAACGAATGGATGGTATGCCATTACTTATTTGAAAAGGTTTAACCCGTTACGTCACCCTGAACTTGATTCAGGGTCTTTTTAACAAGATGCTGACTGCGCAGCAGCTACAAGACAATTGAAAATACCATTTCTACTTGTAAGATAAATCCGATAGCTAGCGGATCAGCATAACGATTAATCAAATCCATCACAATGAAAACACTCGCCATTATCGGCTCGGGAATAGCAGGCATGGGTTGTGCCCATAAACTGCAACATCAATATGACATAACGCTTTTCGAAGAAGCTGATTATATAGGCGGTCATACCAATACCATTACGCTCGAAGAGGATGGCAAAACCATTTATTTGGATAGTGGTTTTATGGTTTTTAACTATCAAACTTATCCAAACCTGACAGAAATGTTTGCGGAGATAGATGCGCCGGTAATTAAAACAGATATGTCTTTCAGTGTTCAGTTTTTGCCCAAAAAGTTAGAATATAGTGGGTCGAGCTTGAACCATCTTTTCGCACAGCGGAAAAACCTGTTTAATATTCCCTATTTAAAAATGTTGATGCAGATAAACCGTTTTAACAAACAAAGTGTCGAAATTTTAGATAAGCCAGAATATCAGGATTATTCAATCGGCAAATTCTTTAAAGCGTTTGGCTACAGTGACGATATGCTTTGGCAATACCTCATCCCAATGAGTGCTGCGGTTTGGAGCGCGCCGATGGAACAGATTCTGGATTTCCCCGCGGTTACCTTGATCCGTTTTTTTAAAAATCACGGTTTTTTAGGATTGGATACCCAGCATCAATGGTATACACTGCAAAACGGAAGTCAGGCTTACCGTGAAAAGCTGATAGCACCTTTTCGGAACAGGATTAAGATCAACAATAAAATTGTTTCCGTAAAACGATTAGAGAACGGTAAAGTTGAAGTGAAAAATCAAATGGGTGAGAAATATGAATTCGATAAAGTGATCATGGCCAGTCATGCCGACCAGACTTTCGAAATCGTAAAAGACAAAACAGTACTGGAAACCGAACTGCTTTCTAAATTTAAATACCAGCTAAATAAAGCTGTTGTACATACCGATGAAAAGCAGATGCCAGAAACCAAGCTGGCCTGGAGCAGTTGGAATTACCGGGTTGAAAAACAGGGCGATAAATTATTGCCCAGCACCATTTATTGGATGAATAGCTTGCAGGGCGTTTCTAAAAAGCAAAATTACTTTGTTTCCATTAACCCTACCGAAACATTAAATCCTGAAAAAGTTATTAAAGAAATAGATTACCATCACCCTTTGTTTGATGTTCCTGCCATGCAGGCACAGGAGCAATTGCACAGGTTAAACGAAACCGGGCCTATATACTATTGCGGAAGTTATTTCAAATATGGTTTTCATGAAGATGCTTACAAGAGCGCGGTGGATTTGTGCTCCATGATGGAAAATGGAAGAGGTAGGATGGATGATGTGTCTTATATAATATAGAAGAGGTAAAATGAATGATTTGAAATATCTCATAACTATTTGCTTCATTTTTACATCTTCCACTTTTTTATTAGCTTTAGGTAAATCATGCTTAGAAATTTTACTATTTTAAACTTTTTAAGATGAATGAAAAAACAACCCACTTATTAGAAAAAACATTTCGTTTCGGCGTTGATGTTTTAAAATTTTTAGGCACGCTACCTCACAAGTTTATCTATAAGTTACCGATGTTGCAGCTAAGTAGATGTTCCTGGATTGGTGCAAATTACGAAGAAGCACAAGTAAAGAGACTTTAGTCACAAAATAGGAATTTCGTATAGAGAAGCTAGAGAAAACGGATTGGTTGCGCACCCTTAATGAGCGATATCAGGATGAAAATATCAGGCAAATTTCGAGCGACTTAAGCTGAAGCGGTAGAATTAAAAAAATATTTACCTCGATCAAATCTCTTACAGTAAGTAATTAGTACGCAATAAACAAGTAAAAGTCACTCCATCATATTTAGCATTGTACATGAGTATTCCATCATCCATATTCCATCTTACATCGTGCTCCTACACCGCAAAAGTGATGCACCATCGCCTGGCGCCCAAAAAACATTCTTTTTGGTACAGCGTGTATATGTTTTACATCGATCTTGATGAGTTGGATCTGCTTGCAAAGAAACTGCGCTGGTTCGGCTGGAATAAGTTTAACCTCTTTTCTTTTCGCGACGCCGAACACCTTCAGCTGCCGAAAGAAAATCCCGATAAAACTAAAAATACACGTCAGCATTTAGAAGCTTATTTAAAAGAAAATGGCGTTGATGGCAGCAGGCTTAAAATAAAATTGCTTACCAACCTTAATGTATTGGGTTATAATTTTAATCCAGTTTCCTTTTATTATTGTTTTAACGAGGAGGGCAATCCGGTATGTTGTGTGGCCGAAATCAGCAATACCTACCGGGAAATGAAACTTTTCTTCTTCGGGAAAAACGAATGGTGTGGCGATACCTTTAAAAAGGTCAACACCAAATATTTTTATGTTTCGCCATTTATTGATCACGACAATTCTTTCGATTTTCAGTTAAAAGTACCGACTGATAAACTTGATATTAAAATTGATGATATTGATAAGGATGGTAACCGATTTTTTATCAGCACATTAAAGGGAGAAAAAAAGCCATTGAGCAATGCTGCTTTGTTGCGATATTTTTTTTCTATGCCCTTAATTCCGTTACAGATAATGGGCATGATTCACTGGCAGGCCTTTAAACTTTGGATAAAAAAAATACCTTTTCACCCAAAGGCCGAAAACCCTGAGCTGCAACGCAACGTATATAAGCCTTATAAACCACAAATAAAGTAGATCAAAATTATGAATACGCTTACCGCTGACAGAACATCAAGGGGTTTTTTCGAAAGAGTGGTGCTGAATGCACTTTCTAGAATGACATTGGGCAAATTGGAACTTTCATTGCCAAATGGCGAAACATTGGTTTTTGGGAACGGTGAACATAATATCGAAGCACATATACAGGTTAACCATCCCGATTTCTTTAAATCAATTGCACTTTACGGCGATATCGGTTTTGGTGAAGGCTACACTGCGGGTGTGTGGGATACCACGAATATTACCAACGTAATTAAATGGGTAATCCTGAATATTGAAAATGCACCATCGGTTACCGGGAGCAAGGTAAATTCCATTGCGCTGAATATTTTTAAATGGGTGAACAAAATCTACCATGTGCGCAGGGCAAATACTTTGGCCGGATCGCAAAAAAACATTTCGGAACACTATGATTTAAACAATGATTTCTTCGCGACTTTTCTGGATAAAACCATGACTTATTCGAGCGGTTATTTCAACCTTGAGGATTTAAGTTTAGAAGATGCTCAATACGCCAAATACGATCGCTTGGCGAGACAGTTAAAAATTAAGGCTACAGACCATGTGCTGGAGATTGGAAGTGGTTGGGGTGGTAATGCCATTTTCTTGGCCAAAAATTATGGCTGTAAAGTTACTTCAGTTACCATTTCTAAAGAACAGCAGAAATTGGCGATGGAGCGCGTGTATGAAGAAGGACTGGAGGATAAAGTTTCAATAATTATTCAGGATTACCGCAAAATTGAAGGTGTTTTTGATAAAATCGTATCTATCGAAATGCTCGAGGCCGTAGGGCACCAATATTTGGAAACCTATTTCGAAAAATGCCAGCAATTATTAAAACCTGATGGTATTTTTGCTTTTCAGGTAATTACTTCTCCCGATTGTAGGTATGATAAATTGAGAAACGGTGTAGATTGGATTCAAAAGCACATTTTTCCAGGCTCACTTTTACCTTCAGTAGCAGCCATAAACAAAGCAGTAAACGAAACTGGGGATTTAACTATGGTTGATTTAAAAGATATGGGTTTGGATTATGCCCGTACACTGCATTTATGGTTTATTGAATTCAATAAAAACCTCAATAAAGTAAAAGCTCTGGGCTTTGATGAAACCTTTATCCGCAAGTGGAATTATTACCTAAACTATTGCGAAGCCGCTTTTGTCATGCGGAATATTAATGTAATGCAAATGGTTTATTCCCGACCGAACAATACTTCGAGGTAAATAGGATGTGAGATGGAGGATGTTGAAATCCCATCTTACATTTTTCCATTTTTACCGATGAAAGCGTAGTGTTTGCCGACTAATTAGAAGAGTTGGTGTAAAAAGTATAGCGTATTATTGTAACAAAATGCAATTTGCGTAGACTAATTACAAAAGACTAACTCTTAACATGAAAAAACTTTTATTATTAACTTTAATTCTTGGAATATTTTTTACCGCACATGCCCAGTTTCCGAGTGGTGGCTTTGGTGGAGGGCCAAAAAAAACTACTGTTACCGGACGTATTACTGCCACTATACTCGATTCATTAACTAAAAAACCTATTGATTATGCCACTGTATCGTTGATTAACGCAAAAGATAATAAATCTGTAAATGGTGGTGTAACTGACGAAAAAGGAAAATTAACCTTACAAAATGTATCGCCCGATTCATATAAGCTAATGATCGGTTTTATGGGCTACAAAACAAAATCTGTTTTGGTTACCACCACACCGTCAAAACCCGATAATAATATAGGTACAATTTATATTTCATCAACTGAAAATACTTTAGCTGATGTTCAGGTTCAGGGAACAAAGGCAATTATTGAAAACAAGGTAGACCGCATGGTTTATAATGCTGAGGCAGATGGAACCAATGCAGGTGGCGATGCAACTGACGTAATGCGCAAAGTGCCGATGTTATCAGTTGATGCAAATGGCGATGTTCAGCTCCGCGGTGCAGCTGTAAGGGTTTTAATTAATGGTAAGCCTTCAGGTACTATGGCTGCCAGTGTTTCTGATGCACTAAAAATGATTCCTGCAGAGCAGATTAAAAGCGTTGAGGTAATCACCAGCCCATCTGCCAAGTATGATGCCGAAGGTTCAGGTGGTATTATTAATATCATCACCAAAAAATCAAATGCACAAGGGGTGAGTGGTAGCGTTAATGCTTCAGCTGGTACCAGGCAAAATAATGGTGCATTTAATTTAACTGCAAAAACAGGTCGCTTAAGTGTCAATACCAGTCTGGGATCTAATTTTGCCTATGCTCAAGATTCGAGAGTGGTAATTGTGAATAATACGCAGTTAAATGCAGGTGGTGTTAATAATATATCTCAGGACGGAATCTCAAAATGGAGCCGCAACGGACTTAATGGAAGCTTAGGTTTGGATTATGATTTTAACGCTTATAATAACATTAGTACAAATGTTAAAATTAACCGTTTCTCTAACGGCGGCCCAGGTTCAGCTACCTATGTCATAAACAACTTGCCGGCTACTAATATCAGCAACATGGATATGACGCGGAGCAATATGGATTGGAACGTAGATTATAAGAAAACCAGTAAAAAAGAAGGGGAGGAATTCTCCGTTTCCGGACAGCTTTCTACCGGTCGTACGCCTACAAGCTTTAGTAATTTACTTACCTCTGCATTGTATCCAAATGGTAATTTAACGGAAACCAATAATACCGCAAAGAATAATGAATATACCGGTCAAACCGATTATACTTATCCTTTCACTAAATCAACCATTTTGGAAGTTGGGGCTAAAGGAATCTTTCGTAATGTAAAAAGCCAGTACGGAGATTCGAATCAGGATTTTAACTATAACCAGGATGTAGCTGCGGCTTATGGTGTAATCAGTTTCGATCTGACCAAGAAAATAAAATTTAAAGGTGGCGTGAGGGCCGAGTATACCAAGATAGATTTTAACACAGAGGCCAGGGGGATAGAAAAAAACGATTACTTCAATTTATTCCCAAGTTTGATTATTTCTCAAACTTTGAAAAAAGGAGGAACACTGAAGCTAAGTTATAACCGCAGGGTGCAAAGGCCAAGTGAATCATATTTAAACCCGTTCAGAAACACAAGCGATCAATTTAATATTCAAACTGGAAATCCACAATTGAGTCCTGAGTTAAGTCAGAACTTTGAATTCGGTTATTCAACCTTTATTAAAGGTTCTATTATTAATGCTTCTGTTTTTTACCGTCGTACTAATGGTGTGATCGAGAGTTCACTTTCAACCACAAAAGAATTCGATCCGGTAAGGAATACAGAAGTAACCAAGTCATTAACATCCTTTATTAACGTAGGTACTGCGCAGACTTATGGTATCAATATTTTTGGATCGTATAATCCAATGCCAAAATGGACTTTGATGAGTAATTTTTCTGCTAATACATACGAGGTAACAAATACTGCAACTAATGTGAGTACTGGAACTTTTTTAAATTATAGTTTATTTGGCCGCTCTGCATATGGTTTTGGCAAAGGGTATAATTTCGAATTGTTTGGTGTAGCTACTTCAGCACGTAGAACCTACCAAGGTAAAACTGATCCATTTTACTTCTACGGTGCATCTCTTAAAAAAGACATCCTGAAGAAAAAAGGCAGTATCGGTATTAATACCTTAAATCCATTTACCAAAAACCTGCATATTAAAACCGAAAATAATTCAGTTAGCGGGTTAGGTACTGTTTATCAAAGCAGTAACATCTATTATCCGTTGCGTTCTTTTGGGGTTAACTTTAGTTACTCTTTCGGTAAGCTTAAGTTTACGGAGAAGAAAAAGATTAAAAATGATGATGTGAAACAAGATCAGCAGCAAGGTGGTATGGGTGGAGTACAACAACAACAATAAAACTAATATAATTAAGTAATTCAGGCCTCTCGATCAAAATTGGGAGGCTTTTTTGTTTAGGTATCGTTATATCGAGTACTTTAATTGGAGGTCTGTTGTTTTTTTAGTTAGCTAAAGACAACCAGTTTTTAAAATTGCTATTTTTAGGAAAGCAATGCCTTTGCTGCTTCGGTTACAGCAGTCCCGCCTTTTGCTTAATTCCGAGAAAAGAATTTATAAATAAAACCATTCTTAAATCGGGATAACGCTGTCAGTCGGGTTTGTTTTACCACAAATAGTAGTACTATTTAAGCGGCTAAACCTGATCTCAAAGTGGGATGTCAATTTTTCAATTGGCAAGTAGCAGGATTGAAGTGCTGTTATACAACAGCAGTGGAAAAAATTTAAATTCAAATTTTCTTTATCCGCTTTAAAATCATCAGGCTCAACGGATTGAAGGAATATCCGCTAATATTATTCTGTAGCATCACTACAGACTGATCGTAGAACAGCGGAACAACCGGGGCATAATCCATTACCATCTGATCCATTTTTCGGTACAACTCAAAGCGTTTTTCGTTATCGGTTTCATAATAGCTTTTTTCGAACAGCTGATCAAACTCCTTGTTGTAAAAAGCAGTATAATTTGGTCCGTAAGGGACTTTATTTTTGGAGTAAAACATGGAAAGGAAATTCTCTCCATCGCCATAATCGGCCAGCCAGGAACCACGGAAAAAGTTTACATTGTTTTTCGACATTAAATCCCTAAGGCTAGCACTTGGACTTACATCAATTTTAGTTTTAATACCTACAGCAGTAAGCTCACCCTGAATAAATTCGATCAGATCTTTATAAGTTGTGGTTGTATTTAAGGTTACCTCTCCCATACCTTTTCCTTCTGGGAAACCAGCTTCCGCTAAAAGCTTGGCAGCAAGTTTTGGGTTGTAGGCATATCCCCGAACAGCCAAACTATCAAAACCAGGCATACCTTTAGGAATGAAACCAGATGTTGCAGCTACGCCAATACCATTCCTTAAGTATTTAATTAATCGGTCACGGTCTATAGCATAATTAATGGCTTGCCTGATTTTTTTTAAGCGCAATGGCGATTTCTTCACAATCGAAAGATTGGTATCAACCAATATACCTACATACTCCGTACACAGGTATGGGCTTTTGGTTAATGTAAATTTTCCTTTGTATTTTGAGGTCATTTTTCCGCTTTTGGTTAGAATATCATCACGGTAACTACCGTCAACATTATAATAGAAATCCAGATCCTTTTTCAGGAAACTCATAAAGCCACTCTGTTTATCGGTGATGAAGCTGGCTTTTACGGCATCAAGGTAGGGTAGGGCCATCCCTTTGGCATCTTTTTCAAAATAATGCTCGTTTTTTAAAAGCACTAATATTTCACCTTCTTTCCAGTATTTAAATCTAAACGGGCCAGTTCCAATGGGGTGGCTCCTAAAATCCTTACCGTAATGTTCTACTACTTCTTTGGGTACAACAGAACAATATTGGGTAGTGAGCAAACTCATAAACGGCGGAAAAGGACGTACCAGTTTGATCTGGAAAGTAGAATCATTTAATGCGATAAAATTATGCTTATCCTTCACTTTATCACTAAAAATCCACCCGCCTGAGGAGGCTACTTTTGGATCGATTAAACGATAAAAACTATATGCAAAATCGCTTGCAATTACTTTTCTGCCCTTTCCGTTTTTAAAAATCGGATCATCATGAAAATAAACATCATTACGCAGGTTAAAAGTATACGTAAGTGCATCTTTCGAAACCTGCCAGCTTTTGGCAATGCAGGGGATGGTTTTCAAGGATGAATCGATCTGTACCAAACCATTAAAAATCTGGTTGGTCATCCAGATCGCATTCTGATTGCGCGCAAAGGCCGGATCAATAGAGGTTAAACCCTGATCGAGGTTGATATTGAAGACTTTTTTGTCCTGATGATCAGCATTCTCCTTACATGAAAAGAATAAGCTTACACAAAAAAACCAAAATATATACTTAAATGAGCCTCTCATGCGATCAGGAATGTTATTTTTGCACAAATTAATAAATTTAATGCAGATGTCTTTTTTAAACGATTTATTTATTGGCCTCAATGCGGCTAAACAGGAAGAATTACAGGAACGTTTAGATTTAGTAGAGCACAAAATTAAATTTATGGATAAAATGCCTGTGGCTTGCTTAGATACCGGTAATTATCCAGGTTATCATTTATCAGAAGAAATCGCATTGGCAGGCGGCATGTTGGAAACAGATACTTTAAATGCTGTTTTCATCATTTATTATCAGCCAGGTAAAACGCTTACTGATTTGATGCGTGAAGTACCTTCGGTATTGGATGCCGACTGGCCAGCCGTAAAAAACAACCGTATTATTTTATTGAACGACGACGTAGAACGCGAGAGAACTGCCGAAAATGCCGTTTCCCTAATCGAAGATATTGCTGAGATGTTACACCCAGGCTCATTTATTTTTGGGCATGAGGGCGATAAGTGGATTAGGTTTGAAGTTTAAAAGGTTAGGTACGAGATCTGAGATTTGAGACGGATGAAAAAAGTAATCCTGATATGTTCTTTGATTCAGAGACCTTTAAACGTTGCAGAACGCTAAACTTAAACATTGTACTTTGCTATATGGTCACATCTGCCAGTACGCTAAAGGCCGCCCAGACTTTTTTTACCACCTAAGGAATCTAAGAGTATTTAAAGGGGAATATCATATTCGACGCCTGGTCGTTCAACTTTAGACTCCTGATGTCCGACTCGTACCCCGTTCTTTAAACCTCCCTAATCTGATACTCCTCTATCTTCCGGTAAAGTGTGGTCAAACCGATTCCCAATAACCTCGAAGTTTCAGTTTTGTTCCCTTTGGTATGAATAAGTACCTTTTGTATGTGCTGTTTTTCTATTTGTTGCAGGTTATAATCGTTTTCTATTGGTGTAAACTCAAAGAATTCGGGTGGGAGGGCAGTTGCACTTAGCGCATCGCCATCTGCTAAAATAACCAAACGCTCGATTACGTTTTTTAACTCACGGATATTTCCTTTCCAACTGTGACTGCTCAATATGGATAAGATTTTATCATCCATTTTTGGTGTTGATCGATTTACCTTATCGGCAAATTCTTTCAGGTAGTATTTAGCCAGTGCAGGGATGTCGGCTTTACGTTCACGGAGCGGAGGTAAGGTGATGGTAAAAACCGACAGCCGGTAATAGAGATCGGATCGGAATTTTCCGGATGAGGCATCGGCTTTTAAATCTTTATTGGTAGCGGCTAAAATCCGAACGTTTACTTGTTGCGTTTGGGTATCACCTACTTTGATAAATGTCTGGCTTTCGAGCACACGTAATAATTTTGCCTGCAAATCGAGGTTCATCTCACCGATTTCATCCAATAATAATGTGCCACCGTTGGCTTCTTCCAATAATCCTTTTTTGTCTTTATTGGCACCCGTAAAAGCTCCAGCTTTGTATCCAAATAATTCGCTTTCTAATAAATCTGGACTAAAACCGCTGCAATTTAAGGCAACAAAAGGCTTTGCAGCCCTCGGGCTTTCGTAATGGATAGATTGAGCGAAAACTTCCTTTCCGGTTCCTGTTTCGCCCAGTAACAAAACGGTAGTGTCTGTTGCGCTCACTTTTTTAGCTAGATCGATCGCTTCCATCAACGATTTTGATTGACCAATAATGGTTTCGAAGCTATGTTTTTTAGCGATTTTGTTTTCCAGGTCGGAAACCCTGCGCTGCAGATTTGATTTATCCATCGCCTTGTACAAAAGCGGAATAATCTTCTCGTTATCATCGCCTTTTACAAGATAATCGAATGCCCCATTCTTAATAGCCAAAACGCCATCAGAAATGGTACCGTAAGCAGTAAGGTTTATAATTTCTATATAAGATTTTATCGCTTTAATATCTTTAACCAGCGCAACGCCATTTACATCAGGCAATTTTACATCACTGATAACAATACTCACATCATTGTTTCTAATTAATTTAAGGCCTTCTTTCCCAGTACCTGCCTGTAAGGTTTTAAAACCTTCGAGTTCTATAATTCTGGAAAGTAAACTGCTGATTTTCTTTTCATCATCGATGATGAGGACCATCCCATTCATAGGTAAAATTTATGCTGCAATATTAACAATAAATATACCGAATAATTAACGATTGTGATAATTCAGGCCTTCCGGCTTTGGCTTGAAACCCAACCAATCAAACAGGAGATAAAAATAGCTTTTCAATATGGAAAGAAGCCTTTCAAAACGGTACGATTTTGTTTATGCTTACCATGATGTTATCTGTTGTTTTTAAGTTTTTGTGCTGATAATCAGTATTTTATTGTTTTTTTTACTACATGGGTATTGCTTTTGATGACTGGCAGTTATGAAATTTTATTAAAATGAACAATTCAATAATTTTTGTCAGGGTAGCAACCAACGCAGATGCAAAGTATGCAGATGAAATTGTAGCAGAAACACAAAGTTCCGCATTGTTAAGGGGTTCGGGAATTGCGAAAAGAACGCCGACTTCAATTGTCGAGAAAATGAATGCCGGGAAAGCCGTTATCGCAGTAACTGCGGCTGGCGAATGGGTTGGTTTTTCTTATTTCGAAAGCTGGCAGGAGAACACCTTTATTTCCAATTCAGGATTAATTGTTGCGCCTAAATTTAGAAATTCCGGCGTTGCCAAAAGCATTAAAAACCGGATTTTCAGTCTCTCCCGTCGCTTGTACCCCGAAGCCAAAATATTCAGCATTACCTCTGGCGCAGCCATTATGAAAATGAATAGTCAACTGGGGTTCGAGCCCGTAACCTTTGCACAAATTACCCAGGATAATGCCTTTTGGGAAGGTTGCAAAAGCTGTGTTAACTATGCTATCCTCGAAAGTAAAAATAAAAGTAACTGTTTATGCACAGCCATGTTGTTCAGTCCCGAACATATCGATCAAATTATCGCCAGTGCAGAAAATACCCTACAATTGAAACAAAACCTAAACCTTAAAAGCATTTAATAAACCGTTATGAATACTGTAGAAAAACAACTAGTCAGTCATCCTGATTTAAACCACTTATACAATGAAGCGATAGAACTTTTGTCTGCTTTAATTGCCATACCATCTTTTAGTGGTTCAGAACAGGGCACTGCAAATAAAATAGAATTGCATTTGGCTAAACATGGCATTACTACCATTCGCAAAAACAATAATGTATGGTGCTACAATAAGTATTTCGACCATGCAAAACTGACTATTCTGCTTAACTCGCACCACGATACTGTAAAACCGAATGAGCAGTATACATTAGATCCTTTCCATGCCATAATTTATGATGAAAAAATACATGGCTTGGGCAGTAACGATGCAGGTGCTTCGCTGGTATCGCTAATCTCTACCTTTATTTATTTTTACGAATCGACTGATCTCGCTTTCAATTTATGTTTGGCAGCCACTGGCGAAGAAGAAAATTCGGGTTTAAACGGCATCAGAAGTATTCTGGACGACCTTAAACCCATTTCTTTTGCAATAGTAGGCGAGCCAACAGGTATGCAAATGGCTATAGCCGAAAAAGGTTCGATGGTAATTGATTGTGTAGCCAAAGGCCGATCAGGACATGCCGCACGTGAAGAAGGTGACAATGCCATTTACAAAGCCATTAAGGATATTGATTGGTTTTCACATTTTCAGTTTCCGATTGAAGACGATTTACCTGCTCCGGTAAAAATGACCGTTACAGAAATAAATGCAGGTTTGCAACACAATATTGTACCGGGCGAATGCCATTTTACGGTCGATATCCGTTTCGATCACAATTATACCCCGCGCGAGATCCTAAATGTCATCATCAACCATACTTTAAGCAGTTTTAACGTTCGCCCTAATGTGCTTCATCCTTCCAATATCGATGTGTTACATCCGCTGGTAGTGGCCGGAATAGCGCTTGGCAGAAAAACCTATGTTTCCCCTACCAGTTCCGATCAGGGTTGGCTGACAATGCCTTCTGTAAAAATGGGACCTGGAGAATCAGCCAGGTCGCATACTGCAGATGAGTTTGTACTGATTGAAGAAATTGAAGAAGGCATAACGCTTTACATCCATTTGCTCGAATCTGTTTTTAAGATATTGTAAATCGGAGAAACGCCATTTTTTGTACCTTTTTCGTTTCGGAGGCACTAAAGTAAAAGCTTTTTGAGCATATTTGAATTTCGCAAAACAAATAGTATGTTTAAAAGATTAACTGCCATATTCACGCTATGTTTACCGGTAATGTTCTGTTCGGCGCAACAAGTTCGCCCTGCAAAATCTTCGGAGATTTATAGAGAACTTAAAACATTGAAACACCTGCCTAAGGTTTTATATTTGGCGGCCCATCCCGATGATGAAAATACTGGTTTACTTTCTTGGTTAATTAACGATCAGAATGTAGAAACAGCTTATTTATCGCTTACCAGGGGAGATGGCGGGCAAAACCTTTTGGGTACCGAACAAGGTGCAGCATTGGGCTTGATCAGGACACACGAACTCCTGGAAGCCCGTAGATTAGATGGCGCACAACAATTTTTTACCAGGGCGATTGATTTCGGCTTTTCTAAGAATACCAGCGATACTTTTAAACAGTGGGATGCTGATAGTATTACAGCCGATGTGGTTTGGGTGATCAGAAAATTCAGACCTGATGTGATTATCTGCCGTTTTCCGCCAACTGCTGCTGCGGGGCATGGGCAACATGCGGCTTCTGCAGTTGTTGCCGAGAAGGCCTTTAAGGCTGCTGCCGATAAAAATATGTTTCCTAATCAGCTTAAGTACGTTTCTGTTTGGCAGCCAAAAAGATTGTTATGGAACACCTTTAGGTTTGGTGCTGTTAATACAACAGCCGAAAATCAATTAAAGGTTACCGTTGGACAGTATGATGCCCAGTTGGGAATGGGGTATGGCGAGTTAGCCGGATTAAGCAGGAGCTTGCATAAAAGTCAGGGGGCAGGAACACAATCAGTAGCCGGTGTACGTTCCGAATATTTTACCAATGTTTTGGGCGATCCTGCCAAAAGAACTCTTTTTGACGGATTAAGTGTCAACTGGTCGGATAAAGGTATAGGCGATATTGATGAACTGATTGATATTATATTGTTATCATTTAATTACAATCAACCCGATAAAAGCCTGCACGGGCTGTTGATGTTAAGGAAGAAAATTGCAGAATTGCAGGATGTAGCGTTGAGGAAAGATAAACTTGCCGCAATCGATAACATCATTTTAAGCTGTATAGGTTTTATGGGCGAGGTGGTTACCAATCAACCTGAAGCGATTGCAGGCAGCAGTTATAATTTTCGTTTAAACTTAATTTCAAGATCGGCTACTCCTGTAACGGTAGAAAGTGTGAATTGGTTAAACCAAACAGATAATTTAAATAGAAAGCTTACCAACGATTCGCTGATAACCCTTGAACGTAAAATCCAAATTCCTGCAGATGCTGCACCTACTGAGCCTTACTGGTTAGCCAAGCCTGCAAAAGATGCGGCTACATTCAGTGTAGCTAACGATACTTTAATCGGGCTTCCAGAAATGCAATCGCCCGTTAATGTGCTATTATCATTAAAAATCGAATCGGAAAAATTTGAGATCAAATTGCCTTTATCGTATAAAAAATTAGATCCTGTTAAAGGTGATGTTGTAGAAACATTGAGGATTATTCCCCCGCTTGATTTAAGTTTTAGTGAACCTGTTTATTTCGCTAAAGAAAAAGAAGCTTTAAATGTTAGCCTTCGCTTAAAGGCCAATAAGAACATTAATTACGGTAAAGTGAGTTTCAAGATCGGTAACCAGGTAATTAAAACTTTTCAGGGAATTAACCTTGCCGAGAATACCATTACCACTAAAGATTTTCTGATTCCGGTTGAAGATCTTGCCAAAATAAAAAGCAGCCAGAATAAACTCGAAGCAGTTTTTTCTTCAGAAGCGAATGAATATTCAAAAGGACAGGTATTAATTCAGTACCCTCATTTGCCAACCCTGCAGTATTTTGTTCCCGCCGCAACGTGGTTGATTAAGGGAGATGTAAAAGTATTGGCGAAAAAAGTTGGGTATATTGAAGGAGCCGGAGATCTAATTCCCGAGTTTTTAAGGCAGGCAGGTTTACAAGTTGATGTACTCACAGAAGCGGATATCTTAAACCCGGCAAAACTGGCAAGTTACGATGCTGTGGTAACCGGAGTAAGGGTAATCAATACTGAGAAAAGAATTAAAAACTGGCAAACTGCTTTGCGTAGTTATGTAGAAAACGGTGGAAACATTGTAATGCAGTACAATACCACACAGGATATGGCACTTCAGGATTTCGGTATTTATCCCTTTAGCATCAGTGGTAAAAGGGTAACCGAAGAAAATGCCGAGGTTAAGTTTTTGAAACCTGAACATAAGCTGTTAAACTATCCAAATAAAATTACCACGGAGGATTTTAAAGGCTGGGTACAGGAGCGTGGCGCTTATTTTCCAGATAAATGGGATGCCAAATACGAACCGCTTTTCGAAATGCACGATACAGATGAAGAGCCGCTTCAAGGATCAACGCTTTATGCTAAATATGGCAAAGGGAACTTCATTTACACCCCTTTGGCATTTTTCAGGCAACTGCCTGCCGGAAACGTTGGTGCAGCCAGGTTGTTCTTTAACTTTTTATCAGCTGGAAAGTGATGAAAAATCGATTCAAAAACTGGAATACCTGGTATATTTTGCTCGCTTTGGCGCTACTGTTCCAGATTGTATTTTATTATCTGTTTACTAAATTCTGGTCATGAGTAATATCGATTGGGCAGTATTGATATTCACCTTGCTTGCTGTTGTAGCTTACGGCGTTTTTATTGGTCGCGGGCAAAAAAGCAATGCTTCCTATTTAAAGGCCGATAATAAAATGCCCTGGTACATTGTGTTATTGGGTATTATGGCTACACAGGCCAGTGCCATAACTTTTTTGTCAGCACCAGGCCAGGCTTATACAGATGGCATGCGCTTCGTGCAGTATTATTTTGGTTTGCCGCTGGCAATGATTGTTATTTGCATTACTTTCATACCGATTTTTCAAAAGTTGAATGTATATACGGCCTACGAATACTTAGAGAACCGTTTCGATAAAAAAACAAGGGTTTTAACTTCATTGTTATTTCTGTTCTCGCGGGGATTATCAACCGGCATTAGCATTTATGCCCCAAGTATTATCCTCTCAAGCGTTTTAAACTGGAATATTTATTTAACCAATATCCTTACAGGAGGAATCTTATTGATTTATACTTATGTTGGTGGTGCAAAAGCAATTGCGCATACACAAAAACTGCAGTTTTTGATCATTTTAGGAACAATGGCCTTTGCCGGATATCTTTTGGTGCAGCATATGCCTAATGGAATCGGATTTAAAGATGCACTTTACCTGGCCGGGAAATCGGGTAAATTAAATGTAATTACCACCGGATTCGATTGGAAAGATAAATATAATATCTGGAGTGGTTTAATTGGAGGCTTTTTCCTTGCACTTTCGTACTTCGGGACGGATCAGAGCCAGGTGGGAAGATACATTACCGCGAAAGACAATACCAATGCTAAAATGGGATTACTGTTGAATGGACTGGTTAAGATCCCGATGCAGTTCGCCATCCTGTTGATCGGTGCATTGTTGTTTGCTTTCTTCTCATTAAAGCCGGCGCCGATTTATTTCAATGAACGCTCCTATCAATATTTAAAAGAAACTCAGCCTCAACAAGCGGCAGCTTTCGAAAAAGAACACGATGCTTTAGCGCAGAAATTTAACCAGCAATCAAAACGTATTCTGGTAGAAAAGGAAAAGCAATTACCATCTTTAAATTCTTCGATAGAAAACTTTAAATCGACCCAAAAGCAGGTGAAAGAACTGCACGGCAGGGTAGAAGAGGCCATCAACAAATCGAATTACAATGCGGAGAAAACCGATACCAATTATATCTTTTTATACTTCGTAAAGAATACCCTTCCGGTTGGGATGATCGGCCTGCTTTTCGCCGTCATCTTTTTGGCCAGCTGGGGTTCTATTTCTGCAGCGCTGAATTCGCTGGCTGCATGTTCGTTAAAAGATGTGCACCTCATTTTTGGTAAAAAAGAAGTAGACGATGAAACCGAACTAAAATACAGCCGTTTACACACTTTGGCCTGGGGCATTTTTTCGATAGCTGTTGCCATGTTTGCTACACAGATGGGTTCGTTAATTGAAGCTGTTAATGTACTGGGCTCGCTTTTTTATGGTCCAATCCTAGGTATTTTCCTGGTGGCATTTTATTTTAAAAAGATAAACGGACCTATCGTATTTATTGCGGCTATCTTATCCGAAATTGCCGTTGTCGCTGTATATGAGTTCGATATTGTTTCATTCCTTTGGCTCAATGTAATCGGCGCAGCAGCAGTAATTATGTTCTCGGTAATGGGCCTGTTGTTTTCTAACCCAAAAATCGCAGTCGACAGCTAAACTTAATTTTTACTTGCAGCAGATATTTGCTCTCCGAGTGCAAGCCTAAAATTTAATACCTTTATTTTCGACAAAATAGATAACGCTAAATATGAACGAAGCCTGGGTTGATAGGTGGAATGACCGATACAGTACCGATGAGTTTGCTTATGGCGAACAGCCGAATAACTATTTAAAAGAGCAGTTGATACAGCTCGAGACCGGAACAATACTTTTTCCGGCAGAAGGAGAAGGCCGAAATGCTGTTTTTGCCGCTAAACTCGGTTGGAAGGTTTCGGCCTTTGATATCAGTATTGAAGGAAAAAACAAAGCACTTCAACTCGCAGAAAACAATAACGTTAGTATTGATTACCAGGTGGGCGAGCTCCAGGAGCTGGATTATAAAACTGAACAGTTTGATGCCATTGCCTTAATTTATGCACACTTCCCATCGGCAATTAAATCAACTTACCACAAAACACTGAGCAATTATTTACGCAAGGGCGGTTTGCTTATTTTCGAAGCTTTTAGTAAGAAACATCTTGATTATCTTGCCAAAAACGAAAAAGTTGGAGGACCAAAAGAAATCGATATGTTATTCTCAATCGAAGAAATAAGAGCTGATTTCGAAAATTATGAGATTCTGGTGCTGGAAGAAAGGGAAATTGAACTGAAAGAAGGTTTGTTTCATAATGGACAGGGCTCGGTAATCAGATTCGTTGGAAGGAGGAAATAAAGTGGTTTGGCCTATAGGTGAGAAATGAATTCAAAAAAACAGTGAAGTTTTGCACATTTTTTTAGATACTAGAATTATAGTTTTTATCAACCGAAAGCTATAAATTCGTAAAATTAAAAACAACAAAAACAGATAAATATAATACTATGAAAACGATGATTAAATCTATTACATTGCTATTTACGGCGATTACCATTTCTGTAAGTGCAATGGCACAAGATGCGCAGCCTAAGCCAAGTCCTGCGGCCACAACAACAGGAAAAGTTAAGGGTGCAACCATTACCATCAACTACAGCAGTCCTGCAGTAAAAGGGCGTAAAATCTGGGGCGGTTTAGAAGCTTTTGATAAAGTGTGGCGTGCAGGTGCAAACGAGGCTACTACTTTCGAAACCGATAAAGATATTGTAGTTGAAGGAAAAGCTTTGGCAGCTGGAAAATACAGCTTCTTTTTAATCCCTAAAGAAAGCGGAATCTGGACAGCTATCTTTAACAAAGAACCAAAACAATGGGGTGCTTACAAATACGAAGAAGCTAAAGATGCTTTGCGTGTTGATGTTAAAACCAAAGCGTTAAAAGCTACACAAGAACGTTTGGTTTACAAAATTACCAAAAGTGGCTTTGCTTTAGAATGGGATAAAATTTCTGTTCCAGTTAATATTAAATAATTAGATAGAATTATTCAGAGCCGCCCCAGCTTAACATTTGGGGCGGCTTTTTTATGCATTGTTTTTTGAAAGTGACTGTGCTGTAATTTTTGGCAGCTTGTAGTTCCGCTTTACTGCGTTGCACTCCGTGTTTGCTGCAATCGGGTTTAAGAACAAGGGTTTGCGCTCTCTGTAATGGAGCCTTACAAAAAGAACTATAAGCTCACACAAGAGGAAGTTAATGGCGGAGAGGTGTTGAAAATCGTTGCTTCGGCCGTACCGGTTAAAATTTTGGCTACCGAAAACTGGATTTCGAGTCTTGGAAAATAATTTAAAAAATTACAAAAAACGGCAAACTTATTCCAGATAATCCTGTTGTTCTAGTATAAATTTCAAGATCATGGCACCTTTAAAATTAAGCGAAGAACAGCATGCTACATTAAGCAATAAAAGCACATTAGAACAAGTTAACGAACAGCCTTTAGAACTTCATCCGGAAGCCTATAAGGTAAAAGGCCCATCTCCTGATAAGATGAAAACGGTATCATCTTCATTAAGGAACTACGCTCACGGTTTGTACGGATTGTTGTAAAAACGCCTCCAACAAAAACTCCTCATACCAGATGATATAAAGCAGCCAGGACTTAAAAAAAACTGGCTGCTTTTTTATCGCAACAAACTGTAGATCTATTTTACATATCATCATTCTAAACAGTTTTGTGTTAGTGAACTTAATCAAGAGCTCGTGTTGCAAAACAGATGCTGAAACAAGTTCGGCATGACGTAACGCGAGATCAGACATGGTAAATTCAAATAGACTATCGTCATCCTGAACTTGTTTCAGGATCTTTGCCGAAAGATGTTAAGACAAACTCAATTCCTTTTCAATTCCAAATGCATACCTTACCCTTATGAAACAAAGTGCCGGAATATTGCTTTTCCGAAGAAAAGATCAGCAGGTGGAATTTTTTCTTGTTCATCCGGGCGGGCCGTTCTTTGCCAAGAAAGATCTTGGCTTTTGGACAGTGCCAAAAGGAGAATTGAACGAAGGTGAAGAAGCTTTAACGGCTGCCATCCGCGAATTTAAAGAAGAGACCGGCGAAAGCTTAACCGGAAATTTCATTGAATTAACGCCTGTTGTACAAAAAGGAGAAAAAAAAGTACTGTGTTGGGCTGTGGAAGGAGATCTTGATCCTTCAGCAGTTGTTAGTAATACTTTCGAAATGGAATGGCCACCCCGCTCGGGTAAAAAGCAAAGTTTTGCAGAGATAGATAAAGCTGATTGGTTTACTTACAGCGATGCCATTACATACATTAACGAAAAGCAGATCGCCTTACTCGATGAATTAAAATCTAAACTAAGCCATTAATTCAAACTGTGAAATGTCTTTTTCGGCACCGTTAATAATTATCGAAATCTGATGGTTGCCTAGATGAAATTTACGTGTAGTAATCAGTACGAATTTTTGTTTTCGGAGAATGTTTATCGTTGCACCTGCAGGATAAATTCGCTCAGAAATCTTATACACCTTTTTAGTATTCTGTTCATTTTGCTTTTTATAGTAAATAGCATATTCCAATCTCACTTTTTGTTCGAAAGGATTTTCATTAAGGATAGAAAACGAAAACTCCAGACTTTCACCAATTTTGATCTGAGGATTTAAGATTTTGAAATCTTTTAATAAAATTCCTGCATCGTCTAATCCATAATGTTTAAGGATATCGGCATGGCCTTGTTTAAGTAGCGTACGGCAACCATGTTTAATAATAGCATCTGTTTCGGCCCCCAAGCCCGACCAGTTTTTAGCTATATTTAAAACAACATGGGGATGATCTTTAGCAATATCGTTTAAGCTATTGGCAACGCTCCGCCTTACATATTCAGACGGATCTGTTTTAAGGTTTTCCAGTATCGGTAAAATGGATGTCGGGTCTTTTTTCAGAAATGGAATACCCATGGCCCAAGGTAATCGCGGACGGCTGCCTTCGCTGGCGAGCCTTCTCACTTTATGGTTTTCGTGCAGCGACCATTTTTGCATCTTTAAAATCATCTCATTTCCGTATTTTAAAATAAAAGGACGAACGGCAAATTCGCAGCTTACAAATCGTGTAACAAATTCGAGTGCTTCAACTGAACCTTCTAAATCATCAATACCATAGGTTTCGATATAATCAGGTAAAAACATATAAGCTAGCCCATCTTCCCCAATACCCTGAATCCTTAATTGTGCAATTGTTTTTTTAATGAGCACAATCGTTTGAGGATAATCTTCAGGTAAAAAATCGTGTAATACCTTCGAGGTGTGCTTCATCCGTTCTTTTAGCTCTTTCGATCCAAATTCGGGCGTGAAAATCTTTTTGATAAATATCTCTTTTTCGAAACCTGGTATGGTAACAGTTAACGCATGCGTTAATCTATCATAAAAAGCAGGTGAATATAAATCTTTAAGCAGGCTGGCCATATGGTTTGGTAATTAATATAGTGCTAATTTACTAAAAAAATTAGTATTTTTAAGTAGCTCACTCAGATAATTATTTCATCGTATCATTTTTACGTAGCGTTTAAGAATTTCAGCTTTTTCTTTGGCACATTTGTTTATCATAAAAACGACGAAATGAATACAACAAAAATAGGCTGGATCGGGTTAGGGAATATGGGAATCCCGATGGCAGAACAATTGATAAAAGGAGGTTATGCGGTTACGGTTTACAACAGGAGCAAGGATAAAGAAGTTTCGCTGAAAGAAATGGGCGCATCAATTGCTAAAGCACCTAAAGAGCTGATTGTAACTACTGATGTAGTAATCATTATGGTATCTGATGATGCCGCAATTGATCAGATTTTTAAAGGAGAAGAAGGGCTTTTTAGTGAAGAAACTTCGGGCAAGATTATCGTGAATATGAGCACGGTTTCTCCTTCAATTTCAAAAGAAATGGCCATGTTGTGCAAAGCAAAAGGAAATTTTTATTTAGATGCACCAGTTTCAGGGAGTGTGAAGCAAGCAGAAACCGGTCAGTTGGTGATTATGGTCGGAGGTGAAGAATCTGCTTTTAACCAGGTAAAACCTATCCTCGAAAAAATGGGAAAACTGGCCAAACTTGTTGGTGCAAATGGTGCGGGTAACAGTGCAAAACTGGCTATCAATTCACTTTTGGCCTTGTATGCACAGGGCTTGGCCGAAACTGTTCTGTTTGCTAATGAACAAGGGATTAGAACCGAAGATTTATTAGAATTGATTAATAATGCAGCCATTGGCAATATTTTTACCAAAATTAAAGGTGATGCTATTATTGCGGATAATTACAAAGCTGCTTTCGCCCTTAAACATATTGTAAAAGATTTGAACCTAGCAAAAGAAGAAGGTATTTCATCGCCATTGGCTAAAACAGCACGGGATACTTTCGAAGCGGCAGCCTCAAAATATGGAGAAGAGGATATTATTGCAGTAGTTAAACAGCTTAAAGGATAAAGCGATCTTTTTTAATACTAAAGTTGATAACCATAGGAGATTTTGGCTTTTCCTATGGTTATTTATTTATGGGATATTACAAAGTTTTATGTATACCGTATGAAATGAGGTAAGTTGCTATATTTTTAAGCCGCCAAAAGTGCTGCCTAGAATAATTGCTAGCACAATTAAGGTAATTATTACATAAAGTTTATCCTTTTCGAGCATAAAAGCAAACAGTGAAAATATAATGCGCATAATCAGGGTGATGATCAAAAGCAATACTCCAAACTGGATAATGGCCATTGGCTTGAGGGTAAAAAGCCCCATAAAAATGTCATCGAAAGTGGAAGTCATTTTCTTTGCCTTTAAGATATGATAATCAGGTCGGCCTTGTATTCCACTTTGTACCAAGAAAAGTATTCCGTCCAATAAAATACCCAGGGTTAATCTGGTACTACTCCCTGGTCAAGTTTCAGATCGATAAAGACAAGAGATAGGTTGAAAATACCATCTGGAGATATTATGCTTAATGAATGATGATATTTTTAATTAGGCGCACTGTTGAATAGATGCGGTTTATATCCTGCAGTATTCAACAGCATTTTTGTGATTGCCCAACAGAGAAATTACTTTTTTTAATCTTTGATCTTAAAAATTAGTCTCTATATCTATGCTATATACATTATTTATTTGCAAGTTTTGCTTAGGTGTTAAGCTTAAATCAATATCAAGATAAGAGAGAAGCAGGTCAGTGGGGATCTGGTCAAATAGTCCAGGATAAATACGTTTAAATAGCGATATTCTGTTTTCAGTATTCTGCAGTCTAAATAAGATGTTTCTATTGTTTACATCAGATATGGCAGTTTGGAGAAGATAATCATTAAATAATGAATCAAGAACAGGGTACCATGCACAGCCTTCCTCCAGCTCAGTTTGGTCTATCAAAAAAACAATAGTATCCTGTATGGCAAAAAGATTGAAGTTACCATCTGTTTGTTTAAAACCATTCGGGATATATACGCTACCTTTCGCGCCCAACCATATATTGGTCTGCTCGGCCTCTTCATTCACTAAATAGCCATTAACCAGGCCATCTGCTACAATTATAATGTTACCGTTAGCAGATGAGCTGTTTGGCTTAAAAAGCGTTTTTCCTTTGCGAATGCTGAGAAAAGCTGTATGTCTGTACATAAAGCGAATAGCTGCTCTATCTTTCTTCCGATCTAACAATGGAAGAAATATCTTTAAAAAATATTTGATGTAGCCTACTTCCATATTGATTTAATTAAGTTTTGTGGTTAACATATTGATGTTTTTTATTGGGTAAATCGCATCTACAAACCGATCATGCTCAAAGGCTCAAATCCTCACCCGAATTAAAAGGGTATAATTTCTTGTCAGTTACCAATCATCGGCTCTTTCTCCTTCATAGGTTTTAACGGCACTGCAAGGTGCTATGGGGTAAGACCAGTTGAAAACTAATTCATCTACCCCAAGCATCAGCTTTGGAACATCTTCGCACATAAATAAATCGATTTAGTTTTTTTGTGCGACGATCGTTTTTGGTATTGGGCTAATCTTACTTAAGATCGGCTACAACTAAATTCTGTATTAAAAATTAATTTTCCTCTGATTTTGATCAAGACGTATCTTGATCTTACTCATCGCCAAAACTAGGCGGTGATGTGGGCAAAACGATAAGTTTCCAAGTGGATATTCCAGATAAAGTATGCTAATTTTTCATTGTTTTCAAAGCGTTCATATCCAGTATAATAATGTTATTTCCGTCTTTTTCAATTAAGCCTTCTCTTGTGAAATCTCCAAGCACCCTACTCAGTGTTTCTGTTGCAATGCCTATCAAGCATGCCAAATCGTATCTGGGAAGTATAAATCTATTATTCTCTGCAGACTCGTGGTTTAGTTTAGTCAGTTCAATAATTGCCTTTGCTATCCTCTTCCTTACAGAGTAATAGGCGATATTCAGTAGCTTTTCATCACGGTTATTCAGGCTATGAACAAGAGCTTTAGCAAAAAAGCTGAATATGTCTGGGTAGTCTGTAATTAAATTCTGGAAATCGGTGTAAGGGATGGTCAGTATTTCAACAGTATCGATGGCTTCTGCAATTTCCTTATTTTCAGAGCCTAATAGTGCGCCCTGAAGGCCGAAATATTCGTGCGGGCCATAAATGCCGGTGATAAATATGTTGCCGGCTGAATCAGCGACATAGGTTTTTATCTTTCCTGATAAAATGTAATGTAATCCGAGCGATCTCCTTTCTCCCCTATAATAAAGAACCTGGTTTTTTTTAAAAGATCTTGGCAAACAACCTTCAAACCTTGATCTTAACCAGGATAATTCATCTCCACTTTTATGGATATTTTTTAATTGAGTATGCCGGTTTAAAAATAATTCATGTTGAAGCCTTTTTTTTCTGAGCTTTACCTCAACATGATTAAGCAGCTCGCCATCATCAAAAGGAGCCATGAGGTAGCCATCTGCGCCCAATTCCATCACTCTGCGGGCAAGGTCGTAATCCTGATTGTTCAATATCATAATAAAACTGATACCCGCAGTTTCCATAAATTTATTAACAACACGCAATACCCCAATTCCGTCCATTTCAGCTACATTTACCTCCGAAATAATTACATCTACCGGACTTTTTCTGATAATGTCGATTGCTTGCTTACCGCTATTTGTTAATTTTACATTGTATTTCCCGATTGTTAGTATTTCGGTGATTTTTATCCTTAGATCGAAATCCTCAAGTATAATCAAGATTTTAGATCCCTCCATTTAAATTTTATGTTTAATCCTGAAGGCAATAGTTTCCTTTAGATTGGCAAAACAGGTGTTAAACCTGATTTCTGGACCTTTTTGTTACGTTATTTAAAGCTTTTCGATAGACTAAATTAAGGTCTGCGAGAAAGAAGATAGACAATTGGAAATAATAGAGATAGCAAAAAACTTCAGTCGGTGGGTGGAAAAATTATCTTGACAGAAGTGTAGATAATGCTACAGGCTTTGTTAAAAAAATGATACAGTTTTTTAACAAGCATTTTTAAAAAAGGCATTTATTAAAGGTTTTTATAGGGATTAATAGACAAATATCCAATAAAAATGAGCATAAATACGCATAACTAGATTGATAATTGTCAAATTGATTGTTGATTGTGGTCAATAATGGAACATTTAGTGTTTTTTTAGGGGCTATTTAGGTAAAGCGATTTAGTATTATTATTTATATGGAATGTGTACAGCTGCATATGTATCATATGTAATTATTTAAATTTAATCTATTTAAATATAAAGTTAAATAACTTGATTGTTTAAAACGATTCTTAATTATTTTTTGGTACAATGATGCTTCTGTGCTGTGTAGGTGAGTAGTAAAGATTAAAGGACGAGGTACTGCCTACAAAAATAACCGGACTGTTTATGGTAACCGAATCTAATTTTTCGAAAGTGCTATCTTTTTTTGTGTTGTTTAAACAATGCTGAATATCAACATCGATCCGGTTAATTGAAGTGAATATGGTTAAAAGACAGCAGCTTGCGAATAAATGGAAAGATAGGTAACTAAACTGGAACATCCTGATGTGAAAAAGAACAATCCAAAGGCAAAGCAAAAGCGTAAGTGAGATGCAGATTAATAAAATAGACATTTTCATTTCTTGGAAATTGATCAGCGCAGGTAAAAATGCGAATGGCAATAGACCGATGACAAAAGCGGCGTTTCTTGTACGACTTATGGTAGAAGTATCGCAGATCCAGGAGTGCACAATAAAGGATATTGTGATAATTAAAGGCAAAAGGACTAAAAGAGCTGATTTTTCCAAATAGCTTAATCCTCTCTGTGAGGAGGCCAGGTCGCCAAAATCGTAAAGGGTAAAGATTTCAATATTAAAACTAGCAAAAAAATAATCTTCTCCAAAGCCGATCAATAGCACAAGGAAAACGGTTGTTAATATCAGGTAGGTAATAAACAAGGTTGAAATATTGTTCGTTTTATCTGCCATCTTAATTATAAATAGATTGCGTAAGGTAAGAGCAAACGGAAATATGCGACATAGGATAGATTTTGATTCTCAAATTTGCTTAAGCATTCCCTTATTTTCATTGATAAGAATTAAAGCGATTAATGATTGTTGTCAAAGCCATATCCCATTCGAAAGTTGCTTATACTTGTTAGATCTGGTTGGATTAATAAAATTGCTTGATTCTAAAGATTCAATGTCTGCCTGTCTAGGCTTTAAATAATAAATAATTTTTAATTAATTAAAAATCAGCACTTTAGTTGTTTTTGTAAAAAAAATAATGAACATAATATTTGCATCGTACGAAAATCATCGTACCTTTAGAATATGAAAAGTAATCAAACTGAAAATAATCTACCTGAACCTACTAAAGCTGAATTAGAAATTCTTCAGGTGTTATGGGAGTTTGGTCCATCTACAGTTCGGTTTGTAAACGATAAATTGAACGAGCAGCGCGAGGTGAATTATACCTCAACTTTAAAGCAGATGCAGATCTTAGCCGAGAAAGGAATATTAAAACGTGATGAAAGCCAAATGAAACACATTTATATTCCTGTTGAAGCTGAAGAGAAAACCAAAGTCCAGTTGTTAGATCGTTTTGTAAATACCCTATATAAAGGATCTGCTTCGCAGTTAATGATGCAGCTTTTGGGTAATGAGAAAACCTCTAAACAGGAGATAGAAGAGATAAAGCGGCTATTGGATAGCATGGAATAATTAATAATAACAGATTCTAAAGAACCACAATGATGGAATTTAAGTTAATTAACCTTTTACCCGAAAATTGGCTTCATGCCCTCGGTGCTACTTTATTCCACTCGTTATGGCTTGGGGTAATATTAGCCTTGCTTGCTGGTTTGGTTATGTTTACTACCCGAAAAGCAAGCGCTTCAACACGCTATAATCTACTCACCATTTGTTTGATGTTGTTCGTTGTGGCTATATTCTTCACTTTTTACACAGAACTGCAAAAACCTATAGGCGCCGAGGCTGATCAGGTTGTAATCAATCTCTCTAGTGGGGTTACCAATCAGCCCGTAATTACAAATGTGCAACACGATATGTATTCGGGATTGAACAAAATTCTTTCTTTATGGAATGCGTATGCTTATCAGATTGTACTGATCTGGTTTTTAATTATATGTGGAAAGAGCATTCAGTTAATGGTAGGTTTAAATGGTGTATATCATTTACGTAAGCATAAAACCTATGCTGCGGGTAAAAAATGGGATGAAAAGTTAGCTATGCTGGCTGAAAAATTAGGTTTAAGTCAACCAGTTAAAATGGTGCAGTCGGGTATTGCGCAGGCGCCAATGGTTGTGGGTCATTTTAAACCCTTAATTCTGGTTCCATTAGGTTTGCTTAGCGGCCTGTCAGATGCCGAGGTTGAGGCGATTCTTTCTCACGAACTGGCCCACATTAAGCGTAAAGATTACCTGGTGAACCTATTACAAAGTTTTATCGAAATCGTTTTCTTCTTTAACCCAGCGGTACTTTGGGTATCACAATTAATAAAAACAGAACGCGAACATTGCTGCGATGATTTGGCCATTGCCTGTGTAAGCGATCGCAAAAACTACGTTCAGGCCCTCATTGTGTGCCAGGAATTTAAGCAGCGTGCACCTGCTTATGCTATGGCCATAACGGGTAAGAAGGGTAGCCTGCTGCATAGAGCAAGCAGGATGTTATTCAACACCAATTCAACTTTAAACAAAATGGAAAAGACTATATTAACCATCGCCCTGGTATCGGTAGTGGTTTGCAGTGCTGCTTTTAAAAGCGTTGGCCGTGCAAAAACAGTTACCAGAAAAGAAATATCCACCTCAATACAAGTTTTACAGGATACAGCAAAAAAAACTAAACCTGTTGAAGGGAAACCTGGCGATCAATTGGAAAGAGAAATCAATTCGAAAATGGACCGTCAATTGAAACAGTTGGCAGAAAATGAGAAAATTAAACGCAATGAAACAGCAGATGATGTAAAAGCGAGAATTGCTGATCAGCAAGCCAGAAAAGACGATGCTAGAAAGGCAGTGGCAGACGAGCGCATGCGGAAAGAAGATGCTAAAGCCAGAATTGCTGACGAAAAACTTAGGATAGCAGACGAGAAACTTGCAAAAGAGGATGCTAAATTGGCCGAGGAAGACGCCAAATGGGCAAAAGAAGATGCCAAGTGGACAAAGGACGCTGATAAATGGGCACAGGATGATAAAGAGGGTAGAGGAAACCGTGTACCAAGAGCACCACGTCCGCCACGCCCACCTAGAGCGCCAAGGGCATCAGTTGCGGTTCCTGCGGTCCCTGCCATGCCGGCAATTCCAGCAGTTCCAGCAGTACCACCAACTCCGCCTATGCCCCCTGTATACAACCAAAGGACAAGTACCCGAACAGGTGTACAGCGTACCGTTACTTCGAAAACCGTAACCAATGGAGACGGACATGATTATACCAACGAAATTAATCAGGAGTTGATGAAAGACGGTATCATTAGCAGTACCAATAAACTATCGTACAAGCTCAATAAAGATGAGCTGATTGTAAACGGTCTAAAACAAAATGCAGATGTTCAGAAAAAGTACAAACAACGGTTTTTGAAAAACGATAAGCATTCGCTGATGTATAACTTCCTGATTGAAAACAACAAAAACTAAGTTCTAAAAGCGCTAATCCAATTCACATCATGAAATTTAAGATCATGGCTTTTTTAGCCGTATGGATAAATATTGCCCTTACTTTTGCTCAAGCCCAAACCCCACAATCCAGAATTTATGGTCGTGTATTGGATGCCGAAGGAAAAAATATAGAATTTGCAACCGTTGCACTCCTTAAAGATTTGGCATTGGTTAAAACAAGCTTTACTGAAAATGATGGAATGTTCAGTTTTGATAAGCTCGGTTATGGAAAATATTTGATTAAAATATCGGTGGTCGGATCGCCAATATACCAAACCGATACTTTGGTGCTAACTGCCAGCCATGCCGTTATCGCATTGCCAGATATCAAGATTAAAGCTGGAGCAACCAATTTAAAGGAAGTGAATATTTTGGGGCAGAAAGCTTTTGTAGAGCGGAAAATAGACCGTACTGTTGTCAATGTTGATGCTTTGATTTCGAATGCAGGTACAACCGCACTGGATGTGCTGAGTAAATCGCCTGGGGTGAACGTAGATCAGAACGGGGCAATTTCACTGAAAGGCAAAAATGGGGTGACTATCTTTATTGATGATAAACCAACTTATTTATCGGGGGGCGATCTGGAAAATTACCTGCGTTCGTTGCCTTCCTCTTCGCTTGATCAGATTGAACTGATGACCAATCCGCCTGCTAAATACGATGCTGCAGGAAACGGAGGCGTAATTAACATCAAAACCAAGAAAACCAAAACCGCTGGGTTTAATGGTGGGATTAATCTGAGTTTAAACCAGGGCGAATTAAGTCGCTCGAACAATAGTTTCAACTTTAATTACCGAAAGGATAAGATCAACATTTTTGGAAACCTGAGTTATAACCTCAATAATAGTTTTACCGATCTCGATCTGAACCGTAAATATAAAAATGATGATGGTAGTGCCAAATCCTACTTTAATCAGAATTCTTATTTCCGTAGACATGGCAACACTTTTAATTTAGAAACAGGGCTTGATTATTATGCATCTGACCGCACAACCTGGGGCGTAGTGCTTACCGGAATGAACCGGATTTCTAAACAGGTAAACAACAATACCAGTAATTTGTCTAATGCGTCAATGCAGTTAGATTCGGTTATCAGGGCTGAAAATATCGATCAGATTAAATATCAGAATGCGGGCGTAAATTTAAATTACAGGCACAAATTTAAGCAGGCAGGACGAGAATTGACCTTCGATGCTGATTACCTGCTTTACCGGAATCAAACCGATCAAACTTATTACAACTTTAGTTATCTTCCTAGCGGAACATTAAAATACCAAGATATTTTAACAGGCAACTTGCCTTCAAATATTGATATTTACACCGCCAAAATGGATTATTCGCATCCACTTGAAAATAAGTGGAAGCTGGATGCAGGCGTTAAAACCGCTTATACCAAAACCGATAACATTGCCGATTACTTTAATACGGCAAATGGAAAAACGAGTGCTGATTATGAAAAGAGCAATCACTTTTTATATGAGGAGAATATCAATGCGGTTTACCTGAATATGAGCCGGGAAGGAAAGCGGTTTTCGCTTCAGGCTGGTTTGAGGTATGAAAACACGGTTTCTAATGGGCATCAGTTGGGCAATCTGATCAAACCCGATTCGAGTTTTAAAAGAACCTATAACAGTTTGTTCCCAACGCTTTATTTTTCTTATAAGCTGGATACCGCTGGGAACAACCAACTGGGACTAAATTACGGAAGAAGAATCGACCGGCCATATTATCAGGACCTTAATCCGTTCTTTTCTCCGTTGGATAAGTTTACCTATTATGTCGGTAATCCTTTTTTAAAGCCTTCTTTTACACAGAGTATAGAACTATCGCATATTTTTAAAAATAAGATTACCACCACATTTAGCTACAGCTGGGTGAGGGACGAAGTGAACGAAACCATCGAAATTTTAAATGGCACCTATTACAGTAGACCTGCAAATGTGGGCAAAACAAGGGTAGCCAATGTTTCGGTAAATGCGGAGATCGATCTTACAAAATGGGCAAAATTAAATGCCTATATGGAGTTTGGTAAAATAGTTTCAAAAACAGATTTTTATACTGGTTTTTTGGTTACCAATGGCAGTTATTTTAGAACAAACCCCAATGTGCAGTTTAAAATCAGTCCGACATGGAATGCAGAAATAAACATGAGTTACCAGAGTAAACTTTCTAATGTTCAGTTTTTACTGGGTTCGGTGCATGAGTTTGGCGCAGCTGTACAGAAAAAACTCTCTGCAAAAAGTACTTTGAAATTAACGGCAAATGATATTTTCAGAAACCGGATATTTAATGGCGTAATTAATAATCTCGCAGCTACCGAAGCCAGCTGGACAAACAAGCAAGATTCGAGGAACTTTGTTTTGAGCTATAGCTATCGTTTTGGGAAGGCATTTTCTTCGCCAGCAAAACATGAATCTTCTGGTGCGGATGCAGAAAAGAACAGGGTGAAAAATTAACGGAACAATTCGTTCATCCTGGCTGGAGCATAGCGAAATGGAGGGATATAGCGTTGACCATTTTTTTTGGAAAGCAGTGCCTGTGGTGCTTCTGGTCATCCAGTCCCGCCCTTTGCTTAATCCTGTGAAGGACAGGATAACGCTGTCGGTCGGGTTTATTTTACCCTGGATAGTAGAACTGTTTAAGATCACTAAACCCGATCGGAGCGGGATGCCAATTCCTTCTAATTGGCAGAATCGGGAGCGGGGCTGTTTTAACCTAAAAGCTTCTGCAATTGCTTTCCAAAAAAAAATCTTATCAATTGGTCTTCATTCTAACTGGGGCTGAATATATTTTTTCTATTTCTATTGGTTGGTGTCTCACCGACCAATAAGATAACTATTATTCTACTATTATTTTGTGTATGCTGATTGGGTTTCGGTCGGTGAGACACCGACCGATAGGTGAAAGCGTTGTCAACTTCCTAGCGACTTGGCTATTAAAAGTTGGCAACTCATTTTCCTATACAAACTGGTTAAGCAGCAGCACTCCAACAAGCCCTAAAACAGAAACCAAACTTTCCATCATGGTCCAGGTGCTAAAAGTTTCTTTCAGGCTAAGGTTAAAGTATTCTTTAAACATCCAAAAACCTGTATCGTTTACGTGCGAAAACATTAAACTTCCGGCGCCGACTGATAATACCATTAACTCTGCGGGTGCTCCGGCCCCAATTAAAGGGAGTACCATACCCGAAGCGGTTAGTGCGGCCACCGTTGCCGATCCCAGGGTTACCCTAAGTGATGCGGTAATTAACCAGGCGAGTAATAATGGCGATAAATTTAGACCGCCAGTAAGCTGTTTCACCGTTTCGCCCATACCACTATCAATCAAAATCTGTTTAAAGGCACCACCAGCTGCAATAATAAGGATAATCATGGCGATGCTTTTAACCCCTTCGGCACACGATTCCATCGCTTTTGTAATGGAAGTTTTTTGAAGTGCCAGCGCAATAATAACCGAAATTAATAAGGCAGCAGTAGGATCGGCTAAAAATATAAACAGCGGTTTACCAATGTAATCTATTTTAAAACTGCTTCCTATCGTTCCAGCGATGATTAAGAATACGGGCAACAATGCGGTAATAAAACTTCTTGAAGCAGAAGGAAGGTTCTCTTCTTCGTTGATACTGAAGTGCTGAACCGTTACCGATTGATCACGTTTGAGAATCAATCGTGGGAAATAGATTCCGGCAATAACCGCAATAGGTATGCTTAAAGTTAAGCCGTAAATTAATGTTTTACCAATATCGGCATGGAAAATACCAGCGAGTGCAACAGGACCGGGGTGAGGGGGTAAAAAACCATGTGTTACCGAAAGGGCTGTGGCCATCGGGATGCCGATGTATAATTTTGATAATCCTGTTGTGGCAGAAATGGCAAAAACCAAAGGGATTAAAACCACAAAACCAGCATTGTAAAATAAAGGAATCCCCACCAATAAACCAGTTAACAGCACAGCCCATTGGATGTTCTTTTTACCAAAAGCGCCAATCAATATGAAAACGATCTTTTTTGCCGATCCGCTATCCTCAATCAATTTGCCCATCATCGCGCCAAGCGCCAAAACCATTACCATACTGCCCAGCGTGCTGCCTATCCCATTGCTGATGGAAGTCATCACTTTAGTAGCGGGCATGCCTAATAAAAGACCTGTAATAATTGCCACAGCAATCAGGGCAATCATTGGGTTAATCTTTTTCAAGATCAGCACGAAAAGCAACAGGATACCGAAAAGTAGGATCAATAATGACATTTGGTTAGGGGTTAGGGTAATTTACTTTTTAACGGTAATGGTCCTTCCGGTAACGAGATTAAATTCGTAAACCCGGTACAGGCCGTCATCACTAATCTCTATATTTTCTACCAGGCCTGTTTTGCTGAAGGTATCGGTTACCATATCGCCAATTTTCACCTCCTGAAGAACGTCGCTTGGGGTATCGTTGTTTAATCTGATCATGATGTAAAAGTATTATAATTTGCCAAAAGCTGTATAAACAGTTTTCAGTTGGCGGTTAATAGTTTTCAGTTATGTGCAAATTGCCAATTGAACGCTGAAACTGTCAGCTGGACTCGCTTAACTTTCAGTCCTTAAAATCTTCAGCGGTGGTTGGTTCAAAATACTTCTCGTACTTAACACACCGGTAATTACCACAAGCGCTACAATTGAACCAAACAACAATAAGGTTGGTACAAATGGAGGCACAAAGGCCGCATCGAAAGTGAATTTAGCCAATGCCCAGCTTCCGCTTATGGCTAAAATTAATCCGGCACCAGCTGCAAAGGCGCCTAAAAAGAAATATTCAATCGCATTTATTGCTAAAATCTGCTTTCTACTGGCACCCATAGTCCGCAATAGAATACTTTCTTTTATCCGCTGGTTTTTACTGGTTAATACCGAAGATATTAAAACAATCCATCCGGTTACCATACTAAAGCCAGCCATAAACTGAATCACAAAACCGATTTTGCTTAACAGCTCATCTAAGAGTTTTAATACCAAATCTAAATCGATGACCGATACATTTGGAAATTTTTGCACCACTTCTCCCTGGAAACGAGCTGAAACTTCGCCCGATGGTATCCTGGTCATCAGTACATGAAATTGTGGTGCTTCTTCTAATACCCCTGCCGGAAAAACTACCCTGAAATTGGTCTGCATCCTGCTCCAGTTTACTTCCCTCAAACTTCCAACAACCGTGGGGATCATCATACCCTGAACATTAAAAAGGATTTTATCATTCAGCTCAACATGAATCTGCTGGGCATAACGCTGGTCTAGTGAAATATAAACCGTTTCGTTGGGTTTTATTTTTCCGATCCATTTACCTGACGTAATTTTCTCTGCCGCGGTTAAGGTATCCTGATAAGTAGCCCTGATCTCATTGCGATAGGCCCTTCTGTTACTGGTATCTGCACTGGCTTTCTTTCCGTTAATTTCTTCAATGCGCATGGTAACTACAGGCACCTGGTTCATTAATGGCAATTTGAAAGCTTTAGTTAAACTGTCCAATCCTTCTTTTTGTGTATTCTGGATATCGAACATCACCATATTGGGCTGATTGGCGCCTGATGAAAGTGTAACGCGACTCATTAATATCCCCTGAACAAAAAACAGGGTGCAGATAAATGCAGTTGATAAGCCTATAGAAACGGTAAGCATTAAGGTTTGGTTATTCGGTCGGTAAAGGTTGGCAAATCCCTGTCGCCATAAATAACTGGATGAATTGGGTAAGAGTTTTCTTACCAGGAACATCAACAGTTTAGACAGTATGATCAACAGCACAAAAGCGATGGCAATACTTGCGGTAAAAGCCAGCGTTTGAATCCATGTTTTCATCTGCAAGTGCGTAAAAGCTGTAATAAAGACTGCCATAAGCAGATACACCAGCCAGGTTAGCGGATCTCTTTTTCCTGCTGCTTTTTCGAAAGATATCCGGATGGCATTTAATGGCGAAATCCTTCTAACAGATAGAAGTGATGGAAGGGCAAAGAGGACCGAGATGATCAAACCCAATAAAATACCCTGGCCAACGGCGGGCCACGAAACCTGCATGGTAATCTCAATTGGTAGAAAATCTTTCAATACCAATGGAAGTAAAAATTGTATACCTGTGCCTAAAGCTGCCCCTAAAACAGCAGCGATTAAGCCAATAAAAAAGACCTGGATAAGGTAGATTAAAAAGGCATGACGGGATTTTAATCCTAAACACCTTAGCGTGGCAATCGCACTTAATTTCTCCTGGATGTACACATGGATAGCGCTACCAACACCAACACAACCTAATAGCAAAGCAATAAAGCCAGATAAAGCCAGAAAACGATTTACATCTTTAAACGATCTTCCGGTCTGCTCTTTTCTCGATTCAACTGTATCGGCATCAAAACCTTCTTTTTCTAATTTGCTGTCCTGCTTTTTTACCCATTCATCTATTTTGGATGGATTGTTATACCTGAAATAAAATTTGTTATTAATCCGGCTTCCGGTTTTAATCAGATTGGTTTTATCGAGGGTTTGTAGTGGAATATAAACCGTAGGGGCAATACTTGCACCAATACCCGTTTGGCCTGGAGCTTTTGTTAAAGTGCCCAATATGTTAAAATTGAGATCGCCTATTTTTACCGAATCACCAACTTTTGCATTAAACTGCAGCATCAGGGTTTGATCTACCAAGGCATTTCTTCCCGATTGAAAGTGTTTTGCTGCGGTTAGCGGAATGGTTTCTATCGTACCGTAATATGGATAATTTCCCTCTAATGCTTTCATTTGTACCAAACGGCTGCCTCCACCTTTCTGGAAATAGATCATCGAAGCAAAGGTTTTCTCCTGCGATCGTTCATCGCCAAGTGTATCGAGCATTTTTTGCATCGCTTTGCTTACACCTTTCCGGCTATCTAAAACCAGATCGGCTCCTGTAAGCTCTTTTGCCTGTGAATCAATATCCTTTTGCAGGTTATCTTTAAACGAGTAAACTGCAACAAGAGCCGCTATACCCAAAACAATAGCCGAAATAAAGAGCAATAAACGTGCACGGTTTTTCCTGCTATCGCGCCAGGCCATTTTAAACAGCCATGAAAACTTAATAGATTGTTTTGGGAGGCTTTTAGGCATAAGTAGGGTTTTCGTCTGAAATGATTACGCCGCCTTTAATTTTAATGCTCCTAGCTGTTCTGGCAGCCAATTCAAGATCGTGTGTTACGATAATCAATGTGGTTCCGGCATCTTTGTTTAAATCAAAAAGCAATTTGATCACTTTTTCGCTGGTTTCTGCATCAAGGTTTCCGGTAGGTTCATCTGCAAAAAGAATTGCCGGTTGATTCGAAAATGCCCTTGCCAGCGAAACGCGCTGCTGTTCGCCACCTGATAGTTGTACGGGATAGTGATGCGAACGGTCGGCAAGCCCAACTTTATCCAGCAGCTCTAATGCATGGGCACGGATGTTTTTTGCTCCCCTTAATTCTAAAGGTACCATTACATTTTCGAGTGCCGTTAAAGTGGGCAACAGTTGAAAGTTCTGAAAAATGAAACCCACATATTGATTTCTGATTGCTGCCCTTTCATCTTCATTCAATTTCTCTAAGGCAATACCATTCAGTTCAACCGTTCCGCTGCTGGCCCTGTCCAATCCGGCACATAAACCAAGTAAGGTTGTTTTTCCGCTTCCCGAAGGACCTGTTATGGCCACAGTTGAGCCAGCTCCTATCGAAAAATTAATGTTATCCAAAACGGTGAGTTCCCGTCCGGCACTTTGGTAAATTTTGCTTACATTTCGGATGTTCAATATGCTTTCCAATAGCTGAATTTTTAGGGTTTGCGTATAGATTGTGGCCAAACATAACCAGGCACTGCCTGTTAAGATAATGGTTTAAACAATAAATTAGATATAGATTAATTAGATATGTTACGAAAACGATTAATGGGGCTATTTGTTTTGAGCCTTGTACTGCTAAGCTGCGGAAACCGCGAAAATAAAAGCAATAGCGATAAAACTTTAGATTCGACTGACCAAAAAACGGCTACCGTACCTACTGAGCAAAAGAATATCCTCTTTTTTGGTACTAGTTTAACCGCAGGTTACGGGCTCGATCCAACGGAAGCTTACCCAGCATTGATCCAAAATCGGATCGATTCTTTACAAATGCCTTACAAAGTAATTAATGGTGGTTTAAGCGGCGAAACTTCTGCTGGCGGAAAAGGGCGGATTGATTGGCTGCTTAAACAGCGCGTGGATATTTTTGTACTTGAACTTGGTGCTAATGATGGATTGCGTGGGTTGCCTGTATCGCAAACGGTTAAAAACCTTCAGGCGATTATTGATCGGGTAAAGGCTAAATACCCTGATGCTAAAATGGTATTGGCTGGCATGCAGGTTCCGCCCAATATGGGCGCAAAATATGCTGCCGATTTTAAAAATATGTTTCCTGATCTGGCAAAGAAAAACCGAATGGCCCTGATCCCTTTTTTATTGGATAAGGTTGGTGGTGTTCCCAGGTTGAACCAAGCCGATGGTATACACCCAACTGCCGAAGGAGATAAGATCCTGGCTGAAAACGTTTGGGTTGTGCTGAAGGATTTGTTGTAAGGCGTAATATCTGTCTGACAATAAAACCCTGAGATGAACTACCATTGAAGTATTCTAAAAGAAAAGTCGTCATTGCTGACGATTTCCCTCCTCGATGCAAAGAGGACTATTTTAGGGACGATCTTCCAGTGTGCCTAAAAATGCAATAATCTGTTTGATCTCCAGTTTGCTTAAGTTCAGCTTATCAGCAGATAAAGTCTGGTTTTCAATATTGATCCCCATGCCAGCGCCACCTCCTTGGTTATAAAAATCCATCACTTGTTCTAAGGTTTTATAAACACCATTGTGCATGTATGGACCTGTTTTAGTGATATTTCTTACGGTTGAAGTTTTAAATGCATGTTTATACTGTGGGTAAGCATAAAGGGCATATCGGCCTAGATCGGGATCTATTTTTGGTTTTAAGGTATCTGTAGTAGCAGGTACACCTAAAACTTCTGCTTCACTTTTAATAAAGAGAGGTGCCTGGGTACCATTAAATAAGGGCGCAAAATGACAGCTTCCACACTTGGCTTTTCCCATAAAAAGATTAAAACCTTCTTTTTCTTCTTGATTTAACTGTTTTTTATCTCCCTGCATGTAGCGGTCAAATCGGGAGTTAAAAGGAGATAACGAACGGATATAAGATGCCAATGCATGCTGGATTTTCCATGGATCAGCTTTCGTGGTTTTATCCTGATAAGCTTTTTGAAATAAGGTTAGGTAATTTTTTGATGAATTGATTCTCGTTGCAGCCTGTGTTAATGAACCGTTCATTTCCTGTTTATGATGAACCACATCAAGCGCCTGATCTTCCAGGGTTCCGGCTTTTAAATCATAAAAGAATCCGCGCTGCAAACCAGCATAAGTTAAAGTTGGTGTATTCCTGAGTAGCGATTGTCCTTTTGAAATTCCTGCTGCTTTGCTTAAGCCATCGGTAAAGGCGAGTGATTGCTGATGGCAGCTGGCGCAGCTGCGGTTATTTCCATTAGAAAGTACCGCATCATTGAACAAGATTTTTCCAAGTGCAATTTTATCATCGTTGATAAATAAAGTACTGTTGCCTACAAATTTGTTTACGTTAAAAGCGTTTACTTGGAACATACTTGTTGCATCGTCACGAAGTGCGCTGCCGCTGGTGGCAGTTGGTATTTTTTTTTCTAAACGAAGTAAATTGATGTGCTTGCTGATCGGATCAAGATATTCAGTTATAAAAGTCAAACGATCGAAATGATCAAAATCGGCATTTTTATCCAGGTAGCTTATCGCTGAAGGTACTAGTTTATCTGACGCATTGTTTTCATACTTTGCCAGTACGTTTGCTATTCCCTGTAATGCCGAAGCCGTTTCGGGTATTGATTGTAAGGCGTTTGGGGTATCAAAACCAGTAATGCCTAAACTGGTAATCCTGAAAATTTCTAAACGGATAGCGTCAAATAATTGTGCATCGGTAATCTGGTACTGTTCATTAAAACGGCTAACACGTTGCAGGTTGAGCCGCATTTTTTTTATCTCATTTCCTAATTCTTTTCGGTTTTCTGTCGTTGGGTCTTCATAGATAATTTCTTCCATTACCTGAAAGCCTGTTGGATTTTCAATGAGATTTTCGCCCAGTTCAATTTCATCAATTGGTGCACCATTAAGCAGTACAGAAGTTGAAGGGAAAAAATATTCGATATAATACTCCAGCTGTTTGTATTTTATTCTCGCCTGTAGAAAAGATTGTTTAATTGCTTTTTCATCCCTGTTTTGAACGGCCATCGATAATTTTTGGTCAATAATGTTCTGAAATTCAACAAGCTGTCGGTCAAAATCGGCTTTTACCAGTTCTGCATTTGATCTGTTTTCCGTTTTACAGAAAATGGATAACAGAGTAGTAAGGGTAATCAGTACAATGAAAAAGACAATTTTTTTAAGGCTAGGCATGCTTGGGTAGGAGTTGAAATAAAACAGAAAAATCCCTTCCAGCGTTTGCCGAAAGGGATAAAGAAATAAAATAGGTTATTTAGAAACGCCGCGAACGATTACGACTTGTCCACCTTCGTTATTATTTACCAATCTTGTTGTACCACCATCAGCATTTTTGTATTTATCGCTTGTCCAGGTGTGTGGGTGTAAATTAACTATGAATGTATCAGGGATACCAGTCAGTGCAGAGATATCGTACATCGCGCCATATTCCCAGCTACTTAATTGTACACTGTTTGATGGGTTGTATTTAGCGTTAAAAGTGGCATCTGTTCTGCGGTGGTTCATTTGTAACATCGGTTTTAACGATTTTGAAGCCATTGCAAATTGCCAGATGGTTCCATCATGGTCGTTGTTTTTGTAGAACGAATCTCCATCTTCCTGGATGTACACATAGTTTTCGGTTACACAAAGGTTATCTGGATTTACAATACTTTTTCCAGGGTTGTCATTTCCGTCAACGGCAACTTCTAATTTACCTTTTAATGGATTGCTTGCATCCAATACCAGTTTATATACACGGCCCCACATGGTTTTTCCACTTACTGGCGTAAGTTTATCGCCCTGGCTAACACCAGTTGCAGTAAAATATACTTCCCGTCCGTTTGCTGCACTGCCTTTTCTGTAATCGATATCTTCTACGCGGGCTAGCATTAAAGCTTTTTTATCAATTGTTTGTTGCTGTAACTGTGCACCTGTACTGCTTTTTACATTGTCAAGCTCCACAAATTCCACATCATAGCTTTGTCCTTTTTCCATGTTGGTTTCAATCGGATCGTTATTGCTGCGTTTCATCACATATAACTTGCCGTTTTCCAGGTCACCTTGAGTGTTAGATACGTACATGGCCAATTGTCCATCGGTTTCATCCTCACCAATCATGATAACGGTTTTGCCAGCATATGATGCTTTAGGGAGTGGCACTGCATTTTCAGCGCTCCATCTGCCTAATGCACTAACAGTTCTCTGTTTGTTCTTTTTATCTGCCGCCGCAAGGGGATCGATGGCGTGGATCATTGATTCTGCACCACTTTCTCCGGCAGTTAAGAAAACTGGTTTAGAAAAGCCATGTTCTTCTGGTGTTGCCATTGTAGCAGAACATAAACGGGTCATGCCGCCATCAGAATCTACAATATATTCTCCTTTTACAGGTTTGAAATTTTTATCTAAGTATACTCTTGATACTGATTGAAGAATCTCATGGTTATTAATCATAATAAAACCTTCGCCAGCTGGATTTTTGATAATTCCTGCTCCGTCAGGTTGTGCACCAAATATAAAATTTGGTGATTCTGCCAGTACATCGTCTGAGCTGATTAGTGTGGTAATATTCAGGCTTTCGAAACCAGGCATGGTTTTTACCAATGAAGGGTTTACCGAGTAATCTTTAAGTGTAATGGGACTGGTCTCTGGGTTTTCTGCCTCATTATTCTTTTTACAGGCACTGATCACAACTGCCGAAGTAACGAATGCGGCAACAGCAAGGGCTAATGCCTTTTGCTTTAATAATGTTTTGTTCATAATTTTTGTTTTCCGTTTGAGGCAAAATTACATGGGCTATGTTTCCGGAAATTAAAGTATATGTTAAGCTAAGCTGCGTCTGCTATTTAGAATTGTTCTTTAGATCAACAAATTAGGTAGGACTCGATAAAAATTTCAGTTCCTATTTAACTTCAGGTATATTTCAGTTAAATAATCATCCTGCAATGAAAACGCATCTTGTAAAAATCTTTGTTTCCTTTCTAATGGCCTTTGCCTTCGGTTGTGGAGGTAGCACTTCAAATAAAAAAAGTAGTATAGTTACTGAAACCCCTGGCAAAAACATGCTTAGCGTAAAAAGTATGCATGATGATCTGTCCGTTTTGTGGTCAGTGATTAAGGAACTGCACCCGATTTTAAAGTGGATTACAGTCCAGAAGATGTGGTACGCAATAACGATCTGGATTTAAAAAAAGCACTGAGTCTGATTAAATAGAATCGAGATTTAGTTATGCTGAACTTGTTTTATTAGTTGTTTTCTATTGTTTTTTAAGGTCAAATAGCTACTGCGTGGTCAGCATCTTTATAATAGCTACATCTGATCTTGATTTGGAAATCGTGAAAACGTAACGATCAATTATCCGGGATAGAAAAGAAATAAGATCGTTCTATCTATATTTTTCACTCCTGTCTAAAATTTTTAAGCGTTCCATCATTGTTAAACTGAAGATCGTAACGTTCGCGACTGCCGTTAATGCTTGATGGAAACCAGCGCATACCATTGTCCCAAATAGAAATGTAGGCCGTGGTGGTAGGCTTTGCACCTTCAATCTCAGCTGCCTTTTCGTTATAGATTTGTATCACTTTTTGTGCAGCTGCGAAATTTATTTTACTCAATGGAAATGTTCTGCGTTCGATGTTTCGGGCCAGTACTGGCTTTGGCTCAGACCAGGCACCATTTTTGTACTGGTAGGCATCTACATATTTAGGGTTTTCGGGATGCTGTAATGACAGGTTAATGGAGCCATCTTCATAAAAATGGATAGACTCATAAACTACAATTTCTTTGTTGCGGTACTGTGGCAGTCTTCTTAGTTTTTCCTCTGCGCTTTCCAGCTCAGCAGCACTTAGTATTCCTTTTCTGGCTTTTATTGCTGGTTTTTCTGCATCAATATCTTTTATGCCGGCTTGCGGTAGCTTCATATCTTTTAAGAATTGGTTTACCCTTTTTTGGATTTCTTTACTATTTGCCGGACCCTGCTTCTGCTTTAATAATTCGATGTCGTGAAACATCTCTTTTGCTTTTGACTCCATTTCGGGTGTATTAACTGTATCGCCATTTATAACTATAGTTTTTTCCTGCTGTTGCTGTAAGGTTGTCGTAGTAGATGTTTTTGTATCGCCTTTATACCCTCCATTTTCTCGAAGGCCTTTTTCCTGATCATATTTTTTAACTAAAGAATCGTTTGGATGAAAGGTTTCATCTACACTTTTGGTAATCTGTTTACAACCAAGGCAAAGGAAGAAGCACATCATCACCAGACAGAAAATATTGTTTAAGTTCTTCATCAGAATTCTCCTTTAAGTTCGTTCAGGTCTTTTTCAAAAGCAATTTTTTGCGGATCTTCTTTGAGGTAAAAAATAGAATAGTATTCCTGCCTAACGCTGTCCAGATCAAGTAGATCTACTACCTTTTTAATGTTTGCCCGGTGCTTGTGATTAAAATCATCGGTAAATTCGAGTTCAAAATTGATCATTGGCTGCTCGTTGATATAAGTTCCGCTTTGGCTGACTTTGAGCACCCGGGCAGTAGTATGCGTACCTTTAAATTTGATCAGGTACAATTGACTGGGTTTGCTGGTAAACTTATGAGCGATAAAAGTGCCGAAAACACGGTAAACAAGCAGCATAAAGGCGCAAGTTAATAAAGGATGGCTAATACCCATAAAACGCCAGCCCATGCCTCTGCTTTCTAAATGATAAGAATAAACATAATACCCAACAACAATGGAGGTAAAGATTAGCCAGGCCAGGTTGGTAAGAAATATGATCATTTTTTTTATGCTTACTTCTGTAGTGGCAAAAATAAAATAAGGAACTTTGTTTACCTCTTTATCTAACAGAATGCCAACTGTTTTACCTGTTTCGTAACGGCGTTCATAAGGTTTTGCATCATTTACAGTGGTTTTATGCATAATTGTACTTCCCCTCAGGTTTTTAAACCGTAAGATAAGTTCGTAGGTATCGTAAGCCGCGCCTCTTTTATATATTTTTGATGACTCCAGTATTTTAGCCTCCCGGGGTTCGCCGGTAATTTTAAGTTTTTCTATATTACGTTTAATCGAAAAGGTGCGGATCACCCATTTCTGGTAATAACCGATTAATAATATGGCCCAAAGGAGTACGGATATAGCAAGCATGGAGAGCGGATACCAGGGATTCTCGCCCATCAGGTTGGATACGCTGTCGTCTTTAGTGTTGTAATAGATCAACATGGGGAACGGAATAGCGAAAAACAACATGTAAATGATCCAGAATATCGAAAATCCTCTCATGTTTTTTAGGTTAGGTCGTGAATCTTTTTATCTTTTATTTAATTGTATGTTTGAGATTTCTAATTTATTGTACGCTGAGATGTATCATTCTTTCAATTTCCTTTAACACTTCTGTTTCAAATACTTCTTGTCTGATCTGGCTTTTGCGATTGGTACCAAATGGTTGACTAATGGCGAAGCTTTTACCATATTTATTCTGTTTGTGCGATAAAGCGTAATGCAACAGGCCATCTTCTTGTACATGAAGGATATGTACATCTTCGAAAGCCATAATTTTGCGGGTAAATAAACCAGGGATTTTTTTGTATACCTGCCTAGTGTATTGATCGAAAATATAGGTAGCGTTAAAATGAAAGATAAAATCGTAAACCGCCGTAAGTGCCGATACAAAACCTATGGCCATTATGCCCCAATACGTATTATAGTTGAGATCGAACATGGGCGTAACTACAAATATTCCTGCTGCCAGGAGTGCAAAAAATAAAATCTTGCCTTTGTAATCACGCTCGGGCTGAAAGCTGAGTCTGCCGTTTTCTATTTTTAAATGATATGCTGCCATGTTTTATAATTTCTCCTGTTTTTTAGTATTTAGGGTTGGCCTACAGCCAGGTGAAGGGAGCAGGCCTGTTAAATGCCATAGCTGTATATTTTTAAGTTTGTGGCAAGCCCATTATCGTACTTATTTCTTCGCTAAGTTTTTGAAGGGGTTTTGATGTAAATAAAGTTTGTGCCAGTAAAATATGTCTGGTTTTATCGCCCTTTCTCATTACCATAATGGCTTGGATACTCACGGTAATAAAATAACTTTTTTGTTTCGAGATGAGAAAATGGTCAAAATCATCAAAGCTATAGCTTACAGGAGCACTAAAGAAAAAACGTTTACGCTGTATTTCACGGCTTTGGTTATCAAAAGCAATAATACCTGTGGTACGCAAGATACCCAGTACACCTACAAAGGCAAAGAAAGCAACGTATAAAAATGTTGCCTTGCTGGTGCTATACATCAATATGGCTATGATGGCAGCAATACAGCCCAAAGTAATGGTGTAAAATAGGCCTTTTTGCACCTTTAATTTATAGGTATTACCTTCTTGTTCGAAATATTTAAATGTTTGCATGTTGTTTTAATTATTTGAAAATGAATTCGATATGTTTTAATATCGATACTTCTTTTAGCCTCATTAAAGTACTGTCCAAACCATTTATCGAAGTTCTCTTTGTGTTTCTCCCGGGTAATTTGAATCAGAGTGTTTGATTACCTAAATGAAACAACTACCTGATGATGGAGTTAGCGCATACGTTCAATGATTATATTTTCATTTCCTTCATCATCGGCTTCCAGGTATAAATTCCAGTTTAATTTTTCGGCTATCGCTAAAAAAGTTTTAAGGTATAACTGCTGATCTATATTTTTTTCTTTGCTACAAACAATATCAATCAAGTTAATAAAGTCTGTTTGCCTTTTTGATGAAGAAAAACTTCCTTCTTTTGCTTCAACCAATGTGATGCTCGTCCATGGGAAATGATCGGCATTACATAGGCTTTGATGATCTTGCTTCACAAAATTTCCGGTCTGTAACAGCACATCCATTACGCTTCCGGTTTCTGCCTTCTTTTTGTGCTGCAGGTCGCTTTTAATGCTGTAATAGTTGTATCTGTCACTCCACATCATTTTTCTTTTTTAAAGTACAGTTAACGGTAGGGTGAATGATGGATCTACTAAAAAGGCATTTTTTTTACTTCAATTTTATTATCCTTGGCATATGTTTCTGCAAGTTTCCAAAGCGTACTGTACTTCTCTATAAATACATCGTACTGGCTGGTATCCAGTTCTGTTAAGGCCTTGTTAATTTCCTGCTCCGGCTCATGATTATCGATCATTTTAGCTATTTTAAGGTGCTCGGCTTTATAGCTCGTTAAAACATATTTGTACAATGTTATTGATGCATCAAGCATGGGTTTTGTTTCTGGAGTTGGCTGTAGTTTTTTTACCTTCTCCAAGTTCTTTTCAGCTCTGGCAATCGAATTTTTCAGGTATTCTTCGCAGCTAGTAACTTTACCTGGACCAGATACGTTTTTAAGATATTTCTGGTAACCTTCGAAATAGTATGTGCCGAAGCGCGATATGTCATTCGTGTTTAGGGCTGCCTGGTCGAAATATTCGTCAGGGGTATTTACCATAAAGTTGCATGCGGTGATGGTAAAAACCATCACCATTAACATGACATTTTTGATGTTGAGGCGCATAAACTTCTTTTTAGTATTTACCAACAAATGAAGACTTGTCTTCAAACATTTTACCGATCAGCGGAATAGGTTTTAATGCACCATTAGCCGCATTGATGATGCCTATAATCCAAAGAATGATAAATGCATAACCCACAAATCCTAAAAAGGATAAACTAGGTACTATACTGGCAATGATGGTAAAGGCTATATTGAAAATAATACTTACAATGGCAAGACCTAGTGATTGCCTTAAATGATATTTAAGCAAAGCATCGGCTTTATCTTTTCCAGTAAAATAGGCTACTAACCAACCAATAAGGGTGATGTAAGAAATGATTGAAAGTGTTTTGTTGTCCATGATTTCTGTTTTTTAGATTGAAAATTATTTGAGTCAAATTTGGAGTTAATCATCATTATCTAAAAGAATTGGCCACCTACAGAGCATCTACAATGTTTTAATAAAACGTCTACAATACATCTACAGGTATTTTTAATGTATTGATTATTAGTGTTTTGTGTGTTTTGTTGTTTTTTGTTTTCGTCTACAATATTGTCGCGACTTCAATCTTTATGCTAATTTTACGGTATGAAGCATCAACATTTTAAAAAGATATTTCTCTTAATCGGCATTTGCATCTGTTGTTTTATAACCTATGCGCAAACTTTATTGGATAGTACTGCACTTGAAAAGTTAAGCGATAAAGATAAACCGGCATTACTAACGCAGCTTGCGGAGCGAAGTAGAATTAATGGCGATTATAAAGCAGCGATACGAAAGGCTCAACTGAGCGCAGCTTTAGCTTTAAAATTTAAAAATTTAACAGAGGCTGTAAAAGCCAGGACAATACAGACAAGTGTATATGCCACGACCAAAGAGTTTGTTTTATCAAAAAAAGCTAGCGATACCACGCTACTCCTTGCGCAGCAATCGCGACAGCCCGTTGCAATGGCCTATGCTTATTATGCGCAGGCATTATTTTATAATGCGATTGATAATTCGGAGCAGATTACCAAATATTGTCGGCTTGCACTGAAGTCGTTGGAAAAAGTATCCGACCCTTATCTCAGCGCCAAAATATATTACCAACTCTATATGATCAACTCACGTTGGGATGATGTTAAAAATGTGAACAAGTATGCCTGGGCAGCTACCCAAAATGCTTTAAAAACCACTGATTATAACCTGTTGAGCAATTGTTATATCGCTTTATCTGTTGCTGCCGATTATAATTATGCCGGTACTAAAAAAGAAGTGTTCCGCGATAGCATCATCTATTATTTGAACAAGGCCCAAAACCTTTACATCCAGCATCCGAAATATGTTGCGCGAAAAACTTATGGTATTGCCTGTATCAACAGTGCCGATTATTACCTGAGGTATTTCGCGGATACCGATCAGGAAGCAAAAAACAATGCTATCCGTTACGCCAGTATGGCCAACGAAGTGATGAAAGGTGCAATAAACGGCGAAGAAATAAGGGCGAGTAGTTTGGGGATTCTGAGCGAATACGCCAGGAGAGATAAAAATCTAGTAATGGCGGAAGGTTACCTGCAAGAAGCCTATAATGTAATGATAGGTAAGAAAGTACCTTATTATTATACCTTGATTAATGTGGTAACTGCACTTTCTAATTTTTATGAGCAGAATGGAAATTATGTAAAAGCACTTGAATTTCAGAAAAAAGCAACGGAATATGGCAACAAACTTTTTGATGAAAAACGGACATTAAATGCTCAAAAACTGGAGGTTCAGTATGAAGCTGAAAAAAAAAACAGTGAGGTTAAGTTATTAAAACAAAGCGAAAAATACGCACAGCAACAAAAATATCTATATTTCGGTATTGCAATTGCCTCCATTTTGGGGCTTATATTTATGTTCCGCTCTTACCACTTCAGGCTAAGGTACTCCTTGCAGCGCGAGAAGCAATTGCATTTAGAAAAACAGGATGCCGAACTGCAGATGAAATTCGAAAAAGAGGAGCAGGCCAGGTTAAAGGCCGAGCAGCTGCTGTTGGAAAGCCAGCAGCAACAATTGCAGAAAGAAGTAATGGCCAGTCAGTTACAGCTCGAGCATAAAAAAGAAATGCTGTTCCAGATTAAGGAAAAGCTTAGTGATAACCACCAGTTCAACATCAATAAAATCTGGAATGAAGAATTGCTATTGGATAATGATTTCGAAGAAGCCAAATTTCAGATCCAACAGGTACATCCAGAGTTTTTCTCTCTGTTAAATCAACGGGCACAACAAAAACTTACGGCACTCGATCTGAAGCTCTGCGCTTACCTCCATTTGAAGATGGATACTAAAAAAATTGCCCAGCTGATGCATATCGAAGCCAAAAGTGTGCGTATGAGCCGTTATCGGATTAAACAAAAGCTGGGTTTGGGAAAAGAAGACGATTTAAACTTGTTTTTGCAAAATATAGGTTAAAATATAATCTAAAATTAAAAGGCTGTATCATAATGTATAATTTCGTTCTATTTTGTCACGTTGAGCCTGTCGAAACGCCTTTAAAAAGGTCCTTCGACAGGCTCAGGATGACAATTTTAGACTTATGATACAACCTCTTTGGTATTAATTTTTAGCTAGTGTTGGGCTTGGCTGGTAATAAAACTCCTCTTCTTCAAAATCTTCGTTTGATTTATTCTGAATGGGAGATGCAGGAGTTGGTTCATCTAACCTCACAACCGGGCCATCTTTTGCCAGTTCGCTACCAGCCACTTTCGATTTGAATATTGGCCACAATAGCTGTGCATACCATTGGTCGCCTTCATAATGTGAAATGCCATAAGCCTTAGGGTATTTTCTGCTAATTAAAGCTGTCCCAAAAATAATATCCCATAAGAAAAACATATTGCCAAAGTTACCCTTGTAATAACCCACGCCATCATCTGTTGTCGCTGCATGATGCGCATGGTGGGTAGCAGGTGTAGAAATTGTTCTTTCCAATACCCAGGCCAGTGGATGTAGTATTTTGTATTTGTAAAAAGGTTTATCCCACGGAATGCTCGAGTGCGCCAGGGTGGTAATGGTACCTTTAATTCCCCTTACCACGATGGCAGGTATGCCTAGTCCTAAATACACCAACGCTGTGGTAAGGTAAGTTTGCGAAAAAAACAGGGTATAAATGGCATTCTGTCTGCTGGCCATGGCCATGCCCATATACGGTGCTGAGTGGTGCGTACGGTGAAAACGCCATAACCAGGGAATTTCGTGGTGCAGCCTATGGTACCAATACTGCGTAAGGTCATCGGCAATGGCTATAATAATACAGCCCCAAAAGAAAGGTACCCACTCAAAGGTATTTTTTAAACCCGGCAGTACGGCCGGTAAAAACTTTAAACCGTAATAGGCCACAACAGGTCTGATGACCAATCTTGGCAGGGTAAAGCAGGCAATATCAACAAAACGTTCGTTTTTCGGCCACTTGCCTTTATACAATCCAAAAGAGAATTCGAGTACGCCAAGAAAGAATACTAAAAAGGGGAAACCGAAGCCATTCAGGTTTTCGATTACGCTTTTGATAAAATTAATCACTGGTTCCATTGTTTGATGAATTTTTAGGGTTTACAGATTTGGTTTTTTCAGCTTTATGCTGTTGGTTTAGCCAGGGCCTCTCGCCGGTAATGTAAAAGGTGGCAAACATTAAGACAATGGGCAACACATAGATAAAGAGGCTCAATACCGCATTTCTAATGATTTTTTGCCGGGTTTTTTCTTCGATTTTCATGGTTCATGATTTAGTTTTTGTGAATGATCTGGGTTGCTGGCTCATCGCCCAATAAACGCTGGGTAAGGTAAAGACCACCAACAATGATGATAAAGGGGATCAGCGTTACAATGATGCCCACCAATATCTTTTTGCCTAAGATGTTAAAGTCTGATGCTGTCATTTTTTCTTTAGTTTTATAAATGAATAATTAATTATATCCCGGATTTTGGGTAAGCAGCGTATTGAGTTCTCTTTCGGTCTGTGGAATAGGGAACAAGATATTTTTTAAGGACACAGCCGATTTTTCTGGAATTTTTTTGAGTGCATCTACATAAATATTTCCGCCCTGCCGTACCAGATCGAACCACCTATGCCCCTCCTGGATAAATTCTTTTCTGCGCTCTAGGAAAACCGAGTCTCTAAATGCATCTGTAGATAAACCAGGTGTTAAATCTGCAATTTTTGCCCTTGTCCTTACTTTGTTAATGGCATTGTAAGCTTCAGCAGTTGGCCCGCTGATATTGTTTACTACTTCGGCATAAAGCAACAATATATCTGCATACCTGATTACTGGATAGTTTATCCCGCTCTGGGCCTGGGTATTTAAGGGTGTCAGCGTGTAATCAACAAATTTGTTAAAATAGGGTGTATAGGCATTTTTAAAAACCACATACTTGCCAGTTGCTGCGTTATAAACCGAATCGTAGAAGGTGGTTTCGCGCCTGGTATCGGCCGCAGAAAAAAGCGCGTAAACACTTTTATTGGCGGGCACATCAATAGGGAAGGTTCCGGTATTAAATGAGGTAAAACTCTGACTAAGGTTTTGTACCACATTTTTCGCCCCAAGATTGCTTTCGAATTGTACAGAAAATATATGTTCGATGCCGTTTTTTGTGGCTTTTTGAAAAACATCCTTATAATTGGCGAATAAGGCATAACCATAACCACCATTAATTACGGTGTTGAGCTGGGCAAGTGCATTTGGCCATAGTTTTTGCGTAACATATACCTTTGCCAGCAGCGAATGCGCTGCGCCTGATGTGGCCCTGCCTAAATCTGCACTGCCATAACTTTTTGGTAAGTTGGTGGCGTCAGTCAGGTCGGCAATAATCTGCTGGTATACTGTTGTGGTAGCAGTTCTCTTAACCAATAGATCTTCAATGTTTACACTTTTAGGCTCGTGCAATATCAATGGTACATCGCCGTATAACCTCACCAGGTTAAAGTAAAGCAGACCCCTTACAAATTTGGCCTCGCGTACCAGCCTGTTTTTTAAAAGGGTATCGGTTGCAACATTAGGAATATTATCAATTGCGATATTCGCCTTATTGATGCCATAATACAGCTGTTGCCAAACTTTTTGTATCCTGCTGTTAGAAGGGATGTAGGTTGATACGCCAAGTGCCCTTACATCGGGGTTGGTGTTGCTCGGGCTAAAAATCTGGTTATCGCTTGCATTTTCGACCAATAGATTGAGCTGGCGGCCATACAAGGGGAAATCGCCGTTTGGATCACTGTTCAAAGAACTATAAACTGCATTAACTGAGGATATGGCATCAGATTGTGTTTTGAAAAACTGCGAACTTACAATAACCGAACTTGGGTTTTCTTCGAGTTTTTTGCAGGCAGCTGATGTAATTATTATGATTGCTAATAACCAGATTATGGGTTTAGTGATTATTCTTTTCATTTGTACATTATAATTATAGGGTGATGGATAAACCTGCCAAAAAGGTTCTTGTGGCCGGGTAAGTCCCAAAGTCTATTCCCTGTTTCGTATTATCGTTATCGTAAAAATTCACTTCAGGATCGAGACCGGTATATTTTGTAATGGTGAACAGATTTTGGGCAGAGATATAAAACCTTAAATTTTTTAACTTGATCTTATTTGCCCATTCAGTTTTAAAGGTGTAGCCTAGTGAGACGTTTTTAAGCTTTAGGTACGAGGCATCTTCTATCAGGCGGTCGGTTACCTGGGGTACAGGCGAATTGGTTACACGGGGAACAACAGCACCTTGATTTTGGGGTGTCCAACGGTCTAAAAGCGTGGCCGATGCATTTTGGGTAAGCGTTGGTCGCTCTAAGCTCTGCTGTAATAAATTGAATACTCTGTTGCCGTAAGAACCTTGAAAAAATATCGACAGGTCTAAACCCTTAAAATTAAAAGTGTTGCTTAAACTACCGGTAAACTTTGGCTGCGCACTGCCAAGGCTATGTTTGTCGGTTGTGGTTATAACCCCGTCCTGGTTGGTATCTACATATTTCGTATCGCCAGCCTGTTGCGGTACACCGCCCAATAACGGGGTGCCATTGCTAAGATCGGCACTGGTTAAAAGCCCGTTGGTATTATAACCCCAAAATGTGCCCACAGGTAAACCCACCTGAACAATTACAGGCGATACCTGTCCGGTTGGAGCCACCGGGAAGAAACTTTTTACATTTTCGCCCAGGCTTAACACCTTATTACGATTGGCACTAAAAATTAATGTGCTTTTCCAATTAAAACCAGGTGTTTTTATATTCTCGGTATTTATAGAAAACTCAATACCACGGTTAGATACACTTCCGATGTTTTTTAAAGCACTGGCATAACCCGTATATAAAGGCAATGGCACATTAAGTAATAAATCGGTGGTTTTTTTACTGTAAACATCGAAAGTAACAGAAATGCGGTTGTTTAAAAATCCCAAATCCAGGCCAGCATTATATTGGGTGGTGGTTTCCCATTTTAGGTCGGGGTTCGCAATCTGTATGGGCGATATTCCGGTAACCAATTTGCCGCCCAGATAATAATTACTCGGTGATAATGAAGAAAGTGAACTGTAGGGCGGGATTTCCGAATTTCCTGTTTGCCCTGCACTTAAGCGAATTTTAAAGTTGTTCACTACATTTTGCAATGACTTGAAAAATTCCTCGTCGTTTACATTCCACGAAACGCCGACAGAAGAAAAGAATCCCCATTTGTTTTCTTTACCCAGTTTGGAAGAACCATCGGCTCTTTCAGATAGAGTAATATTGTAACGGTGAAGATATGAATAATTAACACGTGCCAAAACAGAATTCAGGCTCGAGCTATGTGCAGCAGAGCTGGGCAGGTTGGCAATGCCCGCATATGATAAATTATCAAAGGTGGTTAAATCGTTCGGAAACTGTTGTGCAGATGTGGTAAAGGATTTACCATTTTCATATTGTGTACTATAACCTACAAGCGCATTAAGGAAATGTTTATCATCGAAAGTATGGTTATACGTCAGGGTATTTTCATTCAGCCAGCTCAGTGCATTGCCCGAACCGAGTGCAGCATAACCTTTGGTAGCGTAGCCGGTTGATGCCCCAGCTGGCGAAGCGGTGAAGGAGGGGGCGTAGTATTGCTGATTCGTATTCAGGATATCTACTCCGGCAGTTACTTTTAACGTCAGTTCTTTTAAAATTTTATATTCTGCAGCGGCATTACCCAATATGCGGTTTAGGGTATTTTGGTTTGTAGTGGCTGCTATATCTTGCAACGGATTGGTTGGTGTAGCATTTAAAGGGTTGCTGGTATTATAACTGCCATCGGCATTTTTAATCTGAGCGATAGGAGCAGTAAGAATTAAATTCGCATAAGCATTGCTAAAGTTAATGCTGTTGTAGGCGCTTCCTGCTAGCTTATTTTCTATTGATCTGCTCCCGAAAAAATTAGCGGTAACCTTAAATTTTTCAGAAATGTCTTTCTCATAATTTATTCTGGCCGAATACCTTTCATAACCCGAATTGATGATTACACCATCCTGCTTAAAATAATTGCCGGAAATTAAATACCTCGATTTTTCATCTCCACCGGAAACGGAAAGTTCTTGATTAAGAATTGGTGCGTTACTTAATGCCGAGCCTTGCCAGTCTGAGCCTATGCCAAACGCAGCGATCTGCGCATCGGTGTATGTTTTTTGAACACCATCACTCGTGTTAATGTCGTTTATTAATGCCGCCCACTGGCTGCCATTTAATAAATTCAGCTTTCTGGCTACCCGCTGCGTGCCATAATAACCGTTATAATTTACATTGTTTACACCTTTCTTTCCTTTTTTTGTTGTGATGATAATTACACCATTGGCTCCTCTCGATCCGTAAATGGCGGTTGCAGAGGCATCTTTTAATACTTCTACTGATTCAATATCGCTTGGATTGATAGTAGATAGGGCATTTGAGCTGGTGCCAATGGAACCAACGTTAACATTGTCGTTATTGTTGTATACAATAAAACCATCTATTACGTAGAGTGGTGCATTTCCAAAGGAGATGGAATTCCCACCTCTGATTCTCACTGTTGCTGTGCCACCTGGTTGCCCGGAGTTTTGTGTTACGCCGATACCGGAAACACCGCCCTGAAGCATATTATCAAAACTTGCTGCGGGCTGTGCCAGTAAATTTTTAGAAACAGAGGCTACCGATCCGGTAACGTCGCTTTTTTTCTGGCTGCCATAGCCCATTACCACAACATCATTCAGGCTACTTGCTTTTTCTGCCAATAAAATGGTAATCGGACTTCCATCCACCAAAATCTCTTTGGTTTGGTAACCGATAAAACTTACAATAAGGGTATAAGGGAATTTTTGCCCCGTACGAAATGAAAAGCTTCCATCAGGTGCGCTGGTTACGGCATGCGTAGTTCCTTTTATGGCTAAAACCACATTGCCTATGGGCTGTTTAGTTATCGAATCTTTTACTGATCCGATTAAGGTAGAGTTAATAATCGGGGTGTTTTCCTGCTGCGCCCTCGCATTTTTAGTAAGCATAGCAATGGCAAGAAATGTCATCAGCCTGACGGCAATTTTTTTTCTATGGATAGATTTTTCCATATATTTATACAGTTTTATTTAATGATTTGAATTGTTAGTAAAACTTGGTAACCAGAAGTGATTGGCGTTACGCTGGTTATCAAATAATATCCGGCAGGGCTTCCCTGTCGGTTTTGTTTTTTATGATAGACGCTATTTCATTTTGTAAGTTGTTTAAAAAAGGCTACACTTCTACTGTTAGCCTTAGGCCAGTATTGTTTTATAGAAAAGAGGTGATGAGCGCTGCCGTATTAGCAACAACAGGAAGGATACACGCGCATAGAAAAAATAAATAGATCTGGCATCATATTTTTAGTAAGCTTTAATATTACTCAACATGTTTGGACAAATATAAAAACTTTTCTTAAAAAGACTATAATAACTATAGAATTTATAGATTTTTTTTTCAAAATCCATTTTACGCTCAAATAAAATTTAAGATTTTCTTTGGATTAAGAATGGTAAGGGGTATTTATTCTAAGTTTTTAAAACGTGGTGCTGAGGAGGATATTCTCACCTCTTTACGCTCTTTGGGAGAGGAGAACTTATAAAATAGCAGCCAGTAAGTGATGGCCATAATCAACATACCTAAGAGCGCACTGATTATATCATTCCTTTTCATACACACTTTGTAACAAAAAAGATGCCGACTCGGGTACGAAGTTATTAATAGTTGTAAGCTATTTTGTTTTTTGCCAATTTCTAACTTTCTTGATCGGGGATCGGAAGCCTGAATTTTAGAAAAGTGTACAATGTGAATCACTTTCCACACAGAGAAAATAGAAATAATAAAATTTACTGTTGCTAAAAACCAACAGTTTTCAATGCAATATCGGTCACGAGGTCTAGTTCTATTTTAAGAAAAATGACGCTGCATTATATTTGTATTTCAGATCTAATTTGTCACGCTGCACTCAATCTGTACTGATCTTAGAAATATCAGAATGCTTTTAAGACATTTAAAAGAGGTCCTTCGACAAGCTCAGGATGACAATATTTACATTTGTTAAAACAACGGACATTTCAAATTTGATATTCAATAAAGCAAATTGTTTTATGAATTGGATAATTTTTGTTCCAATAAATTATTATGCCATCGTTGCCGGAAGTCAAAAAATTATGAAAACCGTAATTTTTGTTAAAAATTTGTGGGACATGCCAAGATAATATAATTTTGACTACTAATACTATAGATTATATATTCTTTATGCTTGTTAAAACCTTCATTCCTCTTCTTAACTCCTATCTCAATATCCCAGATACAGTCCTATCTAAATTGCAGACAAACTCTTATTCAATATTAACATGTAAATAAAATGAGATAAAAAATTCTATTAAGAAAGGAGCATACAAAACAGAAGATACTTGCTGAATATAATAAGGGGAAATGCATTTCTGCATCCTCCCCAGATTTCGACCATTTAACCGGAGATCAATTGGCGTTGCATCCGGTCAATTTATTTAATGATCATGTTAAATTTATGAATTCTACACGGAATTTTTCATAATAAGTGGAAATAACCCATTGTAATTTCATGATTGACATAAACCAATATAATTATGAAAATAAGCGGAAAGTCCTGGAAGGATTCTCGTATCGCAGCTTTATCGAAAACATTTTTGCTCACAGGCTTAACCGGAATCTTTCTGATTTCCTCCATTTTAGAAGTCTCTGCAAAAAATAAAGACAAACACCACCACCTCAATCATCATACTCTTTCTGGCGTAGCCATAATGGCGGAACCGAAAATACTTAATGCTGTCCCTACAAGATTAACCACGGTAAAAGGAAGGGTAACAGATGAAAAAAATCTTCCCCTGCCCGGCGTAAGTGTCAGGCTTAAAGGAACAGCCCAGGTAGTATCTACAAACCCTGATGGCGAATTTCAGATCGTTACCGAACAGAGTCAGCCCACTTTAATTTTTACCTATGTGGGATATAAAACACAAGAAATACTTTACAAAGGAGAGGTACTTTCTATAAAACTTGATCCCGACCAAAGTAAGCTGGAAGAAGTACTTGTGGTAGGTTACGGAACACAAAAGAAAAGTGATGTATTGGGTTCTGTGGCTACATTTAATGCCAAGGCTGTTGATGAAAAACCGATTTCGAGGGTTGAACAGGCATTAATTGGACAAATGGCCGGTGTGCAGGTGAGGCAACAAAGTGGTATGCCCGGAGCAGGATTGAGTATTCAGGTACGAGGAGCAGGATCAATCACTGCTGGCAACGAACCGCTTTATGTTTTAGATGGCTTCCCTTTGGATATTGCCGGTCAAAATGCTGCAGGAGGCATCTCAAACAGCCCCCTCGATAACCTTAATCCTAATGATATTGAAAGTGTACAGGTATTAAAAGATGCAGCCGCAGGAGCTATTTACGGTTCGCGCGCTGCTAATGGCGTTGTGATTATTACTACAAAAAAGGGTGTTTCAGGAAGGCCCAAAATTAGTGCAAATGCAAAAGCAGGAATCAGTTCCGTATCACGAAAGGTTGATATGCTGAGTGCTGATGAATGGGTTGCACAGGCAACAGAACTTGCCAACTCAGCCTGGGTAGCTTCGGGTACGGGCAGAACCGCCAGCCAGACCAATGCTGAAAGGGCTGCGGTGCTTGGACTTGCTGCCGGAACGATCAATACCTCATATATGACTGATCCAAGATGGGCGATGGCCGGACATCCCGGACTTGATTATGTAGACTGGCAGGACGCCGTTTTTACACAAGCACCTTATCAAAATTATGAAGCCTCAGCAAGTGGAGGTACCGAAAATGTCACTTATTTTATCTCAGGTAATTACCTGAATCAAAATGGAACACTGCTCAATTCTAATTTTAAAAACTACGGATTGAGGGCAAATGTTGAGGCCAATGCGAGTAAAAAGTTAAAGTTCGGCATTAATCTCGCTCCATCATATTCAATTAATAATGCACCACCTGCTGAAGGAAAGGATAACCAGCTGATGAATGCACTACAGATGGTGCCTGTTGTAGAAAGTTCGGCCGGACTCAATACAGGTGCGTATGGAAACAGTACCTATACCTGGGCAAGTCCAAGACTCATCAGTCCATACGCATATCTGGAAACTGCCATAAATAATGTTAAAACTTCGCGGTTGCTGGCTTCAGTGTATGCAGATTACCAGATTATTAAGGGACTCTCATTAAGATCGAGTGTAAACTATGATAATGTAGATAGAAATACATCACAGTATACATCAGATCAGGTAACCGTGGGGGCTGCATCGGCCTTGTTAACCAATCCCGGACTTTATTCAACAGGCGCTTACATTGTAAACAAGAAACAAAATTTTTTAAATGAGAATACTTTGAGTTACTCGACTACAATTGCTGGTGTTCATAAAATTTCGGCTATTGCAGGGGTATCTTATAATATTGTACATGCTGAAGGCGTAAGGCTTGCTACAGCCGGCGGTTTTGCCAACGATATTATCAAAACATTAAGTAATGCAATTGCCAATTCGGCAGGGGTAACAACTACCGGAACTTCTACCGCAGCTAACAATACACTGTTTTCTTATTATAGCAGGCTCCAGTATGCTTTTAAAGATAGATATCTATTGTCTGGTACCATTAGAAGAGATGCCTCTTCTAAATTTGGTGCTGAGAACCGCTGGGGAACTTTTCCTTCGGTATCTGCAGGGTGGAAAATTTCAGAAGAGTCTTTCTTAAAGGATGTAAAAGCAATTAGTGAGCTAAAACTTAGACTCAGCTGGGGTAAATCTGGTAATAATAACATTGGCGATTACAATGCAATCAGTACACTCGTAAATTCGAATTATGTTTTCGGCGGTAATACGCCTACAACCGCCACTGGTCAGGTAGTTTCTGGGCTGGCCAATAAAGCACTAAAATGGGAAACTTCAAGTACTTATGATCTTGGCTTGGATTTGAGTTTGCTCGCTAACCGGATCAATTTCACTTTTGATGCTTATCATAAAAAAAACAGTGATCTTTTACTTAATCTGCCCGTGTTATCTGCAAGCGGTTTCAGTACAAGTTTGCAAAACATTGGAGCAGTAGTAAACAAAGGCCTCGAATTTGGCGTGAATACCGTAAATCTAAAGACAGCACGTTTTACCTGGGCAATGAGCGCCAATATCGCATTTAACAAAAATACGGTTACAGACCTGGGGCCAACGCATGCAGATATTGAGATTGCTTCTGCTTACAGTGGCAGCAATGCACCTTATCTGTTGCGGGAAGGGCTTCCTGCATTCAGTTATTATATTACCAAAACGGATGGTATTCTGACAGCTGCTGATATTGCCAATCCCAATGTAGCAAAAGTATCTGGGCAAAAAGCCGGCGATGCTAAATATGTTGATAATAATGGAGATGGAAAAATCAGTGCGGCCGATAGGGTAGTGGGTGGGCAACCTGCTCCTAAGTATACCTGGGGTTGGACCAATACATTTAAATATGAGGACTTTGACCTTGCAATACAGCTGTATGGCCAACATGGAGGTTCTATACTGTCGTATCTCGGTCGGGCAATCGACTTTTCGGGCAGCACCACAGCTAACGTTCTGGGAGTTTGGAGAGATCACTGGTCAGCTTCCAATCCTGATCCAAATGCACCAAGGGGTAAACTAGGCGCGGGTTATACCTACCCAAATGTAACCTCCGACTGGGTGTATTCTACCGATTTTCTGCGGGTACAGAACATCACGCTGGGTTATAACCTTAAAAAATTATTTAAAACCCCAGCAATTTCTTCGGCAAGGATATTTGTGTCGCTGGAAAATTATTTTTCTCATGATAAATATAAAGGAGGAGCAAATCCAGAGGCACAGAACACAAACGTAAGCGGCGATGCCAGTTATGCAATTTCTGGTGACTACGGCTCGATGCCGCTGAGTAAAACAGCTTCAATAGGTATAAATATTGGCTTTTAGTAACAATATAAGATGAAAACGAAAATATACTTAATACTGTTCTCGCTATTGCTGTTATTGGGCAGTTGCGAAAAACAGTTAAATCAAACTCCAGTGTCAAGTTTGGCAACTGATAACTTTTTCACCAATAATAACGACTTTCTTCAGGCTGTAAATGGGGTCTACTCGCAATTAAACAATTACCCGAGTCAGGCGTTGTTCCTTAGTGAAATGCGCAGTGATAATATAAATGCAACCTCCGATGGTAACCGTGATTGGGATGGGATCAACAACTTCACTCCAAGTATTACCACCACAGGATTTATTTCTACCGCCTGGAAAGCCAACTTCAATGGAATTTATAATGCCAATACGGTTTTGGCTGCACTGGAAACCAAAGGAAGTGTATTAACTAGTGCAAATGCGACACGGTACACCGCAGAAGTACGTTTCTTAAGGGCCTTCTATTATTTCTCATTAGTAAGAACTTTTGGGCAGGTTCCATTAATCTCGTCGGTGAAGAGTGCCGCTGAAGTAGCAAGCATTCCGCGTAGTCCTGTGGCTGATGTTTATGCATTGATCGAGTCCGATCTGCAGTATGCAGCTGCTAATTTACCTGCTACTTTTACTGGACCTGATTTGGGAAGACCTACTTCTTATGCTGCAAAGGGACTTTTGGGCTTGGTTTATCTAACCAAATCCGGACCAACCTATGGTATTAATGGGCCTGGCATTAATAGTAATGAATATGATAAGGCTGCGGCATTGTTTGAAGCTATAATTACCGGAAGCCCATATAGTTTTATATCAGATTATGCATCGATTTTTTCGTATGCAAAAGAAAACAATAGTGAAGTGGTATTTGATATCCAGTTTGCTTCCAGTTTAAACGGCGCAGGTTTCCCATCGCACCTGGTGCCAGTAGCCTACTGGACCAGTAATGGTATTTCCAATAGCTTTGGAAATGGTTATGGAGCAAGCACGTTTCCTGTATCGAAAAGCTTAGTGACCTCCTACACTACAAATACGGTAAGTGGAACAGATATCCGCTATCCTTTCAATGTGGCTACCACTTATACCGCTGGCCCTTTCATCAAAAAATATATCGATGTGACCAAAAAGGGTTTGTCAGGGAAAGATTGGCCAATTAATTTCATTGTATTGCGTTATACCGATATCTTGCTGATGAAGGCCGAATGTATTCTACATGGTGCACCCGGCACTCAGGCAGATGTTGATGCGATCGTTAATAAGGTGAGGGCCAGGGCCGGGGTTGGTGCACTATCTAATGTAACCATCCCAATACTTATGCAGGAACGGCAGCGAGAATTTTTAGGTGAAGGGCTCCGTTGGAACGATCTGGTAAGGGAAGGTTTGGCCGTTTCGCAGATGAATGCCTGGAGAACTGCCGATGCAATAACAAAAATTAACGAAATTGTACCAAACTATGTAATTTACCCGGTTCCGGCAGCAGAAATTCAGACCGCACCAGGTCTTTATGTTCAAAATCCTGGCTACAATTAGGGGATATTTATTGAGATTAAAAATCAAAAGAATAAGCAATGAGAAGGAAGTTATTAATAATTGGTTTTTTGCTAGCCTGTAACGCAGCAATTTTTGCACAACGGGCGCCAGGACAAAAGCCTAATATAGTTTTTATTTTGGCTGATGATTTGGGTTATGGAGATGTTGGTGTTTATGGACAACAAAAAATCCTAACACCCAACATTGATAAACTTGCAAAGGAAGGGACACAATTTACCGATTTTTATGCAGGGGCTCCGGTTTGTTCGCCATCCCGGGGCTCGATCCTGACAGGGCTCAATACCGGGCATGCCACCATTAGGGGCAATGCCACCGAACAGGGTGGTATTGCTGGAAAAAAAGGTAAAAATATTGTGTACAGGGCTAACCTGACCAAAGATGATTATACCATTGGAAACTTATTACAGGATGCCGGATATAATACTTCACTGGTAGGGAAATGGCACGTTGATGGATACGATTCTTTAGCTACGCCTTTACAGCGGGGCTTCGACAAGTTTTCGGGTTGGCTGATTAATATTCCTTCTACTTACACAAATACCTACTGGCCCGATCACCGTTATATAAACGGAAAACTCGTAACTGTAGCACCAAATACCAATGAGAAAAGAGGTTACTATGAAACCAATATGTGTACTGATGAGGCGCTAGCTTATCTTGAAACTCAAAAGGATGGTAAGAAACCTTTTTTCCTGATGCTGAATTTCAATAATCCACATTCTCCGCTTGATGTACCAGACCAGGCCATTTACAAGCACATGAACTGGCCCGAGGATATGAAAACCTATGCCGCCATGGTTTATTATATGGATCAGGCCGTAGGTAAGGTTAAAGATTATTTGATTAAAAGTGGCTTATCAAAAAATACGATTGTTTTTTTCGCCTCTGACAATGGACCCAGGTCTGAACCCACAAGCCAACTCAAGGCTGTTTCAGAGTTTTTTGATTCAAACGGGAAATTAAAGGGATATAAACGAGATATGTATGAGGGGGGAATCAGGATCCCGTTTATTGCATGGGCTCCATTTCTCAAAAATGCCCCCAAAATAAGTAATGTACCTGGCTATTTTGCCGATATTATGCCAACTTTTGCGGATATTGCCGGCAAAACCACGGGATTCAAAACTGATGGGCTGAGTATTTATCCGGCTATTAAAGGTGAAAAACCTAAAAAAAACCGTTTCTTATATTGGGAATTTTTTGAACTGGGTTTTGAACAAGGGATACGTTACGGGCGATGGAAAGGAGTGAAAAGACACCACAAATTGGAACTCTATGATCTGAAGACCGATATCGGCGAAACAAATGATGTAGCAGCAAGCCATCCTGATATTGTTAAGCAGATTGAGGATTATCTTTTGACTGCAAGAACGGACTCTCCCTATTGGACTGTGAAGTAGTTTAATAAGGAGGGCTACTGTTTTTCTGAAATTCCTGTTAATTTAGCTTTTATTTTTTGTGAACCAGGGTTTAATGCAAGTGCCTTTTTGTAGCAAGTAGATGCTTTTGAACGATCGCCCTTTTTTAGGTAAGCATCGCCTAATTGGCTAAAAGCAGTAGGCGATGCCGGATAGTTTTGAGTATTCATTTCAAGTAAATCTATTGCATTATCAAGTGCTCCGGGCTGGGTTATTAAATACATTGCAGTGTTGTTAATATTTACTTCTGTTGGTATAACAGCATACCCATACCGTTGAGATAGTTGCTGGTAATGTTGCTTTACAGCAGTGGCGTTCAATAATTTTGGATCCATCTGTGGCAGATCCCATTGCTTGTAAATAAATCGTAAAGCATCATAATAGGCTTTTATCGGCTCCGTCATATGTATCTCTTCAGGATAATAAACATATTTATGGTCTAAACCTGTTATCTTCTTTTGGGTTATTATAGAATCGAATTTTAAAAGATCTCTATGAAAGGTTGATTTATCTGAGCCCCCTTCGTTCGCATCACTATAAAAGACCATTTTATTTATAATCTGATTGTTTTTTAGCTTTTTATCTGCGAGCTTAAGTAAATATTCCTTATCCCACCAAAATGAAGGGCTTATGGCTACATAAGCACCAAACATATCTGGTTGCGTTAGTAAGCAATTTATTGTGGCGATGCCACCGAATGAGTGTCCTGCAAAAATTTTAAAAGCTTCTGTATTGTAGTGAGCATCAACATAAGGGATCAATTCACTACCAATAAACTGTAAAAAATTATTGCCGCCACCACTTGGCTTAAACCTGGAATTTGAACTGGTATCAGGCTTTCCATCATAATCAAAAATACTATGAGTTGGGGTAAGATCCCTTGTGCGGTTTGTATTAGGGATGCCAACTATAATCATCTCGGGCATTACATTTACGTCCAAACGACTAAGGTAACGGCAATATTCTGCAAGCATGCTAAAATGATTATCCCCATCAAGTACATATAATACAGGGTAACGCTTAGCGGGCCGTAAAGTATCCACAGGCGGTACATAAATATAAATTTTCCGGTCTTCACCCAATACTTTAGACGGAAGTTTGATGATATCTGCCGATATGGGTTTAAATACCGGATCGGTTTGAGCAACTAAGCTTTTGGGAATTAACAGTATGAAAAATATATATACGATGTTATTTCTAAAATAATGCCTTAAGTAGTTGCTGTAAATCATATCGTTGAGTTTATAGACCTGCGATTGAAATTACTATATTTTTAGGAATAAAGAATTATTAGAATGCAATATTTTACTGTAGAAAAAAGTAATGAATCTTTTGGAATGCTTTATAATAAAACAAACTGAATCATTGATTTAGGGAGCTAATGAGCATTTGAAATATATCCATAACGGCAAGATAATTAATGATTTAATTTTTCTCTTCTTTAAGTAAAAGAATAAGCTTTTAGGTGAAGACGTTGGGAGAAAATCATTTTAATAACTGACGCTACTCATATTTTTAACATGGGCTTTTTACAAACTTTATACCTATCAAAAAAGACCCATTATGAAAAAGATCCTGGTCCCTGTTGATTTCTCTGCAACGGCAGAGAACGCAGCCAATTATGCAACTGATCTGGCCCATGGTATTGGTGCCAGGGTAGAATTGTTAAATGTTTTTCAGGTTCCTGAATTTTCTCCGGCTGCCGCATCTTTGGTATGGCCGCTTGATGAATATAAGCTTATAGAAGATGATGCTAAAAAAGCCTTGGGCAAACTGGTTGAAAAAGTTGAAGAAAAATATAAAAAAGCCCATCATGAGCTTGGTTTTAAAGCAGAAGTGTTTGGGCGATTGGTTTGTGGCGAGGTTGAAAAAGAGGTTGGTAAATATTTTACTGAATGTAAAATGAACCTCGTTGTGGCCGGACTAAACCGTGCAGATAAGTTAACCAAAACGCTTATGGGCAGTGTGGCCAGAAAAATTATCGAGCAGGAAATACCTGTTTTGCTTATACCTGCGGGATATAGCTTTAAGAAACCTAAAAAAATCGCTTTTGCCACAGATTTTAGCCATAGTGATGTCTCCGTTTTATGTACACTTGCCGAATTTGCAAAACCTTTTAATGCCGATATACTCATTACACATACCGGTAATTCAAAATCAGAACCAGAAGGCTATAAGCATACAACCGAAGATTTTTTAAACCGGGTTGCCGATCGGGTTAACTATAGAAATATTTACTATAGACATATAAACAGTGAACGGATTAAGGACGGTTTAGATTGGATCGTAGAAAACGGACAGATCGATATTCTGACCATGGTGCATCGAAAACATAGTTTTTTTCATCAGCTGCTTAAAGGTAGTTATACCCTAAACATGTCAGATCATATTCAGATCCCGCTTTTGGTTTTACCGCCATCACACAACGTTCCGATGTAGTAGCGCATCACTAGATAAAATTCAATTATTATAATCTATTGTAAAACAAAATATATGTATCCTAAAACAATGAAAGCTGCGGTTATCCACGAATATGGAGGACCGCTGGCCATAGAAGAACTTCCGGTTAGACCGCTCCATCAATATGAGATTTTAGTTAAGGTAATTTCATGTGGGGTATGCCACACCGATTTGCATGCCTGTAATGGAGATTGGCCGGTAAAATCAAAAATGCCGTTGGTGCCAGGCCACGAAGCCATTGGGTTGGTCGCTGCAATGGGACATGATGTTAAAAGTGTTAAAGAAGGAGATGTGGTTGGCGTACCATGGTTATACAGCGCCTGTGGCTGTTGCGAATTTTGCTTAACAGGCTGGGAAACGTTGTGTTATGAGCAGCAGAATGGAGGCTATAGTGTTGATGGAGGTTTTGCAGAGTACGTAATTGCCGATTCGAGATGCGTTGCCCATTTCCCTTCGCATGTAAATTTTACAGAAATGGCACCTATTATCTGTGCCGGGGTTACCGTATACAAAGGTTTAAAAGAAACTGATGCAAAAGCAGGTGAGTGGGTAGCCATATCAGGTATTGGCGGGCTCGGCCATCTTGGGGTTCAGTATGCAAAGGCCATGGGCTTTCAGGTTGCCGCGATTGATATTTCAAACGATAAACTGGAAATGGCCAGAAAACTGGGGGCAGACATTGTTGTTAATGCGCTAGAACGTGACCCGGGTGAATTTCTTAAAAAACAAACCGGTGGTATGCATGGTGTATTGGTTACGGCAGTAACACCTGTTGCTTTTAGTCAAGGGCTTTCGGCATTACGCAGAAAAGGTACTTTATCTCTAAACGGACTACCTCCGGGCAGTTTTGACCTGCCCATATTTGATACAGTACTTAACAGGATAACCATTAGAGGCTCTATTGTAGGCACAAGAAAGGATATGCAGGAAGCCATCGAATTTGCGGTAGATGGAAAGGTAAGGGCACAGGTTAAAAAAGCAAAACTGGAAGACATCAATAATGTGTTCGATCAAATGAAAAAGGGTGAGATTGAGGGGCGGATTGTTTTGGATATTTCAGGTACTTAATTAATTATAAATATTCAACATTAATTCTTGTAAGATGTTAGGAAAACTAGAAGATGAGGAGATAGAAAAGCTCCTTAAAGAACAATACATTGGTCGTTTGGCCTGCCATGCCCATGGGGTAAGTTACATTGTGCCTATCAATTATGTGTACAATAGCAGCACGGTTTATGCTCATTCTGCTCCGGGGCAAAAAATCAGGATGATGAAAAGTAACCCTGAGGTATGCTTTCAAACCGATCAGATCCGCGATACCTTTAACTGGAAGAGTGTGGTGTGTTGGGGCAAATTTGAAGAAATAACCGATGCTACAGAAAAACAAAGAGCGCTTCAGGGGATTATCCACCGGATGATGCCTTTAACCAATACCCCTTCGGAGCAACCATCGCATGGAACAGGCAAAACAGATGTTTATGATGAAGATGTTATTGTGTTCAAAATTATCTTTCACCTTAAAACAGGTAGATTCGAGATAAACGATCGTGCTGAATAAGTGGTTTTAGCAATATAAATAAATCATACTTTCCAAGTTTGGTATTATAAATTGTTGGAAAGTGATCTCCCTCACTTTTCGTTTTGACTGGCATCATGGTCTGACTGGCTCAACTGCAATAGTTTTGCTGTCGAAACCATTTGGCTTTTGTATAAAAAGCCAGATTTACATAACGAAATACAATGCCACATTCATTCCATATCCCCGTGTTGGGCCTCGGCTATTCCATTGATACGCCACTAAAAGTTGCCAGGTACGGTATTTCATCCGTGTTATCCGTTGTTGATGACGAACTCATCGAACGCATGCGTGCCTATCACTCGCAGAAACGCTCCATTTCCTTTCATGCCATACCTAAAGGGGAGGCCGATAGCCGCAGTAAACGCATCACAGCTTACCTGGATTTTTTGCAGGAAACCATAACCTCAGATTTTAAAACCCTGAAACAACAGGATTTTGCCACTGGTAATGATATTTGCCGTTATTTTGAACTATTGCCCAATACTGCTAAATTAAAGCATGGTTATGACCTGATGTTGCAATATCCTGAAGGTGAAACCAAGCAGGGTTTCCAGGCGCTTTTAAAAAATGCGATGCAGATGGGCGCTATTGATGTGAATATCATGGCCAAGGTAGATAAAATGAATTACCTTGATGGCGAATATTCGGGTGATACCAATACCGATGCATTAGCTGCACTCCGTGGTTTTGCCGAAAGTAAACTAAACGCCTCTGTTGTACTCTCTGCCGGTATGAACCCGAAATTGTACAGCTATATGGAAAATTTTGAAGACTTTTTTCCTGATGAAAATAGCAAGCTGAAAAAGAAAATCATCCTAAAAGTAAGCGATTTCAGGTCGGCACTGATCCAGGCTAAATTTTTGGCAAAAAAGGGTTTATGGGTTTCAGAATTCAGGATTGAGTCGGGCTTAAACTGTGGTGGCCATGCATTTGCAACAGAAGGATATTTACTGGGGCCGATTTTGGAAGAATTTAAGCTCAAAAAAAACGATATGCTTGCTGAGCTTTTTAAAATGTACCAATCTGCAGTGGCGCAAAAGGGAATCCAAATAGAAAAACGGCCCAAACAGAGAATCAGTGTTCAGGGTGGGATTGGTACCGCCGCGGAACACGATTTCCTCCTTCAACATTATAATCTCGATGCCACAGGCTGGGGAAGCCCATTTCTATTGGTACCAGAAGTAACTAATGTTGATGCCGAAACATTGGCGCAATTGGCCAGCTCAGCAGAAAGCGATTTTTATCTAAGCGGGGCTTCTCCGCTGGGTATTCAGTTTAATAATTTTAAAAACAGCAGTATAGAAAAGCAACGGGTTGAAAGAATTGAAAAGGGCAGGCCAGGAAGCCCGTGTACCAAAAAATACCTTTGCAACAATACCGAGTTTACTGAGCAAGCCATCTGTACAGCATCCCGTGAATATCAGCACTTAAAAATCAAAAGCCTTAAAACTGCTGGCCTATCAGCAGATGAATACCAAAAACAGTTTAATCTGGTTACTGAAAAAGTTTGCCTTTGTGAAGGCTTATGTGCCGCTACCTATCTGAAATATGACATGGCTAAACCAAAAGAAAATACCGCAGTAGCCATTTGCCCAGGGCCAAACCTGGCCTATTTTTCTGATGTATATTCTTTCGATGAAATGGTTGGCCATATTTATGGAAAAATTAACCTGCTGGCGCAAGTGGAAAGGCCACATGTTTTTATCAAAGAACTTAACCTCTATATCGATTATCTGCAGAATGATATTAAACAGCAGTTTCAACATTTTAGCGAAAAAAAAATAAAACAGTTAAACGGATTCAAACTACAGTTGGCCGAAGGGATTAACTATTACAAAAAACTATTCAGTGAAGTTGCCGATCAGGCATCGGGCGAGTTAAAGGGATTATATGAACAGTTGGCAAAGTCGGAAGATAAACTGGACGGATTGATTGTTGAATAAGAGAAAAAGATCGGGAATAACTTTTCTATATTTACAAGGATATACTGATGTGTTACATGGATAGGTCGAAATTTTTAGATGCAATTATTGAAAATGCCATTGATGGGATTATTACCATTGATGATAAGGGACTCATAGAACATTTAAACCCCGCTGCACTTGAGCTTTTTGGTTATGAAAGGGATGAACTGGTAGGCAAAAATGTATCGATTTTGATGCCAGAGCCTGATCATTCTCGCCATGATGGCTACTTATCCAGATATGAACATACCGGGCAGAAACACATTATCGGAACCGGGAGAGAAGTTTCCGGTAAACGTAAGGATGGCTCGGTTTTTCCCTTTAGGCTGGGGGTAAGCGAAATAAAATTTAGCGACCGTAAAATTTATACTGGTTTTATCCACGATCTGAGTAAAGAAAAGGCCAATGAAGAGCAGATCAAAAGCTACACCGAAAAATTAGAGGTAAAGATTAAGGAACGTACACACGATCTGGTAAAGCTGGTGTCTGAGCTCGAAATGGCCAAAGAAAATATGCAGGCGCTTTTTCAGAAAGAGAAGGAACTCAATCAGCTCAAAACAAGGTTTGTGTCTATGGCCTCGCATGAATTTAGAACACCACTCAGTTCGATACAATTATCGGCTTCTTTGATCGATAAATATACCTCCAAACATGATGTGGCCAGCGTAGAAAAACATACGCTGAAAATCAAAAATTCGATTAATAACCTTACCACAATATTAAACGATTTCCTCTCGCTCGAAAAACTCGAGGCCGGAAAAGTAGAAGCGTCCGCTCAGTCTTTCAATATCATCAGCTTTGCTGAAGAAATAGCTGAAGAAATGCAGATGATGACCAAACAGAACCAGCATATTATTTACGAACATACAGGTACAACTGCCGAAGTTTACCTCGATCCGAACCTGTTGAAAAACTGTGTGATCAATCTGATTTCCAATTCGATAAAATACTCCGGTGCAGACACTTTGATCCAGTTCAATTCCATTTTAAAAAATGATGAGCTTATTTTAGAGGTGAAAGATAATGGTATTGGCATTCCAAAAGTCGACCAGCACAATCTGTTCGAACCATTTTTCAGGGCGCATAATACGGGCGATATCCCTGGCACAGGTTTAGGCCTGAACATTGTAAAAAGATATGTGGGGCTGATGAATGGTACAGTAGCCTGTCAGAGCGAACAAAATTCAGGTACAGTTTTTACGCTCAGCTTTGCACTTGGTAAATAATTTACAATTAAACACGCAATCTCCATGAACAAGAAAGTTTTGATTATTGAGGATAATGACGACATCAGGGAAAGTACAGCTGAGGTGCTGGATCTGGCCGGTTATGAAACTTTTACCGCGAAACATGGTAAGTTAGGGGTAGAAATGGCTTTGAACCATTTGCCTGATGTGATCCTCTGTGATATCATGATGCCAGAACTGGATGGTTACGGGGTTTTGTACCTACTGAACAAAAACCAGAAAACGGCAAATATTCCTTTTATTTTCATTACCGCAAAAACCGAGCGGGCAGACATGCGAAAAGGTATGGAAATGGGTGCCGATGATTACCTCACCAAACCGTTTGATGATATAGAACTCTTTAAGGCCATTGAAAGCAGGTTTAAAAAGAAGCAACAATCAGCTGGCTTTAATGCCGCATCGGGCAATAGCGAAACGGTAATGGACGAGCTCCGTAAAAAGGGCAAATTAAGGCCAATTGCCAACAAGCAGATTATTTATGTGGAAGGGGATGAACCTACCCATCTTTATTATGTAGTTAAGGGTCAGGTAAAAACGTACAAACGTTTTAAGGATGGTAGGGAACTTTCGTCGAGCTTGTATCATGACGGCGATTTTTTTGGATATGAGAGTTTGTGTAATGGCGAAGTATACACAGACAATGCAGCAACCTTAACCGAATCAGACATTATACAGATCCCCAAAGCCGATTTTATGGAGTACCTGCTCAACCACCAGGCCGTATCCAAAACATTTATCACTTTGCTATCAGGAAATGTGCGCGATAAAGGAAAGCAAATGCTTCAATTGGCCTATTCATCGGTACGAAAACGTGTAGCAGAAGCATTGCTACAAGTAGCTGTTAAATTTGGTGATAGTGTTGAAGATAGCTGTACCATCCGGATTTCTCGCGATGATCTTGCTGCATTGGTAGGTACAGCTAGCGAAACCGTAAGCCGAATGCTTGCTGATTTTAAAGATGAAAAACTGATTGATAAAACAGGCAATGCCATAAATATCCGCTCAATCGAAAAACTCAAAAACATTAAACAGTAAGGCAATCATTAGTTCACTTGGCCATTGCGGGGCTGGGCTTGAAGGAGTTGCAGCAAGTTATCTCGATCAGCAATGTGCTTAATCGATTCCGCACTGTCAACTTCAAACTAAACTTATCCCGGGTAATACTTTATATTTCCCGGGATAAGTTTTTTTTTATGGTAAAGTGCTTAAATTAACGCTTGGGGCTATGCCAGTAGCGCTTCTGTTCAAAGCTGTTCCGTAAGCCGTATAAGTGGCAAAAAAACCTCCATTTTTCAGATAAAAGTTATTACCTGTAACACCACCCTGGTAATCCATACGTTGCTCAGCTGATGCGGTGGCATCGTAGCTAAAACTGGCATTGGTAACCTCTGTCCAATTGCCACTACTTGTTTTATACCATTGATTACCGTAGTTACAACTTCTTTGCAGGTAGCCCTGGTCTGGGTTAAAGTTCTCGATAAACGAATACATTCCTGTTAAATATGCCGTTGTATTTGGACGTTTCCATTGTGCTATGATCTTCCATGTACCATTTTCGGGTGCGTAAAACCAGGCCGTATAATCCGATCCGCCCGCACCATCGGGTTTGCCCCGCAATAAGAATTTATAGGTAGTGCCTGCTACCCAGTTAAATAAGAGATAAGATTGTCCGCCCGTGCCTTCCCCACCGAACCCATTAGAGGTGATATCACTTCCCTTCCTTACCAAAGTAGTGCTGCCGGTTGATGGATCCCATACCGAAAATAAAACCCTTCTTTCTGTAGCTGAGTTAACTTGCATGCCAAAGTAACCCCCGCTAAAACCATCGGCCATAAAATAAGAACCGATTTTGTCTTCTCCGCTGGGCACATTCAGCTCACTGTAAAACCATTCTGTACCCGATGGTACGGTGTAATTTAAATGGCACGATGGGCCTCTTCTCGACCAATAATAATCGGCTACGGTATTGGCATATTGCACATTGGAAGCCACAGCAGGCCCGCTAATCACCAGGTCGGAAATGTCGCCATAGTAACTGCCTGTTTTACTCACGCCCTGTATATCTACCCGTACATAGCCAGCAGCTGTAATATTTACGGTACCAATGGTAGTTGTGGTGGCAGTGGTACCGGTAATGGTTTTATTAAATACGGTACCATTAATAGTTACCTTGATGTTACTGCTTCCTGAAGGTACGGTGCCTTTTACTGCTACCGTTAAACTTCCTGTAAGTCCTAAACGGAACCATACACTGGTAATCGTGCTGGCTGATGTCCAATTATGTAAACCAGTATCATTAATTAAACCACCCGTGCCAGCGGTATAGGCATTGCCACCTAAACCGACGTTTAGGGACGAACCGCCCAAACTTTCGGTAACTGCAATGGCGTTTTTAATTTTTGATGCCTCTGTTTCCGTGAGGTTTTCTGTTTTTTTACACGAATACAAGCTTAGCAATAATAGCAGGCCTGTGGCAAGTGAACTTGTTTTTTTCATTTTGGTTAGTATATGGTTGTTTATAATTAAGTTTCACCCCATTTTACCAATCTGTAATGCAGATGTTTTTTTGCTTAACCCAGCCTCATTTTCAACTGTCGGTTTTATAATTATCACAAATGGTTGCCAATCGAACCCAAACACATTAATGCAATAAAAAACAAGGAATATTTTGCACTAACTAGAATTGAAGTTAACGACTAACAATTGATAAAAAATTAAGATTCTCAGCGCAAACGTTTGCTTAATACAGCTATATTTCCAAGGGAAAAGCGCATCATTTTATTGGGTAATACAGCTTTTGTAAAGCTTGTAGTTGTAAGTAGTCTTAATATGGGTTTAATAAATCATTTTTGTTGAATACTGTTTTAAACTATTTGATTTTAGTGTTTTATAGCTTTGTTTTTGAGCCTTTTTTGAATAAACGCAAACGGTTGTGTGAAGAAATGTAATTAATTTATTGATCATTGGCTCGCTGGTAATTAGCCAATGGTTCATCGTCATATTCTTCATTGTGGGCTTGGAAGCGTGCGCCAGCCTGTGGCGATTTATCGGTAAAGCAATCTCATTAGGTGATTTACTTGTTCGTTGTTTAAATCGCTTAATTGCCGCTAAACGCCAAATTAAGAAATGTAATAAAAATCATTTTTTTCTCTAAGCATCCTCACCTGTAGCACCTGCCCAGGACCATAGTTTTGTATATATAAATTCTGTATATGAAAGCTATAGCTTACAACATCAAACCCGATGAAAAGGAATGGTTGGTACTGGCCAATTATAAAAAACACGACATTACCATAATTGCCAATAGTTTAACTATTGATACGCTTTCATTCGCAACCGGAAAGGAAGCGTTGCTGGTTTTTAACAACGATGAACTAAACGAGGCGATGATTCTGGGACTAAAAGCCCTGGGTATAAAATACATCGCAACCTCATCATTCCAAACAGATCATCTTGATTTAAAAGCTGCAGGTTCTGCAGGGATCAAAGTGGCAAACGTTCCTTTGGCATCCGGCGGCGCCGACGCTAAACAGCGGATGGAACAGGTGATCAAAAACCTCGATCAATGGGCTGCGGGTAAATGTGTAGGTAGCGCGTGCTGCTGTCAAAATGAGTGTTCTAAAGTAAAAGTGATGAAATAATGGAGGCATCTGCACTACTTAAAAAGTACAATGTCCCCACACCCAGATATACCAGCTATCCGACTGTGCCTTACTGGGACATCGAAAAATTCAATGCAAATGGCTGGTTGGCCAATGTTGCAAATATCTACGAAAGCCGTAAGGATGAGGGGATCAGTCTTTATATCCACCTTCCATTTTGCGAGAGCCTGTGTACTTACTGTGCCTGCAATACCCGTATTACCAAAAACCATGGTGTAGAGATACCATATATCAAGGCCGTGCTTGCCGAATGGAAAATGTATGTGGAAGTTCTCAGGGAGAAACCCAAACTAAAAGAACTGCACCTGGGTGGCGGAACACCAACTTTTTTCAGCGCGGAGAACCTGGGCTTACTGATCAATGGCATTCTGCAAAATTCAAGTTTGGCTCCTGATGCAGAATTTTCATTTGAGGCGCATCCAGCCAATACTACCAGTGCACACTTAACCACTCTGTACAGCCTTGGTTTCAAAAGATTAAGCCTGGGAATCCAGGATTTCGATCCTGAAGTGCAGTTCCTGATCAATCGTTTTCAAACGCCTCAACAGGTAGCTGCGATCACCACAAAAGCAAGAGAAATCGGTTATACCTCTGTTAATTTTGATTTGATCTACGGCCTTCCGGGACAAACAATTCCGGGCTTAGCTGATACCATAAGAGCGGTAATCGATATGAAGCCAAACCGCATTGCTTTTTACAGTTATGCACATGTGCCCTGGCTAAAACCGGGCCAAAGACATTATACAGAAAAAGATCTTCCCCTGGGCGACGAAAAATTTGCGCTTTACCAATTGGGTAGACAATTGCTTGATGCCGCAGGATATAAAGATGTGGGAATGGACCATTTTGCACTGAACAGCGATTCTTTGTTCCAGGCAATGACTGAACAGAAGCTGCACCGCAATTTTATGGGCTACACCAATAAACATACCCATTTACTTATCGGCCTTGGCGTATCTTCTATCAGCGATAGCTGGACAGCTTTTGCACAAAATCCGAAAACGGTAGAAGATTATATCGATAAAATCGAACGTGGTTTACTACCTGTGGAAAAAGGCCATTTCCTTACAGGTGAAGACATCGGGGTAAGGAAACATATTCTTAACCTCATGTGCAGAGAAAATACAATGTACAACGAAGGTATTCCAGAACAAGTATATGGTAGGCTGTTACCCTTATTACGCGATAAGCTGATCTGGGTAACCGAAAAAGAAATCAGGATTACCACGAAAGGGAAATCTTTTTTGAGAAACGTGTGCATGGCTTTCGATGAGAAACTATGGCTTAAGCAGCCCAAAACCCAAATGTTCAGTTCATCAATTTAAGTATAGGTTAAAAATGGAAGATCAAAATAAAACCGCAACACAGGTCCTTTGCTATCATTGTGGAGAAGATCTGCCCGCGATAAAATACCAGGCAGGAGATAAAGATTTTTGCTGCGCAGGCTGCATGGCTGTTTTCAAGATCCTCTCAGAGAATAACCTTTGCAATTACTATGTGTACAACAATAATCCGGGCCAACAGTTTAAAAATGAGCTTCATTTAGAATATCTGGACGAGCCTAAAATTATTGATCAATTGCTCGATTACAAACATGAAAGCTCGAGCATCATTACATTTTACATTCCGGCCATTCACTGCAGTTCATGTATCTGGTTGCTAGAACACCTCTATAAAATCAACCCCGCTATATTCAGCTCACGGATTGATTTCCTTAAAAAACAGGTTACCATAAGTTTCAATCACGACGAAATTTCGTTAAGGCAGTTGGTGGAAACTTTAGGCCAGATCGGTTATGAACCTTTGATCAGCCTGCAGGATGTAGTACAGGAACACAGCAGTTCGGTAGATAAAGCTTTGGTGTTAAAAATAGCCGTTGCCGGATTTTTAATGGGCAATGTTATGCTCTTTAGCTTTCCGGAATATTTTGGTTTATCGGGTTTCGAGAAACAATTTCAATCGCTTTTTGGCTGGCTAAACCTTACGTTCGCTATTCCTGCAGCTTTTTATTGTGGCCGCGACTATTTTACCTCAGCAATAACAAGCCTTAAACATAGGCACATTAACCTCGATACCCCTTTAGCATTAATTATTGCGGTACTTTTCTTGCGCACTGCTTTCGAAATTCTTTTCAGTACAGGCCCGGGTTTTGCCGATACCTTAACAGGATTGGTGTTTTTGCTTTTAATGGGCAAATGGCTTAAACAGCGCACCTACCATCACATTTCTTTTGATCGCGATTATCGGTCCTATTTCCCGATTGCGGTAACTACCCTGCAAAACGGTAAAGAAAAGCCTGTATCCATAAACGAAATCAAGATCGGCGACCGGCTGTGGATCAGGAATGGTGAGCTGGTTCCTGCAGATGCAATTTTAATGAAAGGTGAGGCCTGGATGGATATGAGTTTTGTTACCGGCGAATCAGACCCTGTGCATAAAGTTCTGGGCGAAATTATTTATGCAGGTGGCAGGCAAACCAGTGAAGCGATAGAACTTGAAGTGATCAAGCCTGTTTCACAAAGTTATTTAACCGGTTTATGGAACAACGATAATTATAAAAACAATACCGAAAAACAGAACTTTAATGATACTGTAGCCAAATACTTTAGTCTGGGTGTTTTCCTGATTGCATTTGCCGCTACTGGGTATTGGTTGCTTCAGAACGATAGCCACAAAGCATGGGCGGCATTTACCGCCGTAATTATTGTGGCCTGTCCCTGCGTACTGGCTTTAAGTACCCCATTTACACTATCTGCAATTTTATCAGTTTTTGATAAGAAAGGATTTTATGTAAAAAATACTGATGCCGTTGAAGAACTTGCCAAATGCGATACCCTGATTTTCGATAAAACAGGTACCCTAACCAGCAATGAACATGCAGAGATCGGTTTTAGTGGAACGATATCAGGCGAGGAAAAGATTATTGTTGGTTCCCTCTTGCGAAATTCTATCCATCCTTTGAGCAGGCATATCTTAAAAGTATTAAATGTTGATCGGTTTTATTCACTCAGCGATTATAAAGAGGTGGTAGGAAAAGGTTTGACCGCTAAAATAAATAACCACAGTATTTATGCCGGACATCTTTCTATGCTGCCTATGGCAGTAAAGTCTGCTAGCGAAAGCGGCGTGCATATTGTGATCGACCATGTTTATAAAGGATGTTTTGATATCAAACAGCAGTGGCGCTCAGGATTAGCGCAGTTGATCTTAAAACTTTCGAAATTCAAGCTGCTGGTTTTATCAGGCGATACCGATAAAGACCGTTGGATGTTGGATACAATATTTACCGAAAAAACAACCATCAGGTTTCGCCAAAGCCCTCACCAAAAGCTCGATGCAGTTTTAAAGCTTCAGCAGGCTGGGAATAAAGTAATGATGCTGGGCGATGGGTTAAACGATGCCGGAGCCCTAAAACAAAGTGATTTTGGAATCGCATTAACGGATAACATTAATAATTTTACGCCCGGCTGTGATGCCATTCTCAAAGGCAGCGCCTTAAATTATCTGCCAGATTTTATCCAGTTAAGTAAGGATGGGTTGAAGATCATTAAAACAAGTTTCGCTATAGCCATCGCGTATAACTGTATTGGTATTTATTTTGCCGTTCAGGGTACACTTTATCCTTTGGTGGCCGCAGTACTGATGCCGATTAGTACGGTTACCATTATCTCCTTTACTACAATGGCAACCAGATGGTTTGCCCGTAAAAATAAACTGATATGAACATTCTTTACTTTTTGGTTGGCTGCAGCGTTTTAATGGCACTCATTTTTTTGGCGGCGTTTTTCTGGGCCTATAAAACCGGTCAGAATGATGATGTACATACTCCAGGTATCCGTATGCTCTTCGATGATGAGACTGTTGCCGAAAAAAGTGAAGAAGATCACTTTTCTAGTTAACCGTTATCACCCTTTATCCGCCCACTGCCAGATACCTTTGGCATATAAAACATACAAAATTCTGTTTCTATTATGCAGTTAGAAAAATTTACTTACGATAACAAGATTGTCAGGAACTTTGGTATTGCCACCCTGGTTTGGGGAATAATCGGGATGACTGTTGGTTTGCTTGTAGCTATGCAGCTCTTCAAACCCGCATTGAACATGGGCAGTCAGTACACTACATTTGGCCGCATCAGGCCGCTGCACACCAATGCCGTAATTTTCGCCTTTGTGGGCAATGCCATTTTTATGGGTGTTTATTATTCCCTTCAGCGTTTGTTAAAAGCACGGATGTTTAGCGATGTGCTGAGCAAAATCCATTTTTGGGGCTGGCAGCTGATCATTTTATCGGCAGTGATCACGCTGCCGCTTGGCTTTACCACTTCGCACGAATATGCCGAACTCGAATGGCCAATAGATATCGCCATCACCATCATATGGGTGGTTTTTGGCGTAAACATGTTCGGTACCATTTTCAAAAGAAGAGAACGTCATTTATATGTGGCCATCTGGTTTTACATTGCCACATTTGTTACCATAGCGGTATTACACATTGTAAACTCTTTCGAACTGCCCATTTCTTTTATGAAAAGCTATTACGTATATGCCGGTGTACAGGATGCATTGGTACAATGGTGGTACGGGCATAACGCGGTGGCATTTTTTCTAACCACACCTTATCTGGGCATGATGTATTATTTCCTGCCAAAGATGGCCGGAAGACCCGTTTACTCTTATAAATTAAGTATCCTGCATTTTTGGTCGCTCATTTTTATTTACATCTGGGCAGGACCTCACCATTTACTCTATACTTCACTACCGGGTTGGGCACAATCACTAGGTGTTGCATTTTCGATTATGCTGATTGCACCAAGCTGGGGCGGTATGATTAATGGCTTATTAACTTTGCGCGGCGCCTGGGATAAAGTAAGGGAAGATGTGACGCTTAAATTTATGGTGGTTGCCCTTACGGCTTATGGTATGGCCACCTTCGAAGGTCCGTTATTATCATTAAAACAGATTAACGGTGTTGCCCATTTTACCGATTGGATTGTGGCTCACGTGCATGTTGGCGCTTTAGGCTGGAATGGATTTTTAACCTTTGGTGTGTTGTACTGGCTAATCCCCCGTATTTACAAAACAGAATTATACTCTAAAAAGCTAGCCGGTTTCCATTTTTGGATAGGTACGTTAGGCATCCTTTTTTATGCCGTGCCGATGTATTGGGCAGGTTTTACGCAGGGGCTGATGTGGAAAGAATTTACCCCCGAAGGTTTACTGAAATACCCTAATTTTTTAGCGACAACGCTACAGATAATCCCGATGCATATTTTACGTTCGATCGGTGGCACATTGTATTTAACAGGGGTAATTGTAATGACGTATAACCTGGCTAAAACCATGTTAGGGGCTAAATTGCTTGCCAATGAACCTGCAGAGGCCATGCCATTAAGCAAAGTTGTTATCGAAACTTCTTCGGCGGATAAAGCCTGGCATAGGGTTCTGGAACGTAAGCCAATGAAATTTATGGTGTTATCGCTCATCATCATCCTAATTGGGGGCATGGTAGAAATGATGCCCACTTTTACCATTCAATCTAACGTGCCAACCATTGCCAGTGTAAAACCATACTCGGCACTCGAACTTCAGGGCAGGGATTTATACATCAGAGAAGGCTGTGTAAACTGCCATTCGCAAACGGTGCGGCCTTTCCGTTCAGAAACTGAACGATATGGAGAGTATAGTAAAGCCGGAGAGTTTGTTTACGATCACCCGTTTTTATGGGGGAGTAAACGAACAGGGCCCGATCTTCATCGCGTAGGCGGGAAATATTCTGATGCCTGGCATTACAATCACCTGGTAGATCCGACTTCGATGTCGCCGGGAAGCATTATGCCGCCATATCCGTGGCTGATTGAGCAGAAACTGGATATTACCACCACAGCCAGTAAGATCAAAGCCATGCAGACACTGGGGGTACCTTATCCCGAAGGTTATGATAAACGTGCTAACGATGATTTAAAAGTTCAGGCCGAAAAGATTGCACTCGACCTAAAACAGAATAACATCAAGGTTAAAAGTGACAGGGAAATAGTAGCCATTATTGCTTACCTGCAACGTTTGGGTACCGATATCAAAGCAAATAAAGAAACCATTCCTTCAAATCAATAAAATATGTTTAACCAGATAAAAGATTTAGCCGGTGGCGAATTATACCTCATCACCTCACTGCTCATGTTCATGGTGTTTTTTGTAATCGTGGGTATTTACCTGCTCAAACTAAATAAAAAACATATCGAAGTAATGAGCCAGCTTCCTATTCAAGACAATCAACCTATTGCATATGAAGAAGATTAAACTATTGTTATTATGCCTGTTCATCTCAATTACAGCCTTTGCTGCGAATGAGAAAGCCGCAGAAACCTTAACACCTGCTCAGGCAGGCTTGGGGCTAAACCAGTCTGAAATACTGATTATAATCCTCCTGGTTTTTGCAGTTGTGCTTCTTTTTGTTTCAGTAACCCTGTTAAATGCATTCAAGGTAATGTATAATGAACAGTTAAACCCTACGCCGTACGCCAAACCGGTAAAAGAGCCGGTTTTGGATTACGATACCTGGTTAAAACAAAAACCGGTTAAACCCTCAATCTGGACAAAACTTTTAAGCTTAAGGCCCATTGAAGAAGAAAAAGACCTGGTCATCGATCATGCTTACGATGGCATTAAAGAACTGAACAACCCTGTGCCAGCCTGGTTTAACTTCCTCTTTTTCGGAACCATGATTTTCGCGGCAGCCTATCTTTTTTATTACCACATTGGTGGTTATGGAGATCTGCAGGATACAGAATATGAAAAAGAAATGGCCAAAGCGAAGATAGAAAAAGCAGCCTACCTCGAAAAATCGGCCAATACCATTGATGAGAATTCGGTTAAGGTTGATAATACGCCAACGGTACTGGCTGAGGGCAAAACTGTTTTTACAACTAACTGCGTGGTTTGCCATGGCGATAAAGGCCAGGGCATTATTGGCCCAAATTTAACCGACGAGTATTGGTTGCATGGTGGAGGCATAAACAATGTTTTCAAAACTATAAAATATGGGGTACCCGAAAAAGGTATGATCAGTTGGGAGAAAAATTTAAATCCAAAACAGATCAGTGCTGTTGCCAATTTTATCTTATCGCTAAAAGGAAGTAATCCTGCAGGAGCCAAAGCACCACAGGGTGAGAAATACGAAGCTAAAGATTTAAAAGACAGTGAGATGAAAACACCAACCGACAGTGTGAACCAAGCCAATGTTACCAAAAAATAAAAAGGAAAATAAAGGCTGGGGCAGAAATTTTATCTATCCTAAAGAGCCATCTGGTAGGCTGTATACCTACCGGAAATGGGTAAGTTATGTGCTGCTATTATTTTTGTTTTCCAGTCCATTTTTAAAACTTAAGGGCGAACAGCTGGTACTCCTTAATTTTATAGAAAGAAAATTTGTATTCTTCGGATTGATTTTTACCCCGCAGGATTTTTACCTTTTCGCGCTCGCGATGCTTATTTTTATCATGTTCATCGTATGTTTTACAGTAATTTTGGGTAGGCTATGGTGCGGATGGGCTTGCCCGCAAACAATCTTTATGGAAATGGTTTTCCGTAGAATCGAATATTGGATTGAAGGCGATGCCAATAAACAAAAGAAACTAGACGAAGCAGGCTGGACCGCCGGCAAAATATTCAAAAAAGTAAGCAAACATTTTATTTTTCTGGTGATTTCTTTTGCCATTGCAAATACCTTTTTGGCTTATATGATTGGGTCGGCAGTATTGTATAAAATTATTACTGAACCAATTGCTGGTCATGTATCGGGCTTTGTATCCATCTGGCTATTTACATTTATATTCTATGGGGTATTTACCTATGTACGCGAAGTGGTGTGTACGGTAATCTGTCCGTATGGCAGGCTGCAAGGCGTGCTGTTGGATAATCAAAGCCTGGTGGTCGCCTACGATTTTACCAGGGGCGAGCCGCGGGGCCATCTTCAAAAACAGGATGCAGCTTTAAAAACGGGAGATTGTATTGATTGTGGGCTTTGCGTACAGGTTTGCCCAACAGGTATTGATATCCGCCAAGGTACACAGCTCGAGTGTGTAAACTGTACCGCCTGCATCGATTCATGCAACGAGGTAATGCTTAAAATAAACAGGCCCAAAAACCTGATCGGTTTCTTCAATCAGGATTTTATTAACGAACGTAAACCCTATAAAATTGGCTTAAAATCTTACGGTTATGCTGCGGTACTGTTTGTGATAATGGTAGTTTTTTCTTCACTGATTTATAAAAGAGAAGATATCCAGACCACCGTACTAAGAGCAAGCGGTACTTTATACCAGAGTAGGGGGGCAGATAAAACGAGCAATCTTTATAATGCAGAGCTGATCAACAAAACCAATAAAGCAGTAAAGTTCAGGTTTAGGTCGCAAAATGACAGTGATGAAATTGATTTTATCCAAAAAGCTGATGTTTTGCCAAAAGAAGGTTCGGTGCACCTTACTTTCTTTCTGATCAGGAAAAATAATGCCATTAAAAAATATAAAACCGATGCCGTTTTCGAAATTATTGCCAACGGCAAAGTTTTAAGCACAGCAACTACAAGTTTTTTCGCGCAGCCGGAAGGAATTGAATTAGAGCATGATTGAGTGATTGAATTAGGGAATGGTTGAAGGGTCGACTCATTCAAAACTAAAAAATAAGAGATATGAACTGGGGCACAAAAATAGTATTGGGAATGATTGCATTCATGATGTTTATTGTGGGGATGGTCGTTTATATGTTCCATTTACATGGGCGAGATGCGTTGATCGAAGAAAATTATTACGAAAAGGGAATCAATTACAATGCAGAATACAATGCCAAACAGAATGTACTCAATGATCACGCTAAACCCAAAATTACCATTACAAAAACTCAGATTATCATTCAGGTAAAAGATAGTGCGAAATACAATCTTGTTTTAATGCGGCCTGCCAATAGCGATGACGATATTAAGCTAAAAGGAAATACCTCAGGAACAGCGAATCTTATTCTGGTTGATAAAACTAAAATGCCCAGGGGAATGTGGTTTTTAAACCTCCAGTGGCACTCCTCAGGAAAAGATTATCTGTTTAAAAATAACATCACCCTATGATGTATTTTTTGCCACTGGCATTTTTGATGGGGCTTTTCGGAAGCCTTCATTGCGCCATAATGTGCGGACCGATCATGCTGGGTATGCCATTCAGAAAGCAGGATTTCTTTCAAAGCGGATTACAGCTTTTGTTGTACCAATTTGGCAGAATTGCCGTGTACACTGTATTAGGCTTGTTGGTGGGTGCTTTAGGGAGTAGTATCCGCATTTTTAGCGATCAGAAAATGCTGAGCATCTTAATCGGTTCTATACTGATTTTATTTACAGCACTGCAGTTTAATACTGCCTATAGAAATAGGTTTTCCAAGTTCCAGTCATGGATGCTTAATCCGCTAAGCAGATTAATGGGAAAAGTATTTAATTTGCCATTGTGGGGATTGTTTGCCGGAATGCTGAATGGTATCATCCCCTGCGGCATGGTTTATCTGGCACTCGCAACTGCTTTAAATACGGGTAGTATTAAATCTGGTGCTACTTTTATGCTTCTTTTTGGATTGGGTACCACCCCACTGATGCTCATGATTTCGTTAGGGGGGATCTTCCTCAAGAAATACATCCGTTTTAATACCAATAGGCTTATTCCCTGGTTTATGTTTTTTATGGGTACCTTACTTATCTTGCGATCGGCCGATTTGGGCATTCCCTTTATATCCCCAAAGACTACCAGTACCTATGGCCATGCAATAGACTGCCGATAAAATAGCGTTAATAAAACCTGAAAGGCAGCCTGCTACTGCTAACTAACTAAACTTTGTAATTAAGCATCAGGATAAACGGAATTTATGCATCATACCTGTAATTTTTTTTAATACCAGTTTTTTCCACTTCAACATAGTATTATAAGTTCTTTTCTCTTCGAGTTGGGGCAATAGATGCTGTTGATAGCGGTTGGACAACCTATTAAATCAGATCGAATTTCTGATCGATGTCATTAGCTAGAGTGACCACGATCATCACGGTTCTAGTTTTTATAACCCAATTTTATGATGTTTAATATTCCGGTCATGAAAACAAATCAGAAATCTTTTTTACAAAAAAATCTATTTATTTCCTGGGTATGTATGGTCCTTGCGTTTCTGCTGTCAGCCTCCATTAAGGGATATCCATTGGTACATGAGCGTGCGGCTCAAAGGATAGATTCTATGCTGATCAAAAAGCAACTTTTAGCGCTCGGGTCCCGTTTGAACTATCCCGAAACCGTGGCCAGATTTTATAAGAGAATGAATTTTCAACGGGTGTGGGTTTATCCCGATACAGTCCGTACCCCGGTGTACCACGCCATGCTCCTTTTGGACTGTGTACTGCAGTTCGGACTTAATCGCCAGGATTTTCACCCCAATGAACTGACCTATAACAGACTTAAACCACTGGTGTCCAGCACGGGGATGAGCTACAGCATGGACAGGGAGGATTTCGATATCTATATGACCGATGCGATGCTCACCCTGGTCAACCACCTCCATTATGGGAAGTTCAATCCGGTAAGGACAAAGTACGCCTTAAACAGCCCAACAGAAGATTATGCCCAGAATTTGTTGTTCGCTTCCCTTAGCGCACGCGATTTTATGGTCAGTATAGGTACGGCACAGCCTGAGCTAAAAAGTTACAAGGATCTGCAAAGCTACCTCCACCTTGTAAAGGGGCAGTATATCGACGATTGTTACGAGTTCCCAGAGGGAGAAGCCAGGAAAATAGCAGCCAATATGGAGAGGATGCGATGGGTAGACACCGGTAGCATTTATTATCTGCAGATCAATATTCCTTCCTTTCTGTTAACACTGCACAATGGCGATTCTGCTACAATTTTTAAGGTAGTCGTAGGGAAACCCACCAGTCCTTCCCCTCAACTCGAAAGTAAGGTGCAATACCTTACTACGGCCCCTGAATGGAAAGTGCCGGTAAAGATCTTTATAAGGGAACTTTTGCCCAAAGGATTAAAGAATCCCACTTTTTTGGAGGATAACCATTATGCCATCTATGATCAAAAAGGAAATTATGTTATTGGTAGCCCAGCGAATTTAAAATTGATTAAAACAAACCCAGCCGGCTACTCCATGAGGCAGTCTCCCGGGTGCGATAACGCGATGGGGAAAGTTGTCTTTCGTTTTCCTAACCGTTTCGATATCTATCTGCACGATACCCCTGAGCAAAAACTCTTCAATAAGGAGGAACGGGCTTTCAGCCATGGATGCATCAGGGTAGAGGGAGCGGAAAAACTTGCGTCGATGCTATTGGTCCATGATGGTCGTTCCAGCAGATCTGCTGAGATGAAAAAATCAGTGCGAAAATTGGAAAAAAAAGATTTTTTCCTACGGAATCCTATTCCCATCAAGATAACCTACTTTACTGCAGAAATTATTGACGGCATGTTGAAGGTATACCCTGATATCTATAACCTTGATCCCGGGCTTGAAAGGCAGATGTTTCCACAAGAGTCTGTGTTGGTAAAAGACCGCTGATCAGTGTTACGTCTAAATTCTGCTGAGGCAGATAGGTAAAATATTATGGTCTCAAAGAAATATTAAAGTTAACCGCGATTTTCATAGCGGACTTTTTACACCTGCTTTTTTCTGTTTCTTTAGTTCGATATTTCTTGTAAAAGCCATGTATAGGTTTTTCGTCATTGTGTTGGCACTAAGAATGAACGGAGATTTTTCTTAAATTTTAAATTTAAGAATATGAACTATGAAATACATTATTAGAGAAGTTAGTAGAAAAATGTAAAGGCAAGGTCGTATATGTGGATTTTTGGGCGCCCTGGTGTGGGCCATGCATGAGCCAAATGCCATCCAGCTATGAACTAAAGAAGGAACTTGATGGAATGGATGTGGTATTCCTTTACCTCGGAGTAAACTGTACAGAAGAATCATGTAACCCCTCTATTTCAGGCCAAGCTGGCCGCCAATTTAGTTGCCGGATGTAGCATATAATGTTAATTCCCTCTAAACAAATATAAACATCGGTACCAAACTCGCTTTTCTCTATCGCATACCCCCGCCTGGTCTAACTCAAGACCGATTTTCTTCAAAACCGGACATTTATATGTCTCAAGTTAGAAGCGACACCTCAAATTCCAAAAAAAGCGGCATAGATTGACTCAAATCAATAGCCAGGCCACAAGAGAGTTACCTCCCATAGAGATGCTACGCTAGAGCCTCTTATTTTACGCCAATTTGAAAAGTTATTGAGGAAGAATATATTGAAAAACTTTGATCAGAAGATCAAAACGGCCAGCTTGCCCTGAAATGGGGTGATCAGCTTAAAATGAAACAGGGTGTCAGCATAAATCCGAAACGCGCGGCCATTTTTTCTGAAATACCCAGTAAAGGTGCCTAAACGAAAAATGAATGGTTCGGATAAGGAGACAACACACTCTGCACACAAAAGTGGCAGTTCGTATGAATTTGAGATTTCACTGAAAGTGGTTCTTTCCCTATTGGGTGGATTTTCATGAATAAATCTGGCTGTGATTCGTTAAGAAATAATGGCCATAAGGAGGCTTTCCCCGACTGCCTGATCCCTACTGCCGGATGTTTGTTTTTAAATCCTGTTTGACATAATTCAGCCATTCCGCTGCCGGCAGACTGATCTTTACGTCCGGGCTAAACCCTGTCTGATCAATAGGATGAGTATCCGCCCAGCTCATTTTTGATACAGGAATCATCAAAACCAGCTGTTCGCAGGGAAGCATCGTCCGGCTTGTCGGTCCTTCGTAATCCATCATTCCCACCGTGTTGCCGCCATATCTTTTCGTTTTTCCACTCTGCTTCATCAAATTAAAGAAGAATTCGGTTGAGCTTCCGCAGAGTCCATCAGTGATCAATGCAACCCTTTCCGGCTTACGCAACACCGAATCCAATGGGATGCGAACGCCTGGGATCTCAATGAAAGTGGCCTTGGTATGAGCCAATTCCTCATAAATACTTTTTAGTTTACTCACATAACTGTCAGGGAAGTACTTCTGCATCTCTTTCGGCATGGGATTTTTAACAAGAGGTTCGAGTTCCGCGCGTTTTAGTTTAATGTTGTCTGCAGAGATCCTCAATTTCGGGCTGTCCTGGTCGATTGGACCCGTCATTACATAAGGCAATAAGAAGCTCCAGCCAGAATTGCCTCCTCCGTTGCCACGCAGGTCGATGATCAGGTACCTGCTGGCCCTGATGGTTTTGTCATTGGCGGCCACCAGCTTTTCAATCCGGCTGTCATTATTAAAAAAAGTGGGGATTTTGATATAGCTTGTTTCCTGGTCCAGCTGCCGAAAATCCAGCCCGTTGTTGTTGTTTTTCCAGGTATCCAGTTCTTTTCGCTCATCCGGAGTCATGCCCGTACCTGAAATTTTTCCGAAGAGTGCAAAACCCCACAATTGCAGCAAGCCGCCCCTTCGTTGTGCATACATATCTGTGCTGCCAAATACATTATATTGCTCGAGCAGAAAACCTTTGTGATGCGGCTTTAAAGAAAAATATACCTGACCTTTGACGTTTCCGGAATCTTTCGACTGGATCACAATGGCCTTATACTGAAGGTTTGGAAACTTTTTAATGACAAGTCGAAGCGAGCTGTCGGAATTGATCCAGATGCCCTCAAGAGGATCTCCATTTCCGGCTTGAACCGTGTTCAGGATCCTGTCTACGTCCATGAGTTCCCGTTTAGTTTCCTCTTTCGGATAGTAACTCAGGGAAAAGTGTTTGTCTTTGAAAAACCTGACGTATTGTTTAATCAGGTAGAAACAATCCTCCGTATTTTGTTGCTGGCTGGATTTGATCTTGAGTGCGTGTACCAAAAGGGAATAGGCCTTTTTGGTTTTTGAATTTACTTTAGCAGGAAAGCCTGCATAATTAAGCTCCGTTTTCCGGATGGTTTCGTTGAGGTTAGCAGAACAGTCACAGGATGTACGCTGAGCGGAAACTGGACGAGTTAAGCAGATAAGAAGCAATAGCGTTAATATTCTACGAGTCATAAATAAATATAGCACTTTTCAATAACTGTACCTTAATAAGTTTCGATTCCGTGTAGTAATCGAGCAGGCTTGAAGCTGTTTTGGGTATGGCCCTTTATATATCTTCTTAAAACATGTTTTTTTAAGAATGATTACCATAAACTCAATCCATTATTCAAATCGGAATTTTAGTTTTTGGTAATTTGGCCATGATCGTTTTAGCCGGAACTTACCCGAGGCTCTCCAAAAGATCGAATCACTTGAGAAGCGGTACGGATTAAAGGTTATAGCTACAAGTGAACCATTGGATATCGATACGCAGGATCCTTCAGTTTTCTTATTGAGGGCCTTTAAATACTTAATTGCTAACCAGGAATTGCTGACTATCCGAAAACGGGCAAAAGTAAGTTCCCGTCATGCACAGGAATCCGGACGATACATTAATCTAGCTCCTTACAGCTATATCAATCATAAGGAGCAGGGAGGCAAAATGATCATAAAGATTGATCCAGTCAAACAACCTATTATAGAAAAAATCTACAGAGATTTTCTCTCGGGAGTTCCAAAATTTCTGATCTCCAAAGAAGTTAGAGAACTAGGATTTCCGCATAGTGGAAATTCGGCCGTTCGCCGCATTCTAATCAATCCATTGTACGCGGGATTAGTTCGGCATCAGTCCCTGGTGTGAATATGCCGGAGAAACTGGTAAAAGGCATTCACGAAGGCATCGTCAGTGAAGCACAATATTACGGGGTGCAGGAAATGCTTGGACTGAGCAAACGCCGAATGCACACTAAGCCGAAGGAAGAGTTTCTGCTTAATATGCCTAAAATTTTTCAAGATTCCAGTTTGGGACAGAAACACGCTATTTTTAGTCAGGTGTTCAAACAAGGATTCACCTTTAAGGAAGGTAGTTTTAGAGCACCTTCGATCAACTTAGAGTTTGCTCGTAAGTTGCTGATAATCAAAGAAAAATGGCTGCTCTTTTTGGAGCAACCCTCTGGTGTTTTTGAAGGAGTCCCTTCATGCGGGGAAGGAGGGAGTCCATTTGAACACTTGCGGGAACTTTTACGGATAATAAGAGATATCTATGGAAATAAGGGTCGGTTATAAATTGACGGCTAATTAAGTGTAAGTAATTTCTCTGTGTAGTCGACCAAAAACAAGGGGATATTAACTAACCCATCATCTTTCTTCAGATTCTTTAGCGAATATCTTATTCGCACTGGCGGTTCATAAAGGCCATTATATATCGAAAGACTTTTACTACGTACATTCTCATCAGATTTCACCTCAACGGGGATAATTTCATTTTTCATCTGAATAATAAAGTCAACTTCAGCCTGGTTTCCAGAAGTCCAGTATCGAGGTTGCACTTCAAAATTTTTGATTAAGTGCTGTAAGATATAGTTTTCGGTCAGTGCGCCCTTAAATTCTGTAAATAAACGATTCCCTTCTCTAACAGCTATAGGGTCTAGTAGTGAAAGTCTACGTAACAAACCGACATCAATCAAGTAAAGTTTAAATGCCGAAAGATCATCATAGGCAGAAATAGGTAATCCTGGCTTGCTTATTTTAAAAACCCTATGCACCAGACCGGCATGCGAAAGCCAAAGTAAGGCATCTTCATATTCTCTTGAACGTGCACCTGTTCTTACACTCTGGTAAAGAAATTTTTTATTATCCCTTGCCAGTTGTGAAGGTATTGAAGCCCAAAGATGATTAATTTTAGGTACATCCTTACTTTCTGCATATTTCGAAAAATCAAGTGCGTATGCATTTACAATATTTTGCAGTACCTGCTGTGTTTTTTCTACATCATGTTGTTCCAATAGTGTAACTACCGCTTCGGGCATTCCCCCACAAATAAAAAATTTCTTTAATTTATCCACCAATGGGTTAAAAAAAATGTCAGGTATAGGCTCCAGTCTATCTATACTCTCTATATAAGCAAAAAGCTGAGGATCATCAGCAGACAGAAATTCAGAAAAACTGATCGGGTTGACCTGTAAAAAATCAACTTTCCCGACCGGAAATGAATTGCCTTTTGACATCGCAACCCCAAGTAGTGAACCTGCACTAGCCACCACATATTCAGGCGCGTTCTCATAGAAATACTTTAAAGTATTCAGTGCTTCATTGCATTCTTGTATCTCGTCAAATATAATTAGTGTTTTCTGCGGTAGTATTGGCAAACCATGGACTAGGGATAGATTTTGTACAATGCGCTGTATGTCCTTGGTGTTTTCAAAAAATTGCTTTAGATCAGGCTGTTCCTCAAAATTAAAATACGCAACATTCTCAAATTCGGCGGCACCAAAATGTTTCAATAGCCATGTTTTACCAACTTGCCTTGCCCCTTGAAGTACCAGTGGTTTACGGTTTGGATCTGTTTTCCAGGATGATAATTTTTTCTGTACACTTCTTTTGATTTGCATAATTCACAACTTAAGTGCCAATTATGTGATTTTAATCACATAATTGGCATTAAACTATGTAAATCTATGCAAACTTTCTTGACCCGGCAACAATTTTAATATCTTTTTTGGTTATACTATAATTATTTCAATTGTACGATGAGTATGACGGGTGTACGCATTGTTAATCATTGGTGCCATTTCTTTTTAGGAAAACGTTTATAGCATGAGGGGAGATTTAGAATACCTAAAGTTCATGCAAAATCTTTATAAATAGTAAAGCCCAACAATGTTGGGCTTTAAATTGCTCTGCGGAGAGCGAGGGATTCGAACCCCCGGACCTGTTACAGTCAACAGTTTTCAAGACTGCCGCATTCGACCACTCTGCCAGCTCTCCGCTGCAAAAGTACGAACTTGGCGCAAATCTGCAAATGATTTCCATTCAAATATTTGCATAAATATTTTAAGCGTTGCTAATCATTTAGTTAGCACGCGTAAAAACTTTCAAAAAAATAAATAAATGGCCAGAAACAGCCATTTTGGCTACGATCTTGGCTTTCAGGTTTACACTAAAGGGCCTCTCCAGGGTAAATTTTTTCGCGATCTACCGATAAAATTCCATTTCCTTCGATTGCGAAACAAACGAGCCCGATGAGTACAGAGACCGAAAACCAAAATTCTGAATAGGGTTTAAAAATACCACCAGAAATATTTACAAAGAATACCGCCCCAATCAGTATCGGTAAATTAATAAGGCAGAACAAGCGGGTATATGTGCCCAAAGCAATGGCCATACCGCCGATAATGTGCATTAAGATAATTAAATGTGCCAGTAAACTGATGCTGATGGCAGTACCTAAAAAGGCACCCCGCATGAGGTTGCTAAATGCCTGCATGTTGATATAAAAATCAATGCCCTTCCAAATTAAAATGAGGCCTAATAAGATTCTAAAATAGTCTAACCATTTTGGGTGATGGTGATCGCCCCAGTTTTGGATTTTCTTAAGCATGTTCATAACTTCTATATTTTTGGTTAGAACAATTTACAAAATAAATAAGAGAATAACAAAGTTAACTGTTTGATTTTAAGGCTTTTTTTTATCCGTATTTTTACTATTTACATAGTCGGTTGGCGACATGCCGAACTGCTTGGCAAAGTTTCTTCCAAAGTGCGATTGAGAGCTATAACCAACCATTTCTGAGATTTCATAGATCTTTAATGCCCCTTCATTTAAAAGTTCAGCAGCTTTTTTTAGTCTCGTTAAATTAATCAGTTCATTCGGACTCAGGTTCGAAATAGATTTGATTTTCCGGTATAAGGTTGGCCGGCTCATATTCATCTTTTCTGCCAGGTGTTCTACATCCAGGGCTTGATCGCTGATATTTTTATTAATGGTATCCTGCAATTTTTCTAAAAACAGTTCGTCTGCCTTTGAATAAGCAATACTTTTAAGGTGAAGGAGGGGCGAACTGGAGAAATATTCCTTAATCTTGTTCCTGTTTTTAATCAGACTGGAAATCTGTACCTGGAGAAATTCTGGCGAAAAGGGTTTTTCTACATAGGCATCGGCACCCAGCTCTAAACCCTCAATTTTAGATTGCAACGAATTTTTTGCAGTAAGCAGGATAACGGGGATGTGGCTAAACTCCAGGGTCGATTTAACTTTCGCACAAAATTCGAAACCGTCCATTTCGGGCATCATTACATCGCTAATAATGAGCTGAACAATTTCACGCTGTAATATTTCTAAGGCTTCTATGCCGTTCCGGGCCTGTAGAACATGGTATTTTTCTTCCAGATCATCTGAAATGAAATCAAGGATATCTTCATTATCATCAACCAATAACACCACAGATCTTTCCATATCCTCAGTATCTTTTATGGTAAACGTGCCTACAATTTCTTCCATTTTCCGTTCAGGTTAAATTCTATAAGTTGATGGATAGGCAGTTCTAATACAAATATATTAAAATCACCATCATTAAAATCTAAATAAAGCTCCCCGCTATGCAGTTGCGCAAGCGATTTTGAAATCGATAAACCTATTCCGGTTCCTGCCTTTATTTCTGTTTCTTTGCCCCTAAAAAAAGGTTCAAATATCTTGTCCTTAATTTCTACAGGGATTCTGTTCCCATCATTTTTTACCATCACGGCAAACTTATCGCCCTGCTGTAGTAATAAGCTGATTTGTACGGTGCTTTTTCCGTATTTAATGGCATTGTCTACCAAATTGCTGATCATTTTGTAAAAAGCCTCTACGTCAATATAAGCATGGAGTTTTTTTTCAGGTAAATGGAGGTTATAGGTAATGTCTTGCTGTTCTGCAGCAGGTTGGAACTGAAGAAATACATCTTTTAATATTTCAGAAATATCGGCCTTTACAAAGTTTAACGAAAATTCGCTGGTTTCGGTTTTTCTGAAATCCAATAATTGGTTGGTTAATTTGAGCAATCTATCGGTGTTTCGGCCCATAATCCGTAAATTCTTTTCTATTGCCGGTACCGCATCGGCCTGTTTAATCAGTTTCTCCATCGGTCCGATAATCAAGGTGAGTGGTGTTCTGATTTCGTGGGCAACATTGGTGAAAAACTCGATTTTTGCCTGATAAATTTCTTTTTGTTTTTCATGCTCAAAAACTTCCATCCTCCTGCTGTTTTTTAGCGCAATTTTTCGGTGGTACCTGCGTACCAGAAAGAAAACAATTCCGCCTGCAGCAATTAAATAAAGCAGATAAGCCAATGGACTGAGGTAAAAAGGGGGATGTATTTTGATCAGCAGTTTAACGTTTTTGGTGCTCCAGGTACTACTTCCTTCAACCAATGCTTTCACTTCAAAAATATAATTGCCGGGGGCAAGTTTGGTAAAATAAACCTTCCTGTTGGTTTTTAAATATTCCCAGTTTTTATAAAGCCCGGTCATTTTATAAGCATACTCCGTCATTTCGGGCGATAGATAACTTAATGCCGCAAAATCGATACTAAAAGAAGATTGATTGTAGTTCAGTTCGATGGTATCGGCATAAACGATAGATTTGTCAGAAATAGAATCTGCCCCATTTGCACCGATTTCTGAGCTGTTGATCTGAAACCCGGTTAAAAATACAGGGGTTTGGTAAGATGTTGCTTTTAAATTAACCGGATTGAAGCTGACCAGCCCTTTTACGCTCCCAAAATACGTTCGGCCATTCTCATCCTGGTAGGCAGAACTGTAATTAAACTGATCGGTAAGTAATCCGTTGGCTTTAGAATAGGTTTTGCTTAAACCTGTAGTGGGATCGAAATGGATAAGACCCCTGGTGCTGCTAATCCAGAATTTATTGGCCGCATCTTCTTCTATACGGAACAGGTAATTGCTGGGGAAACCATTTTTTATACCGTAACGCTTAAACTGATGTGTTTTCTGATCAAAGCTGCAAAGCCCACCACCATCTGTGGTTACCCAAATGTGCTGTTTACTATCTTCAAAAACACTATTTACCGTGTTATGGCTTAAACTTTTCGCATCTGTCGGAATATTTCGGTAGTTCACATAACCTGGTTTGGATAAGTTAAACTGAAATAAACCATCGTTAAAGCTCCCTGCCCAGATATTGCCCTTACTATCTTCCATAACCGAATCGTAAAAAATAAAAGGCAGACCCGCAATCGGGTCGAAATCATCTTTTTTGCGGTTATAACGGTAAATCCCATTAATCGTCCCTACTAAAATTTCACCCGATCTTGTTTTACAAAAAGTAACAATAAAGTTGGTGCGTAAAGCATTTCCAACACCTGCCTGGTAATGTTTAATTACCTTTTCTGTTTTCAGGTCTAAAACGTCCAATCCATGTTCGAAAGTGCCAATCCAGAGTTTGTTGCCATCAACCAATAAACCGTGGATATTGGAATAGGCAATACTTCCGGGCTTCCCGTCGGGTAAAAAGTGTTTAAACACACCTGTTTTTACGTCGAGTTTGTTCAGTCCCGCATCTTCCGTACCGATCCATAAATTTCCCTTACCATCTCTGGTAATTTCCCTTACATCGCTTCCACTAATCGAATTTGTACCTTTTTGCGGAAAGTATTTGGTAAACAGCGAAGTATGGCTCGAATAGTAATTTACACCTCCGAAATAGGTGCCCGTCCAAACCCCGCCTTCACGGTCAAGGCAGATGGTATAAACGGCATTGTCGCTCAAAGAATAATCATTGTTATATTGTTTTTTGAGGTGGATAATTGCTTCATTTTTATCATTATAGATGTAAATGCCCGATTCGGTGGCAATCCAAAATTCATGAGGACCTGTTTTTTTGATATCTCGAACAAAAATTGGCGTTTGGTCGTCGTTTAACCGGAGTATATTTTTTGATGTTAAAGTAACCGGATTAAAGAGTTTAACGCCCTGATTGGTAGTACCGGCCAGTAAATTCCCGTTTTCGGTTTCTGCAATTCTCGATACCCAGCCATATTCGGTTTTGGCATTTTTGCCGTTAATATTAAATTGCTCAAAATTATTTGCTTTGGGATTGTATTTTTCCAGTGTTCCCTTTCCGGTACTGATCCATACACTACCATCTTTTAAAACCGTTACCAACGAGGCATCGAAAGGTGCATTATGGGTAAAGGCCTGCATTTTCTTGGTTCGCTTTTGATATAAATATATTTTGAATGAAGATAAGATCCATAAATTTCCGCGCTGATCGCTGGCCAGGTCGATAATCCGCATCCCTTTGGTTTCTTTAATAATGGCAAAGCTTTCTTTTGCAGGGTTATATTGGTATACACCGCTGTTGGTACCTACCCAAAGTGTTTGTTCCTGATCGTGGTGGAGCGCATAAATTAAATCGTTGCCTAAACTGCCCGCCTGGTCTGGGTCGTGGCGATAGGTTTTAAAAGCATAACCATCAAAGCGGTTTAAGCCATCTTTTGTGCCAAACCACATAAAGCCGTTTCCATCCTGCACACTACAAAATGCTGTATTGTTGGAAAGTCCGTTTTCTACCTGATAATGCCTGAAATAATAAGGCTGCGCCCAAAGCTGGCGGACCGAAAACAACAGGCATAAAAGGATGAAGAGTTTTTTCAAGATATTTTGGTCAGTTACATCAAATATATTAAAGAAATGCTTTGCTTTCGGGTTAATTTAAATTTGAGAGGATAAGTAGAAAGATTGAGACAGATTTCAGTTTTATTTGAGAAAGCCCTAAAGATTTAAGAAACCCAGTTTTTATAGGCCTGAAAACTGTCAATTGCCAATTGCAAGCTAATCTAAGTGTTACTCTTTTTTATAGAACTGGAAACTGCCAACTGCCAATTGCAAGCTAATCTAAGTGTTACTCTTTTTTATAGAACTGGAAACTGCCAACTGCCAATTGCAGACTAATCTAAGTGTTACTCTTTTTTATAGAACTGGAAACTGCCAACTGTCAATTGCAGACTAATCTAAGTGTTACTCTTTTTTATAGAACTGGAAACTGCCAACTGCCAATTGCAGACTAATCTGGGCGTTCCCTAAGCTGCGCAAAGGTCGGGCTTTGCAGGGCTGCGCTTCGCTCCGGTACCGATGAAGGATCGGTACTGAACCCTTACAATCCCTAACGCGAAGCTACTGCATTAAGACTTTGCGCGTAATTGCTTGCGCTCGTTTCCTAACGAGTGCTTAAATAGATAAACGATTTTATCGTTTGCGTTTGTAAACGACAAACTATTCAACGCTCGTTAGAAACGAGCGTTAGCCAGAAACTCAGTTTTTATAGGCCTGAAAACTGTCAATTGCCAATTGCAAGCTAATCTAAGTGTTACTCTTTTTTATAGAACTGGAAACTGCCAACTGCCAATTGCAGACTAATCTGGGCGTTACCTAAGCTGCGCAAAGGTCGGGCTTTGCAGGGCTGCGCTTCGCTCCGGTACCGATGAAGGATCGGTACTGAACCCTTACAATCCCTAACGCAAAGCTACTGCATTAAGACTTTGCGCGTAATTGCTTGGGCTCGTTTCCTAACGAGTGCTTAAATAGATAAACGATTTTATCGTTTGTAAACGACAAACTATTCAACGTTTCTGAGCCGCTGTGGTTAAACAGACTCCTCCAATACAAATCGAGACAAAATGAAGAAAGATTGATACAAATGCGTATCCCTCTGAAAAGCTAAAAACCGAATCTTTGGATAAGAATTAAATAGAACTAAATCCATTTACCTCTTTAACTAACCAAATCCCTAACCTAATATGAAAAGAAGTTTATTCTCTTATGGTGGCTTTGTCTGCCTGGATTGGTGCCCGCTTCAAAAAATGTTTTTGAAACGCAAAGTCCTCTCCGTTATTTTTACTTCCATCACCCTAATCTTACTTTCCTTTCAGCTTAGTGCCCAGGAACAAACGGCTGTTACCGGAACAGTAACCGACGAAAAAGGAGAAACAGTTGTTGGCGCCAGTGTTAAAGTTAAAGGTACTAACACCGGAGTAACAACAGATGGCGACGGAAAATTCAGAATTCAGGTAAGCGATAAAAATGCTACGCTGATTTTTATTTATGTAGGCTATATCAACCAGGAAGTTGCATTGGCCGGCCGTACGCAAATTAATGTTAAACTCAAGCCATCTGATAACGATTTATCAGAAGTTGTTGTAGTGGGGTACAATACGCAGAAAAAGGAGGCCATAACAGGGGCCATTTCATCAATTAGCAGCAAAGACCTTGAAAAAGTGCATGGCGGTTCTACCGTAAGTACTGGTTTAGCCGGAAAGTTACCTGGTGTATCTTTCAGGATGCCTGATGGAAGACCAGGCTCCAGTGCCAATATCCAGATCCGTAACATGGGTAACCCGCTTTATGTGATCGATGGTATTCAACAAGATGCCGGGCAGTTTAATAATATCTCACCTAACGATATCGAAAGTATCAGCGTGCTTAAAGATGCATCGGCTGCTATTTATGGCAGCAGGGCATCAAACGGTGTAATTTTGGTGACCACCAAAAGGGGTAAAAACAGTACGCGTAATACCTTTAGCGTTGATGCTTATACCGGCTGGCAAAATTGGGTACGGTTTCCCGAAACAACTGATGCCTATCAATGGATGTTAGGTAAAGCCACAGCAGAAATGAACCAGAATGGAAGAACAGATATTACACAGGCCGAGTTGGATAAATGGAAAGCGGGTACAGAATATGGTTATCAGAGCCAGAACTGGAAAGACATTATCATTGCGCCAAACGCCCCACAAACTTCTGTGAATTTAAGTGCCTCGGGAGGAAGCGACCGGGTAAACTATTACTTTTCTGCTACCCGTTTAGATCAGAAAGGCGTATACGGCACAGCAAGGGAATTCGATTTCAACCGGACCAATATCCAAAGTAATATCGAAGCTAAAATAACCGATCGTTTTAAGGTAGGTATGCTGATTAATGGTCGTATCGAAAGTCGCGATCAGCCAGGCGTACCAGGTGGAGATGATTACTGGGCTGCCCGTTTTGCCCTATTGAGAAACAGGCCAACTGAACAGGCTTATGCCAATGGCAATCCAAATTACCCGAACGATATTGGGCACAATACCGAGCAGTTTGCCGTACAGAGTAAAGCTTTAACCGGATACTGGAAATCAGACTGGAGGGTTTTGCAAACCAATTTATCAGCCTCTTACGAAACGCCCATAAAAGGCTTGGAAATAAAAGGTTTATATTCTTATTACATTGCCGATAACGTAATCAATGGGCATGAGTATACCTATAATGTATATACCTATCACCCGGAAACTGGTGTTTATGAAGAAAAAGTAGGCAGTTCAAATCCTTACAGAGAGCGTAGAAACGAAAAAGTATACACCAATACCTATCAGCTCCAGGCTAATTATAACCGCACTTTTGGTAAACATACCGTTGGCGGGGTATTGGTGGCCGAGCGTTTAGACCGTTTTAGAACCTATACCTTTCAGCATGCTGTACCACAGACTAATATTTTGCCCGTGCTGCAGTTTGCCGATATGGACGGACAGGATTTTGCTGATATACAGGAAGAACAGGCCCGTATTGGCTATGTGGGAAGGCTAAATTACAACTACGACAATAAATATTACCTGGAGCTTTCCGGTCGTAGAGATGCTTCTTGGAAATTTGCGCCAGACAGGCGTGTAGGTTATTTCCCTTCAGCATCAATTGGGTGGAGAATTACGCAAGAGAAATTTATGAAATCGCTTTTGGGCGAAAGCAATATCTTAAACGATCTGAAACTTCGTGCTTCTTATGGGGTATTAGGGGATGATGATGTGGGTATCGATCCTTTTGCCTATATCCCGGGTTATAACTACAATCAGGGCACTGTGATATTGGATGGAAAGAATATTACCACTTCGAGGGATAAAGGCCCCATTATCAATAACCTGAGCTGGTTTAAAAGCAAAATTACCGACATCGGCCTTGATTTTACAATGTTCGGCAATAAACTTTCCGGAACGGCAGATTATTTTTATAGAAAACGTTCTGGTTTACCGGCCATTAAAAACGATGTAATTGTACCTATCGAACTGGGTTATCCTTTAAATGTTGAAAACCTGGAGAGCGACGCGCAATTTGGAGGTGAATTCTCTTTAAACTATAGGGATAAAATTGGCGAGTTTAATTACAATGTGGGCGGAAACATTTCCATTAGCAGAAAGAAACTTTTAGAAAGATATAAGCCACGTTTTGGCAACTCATGGGAGAATTACAGAAGTAATGGTGCCGACAGATATGCCGACATTTTTTGGGGTTATGAAGTAACCGGTCAGTTTCAGAGTATCGATGAGATCAATAACTACAAAGTGAATATTGATGGGAAAGGGAACCGTTCTTTATTGCCTGGCGATTTAATTTACAAAGATCAGAATGGCGATGGGATTATTGATGGTTTAGATGAAAGACCGATAGGTTATACCACAACAGGGCAACCAAATGTAGGTTTTGGATTTACTATTGGTGGTTCTTATAAAAACTTCGATTTTACAGCCGATTTTTCTGGCGGAGCGATGTATTCATGGAACCAGAACTGGGAACAGCGCTGGGCATTCCAGAACGGAGGAGCCTTATTGCAGAATTTTGCTGATGACAGCTGGCATCGTACCGATCCTTTTAACCTGAACAGCCCCTGGGTGGCGGGTAAATATCCCGCAATCCGTTTTAACGACCGCGATCATAGTAACAATACCAGAAATTCGACTTTTTGGTTACACAACGTGAGGTACCTCAGGGCACGTACACTTGAGATTGGCTATACCTTGCCAAAAAGATGGGCAGAAAAAATTAAGATCCAGAATGCAAGGGTATATGTAAACGGATACAATCTGTTCTCGATAGATAACCTGAAAGACTACGGTGTAGATCCTGAAATTGCCGACGATAATGGCTTACAATATCCGCAGAACAAGTTTTTTAACATCGGTCTTAAATTATCGCTTTAACATGAAAAAGACTAATCAAATGAAAAAATATATATACGCATTCGCTGCCATTGCATGTTTAAGTTTTGCGCAGTCGTGTAAAAAAGACTCCGAATTTTTGGATAAGCAACCAACCAGTACCCTGCCGATTGATGCTGTGTGGAAAGACCCTAATCTGGTGCTTACCGTGGTTGGCGATCTGTACGATCGTTTCCCTGATTTTCAACGCATCGAATCGTGGTGGTTATTTGCCGATTTTGATGAAGGTTTTGCCTCAGCAAGTGGAGATTATTTTCGCCACCAGAATTTAGAATATGGATACGATGCATGGAGATACTGGGATATAGGCGTTTACAGGCTGGTAAACGACCTGAACCTGTTTATTAAGCGTGGACAGGAAGCGACCGCTTTAAAAGCCGAAGACCGCAACCGTTTTTTAGCTGAGGCACGTTTTATCAGAGCTGGTGTATACTTCGAAATGGTAAAAAGAATGGGCGGTGTTCCTTTGATTACTGTTCCACTGGCTTATGATTATAGCGGGGATCCAAGTTATTTGCAATACCCAAGGGCAAAAGAATCTGAAATTTACGATTTTGTGATTGCCGAATTGGAAGCCATTAAAACGGTGCTTCCGGATAATGCAACCATACAGAGCAGAGCTACAAAAGCTGCTGCCCTGGCTATGGAATCGAGAGCTGCACTTTATGCAGGTTCTATTGCAAAATATAGCAATGCCCAATTAACCCTTCCGGGCGGAGAGGTTGGCATCCCTGCTGCAATGGCTAACGGTTATTTTACCAAAGCGCTAAATGCCGCAAAAGAAATTATCGATGGCGGTAAATATTCGCTTTACAAAAAGAACCCAAATCTATCTGATAATTTTGCAGCCCTTTTTACCGATAAAGGCAGCAATCCGGAGGTAATATTTGCCAAAGATTTTAAATTGAAAACCAATAAAGTACATGGTTTTACAATCGATAACCAACCGCGCTCTTCTGCCGAAGAAGCACAGGGAGGCAGGTTAAACCCTTCATTAAATCTGGTGCAGTCTTTCGAAAAGTTAGATAATACCTATGCCTCTTTAGCTGCTGTTGATGGCAACGGAAACCCGGTTTATTATACCAATATTACCGATATTTTTGCCGATCGCGATGCGCGTTTAGCCGGCACGGTAATTCTCCCTGGAACACAGTTTAAAGGTAAAACGGTTGACATCTGGGCGGGTTATCAACTAGCCAATGGTACAATTGTAACGGGCGACAATTTTGCGCAGAGTAAAAGCAATGTACTTCCCGGTAACCCAGGTTCGGTGCAGGTAGTGGGCGGTGATGGTCCTGTTGATGGTCTAGAGTTTAGTGCACAATCAGGTTTTTATGTGCGTAAATATTTAGATCCGGCTACAGGCTCAGGCCAGATTGGTACCCGTAGCGAGGTATGGTGGATCCGTTACCGTTATGCCGAGGTTCTGTTAAATGCTGCCGAAGCCGCTTTTGAATTAGGAGATGCCGCTACAGCAGCCAATTATATCAAACCGGTAAGAGACCGCGCGGGATTAACCACTGCATTAAGTCCGGCCAATATTACTTTCGACCGCATTGTACACGAACGAAAAGTAGAATTTGCTTTCGAAGGTCATCAACTTTGGGATATGAAACGCTGGAGACTGGCCGATAAAGTATGGAATGGCAATAACATGTCAGCCGCCGATTTTACCAATGCCAGCAATATTGGAAGCGCAACACGCACCAGTACACAGGTGTTTGGTTTGTGGCCATATAAATACTACAACCCGGGTAATGCCAATCACCTGAAGTATATTTTTAAAGTGATTAAACCCAGTCGTGTTACTGCCGCACATCGTTTCCGTATTGGCAATTATTACTCTTCAATCGGGCAGGATGTACTTAACGGCAACCCGAAAATTATCAGAAACCCTAATCAATAATCAGTTATAGACATGAAAAATAGATTTTATTTCATCATATGGGCAATTATAGCCGTATTATGCTCCTCTTGTAAAAAGGATAATTACGAAGCACCTGCGGCCGATTTTACAGGAAGGATTGTGTATAAGGGCGAAGCAATCAATGTGCAGTACGGCCAGGTAAATTTCGAACTTTGGCAATCGGGCTTTGGTAACTATGCCGCGCTAAAGGTAAATGTAAGTCAGGATGGTCGTTATTCGGCCAAGTTATTTGATGGGAATTATAAATTGGTTTTCTCGCCAAACCAAGGACCATTTTTATGGAAAAAGAATGCCACCGGTAAACAAGATAGCATAGCCGTAAATATTAGTGGTAGCAAGGCAATGGATATAGAAGTAGTACCTTATTATATGATCCGCAACGCTAGTTTAACGGCTGCTTCAGGAAAAGTGAATGGATCCTGCAAACTGGAAAAAATCATCACAGATGCCAATGCAAAGGATATAGAAAGCGTATCACTGTATATCAATAAAACTCAGTTTGTAGATGGGGGTAATAATATTGCGGTACAACAGCTTACCGGGGCAGCTATTGCCGACCTCAATAACTTAAGTATGAGCGTAAATATCCCTGCAATTGTACCAGTGCAAAATTATGTTTTTGCCCGGATAGGGGTTAAAATTGCAGGAGTAGACGACCTGATTTTCACGCCTGTAACCAAAATAAGTTTTTAAAATAGGTAGGTCTAATAGAATTTGTCATGTTGTCCAAAGGACTCCTACGGAGAGCTTATCGAAACGCTTTAATCATATATTTAAGCAACTCCTTCATCAAGCCACCATTGACAGATTCTAATATAAGGGTCGTCATTGCAAGGAGGAACGACGAAGCAATCTTTCATGTGCTAGTGATTCTACTATAAAGATTGCTTCGTCGGCTGAAAAAGCCTTCTCGCAATGACGATACCTCGAGGTTATTCATTCTCTTAAAACCATGTCAATTATATTGATTTTATGCAATAAACTATCCTTCAGTATGACATTCAAATACTTATTAACATGCTAGATTATCAGTATCTTACCCTTATCAATCATTATTAAATGAAACATCTTGTTGCCTTTTTTTTAAGCTTCCTCGTATTTTCTATTGGTAACGTGTTTGCGAAGCAATTAAACGATACCCTTTATTTAGCCGATCCCACGATTTTCTTAGATAAAGGCGTTTACTATTTATACGGTACCGGCAGCGATCAGGGTTTTTTGGTTTATTCGTCAAGCGACCTTAAAACCTGGAACAAAAAATCAGAAAATAAGGGCTTTGCATTAAAAAAAGGCGATGCCTTTGGGAGCAAGGGCTTTTGGGCGCCGCAGGTATTTAAAAGCGGCAAAACCTATTTTATGGCCTATACCGCTGATGAGCAGATCGCCATTGCCCATAGTAATAGCCCAACGGGCCCTTTCGTTCAGAAAGAATTAAAAGCAATATCTGGTACTGGGAAACAGATTGACCCCTTTGTATTTACCGATACCGATGGAAAAAACTACCTCTACCATATAAAACTCGATCATGGCAACCGGATTTTTGTAGCAGAACTGAAAGATGATTTTTCGGATGTAATCCCCGGAACAACAAAGTTTTGTTTAGCAGGAACTGAGTCTTGGGAAAATACGGCAAAAACAGATTGGCCGGTAACCGAAGGGCCAACGGTAATTAAAAAAGAAAAACTGTACTATCTTTTTTATTCGGCAAATGATTTTAGAAATCCTGATTACGCGGTTGGTTATGCTACTTCAGCCTCGCCTACGGGACCATGGTTAAAATATGCAGGCAATCCGGTTATCAGTAAAAAGTTATTGCAGATAAACGGCACCGGGCACGGCGATTTCTTTATGGATAAAAACGGAGCATTACAATATGTTTTTCATACCCATCATTCCAATCACAAAGTATCGCCAAGGGCTACGGCTATAATCAAAGCGGCCTTTATAAAAGACAAAAATGGGCATTTTCGTATGCAGATCGACCCCGAAAGTTTTAGGTTTTTAATACAAAGTGCAGCAAAGATTAATTGATTGCATTTGTAGAAATATTGAGATAAAATTGAGCGGATTTAAGAGAAGAAATTTCTTTTTTTAAACATTAACGAATACCGCTTATTGAAGAATATAAAATACAAGATTTTAAAAATGATTACTTTGAAAATAAAATATCTGCTTGCCGTTTTGTGCCTGTTACAGGTAGCAGGCTTATATGCACAAACATTTACCAATCCTTTATTACCATCGGGTGCCGATCCTTATAGTTATTATAAAGACGGTTATTACTATTATACCCACACCACCGGAAACCGGGTAGATCTTTGGAAAACCAAAACTTTAGACGGCTTAAAAGACGCGGAGCGCAAAACCATTTGGCGTGCGCCTGCAGGCACCCTGTACAGTAAAGAAATCTGGGCACCAGAAGTGATGTTTTTAAGGGGTAAATGGTACGCCTACTTTGCCGCCGATGATGGAAAAAACGAAAACCACCGCATGTATGTTTTGGAAAATGCTTCTGCCGATCCGATGAAAGGCGAGTGGGTATTTAAAGGCAAAATTGCTGATCCGACTGATAAATGGGCCATTGATGGCGATGTGATCGATTTTAAAGGCCAATTGTATATGATCTGGTCTGGATGGGAGGGAGATGAAAACGGAAAGCAGGAAATTTTCATCGCCAAACTTAAAAACCCCTGGACAGTAGCGGGCAAACGGGTGAAGATTTCTACACCCAAATTTAGCTGGGAAAAAATCGGAGACCTTGGTGGAGGAGCGCATGTTGATGTAAACGAAGGACCTCAGTTTTTGCTGCATGGCGATAAAATAATGGTCATTTATTCAGCCAGTGGCTGCTGGACAGATTTTTACGCTTTGGGCATGCTTTCCGCTTCGGCTAAAAGCAATCTGCTCGACCCTGCTTCCTGGACAAAATCAGATCAACCTGTTTTTCAGCAATCGCCAAAAGACGGGGTTTATGCGCCGGGCCACAACTCATTTTTTAAATCGCCGGATGGCAAAGAAGACTGGATCCTATATCACGCCAATGATAAACCGGGCCAGGGCTGCGGAGGTTTCCGCTCGCCCCGGGCACAAAAGTTTAGCTGGAATGCCGATGGTACACCAAATTTTGGAACGCCCGTAAAAGCAGGGCTGAGCTTAACATCACCATCAAACCACAATAAAAAATAATCAGATATATACCGATATGAATTTAAAAAACTATGCGCTACTTGCTGTATTGATCTTTAACATCAGCATGGGCTTTGCACAAAAAACAAAAAAAAGCACCGAACCTGCAAAGGTTTGGTCAATAGAAAAAGCCAATGCCTGGTATAAAGAGCATAAATGGTTAACAGGTGCCAACTATATTCCTTCCAATGCAATTAACCAGTTGGAAATGTGGCAGGCCGATACTTTTTCACCCGATCTGATCGATAAAGAACTGGGTTGGGCAGAAGGAATTGGCTTTAATACGCTGCGCGTATTCTTGTTCAGTAAAGCCTGGAGCCAGGATCCTGAAGGTTTTAAGAAGAGAATGGATCAATTTTTAACCATTACCCAAAAACATGGTATTAAACCAATGTTTGTCTTTTTCGACGATTGCTGGAATAAAACTTCGGCAATTGGTAAACAGCCCGAGCCTAAAACGGGTGTTCACAATTCGGGCTGGTTGCAAGATCCCGGCGATCCGGCTTTTAGAGAAGAAGCCAATTTTCCTGAGTTGGAAAAATATGTGAAAGATGTACTTACTCATTTTGCACACGATAAAAGAATTTTACTTTGGGATTTATACAACGAACCTGGAAACAGCGGAAAGTTAGAAGCCACCATCCCTTTGTTAACCAAAACCATAAGTTGGGCAAGGTCGGTTAATCCCGATCAGCCTATTTCTATCGGATTGTGGAGCTGGGGTTTCGAAAAGCTTAATGAAATACAGCTGGCTAACTCAGATATTGTAACCTACCATAACTATGAGGCACCAGATTGGCACCAAAGAACCATCGATCTGTTAAAAGCCAGTGGCCGGCCATTAATCTGTACCGAATATATGGCCAGATCGCGTAACAGCCGTTTCTCCAACATTTTGCCGATGTTAAAGAACGAAAACGTTGGTGCCATTAACTGGGGTTTTGCTGCGGGTAAAACCAATACCAAATATGCCTGGGATACCCCGCTTGCCGATGGATCTGATCCGATTGAGTGGTTCCACGAAATCTTTCAGCCCGATGGCACCCCATACCGCCTGGATGAGGTTAACCTGATTAAAAAACTCAACAACAAATAAATCATATTCTGGTCAGGGAAAATCTTAGTGCTATTATTTGATGAAAAAAATGTCATCCTGAGCCTGTCGAAGGACAATCCTTTTTTGTTTTTCTATAGCGCAGGTCTTCGACAAGTTCTCCGAAGGAGTCTTTTGGACAAACTGACTCTAATTGATAGTGCTAGCAAACTCCAACTTTAACACACAAATTTAAACCAATGAACAAAAAAGTATCCATCCTTTTCTCGCTGCTGGGACTCTCGCTTTCCCTTTCTGCACAGCAGCAAGACAAATCGTGGTTGATGGTAAAAGGGAAAATCTCTTCACCATGGGCCCAGGACCTTAATCCTAAAAATGTATTACCAGAATATCCACGCCCACAGTTCGAGCGTGTTGGTAACTGGAAAAACCTGAACGGGCTTTGGGATTATGCCATCTCCGGAAAATCACAACAGCCTGAAATCAACCAGGGTAAAATCCTTGTGCCTTTTGCGGTAGAGTCTTCACTTTCGGGTGTTGGCAAAACGGTTGGTAAAGATAGCCTGCTCTGGTACCAAACCAGCTTTACTGTACCTGCAAATATGAAAAGCAAAGAAATTTTGCTTCATTTTGGTGCGGTTGACTGGAGAAGTACGGTGAGCATTAACGGTAAAACGGTAGGTAAACATGAAGGTGGTTTCGATCCTTTCAGTTTTAATATCACGCCGTTTTTAAACAAGAGTGGAAACCAGACTTTAACCGTACAAGTTTGGGACCCGACAGATGAGGGGCCTCAACCAAGGGGAAAACAGGTTAAAAAACCAGAAGGTATCTGGTATACCCCGGTAACCGGCATCTGGCAGACCGTATGGATCGAGGCGGTAAATAAAGCACATATCGATCACATTAAAGTAACGCCTGATATCGATGAGCAAACCGTAACGGTTACCCCATTTTTAACGGGTGCCGGTACAGGAGATCAGGTTAAGGTTTCGGCATGGGATGGTAAAACCAAAGTGGCTGAACAGACGGGAGATGGAACTGGTGCAATCAGTTTAAAAATTGCAAACCCGAAACTTTGGAATCCTAAAAATCCATTTTTATACGACCTGAAAGTTGAGCTGATTGCTAAAAATAAAAAGGTTGATGAGGTGAAAAGTTATTTTGCCATGCGCAAAACCTCCATAGGCAAAGATCAGAACGGTATTCAGCGCATGTTGTTAAACAATGAATTTGTTTTTCAGTATGGTCCCTTAGATCAGGGCTGGTGGCCAGATGGGCTTTATACTGCGCCAACAGATGCAGCTTTGAAGTTCGATATAGATAAAACCAAAGAAATGGGTTTTAACATGATCAGAAAACACATTAAAGTAGAACCCGCACGTTGGTATTATTACTGCGATAAAGCCGGTATGCTGGTTTGGCAGGATATGCCAAGCGGCGACCTGGGTAACGGCTGGGAAAACCGTCCTGGTATTTTAGACCATGGATCAGATAAAAACAGAAGTGCCGAATCTGAAGGATATTACAAAAAAGAGTGGAATGCCATTATCGATGCACTTTATAATGCGCCTTCAATTGTGGTGTGGACACCTTTTAACGAGGCTTGGGGCCAGTTTAAAACCGTAGAAATTGCCAAATGGACAAAAGAAAAAGATCCTTCAAGGTTAGTGAATACGGCCAGTGGGGGTAATTTTTATCCGGTAGGTGATATTATCGACCTGCACAATTACCCGCATCCGGCTATGCCGAGTCCTGATTATTTTGGAAAAGATTATGCCCTTGTGCTTGGCGAGTTTGGTGGGCTTGGTCTGCCCATTGACGGCCACGTTTGGCAGCAGAAAAATAACTGGGGTTACCAGAGTTTTAAAAACAAAACCGATCTGTTTAATAAATATGCCGAGTTTACGAAACGTTTGGCAGAATTAATCCCGTTAGGCCTTTCTGCCGGTGTTTATACCCAAACTACCGATGTTGAAGTAGAAACCAATGGTTTGATGACCTATGATAGAAAAGATATCAAATTTTCGGAAGCGCAGATGAAAGCTTTGCACGATAAGCTTTACCAGATAAATGTGCAGGTAAAGCAATAAGCAGTATCAATCTGTAAATCGCTAAATCATTAGCCTATGTATCAATCCGGGCTAATGATTTTTTTAGCAAATGGCTGGCAGCGGAGTTTTGTTTACCTTTCTCTACCCCCTTGTTTACCCTTCTCTACCTATTCTTTACCCTTTCTGTACCTTTTGTTTACCTTTTCTGTACACCAAGTTAACCCCAGGTTAACCCTTAGCTTACCAATTCTTTACCCTGGCCTTACCTCATTCATTACCTAAAAGGTAAAGCCAGGGTTCATTTTGAGTTTAATTTAGGTTAACTTCGGCCGATGTTGCCTGCCAGCAAGTACCTCCAAGTGGTATTAGTTGTATTGGCCTTACACTGATCGAGAAACTTTAATTCACATAAAAAAATCGTTATCTTCAGCTAGCCAATAATCTTGACTGCATCAATTCTTCCTTAAGTTAACCAGATGAAACCACTCGATTTTTCTACTTTCCCTGTACTCGAAACCGATAGATTGGTTCTTCGCAAACTTTCGTTGGAAGATGCTCCTGTAATTTATCAATTGCGTTCGGATGTTGAAGTAGCCGCTTTAACAGGTAAAGCTCCCTTTCTTCATGTTAACGAAGCCATTGCATACATCAATAAAATTGATAAGCTAATCAATAATGATGAATCTATATACTGGGTTGCTTCTTACAAAGGTGATCATGCCATGATAGGTGCAGCATGCCTTTGGAATTTTGATATCCAGAACGAGACCGCGGAAATGGGATATGAGTTGCTTCCCGAGTTTCAAGGTAAAGGTATAATGGTAGAAACTATTACCCGTATCCTCAAGTATGCATTTGAGGTAATTGGTATTAAAACCATTGTGGCTTTTCCATCCATCGACAACCCACCTTCTATAAAATTACTGGAAAAAATGGGATTTGAAATTGCATCAGAAGATTATCAAAATACACATATCGATGTTCCAGGTATGCTTTGCTATATACTTACTTCAGGAACTAAATAATATAGAAGACATCTGAATACGTTTACTGGAAAAGCTAAAACAGTTTGCAGCACATAAAAATAGACAAAAAGTAAATAAGGCTTTTTAAAAAGGGTTAATGCTTTTCCAGTTTTTAACTTTCAACTCATCACCAACTTGTATGCTACCTAAGTGATGGTGAAGCAGGTTCTGGCCGAACATGATTTTTTTGCCAACTGTACGATAGCTGGCCAATGTTCTTAATGGTTCCTGTCCTTTCTCGCCGGTTTGTTGGTCAATTGTAATGAGTACACACCTCGCACATGGTTTTACGGCTGAAAATAAAACTTCGCCGATGTAGAAATCTTTAAAGCTGTCCTCAATATGTGGCTCTCCTCCCGTAAAAACAAAATTTGGGCGGAAACGGTCCATAAGAATGGGTTCCGCAAGCTTTTCATTCAGTCCGTTAAGCGAAGACTGGCCTATGATCAGGCAAGGATATCCATCAGCAAAGCTCACGATTTCATCATTCGAAGCATAATCCCGGTCTACCAATCTCTTTTCAGTTAAAGGCATTTTTACCAATCTAACTTTAAACTTCAGGAAATCAGAAAACCAATGGCTTACCGTTTTATTTACTTCAAGCGCCGTAGCAGTGTCATTCCAGATTACAACTGAAATCTGTTCTCCGGTATCTTCATCTAAAGAAAAGGATATGTTTTGCTCAGGCAATGTTTTATGAGAAACGCTTAGTTTACCATCGGCAATATTTACCAGTAACAGGGCCAGTTCAAAATGTTTCCGTTGGGTAATAAATGTGCCTTCCTCGTCAACAAGCATCCATCTTCTGTCGTATTGGAGGCCCCTTTCTTCAAGCTGTGCTTTTTCAAGCCGTATTCCACCCAGTGATTTAATGGGATAGATGTTTATTTCAGAAAGGACAAACTTATTCATGTTATCTCCAATTATAAAATTTCTATGTTCTTCTGTTCAAATACCTCAAATATCTGCGCATTAATCATACTCCGTGTCAAATCGGCTTTCGATATATCCTTGCACCAGAAATAAATATTGATGGTACTGTTGAGTTTACTCACCGGACTGATCATAATAATAGGTTCTTTGCTGATAAAAACGTTACTGTTCTCTACAATAATTTCTCTGATCAGACCAACCACTTCGGTAGAATTAAAAGGTTTTGCAATCAATAAAGAAATATCTACCCGCATCTGGTTGTTGCTCAATGTCCAGTTGATGATATTGTTAGATAAAATGGAACCGTTGGGGATAATAATTTCAGCGCCTTCGTCGCTAAGTAAGGTACTGGAGCGTACGCCGATTTCCTTTACCCTTCCTTTTTTATTGCTCAGTTCTACAATATCGCCTATGCGGATGGTTTTATCAAAAATAAGGATAATCCCTGATACAAAATTGCTTACGATGTTCTGTAAGCCCAATCCAATTCCAACACCCAATGCACCGAGGATAACCGTAATTTTATCGATTGGCAACCCGGAGGCAGCAACAGCGATTAAAAAGCCGCCAATTAATAACACCAAACGGGTTACGAGTAATTTAGACCGTTCTCCTTTGTTATCGTCAAAACTATCATCTCCTGTATCGCCAAAGAAATAAGCAATATATTTCTGCAAAAAGTTGGCAATCCAAATGATGCCCAAGAATAATACAATGCCGCCAAAGGTAAAGGAGAAACTGCCTATAGTTCTTTTTTCAGTCAGAATTTCCATTACCGATTCGTAGAGCCCATTAAAAATATTCAGGTTGGTGGTAAATATCACAAACCAGATGATGGTAGCACCAATGCCCGTAAGCCTTTTAAGTCCGGTAATTACAGGTTGCCAATCAAAATACTCCGGAAATCCCTTACGGATCCGGCTGCTTTTCATCTGTAGTAAAAAAGCTTCTACCAATACTTTGGCCAGGATGGTTAGCGATATGGCATTTAAAAGGGAGCTTACCCCGGTTGAATAAAAAATCTGCGTAAGGGTAAAGCGGCCAAATAGATTACAAAACGTGGCGATAATAGCAAAGCCAACATAAATAAAACCCGTGGTAAGGATCATTTTGTATCTTTTGGTTTTTTCATCGAGTATTTTCCATACCATAATGCCATAGGCAACTGAACTGGTGGTTAGGAACAAAAGCAGCCAGCGCTGGTATCTAGGTGGCATACCCAAAAGACGTAAGAAAACCGGGGCAAGAAGGAGTATTACAAAGATGCACCAATAGTAAAACAGCTTTGATTTTAGCTTTTTACGGAAAAATACAGTAAGCAAAATGGCGAGTATAACCTCTACCGCTTCTATGTAAAGTGCAGGTGCCCTCAAATCGAAAATAGGCGCCAGTGCAAAGAGCATGATAAAGGTAATTAAATAAGGCTGCGGACTGATGAGTGAAAAGCCATCAAGTGTTTCTAAACGGCCCCGCTGTTTTACACTTCTAAAATTGAAGAACACCCAAAAGAAAAATATGGTGCAGGTAAAAAGCAATAACAACCGGCTGCTCCTGGTGTACACAAAATAATAACCAGATATTTCTTGCTCTCCTTTAATAAACCTACGGAAACCCATGCTTCTATTGGCCCGTTTGTTTACCGATTCCCATAAATAACGGCGCTCTTTACCAAAAGCTTTAATGCTTACCGCCTCGAGTTGGCTATCGGTAAGGTACATGAGCTCTTTAATATTGATCAGGTTAGAAGAAGTTCTGGCCTGCAGGTTATTGATAGATAAGGTAGTCGTTTTCAGCAGGCTATCCATCATTATACGTTTCTTCTTTAGCTCTGCAAATTCACTTTTAAACATAACCTGTACCGCAGGAACGGTAAACAATTTAATCAATACGGTATCTTTACGAAGATTAAGGATTTCGGTTTTTAAAGCACGTAGCTCCTTTTCATACTCATCAAGGTCTGATAAACAATCTTTGTTATTGTGCTGTAATTCTTCCAGCAGGGTTTGGTCCATCTGCAGGTTTTGCAGATTTGGAGACCTATCGCCCTGTGTTAACCGACTTTTAAGCAGTGCCAATGCTGCTTCATCCTGAGTTAAATGCGCTGCTATAGGCTTAAGTTTCTTAAACGAACCAACAGTTACCGGAACTTTATTAACGGTTTCAAATACTTTTTCCAGGTGTGCGAGATAATCACCCTTGGTTAACGTAGCAGAATCGGCGAGAATAGATACATCCTGACCTTTATATGCAGGTTTATCTTTTTGCGCAAACACATGGCCAGAAAAAAATAGGATAAAGAGTAAAGATATAACGTTCCGGATAGCTGGGTAAAAAGAATTTCGTGTTATCATTGAGCTTAAGCCGTATTGAATATTATCCTTTATGGGAATACGGGTTTTCAAAAATAGGCATTAGGATTCATTTTTTAATCAGAACGCAGGTACTACATGACTGTGGATGGAACTGGTTAAATTCCCCTAAAGCGCTTCGACAAGCTCTCCATAGGAGTCCTTTGAACAACATGACAAGTTTGAATGGGATCACAACCTATTAATACGGCCTTTTGTGTAAGTAAAAAAGATATCATTTTAAACAGGCGCTTAATATTTGTTGTTTGTTAAAAGAAATAAACATTTTGATGGGGAATATATTTAGGCTCTCAAATATTAACCGCTTGGTTGTCAATGCAACAAAAAAGGGGGCTGCAAATTATTTGCAGCCCCCTTTTCGATATTGTGATTAACTTATTTTGCTAATGAAGCAGTTTGTTCTGTACCAGTTACTGGCGAACTCACTTGTGTTTTCATTGCCGCAAATCTGTCTAAATTCAATTTTGGTGTGCTTCCCATTACCAAGATATGCTCTCCGGTAGCGCCGCTTAATTTTAAATCTGCACGGTCTTCAATTACAGTATATAAACTTTCTGTATCTGAATCGATTTCGGCAACCGCATTTCCTTTTAAGAATAACTGAAGATATTTAGCATCCAATTTGCCTGCTGTTTTTACTACGGCATTTTCAGATGCCTGTACCCTATAGATGTTGTTTACATAAACAGTAATCTTAGCTGTATTTTTATCTGTAGAGCTGATTTTTAATGCATGTCCATCCTGGATCACTTTTACTACACCAGTGTTATCATCGTTGTAGCTTACGCTTTCTTTTTTTCCTTGTATTAATGTAATTTCTACATTTCCACTTACAATAACCTGGCTGATGTTTTTAGGTGCCGACATTTTGATTGGCTGTTTCTCACCTGCCATTACACTTGTTGAGAAAATAGCAGAACTTAAAACGATAGCTGCCAATACTGATTTTGTTAGGGTTTTGATTGAGGTTTTCATAATGCTGTTGTTTATATTTTTGATTAATATTTTGTGATTGTTTTGTAGATAAGACGCCACTACAGGCAAAACGTTGCAGCAGAAAACCCGTAATTATACCAACACAGTGTAATTCTCGACGAACGGGTTTAAAAATCGGGCGAAAAGGAACTCATTTTTATTGGAATGAGCTTAACCCAAATGCTTTGAACTTAACTTTGTCAGTAATATTGCTGCGGTTGCGGTGACGATTTATCTTAATCGTCACTGTAACTCCACTGTTTTTCAGTTAAAAGCTAATCGCTCAGGATGACAATGCCTTTTTGTTTTCTCCTTAATTTAATGCTCTGTTGTTATATCCAGGCCTGATGGTTGTACGATGAGCACAATACTTTTAGCAAGGATACATGTGTCTGGTTGCAAACATTTTTTAATGTTCCCTGTTTGTTTGGAAAGAACTTAATCGGAGGTTATAATTAATTAACGGATTTAATCTTTAAAAATTTAAGTGAATGGCTAAATCAAAAAAGAAGCTGGAAGCGCACTCATCTGGTACAATTCCTAAAACACTTACTGGTATTTCCGGACTTGATGAAGTCACGCTGGGTGGGTTGCCTTCAGGAAGGCCTACACTTATTTGTGGCGATGCAGGTTGTGGCAAAACACTTTTTTCCATAGAATTTATTGTAAAAGGCGCATTGTATTATAATGAGCCAGGAGTATTTATGGCTTTTGAAGAAAAAGCCGAAGAACTTAAAGCGAATGTAGCTCCGCTTGGATTTGATCTGGAACAGTTGGAAAAGGATAAAAAGATAAAGTTAGATTATGTACACATCGACCGCTCGGAAATAGAAGAAACAGGGGAGTACGATTTGGAAGGACTTTTTATTCGTTTGGGTTATGCAATAGATAGTATAGGGGCAAAAAGAGTGGTGCTTGATACGATCGAGAACCTGTTTTCGGGGTTGCGCAATGCTGCTGTGCTACGGGCCGAAATCCGAAGACTTTTTCAGTTCCTAAAATCGAAGGGTGTTACCGCAATCATAACAGGAGAGCGTGGTGGAAATAGGCTCACCCGCCAGGGGCTTGAAGAATATGTTTCAGACTGTGTGATTTTACTTGATCATAGAATTACCAACCAGATTTCGACCAGGAGGCTGCGGATTGTAAAATACCGTGGATCTTTCCACGGAACGAATGAATATCCCTTTCTGATAGACGATGAGGGTATCTCTGTGCTTCCGGTTACCTCTTTGATGCTGAATCATGAGGTTTCTTCGAAAAATCTGTCTTCAGGTATTCCTGCGCTTGATAAAATGCTGGGAAATTCCGGCTTTTTTAAAGGGAGCAGTATATTGGTTTCGGGTACGGCCGGAACGGGAAAGACCAGTATAACGGCCACATTCGCTAATTCTGCCTGTTTACATGGAGAAAAATGTCTTTTTTTCGCATTCGAAGAGTCTCCAAAGCAGATCATTAGGAATATGCGTTCTATCGGTATCGATCTTCAAAAACATGTAACAGAGGGCTGCCTGGAATTTTATGCCTCGCGGCCTACTTTATATGGCCTTGAGATGCACCTGGTGGCGATACACAAAGCGATCAAAAAATTTAAGCCCTCAGTAGTGGTGCTCGATCCGATTACCAACCTGATAACGATAGGATCAGTAAGTGAGGTGAAAACCATGCTTGTACGCCTTATCGACTTTCTACAGGCAGAGCAGATTACGGTAATGTTTACAGCACTTACCTTTAATAATATGGTGAACGAACAGACCGATGAGGGTATATCTTCACTTGTTGATGCATGGTTATTGATCAAAGATATTGAGAGTAACGGCGAAAGGAACAGGGGATTATATATCATGAAATCCAGGGGCATGAAACATTCCAACCAGATCAGGGAATTTGTGATTACCGATCAGGGGCTAAACCTGGTGGATGTATATCTTACCGAGGATGGTGTGCTTACTGGTTCGGCAAGAGAAGCACGTATGCTTTTGGAGCAAACTGGTGAAGTTATTCATGCCCAGGCAGTTAGCCGCAAAGACCGGGAACTTGAACGTAAACGGAAAATCTTAGAATCAAAGATTGAAAGTTTAAAATCAGAATATGAGTCTGCAGAAGAAGAACTCAATAAAGTTTATGTAGAAGAAGCGTTGAAAAAACAGATTATGGGCGAAACGCTGAGCAAGATTGCCGATATGCGAAGGGGAAATACAGATAGTAAAGAAAAAAATATAAATAAAAAAAGAAATAAATAGTGGGAAAAGCATACGAACTCCGGCTATACGTAGCTGGTAAAACGAGTAAATCGGTAGCTGCGCTTGAAAACCTGAAGAAGCTCTGTGAAGAACATCTGAAGGGGAAATATAGCATTGAGGTAATCGACCTTTTGGAAAAACCACAACTGGCTGAGGGTGATCAGATATTTGCGATTCCGACATTGGTGAAAAAAGTTCCTGAACCGGTTCGCAAAATCATTGGTGACCTCTCAAATGAAGAAAAGGTATTGGTGGGATTGGATATACGCACAAAGGTTAATCATTAAATATGTCAATAGGAAATCCAGCTCATCAAGATAGTAACCCAAGCGTCGAATTTTTTTCGCTTAGGCTTTTCATTGCTGGTGCATCACCGGTTTCCGCAAGGGCAATTGTTAACATCCGCGCAATCTGCGAAGAATTTATTGCCGGCAGATACGAGTTAGATATCATTGATGCGCATCAGCAGCCATTATTGGTTCAGCAGGAGGATGTTACCGCCATTCCGATGCTGATCAAAAAATCACCCATGCCTACCAAAAAGCTGATTGGGGATTGTTCGGATCGCGAGAAAGTATTAAAAGGGTTGGGTATTAACCATTAAGTTATGCAGAAGACAAATGAACATATCAGTCTCGAGCGTGCCTATGAGGAACTGCGCATCCAGCTAGAGGAAGCTAACGATATTATTCATGCTATCCGCTCGGGAGAAGTTGATGCCCTGATTGTAGATGGTGAAAATGGTCGGCAGCTTTTTACGCTGAAGAGTGCAGACCATACTTACCGCATCTTTATTGAACAGATGAGCCAAAGTGCACTAACCCTTGATGCATCTGCCCGGATATTGTATTGCAATTCGCAGTTGGCCAAACTTTTATCGCTACCCTTAGAAAAAGTTATCGGGTCAAACTTTTTAACGTTTTTTTCAAAAGAAGACCAGGCCATTATCAGAGAAATAATTGCCGTTGCTTGGGAAAAGGATTCCAGAACAGAAATCAACATTATAAGCAGCGCAGGCATTCCTTTGCCCGTTCAGCTTTCTTTAAAAGTGCTTAATCTTGATGAGGGGACCGCACTAAGTATTATTATTACTGATCTGAGCGAGTTGAAGAAAAACCAGTTGCTTTTAGAGACCAGAAACAAAGAACTTGAAGCAACGAGGAAAACAGCGGATGAACTCAATGAAAATCTTGAAAATATCGTCAGGCAAAGAACCCGAGAACTGGAAGCGACCAACGAGGAGCTCGCAGCTGTCAATGATCTCCAAACAGAAATCAATAATCAGCTCAATAATGCGCTTCACGCGTTAAAGGAAAGTGAAGATAACCTACAATCTGCTTTCGATGCAGCTGAGCTGGGCAGCTGTAACCTGGATATTAAAACAGGACGTGTAGAAGCATCAAAAAGATTCAGGGAACTCTGCGGTCTGCCTTTGGAGGAAGAGGTTAACTGGAAAATGGTGATGGAATGTGTTGATGCCGAGCATCTTTCAGATTTCGAGCAGGTTTTTAAGGATTGTATCAATCTCAGAAAACCATTAGATTATACTTATCTCATCAGGAATCTTGTTTCAAGTGAGCACCGCTGGGTGAGGATAGTTGGAAAGGCTAAAAGGAGTAGTGGTGCCGATTTTGATAGTATTTACGCGGTTTTGATGGATGTAACAGATCAAAAACGTGACGAACAGCGAAAGAATGACTTTATTGCAATGGTTAGCCACGAACTTAAAACACCGCTTACTTCCATGAAAGGTTATATTCAGGTGATGCAATTGAAAGCCAAGAGCAATCAGAACGATTTTGCAGATAAAGCGCTTCAGCGAGCTGAGCGTCAGGTGAATAAAATGACCAGTATGATCAATGGTTTCCTAAACCTTTCGCGCCTGGAGTCAGGGAAAATGCTGATGGATTTTCAGCCTATAGAAATGTCTTTGCTGCTTGAAGAAGTGGTTGAGGAGTATATCGCAACAGTAAACAGCCACGATATAAAGTTTGCATTTCAGCCAGGTCTTTTTGTGAACGTAGATAAAGACAAAGTTGGGCATGTGATTAATAATCTAGTCAGCAATGCGATGAAATATTCGCCTGTAGATAGTGAAATAACTGTTGAGTGTTATCCTGAAGGTGAGACAGCAGTATTCCGGATAGCGGACCATGGGATGGGAATAGATGAGAATGACATTCCAAAACTGTTCGAACGGTTTTACCGGGTAGAAAGCAATCGAATGACAACCGTTGCGGGTTTTGGAATAGGACTTTATCTATCTGCAGAGATAATTCAGCGGCATGGCGGGAAGATATGGGCAGAAAGCGAGATAGGGAAGGGATCTGTTTTTTATTTTAGTTTGCCTTTACTTAATCCTTCCTGAGTTCGATTAATATTTATGCATTTTGATTCGTTGTAGCTCCCTTTTTCTAACGCTATCGTCAAGCTGAATTTATTTTACAAGTAGAAATAGCGTTTTCAATTGCCTTGTTGCTAAACATGATCAGCATCTTGGTAAATAGACCCTGATCGCGAAGTTTCGGGACAGGGCGACTACTTTGAGTTAAAAATATCAGCCGGAGAATTTTTAAACAAATATTAATAATCGAACTAAAGTTTCCATGAACCTTTAGTTCGAAATTGATGCATTCAGTTGCCTCGCGATCGCAAATCTTCCCATATACTTGCCGAGCTGTCTTAAGGATTATGGCAGGCTAAAATTTAATCGATAGTTTTTCAGAAACAAGCGCATTGTTTTTATAATACTCGAAGAACCAGGCTCCGTTCTTTTTTAAAACTATGCCGTTTACATTCCCATTGTTCGAAATATAACAATCTTCTACAGAGGTTTTTAGTAAGGTCATTACAATTTTAGGTGTTGCATCTATCAGTTGGTAGCCATTGCTTATGGGCTGTGCATATAATAGCGCTCCTGATTGTTCTGTTTTGGTTGCAACTGGCTGATTAACAGGTGTAGGCGCTGTTTTCGTTTCTGTATTTGCATTGGCTGGTACCGTGTTGGTAACCACGGTGGGGCTGCCTGCTACATATTTAAAATCGTTAAAGGATGTAAAAGCGTCTTTTAATGCCAGGTTGTAAGAGGTTTCATATTCCTTCTCCCTGCTTTTGCCTGCCTTGCTTTTTATCACCACAGCGCCCTTACAATCTTTAAGTAAAAGGGTAAGATTGGTCACAAACATGCTATTGTTTTCCTGCAGTTCTACCACCAGTGCCTTACATCTATCTGTTGCAATTTCTTCAGGTATTTCAGCATTATCAAAATACACCGTAAAACCCTTCTCCTCAAAAAAAGCCTTGGTGAGGGTATTTAAGCCATATTGATTAACCTGTTTGAGAAAGCTAAATTTCTCGGGCACAATGATGTATTTATAATTGCCAGTATTAGACTGTGCCTGTACAGAAAAAGAGATGGCTAAAAGGATAATAAAAAGATATCTTTTCATAATGGTTATTGGAGTTTGCATCAGATTCCGCCTCAATTTATAGAATGAAACGGAGAAAATCAAATTTATCGTTCACTAACACCATCTGTATTCATCCACCTGTAAATTGGGTTAGATCTTATCAGCAAAAAGAACAATGTTTACACAATCGGTTGCATTAATCGATTCAATTGTTTATTATTATGGCGATTAATGATTAAAATCTAATCATAATACTGCGTTTGTAGCGTGTAATAACCAAATATTCCAGAAAAATGGAGGAGTGCCAACTCATTAAATTAGAAGCCTGGTTTAAAGCCCGGCGTATTTCCTGTCTGAAGATTGTAGCCAAAAGTCTAAAGAAACTACCGGCCTGGATTGCTATTAAAGAACAACCCGCCTGGTTGTTAAAATCTTTTTCTTATTGCGAATTAAAACAAATTATAACCTAAATCTGAACAGATGCTTAACATTCAAATCACAAAACTATTCTGGGCTAGTTGTCTTGCATTACTAGTTACCTCCCTTTCTTTCGGCATCCGCGCCGGTATAATGAACCAGCTCGGTATCGATTTTCAATTAAGTACTTCCCAATTGGGTACCATTACGGCTGCGGCCTTCTGGGGATTTCCACTGGCTATCATTGTTGGAGGTTTTGTAGTCGATATAATTGGAATGAAACGCTTGTTGGTAATGGCTTTTATTTTTCACCTGGCCGGAATTGTGCTTACCATTTTTGCCCAGGGCTATTGGAGCCTGTTTTTATCTACCTTGCTCATCGGCATTGCCAATGGTACTGTAGAGGCCGCCTGTAACCCATTGGTAGCCGCTTTATATCCAGAAAATAAGACGACCAGGTTAAATCATTTTCACTTATGGTTTCCCGGTGGCATTGTAATCGGTACCTTGCTGGTTACCCTATTTGTTCAGCTTGGACTGGGCTGGAAGGTGCAGGTGGCCATGATGATTATTCCTACTTTGATTTACGGATACCTGTTCTCGAGGTTGGATTTCCCGGTTACCGAAAGGGTATCATCTGGTTATTCGAGCTCAGATATGTATAAAGCAGTACTTTCTCCTTTGTTTATCTTTATGTTTATCTGCATGTTCGGTACTGCCATTACCGAATTATTTACCGGGCAATGGATAGGCTTACTGCTTAAAAACGTAACGGATAATGCTATTTTATTGCTTACCCTTACCACAGGGATCATGGTCATTGGCCGGGGTTTTGCCGAACCTGTAGTTCACCGTCTTGCTCCTCAGGGTGTACTGCTCTTATCCGCAATATTTGCCGCAGCAGGGCTTTACATGCTGAGCACCTTTACCGGAAATTCTGTTTTCTTTGCTGCGATCATTTTTGGTATAGGCGTTTGTTATTTCTGGCCAACGATGATCGGTTTTGTGGCAGAAAATGTTCCCAAATCGGGAGCCCTTGGCCTAAACCTAATGGGGGGGGCAGGGATGTTTGCTGTTTCTATTTATACGATGTTTATGGGTAGCTTTTACGATAACCTGATCGTTAAACACTTACCTTCTGGTGCCTCGCTTAGCGCTTATTTAAAAGCTCCTGAAGGTTCTGCACAAGGGCAGGCGCTTGCCAACGCTAAAAATCTGGCTGGCCCTGAAATTTTGCAGGCTACCTTGATTATCCCCATAATATTAATTGTGGCTTTTGGCGGATTGGTGATATACCTGCGTTCTCGGAAAAAGAGCGCTGCTATAGCTTAATAATAAAGCTTCCGTTTATTAATAAAGAATAATATCTACAGGTTTATGATGCTAAACTTATCATAACTTGTAGATATTTGCGCTTTTATTTTTAAACCGTTGTATCGTTCCTCAAGAAATTAATTATACTAACATACTACCTGGAGGGCACTCATATGGGGTTTTGCCTGCTTCAAAAATTCTGGTGTATTCACTTCCTTCCGTAGTGATTTTGTGATCTAATATCCTGATCCAATTGCCTTCACGTAAGCCTATTACCTTAATGTTGTTTTGTGTTAGAAACTCCATAATTCTCGTTTCCCTTGTTTCTCCGTTATGTTTTAATTCAGGATTTGGGTCGAGATAATGAGGATTAAGGTTAAATGGAACCAGGCCCATGCATTCAAAAGAGGAAGGATACACAATAGGCATGTCATTGGTGGTTTTCATATTTATTCCACCTATATTGCTCCCGGCGCTGCAGCCTAAATAAGGTTTTCCCTTTTTAATATTTTCACTTAAGCGCTCCATCAGTCCCAGCTCATGAAGTGTTTTTACCAGAAGAAAGGTATTGCCTCCGCCAGTAAAAAATCCTTTGGCTGCATCGATAGCGCTAATGGGGTCATTAAATTCGTGCAGGCCTTTTACCCTGATGTTTAGCTTCGAGAAAAAATCCCGCGCTTTGCCTGTATATTCTTCGTGCGAAATACCTCCTGGTCTTGCAAAAGGGATAAATATAATTTCATCTAATCCGGCAAAGAGCGTAATCAGCTCATCTTTTAGGTATTCCAGGTAATTACCGCCGAACAGCGTAGAGGTAGAAGCGAGGATGACATTCATTGTAATAAGTTTCAGTTCTAGCAATAATAGCTTGTTTTTGTAAATCTAAAAAATATGCAGACTTTTTTATTTAATTGTTTCGGCATTTTTGAATTGTGATCTACTCCCGGTTTCTCCAATACAAAATTGGTAATTTAAAAAGCAGGATTGGGCCGCAAGATAATTTATTGGGAATTTTAAAATAAATGCATTTAATGATAAGATTGTGTAAAAGAATTACTTTTACACAAAGGAATTATCTGTCAATCATCTATCCTTAGCGTATACATATGCAATTGCTTTTTGATAAGGTCAAAAATAAAATCAGCCATCAGATTTACATCTTTGTTTTATCTCGGTTTGGCTTTGGTAACAGGGTGCCCAAAAGTATATGGGAAAGACAGTTTTATGGAAACGACTGGGATTATCTTTACACTGAAGCCGAAAAAGGCCATTACCTGGCAATCGTAAATCTATTTAAAAAAGTACCATTTGGCAGGGTTCTGGATGTTGGCTGCGGCCAGGGGGTACTTTATCATTATCTTAAAGCGGCAGCAGAGCCATTAAATTATATGGGAATTGATATATCTGGTAATGCAATTGGAAAAGCAAAAGCTTCATTTCCGGAGGCTAACTTTAAACAGTTAGATTTCGACCACCAGAAGTTGGAAGGAAAGTTTGATGTAATCATTTTTAATGAGACCCTGTATTATTTCAACAGACCTTTATCAATCATTCAAAAGTGTATCGATGAAAACCTGAATAATGGTGGCTATTTCATCATATCCATGTGCGATTATATTGGCCACGAGGTAATTTGGCAGAAACTAAAACAGCGATATCATTTTCTTTCCATTGAAGAGATCATAAACCTGAATGAACAGAAATGGAAAATAGGCTGCTTTAAGCCTTAAAAAAAATTGAAGTGAAAGGAGGGGGTCAAACAGCGCGCGCATGAGCTGATAGCTTTGGCTGAGTTTAAAAGAAATGGATTTGGCGGTATCCGATTGGTGTATACCTATCCTGCGCAGGGCAAAATTACTTTCTTTAGCCTGATAAATAGAAAGACCATATCCGTAACCGGAAAGCCTTAAAAGCTGTCTGTAATTTTTGGGCACATCCCCATAAGGGAAGGTAAAGGTGTGTACTTTTTTGTCGATTAGTGTTTCAATAATTGTTTTGGAAGCCGAAATCTCTTTTATAAAATTTTCAGTACTAATTTGGCTAGCCCTTAAATGATGTTGGCCATGGCTTGCAATTTCCATGCCCTTGCTGCTTAGATACTGTAATTGTGCTGCCGTTATTAAAGCAATCTTTGAAAATCCCTGCTCGGCCACATCCCAACTATTATATCCACCAATCTGTGCAGTTGGGATTGAAAAAACGGCCTTCATATTCCTTTTGAGTAATTCTGGAACTGCAAATTCAAAAAGCGTTGCCGGGCAGTCGTCAAAACTCAGTATGACCGATTTTTGATGTATAGCGCCATTTCTTTCTCCAATTTCTTCAAAGGTAGTGGTTTTAAGCCCTTTCCGCTCAATAATATCAAGCAGCAGTTTAAACTTTTCAGTATTAATGCTCCAATCAGCTATCCCCGGGTCGGGAAAATCATTAACATGATGAAGCATGATAATTGGAACTGGCATTTTTAACGAATTTCGCGCTCCTTAATTTTAACAGCAGGGTTGCCTTGATAAATTGAATAAGCAGCCAATGCCTTTGTGGCTACACTGCCCATGGTAAGTACGGCGTGGTTATGCACCTTTATGCCCGGGCATACCTTGGCTGCTGCCCCAATCCATGCACCATCTTCAAGCGTAATGGGAGCAGTAAACAAATCGAAACTTGTTTTACGGTAATTATGATTTCCGGTTATCAGCATGGCCTGTTGCGAGATACAGCAGTTATTGCCTATATATACAAAGTCTAAGTTCTCGATGTAGCAGTCTGCAAGCCAGCTATAATTGCCGATAACGAGTTTCCATGGGTATTTAACATATATACCTGGCTTAATCCTAACTTCTTTTCCAATTTTTGCCCCAAATAACCTCAGCAAAAAAACAAGTATACTACTTATTGGAATAAGCTTAGTTTTAAAGAAAAACACATCTGTGAAATACCATAAAAACTGTTTTAAAGCCGAGGCTCCAATGTGGAAATTGCCTGTGTTAAAGTTTTTATTTAGTTGTGTCTTATTCAAGGTAAAGTTAATCTTGCTGAGGTTGATCGGTATCTTCGTTTTTTGTTTTGTTAACTCCTTTTGTATTTTTCTTGATCCAGAGGTATAACATTACAAATATGCAGATATATACAATTACGTTAAAGATCTCGTGGTGGTAAGTAAAGTTTTGCCTTTGCGATTCGAAGAGGCCAAGCAGAACACCTAACCCAGCAATGCGGCAAACATTTAAAATATAAATCGTCACAATCCCAATGGTCAACATCTTAAAGGTAGATTTCCATGGAGCAGGGAATGCCAGTACAAAGGCCGCTAAAAAACTCATCACCCCCAGGCCAAGACATGAATAATTGATGCGGAGATAAGGCCCTGCTACAACCATTACATCCGTTTCGTTGTAGATGGCGTAAAAACCAAAGGCTTTGATGATCCATACCGCAGGAACAATTAATGCTGTTCTTAAGCCTTGTATATAGTTGAAATGCTGAGTAATGTAATCATTGTAATATCTTGCGCCCGGTGTAGTGATGCTGTTCATAAATAGGTTGCCCTGGCTAAACAAAATATATAATATGAAGAGTGCGATTATAAATTTGATCGCTTTTTTATTTGCTTGTTTTCTGGCTTCTTTGGTCTGGATTTCGTTCATATCTTATTCGGATGTACAAAGGTAAGTTTTTCTGATTTAAAGCGTGGTGGTTATAGTGTATTGACTGCATCATTAATCTATGATGGGTGCAAGGGGGTAGATCATGATTCATTTTGCTTTCGCAAGGCCAGAATTTTTCTATCTACCAGTTTTCTAAACCAGAGTCCTTGTAGATAATGAAATTTTCTGGCTGTTTTATTATCGAGGATGCCGAATTGGAATACCATGCGGTAACCATAGTACAAATAAGGGCGTAATCCCAGTGGCAATTTCCACCAAAGTCTTTTTAACCAGGCTTTTTTTTCGTCAGGATTGCCCCAGATACTTGGTTTTAATGTTTGGGTCCGTAGCTTTTGCATCCGCTCTATTTCTTCCTGGGCAATCAGGTCGCTATATTTTTCATGTTTTTTAAACCAGAAATCGATATTATTCTCTTTAAGATTTTCTTCCAATAAGTGCCCTTTCTTCCAGATGATGGTTTTGCCTGGTACGATAAAGCGGTGATCCATATTCTCATTTAAATCTGAATAACCGATTCCGGTTCTGAACATTTTCAATAAATAAATAGGGTAGTACCCCCCATAGCGGATCCAGCTGCCTTGGAAATAGTTTTTCCGGTTAAAATAAATTCCGTTTATACCTTCGAAATCTGTGTGCCTAAATTTTTGAAGTTGATCGAAAAGTTCTGGCGTTATCACCTGATCTGCATCCAGTCCGATTGTCCAAGGTGTTTTAATATTAAAATTTTTCAGTGCAAAATCCCATTGTTTGGGATGATTGATAAAGGCATTGTTTTTTATTTCTGCACCATATGTTTCGGCAATGTTTAACGTTTCATCACTACTTCCGCTATCCAAAATAAAGATATCGGCCTGTAGATCTTTGATGGAGGCTAACAAACGGGGAAGATGAACTTCTTCGTTAAAAGTTAGAATGATAAAGCTGAATTCCTGGTTCATTAAGCCAATCTTCTATATAACTCCAGGTATCGTTTAGCCAAAGCTTTATCGTTAAAGTCTCTCCTGATAACTTCAGGTGCAGCTTGTTTCATCTTTTCTCTTACTTTTTGGGCATGATAAGCGTTTATTAATTTTTCTTTAATATCGCTCACTTCCAATGTGCATACCCAGCCCAATTGCTGTTCGCGCACATAATCTGATAAACCCACTCGATCAGATATTAAAACAGGTGTGCCTACACTTAAACTTTCTATTACTACATTGGCAAAATTTTCGTTAAAAGACGTTAGTACCAATAAATCGTGTTTGGCTATCAAGTTATACTTATCTTGGTCAGTAACTTGCCCTATCCAATTAATACGCGGGTTTAGCTTAAGGTTTTCCGCTTTTAGCTTTAAACTTTCAACATAACCTTCCTTTCCCGAACCTGCAATGCTCAGTTGCCAGTTAATATCCAGTAAGGATAAAGCGTCAAACAGCAGCTCAAGCCCTTTTTTTTCTTCAATACGCGACAGGAAAATCAAGCGGAAAACTGTTGTATCGCTATTGTCAATGGCCAGTTGAGAACTGCTAACCAATTCCTTTATATTAACCAGGTTTGGGATTACCGTAATGCTTTTTGGCGTAACAATTTTAAGTATATCCTGTTTCTCCTGTTCGCTGGTAGCGTGGATGTGGCAATATTGTAGCAGTTTTTTCCCGATGAGGTTATGCAACAGTTTTTTCGAGAATGAATTGCGGTTATTTTGGGTATAGGTGGTGAGCATTCCTCTGGGCGAAAGTACTACCGGTATTTTGTACCATTTGGCCATCCAGCAGCTTAAAACCGAAACCAGGTTCCACCAGGCATGAATGTGGATAATGAGTTTGGCGTTTGGCGTTTGGCGCATCTTTTTCAGTTCCCACAAAAGTTTAGGCGAAAAATGACTATGATCTTTAGTTAAACGTTTAAAATAAGTTACGGATGCGCCATCAACTAAAACGGGTTTGTTTATAGGTATATCCAGTTCATTTTGTCCATTTGCCGTAGTTGTTAATACCTGTACCTCATGAATCCCTAACCCCTCAACGCTAACCGTTAACTCTACCAATGCTTCGCACAGTTTGGCAACGCTTTGTATAGGGCCACCATAAATGTAAGCGGGTTTGTAGGAAGCTGTGATGTGGATGATTTTCACTTAAATTTTAATTTGTTTTAAAAATCTTTTAAGCGCAAAACGACGGATGAGTTCATAGATCAGAAGGTACATCAACAATCCACCGATGAGTTTATTCAATGCAGACTCAAATAGGTAAATCAGGATAAATAAGGGTATAATCATAGCAGTACCGATTAATTTATCAGGGCTGCTGGTCATTACGTATTTATAAACTAAACCAATGAGTAAGCCATAAACAAATAAACTAATGAACATGCCTGGCATTCCGAAATCTATATAGTTTTCCGTCATGTAACCTAAACTGATTGATGTTCCCTGATTTGCTCCCGCCACAGGTATTCCAGAATACTTAATTGTTGTTTCCGAATCATCAATAACAGCCTTATTTGGAAATAGAATTCGTGGCTGTAATACACGTCCTATAGCATCTCCCCAAAGGCGACCATGGGTATGAGGTACCACTCTAGGTACATAATCAATTGTAGCAGAAAAAAAATCGATATAAGATAGGCGATCAACAGTGGTTTTAACAGCAGTATTGATATCCTCTTTATCAATCTTTCCAGCTAGTTCACTAAGCTTGGAGAGCGATTCTCCAGTACTTCGGACTGTATTTTGAGTCATTTCTCCACCCGATAGATAATTTCTATATTCTGGCTTTACATATTGCCAGATAAGAATTAAATAAATACATAATGCGGCCAAACCTGCTAGCGGAAATATTTGTTTGAACTTAAGTTCGCGACCATAAATAATCAATAACCCACCAAAAGTAACAACGAAGTAATCCTTAAAATTGGAAAAGAAGCCCGTAAAACTCAGCAAAACTTCAAACAAAGCAATCAGTGCAAAAAGTTTATACTGTTTAGTATAAAAACAGCTCAACATAAAAATAAAAAATACCATCCATTTAAAATCTGCAAGTTTTGAAATGGGTTGTTGCAAGCCGCCAAACATAAAAGACCTGTCGTAAATAATTGGATAAGCTAAAGCAATTAAAATATAAATTGGAACAATTTTTCTCGAGTCGTAACGTAAAGCCAGAACGTTGAATTTCTCTGGCTTTAGTTTATAACTTTTAATGATCAGGTGTATTCCGATACTCAGGCAGATTAATCCTCCCAAACTATAGTAGAAAGAAGAATATATCTTTAATGTATTATCAAATGCCATCTCAAAATTTATATTTTGGAAATTCGAGTAAAAGACCTTTATAGTTATGGAGAACCACTGCAGCAATGCTGCAATAAAAAGAAAAGGTGATTCATCCTCTTTCCACAGTAATCTTAGCAATATAAATGGTGTAATTACGGTGAACGTTGTTAACAATGGGTTTTTAGATGTTACCGCATATATTAAAAGGAGCATTAATACGATCTGTAGGGGACGATCGACTTTTTTAAATGTATTCAATAGCTAATATTTCAGTTTATATTTTAGTACTTATAACCAACTATTTAACTTCTGTTGGGTTTGATATATTGTCTGGCTATTATATATTTATGTATTCTTTTAAAGGATCAATATTCTGTTTAACATTAAAATTCTCTGTAATATGCTTGTGGGCATTTTGTCCAAAGGACTCAATAATTTTAGCGTTTAATAAAAAAACTTCCATAGCCTTAGCAAGTGAATGTTCACATTCAGGTTTCACAATATAACCGGTTTTACCATGTATTGCTATTTCTGGTAATCCCCCTATGTCGGTTACAATAACGGGTTTAAAGTATAAACCTGCTTCCATAGCTGTAGTAGGTAATGGGTCAACTGTTATACTGGGTACCAATACAATGTCTGTCAGGCTGTAAAGAATATCTCTTGAATCAATAAAATCTTTCCATTCAACATAATGTTCTAAATTTAAATCTTTGATTTCGGTACGTAGTTTTTCTTTAAAAACCTCATTTCCACTTCCGATTATCATAATTTTAAGATTGTAACCTTGTTTAATAAGAATATTTAATGCCTTAATAACATAAACATGGCCTTTGCGCTCAATTATCTGTCCAATAATCCCAAATGTTAATACATTATCATTTTTATACGGAGATGATAATGAGATATTACTTATTTGAATTCCGTTTCTAAGTATGATTATTTTACTTTCTACTGCACCAATTTTTTCTAGATTATCTTTTATTGCAGAGGAGACAGCCACATATAAAGAAGTATATTTATTACAATGTTTAAAGTAGAATTTGTTTAGCTTACCATAATGTGGATCGAATACAAAGAATATATTTTTGATTTTTTTGATCAAAAAACCTATCATTAATATCGTTCTAAAAGTAGTATGATAAGTAGCATCTGGTTTAAAATCTTTAATAACTTTTTTTATCTTAATAATAGCAGATGGGTAGTTGATTAATGTATCTAAAGTCCACAAAGGTTTACTGATATAAAAAAAGCCTAATTTAACTTCAGTATAGGGAATGCCGAGTTGTGATAGCCGACTAATAAAAGTTCCGTCATTCCAACCAGAAACTATACAGTGAATGTCTATATTACTGCTTTTTAGTTCTTTTAAAATTGAAAGTGTAACGATTTCTGCTCCGAATACGAAACTACCACCACAAAAAACAAGTAATCGTTTAGCAGGCATTTAATGATTCGATTATAGCTACAACTTGTTTTTCAATTGTCCAGTTTTTTATAATATTTTTTGAGGATATTCCCATTGTTTTAAGCTTTTCTTTATCCAATATTAAGTTAAGGTTGTCCAATAGATCATTTGTTTGTTCGCTTTTAAAGATTACACCATTTTGCTTCTGCACCAGGTCTTCCGCTGAACCCACCTTATCTGAAACTATAATAGCCTTTCCGGCCGCCATTGCTTCGTTTACCGAAAGACCCCACGTTTCTCCTGGACCTTTGGAAGGAAGGCAGTATAAATCAGCTGCCTGATAGACAGATGGCATAATTCTTTGATTTTGAAAATCAATAAAGTGTATTTGATCTTTGCAGGGTAAAGCTTTTTCTTTTAAGCTATTTTCCAATATTCCATTTCCTACAAATAGTAAATGTACATCTGATCGGTTAAGTTGTTTAAAAACTTCTAGAAGTAGTATAGGATTTTTTTTTGATTCTAACTTTCCTGCAAAGAGGATTAAAATTTGTTCTTCTTCAATCCCCAGGCGTTTTCTTATATTTAGTGAATCAAAATGTTTATCATCAGAAAATCTTTCGTTATCAATCGCGTGTGGTGCAAATATCAACTGAGTTTCTTTTAATCCAAAGGCTTTAAAATATCTTTTGGCTGCATACCCTGGATAAAATGCTAAATCAACATGCTTATAAACCCAAAGAAGGAAAAGTTTTCTGATTTTTTTCTTTATAAAATTCTGATCATCAATAATAGTTGAGTCTCCCCTAAACCAAATCGGTACCTTACCCTTAAAATAACGTATAACTTTAAGGTGGCTATGGTATGCCCATCCATAAATCAACAATGCATCGGGATTAAAGGATGTTATGTCATTAATAAGCGATAAATTTTTTATCCCTGAAAAATGATAGTCGCCGGGTTGTTTGGATGTATTCTCCTCAAACTGGTAGCAATAACCATCTAATAATGGAATATCCCATGTTATATTTCTCCGAAATCCGTAATCATATTTTACTTCACTTAACAGATTACCTAGTGTATAAAATACTTTTAAATCACATTGTTTTGCCAGTAATTTAAAAACCGGTGCATAATACTGTATAGGGTGTGAAACAACGATCGCTAATTTTTTCAAGCTTAATTTTTTGTGGGAGTACAGTATAACATGTGGGGCTCGTAGGTTTCGTTTGATAGGGGATTGCTTGATGAATACCAGGCACGCTCTTTTTCTGGCAGAAAATAAATATCCTGTGCCATATAATTGTACTTATCCAAAAATTTAGAAGCAGCTATTAAACAATCCCTCCCGTGCAACTCTAATAATAATATCGGTTTATACGTAGTATAAACGTGGTCTCCATTTGCAAGTGCAAATATTTCTGCTGTTTCTAGGTCGAATTTGATTAGGTTTGGAGGCTTTATTCCCATGTCGAGTACCAATTCATCTACTCCCCTTGATACGACCTGTTCTATTTTTATAACTTCATTTAATCCCCGGGTTTCAGTTACAGGGCCAGATGCCCCTCCTTGATTTGAAATAAAATTGATAACAGTATGGTCGGGGCCCACAGCTTCGTTCAGGATAAAAACATTTTCCCAATTGTTTATCTTAGGAAGATTTTTTAACCGGTCGAAGTTCTCTTTTGATGCCTCAAAAGCATAAACAAAACCGTTTGTACCAACTAGTTTTCTAAAAATAGAGGCATAAAAACCAACATAAGCACCACAGTCCCAGGCAACCCAGCCAGGTTTAATAATGTGATCTAGATTTACTCTATCGAGTATCCATTTATCATAAGTACCAAGCCAATATGAAGATTCTTTTTTAAGATCAAGGGTTAATTTTATCCCCTTTGCACTACCTGTTAATACTTTAACAACGCTGATTCCCTCATTATTTCCTAATATTTTGGACAGAGCCGACTTAACGTATTTTTTTAATCTACGATTCATGAACGTTATTCAAATATGTGGATAATCTTTGGCATAACGCCAATAAGGTAAGTGTCGGATTAGAATGAGAGGCAGTTGGGAAAACCGCTGCACTTGCAACAAAAGCATTGTCTATACCCCATATTTTTAGGTTTTTATCAACAATGCCCGCTTCTGGAGTATCACTCATTTTGCAGCCGCCCATGTGGTGATTTACATCTGATAATAACTCTTTCCAATCCTTATTGTCAATTGTTATATTCTCATTATAATTGACCTTTCCAAAATTTAATCTTTCAAATTCATTTTTTAGATTATCGCTTATGGTTATAATGGTACTCCACGTTGTAAAACCAATGTCCCAATTTACCTGAACTTTTTTTTGATCCAGATTATCCAGTTCATCGGCTAAGGTGATGTGGCTTAGTGGGATGGATTCCTGTTCAACCATTAGTGAAATAATTGCCCTTGCACCTGGCTTATAGATAAATGATTTAACAAGATAAGCATATAGGCTTTTTGACAACTTACCCATATTTCTTAAAATACCATATAGGGTGTGAGTAGACCATTGGTATTTTAATCTTTTTATTTTATGATAGATGTTAAGATTTGAATCGAGCTCAAAAAATAGGCAAACTGAGCCATTTAAAACTTGTTTTTTTTGCTGCCAGTTTCTGCTCAAGCTTAAGCGTATGCTCGTTTTCATTTTTTTGTAAAGATGAGTACTAAAATATTGTTGAAGTCTGAATTCATCTTTTGTGATTATTTCGCCTATATCTAAACAGGGGTGATCCATAAACCCTTTTCCAACCAAGTGATGATTTTTATACAATTCACACAGTTGCGGATAGCTCAATAAAATCCTATTGCTTTCTATACCCCCGGCTGCAATAATGAGATTTTTTACAGGGATATTGAGGCTGTTCTTCTCGAAATTGACAACTTCTATATTTTTGATGCTGTTTTTTTCTAATACAATATCGTTCAAGGTAGCATGATAGAGTACAAAAACATTTGTTTCTAAATAATCTTGATAGCGTTTTTTAAAATTAGGTTCTTCAGCCCATTTTGAAGTATGATAATCAAATATATTCTCATCAAAACCAGGATTCTTCAGCTTTATTTCAATTAATGCCTCTTCACCATAATAATGATTACTGGTTATGCCCATAAAGTCATTTGCTTCGGCATAATATGGATAAATATCTTCATAACTTATGGGCCACCCGCTATTGTTTAGCCATTCTCTTTTCTCAAAATCAATGGGTGAAAAAGGTAGCGATTGGCCGCCCCAGGCTATCGTTGTACCTCCGATGGCTCTTTTTCTTCCATCGGTAATGCCGTTCATTTTTTTTCCTGTTGAAATTACCTTATTAAGCACCTGGTATTTTGCCTGGAGATCAATCGATCCGCTTTCAATAAGCATTACGCGTTTTCCCTGTTTGCTTAAATTTACAGCTAAGCAAATACCAGCTGCGCCGGCTCCGATAATGGTAAAATCGAATACGGTTTCGGGCAAGGAGAATGAGCTGTTAAATGCTTTAAAAGGCATGGTTTAATAGCCTGTTTAGTGTTTGCAGATCTGTAGACAAATATTTTTCGGTACTTATTAAATTCTGTTGGAGATGAGTGTTGTTACCGGTTGCAAATAAAATCCTTCCGTTAGGGTTTTTTCTGATCTCACCGGCCAGCACTATTCCTGCTATTTCTTTTGCTTCAGCCCCGGGAATAGCTACCTTTTTTATTCTTTTTAAGGTACTGTGATAAATGTGTGTTTGATTAGGATATAGGCTTACAAAACCATCCTGATTTTGGCTGGATGTATGATGATCGTATTGCAGAATATCCCAATCTTTTAACTGCTGATCATCTTTCAGGTTAAAATAATTTGTTGCGAGGCCGATTTTTTTTACAATCCCCGCAGTTTTAATGCTTTGCAGGTAGAAGAATGCTTCGTCGGTTAAAAAACTTGATAAACCTTCGTGTAGTAAAAAGCAGTCTAAATAATCTGTTTTTAAACGTTTAAGCGAAGCCATTAAGCATTTTTCAATGTCGGGTTTATCTATTTTACGGAAGTCTATTTTTGAAGGCGGGCTATCCGTTAACCGTTCCGTTTCTTTTGATCTGAGTTGCTGATTCAAATAAATGGCCATGGCTGCCGGAACTAAACCGCTGTTTACGTGACCAAGCCCAAATTTTGTAGAAACTAAAACTTTATCCCTTTTCTTTTGTAAAAACTTTCCCAAAATAATTTCAGAATAGCCTTTGCTGTATATTGGTGCCGTATCGAAGTAATTAATACCGCTATGGTAAGCCTGTTCCAATAATTTTAAAGAATAGTTTAAACTCTTGTAGGTTGCTAAACCCACACAACCAAAGCCCAAATGATCTGATATTGAAATTCTTTCCATTTTAAGATACTTTTAAAGCATCATCAAATAAGTCACATTGCTTTTTAGTAGTCGCTTTCGCTCTATATTGTTCAAATTCTTTCCAGTCGGTTTCAATTTTAAAAGCCTTATCCTCAGCTATACTTTTTAGGAAACATTTAACCTTGACGATCGATTTTTTGAAGTCCAGTATATCAGCGACAAAACCTGCCTTACACGCAATTAATGATTGGGCTGCACTACTTTCCAAATTAAAAACAGCTATAATAGGTTTTTCGGTCATGATGTATGGATACATTTTCGATGCTGTGTAAGCAGGTTTTTCGTGTCCGGGAATAAATAATGCATCTGCACTTTGAAGGTTATAAATACTTTCGTAAAAAGATATGCGATCTGTTTGCTCGGTTACATAATTACCAACACCAAGTTTTTCTGCTACACTGAGCAATGTTTTTTCCCCGCTGCCCAATGGTGCATAACTTGTGCCTATAAAGTGAAATCTTAATATTTTGAACGTTTCGAAGTTGGTTTTTAAGCCTTCTTTAAATGCTTTCATCAGTATCATTACCGCTCTTTGCATATCGAACCCTCCTCTACCCACATAAACGATGTGCCTATAGTCAGGATTTTTTTTAAATGAAAGTTTAAAATTAGCGTTGTGCTTGGAGGCAATTTCCAGGTCTTTTTTAAAGCCGCCAAAAGTAATGGTTGCTCTTGGCAATTTTAGTAAGTAGGGGTAGCGTATGGTTAAATCTTCTATATAAGCATCAGATACTGCAATTAAACCACTTACATGCTGCATGGCTATTGGTTCAAGGTATTTATCTAACCGATAGGAGAACCAATATTTTTTAGGCCTTTTATGTTTAGGTTTATCTTCGTAATAATTCGTAAACCAAGGATCCTGCATATCGATGACATAAGGTATCCCAAATTTCTTTTTCCAATATGGGCCCAGTACGCAAACTGGGAATTGTGTAGTCGAAAAAAATATAAGGTCGAACTTTTCTTTCTTTAAGAGTTTATTTACATAAGTTTTATAATGCCATAACGACCTGAGGGCAATGCTGCCCAAACCAAACTTATAAGTTATCTTTTTAGGCAAAGCATTAATGTGATGTATTTTGATGTCATCGGGAATAGATTCATTTAATAGGTAATCAAACACGGCATCGGTATATTTTTCTGCTACGCAAACTACTTCTACTTCCCAATCAAATTCTCTGTAAAAAGGTAAACTCATTCTTACCCTTTGCATATCTGCCGCATTGGAAGGTGCAAAATAGGGCGATATGATTAAAAGTTTTTTCAATGGTTTAAAACTGTATTAATAATACTCAAGAATTTTTTGCTTTCGATTGCCCAATTAAAAGCTTCAGTAGCTAACTCACTTAATTTAATTTTTGATGTATCCAACTCACCTCTATTACATTGATAAAAATCAAGTATTTGGACTAGACTTTTTAGATCATTAGAATCATAAATTTTACCAATTTTATCATTTTGATTTAAAAATAATGATTGGGCGGGTGTATTACTGGCTACTACTGTGAGTTTTGCTTGGATATAAGTGAAAATTTTATTACTCAATGCAAAATTATTATTGGTAGAAAATCCAGGCTCAGACGCTAAGCCAATATCGAAATCGGACGCGAAACTAATTATTTCATCCTGATCAATCGGGTTATGAAAGTGGATAATAGATCCATTTGTTTCATCAATTAAATTTAGTAGTTCGAGCCTATAATTTTGGCTAATTTCACCTAAAAGATGTAATTCATATTTATAAACACTTTGGTTAATGGCACTGATAACGTTCTCTAGGCCACGGTTTTCACCAATGGTTTGTGAAAACCAAAAAAGCCTTAAATTTCTGTCATGATTGGTTTTTTTAATAGTTTCATCATTATTTTCCATAACATTTAAAATGGTCGTAATCTGCCTATTAAAAATATTTTGGTATGCTTTTTTGATAAGTGGGCTTGCTGCCGTTATGTAATTGACAAGCGGCATATATTTCTCCTCAATTAGACTGTTCAATTTTACCATAGGATGATTTATATCATCTGAATTTTCGAAACGGTGAAAGTCTTCTGCATCAAAACCACATTTCGCATTTATTTTTTTAGCAGCTCTAAAAGCTACGGGAAGTGCTGGCAGGTTGTGTGCTATGTAAATATCTGCCTTAACACTTAGGGCTTTTTTATATAATTGGTAGGTACACCTACCAATACTTAGCTCTGGGAATAGATCTGTAGCGATATACTTGTTAAGAGTTCTGAATATTTTATGAATTATTCTGGTTTGCCAGAAGATTAGTCTGTTCTTTCTTGGACTTCCACCAACCATTATTGCTTTCCATTTTTTCCTGGCAAGAAGATTTTTATCATATTGGCTTGCCCATTCATTCCAAAATTGGTAGATTACTGTAACATCGTAACCAGCAGATGTGAGCGCGTCTGCCTCTTTCACCAATCTTGGGTTTAATGTAGGCTGGCCTGAAGTTAATAAAACTATTTTTGTAAGATTTGGCAACATTTATTTTACACCACTGGATTTACTTAAGAGCATTTTATAAAGAGATATATAAGAATTGATAATGTTGGTCTGATTAAACTTTTGGGCATCCTGATAAACAGATTCTCTGTTAATGGTATGCAGTTTATTTACGCTATTTACCATTTCTTCAACTGATTGGCAAACAAATCCAGATCTGTTATGGGTTATTATTTCTGGAATTGCCCCTGCATTTAAAGCAATAACTGGTGTTCCACAGGCCATGGCCTCTACAATTACAATTCCAAATGGTTCATTCCAAAGTATGGGCATCAATAGAGCAGAAGATTCGCTAAGTATTTTATTTTTCTGCTGATCATTTACTTCTCCAATAAATTGTATCTGTCCGGATAAATTTGGCTCAATTTGTTCGATGAAATAAGCTTTACTTTTATCTGGGATATTTCCTGCAATAATTAATTTCCTGCCAGTTTTTTTTGCAATTTCTATTGCTAAATGAGTGCCCTTTTCATGCTCAATGCGACCGAGAAAAAGTAATGGCGCTGACTTATCTATTTCGAACTTCGGGGTGTAAGTTTTGTCTGGATATCCGTTATATACGGTAAATGCTTTTGCAAAAGGTTTAATCTGATTACTTATATAATTACTACATCCTGTAAAAGTCAAAGTATTTTTCTTTGATAGCAGTAAAGCTTTTTTTATCTGACTTATGGTTGGTTCACGCTGATAAGACATGATTTTAACATAAGATTTTGGAAGCAATAAGGTTAAATAGGCTAATCTTGCAAAACTATGAATAATGTCCGGCTGAAAATGCTTGACTTTTGCAATTACTTGTATCTTGCCTATCAGATTCAGCTTTGATGTGACCGGATATTTTATTAACTCACAATTAGCAATAGAGTCGGCATGTGCAACAAGTATAACATTATGACCATTCTTTATCAATCCATCTACGAGCATATCAATTATACGTTCGATACCACCATAATTTTTTGGAGGTACAGGAATGAAAGGATCTGCTATAATTGCAATTCTCATTTACTTAAATAATTTTTGATTTTTTTTGTCAATTTCCAACCGATTATTAAATCTGAAATTTTGGTGTAGCCCGAATTTTTTGGATTGTATTCTTTTCCTGTTAATTTTTTGTATTCTGAAACAGCCGACTTATATAATTCTGCATTCAAGCCATAAAATATATAGGCCCAATCACTCCAATACATAGCAAGTATTTGCGCTGATCTTTTCGAAGTTTCTTTAGATAAAATCAAGTTTGAGGTTTTAATAAGAGCTTGATGGGCAGATTCTAAAGCTTTATCAGATAGGTGATTAGATAATGAACCCTTATTGCCACTCCTGTAATATACTAGAGCCTTTTCTGTAAAAATAATTTTCTCCGAAAGAAATAATAATCTAGGAAAAAACTCGAAATCATTCATCATTGATATACTTGTGTCCCAGTATCCTGATTGTACTAAGATTTCTCGAGGAATGAGAAACATGCCACATTGCATCATTCCAAGGCCTTTCCCATTGTCTATTAACAGCCATTCAAGGGGGGATAGGTTACTCCAATTGGCTAAAGGTTCGTGCAGCGCGGTATTTAAATCATTATTGAAAAATCTCTTTATTTGCCCTGCAGCAATGTGAGATGGTTGATGCTTTATTGCCAGATATTGATCCATCAAGTGCTCCTTGTTCATTAAATCATCTGCATCAAAGAGCTTGATAAAAGAACCTTTGCTTTTTGTTATTCCATAATTAGACGCAGCACTTTGTCCTGAATTTTGAGGCATCTTAAATACTTTTACTATATCTGACTCATAAGATTTGGCTATCTCAAATGATTTATCAGTAGAACAATCATCAATAATAATAATTTCTTTATTTGAATAAGTTTGCCTCAAAATAGATTCGATAGCATCTTTAAGAAAATTTTCTGTATTATATACGGGAATGACTATGGAAATTAAGTCGGTCATCTTAATTCTGACTTAAACAATCGAATGTATTTTTCACGTAACTTAATTGCCAAATAGGGTTGAAGGATACACAATATCCCGAATAGTGTAAAACCGGGCGGTTTTTTTACATTTAACTTTCTTGCTTCTGCTACGCAACTGTTAGCTAACTGATAGTTTTGATGTGACGCTGCGAGACCGGCAATTTCCCATAATTTATATCCAAAAGTGACATCATATTTTTTTGGAGCGACAGCGGCATATTTTTTCATTACCTGGTATTGCGCCTCAAAACACTTCAACTGATTTCCTTGTGACATTGAGTTTTTAATCCTGTAATTTATGATTGAGATTTCGGACTCGACGGAAAATTTAAATCCTGCAATCGCAAGTTTAATATGCATTGCACAATCTTCATTATATAATACTTTTTGATCAGTATCATATCCTCCTACAGCTAAAAATTTTTCTTTATTATACAAGCCACAGAAAGGATTGATCTGTTCTGAAATGGCATATTTAATAGGATCATCTTTTAACGCTTCAGCATCAAATTTTCTAATATCAATTAGGTCAGCGGTTTGGTTATCTCTGTATTCATAATTGAATAATATCACTTCCGAATTTTGTTGATTATTTATCCATTTATGTGCAAGAGTTGTAAAATTCGGTAATAGCTCATCATCAGCATCATGAAAATGTATCCAATCTGATTTACTTATGTTTGCAATTATATTTTTTCCTTTGGAACAGCCAATATTCTTGTCGCCAGTGACAGTTATAGCCTTATAAAATTCGGCGATTTTTGCAGTTGAATCTGTACTGCAGTCATCATAGACAAGAATCTCATCAAAAGGAATAATCTGTTTCATTGCAGAGTCCAACAAACGTGGAAGAAATTTTTCAGCATTATAAGCCGGAATGCAAAGGGCTATGGTATTCAAAATGAATTAATTATCTTCTCTTTAAGTCTAGTGTAAGTGTATTTAATCAGTGTTTTTAGCGATTGCTGTTCAAGTATTGAATAAATTCCTTGATTTCTTGCAGCAGGTTTAAAATTGTATGCGAGGTACTCGTTTAATTCACTGGGTACAAAGTTGGTTTTTGAACGATTGTAAAGGTTAATATTTTGTGGAATAATTATTTCTGGTGATAATTTTTCAAATAAACTATTTTGCGCATTAGATGCAATAGTTAAATATTCTACATCGGTAAGCTTGATTACTTTTTTTAAACATGCAGATAACTCTTCGATGTTTTCTGCAGAATATTTAAAGCCATTTTGTCCATTATTAATCAATTCTGACACCCCAGTTTTATCTGAACAGATTACAATAGTGCCTTGTGCTAAATACTCGAGGCAAGTAAAATTAAAAGTATCCCAAGTTGAGGGAACTACTCCGAATTTCGCAGTAGCCTGTAATTTAAATAATTCTGGTTGTTCAACTGGAGATAATGGGGTTATTTTTTTCCCCCATATGGCTGGATATTTATTATATAAATCTTTTGATTTGCTTATTTTTTGGTCAAATTTTGTGTCGCTACCATACCATTCAATAGTAATATTGTCTGAAATATTTTCCATTGCTAAACATAAAATGTCTGGTCCTTTCCATTGCTGTATCCTGCCTGTTACTATACCTTTTTCTGATTTAATCCTTAAATCAATTTTTGATTTATTGAATTGAAATACAGGATAAACATATTCAATTGAAACATTATCAAGTGATTTTTTCCAAAAGGATTGATTTGATTTACTATTGGCAATTAGAATATCTGACAACGGCAATAGCGATAATTCTGTAAATCGGTTCAGGTGACCAAAAAGTTGCTCAGATTTTAGTGGTTCATTAAATTCTATTTGCCCACTACTCCCGTGTAATCTGGTGATTACAAATTTTTGATGGTGGACAAGCCAAGGAATGTAGCCCATTGCGAAATCCGTACATTCAATTATATCAAAACCGTCTCCTTTTTTACTTTGATCCCACATGGCCCAGGCTGCGGCAACATTTCTTTGATATTCAGGGAAAGCATTAAGATGTTGAAATAAATACAGATATTTTTTGAAAATATCGGGTTTTAAAAATTCAATCTGTATACCTTCGAATTCATAATCTGATTCATTTTGAATATAACCACTACCTGCAATAACTTTAATTTTAGCACAACTAGATGCTAAAGCTTTTATATAATGCAAATAATAAGTGGAAATACCTCCACCTGAATGTGGGTAGTATTCTGGGAGGATAAATAGAATTTTCAATCTATTTAGGATATTTAAATCTTTATTATCAATCAATGGATTTTATTAGATAAAACTACTTTATATTTTATTGGTTAAATCCTCTTAGTTAAATGTTACAAAATTGAAAAATGCAGTGGCAGGGTAGAGAATATATTTTAATTATTGTTACGGCGCTTATTTTTTTGATTACGAATATTCATGAAATTTAGAATTTTAACAACCACTTTTAAAAAAAAAATATTCTTGTAATCTATAAACTTTTGCAAATTGTCACTGTATCCGAAAGCATGCTTAACTATTGATTCTTTTGGGGCATACACATTTAAGTCTTTATGGAGATCGGCCATTACAGAGTCAACCCATCTAAGGTCACTTTTCAGCTTCTCTATGATTTTGTCAAGCGATTTATTTCTATATGCAACAGCAACTAAACCAAGGGTATTCTGTAATTTAACCACACTATCATTTACGGCGATGGGTTTTAAAAAATGATTTTCAGCATATAGATATAGCATGTCCCAATCAGAAGGGGTATTGCGAAGTAATTTGGATAAATCTCTTGCAAATGATCTGGGAATTATTGTATCATCTTCAAATATTATAAAAAAATTATATGCCCTGTTTTTAGCATCTTCTAATGTTTTAATGTGACTTAATCTAATGGCGAGCTCACTTGCAGATCCTGGCCAATTATGCAATTCAACCTCATCACTCTGAACCGCTCTTGAACGTATAAGATTTTCGACACCTAAATATTTTGAGTTTCGCTCAAATTTATCTCGTCGATCGGTACGATAGTCTAAATTGATAAAATAAATTGCCTCGAATCGGATCATAAATTATTTGGATATATGCTTGTAGCATAATTGCTTTAGCAATGGAATTTGGCTATATTAACTATTGTTATTTTTACCCTTTGCTTTTAAAAAATATGAAGAAAGTGATATTATCCTGTTCTTCAATTTGGTAAGTATTATTTTAGTACTTAAACTTTTAGATGGATTGGGTTCTATTAATTCGGCTAAAAAATTCGGATATTTTTCTTGCATTATTTTATTCCTTTCTTTGGCATTTAGTTCATGGTTTATTGATGAAATGCCAAAAGTATCAAAATCAGTAACGATTAAGTTCATACGGTAGAATCGGTATTGTTTAATATAAGCATCTATAAACCAAGTCCAATCTGAAATTATCTTATAATTTTCATGATAAACCCCAAGTTCATCATTATTGAACAATTTTCTTTTAATGAAAGTAGAAGGGTGGGGAATAGCATAGTTTAATAGAAATCTTAAATTTATTTGATCTGGATATTTGTAACGGTTTCCTGATATATTCAGGTCTCCAAAAAATATATCGTAGTTCTTTAATGAAATGTATTTTGCCACATTTTCTACAATTGTGTCTGTACATAGAAAATCTCCAGAATTTAAGAACATCAGAAATTCTCCTGTTGCCAGTTTAATTCCTTTATTCATGGCATTATATATTCCTGTGTCCTTTTCTGATACTATTTTATGTATTTTGGAATGAAATATAAGATCTTTCGATCCATCATTGCTGTCGCCATCAATTACAATATACTCTATATTTGGATATGTTTGATTAACAACCGACCGAATAGTTTTTAATAAACCATTCTTGTTATTAAGGTTAATGGTAATAATAGAAATTTTAATGTTTTGCACTTTGCTTTATCTGAATACCATATAGCCTAATAAGAGCAGATGTTTCATACCAAGACCAGAATAAAGAAAGAAATAATCCTGTAAATCCATCTTTATAGCCTTTCGCGAGAAAAAAACAAATTCTAAATGATTTTAAAGGGGCTAGAGCTAATTCTTTTAATGAGGTGCGCTGGCTATTTTGAAATCGTGCATCACCCTCATTTTTTAAATATCGGTAATGCTTTTTAAATAAGAAAAGATAACTATTAGCCCAATAATGTTTTATCCCATTTTGATTGTCGCTTGATAAATGATACGGGATATATCCATCTCTAAGTTGCCGCCCCTGATGAACGTGGGCAGTAAATGAAAACTTTTCATTGTGAGCGAGAAGCAATCTACGTTTTTCCCCTCCCCATATTGTGCCGAGGAGTTTTTTATTCTTAAAATAGTAGAATATCGGAGCTAAAATACAACCAATGTCGTCCGTTAGTTTGTTTTCGTTAAAAAGTTTCTGGATGTTCTCAATAGTAAAATCATCAATTATCTCATCGGGATCTGTTATCAAAATCCACTTATTTTTTGTTTTATCTCCATATTTTGCATGTATCCATTCGCATCCAGGAACTTTGTCATGATGGATTACTTTGGCACCGCAGTTGTTCGCAACCTCAACAGAAGTATCTGTTGAACCCAAATCATAATAAAGTATCTCGTCACAAAAGGCTAGCTTAGGTAAAGAATTTACTAAAAAACCCACTTCATTATAACCCACAACGATTGCGGATATTGGTAACTTATTATTTAGCATCAATAAGCAAATCCAAAATTAAAATAAAAGAAATCCCTTATCCTTCCAATAATTCCTGTTCTTTTTTTTACGTAAATCTCATCGCCTCCCAAGATCGCAATTTTCTTAAATCCATTAATTTTCATATGTTTATGAATGCGCTCATCGTGGTAATTATTTTCGACTGACACTGAACGGAAGTGAATATTGTCAAAATCAATAGCTTTTAAAACATCTAATTCTCCTCCTTCGATATCAATACTGCAATAATCAATTTTATCAATGTTGTATTTCTTTAAAAGTTTATTTAAATCATAACAATTTACAGTTGTTTCTTTTATTGAACCCCCATGGCTTTTCAGTTCATCTTCAATTCTCTTCAAATGACGGGAGTCATATTTGGATTTTAAACCACTTAGCATTTCAGCATAACCAGTAACTTCATAGAAAATCCCATCACCTTCAAAATCAGCTACGCAGCCGTTAATATTAATCGATTTCCTCGACTGTTGTAATTTACTAAATACTGACGGTATAGGTTCAATACAAATTCCAACCCATTTAAGTTCTTTTTCAAAGAAATAGGTGTTACTATAAGTAATACCATCATTTGCCCCAATATCCAAATAGACACCGCCAGATTTGTTCTTGAACAGTTGATCATTTAAATATTTATCCTGACCGGATTGACTGTAATATATTCTACCCATAGTTTGTGTTGAAATCAAATTCTATTGCTAAATTTCCAGAGACATTTTTTGCGAAAGGAAGGAATTCGTTCTCTTTTATTGAGTTTGAAATTACTTGAAATCCAATTAGGTTCAGAAAATCACCAGTACAATTCTGTGAGCCAATTGCCAAACCAATGCTATAATCACCAGGCATAATACCTATATTATAGGCTTTGCCCTTAATTTTTATCTTTTTTGAAATTATGGAATATTCTAACAGTTCTTTTGAACGTAAATCTAATATTGCAATTCGGTTACCGAAGCTATCCATGATGATTAGAGCTATGCAGTCCAATTTATTTTGAATATTAGATTCAAGTTCAATTTCGAAATTAACTTCATCAAATTGATTGTAATTAACTTTATCGATCAATAATAAATTTACTTTTAAAAATTCATTTAGATTATGGTTTTCTATAATTTTTGATCTTTGAATTTGTTCATTCTGCATTATATATTCCTCACATATTTTCGATGAAGAATCATAGCTAATTAATTGTCCATTTTTTAAGAGAATCCCATTATGGCATAACTTAAGGATGGATTCCATATTATGGCTCACAAACAACACAGTTCTTCCTTCTCCTTTACTGACTTCGCCCATCTTGCCCAAACACTTTTTCTGGAATTCTGCATCACCAACGGCCAATACTTCATCCACGATCAATATCTCTGATTCTAAATGAGCCGCAACAGCAAAGGCTAAGCGTACGTACATTCCTGATGAATATCGTTTAACAGGGGTATCCAGATAACGTTCAATCCCTGCAAAGTCTACAATCTCTTCTAATTTGCGTTGGATTTCTTTTTTACGCATACCTAAAATGGCGCCATTCAAAAATATGTTTTCACGACCCGATAGTTCTGGATGAAAACCAGTACCCACTTCTAATAAACTGGCTATTCTACCTTTACCGGATATTTTGCCTGTAGTTGGTGCAGTAACCTTGCTTAGTATTTTTAAAAGTGTACTCTTCCCAGCACCATTTCTTCCGATGATGGCCACTGCATCTCCCTGCTCAATTTCGAAGTTAATATCTTTTAAACTCCAAACCACATCGCTTGTGCCTTTGGTATTTTGATTGTTGCTTTCACCAATTCGTAAAAATGGATCTTCTTTGCCTCGCATGCGGGCATACCAGCGTTCTATATCACGACTAATTGTGCCTGTACCAATTTGTCCTAGTTGATAAGCCTTTGCAATATTTTCTGCTTTTATCGCGACTTTAGACATCTTTTTTTTTAAGCAAATGAAATTTTAAAAAACTAATGCACCAAATTTCTACTCTTTTATGAAAAAGTATGCAAAAATAAATAAGAATGCTTATTACTATTAGTGGTGTTAGAAATGTATAGTCTTGAAAATAGTTTCCTAGCTTGTTAATCATCAATACACCAACAGGTTCATGTATTAGGTACAAGAAGTATGAAGATACACCAATCTTAATCAATAACTTATTGTCCAAAACACGTATCATTTTCTGATTAAAGATAAATAGTGAAAATATAGTAACTATAATTACCACCATTTTTCGTGATTGATAAGCATGCGGAGATAATAGTTGAATTAATATAAAGAAAGAGAATACGAAAATCTTTAGATAACGTGATTTTTTCGAAATATTTTTATCGCTGTATATCGCATAGCCAAATACTCCGATTGAAAAATAGTTGATGAAATCTGGTAAATTGAAATATGTATTTATGGTTGTACCTAGGTAAGCAATATTTAAAGGTAATCCCTGATTTGTACAATACCTGCTCCAAAAATCTGCCGTTAAAATGAATAACATCAAATTGATTAAAATAGCAAATATGAAATAGTTTCTATAAAAATTTGATTTATCAAAAAAGTATACGGTACTGCATAAAAAATAGAACTGTATTTCTGGCCACAAACTCCAGTATGATCCGTTTAAATAGTCAACATTAGTTTTAATTAATTTATTAAGAATATTTGGATTGATCATTGTAATACTCGAAAACAAGTTGTTGATTTTATGCCCATTCGAGAACAAAAAATCATTATCATACCACATCAAAGATAAAAAGATCAAAATTGAAGATATCGTTAAAGGTGGCCACAACCTGATCAATCTTTTTATCCAAAATTGCTTGGTCGAATTCGTAGTTTCTAGTGTTTTTACAATCACAAAACCACTAATCATAAAAAATAGTTGTACGCCATATTGACCATAGCTAAAGAAATTATACTTATCACCATAAGGATAAAATAGTGTTGTATTAGCTGGAGGTATCCATCTGGAGAAAAAATGATATAAAATAACTCCAATAATAGCTATACCTCTCATACCATCAATTGTTGGCATTCTTTCACCATGATCTGATGTAATTTTAATCAAACTGTATCAACAAAATTTCGTTCTACTTTATTAAAAATTACTATCCCAAAAAACAGCAGGGCAGTTGTAATACCAGTTGCATAGCCCAGGCTACTCCAGCTAAAGCTCCCCTCACCCAAAAATCCATATCTAAAGGTTTCAATAATTGGTGTCATAGGGTTATATTTTATAATCCAGGCATATTTTGGGTATTTTTCAATGGCGGTAGACAGCGGATAAATAACAGTCGTGGCATACATCAACAATTGTACACCAAATCCTACCAAAAATGCGAGGTCACGGTATTTTGTGGTCATAGCCGAAATAATCATCCCGGTGCCCAGGCCCAATAAGGCCATTAAAATTACCACAATGGGAACCAGTGTAATGGCCCAGGAAGGCTGAAAACTTGCATCAGCTAAATAATAATAAATAAACATGATCAGGAAAAGGATCATCTGTACGCCAAAGCGTACCAGGTTACTCACCACTATACTCAGTGGCATAATTAAACGGGGGAAATAGACTTTTCCAAAAATCGCGGCATTATCCCTAAAAACAGTTGATGTTTTGGTTAAACAATCTGCAAAGTAATTCCATGCAGTGATACCGGCCAGGTAAAATAATGGTTTAGGTAGCCCATCGGTGGAGATACCTGCCAGGTTACCGAAAATAAAGGTAAAGATGATGGTGGTAAATAAGGGCTGTATGAAAAACCACAATGGGCCTAATATCGTCTGTTTATAGAAAGAAACAAAATCTCGGCGAACCAATAACCAAAGCAGATCGCGGTAAGCCCAAATTTCGTTAAGCTTTAAATCGAATAAAGAAGCTTTAGCCTCAATGGTCCAGGTGTGCTCTTCGTTATGCATGGTTGTTTATATTCATCTTTATCTCCTCAAACTAATAGTAAGTTAGCTACTTTTTCCTGGTATTGCTTGTATCCAAATGTTTCAAAACATAGCTGCTGGGTTGCTTTGGCTTGATGTCTTTCTTTTTGCAACGAAGTGATAATTGCTTCACCAATAGCTGCCACATCATTAGGGTTTAGAAGGGTACCCAGTTTGCCGTCCATCAGTGCATCGCTACTGCCATCGGCATTACCACCGAGTACATTACAACCGTAGGCAGCAGCTTCAATAAAAACGAGTCCAAATCCTTCTGCCTTGCTCGGCATTACAAATACATCTGCTAATTGATAATGTAAAACAAGTTCATCATCTGCTACAAAGCCTGTAAGTATGACGTTTTTTTGCAGGCTAGATTGGGTAATGAGCTTATTAATTCGCGCTAATTCTGCCTGGTCTGCTTTTCCAACCAACAAGTAAACCAAATCTGGATAAATTTTGATTACCTGTGCTAAGCATTCGATAACAAGATCGTAACCTTTATATTGTTCAGATGAAGATAAACGGCAGATGGTTAACAATACCTTTTGGTTATTGTTAATTCTATATTTTGTGAGGAGTGAAGCCGGTTTTGAAATCGATTTTTCTAATTTAAAATAGGGGTCTAAAGAATTGTTCAATACGTTAATCCGGTTTTCGGCTACTTTGTGATGCAATATAATCTGATCTGCTGTATGCCGGCTTACCGCCCAGATTTCTATACTGTTCAGCATCTGTTTTTTCCAGCCCGCTAAGGCATTCCAGATCTCTATTCCATGGGCAAAAAGCACGATACGAACACCTGGCTTTAACATTTTGATGATCCGTGCAAAGAGTAGTAAATGAACATGACTTAAAATAATTACATCTGCTTTTAATCCCGCTTTGATAGCTGTTAAACCAAAAGCTGTTTTTTTGCCATGATATCCCTTAAATGAATCTTTTGCCACGTAGGCCAGATCGGGTTGATCATCATACATTGATAAAACCTGGTAAGACTTGATTTGCGCACTGGCTTTCAGGTCATCAAGCGTCTTTGCAAAAGTTTTACTTACTTTTTCTATTCCACCGGTTAAACTGAAAGTGTGTAAGCTAAGAAATAGAACTTTTCTGTTTTTCAATCTTTTTTTCTTAAACCCTAAACGCCTGATAAAGCGCCATCACTTTGCTCCAGTGTAAATTACCCCGTCTAAAATCGTTAACCATTTTTGATGCAAATTGGTTTCCTTCAGTTTTTATTGAAGTAAGAAACTGTTCATCTTTTTTTAACCACAGTTGGAAGGGAAATGTAAAGCCCATTTTTTCTCGGTTCCATATTGCGTTTGGCAGTATAGCAGAAAATGCATCAATTAAAAGTGATTTAGGACGATCAGCCCCAAATTTTAACTTAGGTTTAATAGATTTAACGATACCTAGTAGGTCCTGATCTAAAAAAGGAACACGGACTTCTATACCATGCTGCATGCTCATGGTATCGGTATCCTTAAGCAATTGATTCTGCATGTATAAATTACATTCCAACCAACTGGCCCTTTCTCCGTTATCTAAATGATTTGGAGCGGAGGCAATATTTATATTTTTTAATACACGATCTACTTTTTCTATTGAGAAATTTAACAAAGCTGCGATTTCATCGGGGGTAAATATTCCCCTTAAAAAAAGATATTCGCCAGCCGTATTTTGATAACTTAAATAATAGGAACGTTTTAATCCGGAGTTATTAAAGGCGAGGCTTTTTTTAAGAATGAGTTTCGGTAATTTTTTCAGCTGCTTAAGTAAGCCCATCCGTTTAAAGGAAGGGTAGCCGCCAAAGAGCTCATCGGCACCGATACCCGATAAAACAGCTTTTAAGCCGTTTTTTTTTGCAAAATAATTAACAAACCATGAGTTGATGCCATCTGCAGTAGGCTGATCCATAGCTTTTAATGCAGCTGGGAAATACGTTGAAAAAATAGATGGGGTAATGGTGTATCCTGAATGCTTCCCATTAATTTTTTCGGTTATTATATCCTGAAAGGCCTTTTCTGAATAGGCTGTTTCTTCAAAATTGATAGAAATGGTATTCAGGGTACTTAAATCCTGATTCGTAATTTCATCGGCCAGTAGCGTTAAGATACTACTATCAATACCACCACTTAAAAAAACACCGATCTTGGCATCAGATAGGAGGTGTCTTTTTACTGACGCCCGTAAATTTTGTTCTAAAGCTAATTTAGCGGCCTCTTTGCCCAAAATTTCTTCAACATGCCGATGTTGGACATAATTTTTAATTTCGAAGGTATCCGATTGATGTTGCCATTCCATGTAATGCCCTTTTGGCAACATCAAAATTTCATTAAAAGTGGTGTATGGTTCTGGTATATGCCCAAAAGCGAGAAAATAGATTTTCCAATCAGGTTGTTCGGTATAATGATAAGAGGTTTCTGCAAAAGCCTTAACTTCTGAAGAGAAAACTAGACTTAGTGCTGTAGCGCAATAATACAATGGTTTAATACCTGATAGATCACGGACCAGATAACTACATTTAAGCTGGGCATCGAATAGATAAAAGGCAAACATGCCTTTAAGCCTTGCAAAACTGGCTATACCCCAGGCTGCATAGGCAACTAAAATAACCTCGGTATCACTTTCGGTATTGAATAGAAAGCCTAAGTTTTGCAGTTCTTTTTTGAGCTCCGGGTAATTGTAGATTTCTCCATTGAAGGAAATTATAAGTTCATCTGCCTTATATTTCATCGGTTGATGACCATTAGGAGAGAGATCGATCAAAGCCAAACGCCTATGACCTATCACAAGGCCTACGTTGGTATTGGTATAGAAGCCCTCATCATCGGGGCCGCCATGCGCCATTATGGTACACATGCCTTTAACCTCCTGTTTGATCTGTTCTATTGATCTGTTTTTATCAATTATACCTGCAATCCGACACATTTATACTTCCTGTTTTTCCACTTACCACAACCTACTTCCATCTTGCCCGGGCACAGCTTCGCCCCCTCAGTCACATTTTCTTTTAAAAATGCACTGATTATTTTTTTATATATCTTATTGAGCTCGATCTCAGCTCACATCTCCAATCACCTAGAGCGGTTCTACAAACGCAACAGAGGTGTTAATTTCAATCGCGTAACCCATATTTTGTAAACGCAAAATAATACGCTGTTTATTGTGCACAGAAGCCAATTCGGCAATAATCCCTTTAAATGGGCCTGCCTTGATCAATACGCGCGCCCCTGGTTTTATATCATATTCAAAAACCTCCAGATCTGCATCCGTGGCCAGTAAAAGTTTAAGATCTTGAATTTGTTGTTCGGGTATGGCGGCTATTTGTCCAGAGAAATAGAGAAACCTGGCAATGCCATTGGTCATCAAAACTTCAGCATGTTCTTTGGCCGAAATATACACAAATAGGTAAGACTTAATTAATGCTTCATCAACTATTTTTTTGCGATCGCTCCATTGTTTAACTGTTTTTTTTAGAGGTAGATATACGTTAATGCCTTTTCTTACCAATTCCTTGTAAGCCTTTTTCTCTGCCCTCGATCGCGTATAAACCGGATACCATCTGTAATTCTGATCAATCATTATGCTTAGTCTTTATAATGAAACCCTTATACATATTTTATCAAATTTCTATCCGTTTAATCATAAACGGTTGAGCAACAAGTCTATCAACGAAAAAACTCCTTCTTCATCCATCCTCTTTTACTTCTTCTTCCAAAACATCCACCATTTCCTATTCTCATCATCGTAATAACCTGAGCCAGAATATCCCGAATAGTCAGAATAATAATAAGTGCTGTTGCCGCCACCACGGCTATAATCAGTTGTATAATAATTCGCATAAAGGGCATCATCACCAAATGCATTTAATACAATGGCCATATTGCTTAATCCATACTCCCGTGATAACCGCTCTGGAATAGCTGCTGCCCGTGTTTGCGATACACCTGAACGGATCACAAAAAGATTTACATCAGAGTTCCTGATCAGCGGTATAGCATCCGAAACCAGGCCTACCGGAGCCGTATCGACCAAAACATAATCATATTCTTTTTCTAAAGCCTTTAGTAAATCGCGCATGGCGGCAGTATGCAAAAGCTCTGAAGGATTGGGGGGTACGGGGCCTGATGGAATAAAGTCGATATGATGTACTTCGTCATGGATGAGGACATCTGCTAAACTATGCTGTCCGGACAAGACAGAGCTCAGCCCTTTACGGTTATCGCTTCCAAAAACTTTATGTAGTCTCGATTTACGTAAATCGGCAGCAATTAAAATTACTTTTTTCTCAATTAACGCAAGCGTGCCCGCCAGGTTTACAGTAACAAATGATTTCCCTTCACCTGATATTTCAGAGGTAATACAAATCACTTTACTTTTTTTATGGCTGGCTAAAAAGCTCAAATTGGTACGTACGGACCTAACCGATTCGGCAAAAACTGATTTAGGTTTAGCAATAGATAAGGCCTGGCGGTTATCTTGATCAATATAATCGGGGAATTTGCGGATTACCCCGATGATAGGCGTATTCGTTAAGCCTTCTACGGTTTCCTTGTCATAGATGTAAGGATTTAAAAAACGTACCAGCAAGATCAAACCCATACCTGCACCTAAACCAAATAAAATGGCAAAAGTGTAAACCTTATTCGAATTCGCAGAAATAGAATAATAAGATGGATAAGCTAAATTTACAATAGCGGCACCAGATACCGTGGCCGCAGCATTCATTTCTGCTTCTAATTTTTTTTCAGATAAATAAGAACGCACTTTGTTGTTTACTTCGAAGTTGGTGCTGAGTTTAACAAAGTTTTGTTCTTTGGCCGGAATGGTGCTTATGTTTTGATTTACCGCAGAAATTTGGCTGTTGATATAACGGATGGTCTGTTCATTATTATTGCGCATGGCCTGCACACTGCTCCTGATGCTCGCTTTTACATTGGCGATCTGCTGATCGATTTGTTTAACGGGTTGCGAATCTGCATTAAATTGATTGAGTTTGAGTATTCTATTCGCGAGTAAGGTGTTTAGTTGAGTAACTAAAGTTCCCAATCCGCTATTTAAATCACCTTCTATATCTAAGCCAATCTCTACCTTCGAACGGTTATTGTTCACTTGGTCTTCCAGTTGTTTAATCGCCAGTTGTTTAATATTTAGTTCTGTTTTTTGTTTCTCAAAATCTGATAATTTACCGATTGTTGTAGAGGTGGTAGATCCAAGATCGACCATTTTGTTCTGGGTTTTGTAGTTCGCCAACGTGTTGCCAGATTTACCCGCCTCAGTATTAATAAAGCCCAGTTGCGTATCAATAAATTGGACCGTCTGTTTAGCCGAACGTTGCCTCTGGATCAAATCGTAACGCACATATTCCTTCATAATGGCATTGAGCATATCGGCAGCAAAAACAGGATTACCATCTGTTAAACTTAAACTCATTACATTGGTAAAGCGTGCGGCCTCCGCTACATTTAAACCCATTGCCCGTCCGATAAAATCTTCTTTGGTATTAAATTTAAAGCTATAATCGCCTTTTGGAACAATGGATTTAATGCGGAATCGCATATTGCCCATATTTAATACCTCTCCGTAGCGGTGGATGGTTGGTTTGGCTTTTTCGTTGTTAGGATCACTAATGCTAAAGCTTTTATTGTCAATCGCTTCTATATTGTACAAACCCCGATTAAAGTTTACCGAATCCTGTTGTATAATTTCGATCTGAAAAGGAATACTTGGGTATAGTTCTGTTGTCCTGATCCTGCCTTTTAAATAGTAGGAAATTTTGTAATCCAGGCTAGCAATGGCATTAAGTACAACATCGTTACTGCGGATCACAAAACTTTCTGCCTGAATTTTATCGGTATAATTATAAACCTGTGTGGGCATTTGGTTGTTTGTGCTCACACTCGGGTTACTGTCCTGTAGTTTAAGCGATGCTCCGGTTTGGTAAATAGGTAATGTATAAAGTACCTTTATTTTAGCAACAACCAGTGCAATGGCAATGCAGCCAGCAATCCAATACCACCTGCTCCAAAATACCCTGAATATTTTATAAAAATCAATTTGTTGGCTAACCGCCTTAACCTCTAAATCTTCTGCTTTTTCCATATTAGCGTGTCACAGTAAAAATTAATACGGCAAGGTTAACCACCACAAGTAGTGGTTGTACGATATTGTTAAAACTCTGAAGTTTCTCGCTCAGTGCAGCACTCTTAGTAGGTTGCAATACAATGATGTCGTTATTCTGCAATATCAGTTTTTTACTTGCCAAACTATTAATATCGGTTAAGTTTACATAAATAATTTCGGGATGGCTTCGGTCGCCGCGGATAATTTTTAAGGTTTTAGGATCTGCAGTTTTCGTAATCCCGCCGGCCTCACCAATGATTTCGATTAGGCTGGTATTGTCTTTCTCAAGCAGAAAGTTGCCTTGCTTACTAAATTCACCCAATAAAGTTACTTTTAAGTTAACAACGGTTAGCTCTATAATCGGGTCTTTTAATAATTTTTGTTTATAGAGATCCTGGATTTTGATTGTAGCTTCACGCCTGGTTAAGCCCACAACTTCTACTTTTCCAATGGCTGGTAGATTAACCATGCCATCCGGCTCTACCGGATAAGAAAGCATATTCTGAGCCGTGCCTGAAGTCGTATTCGATAGGGTACCGGAACTACCAGATGTAGTAGCTCCAAATTCGGGGTTCTGCACATTTCTTATGGCCAATTGATCGCTAATCTTGATTTTATAATAAGCATCGCTTATACCCTGATCGTTAACAACATAAACGTGTTTGATTGTATCAGTAACAATGTCGGAAGGTGCGTAAAATAAGGTGCGTTGCTTGCGAACCGAGCAGGCATTTAAAAAGAAAATGGAAAGCAAAGTGATTAACAAATAAATATATTTTCGATTGAGGTTCATCAGCATACGACACATCCTTGAAACAATTTTAAATAACAAAAATACTTTTAAAATCATTAAAAGAAGAAAAATTACTCAGGCAAAGGTTTTGATTGATTGAAGAAAGATTTTAATAAGAGGTTTGTAAAATAGTGTAAAACGTTCTTTCACGAGATAACTGCAGTTTTATTACCTACGACAACATTCAAACCATCTCTCAAGGCTTTAGATAACTCTCATTGAATAAACTATTTTGTTTATGATAAATGTCAATTATAAAGTATAATGTAATATTATAGCTACAATAATTAGGGTATTTTTGTAAAAAAAAATAGAAGTCTATCATTCACATTATGTTTAAAAAAAATTTTGCAGTTGCCATGTTCCTGATGGCTTCTGTGATATCTTCCAAAGCTCAGCAGTGGGCTTCTAGCGTATCTTCAACCGGTGATTGCATTTATGATCGAAACGGTAATGTAATCAGTTGTCAACCCACATCACAATGCGAGTTTGTTTCAACAGGAATAACGAGGACAGGAACATTTTTTGTATGTGATGCCTATTGGCCGTGGTGGCTGGGTGGTAGATGTATATACGGACATAATGAGACCTATACAGAGAATCAATATAGAACTGAATGCCCGTTAGATAATAATATTTTGCTTCTTATTCTGCCTCTTGGCTTTTTAGGTCTATTTTTTCTGCGTAGACACCAACTTAGTTTTGCATTGTAGTTTCAATCATATCGCTCAATAATATACCAAAACAACTTGTTTTTCTATATCGGCTTAATATGAAATCGATTTTCGTCGTTAAACATTTTTATCATTCGATGGGACTAATTACATTTTGAAAATGGTAGCAATAGTTTTTCCTAAATTGACACTTCATTAATATACTCATATTTATTTAGTAGCAAAAAGCGCTAATTATATATTACTATCACAAATTTATTTGCGATTTAGTATTTACAGTCTATTTTTCAAACACGGAATCATCCGCTGCTGTACCTGTCGTGAATTTTTCTTATTGGTATTGCTAGTTTTTAACAGGGTGCGTGCATTGTAAAAAGTAGTAACCCTTCAGGTTGTATCATTACTTCCTGTATTTCATAATAGCATCATATAGAAATGTATATTCAACTTTACACCAATAATTTAAAAGGTTGAAAAAAATTAAAACTAATTCTGAAGCTATTAATTTTTGCTCTCTTTAGAATAAAACTAATACTCATATTTATAGATATAAGCGCTTTTATTGTATTATTAAATAGGCATTTCGCTTTTATCTGAGACAAGCTTCTTAATTTTGGGATCTGGAATTTATCCCTCTAGCGTCGTCTTATGAAAATTATAAGAAATTTATTTCTATCAGTGCTATTTGTTTCCTTTTATTTTAATGTCTATTCCCAAAGCGGTTGTTATACTGCCGGTGGAAATAAGGATTTATATACTATGACTGGTACAGCTACTACTACTACGATATGTGGAGCAGGGACTCAATCTTATAGCAATACCCAAACTAAATACAACAAGCCGGCAGGATGTGATTGGGCACCTCTATCAACATCAGGCACCTGTAAGGTCAATACCCCCGAAGGGAATAATTTGTGTGGTATTATTGGTATATATACTTTAGCTTGCCCAATAGATGACTATACGCCCCTTGCATTGTGTGCTTTAGCCGGAATTGGCTCGTTTTTTCTAACACGTTTCAATTTTAAAAACATCTCTTGTCGAGATTTTATTAAAATGCTTTAGCTTCGTTCATTTTGTTCATGACAATTGTCAACAATAGTTGAACAGGTTTTTCAAGTAAAAATCATCCACCAAAATTGATTCAATTTGTCATATCTGCTTTTCAAGCTGTTTAAAGGCATTTTAAATTTTTAAAGGTTTGATTTTGATCAACAAAAATGTCTTTACGGTACTCCTCAGCCCTGTCTACATCTTCGTCATAGAAAAAACAGAATCTATAGGCCACCTTAAATAGTATTGTTTATTTTGCGATTTTTGTGAAAAATGTAGTTTTTATACTACGTTTTTTAGTGAAAAAAGTTAAAATTTAGATGAGTGTAAATGTTGCCAGGGTGCTGATCCTATTCTGTTCTTCCTTATTTGTAAATACAGCATTTTGTGCGAATAAAAGAGGGTGTCTATTGAACGATAATATATATAATGTTCAACTTGCTGATGTTGGAATATATAGAAATCCATATTACACTCAATATTATGAAAATTTTTCGTCAAGTGTAGAGCCAGTGAAAGATTCAGAGGTTGCGTATTACCGAGATCCAGCGAAATGTTATATGTGGGGCTACAAACAAGATTTGAGGATAACAGATGCACAAAAAAATGGCTGTATAATTAATGGAAATGAGAGTTTAGGCATTGGTCGGCCACTGGAGTATGAATTAATTAATTATTGTAATCTCCCTTTGGATGACTATAATGGATTGATTATAGTTTTCTCGAGTATTATTGGGGCCTGTTTTCTGCGCAAGAATTTATTTAATTCGACTGAATCAGCTACTACTTAATTATTTATAGGAATCTGGACTATATTTAAGTTTTGAGTGATTATTCTCTGTCGATATTATGATGTTTAGTACTATGGAAATGGCTACTTACAACGGTGGGATTTACAGATCCGGTTTGCGACTGAAGAATTACGGCAACCTACAATATTAGATATGCTAAGACAGTTATATTTATAATGATTCTTCATACTTTCGGATGTTGATCCAAATTATCCATGTGCAGGCCCGCTAAATAATTTACCCATTGATGACTACATGCCTTTTATCATATATTCTACTAGAGTTTTTGGTATCATCATTATTCTTAAAAAATCAATTCATATACAGTTAATAAACAATTACTCTATTATTTCTTGTAGCTGTAAGTTTGGACTATCAAGGCCATACTACTGCTATAATATTGAACAAAACGAACGTAGTTTTTAGTTGCTAACTGAAGTAACTTAGTGTATCATCACATAATGATACATGAAAAGCTTTTACTTTTTCATACTTGTTATTTTAATGTCTTGTGGCGCCTTTGGCCAAGGCTCAGCAACGGGATGCTTAGTGCCATATTATAATATGGTTTATACTTCTAATGCTCTTGAAGTATTAGGCTCTTCTCAATTATATAATAAATCTCCTTCAACATCTTTATCTGCTAATTACTGTAGTTGGACTCCGAGCAGCACAGCATCTTCTTGTGTTATTTGCGACGGAACTCTAGGCGTTGATTTATTTGGTATCAAGATATGTTTGTTAGGTTCGTTTAGGTATGGTTCAGAAGGTACTTTTACCATGGTAGAATGCAACCTCGACGACCATTCCTGGCTTTTAGGTGCAGCAGCAGGTTTATTTGGCTTGCTCATCATCAGAAGAAGGAATAAACTATAAATCATCTTTGTCGGTTGGAATAAGGAACCATTCGGCATATGTAAAGCTAATCTTTATCTTTACCACAGTTTTCAGCTTAAAAAAAGTCGAAGAACCGCTGTTTGGTAACAATGAAAATATCCCTCATTACAGTCGTTTACAATGGAGAAACATTTTTACAGGAATGTTTCAATTCGGTAATTGCACAAACTTATGCTAATGTAGAGTATATCGTAATTGATGGAGGATCGACAGACAGAACGCTGAACATTATTCAAGAAAATAGATCTGCCATTGATTATTTTGTCTCTGAAAAAGATAAAGGTTTATACGATGCCATTAATAAGGGGATTGAAAGGGCAACAGGAGAAGTAATCGGGATTTTAAATGCCGATGATTTATTTGCGCACCCTGATGTGTTGGCAGCGGTAGCCAAAACCTTTATGGATCAGCCGAAAATAGATGGACTTTATGGTGATCTCAATTATATACATCCTACATCGCATAAAATTATCAGGAAATGGAAATCACGGCAAAACACATTTCAGGACCTTCAAAAAGGCTGGATGCCCGCACACCCCACGCTATATCTAAAAAGATCGTTGTTTGAAAAAAATGGGGATTACGCATTAGACTTAGGCACTGCTGCCGATTACGAATTAATATTACGTTACTTTTACACCCATAAAATAGAAGCGGTCTATCTGCCTATCTTAATGGTGAATATGCGCATGGGGGGGGTAAGTAACCAATCTGTGATGAGCAGGGTCTCTGCTTTTGTTAATGATTATAAAGCACTAAAAAGAAATAAGGTACCCATGCCTTTTTGGGTATTGCTAAAGAAAAAGCTAAGCAAACTCAGTCAGTTTTAGTGATTGTTAATCAGTTTTTTAGCGTCATTTATTGCTTGCTGGCTTAACATCTGAAATATTTTTTGTCTGTTTAGTGCGACGTAAGTCGATTATTTTGATAAATGTCATGTTAAACATTTTACATCACAATTTTGTTTATCTTAGTATAGTTATATTTGCTTGCAAGTCCCTATAAGTTTTGCTAAAAGATATTCTGAATACCAGCCCTGACTATTTCTGTATAGCCATATTTATTTTGGCCTTTTCAATCGTAATTATTAGTATTCCAAGTATCATCTATACTTCTTTAAAGTATGGCCTTTTTGATAAGAACGACCTTTACCGTAAAAAACATAAACGCAATATTTCACGTTTAGGCGGCTTAGCCATTGTAGGTAGTTTTACGGTAAGTATCTTGCTTTTTTCTTCCATTATTAATTTTAAAGAAGCCAACTTTTTAATTGTATCATGTATCATTCTTTCTGCACTTGGTTTAAAAGATGACGTTTACGGTACCAATGCCAGCACAAAATTTATTCTGCAGATCGTAGTCGCTTTTATCCTTGTGTTTTTTGGGGCTTTCCGTTTAACAAGTTTGTACGGGGTATTGGGTATAGGAAATATGGCGCCCTTATGGGGAAGCCTTTTTTCGATTGCATTAATTATTTTCCTGAATAATGCATTCAATTTAATAGATGGCATTGACGGATTGGCAGGTGGAATCGGCATTTTAACGAGCCTGGCTTTTGGTATTTTGTTTTCTTTCATGGGACAAGTGCCTTATGCATTTATTGCCTTCGCCCTGGCAGGTGCCATTGCTGGCTTTTTAAAGTACAATTGGTTTCCGGCTAAAATATTTATGGGCGATACGGGTGCACTGATTATCGGGCTTATCTCTGCCGCGTTAGCGATTAAATTTATAGAGCTCAACAAGTTTACCGGAGAAAATAAACCTGCTTTTTATTCCGCGCCAGCAATAGCGGTAGCCATACTGATTGTACCTATATTTGACTCATTAAGGGTATTTACCATCCGCATTTTAAAGGGCCGATCTCCCTTTAAAGGAGATCGTAACCATATTCATCACCGTTTGGAACGCTTAAGATTTAAGCCTAGTTTAATCGTCGTTTCTACTGCTGGGTTTAATCTGGCTACAATAGCGGCCACCATTTTCCTTCAGCATCTTGGGAATTTTGTCCTGATTTTGCTCATTATTGGGCTCTGTATTGTGTTTAATACCCTGCTTACCTTAAGTCTGCTTAAAAGGAAAGGCAGGTAAACTTTTAATAGTAGCAGGTATAAGCTTTCATCATCTCTTTTCCATCTTATATAATCAGGTCTTTGCTTTGATAAATTAATACTAATTTTGCGCTCTAATTTTTTAATACGATGAGGCTGGCAATAAATGGTTTTGGTAGAATAGGAAGAACATTTTTACGCTTAGCATTGGCTGAGGGATTTGAAGTAGTGGCCATTAACGACTTGGCAGATGCCAAAACGATGGCTCATTTATTTAAGTACGATACTGTTCATGGTGTTTTCGCAGGGAGTGTTTCTGCAAAACCAGATGCACTGGTGATTGATGCGCTTTCGATTCCGGTTTTTGCAATTAGAGCAGCTGACGAGTTGCCCTGGTCGGCATTGCACGTTGATTTAGTTGTCGATTGTACAGGTAAAAACCTAACCAGGGAGGCAGCCGAAAAACACATTACATCGGGTGCAAAACAGGTGCTTATTTCTGCTCCGGCAGCCGATGATATTCCGATGGTGGTTTTAGGGGTAAACGAAGATCACATTGATTTAACTAGTTCTATACTATCGAATGCGAGTTGTACAACCAATAATATTGCCCCAATGATTAAGATTTTAAATGATAACTGGGGTGTTGAAGAAGGTTATATTACCACTATACACTCCATGACGGGCGATCAGAACCTGCATGATGCTAACCATAAAGATTTACGCAGGGCAAGGGCCGCCTCATCTTCCATTATTCCAACTACAACAGGGGCAGCAAAAGCCATTACCCATATTTTTCCAGAACTGGATGGGCGTTTAGGTGGAGCAGGAATCAGGGTTCCGGTTTTAAACGGATCATTAACCGATTTTACCTGTCTGTTAAAAAAGAAAACCACGATTAAAGAAATTAATACTGCCTTTAAACGCGCTGCAGATAATGAGTTGAAGGGCCTGGTACAATACACTGAAGACCCGATTGTATCGGTCGATATTATTGATAACCCACATTCCTGCGTATTCGATTCGCTATTGACTTCTATTGTAGGCGATATGGTTAAAGTAGTGGGCTGGTATGATAACGAATATGGTTATAGCAGCCGTTTAATCGATGTGGTAAGGAAAATAGAAACGCTTTCTAAAGCTTGATGATTTAAATTCTTAAGCAACATTTATTTTTAGCTTTACATAGACCTTCTTTTTGTTCCACAGGTCAGCAACATCTTCCAGGCCATCACAAAAAAATATAGGAAACAGAAAGAAAGGTTGCTGTAACCGATAGGCACTATGTCTGCTTTGCAAGAAAATTTAGATTATTTTTTTTTGGAGCGCAGGGCCTGTACAGTTATTAAAGTTCGTTCCCGTTCTTCGCTATATCCCCTGCGCTGCGCTCCTGGGGATACCACTGCGCCCGGGGCTAGGTACTTCTTATCTGCGGGGGGAAGCCATACCAAGCTGCCCATTCTAATATACACTGCGGTTTTGTTACACAAGCCTTCGTTAAATAAACCTTATTGTAGCGGCTATCCTTTTTGTTCCACAGGTCAGCAACGTCTTCCAGGCCATCACAAAAAGATAGGAGCGGAAAGAAGGGCTGCCGTAACTTATAGGCATTACGCTTGCTTTTCTTGAAAATGGCACATTGTTCATTTGTTTTGATCGTTGCCAACCGGAGCTAAATGTTGAAAATTGTGGCCGATATTATTATTGGGTTTCAATTGCTTTATTAACTTTGCAGACGTTTGCGGTGCATCCTATAGCAATGTCTTTAGATATAAGCTAACGATAAAAATATGGTCAAATTTATTCTTCCGGAAGAAGTACTGCCTTTAAGAAGCCTGGTTTTACGTAATGGCAAACCATTCGAAGCATGTGTTTTTGAAGGCGATCTTGCCTACGATACCTTTCACTTGGGTTTTTTAAAAGATGGAGAAATAAAATCAATTGCTACTTTTATGCGGAACGATTTTTTTCCGGAAGAAGGAGAGGGCTATCAGCTTAGGGGAATGGCTACACACCCTGATGCCGTTGGAAATGGTTATGGTGCAGCGTTGGTTACTTTTGCCATTGAGTACCTAAAAGAATATAAAACCGATTATTTATGGTGTAATGCCCGCTCAACGGCGGCAGCTTTTTATAAGAAAATCGGCTTCACTACCGAATCGCCTGAATTTGATATCCCTGGTATCGGTTTCCATTACGAAATGAAATTAAACTTAAATCAAAAATAATTAAACATGAACACCATTGACCAGTTTGACTTTAAAGATAAAAAAGCATTAATCAGGGTAGACTTTAACGTGCCGTTGGATGATGAATTTAAAATTACAGATGACAAAAGAATCAGAGCTGCTTTACCAACCATTTCTAAGATCTTAAAAGATGGCGGAGCTGTTATTTTAATGTCGCACCTGGGCCGCCCGAAAGATGGGCCAACCGATAAATATTCTTTAAAACACATTTTATCTGATTTATCTGCTCTTATTGGTGTTGATGTTAAGTTTGCTGACGATTGTATTGGCGAAAGTGCCGTAAAACAGGCAGCTGATTTAAAATCGGGCGAAGTTTTATTGTTAGAAAACCTTCGTTTTTACAAAGAAGAAGAAAAGGGCGATGTGGCCTTTGCAGAGAAATTATCAAAATTAGGCGATGTTTATGTAAACGATGCCTTTGGTACAGCCCACCGTGCACATGCTTCTACTTCAATTATTGCTCAGTTTTTTCCAAATGCAAAATACTTCGGTTATTTAATGGCCGCTGAGGTAGAAAATGCGGAGAAAATTTTAAACCATGCAGAAAGACCTTTTACTGCAATTATGGGTGGTGCTAAAGTATCTGACAAGATTCTTCTGATCGAGAAATTGTTAGATAAGGTAGATAACCTGATTATTGGCGGTGGTATGGCTTACACTTTTGCTAAAGCACAAGGTGGAGAAATCGGCACCTCGTTATTAGAAGCTGATAAACAGGAACTTTCTTTAGAACTGATTGAAAAAGCAAAAGCAAAAGGTGTAAACCTGATTTTGCCTGTTGATACGGTAATTGCTGATAAATTTGCAAACGATGCGGCTAAAAAGGATGTAGATTCAGGCCATATTCCGGCAGATTGGATGGGACTGGATATCGGTCCGAAATCAGTTGCATTATTTCAGGATATAATTAAAAACTCTAAAACCTTATTGTGGAACGGTCCAATGGGGGTTTTCGAAATGGAAAGTTTCCAGGTAGGTACTAAAGCTGTTGCAGAAGCAGTTGTTGCAGCTACTAAAGATAACGGTGCATTCTCATTAATCGGTGGTGGCGATTCGGCCGCAGCGATAGCCAAATTTGGTATGGAAGATGAAGTAAGTTATGTTTCTACTGGTGGTGGTGCTTTGCTCGAATATATGGAAGGCAAAGAATTGCCAGGTGTTAAAGCCATTAATGGATAAACATAAATCAATTTCGATTAAGGAGGCCTTGCAGATTGCAAGGCCTTTTCTGTTAAAAGACAAGAAGGTTGAGAGTGGAAGTAATTCAGATGGCTGGCATATTTCTCGTTTAGCGAAAATAGTTTTAAGTTTAATGTATAAGTTATCTTTTTTTTGATAAAAAGCAGGGAAAGAATATACCATGAATTATTATAATCTAAAACAGATCCGAAAACCCATACCTAAGTTGGTTGTAACGGATACAGACGGACAAGAATTATTTTCTTTCATTTTTACAGAAGAAAACGAAGAGATATTAACGGCAGATATAGCTGGCAGCGCATATTGTCTGGCGAAAAATCCCCTTAGTGAAAGAACCAGCTACGAATTAAAAAAAGATGATTTTTTATTTTGTGAGATCTTGGGTGGTAGCATTCCAATGTTAACCATCAAAAGCATAATATCGGATGATAATAACAATGATATCAGCGTAGAATTGAATATTTCTGCACATATTAGTTTTTGGACCAAACAACCCTCTCTTACCTTGTTTTATAATGAGGCCAGGTTATTTAAGATAAAACACACATTCTTTAGTGGCTGGGAACTTGAAAGTGCTGTGGCAGAAGACCATAAAAACTTCAATAATTTTCTTTTTACCTTTGTATCCCTGTTCGTAATTTCACAACGTGAGTTACATTTTAGAGTGCTGGGAGAGTATTAGCTTTTAAATATATTACCTGGATAATGTTATCAGCATTGCTCTTTCATCGCAAAACTGCCTAAGGGTTAAAATAATGTTCTGCAACCAGGAACCTAAAAGGAGTTAAGCATCTGAGCTTCCCTTACTATCTTTTTATACTTTGTTTTCTGTACGGAAGGTGGGAGCCTGATAATCTGCCGGCAAGTAGTCTTGCGGAATAGTTGTCGCGTTACCATCCCTGAGTGCCTTGTAGTGTGGCGACATGATCTCTACGCCGGCTTCGTTAAACTGATCCTGGATATTGGCATGTAGCCCTGAATAGATAACGGCCTGTTTGTTTGCAGATTTTGTAAAAGCATTAAGGCGATAGCTTACATAATAATCATCAAGACTAGTTTGGAGCACATAGGGCTTAGGTTCAGCCTCAATGAGCTCAGTGGCAAGTGCCGCATCAATCAGCAGTTGATGTACCTGTCTCCAGGGAACATCATAACCTATAGTAACTGTAGTATTGACGATGAGCCCCTTTTCGGCAGCTTCTATACTGAAGTTTATGGTATGGTTGTTCATCACAGTAGAGTTGGGGATAGAGACGATCTCATTCTGAATGGTACGTACCCGGGTTACCAGCAAGGTCTTTTCGGTAATATCACCTGTAACCTCACCAATTTTTACCCGGTCGCCGATCCTGAAGGCGCGCATATAGGTTAACACGAGGCCAGCAACAACATTGCCTAATGCACCTGCAGATCCAAAAGTAAACAGCACGCCCATAAATACCGATACTCCCTTAAAAACACCTGAATCCGATCCTGGCAGGTAAGGGAAGATCACAATGAGCATAAAGGCCAGGATCAACACCCTGATAATCTGATAGGTAGGGTTCGCCCAGTCTTTATAAAAGCCTGGAATGGTGAGCTTTCCCCGTTCAATCTCTGTTTTAATGAAGCGGACCAGGCGGATTACGTAACGAAAAACCACCAGCAACACGAGTATGGTCATCAGATCGGGGATATAGTGCCACACCGAAATGCCAATTTTTTTTAGTGGGCTGAGGATATAACTCAGCAGGTTGACAGAAAGATCACGGGTAAAGGGGAAAATGCCAAATAACACTGGAAAAGCAAGGTAAATAACCACCAGGATAACGGCGTAACGGATGATTTTTAATATAATGGCTATTGCGTTCTGTTGATGCGCAGCATCTAAGAGCTCATAATTTTTTATCCTGATCCCTTCTTTGAGGCGACCGTCTGAGGAAATAATTTTTCCGGACAGTTTTTTAAAAAGCTTATTGATCAGGTAAATCAGGGCAATAACCACAGTGATGACCAATAAGGTTAGCAGGATCTCTTCCAGGATAACCCGCCAACTGTTATCCTTCCGGTACTGCTCAAGGGCAGTCGATATTTTTTTCTTGATGTACGCTGTATAACTGTTACGGTCTTTTTTTGCCCAAAGTGCATCCTGGTCGGTGATTGATAATAACAGGCTGCTGCCATAGAGTAGGTCTGTAGATTGTTCTGCCGGGCTGATTTTGAGTGAGTCTGCTGAGTACCCAGGGGCATCACCAATGCGCTCTAGCCTCTCTGCAACCGCCCGGGCACGGTCTGATGCACTGAAACTTCCCAATTTGGCATAGATATAATAAAGGGTATCTGAATGAAAAACCACTGGTATGCCCTTGATGATGGAGCGAAGCGAATCAATCTGGTGTTGCTGGCTCGAAAGATGTACCGAATCTCTTTTCTTAAGTGAGGTGAGCTCTGCCATTAGAGATTCACGCTGGGATTTATCCGCTACACCCAATATGCTCACACGCCTTTCAAGCTCAGATCTTTTAAGTGAGTCTGATAGCCTCTCGGCAGACAGCTGGTTAACCCTGTCGAGATCATTTTCGAGTTTTTTAATGGCTACACTGTCGGTTTTTTTGTTAGCGCTATCTTGTCTTGCAATGCAGTTAAAGGTAGAAGCACAAATGATGAGGGCAAGTACGGTAAAAATTCTGATCATATTTTTTTCAATGGCTTTACCTAAAGTAATAAAATTAAGCCATAACTGAATAAAATCGGCGTAGGTTGCCATTAAAATGAGCCGATCAGATTTTGAACCATAACTGGGTTTTCATATTTAAACTAATTGAGTATTTGCGCCTAAAACAAATAAGTCATACCTTACCCTTAATTGCTAAGTCAGCTGCTTATGTTAGCCGCCGGGTATATATGAATTGCTTAATAAACGAATTACATCTATGAGAAAAAAACTCTTTTTGTTTGGAATAGGCTGTCTGCTGATTGTAGGCTTGTCGGAAAAAACATTTGCTGCAACAATTGTAAAACCAGATCATATGCAGGTGCTTACTGAGCCTGCAGCGCTGATTGGCCGCTGGGATATTACGGTTGATGTAAACGGAAAATTGGCACCAGCCTGGTTGGAAGTAAAACTATCGGGTTATAAAACTTTAGTGGGGTATTTTGTATCTACTGCAGGTAGTGCACGTCCGGTATCGGAAGTAAAATTTGCTGATGGCAAGTTTAAGTTTGAAATCCCGCCACAATGGGAAAATGGTACATCGAATTTGATTATCGACGGTACTGTGGCCGAAGCAGGCATCGAGGGGATAATGACTGATTGCAATGGTAAACAATATAGCTGGAAAGGTGTTAAAGCACCTTACCTGAAAAGAGCTGTTGCGCCAGCATGGGGTAAACCTATCAATTTGTTCAATGGTAAAGATCTATCTGGATGGAAAACCAATGGACCAAACCAGTGGATAGTGAAAAATGGTATTTTAACCAGTCCGAAAGCAGGTTCAAATCTTATTACTGAACAGAAATACAATGATTTTAAGCTCCATGTCGAATTCAGGTATTCAAAAGGTGGAAATAGCGGTGTGTACTTAAGAGGCCGTTACGAGGTGCAGATTGAAGATAGCAAAAAAGATGCGCATCCTAATAGCGTACTCTTCGGTGGTATTTATGGATTTTTAACTCCTAACGAAATGGTTACGCTTGGTCCAGATGAATGGCAGCGATACGATATTACTCTTGTTGGCCGTTTGGTAACAGTGGTAGCCAATGGCAAAACCATCATCAGTAACCAGGAAATTCCGGGCATTACCGGAGGAGCATTGGATAGTAATGAGGGAGAGCCCGGGCCTATTTATCTCCAGGGAGATCACGAACCGATCGAATATCGGAAAATTGTAATTACACCGGCAAAATAATTATCTCTAATAGGACAGGCTGTTTCATAAAATAGAGTTGCCAATCCCGAGGGATAATTTTATGCAAATTTTAGATTATAAGGGTCGTCATTTCCAACTCGATAGGGAATCACTTGCAAGTTTGAAAAACAGCTAAAAGATTTTATACTGAAGAAATAGTATCACTTTAGAAAATCTCTAAGCCAGTATTGAGCAGAACGATATACACAGCGAGGTAACAAACAAAAAATGCAGTTGACAATGCAAAATAGCGGGTTACCCTATAACTCCCCCTTTTAAATGGAAGTAGAAAAAGGATATTGAATATTTCTGACAACAATGCACATATAAAATTCAAGCAGACCATTACGCAGCTAAAGGCCACTACGAAAATGGCTGGCTGGATAATGATTCCTGAAAGAAGGCCATAAAGTGCACCCATAATAAAACTGATCAACAGAATAACAATGGCATATTTTAATCCCGATTTAAACTGGATCAGGAAATATCTGCCCAATTTTGGCAGTGGCGTTTTTATTTTCGTTGGGTTTAATTCTTTTTCAACTGTTGGGGTTTCCAATGCCTCATTCAAAGCTGCTTCATTTGTCTTGCGTTTTTTGCCTTTCTTTTGTTTCTTATAACGTGGCCACCAAATAATAAAACCAGTAATAAATAGGGCAAGTGGCATTAATCCGGCAATGATGGCAATAACCTGTGTAGGCCTGCCGCCAAAACTTCCATAGTGGATGGGTGTTAACCAGCTGAGGTAAGCATTACCTACATTGGGGAAATCCTTCCGGCTGTTCAATAGCACTTTGCCTGTATATTGATCAACAATAAGCATTTCTCTTTTTCCAACTTTAGGCAGGTTTCCACTAACTACATCTAAGCGGTAGGTACCTGTTTTTTCGGCCGGAAAAGCAATCCCACCAATATAACTGTTGGGCATTTTTTCTTTCGCTGCGGCAACAATATCTTTAAGTGGAAGGGGTACAGCCTGTGCATACCATGCCGATTTAGCTCCTAACAATTTAGCCACTCCTTGCGGCGATTTCCCGCTGAGCACGAATAACAGGGGGATAACAAGGGTAGAAAAAGTAATGGAAAAACCGGTAAGACTCAATATCGCCACAATGGGAGAGGAGTAAAACCCGAGTGAATTGTGCCAATCGTAATTTTGCCGTTTAAATGATCCCCTAAACCTTATTGTAAGTGCCGATTTTAGCTGTTTCCATTTTTTGGGGATCCATAAACGCAAGCCTGAAATGGTTAAAATTAAGAGGCAAAGTGACGCCAGGCCGCAAATATAACGGCCTGCAACAGGGATGAGCAGCGTACGATGCAGTTCGGTAACAATATGGATAAATGAACTGGTGTGTATTCTTTTACCCCCCGTTTTTCCCGTATACGGATTGATAAAGGTTTCTTCGCCCGTTTTTAAATTCATAACGCTGTATGCTTCATTGGGATTTTTGAAGTTGTTCAGCATCAGGTAGTCGATTTTTAGCTCAGGGTAATTCTTTTTAATGAGTGGTACAATCTCCTCAACGGGCATCTTTTGTTTCTGCGCAATTACCTCGAACAGATCAGGGTTCAGTGCACGATCGATCTCATCCTGAAAAACCAGGATACTCCCTGTAACGCCTACAAAGGCCACAATTGCGCCGGCAATAATACCCAGGTACAGGTGCCATTTGCCGAACCACCTTTTTTGATGTTTTGCCCAATTTAAACTTTTACGATTGTGTTCTGATTTCATTCTTGAGCGTAGCATCTCCGTTATGCAACATGGTTTGTTTACACGTACAAAGAAATCGTTTTAAATGCTTTTATCCAAATTATTTTTAATGAGTCTAAATAAGTGTTTTAATGAAAGCTGTTAATCAGAGTATTAATCGGGAGGAAAACAATGTATTCAAAACATTGGCGCATGTTAACTAGTATATATTTAAAAACACTTTCTGGTTAAAACATCGCGAGAGTTTAGGTTAATTCTTGTAAAATAATTCAGACGATTTATAGTATAGTGGGAAAAAATATCTAAAATTGATTGATACAATTTTATAACCAGGTATTAATGGCCGAAGCCCATGATTTTAGTGATGCCGAATTAACTGAACTGCTTAGAGAAGGAGACCGGGGCGCTTTTACCGTTATTTACAATAATTATTGGAAATTACTTTTCCAAACCGCGTACCGCATTCTCAATAATACTATCGCCGCGGAAGACATTGTACAGGATATTTTTGTGAGTTTATGGAACCGGAAAAACGAGGCGGTTATCCTCAATCTTAAAGCCTACCTGCAACAGGCTACACGGTTCGCTGTGTATGAGGCCATAAGGCAGAGGAAACATGACAGTAACTTTTACAACCGTTTGGCCTTGATAACGGCCGATATCATTACCGATAATCCATTGCTGTTTAAAGAACAGCAAGAATTACTCTCAGAGATTATCAACGCTCTTCCTGAAGACTGTAAGGAGAGCTTCCGCCTAAGCAGGGAAGAGGGTATGACCTACAAACAGATTGCTGCTGTGCTGGGTATTTCAGAAAAAACAGTAGAAAAGCGCATTACAAAGTCGCTAAAGCATATCCGTAAGGGCTTATCCTTAAGTGGATGTTTATCTGTACTCACCACCATATTTTTCTAATAACCCGAGTTCGATTAATTATTTTTAACTACTTAAGGTAACCGGGATTAAGCAAAGGCCGGGGCTGCTGTAACCGACGCTGCATAAGCTTTGCTTTCCTTAAAAATATCAAAGTAGTACCAAATGCTGTTATTTCTAATAACGTGAAAAAATATTTTCATTTAACCGTAGGGTATAGGCATCATTTTTACACTAGTAATAAAATGGTATCATGGAAAGACAGCGCTATTTAAATTTATTGGAAAAATATCTTGCTGGTAAATCCACCAGGAAGGAAGAGGCATTATTGGATGAGTATTACAAAAGACTGGAGGCAATGTCTGATGTGAGTTTATCTGATGAGCAGGAGTATGCCCTGAAAGCCTCAATCCTGGAAAAGATCGGCTCCAGGATTGACCTGCCTGAAGAGCAGCCCAAACAAACCCTAAAACGCTCTTACCGGATATGGTATGCTGCAGCATCCATATTGATTATGATTGCTGTTGGCAGTTTTTTTATCAGGAGAGATAAAAAGACACAGATCGTAAGCCAGGTACCAAATGCGGCAAAACAAGACATCAGGCCAGGATCGAACAAAGCTGTGCTGACCTTAAGTAACGGAGCACAGATTGTGTTAACAGACCCACACGCAGGGGTTTTGGCCAAAGAAGGTGCTACAGAGATTATCAAAAAAGAAAATGGGGAGCTGGTGTACAACCTCGGGGATAAAGCCACAGGACAAAGCACTCAGCCCGTTTACAATACCATAACTGTTCCCAGGGGCGGGCAGTATCAGCTTGTTTTATCTGATGGGAGTAAGGTTTTGTTAAATGCAGCTTCTTCACTTACCTATCCTGCTGAATTTAATGGCAGGTACAGAAATGTAGAACTTAAAGGCGAAGGCTATTTTGAGGTTGCCAAAAATACATCCAGGCCGTTCATTGTGAAAGCTAATGATGTTGAGGTACGTGTTCTGGGTACCCACTTTAATATTTCTGCTTACGGGGATGATGCCGATATTACCACTACACTGATAGAAGGTTCCGTTAGCATGAACAAGGGAAAACAAACCAAACTTCTTGCACCTGGCCAACAGGGTATTTCAGCTTATACCAACAGCGAAATTTCGGTCCAGCACGCCAATATCGAACAGGTGATGGGCTGGGTAAAGGGCAACTTTGTATTTAAAGATCTGAACATCAAAGAAGTGATGAAAATAGCCAGCAGATGGTACGATATCGAAGTAGAATACCGAGGTAACGTACAATCGAAAAAATTTGGCGGAACAACCTCTAGGTTCAGCAATATCACTGAGCTGCTGGATTATATGAAAATTACGGGGGGCGTAAATTATAAAATAGAGGGAAGGAGGGTTATTCTGATGAACTAATACATACCGTTTAAAGGAATAACGAAGCCGGAAGTGTACCACCACTCCCGGCTATACAGCCGATAAGACTGTAGTTAAGTATTCCGATATGATCACTTTCTATTAACCAAATATTCAAAAACCTAACAACCAAATGTATAAAAATTCTACTGCAATTAGATGCGGGAGGCATTCCTATATTCATTCTAAAATATTGCTGATTATGAGATTATCTTATTTTTTATGTCTGCTCTCTTTTATGCAGGTTAGTGCGGCTAGCCTTGCACAAAAGATAAGCCTGGATAAAAAAAATGCTTCTATAAAAGAAACCCTCGAGGATATCCGCCGTCAAAGTGGGTACAGTATTTTTTATGATGTAGACCTGCTTGCAAATGCCAGGGAAATTAATGTCCGCATAAAAGATGCCAGCCTAACAGAAGCTTTGGATAAGTGTTTTTTTAATCAGCCATTTAGCTATAAGATAGATAAAAAGACAATTTTAATCACGCCAAAAATCCTGCCCTCCGTAGCTGCCAGGTTAATTTCGATAACGGGCAAAATCAAAGGCGAAGATAACCAGCCCTTGTATGGGGCAACGGTGAGGGTAAAAGCCTCGCAAACAATAGCGCTTAGCGATAAAGATGGCAATTACAAAATTGCCGTTGTAGGACCAAGTGCCGTGCTGATTTTTTCCATGATCGGAATGGAAACTCAACAGGTTCCTGTAGAATCAAAAACGGTAATAAACGTTACGTTAAAGGCCCAGAACACGGGACTGGACGACGTGGTTATTGTTGGATACGGAGCAGTAAAAAGAACAGATCTTACCGGATCGGTAGCCGAAGTGAGTATGGGCGATTTCAATAAAGCATCGGTTAAATCTTTCGATGAGGCCCTTGCCGGAAGAGTTGCTGGTGTTAGCGTTTCGGGAAACGATGGACAGCCAGGATCGGTTAACAATATTGTAATCAGGGGTTATGGATCTATCACTCAGGATAACTCTCCGTTATACGTAGTGGATGGCTTTCCGATGGAAGACGGGATGAACAACTCCATCAATCCTGCCGATATCGAATCCATCAATGTGCTTAAAGATGCCTCCTCAACCGCTATATACGGCGCAAGGGGTGCAAATGGGGTAATCATTATCACCACAAAAAAAGGAAAGATCGGCCTGCCTATAATTACTTTTAATTCTTATTATGGGGTGCAGAATGTTGCAAAAAAAATGGAGCTTTTAAGCCCTTATGAATTTGTGAAATACCAGTTGGAGCTCAATCCCACGATAGCACCAACAACCTATCTAAGTGGCGGGAAAACTTTAGAATCTTATCGGGATGTTCAGGGGATTGATTTGCAGGATTATATCTATCAGACCGCTCCGATGCAGAACTACTCCCTTTCACTCAGAGGCGGGAATGATAAAACCAGATATGCCGTTTCCGGAAATATATTCGATCAGAAGGGAATTGTAATCAACTCTGGCTTTACCCGTTACCAGGGGCGAATGAACCTGGATCAGACCATTAATAAAAATCTTAAAGCAAGTGTAAATATCAATTATAGCAATAGCCGCTCTTCGGGGGTAAGCCCATCAGAACCTGGATCAAATACTTCATATAGCAACAACCTTTTTTATGCCGTTTGGGGATATCGCCCGGTTACTGGCGGTGATAATGATTCAGGTCTGCTGGATGAGCTTATAGATCCGGCACTCTCAGGAAATCTTTTTGGCGATTACCGGGTAAACCCAGTAATTTCTACACAAAACCAGATACAGAATACGATTACCGATAACCTGATTGCGAATGCTTTTTTAGATTATACCATATTGCCCGGCCTTAGCCTGCGGATATCGGGCGGTATTACACGCAATAATGTAAAACTGGAAGGCTTTTATAATTCCCAGACCAGCAGGGGAAGTATCTACAATACCTTTGGGGTTAACGGCTCTATTTATACTGTCCCGACAAATTCATGGCTGAACGAAAATACGTTAACTTATAAGAAATCGTTCAAAGGCGGGCATAATTTCAATGTAATGGGAGGATACACCATGCAGGCACTCAATTCCGCCCGTTATGGCTTTAGTGCAACTCAGGTACCTAACGAATCGCTCGGACTAGATGGGCTCGATCAGTCATCATTGCTCTCTTCAATATCTCAGCGTTCGAGGTGGGGCCTGTCTTCATTTCTGGCCAGGCTTAATTACGATTATAAATCAAGATACCTGTTAACCGCATCTATCCGCGCAGACGGATCTTCTAAGTTTGCCACAGGCCACCGTTGGGGAACATTCCCATCTGGCTCTTTTGCCTGGAACATGGCTAAAGAAGACTTTCTGTCAAACCTCCGATTCATCTCTGAATCAAAACTGAGGATAAGCTATGGTTTAACGGGGAATAACAGGATAGGCGATTTTAGCTACCTTTCGCAGATCCTTCTTGGGCCCCTCCCGGCTTATTCCTACAACAACGGTGCAGCCTCAACAGGTGCTCAGCTATCATCTTTGGGTAACCCCGATCTGAAATGGGAAACCACCGCCCAAACCAATATCGGTTACGATCTAAGCCTGTTCAATAATCGGATAAACTTTACCGTTGATGCCTACAGAAAAACCACAAGGGACCTTTTATTGCTGGCCAATCTTCCCTATACGCTGGGCATCGGTTCAGCCTATAAAAATGTTGGAAAGGTGCAAAATGAAGGACTGGAACTCTCCCTCAATACAGTAAATATACACACCAAAGATTTTACCTGGAAAACAGGTTTCAATATTAGCTTCAACAGGAACAAAGTGCTGGAATTGGCCGAGAACCAAAAAGAGATCCTGAGTCCGGTGTTTTTTGATTTTTCTTACAACTCGCTGTTTGCCTATACTGCACAGGTAGGCCAGCCCATTGCCCAGATGAGGGGCTATGAGTGGGATGGTGTTTATCAATACAGTGATTTTGATCAGCCAGCGGCAGGCACCTATGTACTGAAGAGTACCGTGCAGACCAATGGAACAGCAAGGGCAAACATCAAACCTGGCGATATCAAATACAAAGATCTGAACGGAGATCTGGTGGTGAATGCTGATGATATTACAACCATTGGTAGGGGCATTCCTGTTCATACTGGCGGTTTTGTGAACGATTTTAGGTACAAAGGTTTCGATCTGAATGTTTTTTTTCAATGGTCTTATGGTAACGATCTGATCAACGCCAACCGTTTGGTATTTGAGGGTAACGGAAAAAATACCCTCACGTTAAACCAGTTTGCGGTCTGGAGCGACCGTTGGCAGCCTGATAATCCCTCAAATACCCTTTTTAGAACGGGAGGGCAGGGGCCTTTTGCCTATTCGAGCAGGATTATCGAAGATGGTTCTTACTTAAGGCTTAAAACGGTAACCCTGGGCTATAACTTGAGTGAGCAGTTTGCCAAACGCTTAAAAATAAAATCGCTCCGTGTATTTGCTTCGGCACAGAATCTCATCACCTGGACAAACTATTCTGGTCCCGATCCGGAAGTTTCTATCCGCAATTCGGCCCTAACCCCAGGTTTTGATTATTCTGCCTACCCACGCCCAAGAACATTAACTTTTGGATTAAACCTCGTTTTTTAATTTATAGATGATGAAGAAGATATTTTTTATACTGGCCATGGTATTATTGGTAAGCAGTTCTTGCCAAAAAATACTCGATACCAAACCAACTGATTTTATTACCCCTGAATCTTTTTATGCCACTGCAGCAGATCTGCAGATCGCCCTCAACGGCGTTTATTCTCAGCTGATAGATGTCGATTGTTATGGTAATAACTACCTTTATATGTTCAATACCAATACAGATGAATCCTACGGGTTTACTGTCGATCTGGTAACTTCCTACCAATATGTGCCCACTGATGCTAAGGTAAACCTGTTGTGGAACAGCAGTTACATCGGCATCGAACGTGCCAATATGTTATTGGCCAATATCAATAAACCTACAATGGATGAAACCAAAAGGGGCATAATCAAAGGTGAGGCACTGTTTTTAAGAGCTTATTTTTATTTTCTGCTGGTGAGTAACTATGGCGATGTACCACTAAAACTCAATCCAACTTCATCAGTAAAAGATGTAGATCTGGCCAGAACACCAGCGAAGGATGTATATGATCAGATTGTTAAAGACATGACCACTGCAGAATCACTTCTTCAGACCCAAACGGCCACCTCTTTGGGTTATGGTGGCAAAGTAACCAAAACAGCTGTAGAAGGAATATTGGCAAGAGTATGTTTATATATGGCTGGTTTTCCGCTAAACCAGACTGATAAATACCAGGAAGCACTGTATTGGGCAAAAAAGGTGGTCGACTCCAAAGAACATGCCCTCAATCCAGATTACAGCCAGATATTTTTAAACTATGCCACTAATAAGTACGACGTAAAGGAAAGTATCTGGGAGCTGGAATTTTTCCGTGATAATAACGGTTTTGCAAACAAAGGAGGGACCTATGCGGGCCGCTTCTGCGGTATCCGCTGTAACGATGTCTCGGTGGGTTATAGCACGGGCAGTATTGTGGCTACCAGAAAACTGTTCGACCTCTACCAGATCAATCCTGCCAGTACCACTACGCCTAATAAAGCATCATTTGACCTGCGTAGGGACTGGAACTGTGCAAATTATACCTGGGGAACGGCAACTGTAGCCAAAAAAACTGCTGTTACCAGTACCTGGCTAATGTGTGCCGGGAAATGGAGAAGGGAATACGAGGAGGTTATACCAAAAAACTCGAACTATACCCCTCAGAATTTTCCGATGCTCAGGTACAGTGATGTGCTGTTGATGCTAGCTGAGGCAGAAAATGAAGTAAACGGACCAACAGCTCTTGCTTATGATGCAGTTAATCAGGTGAGAAGAAGAGCTTATGGCCTGTTGTTACCTGTTCCTCCCTCGCCTACAGTAAATGCTGCGCTTACTCCAGGGCTTAATAAAACACAGTTTTTGGATGCCATTAAACTGGAGCGCTCGAAAGAACTCTGTTTTGAGGCATTAAGAAGACCTGATCTGATCCGCTGGGGTAATTTTATTGGCGATATGAAAACTTTTTTGGCCTACGCTATTGCCAACGGAGGAAATAATACCACCATCACTACAGCTTCGAGGGTAATCACAGAGAGGAATCTGCTGCTGCCGATCCCAAGTTATGACCTTTCTTTAAATAAACTTTTAACACAGAACCCTGGGTATTAATGATGAAGATAAATTACACTAGGGATAGAAGGATGGTTCTTTCTATCGCCGTATTTCTGATGGGCTGTTTATTAGTCCCTATCCCGCTTTTTGCACAACAAGCTTCTATTACAATTGAACAAAAGGTAGCCGGTAATATTTTTTATCAAAACGATCAAAAAGAATTTGTGATCCATGTAACTGCCGATTCTGTTGAATGGGATTGTTATGATTTTTGGGACCAAAAAAAACTTTCGGGCAAAAAGGCAGTAGCCGGAGATACAGCCCTGTTGAATATTGAACCCGGTAAACTTGGCTGGTTTAAACTTTTAATTAAGTCTAAGCAGAATAGCGCAGTTACCGGTTCAAAAGAAACCTCTTTTGCCATTGTTTCCAATTTTGACCTGAGTACGGTTAGTCAATCTGCTTTTATCGGGCAAACACATGCCTGGCAATCAACCGATACCCTCATCCCGATTGCAAAGAAAATGGGCGTAAAATACGTACGTGATGCCATACGCTGGGATGCGGTAGAAAAACAGAAACAGGTATATACCTTTGGGACCAAGGAAGACAATTTTATCGCCCAGCTTGCCGCAAACAACCTTAAACCTTATCTGGTCTGTGCCCTATACAATCCTCTTTACGATAACGGCAAGGCACCTGTAAGTGCAGAGGGTAAGCTGGCATTTGCCAATTACGTAAAACAGTTGCTAACGAAATACCCCAGCATTGAAAATGTAGAAGTCTGGAATGAACCCGATATCGCTACGTTTTCGCAGGGATTAACTACGGAAGATCAAAAAACGACCTTTTATTATAACCTCTTAAAAGCTTCTTATGACGAGGTTCACCCGACTTTTCCAAATGTAAAAATTGTTGGCATGGTGGTCAGCGATCTGGCTACAGAAAGTTTTTTAAACAAGATTTTGCAGAAGGGAGCACTCAGCTCGATGAACGAGTATGCTTTCCATTCCTATATACCTGTTTCGGAAGCTATTGTGACCGATATTAACAAGCATAAAAACGTAATAAAAGCACATAACAACAATAACCTTATCCCGATTAACCTTTCGGAAACGGGTTTTACCACTTTTACCTTCACCGAAAAGGAACAGGCCAATAATCTGCCAAGAAGGATTGTAACCGCTCTGGCAAATGGGGTGCAAAAAATCGGTATTTATAATCTGCAGAATAAATCAACAGTAAACGATTCTGAAGGGGCATTCGGACTGATCAGGCATCCAGATGATACTTTAGGTGCCTATACGCCAAAACCAGGTTTTGCTACTTATGCCGCTTTAACCCGTCAGTTATCGGGCGCAACCTTTGTTGCGGAAGAACAGATCTCGCCAGGCCTGATCAATGCTTATAAATTTACAAAGGGCAGTGAAGAAATAAGGGTAATGTATTCACTTTCGGGTACGGGCGTGCGGCTTTTTACCGATGCAGCATTGCTCGAAGTTGTAGACATTATGGGCAATAGTACCGTCTACAATGCAGTAAACGATACCGTTTCCATCACCCTTGATGCAAACACGGTGTATATTAAAGGGGTGTTAAAAGCGCCTTTTGCCCAGGAAAAAATCTTGCCTGCAACCGTACCTTTTAGTTTAAAATACGGGTTTTATTTTGGTGGATACACCGAGGTAACCCAAGACAGTGTTGCGGCTGCCAAATGGATTTCTGCCATTGCCGAAATTGTAGGCCACGATGGAAAAAGAACCAGGGTAGTGGCCAAACCTGCTGTGCAGAGCAAAGCCACCTGGAAGGCAGCCATTACCAAGGCCGGGCAGTATAACATTTCGGTTTATATTCCCGCCAATGCAGCACTAAATGCCTATTCTACCACAAAAGCGAAATACACCATTTTCGCCGGTGGAACAGAAGTGGCTGCGGTAATTGTTGATCAATTTAAAGATCAGGGAAAATGGGTTAACCTGGGCAGCTACCAGTTACCGAGGGGAACCAATAATTATGTTGAACTAACTGATACATTACCAGCACACGATCGCCCTTTACGCGCCGATGCCTTAAAATTTACCTTAACACCTTAACTATGAAAAATATGATGCTTAAACGGCTTATGGTCGTTTCTATTTACCTGTTATTAAATATCCATTCTGCCATTGCTCAAGCCGCAGACACCTATCAGGTTGATGTGTGTATTTATGGCGGAAACTCTGCAGGGGTAATTGCGGCCTATAGTGCCAAGAAAATGGGCAAAACCGTCCTGCTGATCGAGCCTGGTAAAAATCTTGGCGGCCTCTCGTCGGGCGGACTCGGTTTTACCGATATCGGAAACAAATATGTGGTAACGGGTCTTTCGAAAGATTTTTACCGCAGGATAGGTACCCATTATGGCAAACTCGAACAGTGGGTATTTGAACCCCATGTGGCCGAAGATATCTTTAAAAGCTATATCAACCGTGCCAAGGTAGATGTGGTTTACGGATACAGACTTTCTAAAGTAGGAAAAGTAGGAAAATCTATTAAGACCATTACCATCGAACCATCTGAAGGCCAATCGAAAAATAAAACCGTGAGTGCTAAAGTATTTATAGATTGCAGTTATGAAGGAGACCTGATGGCAAAAGCCGATGTTACCTATACTGTGGGGCGCGAGGCGAATGCTAAATATAAGGAAACCTACAATGGTGTTCAACTCTTAGAAGGGCACCAATTTCCCGATCATATCGATCCATACCGGGTTAAAGGCGATTCGAGCAGTGGTTTACTCTGGGGGATCAATAAAGGCAGCTTGATGCCCCGCGGTTCGGGCGACAGTAAAGTGCAGTCTTATAATTACAGGGTCTGTTTAACAGATGATCCTCAGAACCGTATCGCCATTACCAGGCCACAGGGATACGATAGTACCCGCTACGAGCTGCTTTTGAGGTTGATGGAAAAACAGAAAAACAGATTAAGCCTCAACGATTATTTTATCTGGAGTGAAATGCCAAATCGCAAAACCGATATCAACAACAGAAATGGGTTTTCAACGGATATGATAGGCACCAATCATGGTTATCCGGACGGAGATTATGCTTCGAGAGCGAAATACATTGAGGATCTGACCTCATATACTAAGGGTCTGTTTTATTTTTTCGGGCATGACCTAAGGGTGCCGCAGGCACTTAGAAGCCAGATGTTGCAATGGGGGTATCCGAAAGATGAATACAAGGACAATAAAAACTGGTCTCATCAGGCCTACATCAGAGAGGCGCGAAGAATGGTAAGCGATTATGTGATGACCGAGCACAACTGTACCGGAAAGGCTATAGTAACTGATGGAATTGCTTTAGCGGCGTACAATATGGATTCTCACAACACCGAACGTTTGGTTGTCGATGGCATGGTTAAAAATGAAGGGAATGTCGAAATTCCAGGCATTTCGCCTTACCCGATCAGCTATAAAGCCATCGTGCCCAAAGAGCAGGAGTGTGATAACCTGATCGTACCGGTATGTTTATCGGCCAGTCATATCGCCTATGGTTCTATCCGTATGGAACCTGTATTTATGGTACTTTCGCAGGTTGCCGCAGTTGCCGCCAGCTTCTCGATAGATCAGGGCATAACCGTACAGCAGCTCGATTATAAAAAAATAAATGAAAAGCTGACAACCGATCCCCTGCTGGATGGAAGTACACCCGATCTGATTATCGATAACCTTTCGCCGAGGGTTAAAATAGAGGGGGACTGGGATTTAAAACCCGGACATATTTATGGTCCAAATGCACTTTTTTACAACAAATCGGATAAATCTCCGGCAAGCATCACCTTTAATGCAGATGGTTTAAAAGCCGGACAATATGAGGTTTTTAGCTATTATCCACTAACAGATAAAGGTTCGAATATTACCACTATTGAGGTTTTTGATGGAGAGAAGAGCCATAACCACAACATTTTGAAATCGGAGATCAAAGTGGTCGGTCAAACATCGGGCGAATGGGTTTCTTTGGGCAAATACAATATTAAAAATAATACCAAACCTTATGTACGGATCAGCAACCTTAAGGCCGATGGAACTGTAGTTGCCGATGCCGTATTATTTAAACCTTTGTCGGGTAAAAAATAAATAGATTAAGTAGGGTAATAGAGCTATTTACTGATATAGCCAAGAAAGATACCTTTGCTAATTAAATTATCAATCAAGAATCCCCGGCACTTTTCGGTAGCACCTACCGAAAAGTGCTTCAAAGATCAAACGTTATTTTGGTTCAACAACATTCAATATATTAAAAGGGGCCAGGTTGTAAACGAAATTCCCCTCGCTGTCCCTTCCTTTAACCCATGCCCTCAGCACATACTTTACTTTTGGGTTATAATGTTCCAGTTGTAAATGATATAAAAAGGTTTTTACCTTATGTGTCTCCCTAAATTGATCTTTTGTTCCGATATGCTCATCCTGAGCTACAACTTTAACTGTTGTTGGTTATACAAAGCTTAGTGGTTATGTTTTTTCTAAAGAGAGATAAAATTTGGTGGTAAAGTGGGAGGTTCTCCCACTTTTTAAAAGCTATAAATGAGTGCTTTTGGAAAAAAATCCAATAAATATGGTAGAAATTGGGCGAGTGTGACACTTTTTAATATTTTATTTTAAAAGGCTTATTACCAGTTATTAAGGCTTTTTGTCTTGTGCCTGTATACTTATTCTAAGTATCTTGCCGGGCCATAATTGTAACAAAAACAATGTGGAAAACTTTTTTGTGGTAAAAAGTGGTAAAAAGTGGTAGAACTCTTTACTTTTACACTAGATATAAAGTGTAGATACCACTATGACCCAACTTTTAGGAGAATTCGATTGTAAACTTGACGCAAAGGGCCGCCTTATGGTGCCTGCTGCGCTTAAGAAACAATTGCCTGATTCTGAGAAAGAAGGGTTGATTATTAATCGTGGTTTTGAGAAAAACCTGGTGATCTATCCAAAGAAGGTTTGGGATGCTATTGTTACCGATTTAAGCAAACTGAACATCTACGAAAAAAACAACAGAGAATTTATCAGGTCGTTTACCCGTGGTGCAACTGAACTTTCGCTTGATGCAGCCGGTCGTGTGCTTTTGCCAAAATCGCTGGTTGATTATGCAGGTATCGGAAGTGATCTTGTGTTGGCTTGTCAGTTAGATCGTATCGAAGTTTGGGACAAAAAATCTTACGAAGATATTTTTGATGATGTGCCAGAGAATTTTGCAAACCTGGCTGAACAGGTAATGGGTGGAAAGAAAGGAGGTGCTGATGGCGAATAATTATCATGTGCCTGTGATGTTGCAACCTTGCATCGATGGTTTGAATATTAAACCTGATGGTGTTTATGTTGATGTAACCTTTGGTGGTGGTGGTCATTCAAAAGAGATTTTGAAGCACCTTGGTCCGAAAGGAAGATTGATTGCTTTCGATCAGGATCCTGATGCGCAGGCAAATGTTCCTGTTGATGAGCGTTTCGTGTTTATTGATCAGAATTTTGGTTTCTTAAAAAATAACCTCCGTTTAAAAGGATTTAGGCAAGTAGATGGTATTCTGGCTGATCTGGGTGTTTCTTCGCATCAGTTTGATGTGCCGCAACGTGGTTTTTCAATCCGTCATAATGCCGATCTGGATATGCGCATGGATCAGCACCGCGACTTAACAGCTGCTGAAGTATTAAATACCTATACCGAAGATAAGCTTCATAAAATATTTGGAATTTATGGAGAGGTAAAAAATGCGAAATCTTTAGCGCGTGCTATTGTGACTTCGCGTTTGGAAAAGCCTTTCACTGATATCGATAGTTTAAAATCAGCTATTGCTAGTTATATCCCGAAAGGAAAAGAGAATAAATATCTGGCGCAGGTGTTTCAGGCATTGCGTATAGAGGTGAATGCTGAAATCCAGGTACTTGAAGATTTTTTGATGCAGGCTGCTGATGTATTGAAGCCGGGTGGCCATTTAGTGGTCATGTCTTATCATTCTTTAGAAGATAGGCCGGTTAAAAACTTTATGGCGAAAGGTAAATTCCAGGGCGAGGTAGAAAAAGATTTCTTCGGAAACCAGCAAAAGCCGTTTAATGTAATTACGCGGAAAGCGATAATGGCTACTGATGAGGAGATTGCGCAGAACAATAGAGCCCGTAGTGCGAAACTAAGAATTGCAGAAAAGATATGAATAGGTTTAGGGAAGAGATAGAAGAAGAAGAGGTTGGGCCCGAACCAGAGCTGAAAGCTGCGCCCAAAAGGCCAAAAACTGCTGAAGAAAAAATGGATAGTAATTCATTTATCAGTAAGCTTTTTAATGATGGATTAGTAAGTAAAGAGGCGGCAACTGATGCTTTGCCTTATTTGTGTTTTCTGGCCTTTTTGGGGATGATTTATATTGCCAATAGCCACTTTGCGGTAAACAATGTTCGCCGGATTGATAAATTAAATAAAGAAGTAAAAGAATTAAGATGGGAGTATAAGTCTTTAAAGGCTGATCTGATGTTCAAAAGTAAATTGACAGAGGTTGCTAAAAAGGTAGATACCCTTGGTATAAAAGAACTGATTGAACCACCAAAAAAAATAATTGTTAAAAGCGATGAATATTAGGGCAAACATCTTGCTTCGTGTATATCTGGCATTTGGCTTAATTGTGCTTTTTGCTTTCGCGGTATTTTTACGCCTCGGTCAGGTGCAGTTTGTACAGGGAAAAAAGTGGAAAGCTATGGCAGATAGTCTTTCAACACGCTATGTAAATGTGGAAGCTACCCGTGGAAATATTTATTCTAACGATGGTAGTTTGTTGGCTACTTCGATACCGGAATACGAACTGCGCATGGATATGTTTGCTGGCGGTATAGCTGATGACAAAGTATTCAACGAGAAGGTAGATTCGCTTGGTTATAAGCTTTCGCAGCTTTTTCAGGATAAAACCGCAAAAGAATATGCCCGTTATCTGCGTAAGGGCCGTCAGGACAGCGCACGTTATCTATTGATTCACCGCAAAGTGGGGTATGCTGATCTTAAAACCATCAGAACTTTCCCGTTATATAACATCGGTAAGTTTAGTGGTGGTTTAATTGCAGTTCAGCAGAATAAACGCATTCTTCCTTTCCAGGCTTTAGCTGCCCGTACTATTGGTTACAAAAACGAAAATGTTAAAAATGGTGTAGGTTTAGAAGGAGCTTATAAGGAATATATCAATGGTGAAACCGGAAAAAGATTGATGCAGCGCATCGCCGGAGGTGTTTACATCCCGGTAAATGAGGAAGCTGAGGTAGCGCCAAAAGATGGCGCTGACATTATTTCGACCATTGATGTGAATATGCAAGATCTGGCACAAAGTGCTTTAGAAAAACAACTGATTAAATCGCAGGCCGATCATGGTACCGTGATATTGATGGAAGTAGCCACGGGAGAAATACGCGCGGTAGCCAATTTTTCTAAAGTAGAAGAAGGAGTGTATAAAGAGAAGTTTAATTATGCTATTGCGGGTAACCAGGATCCAGGATCGACTTTCAAACTAGCCTCTTATATGGCTTTGTTGGAAGATAAGCTAATAGATACCAATACAATGATCGGGACAGGGTATTATCAGATCCCTGGAAAGCTGATTACGGATTCACACCCGAAAATTGAAACGGTTACTGCAAAAAAAGCCTTTGAAACGTCTTCCAATGCTGCAATTGCAAAGCTGATCAACATGCATTATGGCAACGATCCTATAAAATTTACCGATCACTTATATGATTGGCATCTGAACCAAAAAATGGACTTACAGATCCCTGGCGAGGCAATGCCGGTGGTTAAAAATCCTAAAACAAACAAAAGCTGGAACAAAAACATGACCCTTCCTCAAATGGCTTACGGTTATGAAATGCAGTTAACACCATTAAAAATGCTTACCCTGTACAATGCGGTGGCTAATAACGGAAAAATGGTGGCGCCAATTTTTGTAAAAGAGATCAGAAGATTGGGTAATCCGATCGAACAGTTTAAGGCAAGGGTGATCAATGATAAAATCTGTTCGGATGTTACCCTTAGCAAAATCAAAAAAATGCTTGAAGGGGTAGTGACTGAAGGCAGTGGAAAGCAGGTTGTTTACAATCCATTATATCTGATTGCGGGTAAAACAGGTACTGCCCAAGTGGCGGATGCGAATAAGGGATATAAAGCCAATAAACAATATCAGGCTTCTTTTGTGGGGTATTTTCCGGCTGATAAACCGAAGTATTCTTTGATTGTGGTAATCAACGATCCAAAAGGGGCCTATTATGGTGCTACGGTTTCGGGTCCGGTGTTCAGGGAAATTGCCGATCGTATTTACGCCAGCGATATGCAGATGTATAACGATGTGCCGACCCGTTTGGTGGGGAATACCGGAACGCCACCTACTAAAGCAGGGCAAAGTAAAGCGACTCAGAAGGTGTATAAAGCATTTGGTTTTAAACCGCTTTTTGCTTCAAAATCTGAGTATTACAATATTATAGATACCAGTGCAGGAACAGTTTTTCAGGAAAATAACGAGCGTAAAGGTGTGATGCCAAATGTGGCGGGAATGGGACTGAAAGATGCATTGTATCTTTTAGGAAATGCCGGTTTAAAAACCAAAGTTTTCGGGTCGGGAAAAGTGATTAGCCAATCAATAGCTCCTGGAACAAAAGTGGGCAAGGGACTGGGTGTACAAATAGAGTTGAATTAAAGGTGGAAGGTAAAAAGGTTTAAGGTTCTAATACTTGATTCTAAATACCTAATACTAAAAAGAATAAAAAATAAAATGCAATTACAGGATTTACTTTATGGCGTAACGATTAAAGAATTGGTTGGAAAAACCGATAGGGAAATCAATGCACTGAATTTCGATTCACGTAAGGTAGGTAAAGATGATATCTTTTTTGCGGTAGTGGGAACTGTTGCTGATGGTCACCAGTTCATTGAGCAGACTATTCAGCAAGGGGCGGGTGTAATTATCTGTGAAAATTTACCAGAAATCCATGATTTTAGGGTTACCTATATTAAAGTAGAAAATACATCGGTTGCTTTAGGGATTATTGCCGGTAATTATTTTGGTAATCCATCAGCAGATTTAAAACTGATCGGTATTACAGGAACAAACGGAAAAACCACCATTGCCACCATTCTTTTTAAATTATTTAAAGATTTAGGTTATAAAACCGGGCTTTTATCAACAGTAGAGAACTATATCAACGATACTGTAGTAGCAGCAACACATACTACACCGAATCCAATTGTCTTGAACCAGCTTTTAAGGGATATGGTAAGTGCAGGTTGCGATTATTGTTTTATGGAAGTGAGTTCGCATGCGGTATCACAACACCGGATCGAAGGATTGACTTTCTCTGGCGGAGTATTTTCGAATTTAACACATGATCATTTAGATTTTCATAAAACTTTTGATGCTTACCTGAAAGCCAAAAAAGCATTTTTTGATATGCTGCCTAAATCGGCATTTGCGCTGACCAATATCGACGATAAAAACGGTGCGGTGATGCTACAGAATACCAAAGCGCATAAAAAGACCTATGCCCTTAAGCAACTGGCCGATTTTAAAGCAAAAATTATCGAAAACCAATTCAGTGGCTTGCATTTAGATATCGATAACGAAGATGTTTACTTCAAGCTTGTAGGCTCTTTTAATGCGTATAACTTACTGGCTGTTTACGGAACCGCAATTTTACTGGAGCAGGATAAATTAAAGGTGCTGACTTTGTTGAGCCGTTTATCAGGTGCTGAAGGAAGATTTGATTATATCACTTCTGCTGATAAGATTATTGGTATTGTAGATTACGCGCATACGCCAGATGCCGTTCAGAATGTGTTGAGTACCATTGCTAATATCCGCAAAGGAACCGAACAGGTAATTACGGTAATCGGATGCGGGGGAGATCGTGACAAAACTAAACGACCAATTATGGCACAGGTGGCCTGCGATTGGAGTGATAAAGTGATCCTCACTTCAGATAATCCACGTACAGAAGATGCTCAGGCAATAATTAACGATATGGAAGCTGGGGTTTCGCCAACAAATAAGCGTAAAACCTTATCAATTTTAGATAGAAGAGAAGCTATAAAAACAGCCTGTCATTTGGCACAACCGGGAGATATTATTCTTGTTGCGGGTAAAGGACACGAAAAATACCAGGAAATTAATGGTGTAAGGAACCATTTTGATGATAAAGAAATTTTACTTGAACAATTAAAACCAATCAGCTAATGTTATATTTATTATTCGAATACCTGCATAAGCATTATGATATACCTGGGTTAAGGTTGTTTCAGTACATCACTTTCCGTGCTTCGATTTCTATTATTTTATCGCTGATTATTACTACGGTATATGGCCGTAGGCTGATTGATTTTTTGCATAAAAAACAGGTGGGCGAAACGGTAAGGAATTTAGGTTTGGAAGGCCAGATGCAGAAACAGGGTACACCTACAATGGGTGGTATCATCATTTTGCTCGGTATTCTTATCCCAACTTTATTATTTGCCAATATTTCCAATATTTATGTCATCCTAATGATCATTACCACGATCTGGATGGGTGCTGTAGGTTTCTTGGATGATTATATCAAAGTTTTCAAAAAAAACAAAGAAGGTTTGGCAGGCCGTTTTAAGGTAGTTGGCCAGGTTGGCTTAGGCTTAATTGTTGGCTGCACCATGTACTTTCATCCAAATATTGTAGTGAGGGAAACTGTGCAGGACGATGTAAAAAGCACTTCTTCTGTGCCAATGGTGTTGCGCCAAAAGGGCGAAACCTTTTACTATACACAAGATGTAAAATCAACCAAGTCGAACATGCCTTTTTATAAGAACAATGAGTTCGATTATGCCAAGGTATTGAAGTTTCTGGGTGGCGATTATCAGAAATATGGATTTTTCATCTTCCTGATTGTAACGGTATTTATCATTACTGCGGTGTCGAACGGGGCAAACATTACCGATGGGATTGATGGTTTAGCTACGGGAACTTCGGCAGTAATCGGGATTACGCTCGGTATTTTGGCTTATGTATCGGGTAACACCATTATGGCCGATTACCTTAACATTATGTACATACCAAACTCTGCAGAGCTGATGATTTTTGCAGGTGCATTTGTGGGTTCCTGTGTTGGTTTCCTTTGGTACAACTCTTACCCGGCGCAGATTTTTATGGGCGATACCGGAAGTTTGGCCATTGGGGGGATCATTGCCTCATTTGCCATCATGATTCGCAAGGAGCTGTTGATTCCGATTCTATGTGGGATATTCCTCGTAGAACTGGTGTCGGTAATTATGCAGGTATCTTATTTTAAATATACAAAGAAGAAATTTGGTGAAGGACGCAGGATTTTCCTGATGTCGCCTTTGCATCACCACTACCAGAAAAAAGGATATCACGAAGCCAAAATTGTAACCCGCTTCTGGATTATCGGAATTATGCTGGCAATTATGACCATCGTAACATTGAAGTTAAGGTAGTGGGTTAAAAGGTTTAGCGGCTTAAATACAGAAAGACTAAAGCTAAAATTACAATACGAAATAAAATTAAAATGCCCTTAGTGGTAAATAAAAAATAAAAGTGTGATGGTATTCTTGTCTTGATACCATTTACCAGATACTAAAAAAATAAAACAATGAGCACGAATAATATCACATCAAGCAATACGAAGTCAGCGATGACCGGGCAGAGCCGTGTGGTTATTCTTGGTGCCGGAGAAAGCGGGGTTGGTGCTGCAAAATTGGCTCAGGCAAAAGGTTTCGAGGTTTTTGTTTCCGATTACGGTGTAATTACCGATAAATATAAAGCTGCATTAGAAAAACTTGGTGTACCGTTCGAATCTGAAAAGCATACTGAAGAATTGATTCTGAATGCAACTGAAGTAATTAAGAGCCCAGGTATTCCGCCTACAGCTCCAATCATTAAAAAATTGGTAGCCAGAGGGATTTCAGTGGTTTCCGAAATTGAGTTTGCCAAAAGATATACCCAGGCAAAAACCATTTGCATTACAGGTTCCAATGGTAAATCTACTACCAGTTTATTAACCTATCATATCTTAAAAAATGCCGGGTTAAACGTAGGTCTGGCAGGTAACATCGGGCAAAGTTTTGCAGCCCAGGTGGCTACAGAAGATCACGAATATTATGTGCTGGAAATCTCGAGTTTTATGCTCGATGATATGTTCAAATTTAAAGCCGATATCGCAGTTTTGCTGAACATCACGCCAGATCATTTAGATCGTTACGACTATAAACTAGAGAATTATGCCGCATCTAAAATGCGTATAGTTCAAAATCAAACTGCAGAAGATGTTTTCATTTATTGTGCAGACGATGAAGAGAGCCTAAAAGCCATCGCGTTGATTAAGCCTATCGCAAAAGCCTTTCCATTTTCAATTACTAAAAAAGTTGAACTGGGTGCTTATTTAGAAGAAACTACTATACATATCCTTACAGAACCTAATAACCAACTAACCATGTCTATTTCAGATTTAGCCTTACAGGGCAAGCACAACATTTATAATTCTATGGCCTCAGGCATTGTGTCTAAAGTTTTAGAGTTAAGGAATGAATCCATTCGCGAGAGCATGGGTAATTTCAAGAATATTGAGCACAGGTTAGAGCATGTGGCCAAAATTTCGGGGATCGATTTTATCAACGATAGTAAAGCCACCAATGTGAACTCTACCTGGTATGCTTTAGAAAGTATGACCAGCGATGTCGTGCTGATTATGGGTGGTGTTGATAAGGGTAACGATTATAACATGCTTAAGGATTTGGTTAAAAGTAAGGTAAAGGCCATTGTTTGCTTAGGTAAAGACAATAAACGTATCCACGATGCTTTTGAGGATGATGTAGAAGTAATTGTAAATACTTTTTCGGCTGAAGAAGCTGCGCAGATTGCTTTCCACCTGGCTAAACGTGGCGATACCGTTTTGCTCTCACCAGCATGTGCAAGTTTCGATTTGTTTAAAAATTATGAAGACCGCGGAAACCAGTTTAAAGCGGCTGTTAGAGAATTATAATAGGAGGCTCAATATATGTTGCAGGCACTACTTAATAAAACAAAAGGCGATAGATGGATCTGGTTGATCATCATCCTGCTTTCGCTTATATCTGTAATGGCAGTATACAGTGCAACAGGTACCCTGGCGTATAAAAAAGGAGAAACCGTAGAAAAGCTTTTGCTTACCAAACACTTAATTTTTGTGTTGATGGGTATCGGGATGATCTATATTGCCCACCTCCTCGATTACCGCTATTATGCCGGTATTTCTAAAGTGCTGATGATTGTGACCATTCCTTTGCTTTTTTATACCTTGATATTTGGAACCAACTTAAACGATGCTTCGAGGTGGGTTAAAATACCAGTAATCGGATTAACCTTTCAAACTTCCGATCTGGCCAAGCTGGCCTTGATTACCTTTTTGGCCCGGATGTTGACTAAAAAGCAAGAAAATATTAAAAACGTTAAAGAGTCATTTATACCAATTATGGGTTCGGTTTGTGTGGTGTTTGTTTTAATCGCACTGGCCAATCTATCTACAGCGTTAATGCTGTTTGGTGTAAGTATATTGCTGTTAATTATCGGTAGGATCAGTATTAAACAGATCGCAATTGTGTGTGCAGGCGGTTTTGTGCTCCTGTTGTTCGTTTTCTTTTTGGGCCCAAGAAGAAAAACCTACATGTCGCGAATCAATACGTTCATGCATCCCGAAATGCAGCATTCAGATAAAACTTTCCAGGCAGATCAGGCAAAAATTGCCTTGGCTACTGGTGGTGTTTTTGGTAAAGGACCAGGTAATAGTACACAACGCAATTTCCTACCACACCCGTATTCCGATTTTATTTTCGCCATTATTATTGAAGAATGGGGAACCGTGGGAGGAATTGTAATCATGATACTATACCTGGTGCTTTTATATCGATGTATCAAGATCGTAACCCGGGCACCCAAGGCCTTCGGTGCGCTCCTGGCAGCCGGACTAAGTTTTAGTCTGACCATTCAGGCCTTTGCGAATATGGCTGTAGCTGTAGGGCTGGGTCCGGTAACTGGGGTTCCGCTTCCGTTGGTAAGCATGGGCGGTACATCAATGATCTTCACAAGTGTGGCTTTCGGCATTATACTCAGTGTGAGCCGCGATGTAGAAGAAAATGCCAAATTGACGCCGAAAGAAGAAAAAGTAAATAATAAAATAATTGTTGGAGAGATTCCGGCGATAGCGTAATTAATGATTGAATTAGTGAATAATTGAATTTATGCAATGATTAATGATTTGAGTGAATTAGAAATTGAATAAAACATCCCAAAGTTTTAAAGTTGAAATTAAATTAATAAATGATGGAGAATGTTAGTAAAATAGATTTTGTTACGGCAATAAAAGCAAGAACAAAAAAGTTGGTTTTAGATTCAATTAAGTTCTATCAAGCATTACCAAAAACCGAAGAAGCAAGAATATTAGGTAGGCAATTTATGCGTTCCTCTTCTTCAGTTGGATCAAATTATAGAGCAGCCTGTAGAAGCAGGTCAAAAGCTGAGTTTTACGCAAAACTTAGCATAGTTGTAGAAGAGGCTGATGAAACAGCTTTTTGGATTGAAATTTTAACCGAATCTGGAATTTCGGATTTAGTTAAAGCTCAGCCATTATTAAAAGAAGTAAATGAAATTTTGGCAATTGTAGCTAAGGCAAGAAAAACAGTAAGTAATAATAAATAGTGATTGAAGGAGTGATGATTGAATTAAAGAATGAAGGAATTGCCTGTAGCACTCACTCATTCAAAATTCTATCATTCAATAATTAAATATAAAATGAATAATTCCCCAAAAATTATCATATCAGGTGGTGGCACGGGCGGGCATATTTTTCCCGCCGTAGCCATAGCCAATGCGCTAAAACGCATGGAGCCAGCCTGTGAAATCTTATTTGTGGGTGCAATAGGCCGAATGGAAATGGAAAAAGTTCCTGCAGCCGGATATAAAATTATAGGACTGAACATTAGCGGGATGCAACGTGGCTCGATTATTAAAAATCTGGCACTCCCGTTCAAGGTAATCGGTAGTGTGCGTAAAGCCATGCAGATTATTAATGACTTTAAGCCCGATGCTGTAGTAGGTGTTGGCGGCTATGCCTCTGGGCCTTTGTTGTATGCGGCCTCTTTGAAAGGCATTCCTTACCTCATCCAGGAACAGAATTCTTATGCCGGCGTAACCAATAAGTGGTTAGGTAAAAAAGCTTCGAAAATCTGTGTCGCCTTTGATGGTATGGATCAGTTTTTTCCTGCAGACAAGATTTTGAAAACAGGTAATCCTGTCCGCCAGGAAGTAGTTGATATTAAAGGTAAACACCATGCTGGTGCCGAACTATTGAAACTAGATCCACTGAAAAAGACCATTATGGTTACCGGCGGAAGTTTAGGTGCGGGCACACTGAATAAGGCGATTGAAAAACATTTGCCCGAGATTATAGCACAAGATGTGCAGGTGATCTGGCAAACAGGTAAGTATTACTACAAAGGGATTATAGAAAGATTGGGCTTAGAATACCATCCGAATGTTCGCATTCTCGAGTTTTTAAATAAAATGGATCTGGCCTATGCAGCAGCAGATGTAATTGTGAGCAGGGCAGGAGCCGGAACCATAGCAGAACTTTGTTTAATTAAAAAACCAGTGATATTGGTGCCTTCGCCAAATGTAGCGGAAGACCATCAAACTAAAAATGCGATGGCATTGGTTAAAAATGGAGCTGCAATACTAATTAACGATCGCGCTGCAGAAGATACCCTGGTTAAAGAAGCGCTGGCATTGCTGGCAAATAAAGAACAGTGCGAAAAACTAGCTGAAAATGTAGCTAAGATGGCATTGCCGGAAGCAGATGAAATTATTGCGAACGAAGTATTGAAATTGATAAAATAAGCTTGAAGACTAAAGCATAAAGACCAAAGTAACGACAGATCGTCATTGCAAGGTCCGAAGCACAATCTTAATGCGATAGAAAATAAAAAATAAAACAATAGAAAGGCAAGCTTTAAGCTTTGGTCTTTCAACTTTCAGCTTAAAAAAATGGAACTAAGTAAAATAAATAGGGTTTTCTTTGTAGGTATCGGTGGTATCGGCATGAGTGCGCTTGCCCGTTATTTTGCTAAACGTGGTCAGGTGGTTTGCGGCTACGATAAAACCAGGACCAAACTGACTGAAACCTTAGAGCAGGAAGGTATTCTCATTACCTACCTTGATGAAGCCTCTTCATTGCCTTGCGCATTTTTGGATAATCATGATGATACCCTGGTGGTTTACACACCAGCAATTCCAAAAGACGCTAAAATTTTAAATCATTTTATAAATAATGGTTTTGCGCTCAAAAAACGATCTGAGGTTTTAGGGATTATTAGTAAAGGAATGTTCTGTATTGCGGTTGCGGGTACACATGGCAAAACCACAACATCATCTGTTGTTGCGCATATTTTAAAAGATACGGGTTACGATTGTACCGCTTTTTTGGGTGGAATAACCAGTAACTATAACAGTAATGTGCTTTTCGGTAAAAACAATGTAGTAGTGGTAGAGGCCGATGAATACGATCGGTCGTTTTTAACCCTCCACCCAGATGTAGCGGTGGTTACTTCCATGGATGCCGATCATTTGGATATTTATGGAGATAAAAGCCATCTCGAAGAATCTTTCCGTTTGTTTGCAGGTCAGCTCAAAGCCGAAGGTGTGCTTTATGCGCACGAAGGATTGCCGCTGGAGAAAAGCATCAGTTATGCCGCAAGTTCAACAGCAACGGCAAGAGCAGAGCATTTAAGGGTAGAAGGGGCGAAATTTGTTTTTGATTATACAGATAGTACTCAAAGCATCAAAGATATTAGTTTAATGCTTCCCGGTAAGCACAATGTAGAAAATACAACGGTTGCCATTGCTATTGCCTTACAGTTGGGCATAGATGCAGAAAAAGTGAAACAGGCAGTTGCAAATTTTAAGGGGGTTAAACGCCGCTTCGAATATATTGTAAATAATGGCAGTCAGATTTATATAGATGATTATGCGCATCATCCTGAAGAGCTGAGAGCTTGTTTTGATGCAGTGAGGCAATTGTATCCAGATAAAAAGTTGACGGTAATTTTTCAGCCCCACTTATTCACGAGAACGAGGGATTTTGCAGATGATTTTGCAAAAGTTTTAAGCACTGTTGACGAACTGATACTGCTGGAGATTTATCCAGCAAGAGAATTACCGCTTGAGGGGGTAAATGCTCAGTTTTTATTGGATAAAATCACTTTGGCAGATAAAAAAATATGTGGAAAAGATTTTGTGGTTCAGTATGTTAAGGATACAAAACCTGAATTAATTTTAACAGTAGGTGCGGGAGATATCGACACGATTATCGAACCCCTTAAAAATACTTTAAACAATGCTTAAACGGATAAACTGGAGCACAATTTTTACTGGCTTTGCCTGGCTGATCAGCCTGGCAGGGGTGGTTGTGCTTTTAAGTTTTATCAATGTGAAGAAACAGACTGTTAAATGTACTGATGTTAAGATCCTGATTCCCGGAGCTGATAATTTTATTGAACGCGAAGAAATAGATGCTATTTTAAAAGAAGATCAAGGTGTGCTTTTAGGACGTAACCTCGAAAATATCAATATTCATAAGATCGAGAAAAAACTGCAGTCTAACCCTTATATCGGTTTTGCTAAAGTATATGTAGATATGGATGGGGTGCTGCACATTGAAGTAAAACAACGTCAGCCGATCCTTCGCATATTGAACGAAAACGGGCAGGATTTTTATATTGATAATGATGGACTGAAAATGCCTATCTCATCAAATTTTACAGCTGATGTGCTTGTAGCAACAGGACATATTACAGAGGTTTTTGGTAGTAGGGTTGATACTTTGCATACACAATTGGCAAGAGATTTATACAAAACGGCACAGTATATTAAAAAAGATACCCTTTGGGATTCGCAGATCGAACAGATCGTGGTAGATCAGAAAAACGACATCGAACTGATACCAAGAGTAGGCAATCAACGTATTGTTTTGGGTAATGCCGATTCGCTTGAAAAGAAAATGAAAAACCTGTTGCTGTTTTATAAAAAAGCAATGCCACAGGTAGGATGGGATACCTATAAAACCATAAACATTAAATATACCAATCAGATTGTTTGTGAAAAAAGAGACTCAACAGGTCTTGGAAAAAAAGCAAAAACAATTTCTGCAGCCGATAGTTTGAGGATACAGCGAAGCGTGACTGACTCATTAATCAAAAGCACAATTGTTGCCACAATGGACGATCGGCCAGAGGCTGATCAACAAGAAAAAGTGGAGCCTAAAAAAATTGAAGTTCCAAAGGTTGAACCAAAAAAGGTTGAAGTAAAAAAAGCCGAACCTAAAAAGGTAGAGCCGAAAAAAACAACACCAGTTAAAACAGAAGTAAAAAAGCTAACAGTTATGTCAGCTACAAAACCAAGGGAAACGAAACCTGCGGATAAAAAAGAGAAACCGAAGCAAACGGTAATAACACAGCCAAAGCCGGCAAAATCTGAGGCTCAATTAAAAAAAGAGAAAGAAGCAAGAGAGAAAGAAATCAGAGCCCTGGAAAAACAGTATAAAACTCAGCAAAATTAACGAATATGGACAAGGCAAAATTTACCAGTCAGTCGCCCATCGTAGTAGGATTGGATATCGGTACTACAAAAATTTGTGTTATCGTTGGTCGTAGAACACAGCACGGTAAGATAGAAATCTTAGGAATAGGCAAGGCAGAATCGGCGGGAGTGACACGCGGAGTGGTTTCTAACATTCAAAAAACAGTGCAGGGTATTGCTCAAGCAGTTGAAGTAGCAAGCGGACAATCCAATGTAGAGATACAGGTGGTAAATGTGGGTATTGCTGGTCAGCACATTAAGAGCTTACAGCACAGAGGAATTTTAACAAGAAGAGAATTAAACAACGAAATCGGTAAAAAAGATATCGATAAATTGATTGATGATATGTTTAAACTGGTAATGCCACCGGGTGAGGAGATCATTCATGTATTGCCACAAGAATTTACCATCGATAACGAACCGGGAATCAAAGATCCGATCGGTATGGCAGGGGTTCGCCTTGAAGCTAACTTCCATATTATCTCTGGTCAGGTTACGGCTGTAAAAAACATTATTAAATGTGTAAACAATGCAGGGCTGCAAACTCAGGATTTAATTCTTGAGCCATTGGCTTCTTCTGAATCGGTGTTGAGCGAGGAAGAAAAAGAAGCTGGTATTGCATTGGTTGATATTGGTGGTGGTACTACAGATATAGCCATTTTCCATGAAGGTATTATCCGTCATACGGCAGTTATTCCTTTTGGTGGTAATAGTGTAACCGAAGATATCAGAGAGGGCTGCTCTGTAATGCGCAACCAGGCTGAGTTGTTAAAAACACGTTTTGGTTCGGCGTTGGCTGAGGAAAATAAAGAAAACGAAATTATTTGCGTTCCGGGCTTGCGTGGCCGTGAACCAAAAGAGATTTCGGTTAAAAACCTTGCTTACGTTATTCAGGCCCGTATGGAAGAGATCATCGAGCACGTATATTATGAGATCAAATCTTCAGGGTATGAGAAAAAACTCATCGGTGGTATTGTAATTACAGGTGGTGGTGCTTTATTAAAACACTTATCGCAGGCGGTTGAATATGTAACTGGTTTAGATTGCCGTATTGGTTACCCGAACGAGCACCTATCTAAATACGAAGATATGCCTAAAGCCATTTACGATGATCTGAAAAGCCCAATGTATGCAACCAGCGTAGGCTTGCTGATTAAAGGAATCCAGAAAGCTGAAGAATTAATTGAAGAAATGAAACAACCTGGTGTTTTTGTAGAAAAACCAAAAACAGCAAAAGAAAAGGAGAAACGTGGCCCAGGTTTGTTCGATAAATTACTGGCAAAAACAAGAACTTTCATTCAGGATGATATGAATGTGAGTGATGAAGATTACTTAAAAAGTTAATTACTTTTCCACAAAAGATGAGTTTTCCACATTATTAACAGTTGTGGAAAACGTCTGTTGAAAAAGTGTTAATATTACATTGAGTAATGAACAGAATTTAAAATTTTTAAACAACTGATTCATAAAGATATGCAGTTCGAAATGTTAAAAGATAAGTCTTCAATCATCAAGGTAATTGGTGTTGGAGGCGGTGGCGGCAACGCAGTGAACCATATGTACCTGTCTGGTATTACTGGTGTGGATTTTATTATTTGTAATACAGATGCCCAGGCTTTGGAATCTAGCCCGATACCTAACAAGGTACAATTAGGGGCTAGTTTAACCGAAGGAATGGGGGCTGGTTCTATCCCTGAGGTTGGTAAAAACTCAGCTATAGAGAATATAGATGATATTAAGGCAATGTTAGGTAGTACAACCAAAATGCTTTTTATTACAGCAGGAATGGGTGGTGGTACTGGAACAGGCGCTTCTCCAATCATTGCGAAAGCAGCTAAAGAACTTGATATTTTAACTGTAGCCATCATTACTACACCATTTTCTTTCGAAGGAAAAAGACGTAGACTGCAGGCCGACGAGGGAATGGAAGAGTTGAAAAAATATGTAGATTCTTACCTGGTTATCTCTAACGATCGCCTGCGCGAAATCTTCGGAAACCTAACCCTGGGTTCTGCCTTCGGTCAGGCCGACGATATTTTAACGACGGCTGCAAAAGGTATTGCAGAGATCATTACCGTTCCGGGTTATATCAACGTGGATTTTAAGGATGTGCGTACCGTAATGAAAGATAGCGGTGTAGCCATTATGGGTAGTTTCGCCGCTGAGGGGGATGACCGTGCATTGCAGGCTGTTGAAGGTGCTTTAGCTTCTCCATTGTTAAAAGATAATGAAATCGAAGGTGCCCGTTATATTTTATTGAACATCAGCTCAGGTTTGCGTGAGGTAACCATGGATGAGGTTTCGATCATTACCGATTATATTCAGGAGAAAGCTGGTTTGTCAGCTGATCTAATATGGGGTAACTGTACGGACGAATCTTTAAGTGATAAGCTTTCTGTAACCATTATTGCAACCGGTTTTCAAACATCAGAAGAACGTGTAAACGAAGAAAAAAATAAAAAGAAAATATCACTTTTAACACCTGAAGAAGCACCGCTAGTTCGTCCCGTTGAACCTGTAAACTCTTTCATTCAACCTAAAACAACGCCATCTTACGAGCCTGTTTTAAAAACTAAGGAAGAAGTTTCGCAAGCAGATCTTTTTGGTGGTATGTTCAATAAATCTGAACCTCAAAAAGTTCAGGAGCCAGAAAATAACGTGGTTCGCCATACTTTAATTGAAGAAGAGCCTCAGGTGGAAGAAGCAAAGGAAACCGGATTTGAATTCGAAGTTAAATTAGCAGAAACTAATTTTGTGTTCGAAACACCAGTTGCCCAAATGCCGCCAATGCCTGAGCCTGAGCCAGAAATCGAAATGCCGGTTGTTGGTTTAGATGACGACAAAAGTGATGAATCGATGGAAGAGCAATTGAAAAAATCTAAAGAGCGTATCTTACGTTTAAAAGATTTAAGTATGAAATTGCGTACAACCAATGGTTTACAGGAATTAGAAAACGAACCTGCTTACAAACGCAAGCAAATGCAGTTGCAACAAGTTCAGCATTCTTCTGAATCGCAGGTAAGTAGATTTACGTTAAGCAATGATCAGGATGGTGGTACAGAGATTAGACCTAACAATTCTTTCTTGCACGATAACGTTGATTAAAACGAACCAAATATAATTTTAAAGCCCCGTTGTAAAATCGGGGCTTTTTTGGCATAAAATTGGAGTATTAAAAAATCTTAATTAACACCTAAAAGATCATTAGGTTGATTTTAAGACGAATAAAGCTTAAATTCGCAAAATTTTATTATAAAAAACACATAATACATTGGATATATTTGATAAGATAGCAAAGCACATGGGACCTCTTGGCCAACACCAGAAATGGTCTCATGGGTATTTCTCGTTTCCAAAATTAGAGGGAGAAATTGCACCTCATATGCAGTTTCGCGGAAAAGAGCATTTGGTTTGGAGTTTAAACAACTACTTAGGCTTAGCCAATCACCCGGAAGTTAGAAAAGCAGATGAAGAAGCTGCTGCAAAATTCGGTATGGCTTATCCTATGGGTGCCCGTATGATGAGCGGTAACTCAAACTATCACGAACAGTTGGAGCAAGAACTTGCAGAATTTGTAGGTAAACCCGATGCATTTTTATTAAACTACGGCTATCAGGGCATGGTATCCATTATTGATACTTTGGTTGACAGAAATGATGTGGTGGTATATGATGCAGAATCGCATGCCTGTATTGTAGATGGATTACGTTTGCATATGGGTAAACGTTTTGTTTACAAACATAATGATATTGAAAGTGCCCGTAAGCAATTAGAACGTGCTACCAAATTGGTCGAAGAAACCGGAGGTGGAATTCTTTTAATTACTGAAGGTGTTTTCGGAATGAGTGGCGCTCAGGGCAAATTAAAGGAAATCGTTGATCTTAAAAAGGATTTCAATTTCCGTATTTTGGTTGATGATGCGCATGGTTTCGGTACTATGGGGAAAACTGGTGCTGGCACACACGAAGCGCAAGACTGTATTGAAGGAATTGATGTTTACTTTGGAACCTTTGCCAAATCAATGGCAGGTATTGGTGCCTTTGTTGCTTCAACAGAACAAATTACCAATTTCTTAAGGTATAACATGCGTTCTCAGACTTTTGCTAAGGCATTACCTATGCCAATGGTAATCGGTTTATTAAAACGCTTAGAATTGCTAAAAAGCAAACCTGAATTGAAAGATAAACTTTGGGAAATTGCAATGACCCTTCAAAAAGGATTACGCGAACGCGGATTCGATTTAGGTGTTACCGATTCTGTAGTTACTCCGGTTTTCTTAAAAGGTGAACTTTCAGATGCCACTGCAATTACTTACGATTTACGCGAAAATTATAGCATCTTTTGCTCAATCGTAGTTTATCCTGTAATTCCAAAAGGTATGATCGAACTCCGTTTAATTCCTACAGCCGTACACACGCTAGAAGATGTACAACGTACTTTAGATGCTTTTAGCGAAGTTGCTGAAAAATTAGAAAACGGATATTATAAAGAGAATCTTTTCGCTACCGTTTAAGATCTATAAAAATTTTTACAGAGCCCTTTAAATACGTTTAAAGGGCTTTTTTATGAGGCTTATTTTTGCAAAAAGCTGTATTTCAGCTACTTTTGTGTATTTTTTTTAAGGTGATATGTTTATAAATGGATAGAATGTGGAAAAAAATGGCATAGAAGGCTGTTTTTTATTGTTCTAAAAATTTTTTTATTTCATCAAACCCTTTAAATTAGAGTAGATAATTAAAAACTAAAACCTTAAAGAACCATAGGAGTAATTAAAAATGAAAAAATTCGAAGAAGTAAAGAGTTTAGTGGCAGCTTTGGAAGCTGATGCAGACAAATTTTATAACAAAGGTAACAGCGCAGCTGGAACCCGTATACGTAAAGGTATGCAGGATTTGAAAAACTTAGCTCAGGCCATCCGTTTGGAGGTTCAGGAAACCAAAAACAAAGCTTAAACGATCAAAATATGAATATTGAAAAGCCTCAGAAATTTTCTGAGGCTTTTTTGTATACTATATTTTCTCTTGTTGTTATTATTTATCACTAAATGCCATCTTTACTGTAAAATATATAAGACAAATTAGCCTTCATTGCATAAGTTTTCTTAGCTTTCTTTTTATTTACTCCAAGTAGTCTTTTAGATTACAAACATTAAGCGGAAATTTTGATTTTAAGATATATTGCAAGCTTTGTGTTAAGGCAAAGTAAGTAGAATACTGAAGTGCGCCAATCATTTGGTATGAAGTGATAACATTATTAACAGTATAAGGTGTCAAAACATTTGCAATACAATAAAGCAGACAGTAAAGATGTGGAGTATGTGCTAAGCATACTGAGTAGGGTGTATCCTGTAGATATTAAATTGAAAAAAGAATTTGAGCAACATCTCTTAAGGCTCAGGATTAAAAAAGACCAGATATTGTTCAATGAGAATGAAGTATGCGAATACATCTACTTCATTGTTAAGGGAGCTTTAATGGGTTGCACTACCCATAATAAACAAAAAATAACCACCTATATCTCAGTTGAAAATGATTTTGTAAGTTCTATATCCGGTCTTCATGGATCGGGTTATTCCCAGGAATATGTGGTAGCTGTAGAAGATACGGATCTGCTGGCCATCCATAATAATGAACTCAATCGTCTTTTTGCGCACCACTTCGATCTCAATTATATCTTTAGGGTTATTTTGGAGAAATATTATAAAGATGCCCAGCAAAGAGCGCACATTATCCGTGTGGGGAATGCAAAGGAGAGATATCTGTATTTTGCTAAAACCAACCCGGGATATTTAGACCGACTGCCCCTAGCGCTCGTAGCTTCACTGTTGAATGTTAAAGCATCAACACTATTATCCATCAAGAAAAATTTTTCGAAACCCAAAGAGCAGAGCAGAGATCTGGCAGAATGTGGGCAGAAATTAGAGCTCTATGTTAACAAACACCAGCTGTTCAGGCAAAAGGATATTAGGCTCCATTCTCTCGCCCAAAGGATCGGCATAAGCAGCCATGAACTTTCTGTGGTATTAAACAACTATTTCAATAAAAGCTTTATTGATTATATTAATCAGTATCGTGTAAATTGGATTAAAGGAAGCATCCAGAATCGTGATATCATGCAGAACTTTACGCTAGAGGCACTCGCCTACAGCGCAGGTTTTTCTTCACGGAGTGCTTTTTATAGCTCCTTTAAAAAATTAGTAGGAATGAGTCCGATCGAATATTCTAAAACCCTAAATCAGGAAAAACTTTAATTTAACGTTTCTGTTACGGAAAGGCACTCTTAAGGTATTTTTTATTCTATAGTTGTGTTGATTTATAATTCAGGACAAACTTGCTTCTGTATTATGCACTATAAGGTGCATGTTTGACTAATTTCGTAAAACAAACATAAATAATAGGTTTCATAGGCTGATATTGGCCAAAATTGATTAAGACTATGATAAAAATCATGCGATCTGCTGATTGGGAAGAGATTAGGACTATCTATCAAGAGGGAATTGAGACAGGTACTGCGAGTTTTAGGACACCTGATATTTCTTGGGAAGACTGGGATTCTTCACACCTTAAAGCTTGTAGGTTTGTGGCCTGGAAAAATAAAGAAATTATAGGCTGGTGTGCGCTTTTGCCAGTATCGGCAAATTATGATATCGGTAGGGTAGGTGAGATAGAAGTGTATGTTAAACATGGTTATAAAGGCCAGGGGATAGGTTCTTTATTGTTAGATGCCTTGGTTAAAGAAAGTGAAAATAAAGGCATTTGGATGCTTCAGGCTGGGATATTTTTGCAAAATTCGGCCATATTGAAGATTCATGAAAAAGCAGGCTTCAGGGTAGTGGGCTATCGCGAAAAAATAGGGAAGTCAAAAGGTGTTTGGCAGGATAACCTGCTGATGGAAAGAAGAAATAAATTGATTGCTTAGCAAAGATCTTTAAACCAAGAGGGTGTACAAAAAGACATCCTCTTTTTCGTTATATCAAAGTTGAAGTTTTCGGATGCTGATAAAACATTAGGCCATTTTATCATTTTGAGTATTATTTTCCCATAACCTGTTGATCTTCATTTTTAAAAGATACGAAAGGTTTTAACAATCGTTTTTTAGGTACTTTCACTACGATTTCTCTTAAGTTGTTGCTATCATAGCCAGTCTGAAAATGGCATTTACTTTTTGGCATCTCGCGAACATTGTAACAAATCCGCTTTTTTTTAATCGAATTTACATCTATTTTGATAAAGACTTGATGTACCCTATGCGTAAAATATCCATCCTTAAACTTAGCCTTTGCATCACATTGTTCGGTGTAAATCTCGGATATGCACAGCACAAAAGACAATCTTATGAGTCCATCGCCGTAAAAGTACAGATGAATTTTAACGCGAACCAGCCAGATCAAATATATTTCCTTACATCACCAGGATTTCAGAAGAAGATGACCAGCGAGCAATTTACCATTGGTATGAGCAAGTTTCATGCTAAGGTGGGAGATTGGACAAGTTATGAATTTAAGGATGAAAATGAAACCGGAGTTGATTATTTGGCAGTATTTGAAAACTCCCGCCAGATATTTTCGCTTAAAATTGATGAGCAAGGCAAAATCAGTAGGTTAAATTTTGCAACTGTTCCTGTAGTGATTGCTGAAAAATCTTCACGGGCAGCCAGCAATAATCTGCTTAAAGACTCCTTGGATCTCTGGGTAGAGCGAGTGGTGAGACCTTATATACAAAAAGGGAATACCTGCGGCCTAGAGCTAGCATTTATCCATAACGGACAAGTACGTAAATACAGTTACGGTTCAGTTAAAAAAACAGTAGATCAATTACCCGACGCGGCAAACACTATATTTGAGATTGGCTCGGTGACAAAAACTTTCAATGCATTGCTTCTTGCCGAGGAAGTAGTATCTGGTAGGATGAAACTCACAGACCCAATTAATCTTTACCTGCCGGATTCGATACCAGAACTGAGTTTTCAAAGCAAACCGATCACTTTACAACATTTAGTTAACCATACTTCTGGTTTCCCCAGATTGCCTAGTAATATTTTTAAGGGCAAAATAGATCCAAAAGATCCGTACAAGCACTACTTATCTGATTCGCTCTACAGTTTTTTGAGACATTATAAGCCTGCTATAATGCCTGGAACAGTATTTTCCTACTCCAATTACGGTGCAGGTGTACTGGGCACTATACTGGAACGTAAGTATGGAAACAGCTTTGAGCAGTTGATTGTAAGCCGGATATGTGATCCCTTAGATATGAGAAATACCAGCGTTACACTAAACGACGCTAATCAAAAAAACTTTGCGCAAGGTTATAATGAAATCGGTGAAACAACCGTACCCTGGGAGCTGGCATCACTAAAGGGCTCGGGAGCAATTCGCTCCACATTGGATGATATGGTTAAATATACCTGTGCGCAAATGGAGATGAGAGGACCTTTGAAAAAGGCAATTGCATTAAGTCATCAGTCTACTTTTGAAGGGAGAAATCAAAGTATGGGGCTTGGTTGGAGAATTACTAAGAGTGGCCCGAACTCCTATTTGCATCATTCTGGCGGAACCGGCGGTTTCAGATCCTTCGTTGGTTTTGATGTAGAAAGAAAGATTGGGATAGTTATTCTATCAAATGCCGCGGAAGACGTTACGACAATTGGTGAAGGATTTTTAAGATAACGGTGCCCATTGCTATCGATAATGAGATTTTTAACTATGTTGGCTCACCAATTGGTTTGAATTTAAGCCTTGAATTATTATTAAGGCGCTGAAGGGGGGAGCTTTTCGGACACCCCCCTTTTAATAAATTATCGGATAAATTTATAATCGTCTAAGCGGTCTGATTTTACGAAGCGTGTGAGCTTACCCTGATAAAAATAAAAGAAAGTAAAAGGTTCTGGTTTTGGGATAAATGAGTTTGAGATCATGCGGTAAACATTTGTACCATCATCATTGGCCAACATCAATTCTGCAGAACGATTAGCCTTTTTAAAATCACTTTCAGGCATCCCAATTACAATTGAAGATTCAACATACGATCGGCTTTTGCAGCCCACGGCCATTACCGCCATTAAGGCAATTAGTACTAATTTTTTCATGTGTGTTTTATTTGTGTGTACAGCGGCTGTTTCAATAATGATGCCTTTAACATTCCTAAAACTTTTGCAGCATTCTGGTTTTTTGAACTTTGTTTTAAGGTGTTGATAGCCAGTTGATTTATTTGCGTAATTTTTTATTTGCGCACAAAAAAACAGATTGTCTTCATTTACTTTTCAGCAAAATCAAACAATCTGTTCTAAAAAATATTAATTGGGATAGCGCTTAAGCCACCTCGCTTAGTTTTTCTATCTCTGCTATAATTGATTTCTCTAAAGATGCAGATGCCTTAACCAATGGCAACCGTACTGTATCGCCACAAACACCTAAATGTTTTAATGCTGCCTTTATTCCTGCCGGATTGCCCTCAGCAAAAGCCAAACGTGTAAACTCTATTAAGCTTAAATGAGCAGGCAAGGCCGTTTTATAAGCGCCAGCTAAACAAAGTTTCACCATATCGGAAAACTGTTTCGGTAAAGCGTTTCCGATCACTGAAATAATGCCTGCAGCACCTAAAGCGATCATCGGCAAGGTAACCGGGTCATCACCTGAGATTAAAAGAAAATCTGCAGGTTTATCCCTCATAATCTGGTTAAACTGATCGAAACTTCCTGATGCTTCTTTAGTAGCAATGATGTTTTTAAAATCATGTGCCAGTCTGCAGGTTGTTTCCGGACTCATATTGCTTCCTGTACGACCTGGTACATTGTATAAAATCAAATCTAGAGGAGAAATTTCAGCCAAATACTTATAGTGCTGATAAATTCCTTCCTGAGTAGGTTTGTTGTAATAAGGACTAACAGATAAAATTGCGCTATACCCGGCTGCATCGAAAGATTTAATGTCTTCAGCCACAGCTAAAGTGTTATTGCCTCCAATTCCGGCAACTAATGGTAATCTATTGTTGTTGATTTCAGCAGTATAGGCCCACACCTTCTTCTTCTCGTCCTTGGTCATTGTAGCGGTTTCGCCGGTTGTACCTAAAGAAACGAGGTAATCTATCCCTCCCTCTATCAAATGATTAATCAGGTTTTTTAAGCCATTATAATCAACTGATCCATCTGTGTTGAAAGGCGTAACTAATGCTACACCAGTACCCTGAAATTTGTTCATTTTAATTTATAATTATTGAATTTTGAATTAGTGAATGATAGAGTATCTGCTACATTCTATCATTCACTAATTCAATCACTCTCTCTCATTTTATTTTATCATCTCTAAAAGTTCGGCATCGCTGATGATCGGAACATTTAGCTTATTCGCTTTTTCCAGTTTCGATGGGCCCATATTATCGCCTGCTACCAGGTAATTCAATTTGCCCGAAATACCGCTCAGCATCTTGCCTCCATTGGCCTCAATCATATCTTTTAGCTCATCACGACTAAAATTTTCAAAAACGCCCGAAATTACGAATGTTTTTCCAATAAGCCTATCACTATCAAGCGTAATTACTTTTTCTTCAATTTCAAACTGTAATCCGGCTAATTTTAATAATTCTACCTGCTGTAAATGCTCAGATTTTCCAAAATACTCAACAATACTCTCTGCAATCCGCTGACCGATTTCATCAATGGTGATTAATTCCTCTACGGTAGCCTTAGAAAGGTTGTCGATATTCTTTACGCCAGCAGCAGTTTTTTTTGCAACTGTTTCGCCAACATATCGGATACCCAAGCCAAAAAGCACTTTCTCGAAGGGCATTTCCTTCGACTTTTCAATTCCGGTGAGCATGTTCTCGATCGATCGTTCTCCGAAACGGTCTAAGGTTTTCAGTTGATCCGATTTTTGATGCAGGGTATATAAATCACTGATGTGCCTTACAAGGCCATGTTTGTAAAAGGTTTCGATGGTTTCATCACCGAGCCCATCAATGTTCATCGCTTTCCGCGAAATAAAGTGCTGAATTTTACCTACAATCTGCGGCGGACAACCTTCATCATTAGGGCAGTAGTGTACCGCTTCACCCTCTTTTCTGATCAGTTCGGTTCCACATTCAGGACAATGATGAAGATAATGCACTTTGATGGCTCCCTGCAACCGTTTCTCAAGATTTACTTTAATGATTTTCGGGATAATCTCACCACCTTTTTCAACATAAACGGTATCACCTTCATGTAAATCTAAACGATCTATCTCGTTTGCATTGTGCAGAGTGGCACGTTTAACGGTAGTGCCGGCCAATAATACAGGTTTTAAATTGGCAACTGGCGTAACTGCACCTGTTCTGCCTACCTGATAGGTTACTTTTTCCAAAACAGTTTCAACCTCTGCTGCTTTGTATTTATATGAAATGGCCCAACGCGGAGATTTGGAGGTGAAACCCAATTCTTGTTGTTGTGCATAACTATTTACTTTGATTACAATGCCATCAATATCGTAACTTAGTTTAAAACGTTCGTTTTCCCAATGATGGATAAATTCCAGCACAGCATCGATGTTAGAAACTAGTCGGTTATGCTCGCAAACATGGAAACCCCAATCTTTTACGGCATTTAAACTTTCCCAATGGGTTTTGAATTCATTTTTATCGGTGTACAAGAAATAAATAAAACCATCTAAGGGCCGTTTAGCTACTTCCTTGCTGTCTTGCATTTTTATGGTGCCCGATGCAAAGTTTCGGGGATTTGCATAGGGGATTTCACCAAGTTCTTCGCGGGCAGCATTTAGTCGTAAAAAAGCAGCTTTATGCATAAAAATCTCCCCACGGATTTCGAAATGTTCAGGGGCAATGGTCGATTTGATTTGGTGAGGGATGGTATGGATGGTTTTGACATTGTTAGTTACATCATCACCTTTTGCGCCATCACCACGGGTAACTGCCCTTAAAAGTTTGCCATTTTCGTAAGTAAGACTGATGGAGAGACCATCAAATTTTAACTCACAAACATATTCGAAATTGTCGCCAATAGCTTTACGGATGCGTTCATCAAAATCACGGAGATCTTGTTCGTTATAGGTATTCCCCAACGATAACATGGGGTATTTATGGTTTACGGTAACAAAATTTTTGGTGATATCGCCACCAACCCGCTGCGTAGGCGAATTCGGATCGGCAAAATCAGGATTTGCTTTTTCGAGCTCGGTCAGGCGCTTTAATTTTTTATCAAACTCATAATCACCAATGGTAGGCATAGCCAGCACATAATAATTGTAATTGTGCTGGTTTAATTCGGCCACCAGGGCATCCATTTCTTCTTTTATTGCAGTTAGCGACATAAGACAAATATAGAAAAAGGAGCAGAGTGATTAATATTTTAGTTGTAAAAGCTGTAAATCTACCTTCTTGCTAAAAATGCCCATACGCTCTACGAATGGAATAACAAAGCTATTATTTAGCCAGCTGATCGATTCTGTGTTGGCATAATAAGAACTTTTGATATCATCTTTCGGAATCATATTGATCTTGTTTATTGTGCCCGATCCGAGATCCATTTCTGCATACATGGTGGCAACAGAACCACCATCTGACTGGTTGGCGAGGATACGAAGCGTATTTTCTGTTTGGTTAAATGATACATCCGAGCCTTCTCCCATACTACGGCTTAAGTAAGCACGGGGTAAAAATTGGTGATAAAGCGGTTTCATCTGGGTATCATATCCATTCATCAGTACTGAGCCTTCTGATGTAAACGAACCATGGCTACTGGAAACGCTGTATTTTGGAGAAATAGTAACAAGAAGTGTATTGTTGTATTCTGAAATATGCCTAATATTCATGTCTTTAGCGTCAGAGAAATGTAGGTCGTCGAATTTCTTATTGGCAGGCACAAAAGATTTCTGTAATTCTTTAATATGGGCTTTATCAAATACTTCTTTGGTAGAGGTGAAGCTTCCGTTATTAAAATCGATTCTTGCAATCAAAGTAGAGCGCTCTTTATTCGCATTTTTGTAGAATATACCAATATAATTGATCAATGGTTTTTTACTGCTTGCAAAAGTAATTGACGAAATATCTTCCTGATTAAAAGCATCAACAGGAATACTCACTGTTTTGAGCGGACTTGGGCTGCTGCTTAAATAAATGGCCACATTACACTTTCCTTTCGAAGCATCTACAGTACTAATGATGAAGCTCCCATCATCACCACAAGATGCCTTCCAGGTATCTCCATCTGGCATGTCAGGCTCCATTTTTTGAATTTGTTCTAGCTTATCATTAAAATCGATTACAGTATAACTTTGAGATTCGTTAAAGTCTTTGTCCATTTTAAGTGCGGTGAAAAAGCCCACCACTGGTAAGCCTATATGTACTTTACGCTTTAATGCTGTGAGTCTTGTCGCCATTTTAAAATAAGCGCCATTTTCCGAAAAAAAGAATTCTGGTGTTTCCACAAAATCCTTACTTCCATCATAAATTATTTTTTCAGAGATCAATTTGCCTGTTTTTTCTTCTAAAAGATAGGCTTTGAACTGATTGGAAAAACTTTTGAAATAACTGCGATCTGCGGCGGCAATAACCATAATGTTATTTTTGAATTTTCCAATTGCCATTGGAAAGCCCGAAAGCTCGGTAAGCCACTTTTGGCTTAACTTATCATCAATGGTAACTACAGCAAAATCAGCTTGGGGAACATCCACAATCATGGCAATGGCATTACCCGATAAATCTACCTTCGAGCCGTACCTACTATCGTAAGATGCTCTGATATTCCATGTTGGTTTTTTAATAACGTTAATCTGCTGTTGAGCAAAGGCATTAAACTGCAAAATGATTAGCAGTAAGGAGAACATTAGTTTAATTTTCATTTAGTTGTTTGGTTTTTCTCCAAATATATCAAAATAATTAAACCAGTTTTTTCTCGATCTCCCTAAAAATATCCATGTAATCTTTCTCTAAAACAGCTTTGAAAATACCCAATTCTAAGGTAAGCTGCAGCAGTTGTTTCTCGCTTAATGTTTCTGGCCACAAACGCATACAGATCCTGTTAAGGGCATAACTGATATTTTCGAGTTTCTGATAACTCAACAGGTATTTGCTGCTGATGAATTTCGTTAAAAATTCAAAAAATATTTCTGGATCTTTTAGCTTGCAGTGCTCCAGAAAATCGCTTAACGATTCTTTTTTTACCGCTTCGAGTTTATCATAAAAATGGTTTACCTGAATCAGGTTGTGCTCCACCAATAAATGATCTAACAATAACTCCAGGCCGATGTGGGCAAGAAAAGACGGACGAACCGCAGTATTTTCTACAATGGGCTTAATGAGCTGTTTAAGCTCGGTTGTTTTCTCCAGGAAGAAGTTTGAGGAGTGAAAAAGCAGGTCGACGGCTAAATGTCTTTTCCAGCCAAGCAGCAGATTTTCTTCATCTGGGTTTCCTTTAAACAGGAACTCATTCTTCTGGGGATATAAATTTGCCTCTTTTACAGCATTTTTAATCAGATCTGGCAAAACCGTTCCCATTACCACATGGGCATCATTATTTGCCCGGTCGAAATAATAATGGGATAAAAAGTTCATCTTGCAAGGTAATGTTTTCTGGTATGGTTGTAAAGAGCCAATAGTAAAATGTTGGTAAGGATAGAGAGGCTGCAAAGTGCAATTGCGATAACTCGTTTACAAAACCAACTAATTTGCTTTAAACTAAGCTAAAATTTTATCTTTGCACGCACATTATTAAAGTGTTTGTACAATGACGAATTTTGTTGAAGAGTTAAGATGGCGTGGCATGCTGCACGATATTATGCCGAATACTGAAGAAAAGTTAAACGAAGGTATGACTTCTGGTTATATCGGTTTCGATCCTACGGCAGATTCGTTACATGTTGGCCACTTAACGCAGATCATGACACTGATTCATTTTCAAAATGCCGGGCACAAACCATTTGCTTTGGTTGGCGGTGCTACAGGTATGGTGGGCGATCCATCTGGGAAATCTGATGAACGTAACCTTCAGACACCCGAGATGATTGAGCATAACCTGAAAGGGATGAAAAAGCAATTGGCTAAATTCTTAAAATTTGAAGAAGGCGGAAATGGCGCAGTAATGGTTAACAATGCCGATTGGTTTAAGGATATGAACCTTTTTACCTTTATCAGGGATGTAGGTAAACACATTACCGTAAACTACATGATGGCAAAGGATAGCGTAAAAAGACGTTTGGAAGGCGATTCTGGTCTATCTTTTACTGAGTTTTGTTACCAGTTGATTCAGGGTTACGATTTCTATCATTTATGGAAAAATGAAAACTGCCTGGTACAGATGGGCGGATCTGATCAATGGGGCAACATTGTTACTGGTACGGAGCTGATCAGAAGGAAAGATGCAGGTACAGCTTATGCCATTACGACGCAGTTGATTAAAAAGGCAGATGGAACCAAATTCGGTAAAACTGAGAGTGGTGCAGTTTGGCTGGATCCTGAGAAAACCTCACCATATAAATTCTACCAATTTTGGTTAAATGCTTCAGATGATGATGTGAAAAAATGGATCCGCATTTTTACCCTTAAAAATAAAGAAGAAATAGAAGCCTTGGAAAAGGAACATGATGCGGCACCGCATTTGCGTATCCTTCAAAAAGCTTTAGCTGAAGATATCACTATAAAAACCCATTCGGCAGAAGCTTTGGAAGCAGCCATTAAAACATCTGAGTTTTTATTCGGAAACGGATCTTTAGAATTTTTAAAAAGTTTGTCTGAAAATCAGGTGCTAGAAATGTTCGAGGGTATCCCACAGTTTAACATTTCGAAATCTGAATTAGCTGAGGGGATTGATGCAGCAACTTTGCTAGCAGAAAAGGCCACCGTTTTCCCCTCGAAAGGCGAAACCAAGAAACTGATACAGGGTGGAGGTGTTTCCATAAATAAAGAAAAAGTAGCTGATCCTATGCAGGTTTTCAATACTGAGCATCTGATCAACGATAAATTTGTCGTAGTACAAAAAGGCAGAAGAAACTATTTCCTTTTAATCGCTGAATAATATTTTCGAGCCCAATGAAATTAAAGGTAAAAGAATTATTCATTGGGCTCGAATTTAAAATAGAACGGAAAGTTGATCTTTCGCAAGAACTTTTATTAGAGCATATCAGTCATGAACTAAAAAAACTGGATTATGAGATTATAAAGCAATCTGCTGATATGATTAGGTTTGAAGACGGCTGGAACAATGTTCATAATACATATATCGGCTATCATTGGCATAGAATAGATAACGGAAGTTTTGAAATTGTAAAGACCAATGGTGAACAAAGCTTAAAATTCCTATTCTCGGTATCCATTTATGGAGTAATTTTAGCTGTTTTAGCGCTTTTTGGAATGAGCTGGGCTGTTGGTTATGAGGTTTTTCCTTTTGTCCTCATTTTTTTAGTGTTAAGCACTGTGAGAGGCATGGGGATCAAAAATAAAATGAACGAAATCTTTAACGCAGTTACCCGACCAGAAGTAAATTGATTATTTCTGTAAAAGAAATGATTTACATTTTTCATTAGATTCATGCTGTTAAATTTACTCCTGATCTGGCAAACGGTCCTTTTCATCTTTTTTGCGGTTAAAGCGGTAAACCAATGTTGCCGTGATTAATCTCCCAATCCCTTTAAAATTCGATTCTAAATAATACGTATCTGTTGTGGTAATCTGCTTATCTATAAATGAATCGAAAATGTTGTTTACTGCTAAGGTAACTGAAACTTTATCTTTAAACAGATCTTTACTAAGGGCGATATTAGCACGATACTGCGCTTTATTAACCGATTGGATATCGGTATTTTTGGCTCTATAGTTAAAACTGTACTCTATCGAAAAACTCTTCGGAAACTTCATTCGCGAGTTGATACGGGTAAACCAGGTATGGTCTTCAGATCCATACGCTTTATTTTCAAAGGAGCCTTGCTGCTTAAAAGCGTAATAGTTAAAATCCCACGATAATCGCCACCACGATAGCGGATTGTAAGTGGTCGAAATTTCCAGCCCATAACGGTCTTCGTAATCGAGATTAACTGGCGTATTCACAAAACCATTAACAGATTGCTTGAGTATAAATTCGAAATAATTAGTAGCATGTTTATAATAAAGTGATGGGTTGAAGGTGAGTTTTCCCCATCTTTGCAAGATGCCCAGTTCGAATGAGTTGGTGTACATCGGGTTAAGATCGGGATTGCCCACCGTTAAGTTTCTGGTATCTGATAAACCTGAAAACGGATTTAGCTGCCAGAACTGTGGGCGGTTTATCCTCCTGCTGTAACTTAACCTTAAGTCGGTATTTTTCTGCAGTTTGTAGGTGATATTGGCGGTGGGAAATAAATCGATATAATCTTTCGAGGCTGCGAAGCTACCTTGACGGTCTGAAACACCGATATCAGAAAGTTCGGCCCTTAGCCCAAGCAGATAGTTAAATTTTTTGAATTTGTTCTCGTACTGAAAATAGGCACCATAAATGTTCTCGTTGTATTTAAGCTTATTATCGTAAGCGGGAAGCAGTATATCATCTGCCTTGGCCCAATAATCACTTCTGATGGATCTGATATTTGCCCTTATCCCGGCTTCGAACTTCGAATCGCCAGAGAAAGTGCCTACAAAATCACTTTGAATAAATAGTGCATCGCTGCTTTCAATATCTCTTGATGTTAAACGGCTGGTGTTATTTAAGGGCGGGAAAGTTTTTTGTTGGGCGATGTCCTGGTTTTCATCATCATTCCAAAAAACATATTGTAAACTCGTATTCCATTTTTGATCCTTTTTATCAAAGGTTTTTACGTAATTCAGTTCGAGCTGATTGTATTTTTGCGGCTCTCTGTAATTCTCAAAACGGTTAATCGTGCTATCGAGCACATTGTTTTTATTGTAATAGTTGTAGCGGTAATTGGTGGTGTCTTTATTTACCAGTAAATCATGATAAAAGCTCCCGGTTAAGGTGTTTTTAGCGTTGATGTAATAATCCATTCCCAAATAAATATTATAAAGGTCATCGTTTCTTCCCTGTTCGTTATTTTGCCTTAGTATAGTCTGTACCCCATTATTTAAAACGCTTTGGTAGCGTTGCTCCGATCCATAAAGGTTCCGGTAGCGATAACCGATGTTGCTAAAGAGATTGATTTTTTCAGTTTTATAACTGAGGTTTAAATTACCGTTATAATTTGCCGGATCGCCAATACCTAATTGCACAGAACCATTAAAGCCACTTAGCATGTTCTTCTTTAATACGATATTAATAATACCTCCACCACCCTGTGCCTCATATCTTGATGATGGATTGGTAATTACCTCTACTTTTTCGATATTGCTGGCAGGTATCTGTTCTAAACCGTTGTTATTGGTTAGCATAGATGGCTTTCCATTAATTAATACCTGTACGCTTGCATTTCCACGCAGGCTTATGGCGCCATTGGCATCTACGTTTACAGAAGGTACATTATTTAAAATATCATTGGCAGAGCCTCCTTTTGAAATTAGATCTTTGCCTACGTTAAATACTTTTTTATCTAAGCTTAATTCTACCGTGGTTTTTTCTGCAGTTACATCAACCGATTTTAACAACTGAACGTCTTCTTTCAGGATAATGTCTCCAAGTTTAAAGCTCCGGGTTATTTCTCTGTTTTCGAGCAGTTGTGTTTTATAGGCAACAAATTCGATTTTAATGTGAAACCTGCCCGGTTGGGTGAAGAGCGTAAATTCGCCATTACTATCTGTAACTGTGCTTTTTAAATTTTTTTGATCAGCTACCGATAAAAGTTTAATACCCGCATTTTCGAGCGGTTTTAATGTTTTTTCATCTATAACCCTTCCGGTAAGTTTAACTTCGGTTTGCGCAAAGCTTTTTAGGGCCGATAATAAAAGGAGTAGGAAGCAAAATCGCTTAATCTGGTTCATGGTTTGTTTTAAATTTCCTGCAATATGGATATTAGCACAAAGTCAAAACCAGTTAGAAGCCGTATAGGTAAGCATGGCATTCAAAAAGAGGTATTTTGGACCTTAACCCATTTCATCACTCATTTTGATGTATCTATATGTGTTTTTGTTGCGTTCGTCGATAGTGCAAATTCAGATAGCTAAGAATTGTATATTTGTGTTGATGCCATTAATTGAGAGGATAGCCAAGTTCAGTTCCGCACATCGGTTTCTTAGCCATATTATTTTTTGGCTGGTTACCTCAATTGTATTTCTTAATCGCTATGATATTGATGAATACAATGATTTTCATAAAATCCTCATCCGGCATGCCTATTACATCTCTTTCACCATTATTGCTTCTTATTTTCTAACTTATTTAATTATTCCGCGGCTGATTACAGCTAAAACCTATTATGTGGTTGCCCTTTATTTCCTGGTAGGAAGTTATATTATCTGTGTTTGTTCAAGAATAGTGGTGGTGCATGTGTTGGAACCCTTTTTAAGAACACCACCTTTTGGCCAGGAGACTATTCTTGAAATTGCAACAGATGTACCTAAGCTTATTACCCACTATTTTCCCTTAACTTTTTCTGCAGCCTGGATTTTTGCCTTTATAAAATTAATTAAAGAACAATACGCGGTACAGCAACATAAACTTTCGTTAGAAAAGGAAAGGGCCGAAACAGAATTAAAGGCCTTAAAGGCACAGTTAAACCCGCACTTTCTTTTTAATACACTAAATAATATTTATTCGCTTTCCTTAGTTAATTCGCCTATCACCTCAAAATCAATTGCTGGTTTATCTGAAATACTAGACCATGTATTGTATCGATGCAATGGTACATACGTACCGTTATCAGCAGAAATTACGCTGATTAAAAATTATATAGAACTCGAAAAATTAAGGTATGGTGGTCGTTTAGAAGTGAATTTTACACATAAAATAGATCATGATGCCGTTATTGCCCCTCTAATTTTACTTTCATTGGTCGAAAATGCTTTTAAACATGGCGCGGGCGAAGATATCGGCGATCCTATCATTAATATAGATTTAAATCTGATTGATAATCGCTTCCGTTTTATGGTTTCAAATAGTTTTATGCCAGGGAAGAAGAAAGAAGAAAATAGAATCGGGATAAACAATATAACCAAACAGCTTCAGCTACTTTATCCTAAACAATACGATTTAAGCATTACTACTCATGATAATATCTTTGTAGTTTTACTGCACATAAACCTAAAAAACAGTACAGATAAAAAAGATAAGATTTATGAAAGTAAGGTGTCTTTTAGTTGATGATGAACCACTGGCTATTCAATTGATACAAAATCATATTAACCAGCTGGATACTTTTGAGGTTGTGGGTACCTGCTCAAACGCGATTAAAGCATTGGAGATGCTAAGGACCATACCGGTCGACCTGTTGTTCCTGGATATTAAAATGCCCCAGATTACCGGGATTGATTTTCTTAAAACCTTAAAAAAACCGCCTGCTGTAATTATTACAACGGCTTACCGCGAATATGCAATAGAAGGTTACGACCTTGATCTGATTGATTATTTGCTCAAACCCATTACTTTTGACCGTTTTTTTAAAGCTGTAGACCGTTATTTGAGATTAAGAAGCCCTATTATTAAACCTGAGGCAATCCCCGTAGCTACCCAGCAGTTTATTTATGTCAAAACAGGGGGGAAGTTTCACAATCTGAATAAGGATGAAGTATTGTATATTGAGAGTTTAAAAGATTATATTGTAATTCACTGTACCGATAGGAAGGTAACAGCCAAATACAAAATTGGTGAGCTGGAAACAGAACTTCAGAACAGCTCTTTTTTACGCATTCACCGCTCTTTTATAGTTAACCTGAAAAAGGTGACTGCTTTTACTGCTTACGATATTGAAATTGGTACAAAAGAATTACCAATAGGAGCGAGTTATAAAGAATATGTTTTTAAGAGACTGCAGTTAACCGCGTATAAATAATGCGAATTGCTTTTTGTGCAGTATTTCATCCTGAAATGAAAAAAGCCACTAAAGTGGCTTAAATGAGATGCTAATTTATAGACTCTAATTAAATACGTAAAACTTATTAAAACACTTATAACACTTGTATCTCTTAACTGAAATCCATGGCATAAGCGTTTTAAAGAGAAAACCCCTTGGCACCCGATAGGTTTCGAAATTTTTACACTTCGGGCATGATAAGCGGGTTTTAACTAAAGTTAATTCTTCTGAGGGTTCCATAATAAGCGTAAGTTTGGTTGGGTAAATCAAATTTACACAAAATAAAACCTAAGAATATCATCGAAAAACTACCATTTTGTTCATTTCATCGACTATTATTTCATTTTAAGGCAAAACGTGCTCAAAAGGGTTCTTAAAGGTGTTTTTTGTTTTATAATTTTTTACTTCTGTATCAGTTAACAGACAATATTCGAGTGATTTTTTTAGCGCATCGCTATTCATTTCCTGTCCAATAAAAACAAGCTCATTTTTACGGTCTCCAAAGTCATTATCCCAATCTGCATCAATTTCAGTTCTATTTTCAAGGTAGTCTACGTATTGTTCCCGTTCATGCGGTTGCATACTTGCCCACCAAACCCCTGCCGGATCGATACGTAGTGAACCGCCCGCTTGCGAGAAATTAATAGCCTGCTCAGGCATGGCAGCTAAATAGAAGATGCCTTTTGATCGGATAATATTCTGTGGAAATTCCTTATTGATGTAATGCCATAATCTTTCAGGGTGAAAAGGTTTTTTGGAACGGAATACCATTGAACTTATTCCATATTCTTCAGTTTCTGGCTGATGGATTTCTTCCAGTTCTTTTTTCCATCCGGCACCATCTGATGCTGATTCAAAATCGAATAGACCGGTATTTAAGAGTAAGACCGGATCTATTTCTCCAAAAAGTGTCTGATAAATTTTGGCAGTTGGGTTAAGTTTTGCAATTAACGTCTTAAGTACTTTAAGATCGGTATCGCTTACCAGGTCTGTTTTGTTCAATAAAATTACATTGGCAAATTCGATCTGGTCGGTAAGTAGATTTACTATAGTGCGTTTATCAGCTACATTATCAACCATGTGGCGGTCGGCCAGTTTATCTGCCGAACCAAAATCCCTGTAAAAATTATAAGCGTCTACAACAGTTACCATCGTATCTAACCGACTAAACCTGCTCAGATCAATGCCAGAGGCCTCATCAATAAAAGAAAATGTTTGGGCTACAGGGATGGGTTCAGATATTCCGGTGCTTTCAATCAGCAGGTAATCGAACCGATCTTCTTTTGCCAACCTTTCTACTTCAATCATCAGATCTTCACGCAGCGTACAGCAGATGCAGCCATTGCTCATTTCTACCAGCTTTTCATCAGTTTTAGATAAGGCATGTTGGCTTTTAACCATGGCAGCATCAATGTTTACCTCACTCATATCGTTTACAATAACGGCCACTTTTAAATCTTGCTTATTCTTTAATATGGCGTTGAGCAGCGTTGTTTTGCCGCTGCCTAAAAAACCGCTTAATACGGTTACCGGTAATTTCTTTATCATTTTAATGCAATTATGTTGCAAATATAATGTTGATTGCTTTAAATGCAACTAAATTGCTTTTATATTTGTCGACTAAATTTATTCTAATGAAACTACGGAGCTACAGAATCAACCTCGACCGGATAGGTATTACAGCCTCAACACTTTGTGCTATACATTGCGCCGCATTGCCATTTTTAATTACCGTTTTACCCTTGTGGGGGATGGGTTTTCTGGCCAATGAAGCGGTTGAGATTACCATGATAGCAGTTTCATTGATTGTAGGTATTTGGAGTTTAAGCACGGCATATCGCAAACAACACCGCCGTATGATACCAATCCTGGTACTTATTGCTGGCTTTGCATGCATTGCATTGGGGCATTTTTCGGGCATCGAACCATTGGAGCCCATCTTGATCCCAATTGGCGGCTTTACCATTGCTGTAGCCCATTATATCAATTTAAGAATGCTTAAATCTTGCCCATTGGGTCATCAATAGTCAACTATGTCAATGAACCATAAAATCTTATTTATCCCTGCATTGCTATTTATAATGATGTTAAGCCCTGCCTGTAAGCACGGTACAAATGATGGAATAGAACTGTACAGGCGTTATGCTATTAAAAATCTGATTGTTAAAAAAAAGCAAAAGGCAGCACATCATGATTAAAATCAGCTCATTAGCGCATGTTTATGATAAGGGGAGAAGCTTAAAATTTCCGTGCTGGGAAATCGCCGACATGGAGCAATGGCTTCTGCTAGGTGCATCAGGCAGTGGCAAGAGTACACTTCTTAATATTATTTCTGGTCTTTTAAAGCCAAGCCAAGGTGAAGTTTTAATTAACGGAACCGATTTATATACTTTGCCTGCAAGGGGCCGGGATAGGTTTAGGGGAAGGCATATCGGCATCATTTTTCAAAGGCCGCATCTTATTCGTTCTCTTGATGTGCTTGATAACTTAGAACTTGCTGCGGTAATGGCTGGTTTGCCTATAGATCATGAGCGAAACCTTTCGCTTTTAGCAGATCTGGGTATCGACGAGCTGGCTAAAAATTACCCCGATGAATTAAGTCAAGGGCAGTTGCAAAGGGTTTCGGTAGCACGTGCACTGGTAAACAAACCCGATCTGTTAATTGCAGATGAACCTACCTCTAGCTTAGATGATGAAAATGCCAATCAGGTAATCCATATGCTGACTACCCAGGCTAAAGATAATGGTGCTGCGCTGATTATTGCCACGCATGACGGAAGGGTCCGGGATCACATTACTAAAACCTACCTACTCTAATGAATATCTTTAAAATCAGTACCAAAAACCTCGTCAGGAATAAGCTCACAACAATTTTAAATATTATTTTGGTTGCCTTTGGTGTGGGCATCCTGTCTGTTCTCTTTTTGGCTTCTACACAGATTAGCAACAAACTGGAGAAAAATGCTAAGGATATCGATCTGGTTGTAGGTGCAAAAGGAAGCCCCTTACAGTTGATATTAAGCAGCATTTATCATATCGATTACCCAACAGGAAATATCCCAGCTAAGGATGCCTACAAATTAATGCAGAACCCGATGGTTAAAAGGGCCGTGCCATTGGCATTAGGCGATAATTACAACGGTTACCGGATTGTTGGTACCGATAGTACTTTCTCTAATCTTTATGGTTTATCCATTCAAAATGGCGGTTTTTGGCATAAAGATCTGGAAGTAACTTTGGGTAGCACAGTAGCTTTAACCACCAAGCTTAAGATTGGCGATTCTTTTTTCGGTGCACATGGCTTAACCGGGAATGGAGATGTGCATAAACAACATGCCTACCAGGTAAAAGGGATCTTAAAACCACAGGGAAACATCACTGATAATTTAATCCTCACTAATATTGGTAGTGTGTATAAAATGCATGAAGAGCAGCATGGCGAGGGCCATAGCCGCGCTCCTGTGGAAGAAGCCAAAGAAATTAATGATAAACAGATTACGGCCATACTGATCCAGTATAAATCGCCAATGTCGGTTATTCTTTTCCCACGGATGGTTAACCAGAGTACAAACATGCAGGCCGCATCTCCGGCCATGGAAAGTGCAAGGTTGTTTTCGCTCATTGGAGTTGGAATAGATACGCTACAATGGTTTGCCATATTTATTATGGGGATTGCCGCCCTGAGTATTTTTATCAGTCTTTACAACGCGATGAAAGAGCGGAAATACGATTTGGCCGTTATGCGTTGCCTGGGCGCATCAAAATTGAAATTGTTTTTTCTGGTCATGTTTGAAGGGGTTTTGGTTACGTTTATCGGTGCCTGTTTGGGTTTACTGATCGGCCATACTGCGCTTGAGGTAATCGGGATCTATCAGGAATCTTCGCAGGCAAAATTAACTGGGCTTACTGCAATTCCCCAAGAAGTCTATTTAATCTGGATCGGACTGTTTATAGGCACTTTGGCTTCACTTATCCCTGCTATGCAGATTTACAAAGTTGACATTGCCCAAACCTTAATCAAAGACAGATAACCTTAAAGGTTTATGTAATGAAGAAATTAGTTTTTTTGGTTGTTTTATGTTTAGGTGCCCAGGTATTGGCAGCGCAGGTTCGGGTACATACCGACATGCGTACGCCAACCTGGAATGTAATCGGCTTAAGGTACGATGCGGAACTTGCACCAGGCAAATGGGGAAGTGTTTTCCCACCGGCATTAAAAGCGTTAAACAATAAGGTAATCGAACTGCCGGGTTATATCATCCCCACAAAAGTAGGTTCGAAATTCAGCGAATTTATGTTCTCTATCGTGCCGATTGCCTCATGCCCATTCTGTGGTGCCGGAGATATCCCCTCAATGATCCAGGTGAAAATGCTGACGGCCATCCCGATTACAGAAAAGCCGATTAAACTTAAAGGAATCTTCATTATTAACGATTCTGGCGATGATAGGAGTGAGTTTTTTCTTTTAAATGCAAAACAGTTATGATCAAAGAATATATAACAGTTTTATTGATACTGATCTCTTTTTCTACCGCTGCGCAGGTAAATGTACATACTGATATGCGCACGCCAACGTGGAACCTGATTGGCCTGAAGTACGACAAACAGGTTAAACCGCTGGTATGGCAGGCAGTTTTTCCACCGGCATTAAAAGCTATCAATAACAAAGTGATCGAACTGCCCGGTTTTATTATTCCAACCAAAGTAGGCAATAGTTTTACCGAATTTATGTTTTCAATTGTACCGGTTGCCTCCTGTCCGTATTGTGGTACAGGCGATATTCCCTCAATGATTGAAGTTAAAACATTGAAACCGGTTACCTGGACAGAAGAACCGATTACTCTTAAAGGAAAGTTTGTAATCAACGATTCAGGCGATAGCCGGTCTACCTTTTTTCTTTTAGATGCTGTAAAACGATGAGACATTTATTATATGCTTTTTTTATTCTATTTTCGGTGTGTACAGCCACTGCACAAACGCAAAAACATAACCCAAAAGATCAGTTACGGTCTTTAAACTGGGATGTAATTGGCTCGGTGAAGTTTGAACTAACCGAAAAGAACGAGCTTTTGCCTCTTTTTACAGAATCGATCAAACGTTTTGAAAATAGAACATTTGATTTAACAGGTTACCTGATCCCGATAAAAAGCGGACAAAAGCAACAAAAATTCTTATTGGCCACACTACCGATCAACCAGTGTTATTTTTGTGGACAGAACGGTGTTCCGGTGATGATCATGATCGAAATGGAAAGCGCTACCGTTTACAGCGAAAAACCGATCCACGTGGAAGGGATTTTAAAACTGGAACAGAAGGATGCGAGTTATGCCCCACCAATCAGCATCAAAAATGCCAAACTCATTAATTAATTGCTTATTTTTGTATTGTTATGGAAAATAATACCGCGCGTTTCGAAAAACTTTTGGTTAAGAATGGACTAAAAAGAACTGCCCCACGTTTGCAGGTGCTGGAGATTTTGAGTGGAAGAGATTCTGCAACCTCGCAGCCTTATTTGGAGCAGGTGATGGGGAAGGATGCAGATCGCGTTACTTTGTACCGTGTTTTGCAGGCTTTTGAAGAAAAAGGGATTATCCACAAGGTTTTAGATCAACAGGGCACAGCCAACTATGCCATCTGCTCTGATGGTTGCAGTGCGCACGAGCATCATGATGAACATGTGCATTTTAACTGTGATAACTGCCATAAAATTTACTGTTTAGATACCGTTAAAATTCCGGCGCTAAAAGTTCCGGCAGGTTTTAAGGTAGATCATCTTAATCTGATTGCTACCGGTATATGTGCCAGTTGCTCGGATAAGATAAATTAATTACTGCACTAAAAGATTACAGCCTCTTATATCGGCATTGTCAAACCGGCCGAGTACTTCAAAACGCTGATCGGGATTGATCCTGCCCAGATCTTGTGTAGCAATAAACGAGCAGGAATTGATATTGGCCAAATCGATTACGTTAATGCCGCCAGTTCTGCCATTTTCGATTAAACTTAAAGGATCATTGGTATCTCGTATTAAAACCTGCATCCAGTTAGGGCAGTTAAAAATACCTTCACCCAAAGAATAAGCCTGAGAAAGTAGTTCCGTCATTCCGTATTCACTATGGATCGCTTTTACGCCAAACCCTTTGGTTAACTGTTCATGTAGCTCCTCGCGCACCATTTCTTTACGTTTTCCTTTCATTCCTCCGGTTTCCATTACAATCAGGCCAGGAAAATTGATATCGTATTGTTCTATAAAATCGAGCAGTGCATAAGTAACGCCTATTAAAATGGTTTTCTGATTTTTCGATTGGAGTTCGAGAAGGGTCTGTAGCAGCTCATCGTGGTTATATAAAAAATATCCGCTTTGCGGATGTTTGCTCTTTTCAATCAGATCGTTTACCATGTAAATTAATGATGATCCTGAGCGCTGTTGATAGGAGGGCAGTAACGCTAAAAAACAATAATCGGTAACATCACCATAAAATTCGGTGAAAGCCTGCAGGTAACTCTGCTCATAAAGTTTTGCATCAGTTACATGATGGCTACTCTGTATCATGCCCGTAGTGCCAGAACTGCTAAAAGTAACCTCAATAGGGGCGGTACTGCTTAAAACCGAGTGGCTTTTAAAAAAACTGATCGGCAGAAAAGGGATCTGCGCAATTTCGCTCACCTCATCAGCATCAACACCTAAGTGAAAAATATATTCGCGGTAAACATTGCAGTTTCGGGCCTGTAATTTAAAAATATTTAAAGCAATTGAGTTAAACTCATCTGCGTTTTTTATAGAAAATATATCCTCAGCTGTTAAATTCACGCTGCAAAAGTACAAAGCATTATGCTATTTTCTCGTCAGTTTTTTTAGCCAGCATAGCCATGCGGAACTGATAACCGCAATAACCGCTAATTCCAGCCACCAAACCGCTTAAAATACCTGTAACCAATAGCAGTGCCCACCACAGTTTTATACCTGTCATTACCGCTACACGGCCCGCGAGTACATTGTCATTAGGTAAGCTTTTAAATAAGGCATAGCCTATCCAAAGTAAGAAAATAGCAAGGAAAGATTGCCAGAAGGCTATTCTTCCTGTTTTGCCAATAATTCCACAGGTGGCAAAAGAAATTACAATGATCATCCACCAAGGAGCAATCATTTGCAGAAGGAAACAGATTATTAATATAACAATGAAAACCATTTTAGCCTATTTAGAAATTTTTAAACGAGAAATAACTGTGCCCGATTTATCATCAGGGCTTTGCATATAAAAAAGATCGTATAATTTGCCATTTGCCCAGGTATCGATCATATTATCATAAAATTTGCTTCCAGGATTGCCCGATTGGCCGCCTGGATAAACACCATGTCCCTTTGGCGTTTTACCCAGTTCAATCACCATCCGCCATGAGGGGCCATTGGCTTCGCTCAAAGCATTAATCGTTGTTTTCGCACCACCAATCTGTAAAACTTTCGAACCGAATCCCGGTATTTTGGCCAGATGTGGTACATTGGTCTGTTTTACATTTGCCCAGTCCCAATCTTTGTTAATCGGCCCAAAGCGTCTTTCCAAACTATCGCAGCTATATTTAAAAGCTTCGTTAACCAGATCAGATAAGGTCTCTTTTTTGCTGGTATTGATGTTATCATACCATCTTGCATTAGGTTCTTTCAGGATCATTTCCACCGTGCGGTCTCTCGAAGGGTAACGCATCGGGATGCCTTTCACCTCAAATTCATCCGCCCAGATATCATACGATAAACGTTTGGTCCATATTTCGAATACGCTGGCTGCAATTTCATGCGCATCATAGCGCTTGTTCCATTTGTTCAGGTAAGCCAATGCTTCTTTTTGCGTTGCATTTAACTGCTCATTGTTCAATAATGGTAATAATGCAGGTACCAGGTTTTGCGCCATAATGCTGTAATTGTCGGTCTGCATTAGGCGGATACTATCTAAAGTTGCTTTGCTCATCGCCGATAAACGGTCGTTTATCCTTTTGCCCCGCTCGTAAGGTGCAAATTCCCAGTTAATGTAGTATGGATAAGTAGTATCGGTAGAAGACTGGTTAGCTGAACTCACAAAACCGCGGGGTGGATTTTTAACTGTTGGATTCTGTGTATTTGGGATCCATCCCTGCCAATCGTATGCTGGGTCGGTACCATCCAGTATAAATTTGCCCTGATCTTTCCATTTTAATGGGAATTTTCCATTTGGCGTAATGGCGATATCATTATCTACACTGGCAAAAACGAAGTTCTGTGCGGGTGCAGTGTAAAAAGTTAAAGCCTTGCGGTAGTCGTTATAATTTTTACCCCGGTTCAGGTAATAAAAAGTCATGAGTTCGTTCGATTCATCATGCGCGATCCATCTTAAGGCATCACCAACGGGTACATTGTTGGCTCTACCATATTTAGGTTTCTGGAAATATACCACTGGGCCATGGTGAGTATAGTAAACCGTATCTACTTCATCTTTCCTTCCTCGTATTTTAATTGTTTCCAGCCTTTTGGTTGTGGCTTTCCATTTATTGTTGTACCAATATTCATTATGGGTAGAATCCTTAAACTTAATCTGATAAAAATCGAGTACATCGGCAGCAACATTGGTTACACCCCATGCTATTTTCTGGTTAAAGCCAATAATTACGCCAGGAGCTCCAGGTAAAGAAACACCGTAGGTGTTTACACCAGGTGCATGTAGTTGAATCTGGTACCAGATTGATGGAAGCGTTAAATCTAAATGCGGATCGTTTGCTAAGATCGGGTATCCCGATGCTGTTTTGGCGCCAGATAATGCCCAGTTATTACTGCCAATACCTTCTACTTTTTCTGTTGTTTTAACATCGCCGGTTTGCGCCTGAGTGAAGCTTTCTGGTGTTTTAGGTATTGCTAAGGGAGAAAAGTTCCATTTTGTGCCAACAGGGATGATCGGGTCTTCGCGAAAGGGGTAATCTGGGAAAAGATTTTTCGTCACCTCTGGCCCGAATTTTTTCAGGATGTTGGTCATGTAAAATTCATCAGAACCCATGGCCAGCACTGCCGACATCTGTTTTAAGAGCAAAGCACATTTTACAGGTGTCCAGTCTTCGGGTTTAAAATCGAGTATTTTATATTCTAACGGATAATTGGCTTTAGAAAGTGTTTTAATATAGGCATTAATCCCTTCGGTATAGGCTAAGATCATTTCTTTTGCTTTGGGATCTGCCATCATACCCTTTAAAGAGTTTTCTGCACCATAAACCATGCCCATCCGGCGTTGGTAACGGTCTACCTCAATAGCTTTATCGCCCACAACTTCACTAATTCTTCCAGCCGCAAAACGGGTCTGGAAATCCATTTGCCAAAGGCGGTGCATGGCGGTTACATAACCTTGTGCCAGATACAGATCGTGATCATTCTGAGCAAAAATATGTGGGATCATGCGGTCGTCAAAAACGATTTCGATTTTATCTATTGCTCCTTTAATCTTCGCTTTATGGTTAAACATAAAATGATTGTTTTCTGCATTTTGCCAGAAACCCATAAAAGGATTTAGGAATTTTAACAGTGGAGGTGTATTACCTAATTTAGTGTTAAATAAAAAAGCTAATGCAATCGGAATGATGATGCAGAACAGGGCTTTAATTTTATTCATAATGGCTAGCTAACAAGTCTTTTGCTAAGATAGGGCAAAATGACGGTTTATGTTTAATGCAAAATACAACAAACTGTAAATCAATCAAAATTATAATTTGGAATTGAAATTATTATGCTGACATAATTTGTTTAATTCAAAAAAAGAATTTAAGTTTATATAACTAATAATACAAACAACCAAATTAACAATCGTTTATGAGCAGAATTTTTACACAGATCTTCTATGTGTTATTATTTGTGTACGCAGGCAATATCGCGGCACAGGCACAGAGTATTACGGTAAGCGGTACCGTAAAGGATAAGCAATCGAAAGAAGGGCTAGCAGGCGTTAGTTTAACTATTAAAGGGCAATCTGGCGGTACAGCCTCCACAAGCAACGGTAGTTTTACTTTTACCACAACAGCAAAAGTTCCCTTCACTTTAGTCGCATCTTACGTAGGTTATGGTACAATAGAGCAGCAGGTTACCGGAAGCACTTCAGGCATTAACCTGGAACTCGAAACCGCGGTTGTATTGGGCGGTGATGTAGTTGTTTCGGCATCGCGTACACCCGAGCGTATATTGGAATCACCGGTTTCCATAGAGCGGATGAGCGCTGCAACCATCAGGGAAATCGCTGCGCCATCGTTTTACGATGCTTTGAACAATATGAAAGGTGTAGAAAGCAGTATGCAAAGTTTAACTTTCAAATCGATTAATACACGTGGTTTCAATTCAAATGGTAATACCCGTTTTAACCAATATATAGATGGAATGGATAACCAAGCGCCGGGACTGAATTTCTCGGTAGGTAATATCGTAGGTATTACTGAGCTCGATGTAGACAATGTAGAGCTTTTACCAGGTGCTTCATCTGCCCTTTACGGTGCGGGTGGTATTAATGGTACCTTGTTAATGACTTCTAAAGATCCATTTAAATATCCGGGCGCTAGCTTTCAATATAAAACAGGGGTAAACCATGTTAATGATGATAATAGCACAGTACAGCCTTTCAATCAATTGGATGTGCGTATGGCAAAATCGTGGAATAATAAGTTTGGCGTAAAGGCTGCATTTTCATTTCTTCAGGCCAAAGATTGGTACGGAAATAACTATTCAAACTTCGATAGGGTAGCAAGAACTGCAAAATCTGGTGATAGAAACAGCGATCCAAATTACGACGGGATAAATAGCTACGGTGATGAAGTGAGCCAGAATATGCGGAACGTAGCTTTAAGTGTTCAAAATGCAACCATTGCCGGAATAAATGCAGGTTCAGGTGGTGCAATACCAAACATTAAAACATTAATGGATGGTGCTTTTGGTGCTGCCATTCCAAACGCAGCACAACAGGCAGGGTTTTTAGCTGGCTTGCCATCAGCACTGCGTGGCCCGGTACAAAATTATTTTCCTTTTTACGTGGGTTTGAAAGCAGGTTTAATCCCTGATCAGAATGTTTCCAGAACGGGTTATAACGAAGAAAACCTGGTTGATTATGATACCAAATCGTTAAAAGTTTCGGGAGCATTATATTATAACATCAGTAGCACGGTACAGGTAGTTGGTCAGGCAAATTGGGGTACTGGAACTTCAGTTTATACCGGTTCTGACCGTTATTCTTTGCGCAACTTTAACATTGGCCAGTATAAATTAGAGGTAAAAGGCGAAGACTTTTTTCTGAAAGCATATACTACTCAAGAACGTTCTGGTGATTCTTATATTTCTTCTATTTTGGGTAGTTATGTTAATGAGATATCTAAACCATCAACAACCTGGTTCCCGCAGTATATAGGTAACTATGTTGGTGCAAGAGCAGCAGGGCAAAATGATGCCGCAGCACATGCATTTGCAAGAGGAATTGCCAATCAAGGTCGTTTTGAGCCAGGCAGCCCGCAGTTTGAAGCTGCAAAAGATAAAGTAATGAATACTACAATCAGTGCAACAAGCATTAATGCGCTAGATCCTTCAAAAAGTGTTTATGGCGCAAAATTCGATGATAAGTCAAATCTATATCACTACGAAGGCATGTACAACTTTACCAATCTTTTCGATAAAGTGGTAGAGTTTCAGGTTGGTGCATCATACCGTTTATATGATTTAAACTCGGCAGGCACCATTTTTAATGATTTAAATGAATCTATCGATATTAAAGAATACGGTGCATTTGCGCAGATCGGTAAAAAACTTTTTAACGATAAGGTTAAATTTACTTTTGCCGGCCGTTATGATAAAAGTCAGAATTTTGAAGGCCGGTTTACACCAAGGGTAACCGGGGTGTTCACAGTTGCTAAAAACAACAACATCAGGGTTTCTTACCAAACAGGTTACCGTAACCCAACCACACAAAATCAATACATCGACCTTTCGGTAGGTGGAGGTTCTCAAAGATTGATTGGTGGATTACCAGAAATTATGTTTTCTAAATACCATCTTGATAGTAATAAGCCGTTTACTGATGTAAGTTATCGCGCATTTTTAGCCTCGGCAGCTGCAACAGGTACACCTAACCCGGCATTATTGCAACAATATACTTTTGATGCAAGAGGTGTTCGACCAGAGAGTGTTCAGTCTTATGAGTTAGGTTATAAAGGATTAGTTCTTCCAAATTTATTGGTTGATGCTTATGGATATTATAACATTTATAAAGATTTTATCACTGCAGTAGACGTTTATCAGAATGTTAATGGAAGCTTTGTGAAATTCGGTGTTCCGGTTAATGCAGAAGGTAAAGTAACTTCTTATGGAGCAGCTTTAGGTTTAGATTATTTAGTGGGTAAATATACCATCAGCGGCAACGTTTCCTATAATAAAATAGGCGATTTACCAGTTAATTACATTAACGATTTCAATACCCCAAAAATCCGTTACAACCTGGGTTTTGGTAATAAAGAAATTATTAAAAACTTTGGTTTTAATTTGGCATATCGTTGGCAAGATCAATTCTACTGGAATTCTTCTTTTGCCTCAGGTCAGGTGCCTGCGTATAGCTCTCTAGACGCACAGGTGAGCTTAAGGGTTCCTTCAGTTCAATCAATCATTAAACTTGGTGGTTCGAATGTTTTGAATAAATATTATTTCACTTCCTATGGTAATCCATCGGCAGGCGCTATCTATTACGTAGCCATTAGTTTTAATCCATAACCAGTTAATTGAGTTTTAAGGGCCTTCTATGCTAAAAGTATAGAGGGCTTTTTTTTGCTGTTTAAACGGCTGGTTTGTCATCGTTACTACTATCAATCGCCTCTGTTAAGTCTTCTTTAATGAACTCCCATATTTTTCCTTTTAAACATATTGGATCAAAGTCATTATCTGCAGTAAGAAAGTTAGTGAAGTTTCTTCTGATCATTTCTTCATCATGAGTCCATTCGAAACGTTTTTTATGAAGTTCAATCATACCATTTACACTATAATCATCCAGCAATTCATGTAAGTCCCAAAAATCTTTCTTTCTGCCACCTCTTTGTACAATATCCATCTTCATTGCAATGATTTCAGGTATGGTTGCCATACGTACACCATCATGATTCGCATGATCTTCAAAAAAGGGGTCCATGCTGTAAAAGAGATCTAGCTTAACAATGTTCTCTTTATGCGTACCAATAAGATAGGACTTTCCTAGACCAGCAAATTGACCAAAATCACCTTGAACAAAGGCAAACTTATTCCTGAGTAACTTCTCAATTCGATCAAAGTCTATTGATCCGTATTTTGCATCTGTAAAAAGATCAATATCGACCGATAAACGGTGACCGAGATAAAGACTAAGCGCTGTTCCACCAACTAGCCGAAACTCAGATAACTCCTTTGCTTGCATAAGTTCAAGCAAGCAGCTTTTTAAAAGTTCGTTAACGGTATTCCAATGCATAATTTGATTTTTAGATACCTCGACCGGCTTGGTCAATACTATTAATGGCTACTTTATTCACTAAATCCTGTCCGTAATATCTAATTAGTTCATTTTTTTCATCGTTATTTCCCCGCTCCAATACTCTTTGAATAACAGATTTATATTGGCTTTTCCAGTTTATTTTATCAAAATCGGTATCCCAAAAAAGAATCTTTCTGAGAATTGATAAATTGGGTTTATCGGCTGCATTCCGTTTATTTTTTTCTTTCTGTATCTCATAGTAAGCCTGGAGTATAAGCATGGTGCCCTCTTCTAAACCCAAAATTTGATCTAGCTTAATGGAAAGTGAAGCTGTAATTCCTCTTTTACCTTTTGTAATATCATTTAAGGTCTGAGGATATTCGTTTAAAGAAAGCGCTAATGGGCCCTTTTTAAGCCTCCTTTTTTTAAGCTCCCGTTCCAGTATAAAGCCGGGGTGGATACCTTTAAACTTATCGATCAATTTTTCCATACTCAAAAATAAACAAAAATGTTTATAAATTTATGTTTATAAAAAATTACAGTATAGCTTTTTATTAAATAAAGAATGATACTAAATCTTCAGGCAAAATTGTTAAATAATATAGCTTAGTGTAAAAATCACACTATTTAAATAATCTTTTCATAAAAAAGCTACATCCCTTTTGTAAAATATTTGTATTATAGTACTTTCTTAAGCACATCCCGGTTTAAGAACCATGAATTTAAAATTTTGAATAAATAAGGATGGAAGCGCAAAACGACAAACCTAACGAGACAAGTGATCTGGTCGAAAAAGAGCAAGAAATACAGCATTTAAACAATCCAGTTGATATATCGGTAAAACCAATTGTTAAACAATACCTTGGTGCAGTTAAAAAAGTAAAAAAAGAGGGCAACCGTTTTTATTTTTCCGATGGTGATGCAAGAGTAGAAGTTCGGGTGGTAAGCGATGATATTATTCGCGTTCGCCTGGCTCCTCATGGTGTTTTCTTGGATGATTTTTCTTATGCAGTACCTGAGGTAGATCAAAAAGTTTCTGTTTTTAAAATGCAGGAACACGACGATCATTTCACGATCTCTACCCATGCAGTAACCTGTAAAATAGAAAAAGCAAACTTCCATATTTCTTTTTCTGATAATATCACCAATGTAGTAATGGTTGATGAAGCCAATTCTATGCACTGGGAAGAAAATGTAGATTTTGGTGGTTATTATATCTATGCAACCAAAAAATGCCATCCTGAAGAAAATTTCTTCGGTTTGGGCGATAAATCTGGCAATTTTAACCTGCGAGGCAGGCGGTTCGAAAACTGGAACACCGATGCCTACTCTTTCGGTTGGAACCAGGACCCACTTTACCGTACTATACCTTTTTATATCGGTTTGCATAATCAGGCTGCTTACGGTATTTTTTTCGATAATACCTTTAAATCGTATTTCGATTTCGGTTCTGAAGATGTAAATAAAACCAGTTTCTGGGCCGATGGGGGAGAACTGCAATACTATTATATCCATGGACCACACATTATGGATGTGGTTAAACGTTACGCATCTTTAACCGGAACGCACCCAATGCCACCAAAATGGACTTTGGGTTATCAACAATGCCGCTGGAGTTATTATCCTGAAACAAAAGTTAAAGAAATAGCCAAGCAGTTCAGGGAGCGTAAAATCCCTTGCGATGCCATTTATCTGGACATTGATTACATGGATGGCTACCGCTGTTTTACCTGGAATAAAAAGTACTTTCCAGACCCGCGGAGAATGATTAAAGAACTTTCTGATGATGGCTTTAAAACCGTGGTCATGATTGATCCGGGAATTAAGGTAGATGACGATTACTGGGTTTTTAAAGAAGGTAAAGAGAAAAGATTTTTCTGTCGCCGTAGCGACGATTATTATATGGAAGGACATGTTTGGCCAGGCCGTTGTCAGTTTCCCGATTTTACCAATCCAAAAGTACGGAGCTGGTGGGGTAATTTATACAAAGAATTGGTTGATATGGGGGTTGCAGGCTTCTGGAACGATATGAACGAACCAGCCGTGTTCGGTTCGGGCACTTTCCCTAACGATGTTCGTCATAATTATGATGGTTACCGTGGCTCACACCGTAAGGCACATAATGTTTATGGCATGCAGATGGTGCGTTCTACATACGAAGGACTGAAAAAACTAATGCGAAATAAACGTCCATTTACCATTACAAGAGCTGGTTATTCGGGCATGCAGCGTTATGCAAGTGTTTGGACCGGTGATAATATTGCAACCTGGGAGCATTTAAAGATTGGAAATATCCAGTGCCAGCGTTTATCGGTTTCTGGCGTGCCTTTCTGTGGAACAGATATCGGCGGGTTTAGCGGTGAGCCGGACGGCGAATTGTTTACCCGTTGGATCCAGCTAGGTACATTTTCTCCTTTTATGCGAGCACACTCTGCCGGCGATACAGCTGAACGCGAACCTTGGAGCTTTGGCCAATTTTTTGAAGATATTAACCGTAAGTTTATCGAATTAAGGTATCGCTTAATGCCGTATCTGTATTCGGTTTTCTGGGAGCATCATCGTTATGGTTTCCCTATTTTAAGGCCACTGGTGATGCTTGAGCAAGAAAATATCAGCAATAGTTTTCGTCAGGATGAATTTTGCTACGGTGATAAACTATTGATCTGCCCGGTTTTGGAACAGGGTGCAATCTCTAGAAAAGTTTACCTTCCGAAAGGGACCTGGTATAATTTCTGGACCAACGAAATTCTCGACGGCGGTAACGAATACACAGTTGATGCCAAGATAGACAGTATGCCGATGTTTGTAAGGGCAGGTAGCGTTTTGCCAGAATACCCGGTAATGCAGTATGTTGATGAAAAATCGATTACTGAAGTGATATTGAATATCTATCATAGCGATTACGAGGTAAATTCATACATGTACGAAGATCATGGCGATACATTTGCCTACGAACAGGATATTTATCTGGAAAAGAAATTTACTGTAAAAGGCGATAATCAGGCCATTAAAGTGAATCAGCGCAACGAAGGATTGTACACGCCTAATTACGAATTTTATGTTTGTAATGTTATCGGTGTAAAATTCCAAGTGAAAAAGATCATTATCGATAATAAAGAGGTGAAAGATTTTTATACCGACGATCAGAATATCCTGCATTTTAAATGCAATAAGAACTTTTTAGAAATACAGATCTTAAGTCTGTAACATTGAGCCCCAAATGCTGCTTAGTATTTGGGGCTTCATTCAATCTAACCAAAATACCTATGCCAGCAGCAAAAAAAGTTCCAGTAAAAAAAGTATCACAACCAAAAACTGATCAGCAGAAATCCGTTTGGATCCACAGTTTATTTACCGATTACGATATCGATCTTTTTCTTGTCGGAAAGCATTTTAGGCTTTACGAGAAAATGGGTTCACACTTAATTACGGTTGAAGGAACCGCCGGAACTTATTTTTCGGTTTGGGCCCCAAATGCCATTCGTGTTAGTGTAGTGGGTAATTTTAACGATTGGAACAATAGTTCGCACCCACTGAGCGTACGCTGGGATAAATCGGGTATTTGGGAAGGTTTTATCCCCGGTATTGCGAAAGGCGAAGTTTATAAATATTTTGTTAAGGGTTTTGATGAATCTGAGCATCTAAAGGGCGATCCTTATGCCAGAAGATGGGAACATCCGCCACAAACTGCTTGTATTGTTTGGGATACCGATTATACCTGGAAAGATAAAGCCTGGCTTAAAAAAAGAGCAAAAATAAATGCTTTGGATCAACCCATCTCAGTATATGAAATACATCTGGGTTCCTGGGAGCGCGATCCGGATAATCCAGAACGTGTTTTAACCTGTAGGGAAGTAGCCGGCAGGTTAGTGCCATATGTAAAGGAAATGGGGTTTACGCATGTAGAGCTGATGCCTGTAATGGAGTTTCCGTATTTCCCGAGCTGGGGTTATCAGATTACAGGTTATTTTGGGGCCAGTTCGCGCTATGGTTCTCCACAGGATTTGATGTACCTGATTAATGAGCTCCATAAAGCAGATATCGCTGTAATATTGGATTGGGTTCCTTCTCATTTTCCTGGTGATAGGCATGGTTTATATGAGTTTGATGGAACGCATCTGTACGAACATGCCGATATGCGTAAAGGCTTTCACCCCGACTGGAAATCATATATATTCAATTATGATAGAAATGAGGTGCGTTCTTTCCTGATCAGCAATGCTTTATTCTGGTTAGATCAATATCATGCCGACGGATTGAGGGTAGATGCCGTGGCATCGATGTTATATTTCAATTTCTCCAGAGAAGGTAAAGATGCTGCAACAAACGAATATGGTGGGAGTGAAAACCTTGGGGCCATACAGTTTTTACAGGACCTTAATGTAGCTGTTTATGGAAATTTTGAAGGCGTACAAACCATTGCAGAAGAAAGCAGCACTTACCCTGGGGTAACTCACCCAGTTCATGCTGGAGGCTTAGGGTTTGGGATGAAATGGATGATGGGCTGGATGAACGATACTTTAAAGTATTTTAAGGTAGATACATTGGGTAGAAAGCATCACCATAACCAATTGAGTTTTAGCATGACTTATGCTTTTACCGAAAATTTTATGCTTCCTTTTTCGCATGATGAGGTAGTGCATGGTAAATCGCCAATGTTGTATAAGATGCCGGGCGATGACTGGCAGAAATTTGCTAACCTAAGGGCTTTGTACGGTTATATGTTTACCCACCCGGGAGCAAAACTGCTTTTTATGGGGAATGAGTTTGGCCAAACCAATGAGTGGAACTTTACCCAATCGCTGGATTGGCACTTATTACAATACCCCCCGCACAAAGGCATGCAAGAAACAGTTAAAGCCTTAAATTTCCTGTACCGCAAAGAACCAGCGTTGTATCATTTCAATTTCAGCTACGAAGGTTTTCAATGGATTGATGCAGATAATGCTAACGAATCTGTATTTGTGTATATGCGCAAGGGACCAAAGGCAAAAGATACTTTGGTTATTGCGATAAACTTAACACCTGTGGTTAGGGAGAATTATAGAATAGGAGTACCTTTTAAAACCAAATGGACAGAAATTTTTAATACCGATGATATTGTTTATTATGGAGGCGGTATTAATAACAGAGGGAATATTGTTCCTGACCTGGAAAATTATAACGGACAGGAATATTCAATAATTGTTGATTTGCCACCTTTGGCTGTGGTGATTTTTAAGAGCAAGTAAAATATATTGGTTCCTATACTACGCCAAAACTATATATAAAAGCATAGTTTTGGCGTAATATGTGTTTATATATTACGTCAAAACTAAATTTTTAGTTACATTTGTTGTTGTAGATAAAGTATTTATGGAACATGTTGTAGGGCGAACTGAAGAAAATTGTTGCTAAACAAGATAGAGAAATCTGGTGAAAGTGAACTGATTGCTGTATATGGACGTAGACGGGTGGGAAAGACTTACTTAATCAGAAACGGATTTACTAAAGAAATTGCATTTGAATTTTCTGGTATCCATCATGCAACATTAAACCAGCAGTTAGAAAATTTTAGTCTGGCACTTACAAAAGTAACAGGCGGTTTCCCTTTAGCCAAACCAGAAAGTTGGATAGCTGCCTTTGAAATGCTGGTCCAATATCTCACCCCCTTGATAAAAAAGGAAAGAACAGTTATTTTTATTGACGAATTTCCCTGCATTGTTCCTGACTATGATTACAACTTACGGAGTTGCAAATAGTGACCGTTATCCAGGTTTGGTACAAAAAGAGATTACGATGGATGTGCTGTTTGATCATTAACCAGGTTGATCAGCCAATTTAAAAATTTAAATAAGAAAAGCCTCCCATTGCTGGAAGGCTTTCTTAAACTCTGGAGTGGAAGCTTCCAGAGAGGGTGCAAAGATACAATAACCATTGTTTCTTGCAAATGTTTTTTTTGCTAAATATTTATTGTATTCCAGTTGCCGTCGATTGTTCTTATCGATGGGTATTTCAATTGCTTCTTCAGGTAATAATCATATGTGCCATGCCAAAGACGCGGTTGGTTTAGGTTAATCGTCCAGATAAATGCTTTAATCTTTGAGTTTACTTCGTTTGTTGATAAATATCAATAAAACAGGCTTTTAGGGTGTTGTGAGGAGGGTAATGAATGAAGTGAACGAATAATCTGCCTCTGTACCTCCGTACTTTTGCATCAACGAGCAAACGAACTGATTTATTTTCTCCCTTTACTTTAAGCAATTGAAAAGACGCTCTTGTCTATCTTTCTTGGTGCTTGTGCTTTTTCTTATGCCCACGTATTTGCGTGCGCAGGTTGTAGCACAGTGTGAAAATACAAAGCGTACTTACGCAGATTTTCAAGGATCAATCCAATACGGGTTTAAGGTGTTGGGCGGGTCGTTAATTATGGGTACTATTTCAGATGCAGGAAACGCTGTTAATGGACAGGTTAAAGATGCATCAACATTAGGTGTTGGACTTGGCCTGGCGGGATTGGCATCTTCCACTCAATTCTTACAATTTAGCGCTGCAGGTGGTTCACCCAGATCAATTCCGGCCAATATTCCTGTTACCATTAAAATTTCACTCCCCACCGAAGTCTTGAGCGTTCTAAGCGGCGTAGAAATAGGGACATTTACAGGTTTACATACTGTTGCTGCTGATTGGCCCTTATTGGGATTGCTAGGTCCAGGTCATGATGCGGGATATGAGGCAACTACTGTTCCGATTTATAACTCTACCAATATAGCTGGTGTAATTAGCGGTTCGGGAGAGGTTGAGATTACACTCACGCCTAACCAGATATATAACGGGATTTATGTTAAGCTTGCCGGCAATTTACTATCGGTAGCTTTATCTACAAAGCTGTTTCATGCCTACATTATGGAAACGACTACTGATAAGATTGATTGTGATGAAGTAATTGATGTTTTATCGGGGGTACAGCCTACTGTTATTGGTGGGGTGTTAAATGCAACCGGAAAGGTAACTGATCCTTTCAATTCAATAGATAGCGATAAAAATAGCTATGCGCTGATGGATGTTGGGATCTCGGTGTTAAACAAAATATACCTTACAGCAATATTTAATAAGCCTTCTCAGCCGAAAGATTCTGTGAGCATTATAATAGGTAAGCCAGGGGGCGGATTACTTAATCTGAGTTTACTTACTGGGTTTATCATTCAGCCTTATTTAAATGGGGTTAAAGCGGGGGATGCCTTTGATAATACAGGAACTTTCCTAAATCTTCAGCTTTTTCCCGGTTCAACAGATAAATATGTACTGACCTTTCCAATTACCGAGGTTTACGACCGTTTAGAAATCACTACCGGAGGATTAGCAGGTGTGCTGGGTTCACTTCAGGTTTACGATATTAAAAGAAAATTGGCTAAACCACGCACATTGATCGATCCTGTCGCTGAGGATGCCAGGGCCATCTGCCAGGGAGAAACCACTACCTTTTCCGTTAACAATCCACAGGCTTGTACAGAATATAAATGGTACGATGCTGAAACAGGAGGCAATTTATTGTATACCGGAGAAAATTATACTCCTCCATCCTCGCTACTTGCCGGAGATTATAGTTACTATGTGCAAGGTAGCAGAACCTACTGCGTAACAGTGGTTTCTGAAAGACTCCGCGTGAAACTGAAAGTTCATCCACTGCCACCACTCGATGTTTCGGGTACAACAATCTGCAGTGGAGCAACAGCAGCATTATCTGTTAATAACTCCGATATCGCCCAATATACCTACAATTGGTACACCACTGCCAATGGAATTACACCGGTTAACACAGGGGCAACCTACACAACACCTACTCTTAATGCAAACACAACTTATTATGTAGAAGCCATTAATATATTAACAGGCTGTAAGAATGCGGGAGGCCGCAAAGCAGTGTTGGTAAATGTTAAGCCTCTTGCTGTTGTAAATCCGATTATTGGCGTAAATACCATCTGTGCCGGAACAACCACAACTTTAACCAATGATAACCCTTTGGGTGTTTGGAGCAGTAGTGATGCAGCCATTGCAACAATAGATGCTACAGGTAAAGTTACTGCAGTGGCTGCCGGTAATACGGTAATTAGTTATACAGTGGCTGATGACGCTACTTATTGCGGTAAAAAAGTAGATTTTTCTTTAACTGTAAATCAACAGCCCGATTTAACATTAGGACCAGATGCGGGTATTTGTGAAGGGTTGACCACAACCAGAATTACTTACACCAATCCTGTTTTTAATCCAATAACCTATAGTATTTCCTGGGCAGGGAATTTACTGCCTGCTGTTCTAAATCAGGCCTTACCTGCAAATGAAATTACCATTACTATACCCTCAACTACTCCTGTTGCAGTATACCAAGGAGTTTTAACCATTAAAAACGCAAATGGTTGCGAGCGTAATATCCCTTTCAATTTTAGGGTAAAGCTCGTACCGCATAAACCAACAGTATCTATTAACTAAAAAGAAAATAAATTATTCATCCCTAACAAATTAACATTATGAAAAAAAAATCTACAAAACGCAATCTAAGAATCTTTGTATTCTTTATGTTCCTATTGCCGCTGGGTGCCTTTGCACAAACGCCAAATGTATACCTATGCGGAACAGGTACAGTAAAATTGAATCCAACTTTCACCGGTTATACACCTGTTAATGGCGATAAAATTGTATGGACCGTTGATGGAACTGCGCAGGCTCCAGTTGTATTCGATGGAACAAATGCATTTTATCAGGTTCCTACAGGATTAGCAGTGGGAAACCATACTTACTCTGTTCAGGTTCAGCCAGCGGATGCGAATCTCTGTCCTAGTGATGCCTCTGATAATACCATTGTAGAAAAATTACCTACGCCTATTATCGCTGTTGCAGCTCCAGGAAGTGTTTATTGTACCGATCAAACAGCGACCACGGTAATTACGGCGAGTAAGGATGCTTCAATAACATTACCAACTGGTGTAACCATGACTTATATTTGGTCTGCAACTCTCGGTGGCACTGGAGTAGCGGATATTACAACTTTAGGGACAGCATCTACTTCTGGAGATACTTTTACGCTTAAAGCAGGTGTAGCTCCAGGTGCATATGTTTTCACTGCTATTGGAAGTTATGCTACAGGTGGTGTTCAGATTGTGCCTGCAACAACTTGTACTGCAACTGCCGGCAAAGCAATCACCGTTACAGTTAAACCGGGTAAAGCAACTATCTCCGTTGCACCATAAACTTTATTGTAAAGTTTAACCAACATGATGTTTAACAGGTTAGGGATAATTGTGTTCAGTGTGCTGCTGCTTTCTGCAGCGGCATGCTTTGCGCAATCTAACAATCCGAATACGCTTAACCTTAAACCAGGCGTTACCGTTAAACTTAGGGCCAGTGGTACAGGTGCTACGTCTTATCAATGGTTCAGAAATGGCGAGCCTATTGCTGGTGCCACTGCACAAGATTATGTAGTTAATTCAGCCGGAAAATATACTGTCATTACTTTTAGTCTGGGCGGCTGTAGCTCAGACCTCTCCGAAGAGATGGAAGTAGTGATGGAGTCGGTTATATCAGCAGATGTTTCTATTGTTAAAAGGTCGGAAAGTAGGCCGGTAATGAACACGGAGGTATTCAAATACAATTTATTGGTGCGCAATAACGGGCTGGGCATGGCTACCAACCTGCAGGTAAAAGACGATCTTCCAGAAAATCTAACCTTTGTAAGTGTTGATCCTACTGTTGTTGGTACGGCAAGTTACAACGAACAAACCAAAACAGTTTCCTGGGCTATACCGTCACTTGCTAATGGCAGTTTCGTTGAACTAATCATTAATGTAAGGTCAATGAAACCTGGTAATGTTGTAAATAGTGCGACTGTTAAGATTGATGAGATAGATCCCGATCCATCAAACAACATTTCTGTAGATACCAAGGAAATCACAGGGCTTAAAATTCCAAATGTGTTTACACCAAATGGCGATGGAAAAAATGAAACATTTTTTATCGAGCGATTAGACTTTTATAGCGAGAATCAGCTTACCATTATTAATCGCTGGGGAAGTACGGTTTATGAAAAGAAAGGCTATTTAAACGATTGGACAGCGAACGGTTTGGTAGACGGAACTTACTTCTATGTAATTAAGGTGAAAACTGCCAGCGCTCAATGGCAGGAATTTAAAGGCTATGTAACCGTAATGAGATAAATGAAAGTTAAAATGTGACGATATGAAAAAGATAGTTTTAACGACATTATTTAATTTTTTCTGCCTCTGCTTGTTTGCCCAGCAGAATGCCCAGTTTGGGCAATATATGTTCAATGGTTTATATATCAATCCTGCTTATGCCGGCTACAAGGAAGAACTCTATATGCAGGCTTTTGTGAGGGGCCAATGGACGGGTATTCAGGGGGCTCCCCAAACGCTTTCCATATCAGTAGATGAGGCGGTTAAGGAAGAAAGTTTAGGTTTGGGTTTATTGGTATCTAAAGATAAAATTGGCGCACAGAACTCGTTAAACCTATCAGGGAATTTTGCTTACCGCATTAAACTAGACCGTACCGAAACCAATGTACTTGCCTTTGGCGTTGGTATAGGAGTGATGCAGATGGGGCTTAACGGAAATCTGCTAGATCCCAATGAAAGTGGCGATAATAAGATTCCGACAGGTTATGAAAGCCGGATTGTACCTGATATTAGGGCTGGTGTACATTATTCGAATGAGAAACTCTTTATCGGTTTCTCTGCCAATAACCTGCTTACACAGTATCTTCCTGTTTTTAGGGATAATAATCTCCTCAGTATTACTTCCAAGCCACATTTTTATTTAACGGCTGGCATGATATTTCCAATCGACAATGATTTTATGTTCAAGCCTACTTTTTTGATTAAAGACGATTTGAACGGGCCAACCTCATTAGATCTGAATGCTTTTTTAATGATCAAAGAGAAACTTTGGCTAGGTGCTGCATATAGAACCTCTATAAAACTTTACCCTAAGTCGGCATTACAAGGCGATTTAAGGGCAAGAAGTGCCATCGGATTGGTTGCGGAGTTCTTTATTCGGGAAAATCTTCGGATTGGTTATGGTTACGACTACAGTTTAAATAAATTGGGTAATTATGATTATGGCTCACACGAAATATCTATCGGTTATTACTTGCAGACCGCAAAAAGTCGGAGGCCAAAGTGCTATTTTTAACAACAATCCTATCCTCATTCTTTTCTTTTGTTGATCATAATATTTGGTATGGTTAACTGTTGATCTGTAGTTTTGTTGATACAGATAAATGAATAAAATGAATATTTTAAACCTCTTGAATTACCTTGTGCAGGTCTTTAGTTGTTATGCTCCAACAACAAATTAAAGAGAATTATGATCAATTATACCACGTTAGGTTAGGAAAATCACTTTATAACAGCTTTATAACCGCAAAATTGTCTTAGTAATCTACTTTATTTTTATATTTCAATAGAATTTGCTATTATTAAGGGTCTAAAGTCTATCCCTATTTGTGTATGCTCGAATCTCGCAAGGCATTTTTGATAAACGCTGTGTTAAATTATTTCAGCAGTTTATGCCCAATAACACCTGGGTTTATCCTGGAAATAGAAAAAAATGTAGAACCGCTTCTGGTTAAAAAGAATAAATACATTTTATCGCCTATGGACAATAATGATTATGTTTTTTTTGTTGTATCGGGCTTAGTAAGAGGTTTTATTAAAGATGGTAATAAAGAGATTACCACCTGGATCAGTTTAGGGGAGGAATTTATTGGAGCCATTCAACATCCAGACGCAGATATTCAGCCCTCTATTGAATATCTGCAGGCATTGGAAAATTCGGAATTGGTTGCGATTCCGCACTTATTGATTGATAAACTTTACGCCAATTACCAGGAAACGAATGTTATTGGCCGCAAGATTTTAGCACTCCAGTATCACGCCGCCTCAGAGCGATCCATAATCGCACGGATCCCTTCGGCAGAAAGGCGTTATGAAAAATTCTTGGAACTAAACTCTTTAGATATATCCAGAGTACCTTTAAGGTGCATAGCCAGTTATTTAGGTATGCGTTTAGAAACACTTAGCCGCATACGCAGTAAGCTGGTAAAAGAGCCGATGTGGTGAAATGAAAAAAAAACTCAGTTGGTTCTGTGCTTATAACAGCTTATCGATTCATGTGAAAGAATGCGCATTTGAAAAACTATGTTTACATAACGTTATACACTTTTTACATATGCTGTACAATATTAAATTTCGCATACCGAACACTGCTTTTATGTTTAAATTTGGGTAAGTAAGAATTAAATCAACGGGACGATTTAGATTACGTTTATAAGCCGATCTGCTAAGGGAGGCTTATTTTGTTTCTGCTCTATCGTCAAACTTCCCTGCTATCAAATGGATTTTGTTAAAGTTTTTATAAAATGTTCTTGATGGTATATGCAGAAATCATCCCCAATTTTTAAGAAAATAAAGTACAGCATAAGTAGAAAAGGACTGACAATAGAATTACTTTATGTATGGGCAGCTGCACTAAATGCTTCTTTTTTTTATGGTGATAAACAATAAAAACAAAATAGGTGGGAGGGGAGTGAAGGTGGAAGTTGTGGTGGAGACTAAGTTTTTTTAATTTGTTAATATTCAAATCTTCATCAAATCTTAATCTTTCTGTAGTAATATTGCACATATAAGGGGTGAGAGCCTTATATCAACTTCATAGTTGAGAGCGTTAATTTAGATAGAGGGTGTGGCCAATGGCTACACCCTTTTTTTGTTTATGCTATTTTTCATTAAGCCAGCATGAGGTCTGTCTCTTCCAGTTGTTTCAATAAAGCTGGTACCTCATTCCAGTGGTTGATCCGCTGATGATGGTCTTTCGCTACATTGTGGAATGCGGTAAACATTAAAGGTTTGCCTTTGCAGAAATCGAGGTTTTTGCAATGATCATCAATTAAATAGTCGATATCAATAATGCTTTTATCGCCGCAAAAGATAATGTTTTTCCAACTGATGAAAGGGAAGTGCTCTGCAAGCCACTCGCGTTTTTCGAAAAGCGATAAGGGGAATTCCATAGCGGCTGAAACGATATAGATCTCGTAATCTTCCATGAGTTTTTTTACGGCTTCAACAGCACCTTCCATAACCGGCAGGTTCCTGAAAAAGCCTGTTCTGTTGCAGATCTTCATGACCATTGCCCTATCCGGAAAAAGTTCTTCTTCCGATTTGCCTTTTATATCGTTGCGCGTAAGCGAAATACCTGTTTCAATCTGATAGGTATGTAATATATGATCTTCGATGTCGGCCAGTACGCCGTCCATATCTATGCCAATGGTTTTTTTCATTATTGCTATATTTTGCAACAAAAATATTTAATATTGCAATATATTGCAAGTTTTATTCTTTTTAAATTTTTATATTTGCAATATATTGCAGTAATATGGTAAAGGAAGAGCGCCTACAGATTATTATTAATACCCTTGATAAAGACAGTAAAGTAAGGCTTGATGCTTTAAGCGCTTTGTTGAATGTATCAGAAGATACCGTGCGCCGCGACATTAAAGAGCTTGATTCGCAAGGGTTGCTCCGTGCCGTTCGTGGTGGTGCAATTTCCCGTTCTCCTATACCCCAACACTATAGAGATAGGGAAAAATACAATCAGCAACATAAGCAAGCCATTGCCAATAAAGCCTTGCAGTTTTTAAAAGATGGTCAGGTGGTTTTTTTTGACGGCGGTACTTCGGTAGTGGCGCTCGCTACGATATTGCCTACAGATTTAAAGATTACCATCATTACCAATAGCTTTCCGGTAGCCAATATCTTGGAAGATCACCCTAGTGCCGAGGTGATATTTGCGGGAGGAAGATTGCAAAAAACTGCATTTACTACTATAGGACAAGAAACCATCGATACATTTAAGAAGGTAAGGGCCGATATCTGTATGCTTGGTATCTGTAGTTTGCATCATAGTATGGGCATTACTTCCATTATTTATGAAGATGCCCAGTTGAATAATATTATGATTAGCCAGGCGCAGAAAACTATTGCACTATCCGCACTCGAAAAAATAAATACTGTAGAGCCTTACTATGTTTGCCCGGTTGATGATGTAGATGTGATTATCACCGAAACAGATCCTGATAATGCCATCCTTGTGCCTTATAAAAATTTGGGAATTGAGGTGATTTAAATATTGGTATATTTTTAATTGCGGAGCTGGCTTTTTTATTCTTAGGGGAAAGAAATAGTTAGTTATTCTTAGCTTAATCGTGATGTTGAGTGACTTTAGGCCACAGCGCGTACAAACTAAGGCTCTTTTTGCGTAAAAAGTGAAAACTTAATCCGCCTAAGCACAAAATTAAGAGCGAAAGAGAATTGTCTAGAGCACAATCCAGGATGGTGAATGTTTGTATGGTTCCTCCTGTAGGATTACCACTTCCTGGAGGGCAATTACCACCAGGATTAAGTCCATTCATACAAATAGTGCAGGGCGTTCCGGCAGTAGAACTCGAGTAACACTCTCCCGACAGATCTACGGAAGGTGATCCATCAAACAAAGTTCCGTTGTTGGTTTGGGTATAAACCCGTTGTCCGAGCGGCACAACGCAGCCTGTAATAGTGGCCTGCGCCATTAATTTTTGCACTGGGCAACATAATATGCAAATACAAAATAATAATGCCGCATTCTTCATATTGACAAAAATAAACTAAAATGCAGTATAAATACTACGTAATTTTGCTGTTTTTGATAATTGTCAATGTGAAAATTTGTTCAATTTTATCAGCTAATCTTGCTCATTTATAATGTGTTGCGGTATAATAGTGGTTTTTGAATAGCCTTTTTTTTGTTAATAGGTAAGCTGAAAATTTTTAGGAATGAATTTGATTCTTCTAATTGTCACTTTCATTGAGTTCTAGTGGGGACTTTCCATCCATGTTGTGTAAAATGCCATCTTTATGAATAAGCTGGTTTTTGGAGAGAGCCTAGCGGTAATTGATAACAGTGCCCCGTTTAGTGGATTTATGATAAATATTGGGTGGATGTGAAGGTTTACGGTTAATTCTTTCGAAATTTTATTGTTGATCTATTTCATCTCTGTTTATGTAAAAATCGATGTTGAAAGTATAATATTGGTTTGAGGATATGCTTTTTCAGTAAGCAATGGTAATAAATGCGGTAAAAAAAAAGCCTGTATAAAAGAAAAGAGACAATCTATCCAGACTTGTCTCTTTTTTCTAACCAAATATAAACCTGTTATGAGCCAGGCTTTGTCTTTAATCTTCTATCTAAACCAGGGTTTTTCAAGAAAATGATTTATCTTTTTTTATCGTGATAAACATCGTTTCGTTTATTACTCTACAAATATAGTAAAAAATTTGATAGTGTAAAAAATACACTAAGAAAATTTTAAGTATTTTTTTTGTCATTTTTTATTTCCTGTTCTTTTTCTATAAGCTTTTAGGATTTAAAATGATCGTACTGCAAAGATAAGGTAAAAATTTGTTAAGTAATTGTTAAATATTGTCAATTTATAGCACGATTTAGTCAAACGTTTGTTTAATCCCTTGCTTAAAATGATTTCTATCATATGTTTAGGTGTTTTTTGTCGTTTTTACGATTGTAAAGTTGATTTTTGTATGAAAAATTAATCAAAAAATATTTTTCGTGTCAATTTTGAAATAAAATTTATATGTGAAAATTGTGTTTAAAACAAAAAGGCAACATTAATTGAATAATGTTGCCTTTTATATGATTTGAAAATTGCTTAATGCATTTTTTTTATTACAAACTTGCGTAATATTCTACGAATTTAGCTAATGCAGAAGAATATCCCCATTCGTTATCGTACCAAGATACCACTTTAACGAAGTTATCGTTTAATGAGATACCTGCTTTAGCGTCAAAAATAGATGCATGATCATCGCCAATAAAGTCAGAAGAAACAACTTCATCCTCAGTATAAGCCAGCACGCCTTTTAATTCACCTTCAGAAGCTGCTTTCATAGCTGCTTTAATTTGCTCGTAAGTAGCTGGTTTTTCTAAACGTGCAGTTAAATCTACAACAGAAACGTCAGCAACAGGCACGCGGAAAGACATGCCGGTTAGTTTACCTTTTAATTCAGGTAAAACCATACCTACTGCTTTAGCGGCACCGGTAGAAGAAGGGATGATGTTAGAGAAACCACCACGGCCACCTCTCCAGTCTTTAGCAGACGGACCATCAACTGTTTTTTGAGTTGCAGTTACAGCGTGGATGGTGCTCATTAAGCCTTCAACAATACCGAAGTTATCATTTAAAACTTTAGCAATTGGTGCTAAACAGTTCGTAGTACAAGATGCATTAGAAACAATAGTTTGATCTGCAGTTAATTTATGGTGGTTAACGCCCATTACATAAGTAGGGATATCGCTATCTTTAGCAGGAGCAGAGAAAACTACTTTTTTAGCACCGGCAGCGATGTGTTTTTCAGCATCAGCGCGGGTTAAGAATAAACCTGTAGATTCGATTACAACTTCAACACCTACAGCATCCCATTTTAAATCAGCTGGATTTCTTTCTGCAGTTACGCGGATTGTTTTGCCATTAACAACTAAATTGCCATCAACAACTTCAATAGTACCATCAAATTTGCCATGTGTAGTATCATATTTTAACATGTATGCCATATAATCAGGCTCGATTAAATCATTAATCGCTACAATATCTAATCCTCTTTTTAATGCGGCTCTGAAAACCAGTCTGCCAATACGGCCAAAGCCGTTTATTCCAATTTTGCTCATTGTTTTTGTTAATTAGTGTAATGTTTTAATAAATTTTGTATTGGTTCTTTAATAATGCTTTTAATTTCCAAGCCATATTTGCCTGCTGTAAGTCTTAAGCGGTCTTCCAGTTCGGCCGCTACTTTACCTACGATATGCAGTTCGCTATCTTTATGTTTTTGTGAAGTAGGCAAGATATACGTTTCAAAGTATTTTTCAAATCCTTCATCAATCAGCCTGCGGATGTATTCGTGTTTGCTGTTCTGGGTGATGAAATCGAAAAATGAAGTTAAAAATATATTCGCCTGCGGCTTGTTGTAAATGCGTTCTAATATTTGAGGGCGGTCTAGATTGTGTGTTAAAGTAAATTTGGTCTCAATATCCTTTGGCATTTTTTGGCTTAAAAATTCTTTAAGGAGTATTTTTCCAAAGTAATTCGAAGAACCTTCATCGCCCAGTATATAACCTAATCCAAAGTTGTTGTTTATTGGCTTTTTTCCGTCGAAGTAGGCACAATGTGCGCCACTTCCCAACATGCCAACAATACCAGGTTTATCATAACAAGCTGCTTTAGCTGCGCCGAATAAATCATTTTCTACTACAATTTTACTGTATTTAAAAAACGATGCGAGGGTTCTGGCTAATTCCTCTTTTCTGTCTGCTGATGATGCCCCGGCTGCAAAAAAATAAATTTTCTTTATGTTTTCAGCATTGTTAACCAAAACAACTTTTTTGTTTAAAATCTGTAAAATCGTTTTTGGATCAACAAAGCAAGGGTTTAGGCCTGTAGTGTTACAATGTGCTACTACCTGTCCATTTTGTGTTAATTTCCAAAATGCTGTTTTCGATCCGCTATAAACAACTGCTACCATATTATATTGAAAGTACCTCTGTCATTTCCATTAAATCGGGCTCGAGTTTAAAAGAATGAGCAGTTAAAGCCTCTCTTATGCTGGTTAATTTTATTTCGTTTCCTTTTAAACCTACCATTTGCTCCGTTTCGCCTGCAATTAACGCATTTACTGCGGCAAAACCTAAACGACTGCCCAAAATTCTGTCGAAACTGCTTGGACTACCGCCACGTTGAAGGTGGCCAAGTATGGTTACTTTGGTATCGTAATGATCAAAAGTTTCTTTTACTTTTTTAGCAATATCGTAAGCACCGCCCTGTTTATGGCCTTCGGCCACGATAACAATACTTGATGATTTTTTTGTAGCTGCGCCTAAGGCCAGTTTATTAATTAATTCGTTAACGCTGGTTTCCCTTTCAGGTAATAAAACAGCTTCGGCGCCGCTGGCTATCGAACTTCTTAGTGCAATACAACCAGAATCGCGCCCCATTACCTCTATGAAGAATAAACGGTCGTGCGCATCGGCAGTATCCCTGATTTTATCAATCGCTTCGATTACAGTATTAATAGCTGTATCGTAACCTAAAGTAAAGTCAGATCCAACTAAATCGTTATCAATAGTACCCGGTATACCAATTACCTTAACGCCAAAAGTTTCTGAGAAACGTTTCGCCCCGGTAAATGTCCCGTCACCTCCAATTACGACTAGTCCGTCAATATCATTTTTCTTTAAGTTATTGTAGGCAATCTGTTGACCTTCGTCTGTTTTAAACTCTAAACAGCGCGCAGTTTTTAATATGGTACCGCCCAAGTGTAAAATGTTACTTACAGAACGGGCGTCCATTGGTTTTATGTTGTCGGTAATTAAACCTTGGTAGCCTTGCATTACCCCAAACATATTAATGCCATGGTAAATTCCGGTACGAACAACAGCTCTGATTGCAGCATTCATTCCAGGGGCATCGCCTCCAGAAGTAAGTACAGCTATATTTTTTATATTTGGCTTCATCTTTATAACACGAATATAGTGTGTATTTTTTACACTAAGTAATTTATTTTATTTTTTTTACTTAATATTGAAAGTCATACCTTTATCTGCTTAAAATAACTAAATTTTACTTTGGAACAAATTTTACCTCATTTAGATTCTGTATTCTCGATAGATTGCGTTTTGTTTGGATTTGATGGTAAGGAATTAAAAATCCTGCTCATTGAAAGGAATGAAGAACCATTTAAAGATTGGTGGGCATTGCCCGGTAATATTGTTGGCCCTGATGAAAGTTTAGATCAATCGGCCTCCCGCATTTTGTACGAACTTACTGGCTTGCGTGGCATTTATATGGAGCAGTATTATGCCTTTGGCGATCCGAACAGGCACCCGCAAGGTAGGGTAATTACTTTGGCTTATTACGCTTTGATTCGTTTAGGGGGAGATAAGGAACTGCGTCCGATTAGTACTTATGCCAAACGGGCAAATTGGCTGCCGATTACCGACCTGCCTAAACTGGCATTCGATCACCAGAAAATTTACGATAAAGGACTAGAAAAAATAAAACGCCGGATTAAACACCAGCCAATTGCTTTCGAACTTTTGCCGGAGAAATTTACCTTAACGCAATTGCAGCATGTTTATGAACTGGTTCTGGGTAAAAAACTCGATAAACGGAACTTTAGGAAAAAGATTGTGAGTTTTGGTGTACTGAAAGAGCTAGATGAAAAACAAAAAGGAGTTTCCTATCGTGCGGCTACTTTGTACCGTTTCGATAAACGTAAATACGCGAAACTTTTTGGTAAGGAGATCTCTTTTTAGATATGAGACATTAGATATAAGACAAGAGTAGGAACATAAGTTTAATATAAATGCAAAAATCCCCGATTTGAATTTCAAATCGGGGATTTTCTGTATGGTTTTAATCTGACTCAGGACTCCAGACTTAGGACTGAAGACTAGGCTTTAGGCGCTAACTCCAGGTGGTAATGTACCAGATCATCTATAGGTGAGCGGATAATTTTACCTACGCCCATTTCGTAACGGTCGGCTACAATACTTAAAATATCACGGAAACTATAACCTACTGAACCCACACAGTTTAATTTGTGGTCTTTGTAATTAGGGTAGTGGATGACCAAAGCTTCGAAAAATGCAGTAAAAGCATAATCAATGGTAGCAAAAGCATAATCCTCGTAGTTATCTTTAAAATCGTATAAGAATTTACTAAAGCTTGCGCAGAAACGGTTTGGCAGTGGTTTGTTGTAAATGTTATCGAAAATATCTTCGTTGGTTAAAGCGTAGTTATCGTAAAAAGCTTCACGTAATCCTTTCGGCATGTAACCTTTCATGTAATCGCTTAAAATACGTTTACCGATGTACGAGCCGCTACCTTCATCACCCAAGAAATAACCCAGTGAATCGATGTTCATGGTAATTTCAGATCCATCATAAAGGCATGAATTTGTACCTGTACCTAAAATAGCAGCAAATCCTGGCTCGTTTCCAAGGAGTGCTCTAGATGAAGCAAGTAAATCATGGCCTACAAAAATGGTTGCATTGGTAAAGATCAGTTGCATGGCATCGGCCACAATCTTAACATTTGCAGGTGTAGAACAGCCGGCACCGTAGTAATAAACTGCTGTTAATTTCTCTCTTTCCAAGTGGTCTGGAAGAGTCTCATTCAAAGACTTTACAATGTACTCTCCCTTCGAAAAATATGGATTGTAACCTTCGGTGTTAAAGTAAATTTTTCTGCCGGCCTCGTTAATCAAACACCAATTTGTTTTGGTAGATCCGCCGTCTGCAATTACTATCATTTTATTTATTTTTGGTTTTAGCACGATAAAAGTATAAAAAGTCTTATATTTTGTATCCTTTTTTTTAATAATTTTTTAACAATTTGTTGTTGTCGAAAATTAAGTGTGTAAAAAATACACTATATAGGGCGTTTAATCGCCGAAAAACCTTAAAATTATACCAGAAAGGGCATTGGTCTTTTTTTTTAACATCAATAATATTTTATAACAAAATAGCGAAATGAACAGCAGATTTTTAGATTTCAGGAGTGATACAGTAACCAAGCCAACTGCTGGAATGTTGGATGCCATGATGAATGCAAAAGTGGGTGATGACGTTTTTGGTGAAGACGAAACGGTGCATGCATTGGAGACAAAATTGGCTTCGACTTTTAACATGGAGGCTGGATTATTTTGTCCATCTGGAACGATGACCAACCAGATTGCGATTAAGTGTTTTACCCAGCCGATGGATGAGGTGATCTGCGATCAGACTGCTCATGTGTACCGTTACGAAATCGGTGGCATTGCCTTTCACTCGGGCGCATCGGTAAGGTTGTTGTATGGCGAACGCGGAATTTTAACGCCAGAGCTGATTGAACCCGAAATCAATGAAGATAATATTCACTACCCCAACTCCAGTTTGGTTGTTTTAGAAAATACAGTAAATAAAGGTGGTGGAAGCTGTTATACTTTGTCGCAGATTGCCCCAATCCATCACCTCTGCAATATAAAAGGATTGAAACTGCATTTAGACGGTGCGCGTATTTTTAATGCGCTTGTGGCCACAGGCGATCAGGCAGGTGAGTACGGCAAATACTTTGACGGCATTTCGGTTTGCCTGTCTAAAGGACTTGGTGCGCCAGTTGGCTCTGTGCTATTGGGCAACAAACAAATGATCCATAAAGCCCGAAAAATTAGAAAAGCTTTTGGTGGAGGCATGCGCCAGGCAGGATTTCTGGCTGCTGCTGGTATTTATGCACTCGATCATCACGTAACACGCTTAAAAGACGATCATGCCCATGCGCAGGCTTTGGCAAATGCATTGGCCAGCGCAAAATACGTAAAATCGGTAATGCCGGTTGAAACCAATATTGTTATTTTCGAAGTTGAAAAGGGATCAGCAGAGAAGGTTGTGCACCAATTGAAAGAAAAAGGACTGCATTGCAATTCCACCAGTGCAAGTACGATCCGTTTGGTAACACATTTGGATCTTAGTGCTGAAATGATCGATCAGGCAATCGAAATAATATTACATTTGTCTTAGGCTGAGCCCTAATTCGTGAGTCTTTAGTTCTGAGTCAATATGTCTAATGAAATTCTAACCAAAATGCCCAATAACTCCAAACCCATAATCCCAATCTCCAAACTTTTAATCGCTAACCGTGGCGAAATCGCTTTACGTATTATGCGCTCGGCAAAGGAAATGGGCATTAAAACGGTTGCTGTTTTTTCTGAAGCCGACCGTAATGCTTTGCATGTTCGTTATGCTGATGAGGCGGTTTGTATTGGCCCAGCGCCCTCTAACCAGAGTTATCTGGTTGGTGAGAAAATTATCGATGCCTGTAAATTAACAGGTGCTCAGGCGATCCATCCCGGTTATGGTTTTTTATCTGAAAATGCTGGTTTTGCGCAGAAAGTTGCTGATGCAGGATTGATTTTGGTTGGCCCTTCACCAGAAGCAATGGAAACGATGGGTAATAAACTATCGGCAAAGGCAGCGGCTTTAAAATACAATATCCCGATGGTGCCGGGAACGGAAGAAGCCATTCAGGATGTAGGCGAGGCAAAACAGCGCGCGATTGAAGTTGGTTTCCCCATATTAATCAAAGCTGCTGCAGGTGGCGGGGGTAAGGGGATGCGTATTGTAGAGCGGGCCGAAGATTTTGAAGAACAGATGCAGCTTGCCGTAAGTGAAGCTACCTCGGCCTTTGGCGATGGGGCTGTTTTTATCGAACGTTATGTTACTTCGCCAAGGCACATCGAAATACAGGTTTTGGGCGATACCCATGGCAATATTGTGCATCTTTTTGAACGTGAATGTTCTGTACAGCGCCGTCACCAGAAGGTGGTAGAAGAGGCACCATCGGCTGTTTTAACTGAAGAAATCAGGCAGCAAATGGGGAAATGTGCCGTAGATGTAGCCCGTTCGGTAAATTATACCGGAGCCGGTACAGTAGAGTTTATTTTAGATGAGCAGCTCAATTTCTTTTTTCTCGAAATGAATACACGCTTACAGGTAGAGCATCCCGTAACCGAGCTGATTACAGGCATAGATCTGGTAAAAGAGCAGATAAAAATTGCTTCAGGAGAAAAATTGAGTTTTAATCAGGAGGATTTAAAAATCAGTGGGCACGCCGTAGAACTTCGCGTTTATGCCGAAGATCCGGCTAATAATTTTCTGCCTGATATTGGTACCCTGCAAACTTATAATACGCCAAAAGGCAACGGGGTAAGGGTTGATGATGGCTTTGAGCAGGGCATGGAAATCCCGATTTATTATGATCCGATGATCGCGAAACTGATCACTTATGGTAAAGATAGGGAAGAAGCTATTGAGCGAATGGTGAGGGCTATTGAAGAATATGATATTACGGGGATAGAAACTACTTTGGGTTTTGGTAAATTTGTCATGCAGCATGAGGCTTTTAAAACAGGTAAATTCGATACGCATTTTGTAGGTAAATACTTTAAGCCCGAAAGTTTAAAGGTACAGGATGAAACGGAAGCCTTAATTGCCGCGGTAATTGCTGCAAAACTGTTTGAAAAGAAGGAGGTGAAGTTGGGCGGTGCGGTAGTTAAGAATAGTTCTGATTGGAGAAAAAATAGATTAAAATATTAGAGAATAGATTTAGTGCGATCGTCATTCCCTCCAAAGGAGTTCCTTTGGAACAACTTGATTGGGAATCGTAATGCCTCGGTAATATTTGCATGGGGAATTAAGATTCACGCCTGCGCGGGAATGACGATTTGTTGCAAAACTAAAATGATAAACACAAAATGTTCACTGGAATTATAGAAACGCTTGGCGAAGTTACTGCCATTAAAAACGACCATACCAATATCCACTTTACCATCTCTTCTGCAATTAGCCATGAGCTGAAAATCGACCAGAGTGTAGCCCATAATGGCGTATGCTTGACTGTGGTGGCACTGAATGATGGAACACATACCGTTACAGCTATAGATGAAACGCTAAATAAAACCAATCTCGGTGGTTTAAAAGTAGGCAGTAAAGTTAACCTTGAGCGCTGCATGCAAATGAATGCCCGTTTAGATGGACACATTGTGCAGGGCCATGTAGACCAGACCGCTGTTTGTGTGAAACGTGAAGCTCTGGATGGTAGCTGGGAGTACCGCTTTAAATATGATGCTTCTGCTGGAAATGTAACCGTAGAAAAAGGTTCTGCCTGTGTAAATGGCATTAGTCTAACTGTAGTAAATTCTGAGCCCGATGAGTTTTCGGTGTTTATCATCCCTTATACTTTCGAACATACCAATTTACAGGAAGTTGAAGTTGGTGATACGGTAAATTTAGAATTCGATATTATTGGCAAATATGTTGCCCGATTAATGAACCGATAAACTCTATTTTTGCTGCCCGTCTGTTGTTTTTCGTGTTTGATAAGTGGTGTTTTATTAAATTATTGCCGTTGTGCTAACGCTTAATTTTTCATAACAGTACAGGATGGTTGGTTAAATAATATTTCTGATTATCGTGTAGTTAAGATTAAAAAATTAACGCTAACCAATATGAACAGAAATTTCCGTACCTCAGGCACAATAACTAGCCTTGCCTTATTGCTTTTATTTACAACGAATGTTTTAGCACAGAAAATCTCCGTAAAAGATTTAACCGTTGAGCATCTAGTAAATCCTTTTAGTGTTGATAATCCTAAGCCTAGGTTTAGCTGGAAAATGATTTCGGATATAAAAAACACCAAACAGAGTAACTACGAAATCAGACTGGGTACAACAGCAAATATTGATAAAGTTTTATGGAAAAGGGCGATAAACACTGATCAATCGGTATTGATTGCGTACGATGGTCCAGGGCTATCCTCAAAAACTAGATATTACTGGCAGGTTAGGGTAAAAGACAACCATGGAAATGCATCTGTATGGTCGCCGGTTCAGTTTTTTCAAACAGGTTTAAAACCTGAGGATTGGACTGCAAAGTGGATTGCAGTAAATGGAAAAGATACTTCTTTAGCCAGCCCTTTGTTCAGAAAAGAATTTAACCTGAAGAAAGAAATAAAATCTGCAATGGTTTACATTACGGCCAAAGGTTTGTATGAGGCGAATATTAATGGCGGGCGTGTTGGTAATGCTTATTTTGCACCAGGGTGGACAAGTTATAAAGATCATATTCAATATCAGGTTTACGATGTTAAGCAGTCACTAAAGAAAGGGGCAAATGTAATTGGCGTTTCACTGGGCGATGGCTGGTACAAGGGACGTATAGGATTTAGTAATCAAAAACAATTTTATGGCGATACCAGGGCTTTATTACTGCAATTGGAAGTGGAATATACCGATGGAACTAAAGAAACCATTATAAGCGATAACAGCTGGAAAACAAGTTACGGGCCGATACTTGCTTCTAATATTTATGATGGAGAAACCTACGATGCCAGGTTAGAACTAGCTGGTTGGAGCAATATTGGCTTTAAAGAAAACACTAGCTGGAAACCTGCACAGGAACTGGCCAGGGGACAGGAAAAACTGGTTGGAATGAGCGGACCGCAGGTAACCAAACACGAAACATTTAAAGCCTTAAAAATATTTAAAACCCCGAAAGGTGAAACCGTTGTCGATTTTGGGCAGAATTTAGTGGGTTGGGTAATGTTAAAAGCCAAGGGGCCAGCGGGTACCAAAATTAGCATCAGCCATGCTGAGGTATTAACCAAAGAAGGGAATTTTTATACCACTAACCTCCGCTCGGCCAAACAACAGAACAATTATATTTTAAAAGGTGAAACTGAACAGGTTTTCGAACCACATTTTTCTTTTCAGGGATTTAGGTATGTAAAAATAGATGGTTACCCTGGTGAACTGAAGTTGGAAAACCTTACCGCAGTAGCTGTTTATTCGGACATGAAAACCAGCGGAAAATTCACGACTTCAAATCCTTTGCTAAATCAACTGCAGCATAACATTTCATGGGGACAGAAAGGAAATTTTGTTGATGTGCCAACAGATTGCCCGCAAAGAGACGAGCGTTTGGGCTGGACGGGCGATGCACAGGCATTTGCTACAACAGCTGCATATAACATGGATGTATCGGGCTTTTTTACCAAATGGCTGAAAGATGTTTCTGCAGATCAGCTTCCTAACGGTAGTGTTCCTTTTGTGATACCAAATGTACTGAGCCAAAATGATGCGGGTTCTGCTGGCTGGGCTGATGTGGCCACCATTATTCCCTGGGATATGTATGTATCGTACGGAGATAAAGGCATATTAGAAACGCAGTACAGTAGTATGAAAAAATGGGTCGATTATATTTCATCAGTAGCAAAAAATAACCTTTGGAATACGGGGTTCCACTTTGGCGATTGGTTGTTTTACAGACCTAATGATGATAACGATGGTCGTGCCGCAGTGACGGATAAGTATATGATTGCCCAAACATTTTATGCACATTCAACCCAGTTGCTGGTAAATGCCGCAAAGGTATTGGGCAAAACGGACGATGTAACCAAATATACCGCACTATTGGAGCAGATTAAAGCCGCTTACATCAAAGAAAATATGACGCCAAACGGTAAATTGATTTCTAACACCCAAACAGCATATGTATTGGCCTTACAGTTTGATATGCTGCCTGAAAACTTACGTGCGCAGGCTGCACAAAGATTGGTAGACAATGTAAAAGATTACGGAAACCACCTGACGACAGGCTTTTTGGGTACACCATACCTTTGTCATGTATTGAGCCGTTTTGGGCACGAAGATGTAGCTTACGATCTATTGTTGCAAGAAAGTTATCCTTCATGGTTGTATCCTGTTAAAATGGGGGCAACTACCATTTGGGAGCGCTGGGATGGCATTAAACAGGATGGCTCTTTTCAAACGGCTGATATGAATTCTTTTAACCACTATGCTTATGGCGCAATAGGCGATTGGATGTATAAAAATATTGCCGGCATTAATCCCCTGCCAGCGCAACCAGGTTACAAAACCATTTTAATTGCACCCAGACCAGGAGGGAAATTAACCAATGCTTCGGCAGAACTGGAAACGGTGTATGGCACGGTTAAATCATCATGGACGATTATGGATGGTGTTTTTAAACTCGATGTAACCGTTCCGGCCAATGCTACAGCAACCGTAATTTTGCCAAAAACCGATAAAAAGGAGGAAATAGGATCAGGTAGCTATCATTTTGAATACAAATATTAATCGCTTAATATTGCAGCATTGTAAAAAAGGACGCTATTAATAGTATTTCTTCTGCGAAAAATCGTCATTCTCAACTTGGTTGGGAATCTTAAGGCAATTAGTTTTAGGATTCCCGCCTGCGCAAGAATGACGATTTGGTTGAATTATGGTACGGTTTTTACACAATGCTAAAAAAAATAAATGTACAGTAAAGAAGAAGCAGCCCGCTTGCGCCAACAGTTTTGGATCAGTTTTGGGCAATACATGAAACCTGTCCCTTCAGCAAGCGGTTCAACCGTAAACTGGACGAACTACAAAACTGGCGTGAAGAACATCTTCTTTAAAATGGATGTTGATGCTAAAAAAGCCTTTATTAGCATTCAACTGTCACATCCCGATCCCGATATTAGGCACCTCATTTTCGAACAGTTCGAAGAATTTAAGCTTTTATTTGCCAATACGGTAAATGAAGAATGGGACTGGATAAAAGATACAACTGATGATTTCGGTAAAACGGTATCACAGATTTCAAGCAGCATTACTGGCGTGAGCATTTTTAACCAACAGCACTGGCCAACCTTAATCTCCTTTTTTAAACCCAGAATAATTGCCCTGGATGAATTTTGGGATAATGTAAAACCTGTTTTTGAAGATCTGGTTTAATCGGCCAGGTTTAGCTGTGCAATCCTATCCTTCGAAAATTTAATTTCTTCTTTATCATCCGTTAAGCTCGGTTTGCTTTTTAAATAAAGGTTATAATATTTGAGTGCATTTTTCTCCTGCTTTAAACGGGTATCATAAAATATGGCCAAGCGGTAATATAAAGTTGCTGTTGCTTTAAATTGTAAACCTTTTTTATAGGCTGCGCTTGCCAAAGCCAGTTGATTATTTTCTTCATAAACCAGTCCCAATAAAGAATAATAACTGGAAGTATTGGGCGAAATGGCCTCATCGATGGTTTTCCTGGTGTAAATAGCCGCCTGTGGATAATTTTTTAAAGCTCGGTAACTGAGCGATGTGTAATATAAGGTAGTTTCATTCCCCATCGCTGCTACCTCCAGTTGTTTAAAAAGATCGATTGCTTTCTGATATTTTTTGGTATAATAATAAGCTTTTGCAACATCTTTTACCACCCCTGCATCGGCAGCATCTTTCAATAATTTCTCTCCTGATGCAATCACTTCGCTGTACCTTTTAAGCTGATTGGCTATCGGAAGTTTCGCTCTTTGCAACACCAGGTTATCACTATCTCCCTTAATGGCAATATCGAGTACATGATAAGCTTTTTCGTATTGCTGATAAGCCGCATGCACCTCAGCGAGATCAGCAGCAACATCTCCCTCCAAGGGATTGATCTGATTAGCCTTTAAGAGGTAGATGAGTTTAAGGGAATCATTCTTTGGAGAACTGTACAAATTGGCCAGCAGTTTGTACACATTAAAATTATTGCTATCTATTTTTGCAATTTCGCTGTAGTACAGTTTGGCTTTTTCGGTATTACCTCTTTTGGTGTTAATACTGCCCAGGCTGAAAAGAATTGGCAAGCTCTGCGGCTGCAGTGTATAGGCCTTGCCATAAAATTTTTCTGCTTCTACATTATTGCCTGCCATTAAAAAACAATAGCCAATTTGGCTGAGGGTTTTAAAATCATTCACTTCTTCTCCGTAAATGCCTTTAAGGTATTGAGCAGCATCGGCATAACGTTGGGTCTGATAGAAATCGAAAAGTTTCTCCTTATCAACAGCGATTGCATTTTGTGCATATCCTGCTAAACTTAAACCAAATAAAATCAATAGTGTAAGAAGCTTTTTCATAACATATAATTTTAAACTAATTTATTAGTTGTTTTTGATAATTCCAAATCTGTTCGTTAAAAGATTAGCGAAATAAAACAAAACCAGCGCTAAGGGGTTTATAAGGAATAGTTTAACTAAAAATAAGAACCTATGAACACTTTAAAGAAGTTTGAATTAATGGAAAAGATCGTGCGTGAATTGGAAGATTTACAAAACTCTCAGCAGGCACTTATTCAAAAAATTGGTAAAATCGAAGTTGATAATATCGAATTGGGCGATAACCGCCTGGAAAAAGATTTACCGGATGTTCATCAAAATTTAGCTGATAACTTAGATACTATTTCGGGAATTTTAGATTACTTTGCAGGTAAAACACAAAACTTTGGTGATAAAAACAATGTTGATGCTTTAAAAGAACAAGAAGCCATTAACAATGCCACCAGCTAAATTTAATCGCGTATGAAATTTTTATCTTTAACTGTTGCCTTTTTGCTTGTTGGCCTATTTGCCAGCGCACAGGTACTGCCATCTTTCCAGCTGGGCATTAAAGCTGGTGCAAATTTTTCGAAATTTGATAGTGAAAACACTTTTAACAGTAACAACCGAGCTGGTTTTTATGGTGGCCTTTGGGCTAGGGTAGGTGCCGCAGGCGTTTACTTCCAACCTGAACTTTATGTATCAGGAAAAAAAGCAGATTTGGTAAGTGAGTCAACGGGAGAAGTAAATAAAGTGCGTTTTACAAGTTTAGATGTGCCATTATTGGTAGGTACTAAGTTTGGCGCCGCTGGTATTGGACTCCGTTTAAACACCGGACCAATGTTTTCGTTAATATTAGATGAAAATCAAAGTTTTAGTCAGGCTGCAGGTAGCGTTTTCAGGGCCGACTTTAAAAATCAGGCTTTGGCATGGCAATTTGGAGCAGGTTTAGACCTTAAAAAACTAAGCTTCGATGCACGTTACGAACTTGGTTTATCAAAAATCAATAAATCAGGTTATCCTGGCACTAAGTTGAACTTATTTACAGTTGGCTTAGGTTATAGGATTTTGTAGCAGCTCCTTGCGAATCGTCACACTGAATTTATTTCAGGGTCTTTTCTTTTTTAGCCTGATAGATGCTGAAACAAGTTCAGTATAACGATATTAGTTAAGTGCCCCCAATTAATAAAAAAGGGAGATAAAATTAATTTTATCTCCCTTTTTTATTAATCCTCTTTTTCCAGGTCAACTTCTGTTAACTCGTAGGCAAACGATCCGTTTTTTGGTATAATCGGTGTAGCTCTGCCAACACTCAGTGCTTTAATAAAAGATGCGCCGAAGTAAAATATCAACGAAGAGTAGAATACAAAAAGCATAATTACAATAATCGATCCTGCTGATCCATAGATGTTGCTGATGTTGCTCAGTGGTAATAAAATTCTTAAAATATACTTTCCTGCCGTAAAAAGGCACCCGGTTAAAAGGCCTCCAGAAATTGCTGCCCGCCAGGTAGGGCGTCCATTTGTTAAGTACCTGAAGAGTATGGTGAACCATGTAGTTACAATTACAACAAATACCAATTGATTAATCACTGAAGTTAAAATTAAGCCGAAAGATGGTGATCCTGATTTCAGATAGGCACCAATATAGGCCTGCACGCTATCGGCCAGCAAGCCTATAAAAAATAATATGCCAGCAAACAAGATAATCGTAACAGATATAGCTCTTGATTTAAGGGTATTAACAATCCCTTTTTTATCTTTTTGGCCTATATTCCAGATCTGCTCTAAAGAGTTTTTGATTACATTGAATAGTGTAGTGGCCACAAAAAGGAAAAATATAAAACTGAACAAAGTAACATACCAGGCCTGATTAATGCCCCGGATGTTTCTTAATGTAGTTCTGATCTGTATAATACTATCATTGTCGAGAATATTAGCCAAACGTTCGAATAGGTGTGTAGCCAATAACCTTCTATCGGTAAACATGCCGAAAAGCCTGATGAGTATAATTAATATTGGAGGTAAGGCGAAATTGGTGAAAAAAGCAGTAGCACCGGCCAGGCGCAAGGGATCATTCTGCTGAAATAAAATAAATGCTTTTCTTATGGTTGAGAAAAAAAACTTCAGATCTTCTGTTATGGATGGCATCACTCCTGCGTTAAACTCAAAAGGCCGAAAATAGTAAAAATACTTTATTCAGCCTTTTTTATGCATGTAAAGATTCTAGTTTGTTTTGGTGAAAACCAGCAAGGTTTTATCGCCATTTAACAGATATAGCTTATTATCGGTTATTTTAGCGCTATTAACCTGATTAAGAGCATGTAAGTATGCACGTTCTGCTGCATCAGTTTCCTGACAGAACATTTTAGTACCAAAAACATTTTTAACAGTAATTTTATTATCAGCAATTTCTCCCTTGCCACCATAGTTGTTACAGAACGATTTTCCGCTAATTTTCAAACTATCAGCAAAATTTAGGGTGGCTTTTGCCGAACTTGGTAGCGTTAAACCAGGCAATTCGCTCAACTCCCATTTGGTATTGTTAAAGCTTGCAGGATCTAATTTTTCTTTACAAGAACTCAATAATAAGATCAGCATTCCGCAGAAGATAAGGTGTTTCATAAGGTAAGGTTTAAATGATTTTCCTTTTTAGCATCAAAAACTAAACCATAAAAAGATAAAATTGCCTTTTGATTAAGCTAAATTGATTTTTTAATCTTCATCCAATGGTGTTTTATGCCATTGTAATCAAAAATAGAGATCCGTTTTAAACCTACTTTTTCCAATACGTGTATAGATCCCAGGTTATTGATATCTGCAATACCAATAATTTGATTCAACTTTAGTTCATTAAAACCATAGTCTCTCGCCGCCACTGCCGTTTCTGTAGCATAACCTTCCCCCAGAATCGTTTGCTGAACCGATAACCCAGGTCGTAATAATTAACGTGGTTGTTGGTAATTTCTTTAATCAATTTTAAGCCCGACCAACCTACAAAATTACCTGTTGCTTTTTCGATAACGGCCCATCTCCCAATACCATTTTCTATATATTGTTTTCTGATAAACTCGATTTCCGCAATACTTTGCTCGATTGATTTTACAGGCTTATTGCCAAGATAAAGATGCACCTCGGGGTCACTATTCATTTCAAACATACCCTCAGCATCGGTTGGTATTAGTTCACGTAAAATTAAGCGTTCGGTTTTGGCAAAAATCATCATAAGCTTGATTTTAAAAAATGGCCATCAATGATTAAAAGTTTTACACTTTCTTCAGATACTGACCGGTGCGAACTTAAATCGTCAGAAACCACATAAGTCATCCCTGTGCTCAGCGCGAATGTTGTTCCATCTTCCATTTCACTTGTAAAGCTACCTTCCAAACAATGTACAATGTGGCCTTTTTTGCACCAATGATCGGCAAGATAACCCCCAGAGTAGGTTACCATCCTGATTCTTAAGCCATCGAGGTTTAAGGTTTGCCAGGTTGCTGTGCCTGTTTCCCCTGGGTATTCTACTTTTTCTATCTGGCTCCAATCTATATTGGTAAAGGGGATGGTATACATGGCTGTTTTGCAGTTAATGATTAATCAAAAATAAGTAATTTAGTTTGAAGTCATTAATCTTTAGTCTACAGTCAATAATCGGCAAAGCATTAGTGGTTATAGCCAATACCTACTTACCAGCATAACACTAACGCTAGTTTTTATTTATCAAACGTATATCTGTTCTTTACCATTTAGGTAAGCAATAGGTAAGCAATGGGTAAGCATGGGGTTAACCTGGGGTTAACTTGGTGTACAGAAAGGGTAAACAAAAGGTACAGAAAGGGTAAAGAATAGGTAGAGAAGGGTAAACAAGGGGGTAGAGAAAGGTAAACAATGTCTTGTCCGTATATAGCTATACAGTTTGCTGAATTAATTTTGAATGGGCTATACAGCCGATTTTGTTATTTTTATTGGGACTATACATACAAAGGTGTTAATTCTGTTATTACTATACAACACTATTTTTCTTCTGAAGGATATCTTTTAGGTTTCCATCTTTTTTTAAGTTTTCCCTTTCTGAGGTGTGCCTGCTCCGGGGTGAGATAATCACAGCTGGCATGTGTCTTATTTGTATATAGCTGATCTATGATGGAATAAGTTTACCCTCTGAAAGCATATTACTGTTAATTTTTATTAACCGTAGTAATTTTCTGGTGACTTTGATAAAATAAGCGCAATAAAGATTATAAATTAGCAAAAAAATAAATAGCTATACCTATGAAAATTACGCTTTATGCACTCTTACTTTCCGTTGTTTTATTTGGCTGCGGTAAATCAGAAAAAGCCTACAAGGCAAAACCATTTACGGCCAGTGAAGATTTTAATGTTTTCCCGAAATCAAAGAAAAATATACTTACTATCGTAAAAACAGATTCTGGTGCAGTGGCAGCAGCCGATCGCTTTGCCATTCAGTATAAGGATACCACTATTATTATTGATGATGCACCAAATGCTGCTGCACAGAAATTTATTGTTGCATCATTCATCAATACCCAAAAAACAGCCGTGTTGGTTCAGGTGTCGAACGAAACGGGTAAAATGGCTCCATTTTATATCATTTCTGTTAATGATGGAAAAACTGAAGTGGTGAGCTTAAACAAGCCATCTAAAGGTGCTGAAGATAAAAAATATACAAACGGGTTGGAAGAATTAACACGTAGCAATATTTTGGTGAATAATGATTTCTTCATCACGACTATAAATTCAAGAGTTTATCCGGTGAAGAGACAAAACCCTGATGAACGTATCCAGGGGAAATTTTTTATGTACTCTAGCGATAAAACAACCTTAGCTTTTTTAACCGCCAATTCTTTGTACCAGGTAAATACGGCAACTGGCGAAACTTTTAACCTACCATTGCCAGCATCCCTTATTAACCAGCCTGAAACATTAGTAGGTAATATCCAAAGAGATTATACCTGGGTAGCAAATGCTAATGGCACTTCTTTCTTAAAGAAAAATGCTGATGATGACCGTATTGTAGATATTAAAGAGTTTAAGCACTAGTCTATATTGCTTATTCCATTTAGGTGTAGATAATGAATTTTTACGACAGGTATAAAAACGGAGAATCGCATAGCGTTTATGCCGATATTGAAAAATTAGGAGAAGAGGCATTTTCTCCTAGTTACTATCCTGATGTTGAAAAAGTATTGATTGAGACTTTCCAACGGGTTAGGTTCAATCTTGAGATTATCTACAAAGAACTTAAGAATATTGATTACGTTTTCTGGGCAGATGGGACGGGAAATGACGAAGCATTATTGATGCCCTTCTCTAATACGGACGAACTACTTAATATATTAGAGCAGAACATAGAACTGGTAGGTAAACTACCAGTATCGATGAAAATGTTTTACCAAATTGTTGGCTCGTGCAATTTTGCGTGGAATTATCAAGATGATCCAGATATTCTATGGGAGATGGCAGATCCTATTCAGGTAGCGCCTTTAACCGACTGTGTTTCGCAGGTAACCGATCAATACTGGCTGGAAGAAATGGAAGAATACATTCAGGATGATGATTTTGGCTTTGCATTTCTGGAGCTATCTGCTGACGATCTTCATAAGGATAATGTTAGCGGTGGCCCTCCGTATGCATTGCAGTTAAATAAGGAAAAAAGTATTGATAGTAAGTTTTTAAATGAACCTAATGACACAACATTTATCAACTATTTGAGAATCTGTTTCGAGAGTTGTGGATTTCCAGGTATGCCTTATGCTGATAATAAGGTATTTCAGGAATTCTTTGATAAAGTAAAGCCTCAACTGCAGAAAATATAAGACATTTTAACTAGCCAAGGTTAAACCACCATTGTCCTAAAGGTGAGATTTATTCTTGGCTTACTTACTTTTTTGGTTGGTGGAAGGCGATGTAACCAATTGGTTTGTGTTTCATCTTTCATTACCAATAAACTTCCATTTTCTAAAAATAAGGTTACGGTTTCTTTAGTTTTTTTGTGTTTAAAAAGAAATCTTCGCTCTGCGCCAAAACTTAATGATGCAATGGCAGAATCTTTAGCTAAGGCCTTCTCGTCGTCGCTATGGTAAGCCATTCCCTCATCACCGTTATGGTACAGGTTAAGTAAACAGGAATTAAAGGTGGTACCCATTTGCTCCTCTGATATTTTTTTTAACTCCAGTAATTCCTTTGTCCATGGTAAAGCCATTTTTGATTTATTGGAGTAGGTATAAGAATAGGCTTCATCTCCGTACCAGGCTACTTTTCTTTTGGTGATAATGTGTTTGCCCATAATAAAAGCTTCGTCGTTCTTCCATTCAATAGTATTCATCAGTGCATCGAAGTAATGATCGGCTTCTGGTATAGAAAATAATTTGCCATAATAATTTACTGTTCCGCCATATGGAAGCAGATTTTGGTTACTATCTATTGTTGTGTTGAATAAATCCATTGTTGATATGCCTTTCTTAAACAACGCCCACACGGACGGTAGCCATGCTGAATTGCTTCTTCTACAGAACGAAAAAATATGCGGTTTTCTTTCTTCATCCGCTTTCCCGATTTGCATTTAAGTAGTCCGTAAATCTTCAACCTGGCATTTCCACCGAAGCAGATGTCTTTGTTTTTGAAATGTTTTTTTAATTCTTCCGTTGAAATATCTGCATGTTTGATCATACAGGTTTAAATATTGGTTTTTGCTGCTTCCCAACCAATCATGGCTGTTTTTCGGTTCACTCCCCAGTGGTAACCGCCCAAAGCACCGCTTGATTGTATTACCCTGTGGCAAGGAATGAGAAAAGCCACCGGATTATCGCCAATCGCCGTGCCCACCGCTCTTGATGCATTAGGGTTGTGCAATTGTTTGGCAATGTTGCCATAAGTGGCCAATTTACCCATAGGGATTTTTAACAAGGCTTCCCAAACTTTTAACTGAAAGTCTGTCCCCTTTAAATGCAGTTTAATCTGGTGTAATTTGCTCCAATCGTGACTGAAAATATATAAAGCATTTTGTTGTTCTTTATCCAATATCTGTTGATACTGAGCTGCAGGGAATTGCCGTTGCAGATTTGCCAAAGCAATATTTTCGTCGTCGTAAAAAGCGATATGACAGATTCCTTTTGGGGTGCTGGCTACCATAATATTTCCGAACGGACTTTCTGCAAAACTATAATTGATATAAAGATTTTCGCCACCGTTTTTGTATTCGCCAGGTGTCATGCCTTCAATGTTTACAAAAAGATCGTGCAGTCTGCTGGTGCCCGATAAGCCGGTTTCTAATGCAGTATCGAATAAACTCTGGTTTTCTTTCAGCATTTCTTTGGCATAACCAATGCTAATATATTGCAGAAAACGTTTAGGAGTGGTACCTGCCCATTCGCTAAATAATCTTTGGAAATGAAAGGGGCTTAAATTTACTTTCTCTGCAATTTCTTCTAAACCTGGCTGTGTTTTAAAATTCGCCTTGATGTAGCTAATGGCTTCGGCTATGCGATTGAAATTGATCTCTTCTTGTACTTTCATGGTCTTGAATAATTGATATTCAAAAGTAGTTTGGAAAGAAACGACAAACTACCCGAAACTTGCTAAGTTTAACAGGATTTTAAAATCCTGTTTATTTAATTCCGTTGTCAATTAATTTCCTTGCTTGTGCAAGATCGGTATTTCCATTGATGTCTATATGAAGAAAATAAGGTGCTTGCCACTGTTGGGTTTTCTCTGCCTGTTTATTTGTTACTGTATCCCAGGGCGGATAAACCCTAATACCTCTTTTGCCTTCTATTCCTTTTGCTGTAATAATTTTATGTTGTGCCAATATGGCTTTTGGAAAAATGAACTGGCCAGATCTGTGGGCACTATTAACAGATATAATTAACAGATCAAATTCATCCTGATCAGTAAACGGAGTAGTAATTCCTGCTTCATTCCGTTTCCATATAGTTACAAATTGCCCCGTCTTGGTTGGGGTGATTTTAGAAAGGCGGTGTTTGATTTTTACGCTATTTAGCTCAAAGGTACAGGCCGCATATTCCTGACTTTCATTTTCAATTTGCAGGTTATTTATTTGATAATTAAGCGGGCCGTAAACTAAATTGGATGTGGCTAGTAATATAGATGATATTCGATTTATAAGAGTTTCTTCTAGAGGCATATTGGGCTTGCAAATTGAGATGGAAATCTATTTGTAACTAAGCTTATTGCTCTTCAATGATTGACTGTCCTTTCGATTTATCTCCTGATGTCCACTGCCAGGTTTCATGAAGTCTAATTTTGCCATTGGCTAATTGCTCTGGTTTTGAATTGCAGATTCCGGTCATGAGCTCGCCTTGTTTGTTTACCTGGTGATAGCGCATTTCGATGTTACCGTTTTCATCAACTAAGCCAATTAAATGGCCAGACATAATTTTTCCACCCTCATATTCTGCGGTTAGGATACTTCCTGTTTGTTTATATCTAAAAATGGTTTCATTTGATATTTCACCATTTTCTGTATTATTTACGGGTTTAAAAAGCTTGTTGTTATAGTTTATCATATTTGATAAAACTAATCATCTCCTCTTGAATTAAAAAATCAGCCGATTAGCTTCCGCAAATTTTAGATGTTTAATCGAGCAAACCAAAGCATTGTAACTAAGCTAGCCCAAACTTTCTTCTCTTTTTACCAGCAGGTAACGCTCTTCATTTAAAAGTAAGTAACCATATTCATAGCAGAAAATGTATGTGTTTCCATTCTGGGTTTCGTAACTATAGGTGTGGTATTCAAAATTAAAGCCTGCCGAAACCAGCTTTTTACTGGTAATCTTTGTTTTACCATTTGGATTAAGCGCAGCAAGGATAGCGCGATTCTTTTTGAGTATGTTATTTACCCTTTTAATCACGAGATTATCATCAATCTTCAAACGATTGTTGTAATTGCTGCGGCAAGAATCATCGCAGTATTTTTTATCGGCCCTTCCTCTGATCGAGGTTCCGCAGTCTAAACATAAACGTTCCATAATAATTTCTTTTTTTATTATGGGATGATGCCCTAATTTATAAAATAAAATGGTGGAATAAAAATAAAACATCATATTGAAGCTTTAAGGGCATGCTATCCGTGTATAAACGTTTATAAACGGCTATAAATGTTTACAATCCGACTAATTTTTGATGCCGTTTACAATTTTGTCCTGTCGGTTATCGAGGTGATAATTGTTCGTTAAACATTTAGAAACTTAAAATTTAAAGATCATGGAAAGTGCAGTTAACAAAGTAGTATTGAGCGGATTTGCAGGAGCAGATGCAGAAATTAAAAATTTTGGAAGTCAAAAATTAGCAAAGGTTAACCTGGCTATAAACGAAAACTATAGAAATTCATCAGGTGAGGAAGTAAAAAGAGTCCAGTGGTTTAATTTAAGTTTCTGGAATGCAAAAGCCGAGCTTGCCGAGGCTCAGGTTAAAAAGGGTACAAGCTTAACCGTTGAAGGTAGGTTACAGACCAATAGTTACGATGGCGCTGACGGGAAAAAGCGCTATGCAATCGAAATAGTTGTTAGCAATATAATTATCAAGGAAAGAGAAAAGAAAGAGGCCTTTTAGCTTATAGCGTAATCGCATCATATAGATGGTCAATTTATATGATGCGATTTAAAGATTATAGTTTAATGGAGAGGCCTGTGTAAAAATTAATTCCTGGTGCCGGGTTAAAATACCTTCCATTTGCGGCGTTTAAGTCGTTGCCTAAACTATATTTCACGTTAAGTAGGTTGTTTGCCCCTACAAATAGATCTAAATGGGTTTTATTGATTCTTAAATTTCTGATGCCTAATTTACTTTCAACCAAGTGATACCTTTTCGCAAAAACGGTATTGATATCGTTTAAAGGGATTGAAGAAGTATAATTGTGTTGTATAAATAGATAAAATGTTTTCGGAAAGTTAAATTCTAAACTATTGACTAAAATACTTTCCGGAACTCCAGTAAGTTTGTTACCGCTGAAAGTACTAGTGCCGTTCGCGAAATTTTCAAATCTAAAATGGCTAAAAGTATAATTACTTCTCCATTGTAAACCTGTTAAAAAAGACTCATTATTTTTGATCATCCAAAAGGCAGCTTCCAGTTCAATTCCCAGCTGTTTGGTTCCCCCGGCATTGATAAAATACTCGGCGTCGTTTTGATTTAACCTTCTAACAATAGCATCCTTCAAATGGTAACTGAATAGGTTTCCATTGGCGTAAAAACGATTGTTTTTGGTTTTATAACGCATGCCTAATTCGTAATTCCAGCCAAGTTCAGCCTGTAGGCCATTATTGATATTGTTATCCGACGATCTTACTTCTGCAATGGTTGGGGGCGAATAACCTTTACTAACTGAAGCCCTGGCCGAAAAATCAGAAGTGATGAGATAAGATACTGCTGCCTTTGGCATAAACTGGCCATCGAATTTTCTTTGTTTTGAGGCTATAACCACTGGGAAAAAACTCTCATAATTGTATCTGTAGAAATTTAAACTCGAAGCAAGTTCGATCAGGAATTTACTGTTGATGTCGAAGTTTAATCTGAAGTAAGCAAAATCCTGACCAGCTTTTAGGCGGTCTGAAGCCTGCATTGCTGCCGCTTCACCACCATTATTATTAAAATTTTTAATCTGACTTTTGGTGGCAGAATGCTCTAATCCAATTTGAGCATTAAATTTAAAGTCTTCTTTTGCCTGGGCGTATTCTAAGAATGTTCTTAATCCAAGTGTACTTTCGTAGCGCTTTTCATAATTGGTAATAAAGGGGTTCTTGAAATCGGTGTAAGAGGTGAATAAAGCAATTACGTGTTTCAACCGCTGACTAATCTGATAGGAATTCGATATCCCCCCGAAAATGGTTTTATTGTAAATGGCGGCTTGCTGTGAAATGGCCCCAGGTAACGTTGATGTTGCCGGACGGGCCAGTTTAGGGTTTTGATCTGATTGAGCAGCCGTTAACCCTCCTGGCGTTTCGTACTTTAAATCGCTATAAAAGGCAAAAGCCTTTAAACTGCCAGCACTGTTATAATTCCATTGCTGCAAAGTTTGAAAATATTTTCTATCCATTGCACTGTTTTCTCGGTACCCATCACTTCTCTGATATCCTTCGTTAAAACTAAAGCTGTACTTTTTATATTGCTGTTTAATCGATGCCGTTTGATGGAAGAGACCATAGGAACCGCCAGTAGCGGAAACATTAATTTCATTGCGGTTTATAGCGGGAGCGTTGATTAAAAGAGCACCTCCCGTATTTGCGCCAAAAATACTGGCTTCAGGACCCTTATAAATTTCCATCGTACCTACCGCAGAAACATCTAAAGCATTTAGGTAGGTATTTCCACCAGCATCCGTTAAGGGGAAATCGTCGAGGTAAATTTTAATATTCCGAATGCCAAAGGGAGACCGGAGCAAACTGCCACGGAGTGATAGGCGATAACTACCAGGCGAACGTTCTTCCATGCGTACACCAGGAACAGTATTTAGCATGCTCACTAATGAGCTGTTGGGCTGGTTTTTTATTAAACTACTATCTACCAGGTTAACAGCCGATACTGATCTTAGCAAGGTTTGATGGTTATAATAACCTTTTACAGTAACTTCTTCGAGTCTCTTAGTCGAATCGGGTTTTATTGTTTGTGCTAAACCAGTAAAAGAAAGTAATGTTAAGAGTAGAGTAAGGTTCGGTTTCAATAGGATGATAATTGATGGTTTAACCACAGATTGGCAGATAAATTTAGCGCATATTCTGGTAAAGCGCGGTTATTTTATAAACTATTATTATATCGTCTTCTACTTTTTACGTTATGAAAGTGGTTGATAGGCAAAAGTAACAGCGGATATGCGTATGGCTGCAAAAAGTTTTTATTTTCTAGCCAGCTCGGTTGATAAAGAAAATTAGTTTTAAAAGATAAAATTAAAAACGGAGAGAAATTTTTAGTGCGGCATAATTACCATAGGATTAAAATAATAAAAGGAAAGTACCCTAGAGCACCTTCCTTGAGAGCGCATATTATTTTCCCTGGCTCAATGCTATGATGATAACAGGGAAGTACGCTTATATAATTCCTTTAAAATTCAATTCTTGATTGATCTACAAAAATCCGGTCATCAAAAGATGGCGTGCTTCTGAGATTGTAAGAGTGGAGTAAAGGAATTTGATCATAATTTTTCCAGTATTAATTTGAAAACGATTAGTTAAAAACTAAGTTACGGCATTACACCTAATTTTTTAGTTAAATTTTGTTAAATCGTTTCTAACGCAAGCTGATTTAACCTGGTATTTATTTAACCAGATTTTCTTGCAATTTCTTTTCGATATCTTGTGCGTTTAATATCAGCGCAGAGAACTGAGGATCTGATTTTACCAGTAAAAATTTTCCGTTAGGAAGGATAATTGCGGAGGTTCCACAAGAAGTAACTTCTTTAAATAGTAATTTTCTAAGAAAGCCCAAATCGGTTTCTATTTCTAAACCTTTTGATTTAATTGGACTGAAACTTTTTCCCTCCTCACGATATTGGTAAATGGCAACTTTCGGCCTGGCCTCGGCTTTTTCGAGAATGTTTTTTTGAAAGGCCCATCTTACATTGTTCAAGAATTCTGCGTTCTGATAGCTCAGGTCTTTCCAACAGTCGTCTTTATTGAAATCGTATTTAATAATGATGGTGTCTTTTAAAGCTAGCCTTTCGTTCTGCTTTAAAAAAAGATGCAGAGAATCTACTTGCGACTCGGTTAATGTCCCTGCTTGATAGCGTTTACTTTCGTCAACATATAATTTGTGAGAACAGGCATATATAAAGATGGAAAGAAAGAGAAAGAAAGATAATTGAAGTTTGGTTTTAGGGTTACTTTTCATTTGTGTGAGCGTTAATGTCGAATTTCCCGATCAAATTTAGATTTACTGACCCAGAAAGTTCTTGAAAATAAATTTATAACTAAAATTTTATTAGACAATATTTTTGAATAGATATTTCGTCATTGCGGAGAAGGCTTTTCAGCCGACGAAGCAATGACGAAATCTTAAAGCCAATCAGTTGCAATGGAGCTGCCACTCAACCATTTAAAACCTTAGCTTTTTCCGCATCAAACTCTTCCTGCGATAAAATTCCGGCATCGAGTAACTCTTTTAAATCTAATAATGCCTGTTTTTTCGCAGCTGTATCATTTTTCGGAGTTTCAGCAGTATTTTTTGTTAATAGGGTACTTGTTTCTTGTACATTTTGCTTAGCTGGAAGGCCATATTTCAACAAAAGTTCTGTAATTTCATTAAAACCCTTAATATTCGAATAATCTATTGCTTTCTGTTCCTTTACATTTACAATGGTAGGGTCGGCCGATTTTTCGAGTAAAAATTTTACTGCATCTTTTTTACCATTGGCAGCCGAGTAATGTAAAGCAGTGTTCCCGCTTTCATCCTGAATATTAATATTTGCACCTTTTTCGATTAATAGCTTTAACATACTTAAATGGCCACTTTTGGCTGCTACATGCAGCATGCTTTCGCCTCCGTAGTTGTAATTGTTATCGAAAGAGAAGCTAGCCGAAATGGAAATGTTATTGGCAGTTTCTACCCATTCTAAGTACGAATACATGGAATCGTCGTTACCCGAAAGCGGTTTAGCATAGTTTACATCTATACCATTGGTTAAAAATAAATCAACAATTTCTTTCTGGTTATTGGCACAGGCATACCAGATAGGCGACAGGCCATCTTTTGATGAAACGAATACATCTGCGCCCTTTTCCACCAATACTTTGGTGAGCATCCTGTTGGCATCATAACAAGCAATTAGTAAGGCCGATTCTCCGGCATGATTAACGTGGTTAATATTTCCACCTTTTTCGAGAATAAGCTCAACCATTGGCGTGTTTTTAGATTTAACCGCAAAAATTAAGGGTGAATCGCCATGTTTATTAGTGGTGTTGATATTGGCGCCAAATTCCAATAATTTTTGAACAATTTCTTTGTTCCTCCAGCTTGCAGCAATAAGCAAAGGCGTTTCTGCCTCGTTATTTTCGCCGTCAACTTCAAGACCTTGATTGAGTAGTTTTTCTAACACTTCAATCTGTCCGCTTTGTGCAGTTAGGTGTAATAAGCTGTTGCCTTTAAAATCCTTAATATCAACTCTTGCACCTTTATCTAAAAGAAATAGTGCGGTTTGTTTCTGTTTTTGTAAGCATGCAAAATAAAAAGGTGTTTCGCCGGCATGATCTTCGTAATCTAAAGCTGCCCCACGATCTATTAAAATCCGTACAAGGTCTAAATATCCACGGTGGGCGGCATAATGGAGGGCTGTTCTGCCTTTTTCATCTGTATAACCTACCTCTACCTCTTGGTTGGCCAATAAAAGTTCGGCTATTTTGCGCTTGCCGCTTTCGCAGGCAATAATAAATGACATCGACATATTTTAAGATTGTTTCATGAGCAGTTCTACAGTTTTTATTTTCAGGTTATCATCAGATGCAAGCATCAGTGCGGTTTGATCCTGATCGTTGGTTAAAGCAATATCTGCTCCATTTTCAATCAAAAGTTTTACTTTACGATAAGTTTCTTTCGCTTTTTCTGCTTCATAGTTTACATTGTAGGCACAAACTTTATGCAGCAAGGTATTCCCTTCATTATCGGCCCTGTTTACATCTACCTGTCCGGTTTCCAAAACCGCCTGTAAAATATCAGCATGCTTTTCAGCGATTATATCTAACGGGGTTTTATCTGCACTGTACCAGGTGCTGGCCTGATATAGATCGGCACCATCTTCAATCAGTTTTTTAAGAAAATTTATCCCACTTTCACTGTTCGACATCATTCGCACATATTCAAATAATAATGTTTCGCCGTTTTTATTAACCTGGTCAAAAGCTGGTGAGGCGAAATTGCGCAGCGTATCGTATATGTTTTCACTCTGTGAATGTGCCACTGCATAAAAGAAAGCTGAATTTCCATCGCGGTCGGTATGATTGGGATCGGCGCCATTTTCGAGCAGATGGGCAATTAAATTTTTCTTGTTAAATTTTATTGCGGTAATTAATGGGCTTTCCTGCACCACATTGCCTTCATTAATGTCAATACCTTCGTTAAGGAGAATATCGATATATCCTTTAAGCAGATCGGTAGTCTGTTCATCGTTTAGGTTATACCTTCGGAAACTGCTTTTCACTACCTGATGGATGTAGTTTTCCTCTGCATTGTTTTTGAAGGTGGTGGTGCAACCTGCATCGATACATGCTTTAATCAGCGCTAAACTCACCCCGTTTTCGAAGAAATAACTTAATAGTGTTTTGGTGTTAACCTCGTCATTTAAGTTGTCGAAATGAGTAATAAATTCATTGAAAAATGCAATATCTTCATCATCATTACCAAGGTTGCGGACAATAGCCTGAAAAATGCTTTTGTCAAAACTGTCGAATTCATAAATGTCGGTTTCGATGGTTTTGTCCTTTAGCATCATAATCAGGATTTCGTACTGTTTCTCTCTCACCAGATGATCAAAAATCGATGACTTATGATGTTCCTGAATGCTTTTAGAAAGTTTTTCGCCGTTACGCATCATGCTTTTAGCCTCTTCGAATTTGCGGGCATTTAACTGTTGATCTAAGGTAGGTTCGGTCATTTCAATTAAAAAGTTTAAAATAGATAGATATGTGGTTTTGACACTACAAAAGTTTAGCCAAAGAAATAGTTCACGAAAAAATATTGGGGTGTTGCACTAAAGACAGATAAAACTATACCTTATTATAATATGGTCGTTTATTTTTTTGAAAAGCAATTGCAGTATTCCATTGGTTAATTTCTTCCTGCTCTGCCTTCTGCCATGAAAAATGGCATCCGTTCGATCAGGTTTATTTGGGGTATTTTTCTGCTACTATGTTAATTTTCTGTGCCACAGGCCTAAGTTTCTAGCCCTGATCGAAGCGGGTATCCCCGATATTTCATCGGGATAAAGCGGAGAGCAGGACTGACTCTAAATAGAGTAAATGACCTTGCGCTCCCTAAAAACAATAGTATGTTTTATTATTATTTCACTATGATGAAGATTATCTGTTTTTAACAAATGAATTGCTAATCCAAACCAGAAATAACATTGCGATGTTCCTTAATTCATTCGATTATTTTATCTTTAGGCGATTTTAAAAAGATCGGTTTACAAACCTAGAAACCGGTTGAATAATTAACCTTAATAAGCAAAATCAATATAAACATGTCAAATACATCAAAAATTATCTACACCAAAACCGATGAGGCGCCAATGTTGGCAACCTACTCACTTTTACCTATCGTACAAGCTTTTACCGCATCAGCAGGTATTGATGTAGAAACCAGAGATATTTCTTTAGCAGGAAGAATTTTGGCCAACTTTCCCGAGTATTTAAAAGACGATCAAAAAATTGGTGATGCGCTAGCAGAGCTTGGTGCTTTGGCTACCACTCCAGAAGCTAACATCATCAAATTACCAAATATTTCTGCGTCTATCCCACAATTGGTAGGTGCAATTACTGAGCTTCAGGCGCAGGGCTTTGCTATTCCAAATTACCCTGATAATGCGCAGACGGACGAAGAAAAAGCAATTAAAGCTAAATATGCAAAAGTTTTAGGTTCGGCTGTAAATCCGGTTTTACGCGAAGGTAACTCTGATCGTAGAGCACCTAAAGCCGTTAAAAACTATGCTAAACAAAATCCACACTCAATGGGTAAGTGGTCTGCAGATTCGAAAACCAAAGTAGCCAGTATGACTGAAGGCGATTTTTACGGTTCAGAGAAGTCTACCACTGTTGCTGAAGCAAGCCAATTTAAAATAGAATTTGTAGCTGCTGATGGTACAGTAACCGAATTAAAAGGTTTATCGCCACTAAAAGCAGGAGAGGTGATTGATAGTTCTGCATTGAGCTTATCTGCTTTAAAAACTTTTGTTGCCAAGGAAATTGCAGAAGCTAAAGCTGAAGGCATCTTATTATCAGCGCACTTAAAAGCAACGATGATGAAGGTTTCTGATCCGATTATTTTCGGGGCTATTGTTGAAGTTTATTTTGCAGATGTTTTTGCCAAATATGCGGATCTTTTCAAAGAACTAAATATTGATACCCGCAATGGTTTAGGTGATGTGTACGCAAAAATTGCAGGCAACCCTAAACAGGCAGAAGTTGAAGCGGCTTTGGCACAGGCCATTGAAAACGGACCTGCTTTGGCCATGGTAAACTCTGATAAAGGAATTACGAACTTACACGTACCATCGGATGTGATTGTTGATGCTTCTATGCCAGCAATGATCCGTACCTCGGGACAAATGTGGAACAAAGAAGGTAAACTTCAGGATACCATTGCTTTAATTCCAGACCGTTCTTACGCTGGCGTTTATACTGCAACCATTGATGACTGTAAAGCAAACGGTGCTTTTGATGTAACCACAATCGGTTCGGTGCCAAATGTTGGTTTAATGGCTCAAAAAGCTGAAGAATATGGTTCGCATGATAAAACCTTCCAGGCTACCGGTGCAGGAATTATCCGTGTTACCGATGCTGATGGTAAAGTATTTTTTGATCAGAAAGTAGAAAAAGGCGATATCTTCCGCATGTGCCAAACTAAAGATGCACCAATTCAGGACTGGGTAAAATTAGCAGTGAACAGATCGCGTTTATCAGAAACGCCAGCGGTTTTCTGGTTAGATGAGAAAAGAGCGCATGATAGAGAAATCATTGCTAAAGTCAACACCTATTTAAAGGATTACGATACTACAGGTTTAGATATCCGCATTTTAGCGCCGATTGAAGCAACTAAATTTACTTTGGAGCGTATCCGCAAAGGTTTAGATACCATTTCGGTTACCGGTAACGTATTGCGTGATTATTTGACAGATTTATTCCCGATTTTAGAATTAGGAACTTCAGCGAAAATGCTTTCTATCGTTCCATTAATGAACGGCGGTGGTTTGTTTGAAACCGGTGCTGGTGGTTCTGCCCCAAAACATATTGAGCAATTTATCGAAGAAGGTTATTTACGTTGGGATTCATTAGGTGAGTTTCTGGCACTTCAAGCTTCTTTAGAGCATTTATCTCAAACCCAAAATAATGCAAAAGCGCAGGTATTGGCCGATGCTTTAGATGAAGCTAATGCTAAATTTTTGGCAACCGACAAATCGCCAGGTAGAAAATTAGGTACTATCGATAACCGTGGTTCTCACTTCTATTTGGCTTTATATTGGGCTGAGGCTTTAGCTGCTCAAACAAAAGATGCTGATTTGAAAGCAAGATTTGCACCATTGGCTAAAACTTTATTAGCAAACGAAGCTAAAATTAACGAAGAGTTAATCGGTGCGCAAGGAAAGCCTCAAAACATTGGTGGTTACTATAACCCTAACGATGAGCTGGCAAGCAAAGCCATGCGCCCGAGTGAAACATTAAATACATCTTTAGCTTCTTTGTAAGCTAAATTTGAGTTGACAACTCTAAATATTAGCGTCCTGATGTAGAAATCAGGACGCTAATATTTAGAGTTGTCAACTTTAATATGCCTCTAGTACGGAAGTTGACAACTCTTTAATATTATTTCTGTCTGCGCGGCATAATCTATTGGATAATAGGTTCTATTACTTCAGGCGCTCTTGAGCCTCAATTTGTTCATTATACCAGAACTTTTGAGTTGTAAAGTCAAGGGGCCAGTCTCGTTGTGCCTTCGCTTTTATTGAGTTATCTTCAATAGTTAACATATATTCATAAGCATTTATTTGCTCATTAACCCAAAATTCTTGTGTGGTATAATCATCAGGCCAATCTTTTTTAGCTTTTGCTTTCAATTTTTCCGTAATTTCTTCTTTTGTTGCATCAACTACATCTTGTTGAGTATTGTTAACGTTTTCGACTTTTGGGGGATTAGGCTCTTTCTTTTCAACCGTATTTCGAATTTTTGATGGGATTTTATCATTCCCACCTAAATTTGATAATACAATTAAGGATATTATTACGGTTATTCCAATTTTCCATCCTTTGGATATAGATGAATTTTTCCAAAGGGCATAAAGGCCAACCGGAAAAAAGATTATACATAAAATTATTGTTAGCCAAGTTTTTTCGTACCAGCGACTTGAATGATTGGGAATTGTAAAGTTTGGATTTGTGTGGAAATCATTATTTTGAAAAGGCACTATATCTGTTTGAAGCAGTTTCTGTTTATTTTCTGATGATAATATCTTGGAGGTACTTGAAAGAATATTTTCAATATTCTGCCTGTTTTTCCCCATGTCGAATGCTCCCCCAAACATAATTCCTGTTTTAGGTGAGGAAGTAATCTGGACTTTGGTTCTATTTTCTGCGATTTCCGTCAACTGTATCGGTATATTTTCGCCCCAACTGTACAAGCTAACTCCTGCTTTTACCATAAACCGACCTTGTAGTTTATCTGCACTTTCGATCTGTAACCCTTTAATTGTTGGAATTGCAAATAACATTGCTTCAAAAACTTTGTCTTTCGACATTGGAAATTCACTTTCCCCGTTGTGATCTAAAAATGCCATAGTTTGTTTTTTGTTGATTATATTCAAAACTACACGGTTGATAATGATATACTTTACGGTTTTCCGTAGCAAAGAGGGATGATTAGCGCAGCTACTGTAAAATCTATTTCTAACCCGGTATTCTTGCTGGCTGATTAAAATACAATTGAGATATTGCGTTACTATGTTAGTTGGCACTTTGCCTACGTGAGGGATAGCAACGGAAAGCCCACAGCCCTCCCGATGTAAAATCGGGATTCATCGGCCGAGGATTTGTTGTATATAGCCTGATCCTTGCACGGCTTGGAGCACGCCCAGATAATTTTACTATTGTTAAGTATGAAACAAACCTTATTCATATCAATTTGTTATATTCATATAAATTAAAGGAGATCTATACCATGGCAATTAACGAGAATAAAGGATCGCAAGATAAAATACATAGTACCACAGAAAATAGCGAAATCAATAAAGAGAATTTAGCTTATGACGAAAATAAACAAAGTTATGAGCTAGATGTAAGAAGTACCGATAGCGATTACGATCATCCGATGGGTTACGAAACGGTTGCTGCAGGTGCGAAAGATGATGATTCTACATATGATGAAGCAAATCCGTATGTTGGCGATGAATATGCCCGTAATGAAGAAATTGCCGAAGATAACTTAGAAGAGCTGGGTATGCATGTAGACAATGGTGAAAGTGTTAAACTTAGTCCAGAGGATGAAATTCTTGCCCGTACACCAGAAGATAACCGCGACGACTTAGACGAAGAAGGTTATCCGATCAATGATACGCAATCCTAGTTAGCCGTATCTGGCTTGCAGTTGGCAGCCTTCGGTTCCCAGTAATTTAAAAACTGTCAACTGGAAACTGTCAACTGACTAAGGGTTAATGTCTAAATTAAATCTCCGACGCAGTTCATCCAGTTTTGGATTTTTGTTTACCAGATAATCGTACTTTTCGCGGTTACCATAGAGCCTGTTTTCTATTTTACGTTCAACAAGCTTATATGTAACCTCAACACCAAAGTTTCTAAGCTCGTTCCGCAAGAAATTTAAAAGCTCAACAGACTCTTGTTGTACGAGATGTTCTTGCGTTTTACTCTCTACCGAAATTTCGATCAGCTCGGGATTTAAAAGCGTAGGAGCGAAATTATTTAAGATGGTAAAAAGATTGATTTTATCTGCAGCCTTCATTTTCTGGGTAAAGGCATTCCACACTTCCAGTAAGCGGTCGTAACTAAATGCTTCTCGTGCATCGCCGGTAACTTTCTTTGGCCCCTCGTCATCATCTCCTTGGGCTATGCGTTCCAAATCGTTTAATGAAGGGATGAGTGTACTTATAGCATTTGCCTTCGGAATATTAATACTGATAGAAGTTGTGGATGGCTGCGGGCCAACCCTAGGTATATCCTTAGGCTTTTCTTCTGGGAGAATATTGGGTAAAACAGGGGCACTAAGGGCAGGTGCTGGTACAGAAATAGTCTTTTCGCTTTCAGCTTTCAGCTTTGGACTTTCAGCTTGCTCAGCTACGACATTAGTTTTTTTTTTATCCTGATCTACGTCAGTTGCTGTATTATTAGGATTTAAAGGCTGTTGTGCTAAGTTGACGACCGACCGGATGTGGCACATTTTAATCAGCGCCAGTTCTACCTGTAAACGTTGGTTTTTAGAGTTCTTATAATTTAGATCGCAGGTATTGGCCAGATTTAATGCTGTTAATAAAAACGATAATTCTGTTTGCCTGCACTGATCAAGATATTTTTGTTTAATATTTTCGCTAACTTCTAACAGTTTAATGGTCGATGCATCTTTGCCTACCAATAAATTACGGAAGTGAGTGGCCAGGCCGTTAATAAAGTTATTGCCATCAAAACCGTTATTTAATATTTCGTCAAACAGGAGCAGGGTTTGGCTAACTTCTGCTGCGGTTAAGTAAGAGGTAAGTTTGAAAAAATAATCGTAATCTAAAATGTTCAGGTTGTCGATTACAGCCTTATAAGTAATGTTCTTATTTGCATAACTGGCAATCTGATCGAACATCGAAAGCGCATCACGCAATCCGCCATCTGCTTTTTGAGCAATAATGTGTAAACCATCACTTTCGAAAGCAATATTTTCGCGTTGGGCAATGGTTGATAGGTGATTGGCAATATCTTCTACCTGGATGCGGTTGAAATCAAAAATCTGGCAACGTGATAAAATAGTTGGCAGTATTTTATGTTTTTCGGTAGTGGCCAAAATAAATATAGCATAAGAAGGCGGTTCTTCCAATGTCTTCAAAAAGGCATTAAATGCACTTTGTGATAACATGTGAACCTCATCAATGATATAGATTTTATATTTTCCGGCTTGTGGAGGTATTCTAACCTGCTCAATTAAACTACGGATATCATCAACAGAGTTGTTCGATGCCGCATCCAATTCGTGTACATTAAAAGAATGTCCGTTCTGGAAAGAAAGGCAGTTGTCGCATTGGCCACAGGCTTCCATATCGGCTGTAGGGTTGGTACAGTTAATGGTTTTTGCAAGGATACGCGCACAGGTTGTTTTACCCACTCCGCGCGGCCCGCAAAATAAAAATGCCTGGGCAAGCTGATTGTTTTTAATGGCGTTTTTTAACGTACCGGTAATATGCTGCTGGCCAACTACGGTTTCGAAGGTGGCTGGGCGGTATTTACGGGCAGAAACGATAAAATTTTCCATCGGCACGAAAATAGGAAAAATTTAAGTGTTGTAAGATTGAAAAGTTGGAATGTGGAAAAGTTGAAATACTGAAATCATTTATAAAAGATTGCGTAACATTTACCAATAAAATTAATCTAATCGTAAAACTTTATAAATGAGGATATTAATTTTTATTAGCGCGATATTGCTGTCTTTTGCAGGCACTTCGATGGCACAGGTTGATACTATAAATGCGCAAAACCATAAACTGGTGATGAGCAACCTGAAAGAGGGAAAAAACAGCTACCTGGTTTACATGACCGATTCTCTTGAAACGAAACGGACTGTTGGAGATATATGGGAAAGAACAACCGTGTTTAAAACAAGAGATAAAAATGATGTTGTAGAATTTGGCTGGAAATGGCTTCACAACGATTCCCTTTTCGCTACAATAACAAACATCTGCGACCGCAAAACGATGTCTCCAATTTATCATTATGCCAGTTATAAACGAAGAGGTATTTTTGCCTATGATTACAAAAATGGCTTGATGCAGCCATCTGATACCGTGAAAAATAATGATGCAATCAAAAAAGAACCGGTTAAATTGGATATCCCGATCATTTCATGGGAGCAGGATTTAGAAACCTACCCATTATTACCAATAAAAAAAGTTGGCCAGCAATTCGATATTTCCTTTTTCGATCCCAACGAAAAATCAGCTTCATACCATCGTTATGAAGTAGTTGGCAGAGAAGATTTAAAGTTGAATGTAGATATTTCGGTTAAGTGTTGGCTGCTTAAAATTAATTACAGCAAAGATAGTTATGCCATTTTCTGGCTAACCGAGAAATCAAAAGAGGTAATTAAAATGAAAGAATATTATAAAGGTAACTATCGTATAAAAGTTAAGCAATATTGATAATATCAATGGTGCAGGTTATAAAACTGTTTATAACTTGCTTCAAATGTATCAAAGCTGCCGTAAGTAAGTGTTATGGCTTTTTCAGTATCATAGCCCTGTGCAGTTAACTTGATGATGTTTTTTAATGCTTTGGTACTTTTGTTTTTAACGAAATAATAGATCATGCTATAGGCCGTATTATAGTTGTCGTCAATACCATGGCCGTAAAAAGTGCCATCGTAGATCCTGAAAAAAGTCTTTAACCTGTCGGTATCCTTAAAAGCTAAACCTGCTTTTATACTTTTAATCCGGTTGCTTTGTGGGTAGGCGTATAAATTTCCATCACTGTCGAAATCTAAGGTTTCGAAAAACTCAGCAAGGCCTTCATTTAGCCATTTTGGAGCCTTCTGATAATTAAATTGGAAAATGCTGTGACTGGCCTCGTGCAAGGCCACGGGAATAAAATCGCCACTCTTCATAATAAAAGCCTGGTTTATTGCCGGGATGTAGAATCCGGTTGATGATGGTGCATTATACTTGTTTTTTTCTATGCGGTAATCTTTTGATTTTCCATAAAGATTGATTTTAACAGGAACAGTAATGTTATTACTGGTTTCGAAAATTTCGTTGCAGAACATGCGCTCATAAGCAATTAGTTTTTCTATTTTCTTTTGCTCATTGTCGTTTATTTTGCAATTAACCAGATTGATCTCTACATATTGGGCGTAAGTTGAGAGACTGATAGAACTTGATATTAGAAATAATAGTAATTTATTCATTCTTATGTTTAAAGTTGTTAATTAAGACATGTAAATGTAAGCTATTGATTTTTTTTTAAAATGTAGTTTGTGTTTCTATATTTGCCTAATCTTAAAATTTAACAATGAAACGCTTTTCCTTACTGTTGCAGCTTCTACTGCCAATCATTTCTTTTGCCCAATCTAATTTTAAAAAAGGGTATATTATTAATAATAATAAAGATACTATTTCCGGATTTATAGATTATCGAGAACAAATTAATAACCCGATTTCGATAACTTTTAAAAAGACTATTAGCGGTGAAGCTAATGTTTTTGGGTTAAAGGATCTTTTAGGTTTTGAGGTTGAAGGTATGGTTAGCTTTAAAAAATATGTAGTGACCATAAGTTTAAGTAAAACCAACAGAGAAGATTTATCAATCGGAATAGATACATCTAATAAAATTGATGCAGTTTTTTTAAAGGTTTTGCAAAGCGGGGAAAATATTACCCTGTTTTCTTATCAGGATAATATTAAACTTCGGTATTATGTGTTAGAAAAAGGTAATGCAACACCTGTGGAGTTAATCAGAAATTTATATTACGATCCACACAATAATTCAGTAAGCTTAGTTCAGAACAAGTACATTAACCAGATACAAGAACTGTTGAGAAGATTTAATCTTACTAGGAGTGAAAGTGAATTAAAGGATCTTAAATTTTATAACAGCGATCTGATAAAAATGGCAACTTTTATCAATAATAATAATAATAAGGAAAAACCTAAATTTTCATCAGCCCGTTTTTTTGCAGGTACGGGTGTAAGCATTAGTCAGGCTCGGTACAAAGGAACCAACGAACTTAACAGTGCAGATGCAAGCGGTAACACTTCAATAATGCCTATGGCAAGTGTAGGCGTTGATTTATTTTTTAACCCAGCTGTTAGAAAATTGATTTTTAGAACGGAATTGTCATTTCTAACTGGGAAGTATAATTTATCTGTCACTTCTGCAGAAGCAGCCAAGGCATTGATTACACATGAATTTAATCAGTCTGTAATTAATCTTACGCCACAATTGGTTTATAATTTTTACAATACAGATAAGATCAAAGTTTTTGGTGGTATTGGTTTGGGGCTTAATCTAGCTTCTTACAATAAAAATCAGAGAACCCGTTTAAACACCTTAAATGGAGAAACATTCAGTATGGAGGAAGTTAAACTGGAAAAGTTTTACTTCTCTTTTCCAATTAATGCCGGTGTAGTAGTAAATAAAAGAGTTGAGTTTCTTCTTGGAGCTTCTGTGCCAGAAGCAATCAGTGATTACTTTGGATTTAAGTTAGAAATTCAAAGGTATAAATTGGGCGTGCGGTATCTTTTTGGGAAAAATTAGTATTTTATAGAATAACATTGTTGTTTTATTTAGTTGAAAAATTGAAATACAATATCTTTATTAATTGCATTCTATGATGCTTATTTCCTAATCGTAACCTTTTGTGAAAAAGAGCCAATAGATGGCGAATATTATCATTTTAAGAAAGATGGAAAAGCAGTTCAATGTTTTGACCAGATTCAGACAACACTTATAAAATCACTTCAGATACCAGATTTGAATTAAATATGGGCTTGTAAATCCATGTAGATTGATGAGTATTGATAAAAAATCTTTTGTTATCGTTGTTGAAGGACCTACAAGAGAAAGGGCTTACCTTACTGAATATACTCATTACTTAAGCAAATAGGCTGTTATTTTATAATAGCCTTCAATTCATGTCTATATTCTGAAGCACTTTTACCAGTAAACTCCTTAAATAATTTATTAAAATGGCTGAAATTGTTAAACCCGCTTTCGTAAGAAATATTGGCGATGCTGGTGGGTTTTTCGGCCAATAGCTTTGAAGCATGTACTACCCGGTATTCGTTTACAAAATGTGTAAAGGTTTTTTTGGTAATCTTTTTAAAATAACGACAAAATGAAGGAACAGTCATGCTCGACATTTCTGCAATGTGCTGTAAACTGATTTGCTCCTGGAAATGATCTTTTACGTAGTTAAAAATCATATTAATACGGTCGTTATCCTGCACCTGCATTTCCATCGAAAAACCATCGGCGTTTAAGATGTTGTAATCTTTAGCATGTTCGAGTTCCTTTAATACGCTAAGTAAGGTTAAAAGTCTTTCAAAAGGTGGCTGATCGTCCATCATTTCTATTCTATCGCCAACTACCCGCATGGTTTCGCTACCGAAGGCAATTCCAGCTTTCGATTTATCGAACAGTTCTTGTATTCCTTTGATCTCCTGCAGGCCTAAAAAAGTGCTGCCCAAAAAATCGGGTTTCATCTGGATAACGGTTTCGTTTTTGTTTCCGGTATTGGTATCGGTAAAGCCACAATGGGGAAGATTGCTGCCAATCAGAATCAGATCGCCTTCAGTGTAATAAGAAACGTGACTTCCAATTTGCCTTTTCCCCGAGCCACCATTAACAAACACCATTTCAATTTCAGGATGGTAATGCCAAAGATGCGCCATGTTGTTTGCATTTTCTACATACTTAGAATAATAGAACGAACTTCCAAAAGAAGGTTCAACAACCTCGAAACTTGGTTTCATACATGCTAAATTATTTCACCAAAATACATAAAAAATATGCTTTATTATAGCTTTTTGTCAAATGAAGGTATTGTTGGGGTAATATAGCATAGAAAGTGGAAAATATGCAACTCACTATATCCAAATTAGCCCCTTACCTTAGTATCATCATATAATGATTAACTCTTATAAAATAATTGGTTATGAAAAAGTTCTTAAAAATCGGTTTAATAGCAGCCTTGTTTTTTACTGCTACGGGTGTTCACGCTAACGATGATAATTTTACGCCAAACGTAAAAAGTGAAAAAAATAAATTTATTCGTTTTTCTATAGGTAAAGCAGAAGACGTTAATTTATCTTTTGTTGGTTCGGATCAGGAAGTATTGTTTGAAGAAAACATTCATGCTTCAGTTGCCTCTAGCAAAGTTTATGATTTAAATGCACTTCCTGATGGAAATTATGTGCTTAAAATAGAGTCTGATTTAAAACTGGCTAAATATACCGTTACCATTAAAAATGGCAAGGCTTTGGTTTCTGAGCCGAAAATCACTAACGTATTTAAACCGGTTTATACGCTAAAAGATGAGGTTGTTACACTTAATCTCGAAAATTTAGATAAAAGCCCAATCGAAGTGAAAGTTTACAACGAATACAATGATGAGGTTTATTACGAGGTTTTTAAAGATAGGACACAGTTGACTAAAAAATTCAATATCAGCAAAACAGATTCGAAAGAATTGACCTTCATGGTTAAATTTAAAGACGAGTCTTATGTTAAAACGATACAAACTTATTAATAACAACAGCTAATTGATATAGGGGGATTATCTAGACAGGTAATTCCCTTTTTTTTGTATAATTTAGAAGAGGTAAGATGGATGAACTAATACCAAGGCCCCTGCCGTCTGTTTTCTAATTTCCATCGTCCATTTCAATCTTACCATATTCTATTATTATTTCTTACTAATCATTTGATTTTAAGAAAAATATTGTTACTTTTGCATCCCCGTAATATACCTCGGGATTAAAAAATTAAAAACTTAATTAATAACAATGAATCAGTACGAAACTGTTATCGTTCTAACCCCGTTGTTATCTGAAGAGGCTGCGAAAGAGGCATTAGCTAAATTCAAAGCAGTTCTAACTGATAACGGAGCCGAAATTATCCAAGAAGATAATTGGGGTTTGAGAAAATTAGCGTATCCAATTGAGAAAAAATCAAATGGATTCTTCAACTTAACTGAATATAAAGCTTCAGGAGATTTGATCGCAAAATTAGAGCTTGAATTAAAACGCGATGAGCGTGTGTTACGTTTCTTAACTATCCGTTTAGACAAACACGCTGTTGCTTACAATGAGAAAAAGCGTAGTGGTGCTTTTAACAAAAAAACTAAGGAGGTTGCAGCGTAATGGCAAGAGAACAAATACAATACGTAACTGCCCCTAAAGTAGAGGATAACCGTAAAAAATATTGCCGTTTCAAGAAAAACGGAATTAAATACATCGATTACAAGGATGCAAACTTCTTGTTGAAATTTATTAACGATCAAGGTAAATTATTACCACGCCGTTTAACCGGTACTTCGTTAAAATTCCAACGTAAAGTGGCTCAGGCAGTTAAACGTGCCCGTCATATCGGTTTGTTACCTTTCGTTGCTGATCAATTAAAATAGGAGGCTAGAGATATGGAAATTATTTTAAAACAAGATATTAAAGGCCTTGGTGAGAAAGATGATGTAGTTACAGTAAAGCCAGGTTTTGGCCGTAACTATTTAATCCCTCAAGGATTTGCAGCATTGGCTACCTCTTCAGCTAAAAAAGTTTTGGCTGAAAACTTAAAGCAAGCTGCTTTTAAACAAGATAAAATTAAGAAAGATGCTGAAGGTGTTGCTGAACGTTTAACTGATGTTAAACTTTCAATCGGTGCTAAAGCTGGCGAAAGCGGAAAAATCTTCGGAGCGGTTAATACCATCCAGATTGCTGAAGCATTAAAAGCACAAGGCTTTGATGTAGACCGTCGTCGTATTACTTTCGAAACTGAACCTAAATTTGTTGGCGAATATGTTGCTAACTTAAACTTACACAAAGAAGTTAAAGTTCAGGTTCCTTTTGAAGTAGTAGCTGAATAAGCATTCTTTAAGAATCATAAAAAAGTCCTTTCAGTTTTTTGAAAGGACTTTTTTTATGATATAAAATCTGAGATATTGGGTTTGAGACCTGCCAATGCATAAATAATAAATCTTTAATCTCCAATCTAATATCTCAGATCTTTCCTATCCTTTCGGTGTAGTCGGTCTGATTTCTACCTTACTAGGTAAGGTTCTCGCTGGCATCGCTAATAAATCAACAATCAGTTTGCCCATATCCTCTGGCTGGATTTTCCAGGCATCATCTTCTGTATTAGGCTGATGATCGTTAAAGTGGCTCGCTACCGATCCTGGCATTATGGTACTCACCTTTACTCCATACTTTCTTAAATCGAGCATAACCGATTGCGTAAAACCAGTTAAGCCAAATTTGCTGGCATTATATGCCGAGCCGCCTGCAAAAAAGTTTGTACCTGCCAAGCTTGATATGGTAAAGATATGTCCCTTTGTTTTTTTGATTTCATCAACCGAGGCTTTAATGCTGTAAAAAACACCTGTTAAATTGGTATCAATGGTTTCTTTCCATAAATTAATGCCCAATTCATCAATTGGTGCAAAATGCCCTACACCAGCATTGGCAATGAGTATATCCAATTGTCCCCATTTTTCGAGTATCAGATTTACAGCATCCTGTTGAGATTTAAAATCCGCAACATCTGCTTCAATGGCCAATACATCCCCATGTGCCACAAGGAGTGATGCGGCCTGGTTTGCGCTGGCAATCGTCCTGCTTGTAATGGCTACCTTATAGCCTTCTTTTAAAAGGGCTTCTGCAATGCCGAAACCAATTCCTTTGCTTCCGCCCGTAATTAATGCAACTTTCATGTTGTTGTAACGTATGATATTGAAAAATGTTTAATTAGATTTTTTCTTGTTCTGGTGTGTAAGTTCCATGATCTGGATATCTTTAAAATCGACAGGCTGTCCTTCACTTTGTAAGGCAATAAAACCCTGAGTAAGCGCTTTTCTGTCAATTTTTATTTTCGGATCGTAGCGGTTGGCTACCCCGCCACCTATTTGTGGTTTGCTATATTGTAAAACGGTATCGCCGTTTATAATATGTGTTACAAGCGAATCGCCGAGCACAATCAGTTCTGCCGATACCCACTGATCGCCGTCGTATGTTTTTGATTTAGAGTCCAGGCAATGTCCATCATATAACTTACCCTGATAAAAAATATCTGTACCTGGCGAACACATATTTCCTGTAGGGCGAGGATGGCCATCACTTAAGCCACCTAAAAATTGCATCTCAATAGAGATTGGCCAGTCTTGTTCCTTAGGCATCGTTTTCGGATCCTGAGAATGGAACATTAAGCCGCTATTGCGTAAAGTATAACTTGGTGCGCCTTTTTGCAACTCACCAACCATGCGGTATTTTAATTTTAAATGATAGTATGAAAAAGGTGTTTTGTAATAAAGATGACCAAACTGATCATTAAAATCTCCATACTGATCATAACGTACTTTTATAATGCCATCTTCAACACGGAAGGTGTTTCCGAAGTTTACATTGTAATCGTGATGGTGGATTTTAACATTCCAGTCTTTGATGTCTTTTCCGTTAAAAAGAGTAACCCACTTTTCGTGACTGTTATTAATGTTTTTGGTTGTACTGCAGCCCCATAGTGTAACAGCAAGAAAGAGAAAGCCTAGTTTTTTCATTTCGTTAATTTTGGTTTGCGCTTTATTTAAAAATGTGAATCACAAAATACATAAACAAACTGATTTTAATGTACATTAAGCGTTTACCACGAGAATTTTGCATTTTGGCTTTATTTTTTGATCATAAAAAAACTTTTTTGCATTATTCCAGCTTCCTTCATTTCCCATCTTCCATCCCTTTAATTAACTTTGGCACATGGCGAAAACGCGGACAACCAGAGCTAAAAGCAAAGCAAAACATCCCCTTCTGAAAAAGATTACCAATATTGCCACAAAGGTATTTTTATATTTTTTGCTGGTTTCTGTATTTTGGGTAATTACATTGCGTTTTATTAATCCACCGATAACACTTTTAATGGTTTTAAGGAATATTGAGCGTAAAGCCGACGGGAAACCTTTTAAAACAGAGAAAAAGTGGATGAAATTTGAAGATATCTCTGACAACATGAAAAGGGCCGCAGTATCTGCCGAAGATCAACTCTTTTTAACACATATCGGTTTTGATATGAAAGCCATTGAAAAGGCTTTTGCCAGTAATGCTAAAGGAAAAAAGGTAAAAGGTGGGAGTACCATTTCGCAACAAACTGCTAAAAATGTTTTCCTGTGGCCTGGCCGCTCGTGGATTAGAAAGGGTTTTGAAGCTTATTTTACTTTACTGATTGAGCTGTTTTGGAACAAAGAAAGAATATTGGAAGTTTACCTTAACGTAATCGAAATGGGCGACGGAATTTATGGTGCTGAGGCTGCCGCACAGGAGTATTATGGTAAATCCTGTACAAAACTGACGAAGAAAGAAGCCGCTTTAATTGCCTCTTGCTTCCCAAATCCATTGCGCTGGACACCCAAAAATGCCACCCCATACATCAGACATCGCCAATACCTGATTTTAAGGAATATGAATAGGTTAGGGCCACTTGATTTTTAGTCCGCAGTCCATAATTTTGAGTCCAACAATTGACTAAGGACTTGAGACTCTCTGACTAAACTAATCGTGATCTTTATTCCACCTGATTTTTATTCCGCCCTTTTCGTCATCAATAGCTTTTAAGTGCAATACGATGCCACGCATACGGGCTTCTCTTTTTTCTGATCTGGTTAGGTTTTCATCTCCCTTTGGATTTCTCAATGGAATGTCCATCTCTACATTTGTGCCATTTCCTAAAGCATAAGTGCCTTTTACATTAAAGTTTAAAGCGCTGGAGTTTATCTGCATCGGACTGATTTCTACCTTATCACCACGGATATTAAGGGTTCCATCAAGGTTCTTGATTTCTACGTTTGATAGGTTCCTGTTGGCAAAAGCAAATTTCCCTACCTTAACCATGGGGTCGAAATTAACCAGTGCAGCATTGTTCAGGTTGAAGACCACTTTACCATTTATTGATCGGGGAAGAATTTTTCCGGTGTGCGATATCTTGCCTGAAATATTAACCAGTGATGATAAATAACCCTTTAAATTCTTGTTGGTGATGGTATTCTGTCCGAAGTTATCAAACGAATAAAAGAAATCTTTCACGCTTACATGGCTAATCTTAGAATTGATCTTAAAACTATTTGAAGCAGCTTCCTGCATAATATTTCCATTTAGCGATAACTGGCCACCTGCATGCGCCACGCTTATTTTGTTGAAGAATATTCCCCCGCCCCGCAAAGAAATATCGGCATCAAGGTTTTTGGCCAGAAAATTATCGTAAATGGCTTTATTAACTGTTAAACGGATATTCATTTTCGAAACTTCCAGTACATTGCTCAGCTCTTTCGAAACCACTTGTTTATTTCCGCCTGATTTTTTCTTTGCTGTTCTTGGTCCTAAGAAGGGTAAAAACTCTTTTAGGTAGAGCTGAGGACTCGACATTTTTAAGTTCACCAATATTTTTTCTGGAGCAGTATAATACAGGTTTGCAAAATTGGCGATACTACAACTTACATTAAGCTCGCTTTTACCCAATTGAAAATGTCCGTTCTGTATCGATAAATCATTCTGGTTAAAATTGATGTTTAAGGCACTTTTTACCAGGTGAAGCTTCCTCGGGATGTAAAGGATATCGGCATCAGCAATCTGTATTTTTCCAGAGACAACCGGTTTGGTAAACCTGAAGTTATCAATATCAGCCTTGCAATATAACCTTAAGTTGGCTGTACCGTCTTTAAATTCAAAATCGTTTGTACCTAATGAATTGTTTAAATTGGATAGGGGGAATTGCGAGGTTACCAATCCGGTGGCAATTGGACGAGATAAATTATTTACCGTAAAAGTGTCGATCTTAAGAGGCGCATTAAAATATTTTGCTGTAAGCCTGTGGAACCTGATCGATGAGTTTTCATCACCAATAATACCACCAACAGTATCCCGATTGGTAAAGGAACCGTCAAAATTACAAGCCGTTAATTTACCTGCCGGAATAGAAACTACATTATCTCGAACGGTTATGCCCACTTTAATTAACGGATCTCCATATTTTCCTGATCCATCGTCAACGATATTTCCCCGGATATTGATCGGTTTTTCGATGCCAAACTTTAAGAGTTTGGAAGAGATATTTGGCGATAGGAGTAAAGCAACGTCTCTAAATAAAATATCATCCACAGCAATGTTAATGGCAAAAGCAGATTTATCCAGTTCTATTTTAGCACCGATTTTAAAAGGATGGCCGCCGATGTTTAATATTTCGGGATTTAGTATTACTGCGTCGAGATCCCGGCTATAATGTGCGTTTAAGGTGCCTTCTAAGGTTTTGTCTTTCAAAAAACTACCTTTACGCGTGTTAAAGGCGAAACTGTTTACTTTAGTCATTAACTTGATTTTACCTGTCCAGCCGCTATCAGGGTATTGCATTCTGCCCTGGACTTGATCGATATCGAAGTTGAATAATTTGAATCTTTTTTTGTTATCCAATACCAGACTCACCTTGTTAAAATCAATTTTTTTAATTTCTAGCGCGGAGGATTTAGGGGATGATTTTTTTTCTGCTTTCGGTTTTCTCTTAAAAATACTGGTGTTGCTATAGCCCGTAGAATCGGTGTAGATATAGATAGATGCATTGTTAATGGCAATCTGTTTAATGTTGATATTGCCTACAATAAGCGAAAGTACATTTAAAGATACGTCTATATCCTGTGCCTTTAAAAGGTCGTGTTTATGTTGGTTCCACAGGCTATCTCTGAGTAAAACACCATTTAAGGATACTGAAACGCCCGGAAAACTTTTAAGCAGCGTTGGCTCCATGCTTGTAGCGGTAATTTTTCCGTTTAAATTTTTATTGAGCTGTGACAGGATAGAAGCAAGTACTTCTTTTTTATTTTTGCTGATGTAAAATGCGCCTGCTAGCCAGGTTAGGATAATCAGCACAACAATAACCGATATAATTTTTAAAGAGATTTTGAGCCAGCGCTTCATAGACATTATTTGATTTATCCAATATAATGTTTTTTGCTTGCTAATTGTTTGGCTGATAGTAAAAAAATAGCTGTAATAGCGCTACAGGTTTTGCGAATCAGTTAGCCTAAAAGTGATTGCAGGCTGGGGTGGTACTGTGAGGTGAGAAAATGTGTAATCGTGAAATCGGCCAAACGATGCTTGTAAAAGGGATCTTCCATCAGGATTTTTTTTAATTCAGCCTCATCTTTAGCTAGGGCCAAAATAATCCCACCGGTTCGGGGTACCTTTCTGCCCGAAGCCACAAAGATATGCTGGTCGTAGTATTTTCTTAAAAATTGAACATGCGCCTCCATATGTTCATCCAGTTCTTCTAGTGGAACAATATATTTAAGATCTACAATAAACACTGGTCTACAATAAATGTGCAAAAACAGTAGAATGCCAGCTGTTTTGAAAAGGAACTTCCCATTTAGATTCGAGCTCGGCCAGGTTTTGAACCATGTTGTTAAATACAATGGTTTCTGGTGTAACCTGTTTAATGTTGACAAGAGTTTCAAAATCTTCTTTGCTGTTTACCACAACCTCTCCATTTACCTTATAGGCAATATTGAAGCGGTTAAAAAGATCTACATGGTATTCCTGCTCAATTTCTTTGATCAATCGTACAGAGCTATCGATAGAGCAACCGGTAACACCCGCCTGACTTTCATCAACCGTTAGGATAATAAAAAAGCCATAGCGAATTTCTGCTTTTGCAAGCAATTCGTTTCCATGTGCTTTCCATTGGTTAGTAAAAGCTGCTAATTTGTTTAAGATCTCGGTTTCTTCAATAGAAGTAAACTTTCGATCGCTTTGGTATATCCAAACTCTTGATTGTGGAGAAAAACTCATATACAAATTTATGATTTTAATTAAATTGGTGTGTTTAAAACGCTAACCTGATGAAAAAGTTTACACTCTGCTTGAAAATATCGCTTCTTTCGGCTTTTTGTATGTTTTTATGTGCTTTTTCCGACCCTGAAACCATCACGCAATCGATTAATTTCCTTCAAAAAACATTTACCGATCATTACGATAACAGTCAGGAAAGCGACCAAGTAAAGCGTTATGAGCTAAATGTTACCAACAATGGCTTTTGCCGTTACAAGCGTTACTTTAATAACGGTAAAACGGAGTATTTCGCATTTAGGCTCTCGAAATTTAAAGATATGGATTATTATGGTACAACTACTTCGGGCAAATTGTATATCCATACCAAAGGAGACGATGTAATTGTGCAGACCTATAAAGATAGGGGAGGCGATGTAGATTCGATGGCTACACAGCTGGTTATTCCGTTAAAAAACATAGAGGCTGAAGATTTAAATCTTATCCGTGATAACCTGAATAAAATTAATGCAGAGGTTTCAATTTCCCAAAAGCCATAGGTGAATAATTAACCTGCTGCAATTGCTTTCCTAAAATGAGAAACTAAAAATCATAATGTTGGTCATGCCATATAAAGTAAAATAGTAAGATTTTTGGTTGTTTTTGGAGCGTTTATTATTCGCTTTTTTGAAAATTACTCCTGCTCTGCGCTTGATCACGATAAAATATCGGGGATGTCGCTCCAATCAGGGCTATAAACTTAGGGCTGTGGCAGGGAAAACTGGCCTAGTAGTGAGAAATTGTTAAAGTAAACTGGATAATGATCAAGAAATTTCTGAAAATAAGTTAAAAGACTTATATTCAGTCAACTTAAAACAATCTCATCTTGAAACGTAGAAACTTTATTTATTTAACTGGTGTAGGCGCTGCTGCAGCCATGCTTCCTTCCATTCCAGTTTTTGGGAAAGAAATTTCCCCCGAGCAGGCTTTAGAGTATATTGATCCTGCAGCAAAAAAAATCATGTCGGATGTGGCCTTAAATGCGGCACGATCAAAAGGCGCAACTTATACTGATGTTCGTGTGGGCAGATACCTGAACCAATACGTTGTTACACGCGAGGATAAAGTAGAGAATATTGTAAATACCGAATCATATGGGATTGGTATCAGGGTAATTTCGAATGGCAGTTGGGGTTTTGCGGCAACCGACAAATTGGATAAAGATAGCATTGCCAAAGCAGCTGAACTGGCGGTAACTATTGCCAAAGAAAATTCCCGTTTGCTAAGAGAACCTGTAAAACTAGCACCACAAAAAGGATATGGTGAGGTAAGCTGGAAAGCGCCGATTGAGAAAAATACTTTTGAGGTGCCGATAAAAGAAAAGGTAGATTTATTGCTGGCGGTGAATGATGCTGCCATGAAAGGTGGTGCTGATTACATCAACTCTGTATTATTTGCGGTAAATGAACAAAAATATTTTGCTTCAACTGATGGTTCTTATATCGACCAGGATATCCACCGTATCTGGCCTACTTTCTTTATCACTAAAATAAATAAGGAAACAGGTAAGTTCGAAACCAGAAATGCATTAAGTGCACCTACAGGCAAAGGCTACGAATATTTAAATGCAAGGCCACAGGATAAAATACAAACGCCTTCCGGTACGCTTTACAAAGGCAGGTACGATATGCTTGAAGATGCTACTCAGGCAGCCAAACAGGTAGGCGAAAAGATGAAGGCAAAATCGGTAGAGCCAGGCAAGTATGAGCTGGTATTAGATCCTTCACATTTATGGTTAACCATTCACGAGTCATGCGGTCATCCAACCGAACTCGACCGCGTATTGGGTTATGAGGCCAATTATGCAGGAACGAGTTTCCTAACCTTAGATAAATGGGAATCTAAAAAATTTAATTATGGTAGCAAGGAAGTTAATATTACTGCCGATAAAACAGAAGTTGGATCGTTAGGGGCTGTTGGTTACGATGATGAAGGTGTGAAATGCGGAAAATGGGATGTAATTAAAGATGGTATATTGGTAAATTACCAGGCCATCAGAGATCAGGCACATATATTAGGTTTAAATGCCTCGCAGGGATGTTGTTATGCCGATAACTGGAGCAGTGTTCAGTTTCAGCGTATGGCAAATATTTCTTTGCAACCAGGTAAGGCCAAATTGAGTATAGCAGATCAGATCAAAAATGTGGAAAAAGGCATTTACATTGTAGGCGATGGATCTTTTTCTATCGATCAGCAGCGTTATAATTTCCAGTTCGGAGGTCAGCTTTATTACGAAATTAAAGCGGGGAAAATTGTTGGTATGCTTAAAGATGTAGCTTATCAAGCCAATACTCAGGAATTCTGGAATTCGTGTGCGGCCATTTGTGATCAAAGCGATTACCGTTTAGGAGGTTCGTTCTTTGATGGTAAAGGCCAGCCTGGCCAGGTAAGTGCTGTATCTCACGGATCGGCAACTGCACGTTTTAATAAAGTTAATGTAATCAACACCGCTAGAAAAATCTGATAGAAATTATGCCAATCTTAACAAAAGCAGAAGCAAAGGCACTTTTAACTAAAGTACTTTCTTACTCTAAAGCCGAACAATGTGAAGTAAATTTAAATTGTTCAGATAGCGGCAACCTGAGGTATGCCAGAAACGCAGTTTCTACCAGTGGTGGAATTAGTGCCAACAGTTTGGTAGTCAGTTCTGCTTTCGGAAAAAAACTCGGTACAGCAACCATAAATGAGTTTGACGATGCTTCATTAGAAAAAGTAGTGCGCAGAGCAGAAGAACTTGCGCAACTTGCACCCGAAAACCCTGAATTTATGCCTTTTCTTGGCCCTCAGGAATACGGTGCAGATTCGCCCACCTTTTCTCCTGCTACAGCAGCCGTTACCCCAAAAGACAGGGCCGATGCCGTACAGGCCAGTTTAAAGGAGGCTTTGGATAACAAGCTGAATGCTGCCGGATTTTTATCGAACAGCGTGGGCTGCGCGGCAATGATGAATAGTAAAGGTTTATTTGCCTACAATACCTCAACCGATGTTGCTTTTAACATTACGGTAAGAACTGATGATGGTAAAGGCTCTGGTTATGCCACCAGAGGATATACTGATTTTAGCAAGCTCAATGCAAAAGCCGATACAGTTATAGCAGCCAAAAAAGCAATGTCGTCGGTAACGGCAAAGGCCATAGAGCCAGGAAAATATACCGTTATTTTAGAGCCAACTGCGGTAGCGGTGATGCTGGAAAACCTATTCTTCTCGATGGATGCCAGACAGGCCGATGAAGGACGGAGCTTTATGAGCAAACCGGGGGGGAAGACAAAATTGGGTGAGCAACTGGTGGATGCAAGAGTAAATATTTATTCAGACCCATGGAATCCTGAACTTCCAACTTCAACATGGTCTGGCGACGGGCGGCCACAGCAGAAAGTAAACTGGATAGAAAAAGGAGTAGTTAAAAATTTATACAGTTCGAGGTACTGGGCGCAGAAAACCGGAATTAAAGCGATACCCTACCCTGGCGGTGCCATTATGCAGGGCGGAACCAAAAGTCTGGAAGAATTGATCAAAGGAACAGAAAAGGGAATTTTAGTAACCCGTTTATGGTATATCCGTACGGTAGATCCACAAACTTTATTACTAACCGGGTTAACCAGGGATGGTACTTTTTATATCGAAAATGGAGAAATCAAGTTTCCGGTCAAAAATTTTCGTTTCAACGAAAGCCCGATTATTATGTTGAATAACCTGGATGAGATCGGAATAGCGGAAAGAACAGTAAGTGCCGAATCGGAAGCCAACTATCTTTTACCTCCATTAAGAATAAGGGATTTTACCTTTACCTCTTTATCTGATGCGGTGTAGAACATAAAATAAATAAAAATGGCCCGAGTATTTAATACTCAGGCCATTTTTTTTGATAAAAGAAGTTGTTACAGGCCGTTAGCCCTTGCTGTAATCTCAGCAATGTCCAATACCTTAACTTCCTGTTCTTTATCTTTTAGTTTAATACCGTCGCTTAGCATCGTCATACAGAAGGGGCAACCTGCAGCAATAACCTGCGGACTGGTTTGTAAGGCCTCATCAATACGTTCTACATTGATGTCTTTATTTCCCTTTTCTGGTTCTTTAAACATCTGAGCGCCACCGGCACCACAGCATAAGCCATTGCTTTTGCAACGCTTCATTTCTACTAACTGTGCATCAAGCACCTCTAGAGCTTTTCTAGGCGCTTCGTAAATTCCATTTCCCCGGCCCAAATAACATGGGTCGTGATAGGTGATTTTTTTGCCTTTAAAACTTTCGCCACCTTCGGCTTTTAGTTTGCCCTCGTTAATTAAATCCTGTATCAATTGCGTATGGTGGATCACCTCGTAAGTGCCGCCTAAACCCGGATATTCATTTTTAATAGTATTGAAGCAGTGTGGGCAACCTGTTACAATTTTTTTGATGTTGTAAGCATTTAATACCTCAATGTTGGTCATGGCCTGCATCTGGAAAAGAAATTCGTTACCAGCCCTTTTAGCGGGATCACCGGTGCAGCTTTCTTCTGTTCCTAAAACAGCGTATTTTATGCCTACATGATGTAAGATCTTGCAAATGTCGCGGGTAATTTTCTGCGCTCTTTCATCGTAACTTCCAGCACATCCAACCCAAAATAATATTTCCGGTTCTTCACCTGCGGCCATTAACTCGGCCATTGTAGGGACTTTAAATTCCATTTGTCTATTATCAAGTATCTATTATCAAGTATCGAGTATCAAGTATCGAGACCTGGTCATTATTATTTTAATTCAATGCCAACTGAAAACGGCTAATTGCTAGCTTTCTTGTGCCCAGTTAAAACGGTCGGCTGGCGAGTATTTCCACGGTGCCTGGTTATTCTCAATATTTCCCAGCATCGCATTAATACTTCCGGGTGCCTGCGATTCTTCCATCACTGCAAAGCGGCGGAGCTCCATAATAATCTGTAAGGGATCGATATTTACCGGGCAAGCTTCTACACAGGCGTTACAACTGGTGCAGGCCCAAATTTCTTCTCTGCTGATGTAATCATCCAATAAAGATTTTCCATCCTGATGTTCTGCACCATGTTTATCAATGTTTTGGCCAACTTCGGTAATCCGGTCGCGGGTATCCATCATAATTTTTCGTGGCGATAAAAGTTTGCCTGTAATGTTTGCCGGGCATACCGACGTACATCTTCCGCATTCGGTACAGGTATAAGCATTCATCAGGTTTACCCAGCTTAAATCGGTCACATCTTTTGCGCCAAATTTACCTGGTTCGGTTTCTGCCGAAACAAAAGAAGGATCGAGCATCGCTTTTACCTCATTGGTAACAGATGCCATATTGGTAAATTCACCTTTGGGTTCCAAATTAGAAAAGTAGGTGTTTGGAAAGGCGAAAAGAATATGAAAATGTTTCGAATAGGGCAGGTAATTTAAGAAAGCTAAAATGCCAATAATGTGGAACCACCAACAGCTACGTTCTACAATAACCAAGGCACTTTCTGATGAAGGCAGGATATTGATTAAATACTGACTTACCGGAAATGCACCTGCATTAACATAATGGGTGGCACCTAAAAGTTGTAATTTTGCATCGGCTGCATTCATTAACAAGAAAGCACTCATTAATAAAATCTCTGTGATGAGAATATAGTTGGCATCAGATTTTGGCCAGCTTTTCATTTCTACACCACTAAAGCGTTTAAGTTTTAGAATGTTCCTGCGGACAAGAAAAATGGCACAGGAAACCCAAACAGTAAAGGCCAGGATTTCGAAAGATCCTATGAGAAAGTTATATAAACCACCCAAACCATTAAAAATACGGTGCGTACCAAATAAACCATCTATCATGATCTCCAATACTTCGATATTGATAATGACGAAGCCGATGTAAACAAAAAAATGGAGAAAGGCAGGGATAGGGCGAACAACCATTTTAGATTGTCCGAAAGCCACGCGAAGCATGGTCATTAATCTTTTTTGCGGCTGATCTTGTCGATTTACCGGCTTGCCTAAACGGATATTGCGAATTATTTTACGCAGATTAACTGTAAACAGCGCAATTGCTGCAAGTGTAAGTACTAGAAAAAGGATCTGTGCTACCATGCAATATTAGATTGTTACGCTAAATTAGGATATTAATCTAAATAAATTACTATGCATGCATAAAAAAATAATAAAAATTGTTTGTTTGTACTCATTCTAAGCAACAATAAAAGCTTATTTTTAAGAAAGGCGAAAAATTAATTAATTGATAATCAGAGTGACAATGAAATAATCGAAAAAAAATTTTGCTTTTGAAAAAAGAACGCTACATTTGCAATCCCAAACGGATGGTGCCATAGCTCAGTCGGTAGAGCAAAGGACTGAAAATCCTTGTGTCCCTGGTTCGAATCCAGGTGGCACCACTTCCAAAAGCCTTACAGAAATGTAAGGCTTTTTTTGTTTTCAGATTTTCGCTATTATTTTATGGAAATGAATTGATCTGATTGGCTAAAATCGTTTGCGAGAGAGCAGAAGCCATTATTGGTTATTATATGGTTAATAAAATTAGCAGAATTTATATTTTTTTTTGACTGCATCTTGTTGACTGCCAGAAAAATGTATTCATTGGCCTAAACAGGGCCAGCTTTTTTTTAAAATAAATTCGAATCGTTTTTTGGATTTGGGAAAAAGAATACTACATTTGCAATCCCAAAAGGGGGTGCCATAGCTCAGTCGGTAGAGCAAAGGACTGAAAATCCTTGTGTCCCTGGTTCGAATCCAGGTGGCACCACTTAAAAAACAAAAGCCTTACAGAAATGTAAGGCTTTTTACGTTTTGCGGTAGCATTCATTTATGTTTCTACATGATATTCGTTTTGTTTTTCGGCTAGTTCTTTAACCTTATCTAAGGCTTTTGGCCAGGTTTTCTCAAAATACTCTTTCCAATCTTCGGTAATATCCATATCTATAATAAGCTCGGTTTTTCCATCTTTTTCTTCGAGGGTATAATTTTCTAATGATTCGCCCCAGTCCTTGCTAAGATTTTCCTTGCCATCTTTTATTTCGCCAAGGTGTTTGATAGACATGTACCGATTAGGGATATTATCTTGAATTACGGCTACCATTCCATCTCCGTTATCGCCCAGAAATAAGGCTTTGCTTCCTTTTTTCCAATCGGTTTCTACGCGTGATCCTTCTGCAAAGATGGCTGTCCATTTTGGATAACTTTCTACACCAAAAAGCACATCCCAAACTTTTGCGGTTGTAGCGTTAATTGTGGTTTTAAATTTAATCTTTTCCATGGTTCTTGGTTTTAAATCAGATAATCTAGTAATAACAAATTTGCGAATGATTTGATTGACTTAAGCGGTGCAAAGGCGACAATTTGTGGGGGTATAAGGGCTAACATCTAAAAACGATGGATTAGCATATCTTTTAAAATTTAATAAATATTTCAGCGAAAAGTAATTTAATCGGTAGATTTACGTAATCCATTAATACATATGCTAGAGCGCACAATATTTTGGATTAAATTTAGTTTGTTGTAGACAAAAGTTATTGCCGAACAACCTAAAACAACCTAACTATTGGCTAATACGTATATATAAAAGATAATGTTACTATAATCTCCATGAGAAATAAAAGATTCCTTTACCTGGTTGCACTAGGTTTTTTAAGCTTTGGGGCCACTACTGGCTGCAAAAAGAGCAGTGCTACGCCTGATGAGCCCGAAACTCCACCGGTTGTGACAACGCCCAGCGGAACGCGGGATGAATTGACTAAAGATTCTATTTTTTTATACGGCAAAGAACTTTATTATTGGAATACTTCACTGCCAACTTATGCAGCGTTTAACCCACGTGGATTTAGCTCGAATGAAGCTGAGCTATATGCCATGACTCAATATTCTTTAGATCCGGCGACAGGAAAACCATATGAATATGTAAGTACTTCCGGCGAACCTAAATATTCATTTTTCGACTATACGGCAGCTACAGCAGGTAAAACAGGAGCGCTTAAAGCGGATGTAAACGGCTCAGCCAATGATTACGGTTTTTCTGTTCAGTATAATTATAATAGTACTACAGATTTAAGAGTAAAATATGTTTATCCAAGCTCATCGGCTGCATTGCAGGGTTTAACACGTGGCTGCCGGATCACCAGTGTGAATGGAAGAACAGATCTGACCTATCCTGGTGCAATTAATTTTTTAAATAACGCTATTTTTGGTACAAATGCAACGGTTACTTTGGCTTTCAATGATATTGGTGGTAACCCGAAAACAGCAGTTGTATCTAGAAGTTTATATACCATTAATCCGATATTATTTACCAATGTTTATACGGTTGGTACAAAGAAAGTGGGTTACATTGTATTTAATAGTTTCACCAATAATGCCTCTTCAGCCATAAATGCGGTTTTTTCTAATTTTGCTACACAGGGCGTAAGCGAATTGGTTATTGATTTACGTTATAATGGTGGGGGTTATGTTTCAACAGCTACCGAGATGATCAATTTAGTAGCACCGGCAGGAGAAACGGGTAATACAATGTTTACTTCTTATTACAACAACTATCTACAATCAATCACTACTGCACAGCGCAGGGCCTCCGTTTTGGCGCACCAACCGTTGTTGGATGATGCTGGTAAATTACAAACCTTTACCTCAGGTGTAAATGGAAAGTATGCTACTTATGCAGATTTAAATTATTCGCCAACAGCTGCCGATAATATAGAGAAATTTGCAAAATCAGGTAGTTTAACATTAAACAGGGTTTATTTTATCGTAACAGGATCTACTGCATCTGCAAGCGAGTTAACCATTAACAGTTTAAAACCGGTAATGGATGTAAAGCTAATTGGTAGAACAACCTACGGTAAACCTGTAGGCTTCTTTCCGATCAGGATAGACAAGGTGGATATGTATATTCCGGAATTTGAAACCAAAAACAAAATTGGCGCTGGTGGCTATTATTCTGGCCTAACGGTTGATAAAGAATCGCCGGAGGATTTAAGTAAAGCATGGGGTGATGAAACAGAGACTTTACTGGCCTACGCATTATTGTATGCTAAGAATGGGAATTTTGTGACTACGGCCACTAAAACAGCTAGTTTAAATACATCGACCACAGCAGTGCCAAAACTATCAATAGCTGAATTGAGAGAGCTAGATGAAAAGTTGGATCCAAAAGGCTTTAAGGGAATGGTAATGACGCCTCACAAGAAATTTTAATTGAACTTTTTAACGAAAATGCCCGCTTAACCAAAAATATTAAGCGGGCATTTTATTTATAGCGGATTTACAATAATATTTTACTGCTGATATCTTTATTGATGGTAATGTAACCCGGATATTTAACAGGCGTATTGCCAAGCATAAAGGTTGGTTTTATTTTAATGGTTAATAAACCTAATTTTTCATCTCTTGATGATGAACCTTTCTGAGCGGCCTTGACAATATCGTTAAAAACATTGCCATTAGATACTAAACCGTAAATATTGCTCACCAATTGTACTGGAACAGTAACGGTTTGACCTTGCGAAATACTTACATTTTGATTAACGATGCCTTCTGCCAAATCGGTATTATTAACCAATATCTTATATTCGAATTGGTTTATGGCTGCTAAATTGCTCGACGGGTTGGTTATTTCTAAATTCAGATTGGCTCTTAAAGGGATGTCTTTTCTCAGTAAACCCAATGCAACCCCAGGCAGGCTGGTTAAGCTAAAACTTTGCTGGTCCATTAATTTTTTAACATCCGTACCGGCAATCGATACCTGTTGTACACCTGTAATTTTATAGGTGCAGTCTTCCAGGGCTTTTATCTGCTGTGCCTGCCTGTTTATTCCACAGCCAAAAAGGCCAACAGTTAAAAGGCATACTAATAATCTTTGTTTCATTTTATGTGTATTAAGTGATAGCATAAGTACCCAAAAATTTGGATATTTATGTACTGCAAACATAACGCCAAAATAATAAATCTATTTCAGAAGGGGCTGCTTAATTCGGGTTACCTATTTAACCGAGTGTTTATCTCAATAATTAACTCAATTAGTCGGTTAGCCGATTTAAACAATTGATCCAAGTTACTAACTTTACAAAAAACAAAAGATATGGCAATTACCATCCGCAAGATAACTGCGCAGGATAATACTGCAACAGCTGAAATGATCAGGACGATTTTAAGGGAATTTAAAATAGATAAGCCGGGTACGGTTTATACCGATCCTACAACTGATGAGTTATCTACACTTTTCGAACACCCCCAATCGGCTTACTGGCTGGCCGAAGAGGATGGGCTTATTGTTGGCGGCTGTGGTATATACCCGACCGAAGGCTTGCCGGATGGTTGTGTTGAGCTGGTTAAATTGTATACCTCGGCATCTTCGCGTGGGAAAGGCATTGGCAAAATGCTCATGGAGAAAAGTATAGAGTCGGCGCAGCACTTTGGTTATAATGAGATTTATCTGGAATCGTTTCCCGATCTTAAAAGGGCAATTGAGATGTACGAAAAGGCAGGGTTTAAAAAACTCGCTGCTCCATTGGGTAATTCTGGCCATTTTGCCTGTAACGTTTGGATGCTACTGGTTTTATAGATGGTTAACCGGTTAACTGTTGTAATTGAGAAATCCAGCTCAGTTAACCGATTTACATTTGACCTTTTATTCTTAATTTTTGCCTACCCTGTTTTCCTCGTCGCCTGTTCCGGTTTGTCTGCTGCGGGCAGTTTTAATTTTCATGTTCCCGAATTTATAGGTAAAACTTAAGTTTATCCTGCGGCTTTCCCATTCGTTCTGCCAATAGGTTTTAATGTTATTGTATTCCAGATTGGCCCTAAATTTACTCGTATTAAAGATATCGTTTACTTTTAAAGCTAGTGTTGCATTTTTGTGCCAGAATGACTTTTTAGCACCAATATTTAACTGGTAACTCCCTAAACTGCGGAATAAACCAGAAATTGAAGGAGAATCGTAATAACCATACATGGTTAAACTGTAGTTCTTAGGCAAAGTGATGGTATTATCCGACATAACAGACCAGTTCCACGAGAAGGCATTATAGCCATTTCCCTGTACTGCCGATGTGGTGCGGTTATAACCAACCGAAACTTCGGTACTGTTGTTCCACCATTTGGTTACATCAAAAGGGCTTCCTGTGGCCATATAAAAGTTTGTGGTACGGTTTAGGTTTTCTGGTCTGGAGATACTTTCTTTTGTGTTATTGTTCTGATAAACCACTTCCCATATCGATCCATTACTGACCGAATAACTTAAGGTTAGTACCCTGAAGTTTTTAATCGAGTAATTAAATTCAAAGCTGTTGGCGTAAGATGGCTGTAATAATGGGTTTCCCTGCAATGCCGTATATGGGTCGGTATAAAAGGTAAAGGGATTTAAACTGCTATATGATGGTCTGTTAATGCTTTTTCTGTATGCCGCTGTTACGAGGTTGTTTGAATCGAGTTTTAAGGAAATAAAAAGTGTTGGAAAAAGCTTCCAGTACTTTCGGTCAATCAACGTATTGGTGCCCGATGAGCTGCCGTCGCCTAATGTCTGTTCGGCTCGTAAACCTGCTTTGATCTGTATGTTTTTAAAACTTTGATCAAGAGAAAGATAACCGGCATTAATGTTTTCATTGTATAAAAAGGCATTGGTTCTGTGGGGATCGTTAACCCAGCCTTCTGTTTTTAAAGAGTCGAAACGTACATCGCTCTGCGATTTTACCCAGCTGCTTTTCCAGCCTGTTTCCATTTTTAACGTTTTCGAAAAATTTAAGCTATAATCGGCCTTGATGGAATAGATAGAAACATTGCCCATTCCTTTATTGCGTAGATCGATCGGATTGCCGATCAACTGATCACTAGCATTGAGGTAATTATTGGTAAAGGTTTCGTTCTTGCTATTATCGTACTGAACATAATCCGCATCAAAACCCAATTCTCCACCCAAAGTATCTGTTTTGAAACGGTAGTTTAGGTTAATGGCGTGGTTTTTTTCGGTATTGCTTTGTGGATTAAACATTGATGTCCCACCCATTTTTATACCAGCTGCATTATAATTTACCGAATTGCTGTTTACCTTGGTTTCTTCGGGAGCGGTAAAGCCCTTCACCATTAAACCCAATGTATGTTTCTCGTTAATAAAATAATCGGCACCGGTAGAGTAATTTAAGCTGTTGGTTACGGGGTGCCAGAAATTAAGCTGGTTATATTGTTCATTGCCAATGGATCTGTTTAAAGTTAGCCTGTTGTATGAGTTATAGTGTCCGGCATTTAAGCGTACATAGGTGCTTACCTTACCGATATTGTAATTCAGGTTGGTACCAGCATAAACTTTTTCATAACGGCCATAACCACCACCCAGATTCATGTTTCCATTAAAGCCCTGCATTTTATTTCTTTTGAGTTTAATGTTGATGATCCCTGCTGTGCCAGCAGCATCGAACGAGGATGGAGGGTTGGAAATCAGCTCGATTTTGCTTAATACCGATCCGGGTAAAGATTTTAAGTAAGTAGTTAATTCCATGCCCGTCATATAGCTCATCTTACCATCAATCATCACGTTGATTCCTTTTTTACCTTTCAGCACAATGTTATCGTCCTTATCCAGTTTTACTCCAGGCAACCGGCTGATTACTTCCAGTGCATTATCACCTGCGGTATTCATCTGTTCTACGTTTACAATCACGCGGTCTGCTTTTTGATCAATTACAGGCATTTTCGATACGATGTTTACATCTTTCAGATTTTGAGCGTGGTCTGCCAGTATAATTGATGGAACCTTAACAGCCATATCTTTTACTTCAAATGGTGCAGATTGATTTTTACCGTAACCCATCATTAAGGCTTTAATGAGGTATCTGCCAGATTTAACGTTGGCAAACTCATAAATTCCCTGTTGGTTGGTAACTTGTAAGGCAACTGAGGCCGAATCGGGTAAATGGATTAATGCTACTGAAGCATAATCGAGTGCTTTATTGCTTTTATCGGTAACAGTTCCCGATACCTTAATGTTTTGAGCAAAAGCGGTTTGAAAGCTAAAAATAAGCAACGTAAAAAGAGCAGATTTAAATAAAAGGTTCATCATCATGTTTGTTTTATATTGACGGTTCAAAGATGAAGAGGTTGCATTAGTCTAAAAATTAAATAATCCCAACCCTTTAAAATATTATCCCAATCCGTTTTCCGGCCATAAAAGGTGTTGATCCTTAAATTGTACAGGTTGGGATAATTATTTGCATGTTTGGAATAAGAAAATAGGCAGTTAAAAAAGCTTTGTATAGTTTTAGACCATGAAAACAATAAAAATCATTTCCATTCACATACTTTGCTGGTTACTTGTATTGGGTTATTTTTATGGCGGCTATTTAATTGATGGTACGACTTTTAGCAAAGCCGCTTTAAATATCTCTATGAATTTTATACAATTGATAGAGTTCTACATCTGTTACTTATGGGTATATCCAAGATTCTTGAAAAAGAATAAATTACCGCAGTTAATCGGCGGCATTTTGTTTACCATTGCGGTATTTATTGCACTTCGGTATTTAATAGAAGAAGTGCTTTATTTAAAATGGCTTGGTTTTCATAATTATGACGATGGTATAACTGCTTGGGCCTACATCTCAGATAACATTTATTGGAGCATTGGTTTTATTGTTACGCCTGCTGCGGTTTATGGTATTGAGCAGAGCTTTAAATCTGAACAGGTGAACAGGAAACTTAAGGAAGAAGTGGTGAAGGCTGAACTTTCATTTTTGAAATCGCAGATCAATCCGCACTTTCTGTACAATACCTTAAATTATGTGTATTCTTTAGCCATTCCTGTTTCCGATCAACTGGCCAATGCTGTTTTGCGTTTATCTGATCTGATGCGATATACACTAAACGATAGTCCGGATGGTAAAGTAAGGTTAGATAAGGAAGTCGAATATTTAGAGAGTTATGTGGCGCTTTTTAAAATGCGCTTTGAACCAAAATTTTATGTCGATTTTATTACCGAAGGTATCGCCGATCAAAAAATTGCATCTCTGATATTGATCCCTTTTGTGGAAAATGCTTTTAAACATGGTGTCGTAAATGATGAGGGCCAGCCTGTACGCATTAAACTTAAGGTGCAGAACAAGCGCTTAAGTTTCGAAGTGAGCAATAAGATCAGTCATGCACAAAAAGACCACTCAAGTGGTGTAGGCATGGTAAATATCCATCGCAGATTAGATTTGATTTATCCCGAAAAACATGAATTGTTGATTTCCAATAATGGCAATACCTATAAAAGTACTTTGATCTTAAATCTCTAATAGATAATTTGTACCATTGAAATATTTTATTACACTTAGCTTTAAACGCTAATCCCTAACTGTTACCTTATGATCCGTTGCCTTGCTGTTGATGATGAATCTTATGCCTCAGATATTATTGCTGCCTTTATCAATAAAACACCTTTTTTAGAGCTGGTTGGAACTACTACCAATGCTTTTGAAGCACTTAACCTGGTGCAGGAGGGTAAGGTAGATCTTGTTTTTTTAGATATACAAATGCCTGAATTAACTGGAATCCAGTTTTTGAAAATCTGTGGCGGTAAATGTAAGGTAATCCTAACCACGGCTTATCCCGAATACGCTTTAGAAGGTTTTGATCTTGATGTGGTAGATTATTTGCTTAAACCGATCTCCTACGAGCGTTTTTATAAAGCAGCTACGAAAGCACAGCAGATTTTACAGCCTGTGGCACCTGTTCAGCAAGAAATTGTTGTACAGCAGGCAGCACAGGGAAACGATTTTATTTTCATCAAAGGGGATACCAAAAACAAGTTTATTAAGGTTAATTATGAAGATATCTTGTACATAGAGGGATTGAAAAACTATGTTTCAGTTTATACCGCTACCCAAAGGATTGTTACTTACCAGGCGTTGCGCGAATTGGAGACTGAGCTGCTTCAGCCTCCATTTTACCGCATTCATAAATCGTATATTATCTCTCTCGAAAAAATTAAAATGATAGATGGAAATACCGTTTATATTAACGATCAGGCTATTCCAATAGGCGAAACTTATAAGGAAGAGTTTTTTAAAGTGGTGAGGGAGGGGAAGAAGAATGGTTAGTTTGGTTAATTGTTGAGGGTTTGATTGCTAAATTGTTGGTGTAATATTCTGTTAAGCGGATCGGCTAGTTTTTAACAATTCAACAATCAATTAACCAATTTAAACAGTTAACCGATTAACCTTACAGTGTTCATAAATTATCCAAATTATTTATTCCGTTTTTTATAAGTTTGCTGCGTAAAGATTAAATCAGACATCATCATGCAAGAAACGAATTCGCTAAACCAGGTTGCAGAATTTCACACTACCTTTAAACATCCTATTTTAGAAAATCCGGTTATTCCTTCAAAACAGCGAGCCAATTTGCGTATTTCGCTTTTAGCCGAAGAATTGAAAGAATTACAGGAAGCAGTAGAAAATGATGATCTGGTAGAAGTTGCTGATGCGCTTTGCGATTTGCAGTATGTTTTGGCCGGTGCCATCCACGAGTTCGGCTTAGGCGGAAAATTTAAAACTTTATTTGATGAAGTTCATCGCTCTAATATGAGCAAAGCCTGCAAAACCGTAGAAGAAGCAGAGCAAACCATTCAGTTTTACTTAGATAAAGACCAGACTGAATCTTATTACAAAGAAATCGACGGACTATTTTTGGTATTCAGAAAATCTGACGACAAGACTTTAAAATCGATCAACTACTCGCCAGCTGATTTAAAATCACATTTGGTTTAACCCATAAATAAGCTCGAATTGAAAAGGCTAAAACAAATTGTTAACGAGCTAAAATTAACACAGGCAGCGCCTGATGCAGCTTTAATGCGTGAGTTTATTTTTTACTCACCAAAAATGCCTTTACGCCTGCATCAGGAGCAGCTTATTGCTGCATCAAAACAGTTTAGCCTCCAGGTTTTTGATGCCTATTTTACCAATGCCAATGTAACCATTAATTGTTTTAGCTGGGGAAATGGAAAGCGAAAACTGTTACTTACACATGGCTGGGCCTCAAAAGCTTTAGATTTTTATGAGCTCATTATTGAACTCCAGAAAATAGAAGATCTCGAGATTATTGCTTTTGATGCACCCGGAAACGGAAGTTCCATCTCTGAATTTTCTAACCTGATGTTATATGTTGGTTCGGTAAAATCTATTACCTTAAATTATGCACAGCCTGATGTATTGATTGGGCACTCGCTTGGTGGCATGGCCAATGTAATTGCTTTGCAAGAGCTCGGTTTAGCTCCCGATCTGCTCATTAGTATTGCACCTTTAATCAGGCTGAAAGAAAACTTCGAGCAGAGTCTCGATTCGGTGAACATCGGCAAAAAGGACCAGGATATCTTTTTTAATAACTTTGCCAAAGAGTTTCCCGTTCCTGCGAGCCATTTTAACCTGACTGAATTGTATGAGTTGAGTCCTGGCTTAAATCATTTTCTGGCTTATGACCCAGCCGATCACATTTCGCCATACCCATTCCTTAAAGAATTTTTGGATAAATATCCTGCAATCAGTTCAAAATCTTTTGAAGACGTAGGCCATTATAAAATCCTCAGATCGGTTGATGTGATTGAAGATATTGTACAGAGAATCCAATCTTTACACTAAAATCAAGCTGTATATTCTGTTATTTTAAATGTACTTTTTGATATTATTTAGCATAACAGTCTAAATTGTAAGGTGCTTTAGTTAATTTAGGTTGTCGTTTTAAAACGCTAACCAAATTATGGATACTTTTCGCAAGTATATTCATGCAGATCAGTCAGATCAGAAGCAGCAACCAGATTGGGGTATAAATGTGCTTGATGTTGGCCATTCTATCCATCCTATAAATACGGTTTATCCTGATTCAAAACACCCCGAAGGTTATTTTTTCGAATGGGACAAGGGTAGGGTACTTGCTGAATATCAACTGGTTTATATCGCTTCGGGTACGGGTGTATTCGAAGCTGAAAAATTAGGTAGGGTTGATATCCAGCCTGGAACACTGTTTTTCCTTTACCCTAGAATTTGGCATCGCTTTAAGCCCGACGCAGATACCGGTTGGACAGAGTATTGGGTCGGTTTTGAGGGCAGTTATGCCAACCACCTGATGAAACAGGAGTGTTTTAATCCTGAGCGTCCGCTGATCCAGATGGGTTTTAATGCCGAATTTATCAACATCTTTATCCAGCTCATTGATACCATAAGATTTGGCGGCCCAGGCAGTAATCAGCTGGCAGCTTGTTTAACCATCCAGTTATTAGGCCTGGTTTACGCTTCCGCGTTACTTAAAGCACAATCCAACAGCAGAAAAACACAGCTGATCAATAACATCAAATACAGCATTCACGAAAACTTAAATACCAATATTTCGCCCGAAGAACTGGCCGCAAAACACAACGTCAGTTATGCCTGGTTTAGAAAAGCATTTAAAGAAATCACCGGAAAGTCCCCAGGTCAGTACCAATTGAACCTTAAAATCCAGAAGGCTGGCAAAATGTTAAAAGAAACAGATCTGAGCATCGCCGAAGTGGCTTTCCAGAACGGATTTGAATCTGAGTATTATTTTTCGAGAATTTTCAAGAGCAAAATGTTGCTGTCACCATCTAAATACAGAAACAATTCATAATCATCATGATTAATCACCCATTTAGAATAGGCCTGTTCGGCATAGGTTTAGATACATATTGGCCACAGTTTGACGGCTTAGAGCAGCGACTGACCGGCTATTTAGCACAGGTAGAGAATAAATTGAAAACCCATGGAGCAGAGGTTTTAAATGTAGGTTTGGTAGACAATGCTGAGAAAGCTTTTGATGCCGGGCACGATTTTAAAAAAGGCGACGTAGATGTGATTTTTTTATATGTAACCACCTATGCTCTGTCCTCAACAGTTCTTCCTGTGGTAAGAAGGGCAAAGGTTCCGGTAATTATTTTAAATCTTGCACCTAGCGAAGCCATTGATTATACTGGTTTTAATCAGTTAAACGATCGTACCAAAATGACCGGAGAGTGGCTGGCTTATTGTTCTGCCTGCCCGGTTCCGGAAATTGCGAATGTATTTAAACGTTCAGGAATTCAGTTTCAACAGATTACAGGCGTACTGAACGATGCAGAAACCTGGAAAGAAATTAGCGAATGGGTAGAGGCAGCTAAGGTTGCACATATTATGAATCACAATACACTCGGCTTGATGGGCAACTATTACAGTGGCATGTTGGATATCTATTCTGATATCACATTGCAATGCTCCGTTTTTGGCAGCCATATAGAAATTATTGAACCCGATGAACTTACAGCCTTGAGGGAAGAACTTTCTGAAGATGAGATTAAGGCAAAAATTGAAGAATTTAAATCGGTTTTTGAAATTGATTCCTCATGCGAGGCCTACGAATTAAACCGTGCAGCAAAAACTGCAGTGGCATTAGATAAATTGGTAGCGCGTTACCATTTAGGATCGATGGCTTATTATCATAAAGGGACAGGTAATGCCAATGGCGATACCATTAGTTCCATCATTCTGGGCAACTCGTTGCTTACCGCAAAAGGAATCCCTGTGGCAGGAGAATATGAAGTGAAAAATGCACAGGCCATGAAGATCATGGATAGTTTTGGTGCCGGAGGTTCATTTACAGAATATTATGCTATGGATTTTAAAGATGATATAGTATTGATGGGACATGATGGCCCCGGGCATTTGGCCATTGCCGAGGGGAAAATAAAAGTAAAGCCATTGCAGGTGTACCATGGTAAGGTGGGCAGTGGTTTATCTGTGGAAATGTCGGTGAAACATGGGGCAGTAACCTTGCTCTCGGTTGTCGAAAACAATGGAAAAATCTTTTTTCTGATTGCCGAAGGTGAATCTGTAGCCGGACCGATTCTCGAAATTGGAAATACCAATAGCAGATACAGATTTCCTATCGGCGCAAGAAAATTTGTAGAAGATTGGAATACTCATGGGCCAGCGCACCATTGTGCAGTAGGCATTGGGCATATCGGGGCAAAACTAATCAAACTGGCCAAATTGCTTGGCATCGAAGTGGTTCAGGTTTGTTAATGCGAAATGGGGATAATGACTTAGGTTTTTATATGATTTATAGCCCCTCTTGGTCTATCGTGTGGACATATATTTTTTAAGTATTTTTAGGCATTTTGCTAACCAACTTTAATAAAGCACGGATTTTAACCAAGGATGCTGTCAATCCCAGGAGCCGGGGAAATCAAAAAAACAGGTGCACAACAGTAAAAATGGCACTAACAAACCTGAAACGCAGTGGTTTTGTGTTCATAACCGATTATTTAATTTTAAAAAATATTGAACACAAAACGAAGTGTCACTGTTTTTTTTGATGCGTGTGAGATTGCGCAAAAGGCTCATTGCTGGATTGACAAAGCGCTTTGGGTACTTTGGCGCTCCAAAGTACTATGCCCCGCGGCATAGAGCGATAGAAGAATGTTATAATTAATTGTGTTCACACGATAGCTCATGGCGGGAAGGTTTCAAACGTATTCCATCCACCAGATTATCCCCATCCATAACAGTGCATAACAGTTAAAATTACTGTATATTCTATTTTAGAGCAACCAAATATTATTAATGTAGCATGCAAGCAATTCTAGGTGTAATTTTTCATTTCTTCGGCGGGTTTGCCTCCGGAAGTTTTTATATCCCTTACAAAAAAGTTAAAGGCTGGGCCTGGGAAAGTTACTGGATTGTTGGAGGAATCTTCTCCTGGTTAATCGTTCCGCCACTTGCTGCTTTTTTAACCATCCCGAATTTTACAGCGATTATTACCAGTACAAATGGTAGTATTTTATGGTTAACCTATTTTTTTGGTGTGCTTTGGGGTATCGGTGGCTTAACCTATGGTTTAGGCGTTCGTTATCTGGGTGTATCATTAGGAAGTAGTATTATTTTAGGACTTTGTATGGTTTTGGGTTCAATCCTGCCATCCATTTACTTTGATTTTTTCCCGCAGGCAGGTAAAGATACTTTTACCATGTTTTTACATACCGATTGGGGGCGTATGGTATTGCTGGGGCTTTTAGTCTGTGTTGTTGGGATTATCATCTGCGGTAAAGCAGGTATGATGAAAGAAAAGGAAATGAAAACTGGTATTACCGATCCGCATGGCATGGAGGTAAAAACAGAATATAAATTCGGTCTTGGTTTATTCGTGGGGATTGTATCGGGTGTTTTAAGTGCCTGTTTCAATTTTGGTATTGAAGCCGGAAAACCAATGGCTGATGCTGCTAATGCGATCTGGAAAGCAGCAAATCCTGCTGAAACAGGTAATTTCTTATTTCAGAATAACGTTACTTATGTAATTGTGCTTTGGGGTGGTTTAACCACCAATTTTATCTGGTGTATGGTTTTAAATGCAAGGAATAAAACATTTGGCGATTATACCAATGCAAAAACGCCATTATTAAAAAACTATATTTTTTCTGCATTGGCAGGTACCACCTGGTTCTTACAGTTCTTTTTTTACGGTATGGGCGAAAGCAAAATGGGCAATGGTGCCAGTTCGTGGATTCTGCACATGGCCTTTATCATCCTCATTGCCAATGTATGGGGATTGGTATTAAAAGAATGGAAAGGTGTATCAAGTAAAACTTTGATTACTGTTTTGGCAGGTATTTTAACCATCATCATTTCGGTACTCATTGTGGGTTATGGAAATTCAATAAAAGCTTAATAAATAAAAATTTAAATAGAATATAAGAATGTCAATCGATACGAAAAACTATAAGTATGTAAGCTATCTGTGGGACGAAGAAGAAGCCGCAAAACTGGCTGGTGATGAAGTTGCCCTCTTAATTTATCGCTCTAATTTATTGGGCGCAGATTTACGCTTAACCAATTATGGAGGTGGAAATACCTCGTGTAAAGTATTGGAAAAAGATCCGCTTACCGGTTTAGAAACCGAAGTAATGTGGGTAAAAGGTTCTGGTGGCGATTTAGGTACCTTAAAGAAAAGTGGTCTTGCAGCATTATATGTTGATCGTTTACGTAGCTTGAAAAATATTTATCGCGGAGTAGAACATGAGGATGAAATGGTTGAATTATTTAATCATTGTATTTTCGATTTAAGTTCCAAAGCACCATCAATTGATACACCTTTGCATGGTTTCCTGCCATTTGCACATATCGATCATTTGCACCCAGATGCGGCCATTGCTATTGCTGCGGCTAAAGACGGTAAAAAAATTACAGAAGAATTATTTGGAGGAACGATAGGTTGGGTAGAATGGAAAAAACCTGGTTTCGAACTGGGCTTGCAATTAAAGCAGTGTTTAGATGAAAATCCAGGCATCCGCGGTATTATGTTAGGCTCGCACGGTTTGTTTACCTGGGGCGATACCGCTTACGAAAGTTATCTGAACACTTTAGAAGTAATTGAAATCTGTTCTGATTACCTTAGCCAGAATTATGGTAAAAAAGGTCCGGTTTTTGGCGGACAAAAGATTGAAAGTGCAGCAGCAGATCAGCGTAAAAAACAAGCAGCTGCTTTAGCGCCTGTTTTGCGAGGTTTATGCTCTTCTAAACAACACATGATCGGTCATTTTACCGATGATAGCCGTGTTTTAGAATTTATCAATTCTAATGATTTAGATCGTTTGGCTCCTATGGGAACCAGTTGTCCCGATCACTTTTTAAGAACGAAAATCAGTCCATTGGTTTTAACTTTAGCAAGCGATGCCGATTTATCGGATGTTAAAGCACTAAAAGAAACATTGGAGCCCGCTTTCGAAGCTTATAGGGCCATGTATACGGCTTATTACGAAGCTTGTAAACATGCAAATAGTCCGGCCATCCGAGATACCAATCCAGTGGTTATTTTATACCCTGGTATTGGAATGTTTACTTTTTCAAAAGATAAACAGACAGCAAGGGTAGCTGCAGAATTCTATATCAATGCCATTAATGTAATGAAAGGTGCTGAAGCGGTTTCTGAATATACTTCATTGCCACATCAGGAAGCTTTTAACATCGAATATTGGTTGTTGGAAGAAGCGAAGTTACAGCGTATGCCAAAGCCAAAACCTTTAACGGGTAAAATTGCTCTGATTACAGGTAGCGCCGGTGGTATAGGTAAAGCAATTGCCAAGAAATTTGTTGCCGAAGGTGCTGTGGTAATTTTAAACGATATGAATGCCGAGCGTTTAGAAGAAGCAGGGAAAGAATTTGCGGGCCTTTATGGTAAAGATTCTTACAGTACTGCAATTCTAAATGTAACCAGCGAAAATGATATTAAACAAGCTTTCGATTCAGCTGCTTTGGCTTTTGGTGGGGTAGATATTGTGGTAAACAATGCAGGATTATCGATCTCTAAAACCATTGCCGATCATACCGAAAAGGATTGGGATTTATTATATGATGTTTTGGTAAAAGGCCAGTTTTTTATTACCCAGGCTGCAACAAATACGATGCAAAAGCAGAATATTGGTGGCGATATCATTAATATTGTAAGTAAGAATGCTTTGGTAAGCGGACCAAATAACGCAGGTTATGGCAGTGCAAAAGCCGCGCAATTACATTTGAGCAGGTTAAATGCTGCTGAGCTGGGTGCCGATAGTATCCGTGTAAATGTGGTTAATCCAGATGCTGTAATCAGCGATAGCAATATCTGGGCTGGCGGTTGGGCAGAAGGCCGTGCAAAAGCTTATGGCATTACCGTTGCAGAGCTACCGGCATATTATGCAAAACGTACTTTATTGAACCAGATCATATTACCAGATGATATTGCCAATGCCTGTTTCGCTTTTGTGGGTGGCTTGTTGCACAAATCAACCGGAAACGTTTTAAATGTTGATGGCGGAGTGGCTATGGCATTTGTAAGATAAAATCCTTGGTCTGTGTCCTCACAGACCAAAACGGATAATTAAAACTAGTGGGTCTGTGGAGACACAGATCACAGAGAATTTAAATTCAGTTTTAGTGAGTTATTTAACCGGTCTGTGTTTAATCACAGACCGAAAATAACTTTAATTTTTATAATCTTCCTCGTTTGTCACAAAGCGATTCCTTTGGAATAACGAGGATGAGAAAGAATGGCGATTGTATCGCCACATAATTAACCTAATAAAAAACCAAATATTCTCATGAATATCGAGCAGAACCAAATAGAAAAACATAACGACTCCCTTTTAACTTCACATCAACGCAAGCTTGCTTTTTTAAAAGAAGATTGGGCGCACGTTGATGTAGAAAGTGTAATCCAGAAACTGGTTGATTTTCAGATTGCCATTCCAAGCTGGGCTTTAGGCACAGGTGGAACACGTTTTGGCCGTTTTGCCATTACTGGTGGTGAACCACGTACCATTGAAGAAAAAATTGAAGATGTTGGCCTGTTACATGCGCTAAATGGTGCAAGCGGTGCAATTTCACTTCACATCCCTTGGGATATCCCTCAAAATGCAGAAGCTTTAAAGTCATTAGCCGCTAGCTATGGTTTGAAATTTGATGCCATGAACTCCAACACCTTTCAGGATCAGGCAGGTGCTGCACACAGTTATAAATTTGGTTCGCTTCAAAATGTAAATAAAAACATCCGCAAGCAGGCAATTGAGCATAATATCGAGGTAATTAAACATGGTATCGCGCTGGGGTCTGATGCTTTAACTGTTTGGCTTGCCGATGGTTCCTGCTTCCCTGGGCAGCTTAATTTCCGTAAAGCCTTTGAAAATACTTTAGAAAGTCTTCAGGAAATCTATTCTGCTTTGCCAGAAGATTGGAAAATGTTTGTAGAGTACAAAGCCTTCGAGCCTAATTTTTATTCAACTACAGTTGGCGACTGGGGACAATCCTTATTATATGCCAGTAAATTGGGTAAAAAAGCCTATACTTTAGTCGATTTAGGCCACCACTTACCTAATGCTAACATTGAGCAGATTGTGGCTTTGTTGCTAATGGAAGGAAAATTGGGTGGTTTCCACTTCAACGATTCAAAATATGGCGATGATGATTTAACTACAGGAAGCATTAAGCCTTACCAATTGTTTTTGATTTTTAACGAGCTGGTAGAAGGGATGGATGCAAAGGGCATGAACCATGCAAAAGATTTAGGCTGGATGATTGATGCCTCACACAATGTGAAAGATCCTTTAGAGGATTTATTACAATCTGTTGAAGCCATTATGATTGCCTATGCACAGGCTCTATTGGTGGATAGAAAAGCCTTAAATGAAGCGCAAAACAACAATGATGTGGCAAGAGCACAAGAAATTTTGCAGCATACTTTCCGTAGCGATTTAAGGGCTTTAGTAGCTGAGGCCAGATTAAGGGCTGGAGCTGCTTTATCACCGATAGCGCTTTACCGCGATTTAGATGTAAGAAATAAGTTAGTTAATCACCGCGGAAATACTGTTGCTACAGGTTTGTAAATAGAGAAATAGAAAATGCCTAAACCTGTTATTGCCATATTTGATGTTGGGAAAACGAATAAAAAACTTTTTTTGATCGACGAAAACTACAGTATTGTTTACGAGCGATCTGCACGTTTTGTAGAAACTATTGATGAGGATGGTGAACCATGCGAAAATCTCGAAAGCCTGCGTTCATCAGTTTACGATTCCCTGCATCAGGTTTTGCAATTGAAAGAGTTCGATGTTAGGGCCATAAATTTTTCTACTTATGGTGCCAGTTTTGTTTATCTGGATGAAAATGGCAATCCGTTAACACCACTTTATAACTACTTAAAGGAATACCCGGAGGAGCTTAAAAAAAGCTTTTATGCAAAATACGGAGGTGAGGAGAAGATTTCGTTAGAAACGGCATCACCAATTTTAGGCAGCTTAAATTCGGGCATGCAATTGTATCGTCTGAAAAATGAAAAGCCCGAAATATTTAAAAAAGTGAAGTGGGCTTTACACCTACCACAATATTTAAGTTATTTAATTACGGGTAAGGCCGTGGCCGATATTACCAGCATTGGCTGCCATACCCAGCTCTGGGATTTTAATAAAAACGAGTACCACAGCTGGGTAACAACAGAAAAGATCGACGATAAGTTCGGAGCCTTTACACCTGCTGATTCGAGCCTGAAAGCCAATTTTGAAGGTAACAGCGTTAAGGTTGGTGTAGGCTTGCACGATAGTTCTGCCGCACTGATCCCTTATCTGGCCAATTTTTATACGCCATTTGTACTTATCTCAACCGGAACTTGGTGCATCAGTTTAAACCCCTTTAACCAGGAACCTTTAACTGCCGAAGAACTTAAACAAGATTGTCTGTGTTACATGCACTTTAAAGGGAAAGCGGTAAAGGCCTCACGTATTTTTGCAGGTTATGAGCACGAGGTGCAGCTTAAACGGATCGCCGAACATTTCGATCGTGCAGCCTATCTGTTTAAACATCTGAAGTTTAATCCTTCAATGATTTTGAAGCTGGCCAATAAAATCCCCGAAAACCAACAGGAACAACAAGGCTTTTCGGCAAGTTCAGCTTTCCCGGAGCGAGATCTGAACCTCTTTCAAACGGCAGAAGAAGCCTATCACCAATTGATTTTCGACCTGATTAAACAACAGATTTACTCCTTAAAGCTGATTTTAAATGCAGGTGTAAAAAGAATTTTTGTAGATGGTGGCTTCGGAAAAAATGCAATTTATATGCATTTATTGGCTACTTCTATTCCAGATATTGAGGTTTATGCCTCTTCAGTTTCGCAGGCTACGGCAATAGGCACAGCTTTGGCAATAAACGACGCCTGGAATGAAAACCCGGCACCAACGGATATGATCCAGTTAAAATACTATTCTGCTATACAGCGTACGATAGATTTTTAGATTTTCCGTATATTAGAATTTCCTATATCAATACAACCACTTTGAAACCAGAAGATTTAATCCCCTATATTAACGTCGACGAGTATTCGTCGACGCCAAAATACAAGCAATTAACCAATGCCATTTTGGCCGCAATTGAAAGTGGTAAGCTTCTGAAAAATAGTTTGTTACCTTCTATTAACGAATTGAGTTTCAGTCTGGAAATGTCAAGAGATACTGCAGAAAAAGGTTACCGCAACCTCCGGAAACTTGGGGTGGTAGATTCTGTACCGGGCAAAGGTTATTTTATTATCAATACTGATTTCTCGCGTAAACTAAAGGTTTGCCTGCTTTTTAATAAACTCAGTACACACAAAAAGATCATTTACGATTCTTTTACCAAAACCCTTGGCGAGCGTGCTGCCATTGATTTTTATATCTACAACAACGATTTTGCGCTGTTTAAAAAAATGATCGTTACCAAACGCGACGATTATTCGCATTTTGTAATCATTCCACATTTTTTAGAGGGGGGTGAAAATGCACATGAAATTATCAATACTATTCCCAAAGAGAAATTGGTCATTCTTGATAAGTTGTTGCCAGGAGTAACCGGCGATTATGCTGCGGCCTATGAAAACTTTGCTCAGGATATTTACGCGGCTTTAGAACAGGCTTTAGACCGGCTTTCGCATTACCGAACCTTAAAAATTATCTTTCCAAAAAACAGCTATTTTCCGCACGAAATTCTAACAGGGTTTTATCGGTTCTGTCAGCAGTATGCTTTCGATCATAAAGTAATCCACAACATTAAAGACGAGGAAATTAACCCAGGTGAGGTGTACATCAACCTGATGGAAGATGACCTGGTTACACTCATCGAGCGTTTAATTGCTCAAAAACTTAAAATCGGGAAAGATGTTGGTGTAATTTCTTATAACGAAACGCCTTTAAAAAAGATTATTTTGGATGGAATTACCACCATTTCAACTGATTTTAGCGAATTGGGTGCTCAAGCTGCCGAATTTATTCTCAACGGAAAAACCGAGAAGGTAGCAGTACCTTTTTATTTGAACTTGCGTAAATCGCTGTAGATGAGGTAATCGTCATCCTGACCTGTAGCGAAGCGGAGAGCTACGAAGTAAACCGAGCTTTAAGCGAGCCCACCGAAGGTAATTTATTTCAGGGTTTTAATGCAAAAAAAAGATAAAACAAGTTCAGCATGACGATTTTCTGATTTTTTCTGAGCATAAATTATTCATTGTGCATAAAAACCTAAAAAGAGGTTTTAGCTAAAACTTATTAATGATTACTTTTATCACTTAGCTATTTTAGTTTAAATGAGTGAACAGGTAACCGCGCATCTAGCATCAGAACAAAATCCTTACGATTATATTTTAAAGGATTTTAACCTGAAAAATCTGAGCCAGATTGTTATCCTCAAACATTTAAGCGGATTGATCCATACGGATGTTAAGGGCTTTTACCAACTTTTTCCAGAGCAGATTGAGCTGGATTTTGCAGCCTTTAGCGATGAATCCTCTGGATTGCCTTTCCCAATTGTTCAGGTGCAGCAGCATTCAAACTTCGTAAAACTTTCTTGTCGTTGCGCTACGCCGAAACATAAATTATGTGAGCATCAGGCCAGAGTTTTATATAATATCCTCCAACGCCAGGATTTGCTTATTTTCTTCGATGCTAACCTTCGGAGGCAAAAGCTTTTAAAAATAGCAATTGACTATGGTTTAGAAAAAGAAGAAAACCTCGATCTTCTTTTTAACCTGAAATATGAAAATGGCCAGGTAGATATCCGCCCAAAAATGGATGCCCTCCAGCCATTTAACAAGGAAGTCCAGCAAAATTTGCAGGAACTTTTACTACCTGCAAGTAAACCCAAAATAAAATTACAGGCCAAAAACGATCCAGGCAAAATGATCCTGGTTTTTGGACAACACCGCTATTACAATAATTTAACAGTAGAATTATTCGAGGCCGAAACCACTAAAAGTGGTAAGGTTAAAAATCCTATAAAAGGAATTAATCCAGTTAATTTGCTGTTTAATACAAATGATAACGATGAGGTAAAGTTTTATAGCGGTATTACCACTTTTCAGCAGAATTATAATAATGATCAAAGTGAAGCAGAAATAGAAGCCTTAAAAGCGATTGCTAAAAACCCTAAACAGATTCCTTTTTACCTGCAGGATAGTAAACAGTCTGTCGCTATTCAGGCGTCGACGATTTCAGCGGTTGATGTGCATTTACTGGAGGTAGACCTGCGCCTTTCTGTAAACCAGCGCGATGATTATTACGAAATTACAGGCCGGCTGATTATCGAAGGCAAATCATATGAACTGGATAACCTGGTATTGGTGCACCAATATTTTATTAAACTTAAAGATCAGCTATATTTAATTGGCAGGCTCGATTTTCTACGCGTAATCGGGTTTTTCAAAAAGCAGAGTAACAGGTTAATCTTGCACAAAACAAAATATCCAGAGTTTCAAAAAAATATTTTGGTGCCTTTAGAAGGAAGTATCCATGTAGATTATTCTTATTTAAAACCTGCCACCAAAAGCCAGATCGAAGAAAAAGGTTTCGATCTCGAAAACGAGCAGTTGATCTACCTGTCTGAATCTGAAGATTATATCCTCCTTACGCCGGTAATGCGTTATGGGAACCTGGAAATTCCTGTGCTGTCTAAAAAGCAGATCCAGGCACAAGATAAACTCGGCAACCTTTTCACTTTACACCGCGACGAAAATGCCGAGCTGCAGTTTATCGGAAACGTGTTGAAACAGCATCCTTATTTTTATGATCAGGAAACCAACGACTCTTTTTACCTGCACCGCAAACGGTTCCTGGAAGAAGCCTGGTTCCTTGATGCTTTTGAGGTATGGCGAAATAAAGGCATTCATATTTTAGGTTTTAACCAGCTCAAAAACAATAAACTGAGCCAATTTCAGGCTAAAGTTAATATAGAGGTTTTAAGTGGGACAGATTGGTTCGAAACCAAGGTAAAAGTGAAGTTTGGCAAACAACAGGTTGCGTTAAAACATTTGCATAAATCGATCAGGAACAAAAGTAAGTTTGTAACGCTTGATGATGGAACCCAAGGTATATTACCTCACGAGTGGATCGAAAAATTTGCTGCTTATTTTAGTGCGGGCGAAGTAACCGAAGATGCCATTCTTACGCCAAAAATTAAGTTTGCTTCTATAAACGAGCTTTATGAAGATGCTTTGTTGGATGGTGATGTAAAGAACGAATTGAAACTTTACAAACAGAAATTTGAAGGGACAGATTCGATTCAGGAAGTTGAAGTGCCAAAAGGTTTAACAGCAACACTACGTCATTACCAGAAAGACGGTTTAAACTGGCTCAACTTTTTGGATGATTTTAACTTTGGTTCTTGTTTGGCCGATGATATGGGATTGGGTAAAACCATCCAAGTTTTGGCTTTCATTTTATCACAGCGCGAAAAAGTAAAGCACAATACCAATCTGGTGGTGGTTCCAGCTTCGTTAATATTTAACTGGAAAGCAGAAGTAGAGAAGTTTGCACCATCTATAAAGGTAAAAACCATTTATGCTGGCGAACGGACGAAAACAACTGATACTTTCGATGATTACGAAATCATTTTAACTTCTTATGGAACATTGCTTTCTGATATCCGTTTCTTAAAGGATTACCGCTTTAACTATATCTTTTTAGATGAATCGCAGCTGATTAAAAACCCAGACTCGCAACGTTATAAAGCAGTTCGGATGTTGCAATCGAGGAATAAAGTAACGATGACAGGAACACCCATTGAGAACAATACCTTTGATTTATACGGACAGCTATCATTCGCTTGTCCGGGTTTATTTGGTAGTAAACAGCAGTTTGCCGATTTATATTCAACCCCTATAGATCAGTTTAAAGACAGTAGAAGGGCAGAAGAACTCCAAAAAAAAATAAGACCGTTTATTCTCCGCAGAACAAAGGAACAGGTAGCGAAAGAACTTCCCGATAAAACAGAAATAGTACTGTATTGCGAAATGGGGACCGAACAGCGTGAAGTATACGAAGCGAACAAAAAGGAAATCCAGGACTTTATTTTGGGTAAACAGGAGGATGAACTGCCTAAAAGTTCGATGCATGTATTGAAAAGCATTACCACCTTACGGCAGATCTGTAATTCGGCCGCGTTATTGGCTGATGGGAAATCTTATCTACAGGCTTCCTCAAAAATTGATGTGTTGATGGAGCAGATTGAGAGCAAGGCGGGAAAACATAAAATTCTTGTTTTTTCTCAGTTTGTAACCATGCTCGATCTGATTAAAAAGCAATTGGAAAGCAGGGGAATCAGATATGAATACCTTACTGGGCAAACCCGCAAAAGAGCTGAAGTAGTTAGCTCTTTTCAACAAAATGCTGATATTCCCGTTTTCCTCATCAGTTTAAAGGCAGGCGGAACCGGATTGAACCTTACCGAAGCTGATTATGTTTATCTGGTTGACCCATGGTGGAACCCTGCTGTAGAAAACCAGGCGATAGATCGGGCATATCGGATCGGCCAGCATAAAAATGTAATGGCTGTGCGTTTAATCTGCCCTGATACTATCGAGGAGAAAATTATGAAACTTCAGACCACCAAAAAGGATCTGGTGAAAGATTTGATCCAGACTGATGGGAGTTTATTCAAGAATTTAACCAAGAAAGAATTGTTAGGATTGTTGAGTTAAATTTATCCATGTTGTCATCCTGAGCCTGTCGAAGGACCATGCTGATAAATCTAATTTTGGTTCGTGAAGACACTAACCAAAGTGACAAAAATAGATTTCAAAAAACCGTCGTCATTCCCACGCAGGTGGGAATCTTAAAGCTTATGGTATTACGATTCCCAATCAAGTTGGGAATGACGATACGACTTACAAATGCAATGCACAATAAGTCAATCATCTAAATCCCAACCTCAAACGCATAACCCAAAAAATCAGGTACATTAACACTCTCTACAATTTTCCAATCCTTCTTTTCTGCAATGAAATTTGGCACTGCAAGTCCTGTGCTTTTGGCCGCGTTGATATAAAATTCCATTTTTGCTGGATGGTTTGGCGAGCAGGCATTATATGTTCTGCCAAATGCTTGTTTTTCCAAAAGTTTTACCGCAACGCCTACAGCATCTGTTTGGTGAATGAGGTTTACCGGAGCTAGACCATTTGGTATATTATTTTTTCCGGCAAAAAATCTCCCTGGGTTGCGATCAGGACCAATTAAGCCCGCAAAGCGGATTACTGTGCAGTTTTCGGGAAAGAGCTCCTTAAACAGAATTTCCGCAGCTAAAACAACTCTTCCCGAATCCGTATCGGGATTTGGTATGCTGGTTTCATTTACTGTTTTGTTTTCATCTGCATAAACACTTGTCGAACTGATCAGCACCACATGTTTCGATTTATATTTCGCTACGGCCAAAATTGAATTTATCTTTTGGGGATAATCAAGAAGTTCAGTAGAATTACGCTTTGGAGGAATACAGATAAACAAGGTGTCAGTCTCAAAAAATGCAGGATCGGCTACAACCGCTTCAGTTGTAAAATTGACTAAAAACGGTTGTATATCTTCTGCCTGAAGTATTGCCAATTTTTCCTGACTTGTGGTAGAACCCTTTACGGTATAATTTAACCCGATCAGTTTTTTGGCTAAAGCCATGCCGAACCAGCCGCAGCCTAAAATCGATATGGTTTTAATGCTGTTTTCACCTGTTGTGTTATCTTGAATCATTTGCACTAAAGATAAATAGTTCGCTTTATAATTTGCCCTGATTCATGTCAATTCTGTTTTTTGTAAATTGTTTTCGAGAGCTTTAAAATGCCATCATCATAAGATGTCGGTTTAAAGTTAAATGCTTTTTCAAATTTGCTAGAGTCGAAAAGATAATCATGATCATACTGGTAGTACATTTCTACAGTACCGGCAACTACTTTTTTAAATAAACCTATTAAGCGCAGCATCAATTTATTAATGGTCAGATATTGAGGCTTAGTTTCATAAATCTTTGCAGCCATCTCGATAAGAACTTTTCCTTTTAAAGGAGCGGCGGTTGGCAGGTGCCATACCTGGTTGCCAGAATCGGGTGTTTGTCCTAACAGAAACAAAGCTCTTCCAGCATCTTCAATGTAAGTAAAACTGTGTAAGGTATTCGGGTTTCCGATCCATTGCGCTTTTTCTTTTTTGGCAAACTTATCGAGCACCATCATATCGAAAAAGCTGTTCATAGAATCTGTTCCGTAAAAATCAGCAGCACGGGCAATGGTTACGTTTATTTGGCCTGCCTTGGCCTCGTTCATTAATTGTTCGGCTACTTTTGCTCTTACTTCTCCTTTTAAACTACATGGATGGTAAGGTGTATCTTCTGTCATTGGCCCATTTACCAGACCGTACATATAAACATTATCAAAAAATATTAGCCTTGCACCGGTAAGTTTAGTTAAGTTAATTACATTTTGAATAATAATCGGCCACTGTTGTTGCCATATTTTAATGTCGTAAACCAAACCAGCGCACAGGTATATTACTTTCGAACCTTCGGCTGCGGCAAAAAGTTCAGCCTCATTTAATAAATCGGCCTTAACCCAACTCGCATTGGGATTGCTTGTAGAAATTGGTTTTCGGCTAACCAACCTAATGGTTTCGTTAGCATTGATCAATTCTCTGGTTAGTGCGTTTGCTGTTGGTCCGCCGGCGCCAAGTATAGTATGCATATCTTTGTTTTTTGATTGGTTCAAAGTTATGCGGCGTGGAGCCGTAAAAACGTTAACAAAAGATAAGGTTTAAATTTAATCCTTTAAAAGGAGCGTCCGTTTACGAATACGGGAGAGGGAGACGGGAGTGATACCTAAAAAGTTGGCTATAAAGTGCTGTGGAATGCGCTGGAAAATATCTTTTGCAGTTTTCTCGAGTGCGGTATAACGTTCTTCAGGGCTTTGGGTAATAAAAGCAGTAACGCGGTCTTCATAACAGCAGATGTAGTATTCGGCAATTAAACGACCAAAACGCTCCATTTTTAAAGCCAGTAGCGGGTGGTTTAACATTTGTTGCAGACTGTGGTGTGAGATCATCACCAACTCTGTTTCTTCAATTGCCTGAATGTAGTTGGCGGTAGGTGTACGTTTCAAGAAACTTTTATAAGCACTCATCAACTCATTTTCAAAACTAAAGTACCCGGTGATTTCCTGTCCGTCTTTAACGTGGTAGTAGCGAACGGCACCACGGGTAATAAAGCACATATAGTCGCACACTTTTCCTTCTACTGCAAAATGTTCTTTTTTGTTTAGGATGGAAAAATTAAGATATTGAATAAAGATTTCCCATTCTGCATCGTTAAACGTTACAAATTGGGCAATACCGTTTCTAAATGCTTCAAGTTGGGCCTGTTTATCCATATCAATAATTAAATCCTGTTTAAAGATACAGATTAATCAATCATGATTATCCTTTGTCCAGATTGTAGCAAGCTCTGCAACGTGGCTCATAACTTTCTTTTTCGCCCAATAAAACGGTAGCTTCATCAGCAACTGTGCGGTAACTGTATAAGGCCGGATTACCACAGCAAACACAAACCGCATTTACCTTGGTAACATGTTCGGCAATGGCCATTAAAGCAGGCATTGGGCCAAAGGGTTTGCTCGTAAAATCCATATCCAAGCCGGCAACAATAACACGTATACCTTTAAGCGCCAGTTTGTTGCAAACATCAGGTAGTTCGTCATCAAAAAACTGGGCCTCATCTATACCAACCACCTGAGTGTTGGTGCCAAGTAATAAAATGGCCGAAGCGCTATCAACAGGTGTAGAGTTTATGGAGTTTAAATCGTGCGAAACCACGGCAGTTTCATGATATCGGGTATCGGTACGGGGTTTAAAAATTTCGACATTCAATTTAGCAATCTGCGCTCTTTTTAACCTTCTGATCAGTTCTTCTGTTTTACCAGAAAACATAGAGCCACATACCACTTCTATACTTCCCGAAAATTCGCCCCTTGTTCTAAAATTTTGTTCGCTAAATAACATGCCTGTTTTTTTATTCCCCTATGTGCGTTCTATAATTTTTAAACCGAACAAATATGAGAATTATGTGTTATTTTTGAACACATAGTTACCAACATAAATCGACTAAAAATTCGTTTTAATTTTATGATGAACCAACAAGATATTTTCAGAAAGATCGGCAGCATTTTAACGGAGTTAAATGAGCAATATCAGTTTTTAGCTCAAAATCCTCAGCAATTAAACGATTTGGAACTGGAGCTTTTTCTGGCTAATGCCCATTTCCTTTCTGATCATGTTAATATCGTCAAAAAATTAAATGCTACAATAGAAGAAAAACCCGCTGAACCTGGAAACCATGCCTTATTGGCCGAACAAAATACCATTATATTGCCCGAAGCTGAAAAAAGTTATGTAGAAGATGATGAGTGTTTCGATCCACAGGAACTAGAAGAAGTGGCAACGGCGCAGGAAGAGGAAGAACGGGTAGATGTAAAGCCTAAGCAGGAGGTGCTTGATGATGAAATTATTGAAGAAGAAAAAGCTACCTCGCTTTTGAATAACGATTTTTTTAAGCCAGACCAGGACGATCATACTTTTGAATTTGTATTGGGCAAACACGATGAAAACGATCAGTTCGATTATGAAGCAAAATCTGTTGAAGAAATTTTCGATCGCCCGTTAAGCAAAGAAGAAGCAGAAATTTTAGCGCGCAAAAAGATAATTCATGAAAAGGAAGATGCTTTATCTGTTCAGGAAGAGGCTTTACCTACTGAAGAGGATGAAATTGGTCCTGAACCTTTTTTAATTCCGCACGAAGAAGAAGTGCCTGAAATAATTACGAAAGAAGAAACAGTTGTAGCCGCTAAGGTAGAAGAACCTATACCGGCAGCTGCTACTCAGCCTATTGAGGCACTGAAAGGTGTAAAACTGGATGACCCTATCATTTCGCCACCTGTTGAGCAGGAGCGCCCTTTGTTTACGCCTGAGGCTGTTCCTGTAAAACCAGCTCCACAACCCGAAGCAGCTAAACCTGCGCCAAGTTTAAATGATCTGCTTGCCAGAACAAATGGAAAAAGCGATGAGCCTGTTAAAGCACCTATTGCCGATTTAAAACAGGCGATTAGTTTAAACGAAAAGTTACTTTTTATTAAAGATCTTTTTAATGGGTATAACCTGGCTTATTCGGAAGTAATTGATATCATCAATAAGATGAGCAGTTTCGAAGCCGCAGATAGCTATCTTCAGAATAATTATGCAGCGAAAAATAACTGGGCCAATAAGCAGGCCACCGTTGATCAATTTTACGAGTTACTAAACCGAAGATTTAGCAAGTAGAGGTGTTAGCCCGCGCTATCGTCATACTGAACTTGTTTCAGTATCTATCACGCATCGTCCTCTTTTATAACAGGGATGGACACGATTGGCACTTGTAATGTCTTGTAAAAGCCTGTTCAGATTTTCTCATTTAAATCCTGACCCCGAACATGCGGGATAAGATGGCGCGTGTCTTTTGATATCAACAATTAAAACTTTGTAAATGATTAGGAAACGAACGTTCAGTATTTCATGGCTACTGTAGCCCCGCCATCATTTCAATCTTTTTGAGAAAGCTGCTGCACATTATGAATGTGGCTGCCCAAAAAGTATTTCCATTTTTGTCGGGTTTATTTACCTGGGATAGTAGCACTGTATAGCCCACCTAAACCCGATAAAAGCGAACACGAAGTAAAGCGTTTAGCGGGAGCAGACGAAAATTTGATTGCAGGTTTTGCTTTCCAAAAACAATCAATATCTCTAACTATGTTAGTGTAAAAGATTAACAAATAACCGTTTAGATTAATTTTCCGCTTCAAAATATCGACTTAGGACTTAGGACTAAATAAATCCCATTCGGTTAGAATCGAGCTTTAAAAAGATAAACAGTAAGATTGTAAAACTCCATAGCGACGAACCACCGTAACTAATAAATGGTAAGGGAATCCCGATTACCGGAATAATCCCAATGGTCATTCCGATGTTGATGAATACGTGGAAAAAGAGGATACAGGCCACACTATAGCCGTAAACCCTCGAGAAGGTAGACCGCTGCCTTTCTGCCAGATTGATCAATCTCAATAATAAAAATATATACAAGCCAATCACAACCGAACAGCCCACAAAGCCCCACTCTTCGCCAATGGTAGAAAATATAAAGTCGGTACTTTGAGCCGGTACATAGCCATATTTAGTTTGGGTGCCCTGTAAAAAACCACGGCCGGTTGCCTGCCCTGAACCTATGGCAATTTGCGATTGAATTACATTATAACCCGCACCTTTATTATCGGCTTTAAGACCTAACATCAGTTCGATACGGCTTCGCTGATGTGGTGCCAAAATCTTTTCATAGGCAATTTTAACCACAAACAAATAAGCGATGGCAATGATGGTTACCAATACGGTAGAAAATATGATTTTCTGTTTCCGCCTGTTATTGTAAATGAAAAGACCGCCAATAGTAGTTAGGATAAGAATCAGTATGTAAGTTGGCACCAGGAAATCGGCAACAAACAGTACAATCATTCCAAGGAAAATCAACAGGAAATAACCAGATAGGCCCTCTCGGTATAAAGGGAACATAAAGGCCAGGAAAACTAATGCAGAGCCCGTATCGGGTTGCAACATAATTAATAAAAGGGGGGCTAACACAATCAAGCCGGCAATTACAATTGATTTAATATCCCTGAATTTCGGATTGAAAGTGCTCACATACCTGGCTAAAAGTAAGGCTGTACCAAACTTGGCAAACTCTGAGGGCTGTAGTCTAAATGATCCTATAGGTATCCAGGCTTGGTTTCCGCCTACATTTCTCCCCACAAAGAGTACCACGACCAGCAGAAAAAGGGTAGCTCCATAAATAAACGGTGCAAATACGTTAAATAACCTTCCGTCGAACAACAAAATTGATAAACCTAATATCAACCCGGTAATCACATAAATTAACTGTTTACCATAACTGCTTGCAAAATCGAAACCTGTTGCTTTATCTGGATTGTAAATAGATGCATAAACATTGATAAAACCAACTGCGCATAAGGCAATATAGATTAAAACGGTAATCCAATCTACATTAAAAAAGAAACGGTTTCCCTGTTGTTGCATCGTTATTTATTGGTTACAGGTTTATGGTTTACAATGGGTTCATTTACTTTAGGCTTGGTAACAATATTTTGTTTTAGTATTACCGATTTTAATTTTAAACTATCTTTAACCTTTTTAAGCGAATCTGTCTTTTTTATGTTTAAACTGTCTAATTTGGTGAGTTTAACTTTCTTTGTCTTATCGATTAAAGCAGGTAAAAGATTGGTTTCTGAGAATGCTTTTACGGTATAACCATTCGAACGTGGTTTAATTGTATCCGTTAGATATTTTTCTACTATAAAACTTGATATCGGAGCGGCATAGGAACCTCCAAAGCCACCATTTTCCACAATCACTGCAATGGCAATTTTAGGGTTGTCCATTGGTGCAAAACCAATAAAAACCGAGTGGTTTTTACCATGTGGATTTTGTACGGTTCCGGTTTTTCCGCACATCACAATATTGGGTATCTGCGACTCTTTGGCTGTTCCCCAAGGACTGTTCACCGCATCTCTCATGCCATCAATTACAATAGGGAAATATTTTTCATCTACACCTACATAGTTTTTAACAACATATTCTTTTTTTACTACATTTTTATCGCCGATACCTTTAATTAAGTGTGGCTTCAAATAATAACCACGGTTGGCAATTGCTGCCATAACGTTGGCCATTTGCAATGGGGTAGAGGTAATCTCACCCTGGCCAATGGCCTGCGAAATTACAGTGGTGTATCCCCAGCGTTTACCATAGATTTTATCATAATGGCTACCTTGATAAAATATCCCCTTTTTTTCGAAAGGCATGTCGATGCCCAATTTCTGGCCAAAACCCCATTTAGAAATCTGCTCGTGCCATTGTGCATAGGTTTGACGCTGGTTTTTCATGCCATTTTTAGTGATGATGTTCTGAAAAACATGACAGAAATAGGTGTTACAGGAGCGGGCAATACCACGTTGCATGTTAATGGTTCCATCTACGTGCTCGCATTTTACTTTATGGTTTCCGGCCATATAATAACCAGGACAAAAAAATGTAGTATTAGGGTCGATGGCACCATCTTGCAAGGCAACCAAGGCATCAACAGGTTTAAAAGATGATCCTGGCGAATACTGACCTGCGATAGGGCGCACGATTTGTGGACGGTAGGGATTTGCAATCAGGCTCATGTAATTTTTCCCCCAATCTTTACCAACCAATTGATTTGGATCATAACCAGGGCTACTCACGAAGGCTAATATCTCACCTGTAGATGGCTCAATGGCTACAATTGCACCTACTTTATTTTTCATCAGCTCTTCGCCAAGGCGCTGAATTCTAATGTCTAACGACGAAATTAATCGATCACCAGAGACGGCATTGATATCGTATTTTCCACCAGCATAACTGCCCTGGGCAATGTTTCTGGCATCGTACAGCGTATTAATTACACCTTTTTCGCCTCTTAAAAAATCTTCGTACGACCGCTCTAAACCACTTTTTCCAATAAAATCGCCAGGTTTATAATACCCTTCCGATTTTTCAATATCATCAGGACTTACTTCTTTTACATAACCGAAAAGTTGTCCGGCAATGCTATCAGGATAATGCCTCACCGTTCTGTCCTGGGTTCTGAAACCCGGGAAACGGTACATAATTTCCTGTAAGCGGGCATAACTCTGAACCGAAATCTGGCGCTCGAAAAACGTAGCCTGATAATTTGATTGCGCCCTGGCTTTTTTTAGTTTCTTGCGTACATCTTCTACGGTAATTTCTAAGGCATTGGCCAGTGCAAGGGTATCGAAAGGTTTAACTTCGTTAGGCGTAACCATTAAATCGTAAACGGGTTCGTTCTGTACGATAACCTTCATGTTTCGGTCGAGGATGGCACCACGAGCCGGATATTTATAAATTTTACGCAATACGTTACTCTCGGCAGAACTGAAAGCCTTGTCGCTAATAATCTGGATATAAAATAACTTCCCCAATAAAATCAGGGCGATTACAATAAATAATCCTTGAACGATATATTTTCGGTTAAATAATTGATCCATTAACGTGGTGTTCTTCTATAGAATATAAACTCTACCAATAAAATAATAAGCAGTGTAAAGATACAACTTAAGCCGCATCTCATTAAGGTATAACCAACTTCGGTTAGCCTAAATGTTTCTAAAAAGAACAGCACCAGATGATGTGCAACAACGCAAAGAAAAGCATAAAGCGAAAACCATTGGAAACCCATATAACTTAACGATGGTTCTGGGTCGTCAATTGCGTCGCGGTTTAAACTTATTGAAATAAAAGAAATCCTCACAAAAGCCAATACTACGCACGCCGTGGCGTGTACGCCCATGGTATCGTAAAAGGCATCGAGGGTTAATCCTGTTCCGAAAGCCAATAAGTACAGTAAAATATTGGGGATTCCGAATGGAAGCAGGAGCAAAAACAGCACATAAATAAACGGTGTAGAAAGATCATAAAAGCCCATGTTCTTGAGCAAGAATATCTGCACAAAAAGTAGTAAAAACCACCTGATCACATTTATAATAATGATTCTACTATTCATTCGGTTTAGCGATGCTTTCTAAAGCCTTTTGCTCTTCAGCTTTTTTATCTTTAACCACATATACATATTGCAATGTGCTAAAGTCAGTAAATAAATTTAATTCTGCTGATAAGAAATTATCATTGGTGGCCACATTTGCCTTGCTAATTTTTCCAACCAAAATCCCGGCAGGAAAAGATCCATAACCTGAAGTAACAACGGTATCGCCTACATACATTTTAATGTGGTTCGGTACTTCTTTAACAAATGCCTTTTTAATATCAAAATTTCCGTCACCCCAAACTAATGAGCCAAGCGCATTGTTCTTTTTTAAGGTTACACTAATCTTCGTGTCTTTATGTAGTAGCGATTGTATGGTTGCCAAATGTGCCGAAACATCACGGATAAAACCAACTACTCCACGTTGAGGCGCAATAACGGCCATGCCACTTTTAATACCGTCAACTGTCCCTTTATTAATGGTCATGATGTTGTTGCGCAAAGTGATCGAATTTTTAATCACCTTAGCTGCCAGATATGTGTATTGCTGATTGGTAACCGTATCTACCACTTTAACATCTTTAGCTGTATCTATCGTGGTTAATCCCAGTAACTGGCTTTTAAGCTTCGCGTTCTCTGCCGCAAGACTATCGTTAACCATTCCCAGGTTTAAATATCGTTTAAAAACATTTAACCTTTCATATGCGCTGCCAACTACTTCATTGCTTGAGTTTAAGGTTACGCTCCGCTGATAAGCGTTATTTTTCACCGTGAGGTAGATGCCAACGATAAAAAAAATGATAAATAAGAAAAATGCGTTGTATCTGCTGATGAAAATCCAAAGGTTACGCATTTGAGTTTGGAGTTAAAAGATTGGAGTTGGGAGTTAAAAGTTTGGCGTATGAGTGGAAAACTCCAAGCTCACAACCCCAAACCCCAAGCTAAATGTTATTGCATTAAGAATTTATATCCGCCTATATTTTTAAGGGCAATGCCAGTTCCACGAACTACTGCACGAAGTGGATCTTCTGCAACGTGAACAGGTAATTTAGTTTTAGCCGCTACGCGCTTATCTAAACCTCTTAACAATGCACCACCCCCAGTTAAATAAATACCAGTCTGGTAAATATCCGCTGAAAGCTCTGGAGGAGTAATCTCTAAGGCTTTTAAAATTGCTTCTTCAATTTTAGAGATCGATTTATCTAAACAGTGTGCAATTTCGGTATAAGAAACAGTGATCTGTTTTGGTACACCGGTCATTAAATCGCGACCTTGAACTGCGAAATCGGCAGGAGCATCCTGTAATTCAGGTAAAGCTGCACCAACTTCAATTTTAATTTTTTCAGCGGTACGGTCACCAATCATAATGTTGTGTTGGCGGCGGATGTAGTTTACAATATCAGAGTCGAAATTATCTCCCGCAACGCGGATAGATTGATCGCACACGATACCAGATAAAGCGATTACCGCAATTTCTGTGGTACCGCCACCTATATCAATAATCATGTTACCCATGGGCTCTTCTACATCAATTCCGATACCTACAGCAGCTGCCATTGGCTCATGAATTAAGTATACCTCTTTTGCACCGGCAATTTCGGCTGAATCGCGCACTGCACGTTTTTCTACTTCAGTAATACCAGAGGGAATACAGATTACCATACGTAAAGATGGAAACATCCATCCTTTACCGCCATTAAGCATGCGGATCATCCCTTTAATCATCGCCTCAGCAGCGTTAAAATCGGCAATTACACCATCTTTTAATGGACGAACGGTTTTAATATTATCGTGGGTCTTACCCTCCATTTGCATGGCCTGACGGCCAATAGCAATAACTTTGTTTGTAGTACGATCGAAAGCAACAATAGATGGCTCATCTACAACTACTTTGTCGTTATGTATAATCAGGGTATTCGCAGTGCCTAAATCGATGGCAACTTCTTGCGTAAACCAGTTAAATAATCCCATGTATAAGGTATGTTTTCTTTATTTTATCAAATCTATACTATTCCTAATGTAAAAATAGCTTTTTTATTGTTTTAAGTTTTATTTTCTTCGGTTATTAATTGTTTTTAAGGCAATTAAAATATTCAGAAAATAAAAAGCTAAAAGACAAAAGCGATTTGCAATGTACTTTAGCCTTTAAGCTTAACTAGTGTTTAAAATGTCTTACACCGGTAGTTACCATAGCAATACCTTTTTCATTTGCTTTGGCAACAGAATCGGCATCTTTAATTGAGCCACCTGGCTGTAGAACAGCTGTAATTCCGGCATCGGCAGCAATTTCAACACAATCAGGGAAAGGAAAGAAAGCATCAGAAGCCATTGCAGCACCTTTAACGCTGAATCCGAAAGAAGCTGCTTTTTCAATCGCTTGTCTTAAGGCGTCAACACGCGAAGTTTGACCAACACCGCTCGCAATTAAAACATCATCCTTAACCAGAACAATGGTGTTCGATTTAGTATGTTTTACAATTTTGTTAGCAAAGAACAGATCTTTTAGTTCTTGTGCAGTAGGTGCTTTATCGGTAACAGTTGTCATTTGCTCCGGACCTTCGATAATTAAATCTTTATCCTGCTCAATTACACCGTTTAATAATGTTTTAAATTGTTTTTTGCTCAATTCAACCTGGTTACGCTGCAAGATAACGCGGTTTTTCTTTTTGCTGAACAGCTCGATCGCTTCTGCTTGGTAAGAAGGTGCAATTAACACTTCAAAAAACAAGTTGTTAATTTCTTCTGCTGTTTCAAGATCAACCTCCACGTTGGTAATCAATACACCGCCGAAAGCCGAAACCGGATCACAGGCCAATGCATCAAGCCATGCCTGTTTAACAGTAGGGCGAGAGGCAATACCACAAGCATTGGTATGTTTTAAGATCGCGAAAGTTGGATCTTCAAATTCGTCGATTAAAGCAACGGCTGCATCTACGTCAACCAAATTGTTGTAAGAAAGTTCTTTACCGTTAAGTTTGGTAAACATGGCATCTAAATCGCCATAAAATACACCACCTTGATGTGGGTTTTCACCATAACGTAAAGTTTTAGCTTCAGTTACACTTTGCTTAAAAACATCAAGCGGCTCTTCTGTATTGAAGTAATTAAAGATTGCAGTATCGTAATGAGAAGAAGTATGGAAAGCTGTTTTAGCGAACGATTTACGTTGTGCTAAAGTAGTTTCGCCATTTTGCGCTTCTAATTGGGCTTGTAAAGTAGGATAGTCGTTTTTCGATGCGATAATTACCACATCGTTAAAGTTTTTTGCAGCTGCACGGATTAAGGAAATACCACCGATGTCGATTTTCTCGATAATTTCTTCCGGTGTTCCGCCTGCTTTTACGGTTTCTTCAAAAGGGTATAAGTCAACAATAACCAAATCAATCTCAGGAATTTCATACTCAGCAATCTGCTCCTGGTCGCCAGTTAATGCTCTACGGTTTAAAATTCCGCCAAATACTTTTGGGTGTAAGGTTTTAACACGTCCGCCCAAAATAGATGGATAACCAGTTAAATCCTCAACCGCTGTAACAGGGAGGTTTAAATCTTTAATGAATTGTTCTGTTCCACCGGTTGAAAATAATTGTACACCTTGTGCGGCTAACAATTTTACCAATGGCTCCAAACCATCTTTATAATATACTGAGATTAAAGCGTTTTTGATTTTAATGGATTGACTCATTCTACTGAAAATTTTGAGCCGCAAAGGTAGTAAAACAGAGGGATTTATTTAGGTGATGAAACCAATAAAAATGAAATTATTTGTATATTTTTCTTTATTGGGTATTTTTTATCTTTCGTTGGTATTTCTAAGCGCTGCACCTGCAAATAGAATTTATATTAGCAGCTTGTATATCATTGCTTTATTATAATTTTTTAGTGCTTGCTGCTGGCTTGGAAATTAGCATACCAATCTTCCAAAACATCAATTACAGGAAGAAGGGTTTTCCCTAAATCAGTGAGTTTATATTCTACGCGTGGAGGAGATTCTGCAAAAGCCTCCCGTACAATGAGTTTATCGCGTTCCATTTCTTTTAGCTGTGTGGTTAGTGTACCCTGGCTTAAGAAATTTGTTTCGCGTTTCAGTTCTCCAAATCTTTTAGGACATTTAGCAGCAATGGCTTTAATAAGCATAATTTTCCATTTGCCTCCGATTACCTTAAATACGCTCGTCAACGGAGAGTCATTTAAAAATAAAACTTCATTTGTAATTGCTTTATACTCATTATTAGTACTGTTTTGCATACTAGGTACTGTTTAAGTGACTACTTGATTGTCGTTATAGGCTTTTCTTCCTTTGAATTTTAAATATAAGAAAAGCATGAAAAAATATAGAAAATGGTCTGTGTTCCTGATCGCCTGTTCGGCCATATTTTTATCCGTGTTAGATCTGTTTATTGTAAACGTGGCGCTTCCATCTATTAAAACTGGCATTAATGGGACAGATGCTGATATGCAGTTTATAATTGTGATGTATATTATAGGTTATGCCTCCTTTCTAATTACCGGAGGGCGGGCAGGAGAATACTTTGGAAAGAAAAAGGTATTTCTGGCCGGAATGCTGATTTTTACCCTTGCTTCTTTATTCTGTGGTTTGTCACAATCGGCTACCCAGCTTAATGTTGCCCGCTTTATACAGGGCATAAGCGCAGCATTCATGGTGCCCCAGGGCATGGCTTTTATCCCCGGTTTATTTCCCGATCAGAAAGAGCGGATAAAGATGTTGGGCATTTATGGCAGTATAGCTGGTACCGCTTCGGTTATTGGTCAGTTTTTGGGTGGATTGATTCCTGATCTTGAAATTATTTCCCAGAGCTGGCGTTTGATTTTTTTGATCAATGTACCCATTGGCATAACTGCTGTTATGCTGGGTTTCAAGTATCTTAAAGAATTGCCTGTAAAAACTACCGGGAAATTTGATTTTATCGGCAGCTTATTACTAATGTTAACCTTAACAGCCTTTATTTATCCACTAATACAAGGTAGGGAGCTAGGTTGGCCGATCTGGAGCATTACTTTATTGCTGTTATCGGGGGTATTGCTGCTGGTATTTATTTATTATCAACAATTAGGTGTTGGGATGGGGAAGCTTCCGCTTATTAATTCAGGTTCCTTTAAAAATTTCGATTTCAGGATGGGACTTTTAATTTCCCTGTTTTATTACCTCGTTCAGGATTCTTATTTCCTGATTAATACGGTTAATTTACAGCGTGGGATGGGCATAAGTTCTGCCCGTACCGGGATATATTTTGTTTGCCAGGGACTTGGTTATGTAATGGCATCAATGTTTTTTACGCCATTAGTGACCCGTTATGGTAAATCGGTCTCGTTAGCAGGATCTGTGATAATGATTACAGCATTGCTTTTTCATCTGATTGTATTTAATTCAAATGCCGCGTCGCAATTATATATAGGTATAGTGTTGTTCGTATATGGAATAGGCTGTGGCACCATTTTACCTTCCTTAATGACGATATCGCTGAAAAGTATACCTGAAGATAAAATGGGGACTTCATCTGGTATTTACTTAACAATGCAGCAGATTTCGGTAGCGCTTGGGGTTGCTCTTGTTGGTGGTATTTTCTTTAGTAAACTTCAACATCCGGTTCTGGCTTCGCAATTTTCCGTAGCTTATCAATGGGCAACTTTGCTCAATATCGGGTTTCTTATTGTTGTTAGTGCATTATTGTTGCTGATGTCGAAAATGAAGCAGACCTGATGCTTTTATTTCTTAGTAATGAAAATATTTTTCGGGTCGTATTTATTAATGATGAAGGAAAACGATGATTTTTATTGTTTTGGTCATTTTATAAATTAACATAATCAATGTTTCAATTAAATCGTAGAAAAAAGTGGACCGATATAACAATAGTTTTTAAGATGCATGAATCTTTTATAGAAAAACAATTGGCCAAGTATGGCATGCCCGCACAGGGGGATTGTGACGAAATTATATATACAGAGAAATAGAAATATTCAAACGCCTTATGCCATATTTAATTACATCCTAAATAATAAGGTTTGGACGCAGGAAGTAATTAACACCAATGCTGCTATACAAGTTGGCGATACCCTAAAATTGCGGTGTGCTAAAAATGATCCCGAGATTTTTAAGATCGAATAAGCGCACTGGGCCGGTATTACTTTTTTATCTTCTTCACAATGGTTTCTACAATACGTGGGTAATGCTGGTGTTCGAGCTGCTGTCCTTTAAACTTTACCATTTCCAGATTGTCGTTTTTGTCGATCCTGTAGCGGGCTTGATAAATGTATTCCCCTTCATCATAGTTTTCGTTAACATAATGAATGGTTATGCCGCCTTCGGTTTCACCTGCAGCCATTACCGCATGGTGCACGTGGTCGCCATACATACCTTTTCCTCCAAATTTTGGGAGAATTGCAGGGTGGATGTTTACAATCCTGCCAGGATAGGCATTGATCAGGCTTTTGGGGATTAGCCAAAGAAAACCGGCCAGTACCACAAAATCAATCTCCAGGTTTTTGAGCAGGTCTACCACTTCATCCGTTTTATAGAACTCATTCTTGTCGAAAATATGAGTGGGAATTTCAAAATTATCAGCTCTTTGTAATACATATGCATCGGCATTGTTGGTCAATACCAAAGATATTTCTATTTCATTACTCCGCTTAAAATGCTCCATCAGCTTTTGGGCATTAGAGCCAGAACCTGATGCAAAGATGGCTATTCTTTTTTTCACTCAAAATCGTTTTGTCCAAAAATAGTATTTTTAAGCCTGTTTTCTTAACGGAAAAGAATTTTTATTCAATTATGTTAAAGTATTATTAATGAATAATTTTAACGTATTTTTGCGGTTCGGAAACAGGCTTCAATTTTAATGAAAAAAAAGTTGAAAGTGTTTTGTAATTTAAAAACATTAATCCTATATTTGCAACCCGAATTATAGGAAACGAATAAGAAAAATAAAAGGCTAAATAGAAATGGCAAATCATAAATCTTCATTAAAAAGAATTAGAGCAAACGCAACAAAACGTTTACGTAACAGATATCAGGCAAAAACTACACGTACTTTCATTAAAAGATTACGTGCTGCAGAAGATAAAAAATCTGCATCTGATTTATTGCCTAAAGTAATCTCTATGTTAGATCGTTTAGCTAAAAAGAATATTATCCACAAAAACAAAGCGGCTAATAACAAATCAAAATTAACGAAATTCGTTAACGGTTTAAAATAAGCCAATTATTACGATATTAGGAACGGCATAGGTTTAACTTATGCCGTTTTTGTATTTATACTTTTTTGGGGAGAGAAATAATTTAAACCTTAATTTTTCTTCAATTATTTTACGATATTAGTAAAGGCATCCCAACCAAAAGTTAGGGTGCCTTTTTTTTGTCTTAAAATGGAAAATTACGAACAGAAATTAGGTATAAAGTTATGGGCTGAAGAAGATCGCCCGCGTGAAAAACTTTTATTGCACGGCCGAAGGCATTTAACAGATGCCGAACTGATTGCTATTTTAATTGGCTCGGGAAGTAAAAATGAAACCGCTGTAGATTTAAGTAAAAGGATTTTGTCTTTTTACGATAATAATTTAACAAAACTGGGGAAAGCTTCTATTCTAGAGCTATCGAGGTTTAAAGGTATTGGAGAAGCCAAAGCATTAACTATTATAGCCGCTTTAGAGCTTGGTTTGCGGCGAAAGGAAACTGCCGAAGAGACGATTACTCATGTTACTACTTCTAATGATGTTTATAAGTATTTACATCAAACCTTCGCTAATCTCAATCACGAAGAATTCTGGATATTACTTCTAAACAGGTCTAACCGGGTAATTGGTAAATTTTTGATCAGTAAAGGCGGGCAGGCAGGTACAGTAGCCGATCCGAAAATTATTTTTAAAACAGCTTTAGAAAACAATGCAGCGAATGTTGTATTGGCGCATAACCATCCTTCGGGAAATTTGAAGCCCAGTGAGAGCGATGATAAGCTGACCAGGGATATGGTAGCTTCAGGAAATTTGCTTAGTCTGTATGTGGTTGATCACCTGATTTTTGCCAATAACCGATACTATAGCTATAGGGATGAAGATTTAATTTAAAAGATATTAGGTTGTTAAAATACAATTAACGTTAAATTAGTATAATAGCGGCTTAAAATTAGGAGTTACTGGCTAGCCAGCATTAATCAAATTGTGTAATTATTATTTATGAATACTTTAAAAATCATCCCTGTTTTTCTTTTGCTAACCGTTGTGGCATTTGCGCAAAAAACGGCAGTTCCAATTAATATCATTACCTATAACATTCGCTTAAATGTGGCATCAGATGGTGTTAATGCCTGGCCAAACCGAAAAGATAATGTAAAAGCTTTAGTGAAATTTCATGATGCTGATATTCTTTGTGTACAGGAAGCCTTACCCGAACAGTTTGATGCACTTTTGGAGAATTCCAATTTTGATGTAGTGGGTGTTGGTAGAGAGGATGGTAAAAGAAAAGGAGAATTTTCAGCTGTTTATTTCGATAAAGACCGCTTTGCCAAAAAAGACGGTGGAACGTTTTGGCTATCGCAAACGCCTGATGTCCCTTCAAAAGGATGGGATGCTGCGCTTAACCGTATATGTAGCTGGGTAAAACTTTATGATAAGTTAAATAAAAAAGAATTTATCGTGTTTAATACCCACTACGATCATATCGGGGTAAAAGCGAGAATTGAATCGGCTAAATTATTGAAACAAAAGATACAGCAGATTGCGCCGACATTACCTGTTGTTTTTACCGGCGATTTAAATGTAACACCAGAAACAGAGGCCATTGCTACCATTAAATCTTTTCTTACCGATGCAAAAGAGATTTCTGTAGAGCCTCCATATGGCCCGACAGGTACTTTTAATGATTTTGATTTTAACAGTGATCTGAAAAACAGGATCGACTACATTTTTGTAAACAAAGGATTTAAGGTGCAGAAATTCGCCGTATTAACTGATAGTAAGGATAAAAGGTATTATTCTGATCATTTACCTGTTTTTTGCAGACTTTGGTTTTAATAAATGCTGTTAAAATCTTTGTTTCCCTTCCAATTCGAACTTTTTGGTAACCAATACCATTATCACTATATTTTCGAAACACTGGCATTTATAATTGGTGTTAGGTTGTATTATTTCTATAAAAAAGGAATTAAAGACCCGATATCTGACGAAAACAGGCTGTGGATTATGTTGGGCGCTATGCTTGGGGCATTAATTGGCTCGCGTTTAATTGCTGTGCTCGAAACGCCTCAAGTACTACACCATCTTAGTTTTTCAATTCTTTATCAAAGTAAAACCATTGTTGGTGGCTTGCTAGGAGGTTTGTTCGGTGTCGAATTAATAAAAAAGATAATAGGCGTGGATATCGCCTCTGGAGATATCTACGTTATCCCAATTTTGGTTGCCCTTATTATAGGCCGTATCGGTTGCTTTTCCATGGGGATTGATGAGCCAACCTATGGTGCTCCTACCCACTTTTTTATGGGGATGGATCTGGGCGATGGTATACTCCGGCATCCCATCATGCTCTATGAAATGATTTATCTGATACTTTTGATTTGCCTTTTTAATAGCTTAAAACATCATAAAGAACTCATTAACGGAGATCGGTTTAAATTATTGATGGTGCTGTATTTCTTTTTCCGTTTTTTGATAGAATTTATAAAACCTTACCATTCATTATTTTTAAACTTAAGCAGCATTCATTGGTCTGCATTGTTTATTTTTATTTATTATTATAGATTCATCTTCAGAATTTCTAAACAGATTTTACATAAACAGTAAACATTATGGCCAATACCAGGGATTATATATACTACGATTATACCAAAAGTCTTTGTCCGGAATGTTTGCAGCTTTGTGATGCGAAGATTGTTTTTCAGGATGCTAAGGTATTCATGCTGAAAAATTGCAGAACACATGGCGATAGTAAAGTAATGATTGCTGATGATGTAGACTATTACAAACAGATCCGGAATTACAATAAACAATCGGAAATGCCGCTTAAGTTTAACACCAAAGTGCATTACGGCTGCCCTTACGACTGTGGTTTGTGTACCGACCATGAACAGCATTCGTGTTTAACGGTAATAGAGGTTACCGATCGTTGCAACCTGGCCTGTCCAACCTGTTATGCCATGTCGTCGCCAACTTATGGCAGGCACAGAACTTTGGCAGAAATAGAACGGATGATGGATGTTGTAGTAGCAAACGAAGGCGAGCCCGATGTGGTACAGCTCTCAGGCGGAGAGCCAACAGTACATCCTGATTTTTTTAAGATTTTAGATCTCGCCAAAAGCAAGCCCATTAAACACCTGATGGTGAACACCAACGGTATCAGGATTGCCAAGGATATTAATTTTGTAGAGAAACTGGCAACTTATATGCCCGATTTCGAAATTTACCTGCAGTTTGATAGTTTCAGTGCTGATGTATTAACCAAGCTAAGGGGCGAAGACCTTACCGAAGTAAGAAGAAAAGCCATCGATCACCTCAATCAGTTTAATGTATCTACCACTTTGGTTGTTACTTTACAAAAAGGATTAAATGATCATGAAATTGGCGATATTTTAGCTTATGCGCTTAAGCAGAAATGTGTTCGCGGCGTTACTTTCCAGCCTACCCAGGTTGCCGGAAGAAATGATGATTATAATGATCAACAAGGAAGGATTACCTTAACTGAGGTGCGTAGAAAAATTTATGAGCAATACCCAACCTTTACCCCACAAGATTTAATCCCTGTGCCCTGTAACCCCGATGCATTGTGTATGGCTTATGCATTAAAAATCGGCGACGAAGTGATCCCGATGACACATTTGATCAATCCCGAGGATTTGCTCAACAATTCGAAAAATACGATTGTTTTCGAGCACGATGAAAAGTTGAAAGAACATATGCTCAACTTGTTTAGCACGGGTGTTTCGGTAGACTGTGCCGAAGATACCTTTGGCGAATTAATGTGTTGCCTGCCAAGGGTAAAATCAGATAGTTTAAGTTACGATAATTTATTTCGGATTATCATCATGAACTTTATGGACCCGCTTGATTTTGATGTACGAGCTGTTAAAAAATCCTGTGTACATATTGTGAGCGATAAATATAAAATGGTACCCTTCGAAACCATGAATATCTTTTACCGCGACAACAAAATAGATCTGATCAGGGAAAAATTAAATATGAACTAACATGGAAGGCTTATTCGTATTATTGATTGTTTATTGTCTTATCGCAGTTGTACTCTTTGTTGTGGGGATTATTCAGATTATCATTAAGTCATCAAGGAACGAACCTGTAAAACCAGGGCTAAAATTGCTTATTATTTCAGTAATTATGGTGGTAATCGGTTTTGGTGCTTGTGCCGTATTGCTCGCCAACAGTTAATTTCAAAATAAATCCATGGAAATTTTTATTGTATATTGGGTAATAGTTGTATTGTTATTCGTTATTGGCATTGTTCAGATCATTGTAAAGGCAGCTAAAAATCAACCCGTTAAACCCGGACTTAAATTAGTTATTGCCTCGGTTATTATGCTGGTAATAGGAGCAGGGGCATGCGCGGTAATTCTATCTAATTTAAATATTGGCCATTAGACATTTTTATTGTGTCAAGATTGCTGGTTTAACTTTCTCCTTTGACCTTTAAATAATATCTTTGCGTTTTATGAAATTAGAGTGTCCTTCGAGATTTGTCTTGATAATGGACACTCGCTACTTGATACTCCAAAATGAAAATATCATATAACTGGTTAAAACAATTCGTACAAATTGATAAAACACCTCAAGAACTTTCGTTAATCCTCACCAATGTTGGTTTAGAAGTAGAAAGTGTAGAAAAAGTTCAGCCTGTGGTGGGCGGTTTAGAGGGATTACTTATTGGCGAAGTATTAACCTGTGTTCAACATCCCAATGCAGATCGTTTGCGTATTACTACTGTTAATGTTGGCGGTAAAGAAAACCTGCAGATTGTATGCGGTGCGCCAAATGTAGGTGCTGGCCAAAAAGTGGTGGTAGCTACAGTGGGTACAACGGTATATCCTTTAGAAGGAGAGCCTTTTAAGATAAAAGAATCAAAAATCAGGGGAGAGCTTTCTCAGGGAATGATCTGTGCCGAAGATGAAATTGGCTTAGGTAAATCGCATGATGGGATTATGATCCTTGCAGAAGATACCGAAGTGGGTATCCGTGCAAAAGACCATTTTAAAATGGATGATGATTTTGTTTTCGAAATCGGATTAACGCCAAACCGTGCCGATGCGGCTTCTCATTTAGGTGTGGCGAGAGATTTAGCTGCTTATTTCAGAAGTGAATTTGAAATGCCTGATCTTTCTGCTTTCAAAACCGATAACGAGAATCTGGTTATCCCCGTTGAAGTTGAAGATTTGGCGGCTTGCCCACGTTATAGCAGCCTTACCGTTTCTGGTGTTACTGTAAAAGAATCGCCAGAGTGGTTAAAAGATAAATTAAAGGTAATTGGTTTGCGCCCGATTAATAACGTGGTTGATATCACCAATTATGTACTTCATGGTTTAGGTCAGCCTTTGCATGCTTTCGACGCCGATAAAATTACTGGCGGAAAAGTAATCGTTAAGAAAGTTGCAGAAGGAACACCTTTTGTAACGCTTGATGATGTAGAGCGCAAGCTGAGTGCAGATGATTTAATGATCTGCAATGCTGAAGCACCAATGTGTATCGCAGGGGTTTTCGGCGGAAAATCTTCTGGTGTTGATACCGAAACCAAAAATATTTTCTTAGAAAGTGCTTACTTTAATTCGGTTTCTGTTCGTAAAACATCGAAAAGACATGGCTTAAAAACCGATGCATCTTTCCGTTTTGAGCGTGGTACCGATCCGGAGATTACGGTTACGGCTTTAAAATACGCAGCTTTATTGATTAAAGAACTGGCTGGGGGAGAAATTTCTTCATCAGTTTCTGATATTTACCCAAATCATATCAAGCCCTTTGAGTTTGAAGTAAGTTATACCAATATTAATAAATTAATCGGTGCAAATATCCCTTCGGCCGAAATCAAACACATTATTACAGCTTTAGGGATTTCGGCAACCAATACATCTGACGATACTTTGGCTTTAAGGGTGCCATCATTTAAAGTGGATGTAACCCGCGAATGCGACATTACAGAAGAGGTATTGCGTATTTATGGTTATAACAACATCGAAATCCCTTCAAAGGTAAATGCATCACTTTCTTACAGCATTAAGCCCGAAAAAGAAAATACGCATAATGTAATTGCAGATATGCTAACCGCTAATGGTTATGCAGAAATTATGTGCAACTCGTTAACTAAATCGGCCTATTCGAAAAATTTAGATGAGGCAGTATTTATTTTAAATCCGTTAAGTAGCGATTTAAATGTAATGCGTCAAAATTTATTGATGCCGGCTTTAGAAAGTGTAGCTTACAACCAGAACCGTAAAAATGCCGATGTGAAGTTTTACGAATTCGGTAAAACTTATCATTTAATCAATGAGCAATATGTAGAGCGCCCAAGGCTGTTATTGTTGATTTCGGGCGCTAAACAAAGCGAACAATGGAACCAAAATGCTAAACCGGTAACTTTTTATAATTTAAAATCAGCAGTTGATGCCATTCTATCGCGTTTGGGTATTGCAAGTTATCAATCAGATGTTTTAAACGATGAAAACTTTGCTTACGGAATTAAATATTTCCGTGGAGATAAAACCCTGGTAAGTTTCGGTGCTGTTTCAAAAGCCGACCGTAAAGTGGCTGATGTAAATGCCGAAGTATTTTATGCTGATTTCGATTGGGCAACCTTGTTAGATATTGTAAGGAAAAATACAATTGTGCACAAAGATGTTTCTAAATACCCGCAGGTTCGCCGCGATCTTTCATTGTTGATTGATCAGAATGTAACTTTTGATACCTTGAAAGGTATTGCGTTCAAAACCGATAAAAAGCTGATCAAAGCGGTTGGTGTATTCGATGTATACGTTGGCGATAAATTACCAGAAGGGAAAAAATCTTATGCCCTGAATTTTATCTTACAGGATGAAGAACAAACCTTAACCGATAAGCAGATCGAAAATACAATGCAGAAACTAATCGCGAATTTAACGGCACAAGCTGGTGCAGAAATTAGGAAATAAAATATAAATTCGTATTTTTAGAAATAAATTCATGGCTTCTGTTGCAGATCAGTTAGATAAAGTATTACAAAAAACAGCTCAGGTAATTGAGTTATGTAATGCGCTACAGGAAGAAAATGATTTATTAAAGCTTGAAAATCAATCGTTAAAAGTAGCACTCGATACGGCGAAGAGCAAAAATGTAGAACTTGACGAAAAATTAAGGGTTACAAAATTGGCTAAAAGTATAGAGGGAACAAGTGAAAAATCGCTTGACATTAAACAAAAAATTAACGATTTTGTGCGGGAGATTGACAAAAGTATTGCATTATTAAAAAAATAATGATGCAAGGAAATCAGAAACTAAGCTAAACAAATGGGAGAAATCTCGATTAAAATAACCATTTCCGACCGTATTTATCCATTAAAGGTGAATATGGAAGAGGAAGAAATTGTGAGACGGGCAGCAAAAATGATCAATGAGCGCATAAAAGATTACCAGGATAATTATGCGGTTAGAGATAAGCAGGATCTTCTTTCTATGGCCGTGTTGCACTATGCAACAGCCGTATTGAGAACAGAAAACAAAGTACAAAACCAAGATACCGCTGTTGCCGATAAAGTTGAAGAATTGGATGTTTTACTCAGTAATTTCTTTTCAAAATAAGGTTCGTTCTTTAAACATTTCGTCACTCTGAACTTGTTTCAGAGTCTTAAAAAAAAGAGTCTGAAATGAATTCAGGATGACGCAACGTTGTATATATTAGCACAAAAATATAGCCGCAGCTAGTTTTTGAGTTTCAAATTTTATAAAACTTAACACTTCAATATCTATAGGGTTAAGAGGGCGTATTTCATCTGCTATGGCACCTGAAAATGGCTTAAACCCTAATTATGCTTAGTTGAGGTTTAAAATGTATGAGACTTTAAAAAATTAGTTGCGGTTTTTTTTTTACATAAAAAACAAAATGGAAATAGTTGAAATATTAGGATACGTATTTGCCGTAATAGCGGGTATAGCTATCGGAGTAGTGGTAGGAAGATTCCTCCTGCGTAACTTGCTTAAACAGCAAGAGGTTGCTGCACAGAACAAAGTGAAGAAGATTTTAAAAGATGCAGAAAACAATGCAGAAATTTTAAAAAAGAATAAACTTTTAGAAGCAAAAGAGAAGTTTTTGCAAATGAAAGCGGAGCACGAACAAGAAGTGAATGCCAAAAACAATAACATTAACCAACGCGAAAATACCATCAAGCAGAAAGAGCAATCGGTAAACCAGCGTATGGAAAATTTTAATAAAAAAGAACAAGAACTCGATAAGCAAAAAACCGTTTTAGAAAAACAGACCGAAATTGCCATTAAAAAGCAAGAAGAGGTAGAAGTGCTTAAAAACCAGCACCTAAAACAATTAGAAACCATTGCTGGTCTTTCTGCCGAAGAAGCTAAAGAGCAATTGGTAGAAAATCTGAAACAAGAGGCCCGCACACAAGCGATGATGCAGGTGAAGGATATTGTGGATGAGGCAAAATTAACGGCGAGTAAAGAAGCTAAAAAAGTAGTCATCCAAACCATTCAGCGTACCGCTACCGAGGCAGCGATTGAAAATTCGGTTTCTATTTTCCACATCGAAAGTGATGAGATTAAAGGTCGGGTAATTGGTAGAGAGGGTAGAAATATCCGTGCGCTAGAAGCTGCAACAGGTATTGAGATTATTGTGGATGATACACCTGAGGCCATTATTTTATCAGGTTTCGACCCGGTAAGAAGGGAAATAGCCCGTTTGGCTTTACACCGTTTGGTAACAGATGGCCGTATCCACCCTGCACGTATTGAAGAAATTGTAGCCAAAACCAAAAAACAGATCGAAGATGAGATTGTAGAAATTGGCGAGCGTACAGTGATCGATTTAGGTATCCATGGTTTACACCCTGAGTTAATCCGTATGGTAGGCCGTATGCGTTACCGTTCATCGTACGGACAAAACTTGTTACATCACTCTCGTGAGGTAGCTAATTTCTGTGCTACTATGGCTGCCGAATTAGGCCTAAATGCTAAAATGGCTAAACGTGCAGGTTTATTACATGATATAGGTAAAGTGCCTGATGATAACCCTGAATTGCCACACGCAATTTTAGGTATGCAATTGGCCGAAAAATATAAAGAGCACCCTGAAATTTGTAATGCTATTGGTGCCCACCACGATGAAATTGAGATGACTTCAATGATCTCTCCAATTGTGCAGGCTTGTGATGCCATTTCTGGTGCTCGTCCGGGTGCACGTCGTGAGGTGGTAGAAAGTTACATTAAACGCCTTAAAGATTTAGAAGAATTGGCTTTATCTTACCCTGGTGTTGAGAAAACGTTTGCCATCCAGGCTGGTAGAGAATTACGTGTAATTGTAGAAAGTGAGCGTATTACTGATGCACAGGCAGAACTTTTAGCTGCAGATATTTCTACCCGTATCCAAACTGAAATGACTTATCCGGGGCAGATAAAGGTTACCGTAATTAGAGAAACCCGTTCTGTAGCATTTGCAAAATAAATAAGGTGATTTCACCGAATCGTCATCCTGAACTTGTTTCAGGATCTTAGTAATAGAAAAGATGCTGAACTGAATTCAGCATGACGAGTGGTTTAATAAACAATATTAAGCGATGGATATTCCATCGCTTTTTTTTATTTTTACATAATGAGCAAGCAAACCCTAACAACCGAACCAAAACGACCAGCAGACATACTTTTTGATAAGTATGCTGAAAGCCATCAAAACCCTACAAACAAACTGGTGCATTGGATCTGCGTTCCATTAATTGTTTTTAGCTTATTGGGTTTAATCTGGCAGATCCCTTTTCCGCATATCGGTTTTTTAGGTAGCTACAATGGTTTCTTTAACTGGGCCTCTTTTCTATTGGCCTTTAGCCTGTATTATTATTTTACATTATCGCCCGTATTGTTCTTCTTAATGATTTGGGTGGTAGGTTTAATGAGCTACATTATTGTAAAAATTGAGCAAGCAGTGGGCTTAGGGAGTGGAACGGCTTACGCCATTTATGCCGCAATATTTGTTGCCGCCTGGATTGGTCAGTTTATTGGTCATAAAATTGAAGGCAAAAAACCATCATTCCTGGATGATGTTAAATTCTTGTTAATTGGTCCGATTTGGCTATTGCACTTCATTTGCAAGAAAGTAGGGATCCGTTACTGATCTAAAAAGAGTAGTTAACTTCTAATTAACCTTAAGGTAAAACAATGTTAATTAACACCTAATCTAAAGTTAACATTGTGGTAATAGTTTTGCCTTTATCAAATAAAGGCAAATTGGAATTACTAAACTCTTTTAAAAGAGCGGCACTTACCGTGTTCGCTTTGACGATCAGCATACTTTCGTATGCCCAAACCGGAAAAATTTCTGGAACAGTTACTGACAAAAAAACCGGCGAAACCTTAATTGGGGTAACGGTTAAAATAGCTGGAACCACCAAAGGTGTTTCTACCGATATAGAAGGAAGGTACGCTATTGGTGGATTAACTGCAGGAAAATATACCTTGAATTTATCTTATGTAGGTTACACATCTAAGAATGTAAGTGACATTCAGGTTTCAGGTAATCAGTCAACTATTGTAAACTTAATTTTAGAAGAAGCGGGGGGGGCAAATTTAGGTGATGTAACAATCACAGCCTCAGTTAAACAAGAATCCGTGAATTCTTTGTACGCTTCACAGAGAAATAGTACTCGTATCTCAAGCGGTATAACGGCAGATCAAATTAGAAAATCGCCTGATAAGAATACTTCTGAAGTTTTAAAAAGGGTGAGTGGTGCGAGTATTCAAGACGGAAAGTTTCTAGTTATTAGAGGTTTATCTGATCGTTATAATGTTGCGCTAATCAATAATTCATTGTTGCCTAGTACAGAGCCTGATAAACGAGCATTCTCTTTTGATATCATTCCTTCCAATATGATTGACAAAATTGTGATAAATAAAACTGCAACTCCTGATTTACCTGGAGACTTTGCTGGCGGTGTTACACAAGTGGTTACCAAAGACATACCTGACAGTAAATTCATCAACTTTGCTGTTTCAACAGGTTATAATACTCAATCGACTTTTAAAGATTTTTATTCGAACGAAAGGAACAGTACTGACTTTTTAGGATTTGATGATGGAACCAGAAGTTTGCCGACAAATTTTCCTAGTACCAGGGGTGCGTATAATGGAGGATCGACAAACCTTAGGATAGCCAATTCGAAATTGTTTCCTAATCTCTATGCTGAAAGAAAATATATCGCTTTACCTATGCAGAACTACCAGTTTACATGGGGGAATGTTGCCAAATTTAAAAACGAAGGCACCTTTGGAAGTATAATTTCACTAAACTATAGGAGAGAGCAAAACCAAAGAATTGCAGAACGTGAAGCTTTTGATGGTATCAACTTTATAAATAAATATCAAGATTTAAATTATAGATACAATGTAGCTTTGGGTGGACTTGCTAACTTTTCATATAAAATTAGAAAGAATAAAATTTCATTAAAAAACTTATTTAATCAATCATTCGAAGATAGTTACATAAACAGAAATGGGTTTATAAATCAAAATACTGATATCAGATATACCTCTTCAGAGGTAAATCAAAAATCACTATTAAGTTCCCAATTAGAGGGCGAACATCAGTTGGGTGAGAAAAACATTAAGCTAGAATGGAATTTGAACTATGCTTTAATTAAAAGAGAACAGCCAGATTTACGGACAATTATGTATGGTAGCATTCAAAATTCGAACTCACCATTTAGTTTAATTGATGATAATACCAAAAGATTTTTCTCTGATTTGAATGAGAATAATTATGGTGGAAGTGCTTCACTAAGCCTTCCCATTAACGTTTTTAATAAAAAAGGTACATTCAAATTTGGTGGTTTGAAACAATTAAGGGATAGAGATTTTAGTGCTAGAATTTTCCTGTATACTCCAGCTAGCTCTAGTGAATTTGATGCAAATAAATTAATCCTTCCAAAAGAAAGTATATTCAGTACAAATAATATCTCCAGAGATGGATTTGTGCTGGATGAAATCACTAACAATCAAGATAGTTATACAGGGAAAACAGATTTAAATGCAGGTTACCTGATGTTAGATCAAGCACTTGCTGAAAAGGTGCGTTTAATTTTAGGAGCAAGGGTTGAAGGTTATAAACAAACCATTGATGCTCTGAATAGCACAGGACAAAAAAGGTCTTACGAGAAAGACTTTTTTGATGTACTTCCTTCATTAAACGTGACATATAGCTTAAATGAAAAGTCTAATTTCAGACTTTCTGGTTCAAGAACTGTAACCAGACCTGAACTTAGAGAATTAGCACCATTTGTTTTTGTTAACCAAGAAGAAGGTGTTCAGATTGCTGGTAATCCTGAATTAGTAAGAAGCCAGAACACGAACGCTGATATCCGATATGAATACTATCCATCTCCTGGTGAGGCATTTACTTTCTCCGTTTTTTATAAAAATTTCCAGAATCCAATTGAACAAGTCACAGATGGTTCTTCAACGGCTGACAATTTAAAGTTCAGTTATCAAAATGCTGATAAGGCATATACGTATGGCTTTGAGTTAGACGTTCGTAAGAAACTTACTTTCTTGTCTGACGCTAAATGGTTAGAGAACTTAATTGCATTTGCAAACTTTACGTATTTGAAATCTGAAGTTCGATCGAGTATCCCTGGTTTCCAAACCCGACAACTACAAGGTTTGTCACCTTTTTTGATTAATGCAGGTATCCAGTATAATTCACCTGAAACTGGTTTGTCATTCAATGCGCTTTATAACAGAATTGGTGATAGAATTGGTAAGGTTGGTAACGAATCTGTGCCAAATATCTATGAGAAAGGAAGAGATGTTATAGATTTTCAGATCTCTAAAAAAGTGCTAAAAAACAAAGGGGAGATTAAGCTGAATGTTTCAGATATTCTTAACCAATCAAATGTATCTTTCTTAAACTTCGGACCAAATAATAAAACCTTTAACAGATCTGATGACGCTATCTATTATAGCTACAAGAGCGGTACGAATTTTACAATAGGATTTAGTTATAACATCGATTTTAAAAATAAATAATTAATTAACAATAACTTAATCTGTGTTTTGCTTTGTGTTAAAAGTATCCAGGTTAATTTGCTTAAACAAAATTTGAACATGAAAAATTTTAAAGTATTATTGGCATCGTTATCAATTTTAGCTGTAACAATGTCTGCTTGTAAGAAAAACGATGGCGACCCGATAGTAGAGGAGCCGGCTGCGCCAGAAACAATCCCAAGTAATATAACCGCAAATAAAACGCTTACTGCAGATAGAGTGTGGATATTGAAAGGTGAGACTCACGTACAAAGCGGTGCGGTTCTTACTGTTGAAGCTGGAACGGTTATCAAAGGTGATTTATCTTCTAAAGGCGCTCTTGTAATTGATAAAGGAGCTAGAATTGAAGCGGTAGGTACTATCGATAAGCCTATTGTTTTTACATCCGGTAGAGCAGCTGGAGATAGAAATCCAGGTGATTGGTCAGGTATTACAATCATTGGTAATGCACCAACCAATAGAACTTCAACATCTAATGTTGAGGGTGGTGTGACAGGAACTTTTGGTTTAGGCACTGTAGCTAATGACAACTCGGGTACTCTAAAGTATGTACGTGTAGAATATGCCGGTACTGCGTTTAGTTCTAACAGTGAGGTAAACGCACTTAGCTTTTATGCAGTAGGTAACGGAACAACATTAGATCACATTCAAGTATCTTATGCAAAAGATGATGCTTTTGAATTCTTTGGTGGAACTGTTAACGGAAAATATTTAATTGCTTACGGTACATCTGACGATGATTTTGATTTCGACTTTGGCTATTCTGGTAAAATTCAGTTTGCTGTAAGCTATAAATTATCTGGTTTTTTTGATGCGGGCGATCAAAGTAATGGTATAGAATGTGATAACGAGTCAACAGTGCCAGCTGCTGGTCCTTCAGGACCTATTACAAAGCCAATTTTATCTAATTTTACCTTCGTTGGTACAAATGGAAATGATAACCCAGGATCTACCAATAACTTTGCTGCACGTTTTAGGAGAGGAACTAGATTCATTTTGAACAATTCTGTTTTATTAGGGTATAAAGCTGCTGGATTCTCTTTAGAATCTTCTTATACTGCAGCAGACTATGTTTCTGGAGCTGCTACTTTTAAAAATAATTTAGTGCATGCAGTAGCTAATCCATATCAATCTTTTGATGCCGGTGCACAAGGTGTAATTACATCGGCTGCAATCAAAACAAAGGCAGAAACAGAAGGTAATGTAACTTTAGCTGCTGTTACGGATGCAGGTTTAAAAGCTCCATTAACCGCTACAGCTCCAGACTTAATTCCTAATGCTGGTTCTGCTGCTTTAGCTGGAACATGGATAAGCCCAGATGGCTCTTCATTCTTCACGACTGTGACTTACAGAGGTGCTTTTAGTGCAACTGATAACTGGACAACTGGTTGGACAAACTTTAACCCAGGTGCTAAAGTTTACTAGAATATAGTTAAAATATTTTAAAAAGGCCTGTGTCATTCTTTATGACGCAGGCCTTTTTTTATACTGCATTCATATGCATTACATTGATGTATTTAAAATTATCAAAAATAGCATCATTTAGTTTGCAACTTAATATTTAGTTAATTTTCATTTAATCCATTGTAGGTATTTTTAGTTATGAAAAATCTAAATACCTATGTTCTTAAAATTACAATAGTTGTAGTTTTATCAATCTCCTCCCTAATGGGTTGTAAAAAAGATGAAATCAAAATCGAACCCGTTACTAAAACAACGGAAGTATCAGAAATTGAGTTTTCAAAACTACTACAGTTTATTTCTATAACTACCACTGCGCCAAAGGATCAAATTGTATACAATGAAAAGACCAAAGAATTTGTTGTGTATGGTTGGTATCATAAAAGTTTAGCAGATGTTCAATCTGAGTACGATGCTGCAAATGAATATAAAGCCACATACGAGAAATAATATGAAAAAACAGATATTCATTTTGTTAGCTATTATGATAATAGCTACAACTTCGTATGCTCAGGTAATATTACAGTCATTTCAAATTGGACAGAATTATTTACAAGGAACATCTCTCAAAGTAGCAAATATAAATTCTGCAACTCCTTTTAAGTTTCTTGTCTCTGTAACTAGGGGAATTAATTCTGGAGGAGGCTTTGTTTCTGGTAATTGTACAATTAAGCTATATTACACAGAAAATCAAAGTAGCGATTCAAATATTCCAGATGACCCAACAAGCCTGCTTTTATTTACAAAAAACATAACATCGTCCGACTATAATTCAAGTCAGGTAATTTTAGCTGATTTAGATGCATCACTGCCAGCGAATAAGCAATATGGAAAAATATTGGTTAAGTTCGAGTTTGTAGATAATCAGAATATTAATCGGGTAAGTTATTCTTCCACTCGCTATGGGATTTATGTTGTACCTACTACACCTCCTTCGCCAGTAGAAATAAATGGTCTTGTAACTTATCCAGCTGTCAGAAATTTAACTTACATCAATCAGCCGTTTCCATTGCCATTTGAAAATAATCCTATTGGGATTAAACTTCCTGAGGAAAAACTTGATTTAAAATGGGATCAAACTAAACTAAATACTCCTGAGGTGTTTGTTACACTTTTTAGCACAACCTCAACGGTTGCTATAACCAAAATTAAAATCACAAATAATGGAAGTTATTCTTTTAACTTCTCATCACTCAACTTAGGCTTTTATTTTAATAGCTATTATATAAAAATAGAGAACTCTGTTGGTGATCAGTATGGTAAAAGCGGAACATTTCGTTTTCTAAATGACCATTTGCCATTATGGAATGGAAATTTTCCTTCTTCTTATACAAATGCAAATTGGATTTTCAGACCAGATAGTTCTGGCTCGTACAATGGACTTTATGCCTTTTGGTTTTCTGGAAGAATAAATGCATCTAATGTTATTGTAGATTTATATGATAGCAATGGTAACTTTTTCAAAAGATTATCAGAATCGACTCCTAATACAGGTGCATTTTATTATCAGTCAGATGATAATGTAATTCCGAGAACTAGTACAAGTTTTTATCAATACAAAATAACATCGAAAGAAAATCCGTCTGAATTTGGGTATTCTGAAGTATTCAATTGGTGGTATGATTAACTCAAAGTGGTTAAAAAGGCCCAAAGTTAATTGCGAGTACTGAAAAAGTCCTCTTAATAGTTGAGTTGAAAAAGCGCAGAGAACCTTAGTTTCTCTGCGCTTTTTTGTATATTAAATAGGAATAGTCTAGATTTTCCATTGCTAGAGAGTTATGGAGAAGAAATCTATGCTTATGGTAGTAACTCGGATGTAAAAACTGCGAGGATTATTTCCTTTAAAGTTCAGCATCTTCAGGATTATGGTATCGAAACAGGCTACTATAGTGCTACAAATCTTAATAATATTCGCATTCGTTATGCAATTTTGGTTACGCCTGGTAATGGTTTACAACCCATCACATTCATAAAAATAGTTAAGCCAATTAAAGTTGATTACCACTTAGTATTACCAAGTTATCCCCAAGGTAACCTTAGCTATAGCTAATATTCGCCAATCCTTTACCCTTTAGGTAATAAATTAGGTAACGCCAGGGTAAAGAAAAGGTAAGCCTGGGGTAACCCTGGGGTTAACTTGGTGTACAGAAAGGGTAAATAAAAGGTAAACAAAGGGTAAAGAAGAGGTAAAGGAATTTTGCGCTTTTTTTTTAGAGTGTATAGGAGAGTGGGCAAGACAAACCGTTACTTTTAATTAAGTACCAGCTGATCAAAATAAATCTGTTGCAAAAAAAAGCAGGGTAATTTCCATTAGAAAATTATCCTGCTTATTTGTTTAAAACTGGTTACGCGCTAAAAGCGATCTATTCTATTACTGTATGCGGTTAACTAAATTTTAATTTACTCGGTAACTGGCTCTTTTTTTACTGCCTTCTTTGCGGCAACAGGTTTTACTGTTTTTGCTTTTGGTGCAATAATTGGTGTTTCTTCTTCTTTAATATATGGCGTTATAGAATTATCTTGAGTAGCGAAAGTAACTTTTTTAGTTAATTGCTTGGCAAACTTCTCGATTACTTTATCTGTTTTTTTGGCTTTGCCGTATTGGATAACCAATTCGTTAAATGCAAGGGCTAATTTCGATTCTAATTCTTTACGTAATTTTTTGCTTGTCGAATGATTTTTCGACTTGGATTTATTCTTTTTCATCTAGAACTTATGGGATTTTTTCAAAGATAAAAAAACAGGAAGTTAAATTAATATTATGATTATGTTAACAAAATGTTTGGTGCTTAACATATAAAATATTTCCTATAACTTAGTTTAAATCAGATAGATTAGGTTTTAATCCAACGAATATGAACTATCCAGTATTAATCGGAGTAATTATTTTAGTTACCATTTTAATCGTTTATCTTATCAAAAGAAATCAAAAAGACAAAAAGGAATTTGAAGAAGAGGTAATCCAGTCAGAACTTCCACCTGAGAAAGACGATAAAGAAAACCTTTAAAAAGTATTTCCTGGGGCAATGTCGCCACCTAGATCTAACGTATTCTGGAAACCTTCCAGATATTGAAGTAAATGCCGCTCAGCATTTGCATAAGAGGTAAATGTAGATGCTGGTTCATGGGCATCAGCATCAGTTTTACTTTTGTAAAATGAACTGATTTTGAAAACGAAAACTTTGCTATCATTAATGGGCGACATAATTCTAGCCTTTATGGCGTGGCCGTTTACCTCAACAAAAAATTCTTTTAAAACGGTATAGATAAGGGCAGACATAAACAAGGTTTTAGATAAACTCAATATAAGAAATCTAAATTAACTTAAATAGCTCATGAATCAACTTGTTATTGATAAGATAATGATTTTTTAACATTAAATTAACGTGTGTTTTTCTATTGAATTTGAAATGACTATTTCTTAGCAGGCTCATAGGCATAAACCACTTCGTATTTACTGTTCTTGAAATTTGAAGAAAGTTGTCCGATTTTTAGATTCTGAGCCTGAGGGGTAGGCTCACAATAAGAATATTTCTTGCCTTTATAAGTAACTGGTTCTCCGATTGGTTTATCAAACTGTACGGCAATTGTTAAATGTTTAGGGTAAAGCAGGGCAATCATCGGCAGGTTATATATTTCTTTTACCAGGTAAAAAAATAATGCAGCCCGGTCATCGCAATCGCTGTAGGTACTTAATAATGTCTGTTCTGGGGAGAAACGTTTTTCCATCCCGAAATTTTCACCGTCATCTTCATATAAAAAGCCATAACGGGTAAACCTCATCAGGTAATCAACACCTTTTTTCTGATCCATGTGTTTCAGGTTTTCTTTTAAGGTGGGAATAAGAGAGCTGTATGTTTCCCTGCTCAAAGGAATGTTAAAATAACTCTCAAAATCTACTACCGGATAGTTTTTGAAAATGGTTTGCACATCTTTATTAACTTTTAGCTTAAAATGATGGATTTTCTGACGGTAACTAAATTCGATATCTTTTTCCTGATAACTTTCCGGTTTGAAATCGGGCATTCTCGTTACCTTATAAGAAAATGGATTTTTAGCTTCTGGTATTATAATTTTGACGGGTTTGTAAGCATCGGCCTGTTTAAACAGTTTGCCATAATCGTGGTAATTTAAGCACATAAATTTTTTACCGTCAACCGTAAAAAACGGAATGTCGCTGATATCCTCTTCATTTCTCACATAAAAGATTACCTGATCATTGCCTACCGCTAACCTTGCATCGTAACCACATTTACTTAGTAAAAACCATTTGTATAAGGTATAGGCGAAATAATTATCTGCTTTTGGGCTAATCTGTTCAGCTGTTTTGCGGATTAATTGATAATAAATCCAGTCGTTTAGATTATATTTTTTCTGGTATTTCTCTAAAGACGAAATAAGTGGTGTGTAATTGCCAGATGAGATACGATAGTAAAAGTTTGAAACAGCTGGTGTTGTTGCGGTTTTGGGTATAGGAAAAACGACTGAAGAATCGACACTAAAATTAAAGGTCCCATCATAAAAATCGAAAGAATAATTCTGTCCCTTCGAGATGACGGTATTCATCATCAGGCAAACGAACAAAATGGTCCTTAAAATATATGTGTACATCCCTCTTTTCAAACCGCGCTATATTTGGTTATATTAAATTTACTTATTATTAATATAAAAGCAACAATTTCTTTATGTGAACAATTTTTGCAGTGCTTAACCTAATGTTAATATTAAGGCCGATTCGCGGAGGTTAAAATTGTTTCATCATAGAAAATTATGGTGTTAGAAATTTCCTTCCATTACATTAATAAATTCTATAAATAACATTTCAGTAATACCAATTTAACATAGTGGCTCTACTTTTGTGACATAAATATTTGGTTAGTATTTATAAAGTTTAGGTTAGTTGATAATAAAAAACCCAGATGGATGTCTGGGTTTTTTTTGCTTTTATTTATAGATTCTTGCCGAGCTTTTCGAGCATTTCTGGTGGGATATTATGCGTATCAACCACTAAGAAACCATCTAAACAATCAGAAAACTTAGGATCGATATTAAAAGAAATGATCTTTGCATTTAAGTTCATATACTGCCTTAGTAATACAGGGATTTTAATGTGTGAATTTTCAATATCGCCAATAATACTATCTAAATCTTTAAACGATTCGCTGCTATCAACCAGGGTATCGGTAGCAATAGGCAGTAAATCGGCTTTGAATTTATTTCGGGGTTTAACATATTTCGCCATTTCATAATCGAAATGGTTTTTGGTAATGTAATCAACTATTAAAGCTTTGCTAAATTTAGAAAAATTGTTGCTAATGCTCACCGGTCCGAACATATAACGGTACTGAGGATTATCGATCAGGTATTTTAAAATGCCTTTCCAAAGCAAAAACAATGGAAGCGGTTTACCCTGGTATTCTTTTCTGATCCATGATCTGCCGAGCTCGATCCCCTGCCTTAACATCGGGTAGAACTGATCTTTCATTTTAAACAGTTCTGACAGGTAGAAGCCACGGCGGCCCATGCTTTCTAAAATTTCATCTCCTTTACCAATCCGGTAAGCCCCCACAATATTTTCTAAATCTTTATCCCATATAAACAAGTGGTTATAGTAGATGTCGTAATTGTCGAGATCGATTTTTTTGTTGGTGCCTTCACCAACCTCACGGAAAGTAATTTCACGCAAACGGCCAATTTCTCTTAAAATATTCGGGATTTTTAAAGTCGGAACAATGTATACTTCGTAATTTTTCTCTGTCCAAACCCTGAAATCTTCCAGAACCGCCACCTCATTTTTAATTAAAAGTCTCGAAGTTTCTTCAATTACCTCAACAGGTTTCTTTTTGATCTTAAATAAGTTTAATGGGTTAAAGAGTTTTTTCTCTGTATCTAAACCAACACCAAGCGCATATGTACGGGCTCTTAAAAAGTCCATCAGTTTATTGCTGCTGTTCATATGCGAAATTTCAGACACGGCTATTGGTTTGCCAATCCGTACCTTAATGGTTCGCCCGTGTTTATTTAAAAACTCTGAAGGTAGCTTTGCTGTTCGTAGTGTAGGGTGTATGAAGCTTAAAATGTTAAAGAAAACACCGTTATTACCATGGAAATAAATAGGTACAACAGGTACTTTTGCTTTTGCAATCAGTTTTCCAACAACAGGGTGCCACATCCTATCGGTTACCTGTTGAGCATCTAATTTAAAGGTAGAAACCTCACCTGCAGGGAAAATACCAATTGGTGTTCCATTTCTAAGCAAATCAAAAGTAGTTTTTAATCCACTGATGCTTGAAGAATGCTGCACATTTTCGAAAGGATTTACGGCAACAAAAAATTCATCAAGATTTGGTATTTTTTTCAAAATGAAATTTACCATTACCTTGGCATCAGGTCTAACCGTGCATAAAAGTTTAACTAAAGCCAAACCTTCTACACCACCATAAGGGTGATTTGCAATGGCAATAAAAGGGCCTGTTTTGGGAATACTGTTTAAATCATCATCATCAAATTCTATAGAAACACCAATGGTTTCTAATATCTTGTCTACAAATTCTAAGCCTTTAAAGTGTTGATTTTGAGCGAATACGTCGTTGATGTCGTTCAGTTTCATGATCTCCATCATCAAACCTGCTAAACCTGGTACACCTAGCTTATCTATCTTTGTTGCTTTCGCAAACTCAGATGTAGTTATGATCTTCATATAAAATTCTTAGATTGTTGATAGGCAAAACCTATTCTGTTTTGCAATCCCAAAAATAAGATTTATATTTATAATCCACATGTCATATCGCATCAATGAGAATTTGGTTCAACAAAAATTTTGGTGTTAGCAAAAGTGAATTCAACGGGCTATTGGTTCTAGTCTCTATTATTATTGTAATTAGGGCTACACCAGTTATATATGGTTATTATCAGCCAAATTTGAAAGATGATCCCAATCTTTTAGCACAAATTCAGAGAATAAACATTACCGATCAGGTATATGCCAATACTATTCGGGATCGGATTGAAAATACAAATCCTGAAAAAACGGTTAAACTTTTCAAATTCAATCCCAACACTTTAGATGTAGAAGGTTGGCAAACTTTAGGGCTATCAGCAAAACAGGCGCAATCTATTATAAATTATACCGCTAAAGGCGGTAAATTTTACAAACCAGAAGATCTTCAGAAAATGTATACTATTTCGCCAGAAATGTATAAAAAGATACTGCCTTATGCCAACATACCCGATCAGCCCATCAATGCCTCCAAAAAGTATATGCCTTTTGAAAAAAAGGAATATGCTAAAAAAGCTTCAGTAATTGTTGATATTAATCAGGCAGACTCGACACAATTGGATGAGATTAAAGGCATTGGCGGAACTTTTGCGCTCAGAATTATTAAATACCGTGAACGTTTAGGCGGTTTTTACAAAAAAGAACAACTTCTTGAAGTTTATGGTTTAGACTCTAATAAATATGCAGAAATCAAAGATCAGATTGAAATCAGTAATATCCCGTTAAAAACAATAAATATAAACACAGCAACTTTTAACGATTTAAAGCGTAATCCATATCTTTCTTTCAAACAGATCAATGCCATTATTCAATACCGCAAGCAGCATGGCAATTATTCAGGCATAGCCGATCTGAAAAAGATTGTGCGCTTAAACCAGCAGGTAATCGATAAAATTACGCCTTATATTTCTTTTTAGAAGCAATATTTATTTTTGGTTTTGGAAAGCAAAACCCGTATTCCATAGGAAAGTTTCTTCCTGCTCTTCGCTTTACTCCGTTGCACTCCGTGTTCGCTGCGATCAGGTTTAGATACGCAGGACAGTGTGCTGCAAGCTTTTGCAAATAATTTAAAGGCACGTTGTTTCTGTACCTTGCAACCCCAAATCTTATTACCGGCCGCGCCACCTAAACCTAATGGGAGCGACACCAAGTAAAGCGGACAGTGGGGCTGAATAATGCCAAATGCTTCCGGCTAGCTTTCCTAAAAAACAAACCGTATTAAAGATTCCATTGTTTTGGAAAGCAAAACCTGTATTCCATAGGGAAATTTCTCCCTGCTCTTCGCTTTACTCCATTGTACTCCGTGTTCGCTGCGATCAGGTTTAGATACGCAGGATAGTACTGCAACCCTTTACACCAATTAAAGGCATGTTGTTTCTGCGCCCTGCAACCCCAAATCTGATTACTGGCCGTGCCACCTAAACCCAATGGAAGCGTGCACGAAGTAAAGCGTACAGTGGGACTGCATTATCCTAAACGCTTCGAGCTTGCTTTCCTAAAAAAGCAAACCGTATTTAAAGATTTTAAGCTGTTAATATTTTGTCCTTATTCAATTGAAACTTATTTTCTAAAATATTCGGTTAAAGTTGTAAAATAAATAATAAAAACTTTCTGCGTTAATTTCAAGCTTTAAAATTAACCGATAAACTTATTGAACCGAATACCATTTCATTCTGTAATTGCACAAATATTTAATGGTAACTAACTATCAAATAATTGTTTATAATTGCCATAACTAACTACAAAATATAAATTTAATGAGCGTAAGCTTCGATTTTTCAGAAACAGAAACTCAGCAGAGTGTAAAGGCCATGGTCCGCGATTTTGCAGAGAAAAACATTCGTCCACATATAATGGAATGGGATGAGGCACAGTATTTTCCTGTTGAATTGTTTAAACAGCTCGGGGAACTAGGTTTAATGGGCGTTTTAGTTCCCGAAGAATATGGTGGCTCCGGACTGGGCTATCAGGAGTATGTTGATATAATTGTAGAAGTAGCCCGGGTTTGTGGTTCAATCGGTTTATCATTAGCTGCACACAATTCTTTATGTACTGGCCATATTCTGGCATTTGCCAATGAAGAACAGAAACAAAAGTGGCTGCCGAAGCTCGCAACAGCCGAGTGGATTGGTGCCTGGGGATTAACCGAAGCCAATACAGGTTCGGATGCCTTAAGAATGATGACCACTGCGGTTGAAGATGGCGACGATTACATTATTAATGGGGCAAAAAATTGGATTACCCATGGCAAAAGCAGCGATATTGCGGTTGTTATGGTAAGAACAGGGGAGCAGGGGAGCTCGAAAGGGATTTCGGCCATTGTGGTAGAACGTGGTACACCTGGTTTTACCGCTGGGAAAAAAGAAAATAAACTGGGCATGCGGGCATCAGAAACCACAGAAATGATTTTTGATAATTGTCGCGTACCAAAAGCTAATTTGTTGGGCAATGTTGGCGAAGGCTTTAAACAGGCCATGAAGGTTTTAGACGGCGGAAGAATTTCTATTGCTGCATTGGCCTTAGGGATTGCAAAAGGTGCTTTTGATGCTGCTGTTGCCTATTCGAAACAACGCCAGCAGTTTGGTCAGCCAATCTCCAGCTTCCAGGCCATTAGTTTCAAACTCGCTGATATGGCTACAGAGATTGAAGCAGCAGAGTTATTGATCAGGCAGGCGGCAGATTTAAAGAACAGGCATTTGCCTATGACAAAAGAATCGGCAATGGCGAAATATTTTGCCTCAGAAGTTTCGGTAAGGGTAGCTACAGATGCCGTTCAGATATTTGGTGGTTATGGTTATACTAAAGACTTTCCGGTTGAGAAATTTTATCGGGATAGTAAGTTATGTACAATAGGAGAGGGAACATCAGAAATACAAAAAATTGTAATTGCCAGAGAAGTATTGTCGAGGTAGAGGGCTTAGGCTTAATGTCGATCACCTTAAACTTTACACTCTAAGCCTCAACCTTATTAAAAACCAAATATATTATGAGTAATCCGGACGGTTTAACCGCCTCCGGATTTTTTTTGTTTTAAAATTTTCAAAACCAAGCTGATTAAAACTATGTTTTTACTAAAGACTAAAGTTGTTTGGCGCTTAGCGGTAGGCGTTTGGAGCAGTTAAACAATTAACCGAATTAACCATTCTTGAAATATTGAACTAATAATTAATAAATAAAGAAAATGGCAAAGTATTCAGAAAAAGCAGGTGAGAAAGTAGAAAAAACCATGCATGAGATGAAAGAAGGTAAGCTTAAAAGCGGATCAGGTAAAAAAGTGACTTCCAAAAAGCAGGCTATTGCTATCGGATTATCTGAAGCCAGGAAAGAAGGGGCGAAGGTGCCTAAAAAAGATTAGAAGGTGAAAAGTTTATGGTGTAGGATTTTAAAACTAATCTTCAGAATAATAATTCCCCCTAAACCCTAAACCCTAAACCCTAAACCATTTGCCTTATTGCGTTATATCTTTCGTGGTTAAAATGCTATCCACAACATAAACACTAAATCCACGCCATGGCAGGGTGTGTTTATATTCTTTGTAGTGTAATTCGAAAAATTTGCCACTATTGGCCATCATTTTTTCAGCAATTTCCTGATTAGCGATAGAAAATTCGAATTCGTTGTTCTGTAGCGTTCCTGTTTGTCTAGATTTTATTCCGCTCTGGATCAATTTCCCTTCGTAGGTTTTAAATATGTAGCCCTTTTTCACTACATAATTTAATTCGCCGGCTTTTACGCCTTCGCCAAAAACAAAGAAATAACGATAATAGCAAATTGCTACGAGTAAAATAACGACTATGACTGCGATAATTGAGCCTACTTTTTTGCCTGTTGTCATTTTAATTTTTTGAATTAAAAGTAAGAAAAGAATAGAATATACTAACCATCTCGACTAAAAAAATGCAAGCGTATTTTTGCTGATTTAATACTGTTTTTTTTGTGTTAAAAGTTTTTTTAGTTTGATTTTTGTGTTTAATTTCTAGTTTTTTTAGATTTTAATTGTTTTTTTTTATTAATTATTTGTTTTGTATATTAAATTATTACATTTTTTATTCTTTTTTATTGTGTTTTTTTAGTTTTTTTATAAAAATCATAACCTAAACAAACTTTTTTAACCAAATATCACTATTTTATTAAGTGAATTTTTTAATTCACGGTAAGATGGGTGGTATTTTTTTTTGTTTTTAATCAGATCTAAGGGTTTTTTCTTGAATGTGTGTGGCTTTTTTAGCTTATTGATCGATTGTATAAGGTTGGTTTTGTAATTGAATGCAATTTCCTCAATAATAACTAATCAATAAACTAAAACTAAAAGCATGAAAGAAAAATTACTCGTTTCGTTCCTTCTCGTGGTGATGAGTTTCTCTGTATTGGCACAACAGAAAAAAATTACCGGAAAAGTTACATCAGAAAAAGATGGCCTTCCTATCCCAGGCGTTTCAGTTGTGGTACCTGGTGCAAGAATTGTAGCACAAACTGGCAGTGATGGCGTATATAGTATTGCTATCCCCAACAGCACCGCTTCTCTTACCTTTCGTTTTATTGGTTTTGCAAGCAAAACCGTTTCAATTACTGGTTCAACTTTAAACGTTGCACTGAAAGAAGAAAATAATGATTTAACCGATGTTATCGTAACTGGATACGCTACATTAAGGAAGAAAGATAATATCGGATCTATTTCCACAATTTCGGGTAAAGATCTCGAAAATAAACCCGTTCAAAGTTTTGACCAAGCTTTGGGCGGAAAGGCTGCCGGTGTTCAGATTACCATACCCAATGGTGTGCTAAATAATCCTCCGGTTATCCGTATCCGGGGTACAAACTCAATATCATTGAGTTCTTATCCTTTAATCGTAATCGATGGTGTGGCCACCTACACAGGAGATTTGAGTGGTTCTAGTGCACCAGGTAATGCCCTGTCGAGTATAAATCCAAATGATATTGAGCGTTTGGAGGTTTTAAAAGATGCAGCTGCATCGGCTATTTATGGTAGTCGCGGAGCTAACGGCGTTATACTAATCACCACTAAAAAAGGGAAGACAGGTAGGGCAGTTGTTAATTTCGATACCTGGGTTGGGTCTACCAAGCCAAGAAACTTGCCCGTATTATTAGATGCATACCAATACACTGATCTTAAAAATGAAGGTTTGAGAAATGCAGGTACTTTCGATAATACGAACCCTGTTTTAGCAAACAGGAAGTATTTCGCACTATCAAATGACGCTTCAGGAAATGTAATCAATACCAATTGGTACGATTATGTATATAGAACAGGTTATTCCAATAGCAATACCTTGAGCATTTCGGGTGGTAATGAATTTACAAACTATTACATGTCTGGTAGTTATACTAAACAAGAAGGTATTGTGGCAAATAATAACTACAATAGAAAGGCTGGATTATTTAAGGTTGATCATCGGGAAGGGAAGATTTTTGCTGTTGGTGGTAAGTTGTCCTATTCGAATGAAGAAAACCTCTCTGCCACATCTACTGGTTCTTTGGCCGGAGAAGCTTTCGGAACAGGTGGGCTTGGTAGGTTGGCAATTGTAACGGCGCCCAATGTTTCTCCCTATAATAACGATGGAAGTTACAGTGTGTTTAACGCAACAACTATTGGTAGGGGGGCAAATGTGGGTTCGGATGTTGGGTTTTATAATCCGGCGGCAGTACTTAATTTAGACCGCTCGAATAATGAGATCAATCATATTCAAGGCAATATTTATTTGCAGGCAAATATTACCCCTTGGTTAAATGCCAAATCTACCTACGGAATCGACTATATATTTTCTGATAACGATTCTTTTGCTAATCCAATTAATGGTGGTTCGGCAGCTGCAGGTGGTTCAGCAGCCGAAAGTCTGAATAAAAACAAACGCTGGGTGTTAACAAATACTGTCCAGGCAAACCGCACCTTTGCTCAAAAACACAATGTCTCCCTATTATTGGGTAATGAGCAACAAAGGAGTACTTCTTTGGGGTTTGGCGCATCGCGTACAACACTATCAGATCCTGCATTTAATGTTTTCGCCGCTGGGTATGCTACGCCATCGGTAAATGTTGCCAACATGGGCGAAAATTACCTTGTTTCTTTTTTCAGTGGGTTAACTTACGATTATGATAAGAAATATTATCTAACGGCAAACGTCCGCCAGGACGAATACTCTGCATTTGGAGCAGACAATAAAAAAGGCGTTTTTTATGGAATAGGATTGGGTTGGGAAATAGCAAATGAGAAATTCTGGGCAAAAGCAGGTTTAGATAAGGCTTTTTCAAGTTTTAAGATTAGAGGTTCATACGGAACGGTAGGTAATACCAGTGGTTTAGGAAACTTGGCTTCATATTCATTCTATAGTACAGGTTTATACAACGGTTCGCCAACTTTAGTGCCTAGCCAAACAGGAAATGACCAAATTGGCTGGGAATCGAGCAAAAAGCTTGATTTAGGCTTTAATTTTGGTATTCTGAACGATAGGATTACTGTTGAGGCAGCTTATTATAAGAACTCACTTGATGGCTTAATTTACGAAGTTCCTCAGGTGCCATCCGCGGGTTTACCATCAAGACCTCTGCTTAATATCGCCTCTATGTATAATAAAGGATATGAGTTTACTGTTAGCGGGGATGCCATTCGCTCCGCTAGCTTTAGTTGGTCTCCTTCCTTTAACATATCATATAATAAAAATGAAATTACTTCACTTTCGGAGGGACTAACTCAATTTATACAAGCCACATCTACATTAGAATCGGCAAGTATTTCGAAGGTTGGAGGGCCCTTGGGAATGATTTATGCTGTCCAAACAGCTGGTGTAGATGCAGCCACAGGCAGAAGAATTTTTATTGAAAAATCTACAGGAAAAAAAGTGCTTTATCAACAAGTGGCTCCTACTGGGCAATTCAGATACTCTTATGAAGATGGTACAGAAGCCAAGAATGGTATTTCCTTAAATAATGACGGCATTGCTTACCGCAATACCCAACCTAAATTTTCGGGAGGTTTCGATAATACATTTCGCTACAAACAGTTTGATTTAGGTCTTACTTTTACGTTTCAACTTGGCTTTTATATTTATTATGGAACAAACTCTGGTTTAAGAGATCAGCGTTTTTGGAACAACTCTGAAGATATGTTAAGAAGATGGACGGCACCAGGTCAGGAAACTGATATTCCAAAAATCATCAATGGAGATAACGTTTCTAATGGTTCATCATTCCCTATTGATGTTAATGTTTTTAAAGGCGATTTTCTTAAATTAAGGAGCGCCAGTTTTGGCTACACACTGCCAAAAGACTTTTTGACTAAAATAAGGCTTTCAAATGTAAGGATATACGTGAGCGGAAATAATCTTTTGATTTTTACGAAATACCCCGGATCAGATCCAGAAGTATCTTCAAATGGAAATTCAATTGCAGGTAACTCTGCCCAAGGGGTAGAAAGAAACTCAGTAGGGAATGGTAGAGTGTTTACAGCAGGTTTATCAGTTAAGTTCTAATAAATAATTTAAAAAAAATGAAAAGGAGACTAATATATATCACTTGTTTAACAATTGTTTTGTTTGCAAGCTGCAAGAAAGAATTTCTTACGCCAGAGTCAGAAACTGCTGTTGCAACGCTCAATTATGCACAGTTTTCAACTGTAGGAAGAATTCAGGGCCAGGTATTGGGTTTGTACGCTGGTTTAAGGGCGGGAGACTTTTATGGAAGCCGTTATCTGGTTTATAACGAACTCAGGGCAGATAATTTTATTGCACAAAGCAGCAACTCAGTAACGGCTTACCAAACCTATAATTATACACTAGGAAATGGTGCACAAGAAGTTACTGATTTTTGGGCTTCTGCCTACAACACGATAAACAGATGTAATTTGTTTATTGAAGGGATGGCGGCAAAAGGAACTTCGGTAGTTGGCGATGCAGTAGCCAAAAACTATATTGCAGAGGCTAAATTAATTCGTGCCATATCTTATTATAGCTTACTTCAGCTTTATGCCAGACCTTATTATGATGGTTTGGGAATAAAACCGGGTTTGCCATTGCGTTTAACAGGGAATTCGGTAGCTGGGAATTACGATCTGGCCAGAAGTTCAGTTGGTACGGTTTATACGCAGATTCTGAAAGATTTAAATGAAGCAGAAACAGATCTGCCCTTAACTTACGGAACCGTTGCGGTAACTAATGTAACAAGAGCGCATCGAAATACAGCAATTGCATTTAAAACAAGGGTATATCTTACCATGCAGAAATACGCCGAAGTAATAACTGAAGCAAATAAAATTGTAAGCACCGGTGCCCCTTTTATAGCTACAACAGGTGTTCCGCTTTCTTTGCAAAATGATATTACCAATGTGTTTAAAGCCCCATATACCACAAGCGAATCCATTTTGTCGATGCCCTTTGTAAGTGGAACTGAAGTAGGCGGAGGACAAAGTGCTTTAGGCTCATATTTTTTTGGGGTAAAACTATACTCTTTAAATCCAAGTGGAATTATCGGAGATCCAACTTTTACAACTGCAGATAAAAGAAGGAGTTTTATTACCATATCTGCAGGGTTACCTTATATGTCTAAATTTCCCACACTTGCCGCCGCGGGATATGCAGATTATGTTCCGGTGATACGTTATTCTGAGGTATTGCTTAATCTTGGTGAGGCTATTGCAAGAAGTACAAATTCTGTAGATGCAAGAGCTGTTGCCTTGCTCAATGCTGTAAGGTCTAGATCGGATGCAACAACTGTTTTTACCGTGGCAGGCTTTGGTTCATCACAAGCCTTGTTTGATACTTTCCTCAAAGAGCGTAATATCGAATTTTTGGGCGAGGGTTTTAGGAGTCCTGATTTGTTACGTTTAGGCTTAACCATCCCTGGTAAAAGCAATGTTGATCCTGTGCCTCCAACTTCGACACAATATATTTGGCCAATCTCGGGAGCAGAGTTGTTGTACAATAAACTCATGACTGATAATTAATATTTTTATGCACGCATAAAGAGATAATCTGCTAACAAAGATTGTCTCTTTATGTTATTGGCTATTGTTTTTGAGTGCTTAAATTTTGTTTTATTGTAATAATGGAGAGAAGGGTAAGTGTCATTTTTTAAAGATGCTACTATTTAATCTCAATTAAATCTAAAAATAATAACCAAACCTTTCTAGTTTTCAATATTTTGCTTACATTTGCAGCCCCGATAACAAGGGAAAATTTAAAAACCACGAGAGGAGGTATTTCAGCGTTATGATCATTATCAACATTAAAGACGGCGAATCATTAGATAAAGCCCTTAAACGTTTCAAGAAAAAGTTTGAAAAAACTGGTGTATTGAGAGAACTACGTAGTCGCCAAGCATACGAGAAAAAATCCGTTGCTCGCCGTACTGAAATTAAACATGCTGTTTACATTCAGAATATGAATCAAGATACAACTGCATAGTTGTTTAAGATATAATATATTAAAGTCCCAATCGTTTGATTGGGACTTTTTTGTTTTAAAAAGAAATGAAAAACTTTACAATAAACAATTAATTAATGATTTCTTTATATCAAAACTATTTGTAACTTCATATCAATACCCCGCAAAACGTTATTGAATGTTGCTAAAAAGTTTTATCACCTATTTAACTCACGAGAAGCGCTATTCTCCGCATACCGTTACTTCTTATCAAGCAGATTTAAATCAATTTGAAGAATTTGTTAAGCGATCGGAACTGGATTTTCTTGAGGTAAAACATACCCACCTGCGCAGTTATCTGGTTGAGCTGATGGAGGAAAAAATATCGGAACAGACCATTAATAGAAAACTTTCAGCTTTGCGGAGCTTTTATAAATTTTTGCATAGAGCCGGAAATATTGATCAAAATCCCACTGCTTTAATTAAAGCCCCAAAAACCCCTAAAAGGCTGCCTGTTTTTGTCGATGCACAAAAAATGGATCATTTATTAGATTCGGGGCAATATTTCGATGAAAGTTTTCCTTCCGTTCGAGATCATTTGGTAATCGAACTGCTTTTTGGAACTGGTATGCGTTTAACAGAACTGCTGCAGTTAAAAGATACTGATATTGATATTTATTCAGGAACGATAAAAGTATTGGGTAAAAGGAATAAAGAAAGAATTATTCCTGTAAATAAACAGCTTATCAATCAGGTAAATACCTATATTGACCTAAAAAAGTTGCAAAACTTTAATAACAATTTGCTTATCTTAATCGTTACCAATACAGGTGCAGCGGCATATCCAAAATTAATATACCGTATTGTTACCTCATACCTAAACCACGTATCAAGCAATGAGAAGAAAAGTCCCCACGTGCTCCGGCACAGTTATGCAACAAGCCTGTTAAATGCAGGAGCAGATCTGAATGCAATTAAAGAACTTTTGGGCCATGCCAGTTTAGCGGCAACCCAGGTTTACACCCATAATTCGATCGAAAGATTAAAAACAATTTATAAACAAGCCCATCCAAAGGCATAAAAAAAGGAGGAAAAATGAAAATCGGAGTTCAATCAATCCACTTCAGTGCAGACAGTAAGTTGTTAGATTTTATACAAAAAAAAGCAAATAAGCTAGATCAGTTTTTCGACCAGATTATTAGCGGGGAAGTGTATTTAAAGTTAGAGAATGTAGAGGACGAGGCCAATAAGATCAGTGAGATTAAACTCATTGTACCTGGAGGTACCCTCTTCGCTAAAGAACAATGTAAATCATTTGAAGAAGCCACAGATCTGGCAATCGAATCGTTAAGAAAGCAGATTACGAAACATAAAGATAAAACACGTGCGAAATTAAGTGAGCATAAAGCAATTTTAAGTGAAAGCGAAGCCGCTGACTATTAATAAGCCACAAAAATTATATAAGCGAAAGAGCAGTACAGTTAAATGTGCCGCTCTTTTTGTTTTTGATGATAACGTTCTTTGGTGTCGCCATCTCGAGCGTACTTTTGATGTTTCGCTAACGCTTCAGTTGGGATTACGGCATTTCTTTATATCAGTTTTCTCAAATAATTAAAGAAAACCGAGCGCTATTCGTGCATGTTGCTATCAACTAATTCTAATTTTTTAAACAATTCTTCATAAAGAAAGCCTGTCTTGCTACCTAAATTTCAACTTTATTGAAATTAATTTGTTCGTTATTTGTTGTTGATTATTGTGATTACGCATTATAATCACGTTTAAGAGGACAATAGCCGAAAAAAAAGGAAAAAAAATATTCAATTTTAAGCGATTGATTATTAAGCTTCTTCAGGCATATAATGAGCACTAACTAAAATAACTTCATTATTTTTTTCAAATTTATTTTGAAGTGAAATATAAGTGTGTATATTTGCATTCCCTTTCGGAAACGGTGTTAGGCCAAGAAGAAAAGGCTTGTTCTTTAAAAAGATAAAAGTTTTAAAAAAACACGTTAATAGTATGAAAAATGAAGATTTTTCGTATCATTGCACAAAATTTAAAGCCTCCTTAGCTCAGCTGGTAGAGCAACTGACTTGTAATCAGTAGGTCATTGGTTCGATTCCGATAGGAGGCTCTTTTTATTTTAAAGTGTTAGCATTTTAAAGTAAAAGATGGGGAGATTCCAGAGCGGCCAAATGGGACAGACTGTAACTCTGTTATCGCAAGATTTCGAAGGTTCGAATCCTTCTCTCCCCACACTTTAAATGAATGACCAAATGTTTTAATGATAGAATAATTCTCTCATTCTTTCATTCAATCAATCACTGGTTTTTAAAAGCGGAAGTAGCTCAGTTGGTAGAGCGATAGCCTTCCAAGCTATAGGTCGCGAGTTCGAACCTCGTCTTCCGCTCCAATAAAAATTAGAAAGTGGGCAGTTATCGGTAACAGTTTTAACATAGTTAAAACTAAATAAGCTGGAACTGGAAACTAAAAAGCCGACTTAGCTCAGCGGTAGAGCACTTCCTTGGTAAGGAAGAGGTCGTGGGTTCAATTCCCATAGTTGGCTCAGGTATAATAAAGCTTTGTTAAATCTGTTTAATAAGCAGAGTAGACAAGGTTTTTTGTGTTGAAGTAACAATAAATAAAAAATAATAAAAAGTTAACCTACTAATTAGTTATAAATAAAATGGCAAAAGAAAAATTTGACCGCAGTAAACCGCACTTAAACATCGGTACAATCGGTCACGTCGATCACGGTAAAACAACTTTAACAGCAGCTATTACAAAAGTTTTGGCTGATGCTGGTTTAACTGAGGCACGTTCATTCGATTCAATTGACTCTGCTCCAGAGGAAAAAGAAAGAGGTATTACAATCAATACAGCTCACGTTGAGTATTCAACAGCTAACCGTCACTATGCGCACGTTGACTGTCCAGGTCACGCGGATTACGTGAAAAACATGGTTACTGGTGCTGCTCAGATGGACGGTGCAATTATCGTTGTTGCTGCTACTGATGGTCCAATGCCACAAACTCGCGAGCACATCCTATTAGCTCGTCAGGTTGGTGTACCTTCATTAGTTGTATTCATGAATAAAGTGGATATGGTTGATGATCCTGAATTATTAGAATTAGTAGAAATGGAAGTTCGTGAATTATTATCATTCTACGAATTCCCAGGTGATGATATTCCTGTAATCCAAGGTTCTGCATTAGGTGGATTAAACGGCGATCCTAAATGGGTTGGTAAAATTATGGAATTAATGGATGCTGTTGATAGCTACATTCCAATTCCTCCACGTTTAACTGATCTTCCATTCTTAATGCCTGTTGAAGACGTATTCTCAATTACTGGTCGTGGTACTGTTGCTACTGGTCGTATTGAGCGTGGTGTAATCAACTCTGGAGATCCAGTTGAGATCTTAGGTATGGGTGCTGAGAACTTAAAATCTACAGTAACTGGTGTTGAGATGTTCCGTAAAATCTTAGATTACGGTGAAGCTGGTGATAACGTAGGTTTATTGTTACGTGGTATTGAGAAAACTGATATCCGTCGTGGTATGGTAATCTGTAAACCAGGTTCAGTAACTCCTCACACTGATTTCAAAGCTGAGATCTATGTATTATCAAAAGCAGAAGGTGGTCGTCACACACCATTCTTCAACAAATACCGTCCTCAATTCTATTTCCGTACAACAGACGTTACTGGTGAGATTTCACTAGCTGAAGGTACTGAGATGGTAATGCCAGGTGATAACGTTACAATCACTGTAAAGTTGATCAACGCTATCGCAATGGAAAAAGGTCTACGTTTCGCTATCCGTGAAGGTGGTAGAACAGTAGGTGCTGGTCAGGTAACTGAAATTTTAAAATAAATCCTAAATCCCGGTTTACCGGGACTTAAGAAAAAATAAGAAAAGCGAAGTGTTTGGGTACACTTAAACACTTCGCTTTCTAAATACGGGAATAGTTCAACGGTAGAATAGAGGTCTCCAAAACCTTTGATCAGGGTTCGAATCCTTGTTCCCGTGCTCAAAACAGTGGTTGAGTAATTGAATGAGTGAATGATTGAATTTGAAAGTTAGCTTTCGAATATTATCATTCACTCATTTAGTCATTCTGTCATTCAATAAATTAAATATGGCTAAAGTAGTTGAGTTTATAAAAGAATCGTACGATGAAATGACCCAGAAGGTTACATGGCCTACCTGGGGCGAACTGCAAAGTTCTGCAATTCTTGTATTAGTGGCTTCTTTAATTATTGCATTGGTTATTTTTGCAATGGATAAAGGATCAACATTTGTGTTAGATACTTTTTATAAATCACTTTCTAATTAATATTTACTAATGAGCGATCTAAAGTGGTACGTTGTAAGGGCTGTTAGCGGTAAAGAAAAGAAAGTAAAGCAGTATATTGATGCTGAGATCAGCCGTTTAGGTTTCTCTCATTTGGTTCCGCAGGTTTTAATACCAATGGAAAAATACTACCAAATGAAAGATGGTAAAAAAATCGCCAAAGAACGTAACTTTTATCCAGGTTATGTTTTAATCGAAGCTACATTAGATGGAGAATTAGAACATATCATTAAAGGAATTAATAGTGTGATTGGTTTCTTAGGTGATAAAGCTGGTAATCCTATCCCAATGCGCCAGGCAGAAGTGAACCGTATTTTAGGTGTGGTTGATGAAATGAGTGAGCAGGGCGAGACCATGAATGTACCTTACTATGTTGGCGAAGGTATTAAAGTGATGGACGGACCTTTCAATGGTTTCTCAGGTATTATCGAAGAGGTAAACGAAGAGAAGAAAAAACTGAAAGTAATGGTTAAAATCTTCGGTCGTAAAACACCACTTGAGCTTAACTACATGCAGGTAGAAAAAGAATAAGAAATTTTTTAAAATAAAATAAGACCGCAAGATTTACTTTTTGCGGTTTTTTCTTTTTAATGGTTTTTTAAATTGCTTACAAAAACCTAAGTTTTAAGCTGTAAGAACAAAGGAGTTATCTTTATTTGAGATTGAAAAGATTGCATATCCTATAATTGTATAGTCGGTACAATGGTTGTTCTTAACCGTTATATCAGGTATATTCCTAATATGTTATACATTTAAAAATATATTTCGCTGTATCTATTGCAGTAATGTAAGATTATCCATATCTTTGCAGTCCTTTAAGCTTTATAGGAGCTATAAGGAATTAAATGTTACATGCTTCCACTATTTAACATTGAGTTTTAAATAAACAAAAAACACAAAATGGCAAAAGAAGTCAGTGCAATGATCAAATTACAGATCAAAGGCGGAGCGGCAAATCCATCGCCACCAGTAGGACCTGCATTAGGTGCTAAAGGGGTGAATATCATGGAGTTTTGCAAACAGTACAACGCTCGTACCCAAGATAAAGCAGGTAAAGTATTGCCAGTTGTAATTACTGTTTATGCTGATAAGTCATTCGATTTCATCATCAAAACCCCTCCGGTAGCTATTCAGTTAAAAGATGCTACTAAATTACAGAGTGGTTCTGCTGAGCCTAACCGTAAGAAAGTTGGGTCGGTGACCTGGGACCAGATTAAAGTTATTGCTGAGGATAAAATGCCTGATTTAAATGCATTTACAATCGAATCAGCAATGAGTATGGTTGCTGGAACAGCACGCAGTATGGGAATCACCGTTTCTGGTGACGCACCCTGGAACAATTAATTAAAAAACAGTTTACAACAGTGGCGAAATTAACTAAAAATCAAAAAAAGGCACATGCTAAAATAGAAGCTGGTAAAGCTTATACTTTGAAGGATGCTGCTGCTTTGGTAAAAGAAATCACTACTACTAAATTCGATGCTTCAGTTGATATTGATGTATCTTTAGGGGTAGATCCGCGTAAAGCCAATCAAATGGTACGTGGTATTGCTACTTTACCACACGGAACAGGTAAAACTGTACGTGTTTTAGCTTTAGTAACTCCTGATAAGGAAGAAGAAGCGAAAGCAGCTGGCGCAGACTTCGTAGGTTTAGACGAGTATGTAGCTAAAATTGAAGGTGGTTGGACCGATGTAGACATTATTATCACTACACCAGCTTGTATGGCTAAGGTAGGTAAATTGGGCCGTGTTTTAGGTCCAAGAAACTTAATGCCTAATCCAAAATCTGGAACAGTAACTAACGAAGTTGGTAAAGCTGTAACAGAAGTTAAAGCAGGTAAAATTGATTTTAAAGTAGACAAAACGGGTATCATACACGCCTCGATAGGAAAAGTATCATTCCCAGCAGATAAAATTTATGAGAATGCACTTGAGATTATTCAAGTAATTTCTAAATTAAAACCATCTGCTGCAAAAGGAACTTATTTTAAGAGCATTCACGTGTCTTCTACAATGAGTCCTGGGATTGCAATTGAAACAAAATCAGTAGCGGGGATCTAATCATGAACAGAGAAGAAAAAAACGAAGTAGTTTTAGAACTACAAGGACAAATGCAAGAGTTTGGCAATTTCTATATTGCTGATACATCTAGCCTTTCTGTAGAGCAGATCAATAACATCCGCCGCAAATGTTTCGAAGGTGATATCGTAATGAAGGTTGCTAAAAACTCTTTAATCCGCAAAGCGATTGAAGGTTTAGATGGCGATGCTTCTGAGATATACGAAGCGCTTAAAGGTTCATCATCATTATTATTCTCAAAAACAGCAAACGCTCCGGCTAAGTTGATTAAAACTTTGAGAAAAACTTCTGATAAACCTGTGCTTAAAGCAGCATATATAGATTCATCAGTATACGTTGGCGACGATCAATTGAATAACTTAGTAAGCTTAAAATCAAGAGAAGAGCTTATTGGCGATATCATTGGATTATTACAGTCACCAGCTAAAAATGTTCTATCTGCACTTCAATCAGGCGGTAGCAAAATTGCAGGAATTGTTAAAACTCTTCAAGAAAGAGAAGGTTAACGAACACCTTAAGTTCGCAAATTAAACAAAATTATTACACACGTAAATTTTTAAAATCTTAATAAAATGGCAGATTTAAAAGCGTTTGCTGAGCAATTAGTAAACTTAACAGTAAAAGAAGTTAATGAATTAGCTCAAATCTTAAAAGATGAGTATGGTATTGAGCCTGCAGCTGCTGCTGTAGTTGCTGGTCCTGCTACTGGTGGTGATGCACCTGCTGCTGCTGCAGAAAAAACATCTTTTGATGTAATCTTAAAAGAAGCTGGTGGTCAGAAATTAGCAGTTGTAAAACTTGTTAAAGACTTAACTGGTTTAGGTTTGAAAGAAGCTAAAGACTTAGTAGACGGAGCACCAAAAGAATTAAAAGCTGGTGTTGCTAAAGACGAAGCAGAAGCTCTTAAAAAACAATTAGAAGAAGCTGGAGCAGTAGTTGAGATTAAGTAATCACTTAACTTAGCTAAGCTAAAAATGTATTAGACACCGACTGAAAATGTCGGTGTCTTTACCTGTTTATAAACATCTCATTTTGTTTGGTTAATGAGCCTGTTTAAAATCTGAACCAAACAAATAGTTTATTCTTAAACTAAAATCTTTTAGTCCATTGGCAAAGACAGTCGAACAAAGAGTAAATTTTGCAACTAGTAAGCACATTATAGACTATCCGGATTTTCTGGATGTGCAATTGCAATCATTCAGAGAATTTTTCCAGATAGATACCACATCAGACGACCGCTCAAGCGAGGGTTTGTTTAAAGTGTTTGCTGAAAACTTTCCAATAACAGATTCAAGAAATATCTTCGTATTGGAGTTTCTTGATTATTTTGTTGATCCGCCACGTTACGATATACACGAGTGTATTGAGCGTGGATTAACCTACAATGTTCCATTAAAAGCAAAGCTTAAGCTTTCTTGTAATGATGTAGAACATGAAGATTTTGAAACCATTATCCAGGATGTGTACTTAGGTACTATCCCGTATATGACACCAAAAGGTACGTTTGTTATCAACGGTGCAGAACGTGTTATCGTTTCGCAATTACACCGTTCTCCAGGAGTGTTCTTCGGCCAAAGCCGCCACACTAACGGAACCAAATTGTACTCTGCACGTGTAATTCCTTTCAAAGGTTCATGGATCGAGTTTGCTACAGACGTTAATAACGTGATGTATGCTTATATCGATCGTAAGAAAAAATTCCCGGTTACCACTTTATTACGTGCTATCGGTTACGATTCTGATAAAGACATCTTGGAACTTTTTGATCTTGCTGACGAAGTAAAAGTTAGTAAATCTGGTTTAAAGAAATATATCGGTCGTAAACTTGCGGCAAGGGTATTGAAAAAATGGGTTGAAGATTTTGTTGATGAAGATACCGGTGAGGTAGTTTCTATCGACCGTAATGAAGTGATTCTTGAAAGAGAAACCGTTTTAGAAGACGAACACATTGATATGGTTATCGAAGCTGGCGTAAAAAGCATCATCTTATCGAAAGAGGATGGCGCAAGTCAGGCTGATTATACCATTATATATAATACATTACAAAAAGATACCTCAAACTCAGAAAAAGAAGCTGTAGAAAACATCTATCGTGCTTTGCGTAACGCAGAACCACCTGATGAGGAAACAGCGCGTGGTATCATTGATCGTTTATTCTTTTCTGATAAACGTTATGATTTAGGGGATGTTGGTCGTTACCGCATTAACCGTAAATTGAAAATGAATACGCCTGATGAGGTTAAAGTATTAACAAAAGCAGATATTATTGCGATTGTGAAATACCTGATCAAATTGATCAACTCAAAAGAGGAAGTGGATGATATCGATCACTTGTCTAACCGTCGTGTACGTACGGTAGGTGAGCAATTGTACGCACAATTTGGTGTTGGTTTAGCCCGTATGGCCAGAACAATCCGTGAGCGTATGAACATTCGCGATAACGAGGTGTTTACACCAACTGATTTGATTAACGCCCGTACGTTATCATCTGTTATCAACTCTTTCTTTGGTACCAACCAGTTATCTCAGTTCATGGATCAAACGAATCCATTAGCAGAGATTACTCACAAACGCCGTTTATCGGCATTAGGCCCAGGTGGTTTATCACGTGAGCGTGCCGGTTTCGAGGTGCGTGACGTTCACTATACCCACTATGGTCGTTTATGTACGATTGAAACCCCAGAGGGACCAAATATTGGTTTGATTTCATCACTTTGTGTGCATGCAAAAATCAATAATTTAGGTTTCATTGAAACACCATACAAACGTGTTGAAGATGGTAAAGTAGTTGTTGATTCAGACGTTATTTATTTATCAGCAGAAGATGAAGATGGTAAAACCATCGCTCAGGCAAATGCAGAGTACGATGATAAAGGTAACTTTACGACACCACGTGTTAAAGCGCGTTACGAGGGTGACTTCCCGATTATTGAGCCTGAGAAATTAGACTTAATGGACGTTGCACCTAACCAGATTACTTCAATTGCTGCTTCGTTAATTCCATTCTTGGAACATGATGATGCGAACAGGGCTTTGATGGGATCAAACATGCAACGTCAGGCCGTGCCATTGTTACGTCCTGAAGCACCAATTGTTGGTACAGGTTTAGAAGGTCGCGTTGCACGTGACTCGAGAACGCTGATCAATGCAGAAGGTGATGGTATTGTAGAGTATGTTGATGCTAACGAGATTACCATTAAATATGAACGTAACGAAGATGATCGTTTAGTTTCATTTGAAGGCGATAGCAAAACTTACCGTTTAATTAAATTCAAAAAAACCAACCAGAATACTTGTATCAACTTAAAACCAATCGTTAAGAAAGGTCAGAAAGTTACCAAAGGACAAGTGCTTTGCGAAGGTTATGCAACTGAAAATGGTGAATTGGCATTAGGTAGAAACTTGAAAGTGGCGTTTATGCCTTGGCAAGGTTTCAACTTTGAGGATGCGATTGTAATCAACGAGCGTATTGTTCGTGATGACGTTTTCACTTCATTGCATATTGAAGAGTTTGAATTAGAAGTACGTGATACTAAACGTGGAGAAGAGGAATTAACACCAGATATCCCGAACGTTTCTGAAGAGGCTACTAAAGACCTTGATGAAAACGGTATTATCCGTATTGGTGCTGATGTAAAAGAAGGCGATATTTTAATTGGTAAGATTACGCCAAAAGGAGAATCTGATCCTTCGCCGGAAGAGAAATTACTACGCGCTATTTTTGGTGATAAAGCAGGTGATGTTAAAGATGCGTCTTTAAAAACTCCTCCTTCAATCCAAGGTGTGGTAATTGATACTAAATTATTCAGCCGTGCTAAGAAAACTACAAAAGCTGAAGAAAAATCAGCAATTGAGAAATTAGACAAAGGATATAACAATATCACTGAGAAATTAAAAGCTGAATTAGTTGACAAATTATTCACCATTGTAAATGGAAAAACATCGCAAGGTGTATACAACATTTACAAGGAACTATTGGTTGCTAAGGGAGCTAAGTTTACGCAGAAAATTTTAGCCGAACTTAATTATGATCACATTAGCCCTAACAAATGGACTACTGATGATGATAAAAATGAGCTGATTAAAATGTTGCTGCATAACTACGGTATCCGCGTTAATGAAGAACTTGGTGCTTACAAACGCGATAAATTCGCAATTAGTGTAGGTGATGAGCTTCCATCGGGTATTGTACAAATGGCAAAAGTTTATGTTGCTAAAAAACGTAAGTTAAAAGTAGGTGATAAAATGGCGGGTCGCCACGGTAACAAGGGTATTGTTGCACGTATTGTACGTGATGAAGATATGCCTTTCTTAGCTGATGGTAGCCCGGTTGATATCGTGTTGAACCCACTAGGTGTACCTTCACGTATGAACCTTGGTCAGATCTACGAAACCGTATTGGCATGGGCTGGTAAAGAATTGGGTGTTAAATTTGCAACTCCGATTTTTGATGGTGCTACGCACGATGAGGTGGAAGAATGGATTGCTAAAGCAGGTGTTCCAGCTTCAGGAAAAACCTACTTATACAATGGTTTAACAGGTGAGCGTTTCGATCAGACTACAACTGTAGGTATTATCTACATGTTGAAATTAGGTCACATGGTTGATGATAAGATGCACGCCCGTTCAATCGGACCATACTCATTAATTACACAACAACCATTGGGTGGTAAAGCCCAGTTTGGTGGTCAGCGTTTTGGTGAGATGGAGGTTTGGGCATTAGAGGCATTCGGTGCAGCTAATATTCTTCAAGAGATCTTAACCGTTAAGTCGGATGATGTAATCGGAAGGGCCAAAACTTACGAAGCCATTGTTAAAGGTGAAAACCTACCAACGCCAGGTGTACCAGAATCGTTCAACGTATTGGTACATGAGTTACGTGGATTAGGTTTAGATATTACGTTAGACTAAGTATTAAGTATTAAAGTATCAAGTATCAAGACGGGTAATCCGATCTTGATACTTGATGCGAAATACTTGCTACTCAAAACAAAAAGATATGTCTTACAAAAAGGATAATAAATTAAAAAGCAATTTCACATCAATCACGATTAGCTTATCGTCTCCAGAAATTATTTTGGAACGTTCAAGCGGTGAGGTGTTGAAACCAGAAACCATTAACTACCGTACTTACAAACCTGAGCGTGATGGTTTGTTCTGTGAGCGTATTTTTGGTCCGGTAAAAGATTACGAATGTCATTGCGGTAAATACAAACGTATCCGTTATAAAGGTATTGTTTGCGATCGTTGTGGTGTTGAAGTAACTGAAAAGAAAGTACGTCGTGAGCGTATGGGCCACATTGCTTTAGTGGTTCCTGTTGCACACATCTGGTACTTCCGCTCTTTACCAAACAAAATCGGTTATTTATTAGGTTTACCTACTAAAAAATTAGATTTAATTATCTATTACGAGCGTTATGTAGTTATCCAGTCGGGCTTAATGGCCGAGGAAGGTATCAACTATATGGACTTCTTAACAGAGGAAGAATATTTAGATATCTTAGATAAATTACCTAAAGAAAACCAGTATTTAGACGATAAAGATCCTAATAAATTCATCGCCAAAATGGGTGCTGAAGCATTAGAAGATTTATTAAAACGTATTGATTTAGATACTTTATCTTACGACTTACGTCACCAGGCAGCTAACGAAACTTCTCAACAGCGTAAAAATGAGGCTTTAAAACGCCTTCAGGTTGTTGAAGCTTTCCGTGGTGCCAATACACGTATCGAGAATCGCCCTGAGTGGATGATTGTTAAAATCGTTCCGGTTATTCCACCAGAATTACGTCCGTTGGTTCCATTAGAAGGTGGTCGTTTCGCTACTTCCGATTTAAATGATTTATACCGTCGTGTAATTATCCGTAACAACCGTTTAAAACGTTTGATCGAGATTAAAGCACCAGAGGTAATTTTACGTAACGAAAAACGTATGTTGCAGGAAGCTGTAGATTCGTTGTTCGATAACTCACGTAAGGTTAACGCGGTAAAAACTGAAGGTAACCGTGCCTTAAAATCACTTTCAGATATTTTGAAAGGTAAACAAGGTCGTTTCCGTCAGAACTTATTAGGTAAACGTGTGGATTATTCAGCTCGTTCGGTAATTGTTGTAGGGCCTAGCCTTAAATTACACGAGTGCGGTATTCCTAAAGATATGGCTGCTGAGCTTTACAAACCGTTCATTATTCGTAAGATGATTGAGCGTGGTGTAGTAAAAACAGTTAAATCTGCTAAGAAAATCGTTGATAGAAAAGATCCATTAGTTTGGGATATTTTAGAAAATGTATTAAAAGGTCACCCGGTATTATTAAACCGTGCACCTACGCTACACAGATTAGGTATCCAGGCTTTCCAGCCAAAATTAATTGAAGGAAAAGCAATCCAGTTACACCCATTAGTTTGTACCGCATTCAACGCCGATTTTGATGGTGACCAGATGGCTGTTCACTTACCGTTAGGTAACGCAGCAATTTTGGAAGCCCAGGTATTAATGTTGGCTGCACACAACATCTTAAACCCTGCAAATGGTACGCCAATTACAGTACCTTCTCAGGATATGGTTTTGGGTCTTTATTACATTACTAAAGGCCGTAGAACAGATGAAACTAGAGTTGTAAAAGGACAGGATTCTGCTTTCTATTCTCCAGAAGAAGTTATTATTGCTTATAACGAGAAAGAATTAGACTTGCATGCATTTATCAAAGTAAGGGTAAATGTTAAACAAGCAGATGGTTCTATCGTTAATAAATTAACTGAAACTACGGTAGGTAGGGTATTGTTCAACCAAATGGTTCCTGAAGAGGTTGGTTATATCAATGAATTATTAACCAAAAAATCTTTAAGGGATATTATTGGTGAAGTAGTGAAAATGACTGGTATGGCCCGTGCTTCTCAATTCTTAGATGATATCAAAGAATTAGGTTTCAAAATGGCATTCCAAGGAGGTTTATCATTCAACCTACAAGACGTAAACATCCCGGTAGAAAAACATACTTTATTAGAACAGGCAGCAGCTGAGGTTGAAGAGGTAAGAAACAACTATAACATGGGTTTCATTACCAACAACGAGCGTTATAACCAGATTATCGATATCTGGACCCGTATCAACAACAGGTTAACTACTTTCGTTATGACTCAGTTATCATCAGATAACCAAGGTTTTAACTCAGTTTACATGATGCTTGATTCAGGTGCACGTGGATCTAAAGAGCAGATTCGTCAGCTTTGCGGAATGCGTGGTTTGATGGCGAAACCTCAAAAATCAGGTTCAGGTGGCGATATCATTGAAAACCCGATCTTATCAAACTTTAAAGAAGGTTTATCGGTATTAGAGTACTTTATCTCTACTCACGGTGCGCGTAAAGGTTTGGCGGATACGGCGTTAAAAACGGCGGATGCGGGTTACTTAACCCGTCGTTTACATGATGTGGCACAGGATATGATTGTTAACGATAACGATTGTGGTACCTTAAGAGGTATGTATACCACTGCGTTAAAAGATAACGAAGATATTGTTGAACCATTATACGATAGGATTTTAGGTCGTACTTCATTACATGATGTGTACAATCCATTGGATAACACTTTATTGGTAGGTGCGGGCGAAGATATTAACGAAGATGTAGCTAAATTGATCGAAGAATCTCCATTAGAAGGTATCGAGATCCGTTCAGTATTAACTTGCGAATCTAAACGTGGAGTTTGTGCATTATGTTATGGCCGTAACTTGGCATCTGGTAAACGTGTTCAAAGAGGTGAGGCAGTTGGTGTAATTGCAGCACAGTCAATCGGTGAGCCAGGTACACAGTTAACACTTCGTACTTTCCACGTGGGTGGTACTGCATCAAACATTGCTGCAGAATCTAACATCGTAGCTAAGTTTGATGGTGTTGTTGAGTTCGAAAATATCCGTACAGTAGATACACAAACCGAAGATGGAACAGTACAGGTTGTATTGGGCCGTTCAGGTGAGTTTAGAATTGTTGAGCCAGGAAGCGGTAGAGTTATCGTAACCAACAACATTCCGTATGGAGCTTTCTTATTCGTTAAAGAAGGTGATAAAGTAACTAAAGGCGATAAAATTTGTTCGTGGGATCCGTACAACGCGGTTATCCTTTCAGAGTTTGCTGGTAAAGCACAATTCGATGCCATTATTGATGGTGTAACTTACCGCGAAGAATCTGATGAGCAAACTGGTCACCGCGAAAAAGTGATTATCGATACCCGTGATAAAACGAAAAACCCTTCAGTTCAGATCGTTGACAAAAAAGGAGAGTTTATCAAAGGTTATAACATCCCGGTAGGTGCACACGTTTCAGTTGATGAAGGTGAAACGATCCAAACAGGTCAGATTATCGCTAAGATTCCTCGTGCAACTGGTAAAACCCGAGATATTACGGGTGGTTTACCTCGTGTAACGGAATTATTCGAAGCACGTAACCCATCTAACCCAGCTGTAGTAACTGAAATTGATGGTGTGGTAACTTTAGGTGGTGTTAAACGTGGTAACCGTGAAATCACAATCGAATCTAAAGATGGTGAAGTTAAAAAATACCTTGTTCCATTGTCGAAACACATCCTTGTACAGGATAACGACTTTGTGAAAGCAGGTATGCCATTATCTGATGGTTCAATTTCTCCTGCTGATATCCTTGCAATTAAAGGACCTGCTGCAGTTCAGGAATATTTAGTAAATGGTATTCAAGAGGTTTATCGTTTACAAGGTGTGAAAATTAATGATAAACATTTCGAGGTGATTGTTCACCAGATGATGCAGAAAGTTCACATCGAAGATCCGGGAGATACTATTTTCTTAGAAAACAATGCAGTAGATCGTTGGGACTTCTCAGAAGAAAACGATGCCATGTACGACAAGAAAGTTGTTGAAGATGCAGGCGATTCGACTGAATTCAAACCAGGTCAGATTGTTTCATTACGTAAATTAAGAGATGAAAATTCTCAATTAAAACGTAAAGATTTAAAACAGATCACGGTGAGAGATGCAAGACCGGCAACTGCGAGTTCTATCTTACAAGGTATTACACGTGCATCATTAGGTACTAAATCGTTCATTTCTGCGGCTTCGTTCCAGGAAACTACGAAAGTATTAAATGAGGCAGCAATTGCAGGTAAACGCGATAATATGTTAGGCTTGAAAGAAAACGTGATCGTAGGTCACTTAATCCCTTCAGGTACTGGTGTTCGTGGTTACGAAAGAATCATTGTTGGTTCTCAAGAAGAATACGATAAATTATTAGCTTCGAAACAAGAAGAAGTAGAAGCTTAATATTTTTGATATTTTATTTTAAAACTCCCTCAATATTGAGGGAGTTTTTTGTTTGGAACAGATTTGTAACTTTAATATCTAATATTATATTCAAAATTCCGCCATTAAGCAGCGGAATTTTTTATTTTTGAACTATTATGGAAGAACAACAAAACGATAATCAATTAAATATAGAGTTATCTGAAGAAATTGCTGAAGGAATTTTTTCTAACCTGGCTATTATTACCCATTCAAATACCGAATTTGTATTGGATTTTATCCGTGTAATGCCGGGTATACCAAAGGCAAAAGTTAAATCGAGGATTATTTTAACTCCTGAGCATGCAAAGCGGTTATTATCAGCATTAGAAGATAATATCCAAAAATTCGAAGCCGTAAACGGACGTATTAAAACTCAAGAAGAACCACCTTTTCCTATGGGCTTCGGCGGACCAACTGCCCAGGCGTAAGACAATCAAAATTCTTACGAACAAATACTTGTATACTATGTTAGCATAGTATATATTTGTGTATAACCATTTATAAATGAAAAAAATTTTATTGAGCGTATTACTTTCTGCCCCACTTTGGGTTTTGGGGCAGGGTTTCCAGGTTAATTTACAAGGACAGAAACAAATTGGTATGGCCGGTGCAGGTTCTGCATTGGCCTTAGATGAGGCTTCTGTATTTTACAATCCTGGTGCAGTAACTTTCTTAGAGAAAAACTCAGTTTCAGCAGGAGTAAACCCATTATTGTTTAAATCAGCTTTCAAACAAAGCGGTTCTAACATCACAGAAAATGTAAAGAACAAAATTGCCCCACCTTTCGAGTTTTATGCTGTTTGGGGGCCGAAATCAAATAAATGGAAGCTCGGTCTGGGGGTATATACTCCATTTGGTGGTTTGGTAGATTGGGGCGATAACTGGTCTGGTAAGTATACTTTAACCTCATTAAATTTAAAAGCAATCTATTTTCAGCCCACTTTAAGTATTAAAATTACCGATCGTATTGGTATCGGTGCTGGTTTTGTGTACAACCATGGGGATGTAAACCTTCAAAGGGCATTACCAGTAAATTATCCTGACGGGCGCTCTGGCCATGTTACCTTAGATGGTACGGGTAAAGGTTACGGATGGAATGCTGGTTTATATATTAAAACATTAAGCAATAGCTCTTTTGCCCTGGTGCATAAATCGAAAGTAATTACGAAACTGGATGGGGGTACGGCAGACTTTACAGTTCCACAATCATTAACAGGATCTTTTCCTCCTGGAAATACATTCAATGCCGAATTGCCTTTGCCTGCAACAACTAGTTTAGGTGTTGGTATTCCGTTATCAAAAAGTACCGTTTTAGCATTTGATGCGAGTTGGGTACAATGGCATATTTACCAGGATTTATCATTTGATTATGCGACCAATACGCCAGCCTTGGCTGATACTAAATCTGCCCGCAACTATCGTGATGGTTCATCATTTAAATTGGGTATCAATCATCAGGCATCAGAAAAATTAGCTTTAAGAGCTGGTGTAGGTTATGCTTTCTCGCCGGTTCAGGATGGCTATGTAACACCAGAGGCACCAGATGCTGACCGTTATATTTTAAGCGCCGGTTTAGGTTATACGCCTACCCGCCATTTCGAAGTAAATGCATCGTTCTTTTTTGAGGATGTTAAATCGCGTAAACAAAAGAATATTGAAACAGGCCTGGATGGTACCTTTAAAACGCTGGTTTATGCACCTGGTATTTCATTAACTTATAAATGGTAGGAGGAATTTAAATGAAAAGATATATATTAAATAGTTTCGTTGCTGCTATCATCCTTTTTGCAGCAGCTTGTAAACCCGAAATAGAAACCCCAGCTGGTACTACTGCCGGGCAGGCTAATTTTAGCAAGTACATCGCTGTAGGAAACTCATTAACTTCAGGCTTTGCTGATGGCGGTCTGTATTTAGAAGGACAAAAGGTAGCTTATCCAAATTTAATTGCTGCTAAAATGGCTACGGTGGGTGGTAGCACATTTACTTCTCCATTTTTTACTGATGAACATTCAAATGGTTCAGGTTATCTTGCCTTATCCGCACTGGTTAATGGTACGCCAACGTTAACACAGGTAACTGATAAATTAGCATATAGAGATGCAGCCAAACATCTAGATAAATATAGCGGTGAAATCCAAAATTTGGGTATCCCAGGTATGCGTGTCGATTTATCTTTTGATCCTACGCTTACTTTTAGCGCTGCTAATCCATATTTTGAACGTTTATTAACTGATGCACAAGTGGGTAAAACCAATTATTTTCAGTTTATACAAGGTAGAAACCATACTTTTTTCTCACTTTGGTTAGGAAATAATGATGTATTGGGTTATGCAACTAATGGTGCAGTTACCGTTACCGGCGACCCAACCACTGTGTTAACGGATAAAGTAACATTTTCATCATTGTATGCTAATTTGTTAAATGCTTTAACCGCTGGCGGTCAAAAAGGCATTGTAGCAACCATTCCAGATGTAACAGCTATTCCGTATTTTAATACTGTTAAGCCATCTTTGCTGCTTGCTGCAGCGAAGGCAGCTAATCCAGCTGCTCAGGCAGTATTCATTCAAACTGGTACAGGAGCAGTAAGAGCTGCAACTGATGAAGATTTAATCCGTTTGCCTTTCCAATCAGCTGGTTTGTTCGGTCAAGGTGCCATTCCTTATGGTTTACACCCCTTAAATCCAATCGAAAATAAATGGGTATTGGATAAGGATGAAGTAATTAAAGTAAAAGACTATGTAAATAGCTACAACAGCAGCATTAAATCTTTAGCTACCAGTAAAGGCTTGGCGATTGCAGATACCTATAGTTATTTTAACCAGGTTAAAACAGGTTTGAATATTCAGGGGGTAGGTATCAATGCTGCATTTATTAGCGGTGGTGCCTTTTCTTTAGACGGAATTCACTTAACCCCACGCGGAAATGCGGTAATTGCCAATGTATTTATCGACGCAATTAATGCTAAGTATGATTCTACCATACCTTCTGTTGATATTACACAATATAGAGGAGTAAAATTCCCTGATAAATAAATCATCTTTTAACGGATAAATAAAAAAAGAGCATTTATGCTCTTTTTTTATTTATCCGTTATTTTGTTTTCTATAAAGTTTATAATTTCTGCACTTTGATAGGGTTCGAACCAGGTTAATTCATCATCTCTTCTAAACCAGGTTAATTGGCGCTTAGCAAAACGGCGGGTATTTTGTTTAATTGAAGCAACAGCATCAACAAGAGATAATTTTCCGTCCAGGTAATCGAAAAGCTCACTATAACCTACCGTGTTTAAAGCATTGTATTTTTTAAATGGGATTAGCGATTTTACTTCATCAACTAAACCATCGGCAATCATTTGATCAACTCTTCTGTTAATTCGGTCATAAAGAACGGCTCTATCAGTATTTAACCCGATTTTGATAATATTAAACGGTCTTTCCTTTTTTGTAGCCGAAAGCATTGAAGAAAGTTTTCGACCTGTTGATAAGAATACCTCCAAACCCCTGATCATTCTTTGTGGATTTTGTTGATCTACCTTTACAAAATATTCTGGATCCAATGTGGCCAGCTGTTTTTGGATACTGGATAATCCTTCTTCTTCAAATTGTTTATTCAGCCTTTCACGTACCGCTAAATCAATATCCGGCATTTCATCCAAGCCATTTATTAAAGCGTTTACATATAATCCGGAGCCCCCCACCATAATAGCGAGATCGTGGTTTTGGAAAATTTCTTCAAGTATTTTTAAACCTTCTACTTCAAAATCGCCAGTGCTAAACAATTGTGAAACAACATGAGAGTTAATGAAGTGATGTTTAGCCGCCGCTAATTCAGTAGCATCTGGTTTAGCCGTTCCAATTTCCATTTCCTTAAAAAACTGACGTGAATCTGCAGAAATAATTTCTGTACCAAAATATTGAGCCAGTTGAATAGCCAGGGCTGTTTTGCCTATTGCAGTAGGGCCAACAATGGATATTAAGGTTTTTGGGTGAGGCATAAGATTTGTATAAAATAAAAGCTGCCAAATTTAAATATTTGGCAGCTTTTTGCATTTATTATTTTGATGCTAATTAATAGTCATCTTTATGGCCATCATCTTCGAAGTTATCGCTATCAGAAAATTCATCTCCGAATTCGTCTTCTTCACTTTCTTCATCTCCGTCTCTTTCTTCCTCGTTGATGCCCATTTCGCCCATGGCTTCTAATTCGTCAGTGTCTTCAGGTACAAAGTTCATTTCATTTAAGAAATCAAATTCGCTGGCAGTAGCAGCTGCACCTCTTGGATCAACGGATTGTGGACTGTTCTGCTCCATTATTTTTGGTGCCTCGCCAGTGCTTTTGGCTAAAAACGGGTACTCGATATTCGGATCGGCATCTAAAATTATTTTTACCAACTCTACATGGAAATCGTAAGGGCGATCGAAATTATAGATATAGTAAAACTTTTGATGCGGATCTTCAATAAAACCGCTCAATTTAGAATTCTCCATTAAAACTACACGGTCTTTTTTACGTTCGTTTGGCAAATAGGCAATTTCATCTCCCTTTAACCAATTGTCGGTGCTTACATAAAAAGAGGAAGATTTTTCGGCATTATAACCTGTAGATCTGTGAATAGCCTTATGCAGGTCTTCAAATGTTTGGTTTGATTTAATGTCGATCTCTCTCACAACATCATCAAAATCTTCGAAAGTAATTCTAAATTTATAAATAGCCATTATAGTGTTTTGGAGCCGTAAAAATAAAGTTAATTTATAATTACCACAAATATCAGGCGCCATAAAAGACATCCTAATTGTAGTGTTTTAGCAATTAAATTATTTATTAACAGGATTTAATCCCATTTGTTTTGCCTGATTGAGCATAAAATTAAATGCTTCCCGATAGTCGTTCGTAATCTCACCTTCCAGTATGGCCTCACGGATGGCATTTTTAATTATGCCAACTTCTCTTCCCGCTTCAAGACCAAAAGTTTCCATAATATCATTTCCTGAAATAGGAGGTTGCCAGTTTCTAATTTTATCGCGTTCTTCCACATCCTTAAGCTTTTGTTTAACCAGCTCAAAGTTGTTTCTATATTTTGTTTTTTTGTATTCGTTTTTCGTTGTTACATCGGCATTGCAGAGCAACATCAGGCTTTCAATTTCCTCTCCGGCATCAAAAAGTAATCGCCTTACAGCAGAATCTGTAACGGTTTCCTGTGCCAGAACAATCGGACGTAAATGAAGCTGCACCAATTTTTGCACATACTTCATCTTTTCGTTTAAAGGAAGTTTTAGCTGTGCAAATATTTTTGGAACCATTCTGGCACCTCTGTCTTCATGGCCGTGGAATGTCCAGCCGTGGCCTTCTTCAAAACGTTTGGTAGCAGGTTTGGCAATATCGTGTAAAATAGCAGCCCAGCGCAACCATAAATCATCCGTATCTGCACAAATATTATCCAATACTTCTAAAGTATGGTAGAAATTGTCTTTATGGCCTTTTCCTTTAATAATCTCTACGCCATAGAGCTGCGCCATTTGGGGAAAAATAATATGTAATAATCCGGTATCAAAAAGGTGTTTAAAACCTATTGAAGGTTTTTTAGAGAGAATAATTTTATTCATCTCATCTGTGATCCGTTCTTTTGAAACAATACTGATGCGCTGTTTTTGTGTTTTAATGGCATTTAGGGCAGCCAGATCGATATTGAAATTAAGCTGGGAGGCAAAGCGGATTGCCCTCATCATGCGCAAAGGATCGTCAGAAAAAGTAATTTCAGGATCAAGTGGTGTGCGGATGAGCTTATTTTCCAGGTCTTTAATCCCGTCAAACGGATCTAGCAGTTCACCAAAATGATCAGTATTTAAATTAATCGCCAAGGCATTGATGGTAAAATCTCTGCGCAGCTGGTCATCTTCCAAGCTGCCATCTTCAACAATGGGTTTACGCGAATCAGAACGATAAGATTCTTTCCGGGCACCCACAAACTCTACTTCTAAATCCTGAAATTTAATATTTGCTGTGCCGAAATTTTTAAAAACAGCAACTTTAGTGTTCAGTTTTCTGCCAACAGCTTCAGCATATGCTATTCCACTACCTACAACAACCACATCAATATCTTTTGAAGGTCGATCTAAAAATAAATCACGAACAAATCCTCCGATTACATACGCTTCAGTTTTATTCTTATCGGCGATTAATGATAAGGTTTTAAATATTGGGTTTTGCAGGTGAACTCCTAAATCCCCTGAAGGGGACTCGTTGTTCCCCTCGTTCAAATTAAATTGCATATGTAAGGGTAATTCATTTCCTCAAAATTAAGAAAAACATTTGGGGATAAAGACCGCTATGAATAAAAGCCCTTTAAGGGGTTGGGGGTGCTTACTTCCTAATAAACTCAAATTGTCCACCGGGAGAAAGTTTCATAATGGTTGATGGCTTTTTGCTGGTTCGATTTTCCTGCTCGAAATCTACTACGTAATCAACAGCATTGATAATTTCAGGATCGATGTCGTCAAAGAATTTTGGCGAAGGCTGTCCACTTAAATTTGCAGAGGTTGAAACAATAGGTTTTCTAAAACGTTGGATTAACGGTGTGCAAAAATCGTGTTTAACAATTCTGATGCCCACACTGCCATCGGCATTGATTACATTTTGAGCTAAGTTTTTTGCCCCGGAAAAGATAATGGTTAATGGATTTTCTGCATATTCAATTAAATCGTAAGCCACATCGGGGATTTCAGCTACGTAACTCTGCAGTTTGCTATCTACATCCAATAATACAATCAGGCTCTTTTCGGCAGGACGATTTTTTATTTTAAGTACTTTATCTACTGCTTCTGGATTTGTAGCATCGCAACCTATTCCCCAAATGGTGTCGGTAGGATACAAGATAACCCCGCCTGATTTTAAAACTTCTAAAGCCTTATTAATTTCATCTCTAAGCATGCAGCAAAGGTATTTATAAATAGGAAGTTAAATTATGTTAATGTTTATTTTTTTTAACGTTACAATATTTAGTTTTGCAGTCATTCTAGATTACAATCTTAGGCTGGTTCTATAGAAATCAAATGGATTTGTAAAATTTATATCAGTGCTAACCTTTTCATTATAAAATTGTTATATTTAATATAGGTTATTTACAAAAGCAACGCAAATGAAAACGACACAAAAATTATTAATGCTTTTTACAGTAGTATTGGCATTAGCAGGATGTACAACACTCCGTACCGCATCTGACTATGATAAAAATGTTGATTTAAGTGGTTATAAAACTTACAATTTTTACGATAAAGGCATAGCGAGGGTTAAACTTAATAATCTGGATAAGCGCAGATTAATAGCTGCTGTTGAATCTGAAATGAACGCTAAAGGATTTACAAAATCAGATCGCCCGGATTTATTAGTGAACCTGGTGGTGGTTGCCAGGGAAAAAACCGATGTATATGGTCCAGGTTATTATGGTGGCTGGGGTTGGGGCTGGCGTGGCGGCTGGGGAAATCCATTCTGGGGCGGTGGAACCTATGTAAACCAATATATCGAAGGCACAATTATTATCGATTTCTTAGACCCTGCTAAAAAGATTTTATTCTGGCACGGACAAGGATCTGGTTTTAATCTCGATAGTTTCAATAAAAGAGAACAACGTTTATATACAGGAGTAAAAGAAATACTGGCACAATATCCGCCAACAGTTACAGCAGCTAGATAAGTTGTAAATCTTAATTAAGATAACAAAAGGGTTGTTGAATTTTTAAATAAATTCCAGCCCTTTTTTTGTGTACAGGCTATTTCAACTTAAACCTGACATTCGCAGAAAGCCCGCAATCCGATCCTTCATCGGATGAGGACTTGTAGCATTGGCAGGACTAACGTTTAATAGTCTGCAGATTGATCCTGAAAATTACATATTCATTATCCTTTAAACCAAGGGCGTATAGATATACCAAAAGGATACCTTTTTAAAGAGATAGGTAGCAATCCATTAATTGTTGAGTAACAACAGGACTATTGAATTTTTGAACAAATTCCACCCCTTTTTCTTTCATCTCTTTTTGCAGCTGAGGGCTTTCTAGAATTTGATTAATGGCTTTTGTAAGTGCAGTGGCATCATTTGGCGAAACATATAAGCTATCTGGCCCGCCGGCTTCTTCTAAGCATGAACCTGTTGCTGCAACTACCGGAACGCCTGAATACAAAGCCTCAATAATAGGAATACCAAAACCCTCGTAAAAGGAAGGATAAACAAAAACACTTGCCATTTGATAAATGCCGGGTAGATCGGCAAAAGGAATGTTTTTTAGGAATATGATCCTGTTTTTAAGACCAAGCTTTTCTATTTCTTTCTCAACAGTTGTAAAATAAGCAGTTTGTTTACCAATCACTACCAATTTATATTCTTCGTTTACTTCTTTTAAAGCCTGAACCGCCAATTTTAGATTTTTACGTTCTTCAATGGTGCCAACATTCAGAATATATTTATCAGGCAGTTTATAGGTTGTCCTAATCCTACTTAACGTTTCTTTCGCGAAAGGTGTTTTAAAACTATCATCGCAGCTCTGGTAAATTACCTCAATCTTTTCAGGGTTAATTCCGTATAGATCGATAATGTCTTCTTTTGTTTTTTCGCTGATGGCGATAATCTTATTGGCTCGTTTACAAGCAGATTTACTTTTCCATTCGTATAATTTCCGGTCGATAAATTTATAATACCGAGGAAAGCGAAGAAAAATTAAATCATGAATGGTAACGATCGATTTAATCCTTGTATGCTGTATGGCCAATGGAATTTCATGACTGAGCCCATGAAAAATCTGACAGTCATCCTGACTTAAATCTTTTAAGATGTTTAAGGTCCTCCATAAAAACGGTCCGTTTTTAGGAAGCTTCAGTTCAATGTTTTCATTTTCAAAAAAAGCATCAATCTGTCTGGAGGATTTTACTTTTGGGGAATACACCAAGTATTGGTGTTGAGGAAACTGATGCGCCAAATGCTCAATTAAAGAACGGCTATAATTACCCAGTCCTGTTAAATTATTGGCGGCACGCTTGCCATCGTATCCTATACGCATACTTCCCCCCAGCCCCCTAAAGGGGGAGTAGTATGTGTAAATATTTTATTCGAGCTAAGCATTTTTGGTCTGCTAAAAGCCCCTTTAGGGGTTTGGGGTTATACCGCTACATTATTTTCTCTCAACGCATCGTTAAGCGAAGTCTTCTTATCTGTACTTTCTTTACGTTTACCAATAATTAAAGCACAAGGAACCTGAAATTCGCCAGCAGGGAATTTTTTAGTATAGCTGCCTGGTATTACAACCGAACGTGCAGGAACAATTCCTTTATATTCTACCGGAGTAGGGCCGGTTACATCAATAATTTTAGTTGATGCTGTTAACACTACGTTAGCACCTAAAACAGCTTCTCTTTCTACTTTAACACCTTCAACAACAATTGCTCTAGAACCTAAGAATGCATCATCTTCGATAATAACCGGAGCAGCTTGTACAGGCTCTAAAACACCACCAATACCTACACCACCACTTAAGTGAACACGTTTACCAATTTGTGCACAAGAACCAACAGTAGCCCAAGTATCAACCATGGTACCTTCATCAACATAAGCGCCAATGTTTACGTACGAGGGCATCATGATTACACCTTTTGCTAAAAACGCACCATAACGTGCACTTGCCATAGGCACAACACGTACACCAGTTGTTTTATAGTCGGTTTTTAAATCCATTTTATCATGGTAAACAAAAGGTCCGCTTTTAATTTCTTTCATCTCGCGAATCGGGAAATATAAAATTACAGCTTTCTTTACCCATTCATTAATGCCCCAAGAGTTTAAAACTGGTTCAGCAACACGGATTTCACCCTTATCAAGCCCCATAATAACGGCTTCAATGGCTTCGCAATAGTTGCTGTATTTTAAAAGGGTTCTATCCTCCCAAGCGGCTTCAATTAATTTCTTTAAATCTGAATACATGATGTTTTTAAATTTTACGCAAAATAAATCAATTTTTGTTTATTAAATGGTTAATTGTTTAAATTGTTTTGCAGTTGGATTAACTGGTTAATCGTTTAAACCGGTTAACTGTTTGAAGTGGCATATGCAATTAACCGATTAACCAATTTAAACAGTTAACCAAAATATGTATTTTTGAACCTTTATGACAGAGACTGAAAAACTTAGGATAGATAAGTATTTGTGGGCAATCAGGTTATTTAAAACCCGAAGCCTGGCTACCGATGCCTGTAAAGCAGGTAGGGTGAAACTCAAGGGGCAGAATATTAAACCTTCAGCAATTGTGAAAGTTGGCGATGTTTACCAGGTATCAAAAGGAATTGAAAAGAAAATTATAGAAGTTGTGGCGCTCTCTTACAATAGAACAGATTCGCCAACAGCCTTAACAAAATATAAAGACTTAACGCCAGTTGAAGAAACACACGCTTTTAAATCGATGTTTCATGCGCCTAGTTTAAAACGCGATAGGGGAACAGGCCGACCTACGAAGAAAGATCGCCGTGAAACGGATGATCTGATTGGTGGAATGTTTGAAGAAGAGGATTAGTTAGTTTTCAGTTTCTAGTTTACGGTTTTCAGTTTCCTGCGAACTGTTAATTGCGTACTGCAAATTGAAATACCTCATCCGGTAGCTCATCATGGCTGTTTTACCCAGTTTTTCGATCAGTTTATAATTGGCAACTGCACCAATTGCTGCGCCTACAAAAGGAAGCATCTGCGCAAGTTTAGCTAAATCAATATAATCGCGGTACTGCTGTTGGAAGGTAAGCCAGTCAAATTCATCAATATTAGTAGGTAATTGATGTGCTTTATCATCCCAATCCTGCATTTTTATGAAAACATTCTGACTTTCTTCTTTACTTGAAAAGGCCAGTTGAAAGATGTGTAAAATAAATAAACGTTCGCGGTAATCCTTAACATCATATCCGTAAACTGCGGCTATATCAAAAAGCATTTTCATTTTTATGCCCAGTAACAACGGAAAATCTGCCAGGCTCATTAAAAAACCACCTGCGCCTGTAATTCCACCTTCAGCAGCGCCTGTTTTTTTATAATTTTCTATCTTTTGCTTAATTAATGCTTCGCGGTGCATTAAAGTTAAATTGGTAATGGGTTTTGATGTGGTGAATGTTGAACCAAAAAGAACTGCCTTAACCATTTGTTTAATCGCAGTAGTAATGGCATTGTGAACTTTGTCTGGAATATAGCTGTTTATTTTTTTCTGCACTTTATCCGTCACCTTACTCAAAAGCGAAGGTTTCTGCAAGATTTTAAACTTCCAGAAACCCAATTCACTCTTTATTTTTTGGTCGTATGTCATGTTTGATTACTACAATAACTATTCCTTAAAATTTAACAGAAAATAACTTTGAAGAATAAGGAATAAACTATATATTTAGTTTACCTAATAAGAACTTAATCCTTTCATTATGAAAACCTTAAAATTGTTGTGCTTGCTCATATTTGCTGCTGGAGTAGTGAATGCACAAGGAGTGAAATTTTCTGCTAATAAGCCTGCGGCAGGAAGTACAGTTAAATTTACTTACGAACCCAAGGGAACTAATCTCGAAAATCTGGCAGATGTAAAATGTACCGCTTATACCTTTTTCTCAAAATCCAACCCTAAAAATACCAAGATAGAACTGGTTAAGGAAGGTTCAGTTTATAAAGGAGAAATCTCTAGTCCGGATAGTGTTACGGTGGTTGGACTTGCTTTTTCGGTTGGCGATCAAAAAGATGAAGCGCCTGCCGGTTATGTTTTAGCATTCACTAAAGCCGGGAAAGTGCCAGCTGAAGCTTATCTTAACGAAGCTTTCTTGTATGGATTGGCAGGGAATTACTATTTAGGGCTTACCATCGACCCTGAAAAGGCCGCTTCGCTATATAAACAAGCATTTGCTTTAAAACCTGAATTGAAAAAGAAAAACTTACAACAATATTTGTCTGTTGAATACAAAGCAGATAAAGACAATGGAACCAAGCTGATCAATGAAAATATTTCTGCGCTATCAACATTAAAAGAACCAAAAGAAGAAGATTTGAGCACTGAAATAAGTCTTTACTCTCTATTAAAGAAAAAAACTCAGGCAGATTCTGTTAAAGCCATCATAATTAAAAAATATCCTACAGGAAATTACGCCTGGAATGATGGGATGAATTCACTTTATAGCACAAAAGATTTCGCTGTACAAACGCAAAAGGCCGATGAAATGATTGCCAAGTTTAAACTTGATCCAGATAAAAAAGTAGATGTAAGTAGATTGAATTCAATTTATAGCATGCTGGCTAACAGCGCTGTAAAAGCTAAGGATCTGGGGAAATTTCAGGATTACGCTAAAAAGGTCACCGATAAAATGACCAGGGCAAGTTTGTATAACAATAGTTTTGCCTGGCCTTCTGCTGAGAAAAAAGAGAATATCGAACTTGCTGCTCAGCTTTCAAAACAGTCGCTCGAATTGATAGAAGCATCAAGAAATGATGAGATACCAAAATATTACAGCACTAAAGAAGAATACCTCAAATATTTAGACGGTGCTTATGGTATGTATGCTGACACTTATGGACTGTTGTTATATCATCAAGGAAAATTTAAAGAAGCTTTGGCTATGCAAGAGAAGGCCATTTCTTTATATGCAACAGTTCCGCCCGATGTATCATCTCGTTATGTAACTTATTTAATTAAGGATGGTCAAGATGATAAAGCTTATAACGAGGCCGAAAAATTGATTAAAGAGGGTAAAGGCAATGATTCCTTAAAAAACGAATTTAAAATGCTTTATACCAAACTAAAGAAAGATGGAACTTATGAAACGTACTTGGCCAATTTAGAAAAAGCAGCATTAGAAAAAGAGCGGGCAGAATGGATAAAAAAAATGATTAATATTCCAGCTCCTTCGTTTTCGTTAACCAACCTTAAAGGCGAAACTGTAAGTCTGGTCAGTTTGAAAGGAAAGATCGTAATTTTAGATTATTGGGCAACCTGGTGTGGACCTTGCGTGTCTTCTTTCCCAGGGATGCAAAAAGCCCTAAACAAATACGCTAGTAATCCAAATATAGTATTCCTATTTGTAAATACCTGGCAAACAGAAGAAAACAGAGAAAAATTGGTGACTGATTTTATTACTGCAAAGAAATACAATTTTAATGTGCTTTACGATACCAAAAACGTAAAAGACCCTTCCAAATTTGATGTGGTAAGCGCCTACAAAGTTGATGGAATTCCAACCAAATTTGTGATAGATGGGGATGGTAATATCAGGTTTAAAGCAGTAGGTTTCTCTGGCTCTGATGATGGGGTGGTGAAAGAAATAGATTCGATGATCGGCTTGCTGGCTGGAAAAGAATCGAGCAAATAAACAATGATTTTCAAATAGAAAAGGTGCTGATTATTAATCGGCACCTTTTCTATCTATTAGTATTCTATCCTCATTGGCGATGTTTCCCATAGTTTAAAGGCTGCTAAGGCTTCATCGCGCATCAGCTGGATAACTGGCAAGCTTCTGTTTTCCATGGGCTTGTCTAACTCTTCATAGATGAACTTATCACTAAAACCAATATGTTCTGCATCAGCCTTGGTATTAGCATAATAAATCGTATCAATTCTTGCCCAATAAATTGCACCTAAACACATAGGGCAAGGCTCACAGCTGGTGTAAATTACACAGCCACTTAAATCGAAAGTATTTAATTCGGTACAGGCCAGTCTAATGGCCGAAACTTCTGCATGCGCGGTTGGGTCGTTGGTAGAAGTTACTTTATTTGCTGATTTGGCAATCAACTTCCCATCTTTTACCACTACAGCCCCAAAAGGTCCGCCAATGTTCTCGCTCACATTTTGCACAGATAACTCAATTGCCATCTTCATATACTCTTTATGTTGACTTTTATTTTCCATCATTATCTAACGTTAACTTAATTTATAAGTGCTTCCAGGTTTTTAATTAAATTTAATACCTTTTATCAGTTCGTTTATTAAATTTTCAGCATTCTTTTTATCCTCATTTACACCATTTGGGTATTCCATTTCAATAGTAACAAGTTTTTTATTTGTTTTATTGCTTACTTCAATCTTATAAAAAGCTTTCGGTTTTATACTATAATTTAAAATTAAGCAATCTTTGTTATCGATATGTTTTATCTCTAATTTATCATACTTGGGCATTTTTTCCTTTATATAATCATTGGGCCATTCACTTTTTCCTGCGAAAAACCTCACAATTACATTGTCTTTTTTATAAGCAAAATCAACTACCAATAACTTATAAGGTTCTGGTAAAACGCTGCCATTGAGTATCTTGTTTATTAATTCTTTATTCTCTTTATCGTCAAATGCATTTAGTCCTTTGGGTAGGACGATCGCAATTTTATGATTTAGCTTTATTTGTTTTTGTGCTAAAAGCGTTAGGGGTAAAATAAGTGCTATTATTGTTAATCTAATTTTCATAATGCAGTTAATGATTCAATATTTTTATCGTTCTGCTCCTTTACATAAAATCACGATCAAAAAAAATGCCCCGATTTATACGGGGCATCTATATTGTAACAGCTATTTGCTTATTTTTTGCTGTATTCTGCGTTTAAGCCTTTAATTACTTCTGATGTTACATCTAAGCTTTCATCAGCAAATAAAATAGCACTATTACCTTTTGAGTAAGTTAAAACCATTTTATAACCTTTTTCTTTAGCGTAACCTTTTAAATATTCAGCTACTTTATCGTAAAGTTTTTCATTCTCAGCAGCTTGCTCATTCTGTAAAGCTCCACCAGCATTTTGTTGGTAAGTTTGTAGTTCTTGTTGTTTACGTGCTAAACGCTCTTCTGTGCTTTTACGTTGATCGGCCGATAAAGTTTGTGCCGATTGCTGGTATTGTGCAACTTCTCTTTGAAAAGCCTGACCTTTAGCCTGCATATCTGCCTGAGCATTTTTGGTCTTACCTTCAAATTTCACTTTAAGATCTTTGAAGTATTCATATTTTGTAAGTAACGAGTCGGAGTTTACATACACAATTTTCTCAGTTGGAGAAACCGCTGCAGTAGTACCCTCTGTTTTTTTAGTTTCAGTAGTTTTAGTGTCTTTGTTCTGGCATGCAGAGAAAGCAGTTATCAAAGTTGCTGTTGCAAGTAAACCAAAGGTTTTAAAGGTTCTTCTTTCCATTCTTGTTTAATAAATTTTAGCAAACTTATATAAATTAGTTTTGATATGCAATTTAAAGAAAAGCCTATCGCAATACAAGTTGCTGTAAAACAGATTTTGCCTTAGGCGGCAGTATGCTAAACGTTTAATGTAATCAGCGCTAAACCACTAACGTTAACTGCTCAATCTGGTAGCAGTGATTTTGAAAAGCTAAGTCGGTATTTTAAACATTTGTTCGTCCCGCTGTCCGCTTTATTGCATGCCCGCTGCCATCGGGTTTAGATGGCAGCGTTGGTGTTACTATTTAGGGTTGCAGGGTGGCCATGGCAAATTTCAGAACATAACTCAACCACAGATATAAAAACCGTGTTAATCAGTTGTTAAAAACCTTAACTTCATGAAATTGCTAGCGGGATGGTTTGGAAATTAAATAATCTTCTCTAGGCCCATCAATACGGCCCGTTGGTTGCCAATTGCATAATTGGCGTTTTCGTTCCATAGGAACGTTTGGTAAGTGACCAAAAAGATAGGGTTTTTATATCTCTGTTTGTAGTGCTTTGTTTGCTTTTCAAAAGCCTGTTTAAGCAGCCTTAACTAGGTTTATGCCTAATGTTTTAGTACAGAGCGTTTATCGTTTTTTAATGCCCTAAAACTTATCCACATATTGGGTTAAATGCCAAAATTTCCGTATTTTTGATACTTATTGTTTTTAATTAAAATATGAGCGAAGAACAGGATTTAAAGTCAAATTATTCGGCAGATAATATACAGGTTTTAGAAGGTTTGGAAGCGGTGCGTAAGCGCCCTTCAATGTATATAGGTGATACTGGTGTAAAAGGTTTGCACCACTTGGTTTACGAGGTTGTAGATAACTCCATTGATGAGGCTTTAGCCGGTCATGCAGATACAATCGATGTTAGAATTTTAGAAGGTAACTCCATCAGGGTTGAAGATAATGGTCGTGGTATTCCGACCGGTATTAATACAAAAGAAAATAAATCGGCGCTTGAAATCGTAATGACGGTTTTACACGCGGGTGGTAAATTCGATAAAGATACCTACAAAGTATCAGGAGGTTTGCACGGTGTGGGGGTAAGTTGCGTTAACGCCCTGTCTACACATTTAAAAGCCGAGGTTCACCGTGAGGGTAAAATCTGGATGCAGGAATATAACATCGGTAAACCTTTATACGATGTTAAAGAAGTGGGCGAAACCGATAAACGCGGTACCATTGTAACTTTTAGTCCTGATGCAACCATTTTCACCCAAACTACTGAGTATAAATATGATACTTTGGCTGGCCGTTTGCGTGAGCTGTCTTTCTTGAATAAAGGGATTAAATTAACGCTAACCGATGAGCGTGAAAAACTTGATGATGGCACTTTCTTTTCAGAAACTTTCCATTCAGAAGGTGGTTTAAAAGAGTTTGTTGCCTTTTTGGATGATACCCGTACTTCAATTTTAGCAGAGCCGATTTATATCGAGGGGATCAAAAACGGTATTCCGGTTGAGCTAGCTTTCCAGTATAATGACAGTTATGCGGAAAATGTTCACTCTTATGTAAATAACATTAATACCCACGAGGGGGGTACACATATAGCTGGTTTCCGTAGGGGATTAACCCGTACTTTAAAAAATTATGCCGATAAGGAAGGTTTATTAAAGAACGTAAAAATGGAAATCACCGGTGATGACTTCAGAGAAGGTTTAACTGCGGTTGTTTCGGTAAAAGTGCAAGAGCCACAATTTGAAGGACAAACCAAAACCAAACTTGGAAACAGTGAGGTTATGGGTTCTGTTGATGTTGCGGTTGGAGAGGCTTTGGGTAATTACCTTGAAGAAAACCCTAAAGAAGCCAAAATGATTATCAATAAGGTAATCTTAGCGGCAACTGCACGTGCTGCGGCGCGTAAAGCACGCGAAATGGTGCAGCGTAAAAGCGTGATGGGTGGTTCGGGTTTACCAGGTAAATTAGCCGATTGCTCAGATAGTGACCCAGAAAGATGTGAGATTTTCCTGGTTGAGGGTGATTCTGCGGGTGGTACCGCTAAACAGGGCCGCGATCGTAACATCCAGGCAATTTTACCACTAAAAGGTAAAATTTTGAACGTTGAGAAAGCGATGGAGCATAAGATCTATGAAAACGATGAGATCAAAAATATGTTTACCGCAATCGGAGTTAGTATTGGTACGCCAGAAGACAATAAAGCGTTAAATTTAACTAAACTCCGTTACCATAAAATTGTAATCATGACGGATGCCGATATCGACGGGTCGCACATTACCACGTTGATTTTAACATTCTTCTACCGTTATATGAGGGCTTTGATCGAAGCTGGATATGTTTACATTGCATCTCCACCACTTTATCAGGTTAAAAAAGGTAAAGAATTCGAATACTGCTGGAATGATGTACAACGCGATGCGGCTGTACAACGATTAAAAGGTGCAGGTAAAGAAGATAGCGTACACATCCAACGTTACAAAGGTTTGGGTGAGATGAACGCTGAGCAACTTTGGGATACTACATTGAATCCTGCTACACGTACCTTAATGCAGGCTACAATCGAAAGTGCAGCAGAATGTGATCATACTTTCTCGATGTTAATGGGCGATGAAGTTGCTCCACGCAGAGAATTTATTGAGCGTAACGCAAAATATGCAAAAATTGATGCTTAAGTTGAGCCGAAAGCTTAAAAATTAAAGCTAAAAGCGAAATAGGTAAACCCTCTTTAAGTTAAAATCTTGAAGAGGGTTTTTTGTTTTTAGGTTATTAACTTTAAATTTTATATACATAGTTTTCTTATGTATATTGTTTTTTATATATTTGGAGTATGGCAGTTAATAATGAATTATTTAAAGGTACTTTGCAGACCATCATTTTAAATCTTTTATCAGAAAATGAGAAGATGTATGGTTATGAGATTACTCAAAAAGTAAAATCTATTACCCAGGGCGAGCTAATGTTAAAGGAGGGGGCATTATATCCTGCCTTACATAAATTAGAAGCCGAAGGTTTATTGGAAACAACAACAGAAGTGGTAGAAAACAGGGTGAGGAAATATTATTCCTTATCAAAAGATGGAGAGAAAGAAGTCGTAAATAAATTGCAGGAAGCGAAAGATTTTATTGCCCAGCTACAGTTATTATTAAACTTAAAACCTGCAATTTAATGAGACTAACAGCCCAACAGCACCAGGAAATTAAGGGTTATATTTTTGATGCACCAAAATACATAGAAACCTATAATGAGGTTTATGATCATGTTGTAAATGCCCTCGAAGATAAAGATGAGGCTTACAGTACCGAATTGGTTGCTAAAATTATCAATGATGATTTTGGAAGTTTTAATGAGATTAAACAGCAGGAAGAACTTTACCAAAAACAGATCAATAAAAAACAGGCAAAACTTTTTCTAAACGAACTTATAAATTCGTTTAAATGGCCCGGCTTACTAAGTAGTATCGCGAATCTAATACTTTGCGTTTTTATTTATTGGGGTGGTACACGCTTAACCTTTAATACTAAACCAATAATGGGAGCGATTTTTATTTGTTTTATTCTTGTAACCCTTTTTATGTATACCAAAATATGGATCAGTAAAAGAAAAAATAAGAAATATTCGATTTTCGATAATGCTTTAGGTAGCTTATCTAGCTTTGGTTTGTTTGTTAGTGTTTTTACTTTCTATTGGTTCGTTAGCAAGGATAGTTTAATTTCCTTAGGCGAGCACAATAAAGTTATCATACTCCTCATATTATATTTTTTCTGTAGTCTTTATGTAAGGTCATTTAGGAAATTTTATAACCAAAAAATTAAAATACTTATTGCATACAGATGAATTTAACAAAAGAACAACTTGACTACATCAGGTCTTTTATTCTGCAAAAAGGCTATAATTACATTGATGTTCAATTGGAGATTTTAGATCACGTAGCATCATCGGTTGAAGAAAAAATGGAAGAAAATCCATTGCTTGGTATTGATGCTGCAATAAATGATACGCAAGAAGCTTTTGGACCTGATGGTTTTGCTGTTATTCAAAAATCTGTGGTTAATGGATTGAAGAAAAAATACAGTAAATTTTTCTGGCAAAACTTTCTGGACTATTTTGGTTATAAATACATCCTGTTGGTTTTATTTCTAGGTTTTGTTGTTTACAAACTTCAGGAGATAGTAAGCAATGATGATTTTTATATGATATACATCGTTGGGATGTTTGGTGTTATTGGGCTTTTGCTCCTCTATAATATCAAAGATTCTATTTATAAAAAATACATGTCATATAAATCATCTGTTTCCTTTTTAATGTTTTTAGGTCCATTTTTAGCTATTACGAATATAGCTATTGATAAAAGCGTTACAATAGTAAAAATTTTCTCATTAAACAGAAGTTTTCTTATTGTATCAGTACTGATAACTTTATTTGTAATTTATTTTATTGCTGCACTTAAAACGGCCAAGGTTGGAATGAGAGCGAGTAAGCATATAATGGATAAGTACAAACTTGTGTTGTAAGAATTAAGAATGGTGATGTGCCACTAGGCTTTAGCGTGCACATTAAGATAGTTTTGTACCTATCAATGACGATCATTTTATAAAAAAACAAAGCCATTCAAAAAAAATGAATGGCTTTTGTGTTATACACTATTGCAAATGGCCACTCTTTATCCAAAGAGAAAGCCACCGCCCTTAACTAACCATCTCACAAGGAGATTTATTTTTAGGCTTTGGAGGTTATTACAGGATGTAATATGATCCTACCGGAGCCAATTCTGTCTGAGGTTTGTCCTCATATATTTTATTATCGTCTAACATCTGGCAAAGATCGCGTTCAATAGTTCGGCAAATTGTGGTAGTTGGAGTATCTGTAGGTTTGTTTTCGAAGGGATCCTGAAGATGAACAGCCATTTTTTCTACCAATAAAAAGAATGCGGCAATAGCAACCACTAAAGGGACCTCCATGTAACCAAAGTATTCAATTAAACCAAAAGGCAGTAACACAATGAACAAATGGATAGACATGTTAATATATTTGCTATAAGTAACCGGAAAAACGGTGTTTTTAATTCTTTCCGATCCCCCCATGTGGTTACATAAACCTGTTATTGTTTTGTCTATTTCTATCTGCTGGTATTTATTGATCCAACCTTCCTGTAGTGCCCTTTTTAAATCCATGGCATGTAATTCCAATATAGTGGCGGTTACATTTTTGCGTTTCTTGATGAAGGCCACTTCTTCTGCAGAAAGGTATTCTTCCAAACCTTTTCTTGGATTAAAACCACGCAATGATTGACTTAAGGCATAACACCAGGCAATCTGCCTTTTAACAAACCTGGCCTTAAATTCCTCAATTTCGTCTAAACCATAAGGATTCTCAACGAATGATAATATCTGGCGGGAGAGGGTTCTCGAATCGTTAACTATGGCACCCCAAAGAATTCTGGCTTCCCACCATCTATCGTAGGCCTGGTTAGACCGAAATGCCAATAGAAGCGAAATGATTGTTCCTAGTAAAGCTGGTACAGCAACAGGAATGGAAATGCGTGTAACATGAAAGTTTTCATACAGTACCACAATGCCTATGGAGTAACCAATCACAAACAGGAGTTCTTTTTTGATCTTTCCGAATATATAAGTGAGCGGAATATTATTTCGTAACAGCATGATATAAAGTTTAAAATGTGATAATTAAGCGTTAGTTTCTTGTAACTGTGTTTCGTGTATTTTGGTGTCAATTAAATTTTCGCTGGTATGAAGGGTCAAAGTGTTTAATTGAATTACTTCACAACCTGCACGTTCTGTCAATATCTTAGGGTCGATGCTATATTTATTGATTGGCGTAAAATTGTACTCTTTTAAGTAGGCAATGCGTTCTATATCAAAAGCTTCGATAAAATTTTTGAAAGCCGCTACTGTACTTCCATAAAAATATTCGATCCCAATAGTGTTGATCTGTGTAGGGTACTTTGCCTTGGCTTGATTTATTTGCTGATAAAATTCATCGCTAACATTTTCGTAATCGCGGCTGCGGCGACTCAACATTAACATATCGGTTATCGAATCTGATAATTTAAAGGCATGTACAAAAATGATGTTTAAGCTTTCATTTTTTTGATGTTGAACAAGCGCATCAATAATTTTAATGCTTTCTAATTTAAAATCGGTTGGTACTAATACTGTTTTCATCGCTATATCTTGTTTAAATGAATTGAAAAATTATTTATACAAGTTTAGCGCGATGTTATTACAGCAAAATAAGAGCAAGATTAGAATAAGATTAGAACGTACTCTTTTTTGGAGTGACCGATTTACTGGTTCATTCGTTATTAGTTCATTTGTGCGATAACCAATGAACTAATGCACTAACTTTTCGTAGGCAATAAAACCTTTATCTCTGAACCAATTCCTTCTTGCGATTTAATGGCAATACTACCTCGGTGCAAACGGATGATATTTAGTGAAAGTGGTAAGCCAACACCATAACCTTTAAAATCATTGGTGTTAGATGCACGATAAAAGGGCTCAAATATATGCTGTATATCTGTTTGCGGTATTCCAATTCCTTTATCCGTTACCGCAATCGAAAGCATATTGGCATTGCTTTCGATACTAATGTTTACCAAATTCTCATTTGAGTATTTACAGGCATTATTTACAATATTACTGATGGCAAGTTTCATTAAGTTTTTGTTTGCCCTCAGTGTTAGTAATTCTTCATCATCAGGAAGTTTGGTAAAGTCGATTTCTATTTTACTGTTAGGGTGTACCTGGTTAACTGATTCTTTAATTTCCCATAACAGTTCGTCCATCCGTACCTCTTCCCAGGGTTGGTTTTTTCCATTAAAGCCAGATTGTGCCAGGCCCAGTAAACTGGTTAAGATATGTTCTAATCTTTCTGCCTCATCTTTAATTTTCGCTAAAGCTTTTTCCTGTTTTGCTGTATCCTCGATGCTTTTCATCGCCAGTTCAACCTCAGCACTAATAATGGTTAATGGTGTTCTCAATTCGTGGGAAGCATTACTGATGAAGTTATTCTGTGTTTCGAAAGCTGTTTCTAAGCGGTTAAGCATGTTATTAAAGGTTTGGGCCAATTGCGACATCTCATCGTTACCTTTTTTTACATCCAACCTTAAATGTAAATTTTCTGCTTTTATTTTTTTTACGCTTTTAATTATATTTCTTAATGGCATTAACATGTAATTGGAGAATTTCCAGCCAACAACAAAAGATAAAATAACTGAAAGGAAAAAACCGATTATCAAGATTCTTTGAAGATCTTTTAACTCCCGAAAACCAAATGGATCATTTGCAGAAACAATTACGATATATCCATTATCGTTATACTTAAAGTATTTTCCGGCGTAGAAATGGTTTTCTACTCTGTAACGGGCCATATAGCCTGCCTTAATCCGGTCATAAAAAGTAGACGGTAATTCGCGGTCAACCTTACCCGGTGTTTTGCCAGCTTCGATAATATATTCCTTCTCAGAAGGCAACCGCTCCAGGTATTGATTTCGCATTTTTGCGTAAACCTTATTGTTACCGTCTTCGTAGAGTTTAATCTGGGCAGCAATATTAACCCTGGCCTCTAGGCGTTTATAAAAATCTTCAAAGGCGAAGTCGTTAGAAAAATACCAAACAAAACCACTTAATAAGGAGATAATAATTGCCGATAAAATTGCAAAAAGTAAAGTGATTTTCTTTGCTATCTCCATTTATTTTTCCTTTAATATATAACCTAAACCTACTGCGGTATGGATGAGCTTTTGATCGGCATTTTTATCTATTTTTTTGCGGAGATAATTAACATAAACATCAACCACGTTGGTGCCAAGGTTAAAATCGATATCCCAAACATTTTCTAAAATATCTATCCGGGATAAAATTTTAGATTTGTTTTTGGCCATGTATTCGATTAGCCGATATTCTGTTGCCGTAAGTATAATTTCCTGTTGATTTCGTTTTACCGTTTTTGCGCTTAAATTAATCTGAAGGTCTGCCACGGAAATAATCTGATCTTGCGAAGCCACTCCACGGTATCGCCTCAATAGCATTCTGATCCTTGCAAAAAGCTCAGCAAATTTGAATGGCTTTATTAAATAATCATCAGCACCATTATCCAGTCCGTTTACCACATTTTCGGTAGTACCCAAAGCCGTAAGCATAATAATGGGGGTATTTGGTTTTTGTTCTTTAATGATTTTGCAAAGCTCCAATCCGTTTATTCCAGGTAGCATGATATCGAGAATAATCAGGTCGAATTGATTTTCTAAAGCCATCTGTTTTCCGATTAAACCATCTGGAGAAATACTCACGGTAAATCCCTCGTCGGTTAAACCCCTCGAAATTACAGATACAACGCTCGGTTCATCTTCTACAAGTAATAAATTCATTTGCTGGCAAGTAATCTAAAAAATAGGGAATTACAAAATATTAATTGATTGTTAGCTGGTTTTAATGCTTTTTTAACGCAAAACCGACACAATTGTTTGGGCTTATTAAAATTGAAGCATAAAAAAACCTCTCCTTTGAGAGGTCTTTATGCCATCGTCAACTTTAAAAGGTTCTGAGCGCAGCGAAGAATGACAATGGTACTCCGTGCTTCAGTATCTTTTGGCAAATCTTTCGACAATGCTCAAACTGACACCGTATTCTAGATCCCTTTTTCTGATTTTTCTTTCAAGAATTTTAGTCCGTCTTCAAAGTCTTTACCGATCATTTTATCCATGCTTACAAATACACACATCCATTTACTGATCAGGTTATTTTCTCCACTCATTGTCCAGGTTACCTTATTGCTACTTCCTTCTGGTTGGATATCGAATTTGGTATCTGCCAAACTTTCAAAAGGTTCGATAAATTTTAATTCAATATCTACCTGTTTGTTCGGTGTTACACTTTTTATTTTCATATAACCACTTCCTGTCTCCTTACCTTTCCATTCGTATATATGACCTGGCTCACCTGCTACGCCACCATAAGTACTTTTTGCTGAAGGTTCCATTTTTGCCCAAGGATTCCATTTGTAGAATTCTTTAAAGTCTACAACGTTTTTGTAAATGGTGCTGTCTGAAGCATTGATTACAGTAGACCTGCTTACGGTATAACTTTTTGGCAAGAAGAAGCCGCCTACAACAATGATTATTGCCAATACGACAATAATGCCAAGTAAGATTTTGAGGAATTTCATGTTTGATTTTAGTTTGGTTAATTAAATTTATAAAGAAAGCAGTTTAAATCAAAGTAAAAAAACTTAAACAATTTTAATCTTCGATTGCGGCAAATTTATTTTAAAGTGCATCAAATCTGCAATAGATTGTGCTTTTTGTTTAATCAAATCTGCATTAGGTCCCACAAAGAAATCGTCTACAGTTTGGAAAAATAGTTTTTTCCAAGTTTCGAAGGCTTCAGTTTGCAGGGCTATCTGTTCGTTCAAGGCAAAATGGCTAAGCATAGGATTTCCTTTATAAATTGCTTTTCCGAAAAGAATACTTTCCCAGAAATCGTACATTTTTGGAAGGTGATGCGACCAGTCTACTTTGGCAACATCGGTAAATATTGGACCTATCTGTTTGTTAAGCACAACATTTTTGTAAAATGAATCCACTAAAAGCATAATATCTTCTCTATTATGAATATCTTTTTTCATGGTACAGCGATTTTAAACTTAAAAAACCCAGTGCAATTAATGACAGGAATTTTATAGTGTCGATAATGATGTATAAAATATGGTGATAACTTTTGATTGGAGCATTGCCTGCCAAAACCTGTTTTGCCCTTTCATCGAGTACTGGCAGTAACCAAAAAGTGTCTACCATTAAAAGGATTGTAACTGAGAAAAGTAAAATACTGCGGCTGTTTTTTAAAGGTGCTGGCAAGGAGCAGGCTAAAATGATGATAACCAATACAATCTCTATTTTATTGAGTGCCTGAAAAACTAGTTGCCCAATGCCTAAGCCAAGTGGGATGGTAATTCCTGGAGCCTGGAATTTTAATGGAGCTTCTAAAAAACTAATTCCACCAATTAAACCCGCCCAGAAAATAACACAAAAGATTGTGATTAACTTTTTCATCAGGTTCAAATATCATTTAAAATACCTTAATAAAAATGATCAAAGTCATAAAACTAAATTACGACTATCTATAAAGCCTAAGGACCATTTTCTTGTAATCAATAACGGCTTTATACTGCATTAAAATATCTCCACCAATAATACTCATAATAGGTGGGTGGCCAAATTGTTGGTAAGTGTCACTCACCGATTGTAGATCGAAAGCCACGGTTTCGTAGTTCTTGATTTTTAACGATCCGATTTTTAGTTCAGGAATAGTTGCTTGGATGGTTGTGGTGGTGGTAAAAAGGGTGGCTGCATTAATTTCGTCAGATACCTGTAAGGTTTCTGAGAGGTGTTGCTCAATCAACGATTTATCGAACACACTTCGCGAGGCACCAGTATCTAAAACAGCAAAATGTTTTTCCTTAAAAACAACAACTTCTACCAAAAGGTGGAAACCGTCATCCTGTAAGTTTATCAGTTTTAGTGGAATTGAAATTGATTTCATTGTGTTTATTGATGTTGTACTGAGGAAGAAAGCAGCTTGTAGTTGTCAATTACTGAATAGTCCTATTAAAATTGCCAACAGGTGGTTAAAAATAGACGGATGTAAAAGAACGGTCGTCATTCTCGCGCAGGCGGGAATCTTAAAGCCAATTGCATTAAGATTCCCAATCGAATTGGGAATGACGAACCGAGGAAACCTATCTTGGTAATTAAATGCTTTCGTTAAAAATTAATCTTCAGAATGGTATTAAACCAATTTCATTTCTGCCAGTACACTATTCATATTTCTTACCGCATCGGCGCTTTTGTTAAATGCGGCCTGTTCATCTTCAGTTAATTTAAAATCGATGATTTTTTCCCAGCCATTTCGGCCAATAATTACGGGTACACCTAAACATATATCTTCTTGTCCGTATTCACCTTCGAGCGAAACACAGCAGGTAAACAGTTTTTTCTCATCACGCAAAATGGCTTCAACCAATGCCGCGCCTGCGGCACCTGGTGCATACCAGGCCGAAGTACCGATTAAGCCTGTTAAAGTAGCGCCACCAACCATAGTATCGGCTGCAACTTTATCTAGCGTAGCTTTATCCAATAAATTAGTAACCGGTAAACTTTGGTATGTAGCTAAACGGGTTAAAGGAATCATGGTGGTATCGCCATGGCCGCCAATTACAAAGCCCTGCAAATCGTTAGGATTGCAATTTAAAGCTTGCGATAAATAAAATTTGAAACGGGAGCTATCTAACGTTCCGCCCATGCCGATAATACGGTTTTTAGGCAGGCCTAACGATTTTAAGGCTAAATAAGTCATCGTATCCATTGGGTTACTGATCACGATGAAGATAGCTTCTGGAGAATATTTTAAAATATTTTCGGCAACACCTTTAACAATACCAGCATTAATACCGATTAGTTCTTCGCGGGTCATCCCCGGTTTGCGGGGCAAGCCTGAAGTAATTACTACTACGTCAGAACCAGCCGTTTTGCTGTAATCGCCCGTAACCCCGGTAATTTTGGTGTCGAAACCTAAAAGGGTTGCGGTTTGCATCATGTCAATCGCTTTACCTTCGGCAAAACCTTCTTTAATATCTAATAATACAAGTTCGTTCGCTAATTCTTTGCGGGCAATATTATCTGCACAAGTGGCACCAACTGCGCCTGCGCCAACAACCGTTACTTTCATATATTTTATTTTAATGGTTTGCGTATCGTTAAATCCTAATCGAAGGTAGAAATAAATATAAGGTTTAAAAATCCTTTTCAAAACTTTATAATTTAATCCGCATTTATTTAGCAAGTACTAAACAATGATTTTTTGCTCTAACAAATTATGGAAAACAAAGCCATTTCTAATATCGGTATTTATTATGGCCGCGAACCTAAAATGGAAGCAGATTTATTGGTACATATTATCGAAAGCTGCAGCGTAGCGAAGAATCTTTTTGTTGCTTTAAGCCTCGCAGTTTTTCAAAGTTGCGAGGTTTAGCCCCCAGATCATGCTACTACTCGTGGTAACTAAACCCGATTACAATGGTAGCTGCCGGCTGGGCCTTGGTATTACAAAATGGAAAGCGGGACTGAAGGCCTGATGAAAGACCAAACTACTTATTTCCGAAAATAATAAACTTTATAATGATTTCGGGATTAATGCTTTAAAAAAGCCTATCAGTTTTAAAACCCGATAGGTTTGACAGCCATATTTTGTTGATAAAATCCTGACAACTTCAACCTTCAAATTCCTTATTTTTGAAGAACCGTTATTATTCTAAAACGGTTAATTCTTTACCGCACAATATGTACTTAATTTTTGATACTGAAACCACTGGTTTGCCACGTAATTATAATGCACCTATTACCGATACGGATAATTGGCCGCGTTGTATACAAATTGCCTGGCAATTGCATGATGAGATGGGGAGATTGGTCGAACATCAGGATTATTTAGTTAAACCAGAGGGTTTTAATATTCCATATGATGCAGAAAGAATCCACGGTATCTCTACCGAACTCGCTACCGAACAAGGTGTCAGTTTCGACGAAATGCTGGCCAAATTTAACGAGGTTTTAAATAAGGCAAAGTTTATCGTAGGGCAAAATGTTGGTTTCGATGTGAACATCATGGGCTGTGAGTTTCACCGTTTTGGGGTGGCCAATCGTTTAGCAGAAATGCCTGTTTTGGATACCTGTACCGAAGTTACCGCCCAGCTTTTACAATTGCCTGGAGGTAGGGGTGGAAGATTTAAACTGCCAACCTTAACCGAGTTACACGCTTATTTGTTTGGTGTTCCTTTTAACGAAGCCCACAACGCAACTGCCGATGTGGAAGCAACTACACGTTGTTTCTTAGAGTTGGTAAAAAGAGAGGTTTTCAAAAAAGAAGAATTACAGGTTGATGTAGAATATTTTCCTCGTTTTAGAGAAGTAAATCCAGCAACGATTGAAGGTGTTGGTTTAAAACACATTAATTTAAAAGCTGCTTCTGATGAAATCCGCAAGCGCCAGCAAAAAACGGAAAGCGGCGGAATTTCTAAACAAACACTTGCAGATAATAAACAAGAGCTTGCAGCAGCCACTTTTGTGCATTTGCATAACCATACCCAATTTTCCGTATTGCAGAGTACCATCAGTATCCCCGATCTGGTAAAAGCTGCGGCGGCGCAAAAAATGCCAGCGGTAGCCATGACCGATCATGCAAACATGATGGGAGCTTTTCACTTTGTAAATCATGTTTTAAACCATAATAAAGCTGCTGAAGCAAAAAATGCTGCAGCAATTGAATCGGGCGAGCGCCCAACCGAGGTGGTAATGACACCTATTGTTGGAGTTGAGTTTTTTGTTTGTGGCAATCACTTAGACCGGACAGCAAAAGATAATGGTTACCAGATGGTACTGTTGGCGAAAAACAAAAAAGGCTATCATAACCTGGCTAAAATGTCGTCTATTGCCTATACTAAAGGTTTTTATTACGTTCCACGTATCGATAGGCAGGTAATTGAACAGTACAAAGAAGATATTATTGTCCTTTCCGGAAACCTTGCGGGAGAGATTTCGAATAAAATATTAAATCTCGGTGAAAATCAGGCAGAAGAAGCTTTACTTTGGTGGAAAGCTCAATTTGGTGATGATTTTTATGTAGAGATAATGCGCCATAACCAGGAAGATGAAGACCGTGTAAACGAAACTTTAATTGCCCTGGCCAATAAACATTCAGTTAAACTGGTGGCCACCAATAATACTTATTACATTAATAAAAAGGATGCCAACGCGCACGATATTTTACTTTGTGTAAAAGACGGTGAAAAACAAGCCACACCGATCGGTCGCGGTCGCGGTTACCGTTATGGATTGCCAAACCAGGAATACTATTTCAAATCGGGCGATGAAATGAAGGCGCTTTTTGCTGATCTGCCTGAGGCAATTTTGAATATTCAGGAAATTCTGGATAAAATTGAAATCTACAAACTTGCCCGCGAGGTACTCTTGCCAAAATTCGATATTCCTGAAGAATTTTTGGTTGCTGAAGATGAAGCCGATGGTGGAAAACGTGGTGAAAACAAGTTTTTAAGGCATTTAACCTACGAAGGTGCTAAGCGCCGATACGGAACATTAACGGATGATGTTATCGAACGTTTGGATTTTGAGCTGGCAACGATCGAAAAAACCGGTTATCCGGGTTATTTCCTGATCGTACAAGATTTTATCGCCGAAGCGAGAAACCTTGATGTATCAGTTGGTCCAGGCAGGGGGTCGGCGGCAGGTTCTGCTGTTGCTTATTGCCTCGGGATTACCAACATCGATCCGATTAAATACGATCTCCTTTTCGAGCGTTTCTTAAATCCGGATCGTGTATCTATGCCCGATATCGATATCGATTTTGATGATGAGGGTCGTGGCAGGGTAATGGACTATGTAATTAATAAATATGGCGCCAACCAGGTAGCACAGATTATTACTTATGGCACCATGGCTGCCAAATCGTCTATCCGCGATACGGCACGTGTGTTAGACCTTCCATTGTTTGAGGCCGATAAAATTGCCAAGCTGATTCCGAATATGAAGCTGGCTAAAATTTTTAACCTTGACGAAAAAAGCTTAAAAGATGCTTTGCGGCCAGATGAATATGAAAAAGTTTTAGAACTTAAAAATCTAGGCAGTCAGAAAGATTTAAGTGCAGAAACCATTCAGCAGGCACAGATTTTAGAGGGATCGTTGCGTAATACGGGTATTCACGCCTGTGGGGTTATTATTACACCGAGTGATATTACCAATTTTGTTCCCGTATCAGTAGCCAAAGATTCTGATTTATATGTTACCCAGTTTGATAACTCCGTTGTAGAAAGCGCGGGTTTATTAAAGATGGACTTTTTGGGTTTAAAAACCCTTACCCTAATAAAGGATACCGTAAAACTGGTTAAAAAACGGTTTGGTATTGATCTCGATCCGGATAATTTCCCTATTGATGATACCTTGACTTATGAACTTTTCCAACGTGGTGAAACCATCGGGATTTTTCAGTACGAGAGTCCGGGTATGCAGAAATATATGAAGGAGCTAAAACCAACGGTTTTTGACGATTTAATTGCGATGAACGCATTATATCGCCCAGGGCCAATGGAGTACATCCCAAGTTTCGTTCGCCGTAAAAATGGCGAAGAAGAAATTAAGTACGATTTAGATGCCTGCGAAGAGTATTTGAAAGAAACTTACGGAATTACCGTTTACCAGGAGCAGGTAATGCTTTTATCGCAGAAACTAGCCGGATTTACCAAAGGTGAGGCCGACGTGCTGCGTAAGGCAATGGGTAAGAAGCAGAAAGACGTTCTAGATAAAATGAAGCCAAAATTTGTGAAACAAGCGGCCGAAAAAGGTCACGATGCTGCAACTTTGGAAAAAATATGGAAAGATTGGGAAGCATTTGCATCCTATGCCTTCAATAAATCGCACTCTACCTGTTATGCATGGATTGCCTATCAAACCGCATACTTAAAAGCACATTATCCTGCTGAATATATGGCTGCGGTACTATCCAATAACATGAGTGATATTAAACAGGTAGCTTTCTTCATGGAAGAGTGCCGGCAGATGAGTGTTACCGTATTAGGTCCCGATGTTAACGAATCCGATCTTAAATTTTCGGTAAATGCCAAAGGTGAAGTTCGTTTCGGTATGTCGGCAGTAAAAGGTGTTGGTGAAAAGGCAGTAGAAAGTATTATTGAAGAAAGATCGGCAAATGGCCCTTATATTAATGTGTACGATTTCGCCAAGCGATCCAACACACGCATTGTAAATAAAAAAGCTTACGAAAGTTTTGTGTATAGTGGTGCTTTCGATGCATTTGGAGGTCATAGGGCACAGTATTTTTATATCGGCCCGAACGATAAAATGAACGGCATCGAAAAGATTATTAAATATGCCAACGATTTTCAAAACAACGAAAGTACCTCACAGGCTTCTTTGTTTGGCGGCTCTAAAGCTGACCTCATTTTAGAACCAAGTTTGCCAGTTTCGCCAGAATGGGCATTAATGGATAGGTTAAAATACGAAAAAGATGCTATTGGGATTTTCCTATCTGGCCACCCCTTAGATAATTATAAACTGGAGCTCGATAAATTCTGTACACATGGTGTTAAACAGCTGAGTATCATTAATAAGGTGCGTATGGGCGATAGTAACGAAGATATATTAGCCGAATTCGAAAAACTAAAAAACCGGGAACTTTGTGTAGGCGGACTCGTAGTTACGGCATCGCAAAGGATTACCAAAACAGGTAAGCCATTTGGTACTTTTGTTTTCGAAGATTATGAAGATGCAAGTGAAATGGCCTTGTTTGGTGAAGATTTTCTAAAATTTAAATCGTTTTTAACCGAAGGATATTTCTTACAGATTAGAGGCAGGGTTGGTGAGCGTTTCGGTAAAGCTGGCGATTGGGAATTTAAAATCACCGCCATTAATTTAATGTCTGAACTGAGGGATAAATTAGCGAAAAGTTTAACTATCCAAGTGCCAATTGAACGGGTTAACGATCAACTCATGCGGGAGATTGAAGCTATATTAGCAGACAATAAGGCAAACTCTGAACAGCAGAACTGCCAACTTAACTTCGCTGTTTTTGATCGGGAAAAAGAGATTATGTTGGATATGCCATCCAAAAATCTTAAAATAAATCCAAGTAATAAGTTTTTGGAACAATTACTAGGGCTTAATGTTGTTAATTACAAGTTAAACTAGTGTTTGGCGTTCCTGATGCATCATGCTGAATTTATTTCAGCATCTTAATCGTGATAGATCCTGAAACAGGATCAGGTTGATGTGGGTATAAAAGAGTTTACGTAATGTCAAATTGACATTACAGATGGGTTGGCATTACAATTGAATACATATATTTGAACATAAAAAAAATAATTATGGCATTAGAAATCACAGATGCAAACTTCGAGGAGCTTGTATTAAAATCAGATAAACCCGTATTAGTAGATTTTTGGGCAGAATGGTGTGGCCCTTGTCGCATGGTTGGTCCGGTAGTAGAAGAAATCGCAAAAGAATATGATGGCAAAGCGGTAGTTGGAAAAGTAAACGTTGATAACAACCCTCAAATTTCAATGCAGTTTGGTATCCGTAACATCCCTGCTTTATTATACTTTAAAGGCGGTGAGGTTGTTGACAAACAAGTTGGTGCTGTTCCAAAATCAGTATTGGCAGAAAAATTAAACAAGCAATTGGCTTAGTTTAAGCTTAAAACAAAAATAACAAAGCCCAAGGGCTTGTAACATATTTAAAACCCAAGTTCATTTGATGGATTTGGGTTTTTTATTGCAAACATAATTTTGTTTCTTTAATAAAAAACTCACAATCATGTCTATTAACTTATTTAACAATAAAACTTTAGGTATTTTATTGGCAGGTATAACACTAAACTGTGCAAATATTGCATGTGTATCGGCGCAGAACCCTGTTGAAACCAATGAACCATCAGCGGATTATAAGCCAGCATTTGCAGGTCAGACCCGAATTGCAGGTGTAAAGACGAAAACCCCTCTGGATATCAAGATTATTAATGAAAAGTTAGAAAATCCGTGGGCCATTTCAGTTCTTCCGAATGGTGGCTTCTTAATTACTCAAAAGCAGGGTACCATGGTAATCCTTACGCAAGATGGTAAATTAAGCAAAAAAATAACCGGTTTGCCAAAGGTAGATCCATCTGGCCAGGGCGGTTTATTAGATGTAACCTTAGACCCGAACTTTGCAAAAAATAGGATGATTTATTGGGCTTATTCAGAACCACAGGATAAAGGTGTTTTATTGGCTATTGCCAAAGGTAAATTGGCGGCAAACGAAACCTCAATCGAAAACCAGACCATTATTTACCGTGCTACACCAGCTTATACCGGTAAACTGCAGTACGGATCGAGAATTGTTTTCGATAAAAATGGAAATTTATTTGTAAGTACTGGCGAGCGTTCAGGTAACGATATCAGGATACAGGCACAATATTTAAACTCTTCGTTAGGGAAAATTTTGCACCTTACTCCTGAGGGAAAAGCAGTTGCAAATGGTCCATTTGCAGGTAAAGCCGACGCCCGACCTGAAATTTATGCTTATGGACTCCGTAATCCGGATGGTTTAGCCATTAATCCCTCAACCGGAGATTTATGGGAAGCCGAATTTGGACCGAAAGGTGGCGATGAGGTAAACATCATTAAACCAGGCAAAAATTATGGCTGGCCGATTATTACCTATGGAACAGAATATAGTGGAAAAAAAGTTGGCGATGGCATTACACAGAAAGAAGGCATGGAACAACCGGTTTATTACTGGAACCCGAGCATCTCGCCCGGTTGTATTGCTTTTTATAACAGTAACAGCATAGCCGAGTGGAAAGGTAATTTATTTGTAGGTGGTTTAAGTGGTTCGCATATTATCCGATTGGTGATAAAAGATGACAAAATTGTTGGCGAAGAGCGTTTGCTGGAAGGTAAAGGCGAACGTTTCCGCGATATGGTGGAAGGTAAAGATGGTGCACTTTATTCGGTAACCGATAACGGACATTTATATAGAATAGCAAAGAAATAATTAGGTTTTTTAAAATATTAATCCCGAATTCTTTATTGGAGTTCGGGATTTTTTTTGAAATGAAGGCTCTGTTTTTCATGGTATTTTCAGTCCAGCTGTCCGTTTTACCCTGATGAAAGATCAGGATGCTCACTACCATTAGGTTTATTTACTATGGATAGCAGCATAGTTGGTGCCACCTGAACCCGACCGTGGCGGGATGCCGAGTTAATCACTTATTTTTATTATTGGATGATGTACTTGCTTGTTTCACAGGTTTCATCAGCATAAGCAGGGTCGGGAGTGTTGTAGCTCATCAAGTAAGAAACCAGATACTATTTAAAAACCGCATTTGTGTTGGCGCTGTTTTTAAACGTAACCCCGATGTAACTATGGCATTCTAATTGCTATGAATTTATTATTCCCTATTATTTTATTGTGATTTAATAATTAGTTGTCAAAACATTAATAACATAATGATGGAATATTCTTTAAAAGAAAAAAGGAATGCAGGTATCTTATTTACATTTTATGATCCTTTTAAATCATTTCAGGGCTTTAATTCATGCTCATATCCCAGCTCCTCAATAACTTTAATTATTGATACTATTCATAGAAATTATATTGTGGAAAAAAAATCCACTAAAGGTGGAGCAGATATAGATTATTATTTTCTTGATTCGGGAATATTTTGTAGTAGAAGAAAGAGTATAAAATTTAATAAAAAAACAAAGTCTCTACTATTAATTGTTGAGAATGGGCTACCTATATATTTAAGGCCAACTTGGGATGATACGACAAATAAAAGGATTTTAACTTTGGATAGAAGGTTACAAAATCCTGCGAGAGAATTTATTAATACAGTTGAAGAAGAACTTGGGATACAATTGAGGATTGTACAAGCGTTAAGAACTATTGATGAGCAAAACGCACTTTACAATCAGGGAAGAACAACTCCAGGTAACATTGTAACTAAAGCAAAGGGAGGCTCAAGCTATCATAATTATGCATTAGCAATGGATGTGGTAATTGTTAAAGAAGGTCAGGCTGTTTGGAGCATTTTGCCTAGGGAAGTGGTTAAAATTGGAGAACAACTCGGATTTGAATGGGGAGGGAATTGGAAAGGTTTTAAAGACTATCCGCACTTCCAGATGACTTTTGGGAAAAGCATTAAAGATTTAAAAAATGAAAAATAGCATGAAGAGATTTCTAATATTGTTAATTGCGGTTATTTGTAGCAGCTATAATACTTTTGCAGTTGATAAAAATCCAATGAGAAATGCGGTAGATAGTACGGCATTAATCAAGAAAATCCAGTCAGATTTTGCATTAATCAATAAACAACTGAAATTTTTTAAAAAGAAAACCAAAGATGCTTTCGGAATGTCTGCAGAAGGTGGTGAAGTGACTGGCTATTATAAAAAAGGCGTACTTAAAAAGATACATTGTATCTTTTATGGCGAAACCGGAAAGGCTGAAACAGATTATTACTTTAACAACAAAAAATTATTTTTTCTATACAAGAAAGAATTTTTTTATGATAAACCTATGTATCTGAAAGATTTTAAGATAAAAAAAACAATAGAAACACGTTATTATTTGGCTGAAGATAAAGTGATTAAAGCTATAGCAAAGCCTAATGTCACCTTAGCATTATCTCACACTGAAATAAAAGAAGCACTTAAACAGGTTATGGATATTTTAAACGAAAAATAGGTTTCGAATTTTGCTAATGAGTTCGGTTTTGTGGATCGAATAGGGGCCATTTTTATTATATTTCCAAATTTGATGGGTTTTAAACTATGGGTTTTGCATTGGGGATTGTAAGGGTTCAGTACCGATTTTTCATCTGTACCGGAGCGAGGTGCAGCCCTGCAAAGCCACACCCTTGCGTAGCTTTGAGAACACCCAAATCAGTTTGCAGGTTGTTATTTATAGTTTGCAGTTCACTATTTAATTAAGTTTAAAAAGCTGATGGGTTTTTACAGGTTTTTTAATAAATCTTTTATTAGCTTTACCATATGCAGGCTGTAAACTACGAGAACGAAACAAGCTATGGTAATTTAGAATTGCTCGCCCAACAAGTGGTAGAAGGTTTTATTACGGGGCTGCATAAAAGCCCTTTTCATGGCTTTTCGGTCGAATTTGCTGAGCACCGACAGTATAATAATGGTGATAATGTTAAAAATATCGACTGGAAATTATACGCCAAAACGGATAAACTTTATAGTAAACGTTTTGAAGAAGAAACAAATTTGCGTTGTCAGTTTGTGATTGATGTTTCCTCATCAATGTATTTTCCAGAACCTAAAAACAACAAACTGATTTTCTCCATACAGGCTACTGCTTCATTAATGTACCTGCTGAAGAAACAGCGCGATGCCTTCGGTTTAAGCTTATTTACAGATGAAATACTGTTAAATTCGCCAGCAAAGTCGACTACTGTACACCAAAAATATTTGTTTACACAATTAGAAGACCTGTTGCACAAGCCTAAGGTAAATGCACAGACTAATTTGAGCGAAGCTTTACATCAGGTTGCCGAATTAATTCATAAACGCTCTTTGGTTATTATTTTCAGTGATTTATTTAATACGCAGACTAGTGCCAATAAAACAGACGAATTTTTTGATGCCCTGCAGCATTTAAAATTCAACAAACATGAAGTGGTGGTTTTTAATGTAGTAGATAAATCAAAAGAAGTGGAGTTTAATTTTGAGAACCGTCCATACCAGTTTATTGATATGGAAACTGGAGAAACGATTAAAGTGCACACTAATCAGGTAAAGGAAAATTATACAGCGGCAATTTCCTCTTATCGTCAGCAAATTGCGCTAAAATGTGCCCAATATAAAATCGACTTAATTGATGCCGATATGATGGAGGGCTTTTACCCAATCCTTCAGTCTTACCTAATCAAACGGCAAAAATTAGGTTGAAATTTTGTTACAAACAACAGCACGCCAATGCTGTTTAATAAAAGGTTTAAATTTAAACTCCACAATATGTTAGAAAAAGGCGCTATAGCACCAGATTTCGAATTGAATGCTACTCCCGATCAGAAAATAAAACTTAAAGATTTTAAAGGTAAAAATGTAATCCTGGCTTTTTATCCTGCCGATTGGAGCCCGGTATGTAGCGACCAAATGGCACTTTATAACGAAATGCTAAAATATTTTAACAAGTATGATGCACAGATTTTCGGTGTTTCCGTTGATAGTGTTTGGTGTCACCTCGCTTTCGAAGAAAATAGAAAACTGCATTTTCCCTTGTTGGCAGATTTTGAACCAAAAGGTGCAGTGTCAAAAGCTTATGGTGTGTACGATGAAGAACTTGGCGAAAGCAAAAGGGCACTTTTTGTTATTGATAGAGAAGGAAAAATTGCCTGGAGTTATTTGTCGCCAATAGCCGTTAATCCTGGTGCCGACGGAATTTTAGAGGCATTAGAGGAATTAGATAAGAAATAAGTTATGAGCACTTTAAAACCAGAAATAAATAGTCGAGATCATATTCAAGGTGATGATTCGGTGAGTGTAACCATTGTGGAGTTTGGCGATTATCAATGCCCCTATTGTGGCAATGCCTATCCGATTATGAAGGAAATTGAAGAAACATTTGGCCATCAGATCAGATTTATCTTCCGCCATTTTCCTTTGGCAAATGCTCATGAGTTTGCTTTTCCAGCAGCTATTGCTGCAGAAGCCGCAGGTTTACAAGATAAGTTTTGGGAAATGCACGATGCACTCTTCGAAAATCAATACCGTTTAAATGGTGAGCTGTTCGACGAATTGGCTGAAACGATTGGTTTAGACCTGGAGCAGTTTCAGCAAGATTGCACTTCGGAAGAAATCAAAAGCAAAATAGAAAATGATTTTGATAGCGGTGTACGGAGTGGTGTAAATGGAACGCCTTCATTTTATGTAAACGGAACCAAGTTTGACGGAGGTGCAACCGATTTGTACCAGATGCTTAAAGAAAGTGCCGAATAAGTTAAAATATGCAAGGCGGCGTCAACCTATAAGCTTAGTAATTTATAGGATAAGCCTCTTTAGTCGAGCGAAAAGTTAACTTTTATGCTGTATTTGAAGCGAAGGCTTTTGATTACATGAACCTCACAATCATCCTTAACTAAGCGCTGGGAAATGACGAATGATTGATTAGGCTTAAGGTTAATCTTCTGATTTATATTATATGCTTTATTGCAGCCCTTAGCCACATAACCATCCAAACAAAAAGAAATGTCAGTTATTACTTGTTTGGTTGTGTTTTTAATCGTGATTTTGGCAAATGTACCTAAATTGCTATTGTGTATATATTTGACTTCTTTCACGTAAACAGTGTTTAGCCTGTTGGTGGTATCATTTAACATCGATTTTGATGATTCAGATTTTTGAAAAGCCGTGATTTTACCCTGCCCCACCTGTTTGCTTATTTCCTGAAAAGGCATTTTTAAAGCTCCACAACAGATAATCATTAATATTCCTAATTCTTTAGTAAGCATAGTTTGAGTTGTTGTGGTTCAATAACCGTAAGTTATTGCTTTTTTTTAAATAAACCTATTGCATCATTTATACCCTCATGGTACAGAATTTTAAATAAAAAACCTCATGTATTTTGCAATACATGAGGTATCAGATAAGGGTAACCGGAAAACTAAAAAACTAATTATGAGTTTTTAGAATTTAACAAAATTGAAATCGCTTCGTGTTTTGTTATATCAAAGGTGCACTTCAATTATGAAGTTTTAGTGAAGAAACTTCATCCATTCCATATTGCGATACTTCTGTTACAACCGCTCTGACGAAAGTCTTCAGTAAGTCAGATTGGCTTATTTTCTAGCTGTTATTCAAAACAATATAAGTACTTCATCTATTTATAAGGTAACAATGAACAATCCCTGATTAAAAAATACTTTCATGAGTAAAAATGTGGCAGAACAACTGGTTGAAATGCTGGTTGAAGTTGGTGTAAAAAGAGTTTACGCCGTTACTGGAGACAGTTTAAATTATTTTAACGATGCGGTAAGACGAAATGGCAAAATCAAGTGGATCCACGTTCGCAATGAAGAAGCTGGAGCTTTTGCAGCAGCAGCAGAAGCTGAGCTTGATGGAATAGCCTGTTGTGCCGGGAGTTGTGGCCCGGGCCATGTGCATTTGATTAATGGACTTTATGATGCGCATCGCTCGCATGTTCCCGTAATTGCCATTGCATCAACCATTCCAACCAACGAATTTGGTATGGATTTTTTTCAGGAAACCAATACCATTAAGTTATTCGATGATTGCAGTTATTACAATCAAGTAGCCACCACCGCGGCACAAGTCCCAAGAATGTTTCAAACCGCCCTTCAACATGCCATTCATAAAAAAGGAGTTGCAGTTTTTGGCCTGCCGGGTGATGTGGCTGAGCTGGAAGCCGTTGAAAGTGTAACTTCCATGCAACTGTTTAATAATAAGCCGGTCATCCGCCCTTCCGACCTGGAACTAAATGATTTATCTGCTTTGCTGAATAGCGAAAAGAAAATAATGCTTTATTGTGGAATAGGAGCAGCCGAAGCGCATGATGAAGTAGTTGCACTTGCGGCTAAATTAAAAGCACCTGTTGGGTTTTCGTTCCGTGGTAAAATGGGTATCCAATATGATAATCCTTACGAAGTTGGCATGACAGGTCTTTTAGGCCAGCCATCGGGTTACCATGCCATGCACGAAGCTGATGTAGTACTGTTGTTGGGAACGGATTTTCCATATGTAAACTTCATGCCCGAAAAGAACAAGATTGTGCAGATTGACGAAAAACCTGAACGGTTAGGTAGAAGAGCAAAACTAACAATGGGTTTATGCGGAAATATAACTGATTCGATTAAGGCATTATTACCGCTTTTAGAAGAGAAGAAAGATGAAAATTTTCTGAAAAGCCAACTCGAATTCTATCAAAAGGTTAAAGAAAGACAACAGGTTTACGTAAACGATCAGGGCGAAGAAAATAAAATCCAGCCTGAATTTGTTGCCGAAACCCTTAACCGCTTAGCTGCAAACGATGCCATTTTTACGGTAGATACTGGCATGTGCTGCGTTTGGGGAGCACGTTTTATTGATGGAACGGGCAAACGTAAAATGCTCGGTTCTTTTAATCATGGCTCGATGGCAAACGCTATGCCAATGGCCATAGGGGCTGCCTTGGCACATCCCGAAAAACAGGTAATTGCCCTTTGTGGCGATGGTGGTTTATCAATGCTCTTAGGCGATCTGGCCACCATTAAACAATATAATCTGCCAGTAAAGCTAATCGTTTTTAACAACAGGGCTTTGGGCATGGTTAAGTTGGAAATGGAAGTTGATGGCTTGCCAGATAATGAAACAGATATGATTAACCCTGATTTTGCATTGGTTGCACAGGCCATGGGCTTTAAGGGAATAACCGTAGCCAAGCCTGAAGAAGTGGAAACAGCAATCAGTTATGCACTAAATGAAGATGGGCCTGTTTTGCTAAATGTGATGACGAATCCGAATGCTTTGGCGATGCCACCAAAAATAGAATGGGCGCAAATAAAAGGCATGACAGAATCGATGGCAAAATTAATGCTGGGTGGAAAAATGAGCGAGGTTATGGATACCATAAAATCGAATTACAAACATTTGGGAGAAGTGCTGTAGCTTAGAAAAGCTTCGTCATTCCCAACTTGATTGGCGCGGGAATGATGAGCTATTTTAAAAATTATCTAACTATTTTTTCTTATAAAGTCCCTGCAACTGTGTTAACGCTGCTATCAATTTCTCTTCATCACCTGCTAAACAATAATATTTGATTCCATTTTTATCATTGTCAGGTTCATCTTCACGCTTTTCGAAAACAGGATAAATTGATTTAAGGGTTGTACTATTCTGTTCAGGGCTAACTTTAAATCCTTTCCAATGCTGTATCTGCGATTTATTGGAGGTTTCTATCCTGGCATGATCTAAGCTGGAAAAGGTTTTTCCGATGGTGAAAATCCCGAAATTCATTTCTTCATCAATAGAGAATGAATTTGCTGTAATTTTAAATTTAGTTTCCTCGCCATTATGTAAGGCAATATCGGTTCCACCAATTGCTTTCGCCAGCAATTGATTGATGGTTTTTACAATTTCGGCTTTTGGTTGGGCGAAGCCGCCGAATGATCCAGCCAGTAATAAGACCAGCATTAGTTGTGTTTTCATAATTCTTTAAGGTTAAATATTTGTGTGTATCTAAATTTAAAGAATTATTTGATTTAACACATACCTAAAAATAAGTAAATAAAAAAGGCAACCAGATTTACTGATTGCCCTTAATTTATGTTGTTGGTAATACTATAAATTTCCCCTCAATTCCTGTTCGCGTTCCAACGATTCAAATAAGGCTTTAAAGTTACCTGCGCCAAAACTTTGTGCGCCTTTACGCTGAATAATTTCGAAGAAAAGGGTAGGGCGGTCTTCAACTGGTTTAGTGAAAATCTGCAATAAATATCCTTCCTCATCGCAATCGACCAAAATACCTAGGCTTTCCAGTAGTGAGATTTCCTCGTCAATTTTACCTACACGCTGTGGCATCATATCATAATAAGCTTCTGGTGGGGCACTTAAAAACTCCACACCGCGCGCTTTCAATTCTTTAACTGTTTTAACAATATCTTTAGTGGCAACAGCAATATGTTGAACGCCTTCACCTTCATAATATTCCAGGTATTCTTCAATCTGCGATTTCTTTTTGCCTTCGGCAGGTTCGTTAATCGGGAATTTCGAATAGCCATTTCCGTTGCTCATTACCTTACTCATCAAAGCCGAATATTCTGTGTTGATCTGCTTATCGTCAAAAGATAAAATGTTCACAAAGCCCATTACATCCTCGTACCATTGTACAGCCTCGTTCATGCGGTTCCAGCCTACATTACCCACACAATGATCGATGTATAAAAGGCCTGTATCGGTAGGTTGATAATCGCTTTCCCATACCCGGTAACCTGGCATAAAGGTTCCATTATAGTTTTTACGCTCGATAAACATGTGTACAGTTTCGCCATAAGTATAAATGCCACTCATCTTAACCTCTCCATTTTCATCAGTCAAAGTTTGTGGTGCTAGGTAGGGTTTCGCACCACGTTTTGTGGTTTCTTCAAAAGCGCTGTAAGCATCGTCTACCCAAAGCGCTAATACTTTTACACCATCGCCATGTTTTTTGACGTGCTCCGATATCGGGTGATCTGATTTTAACGCTGTAGTTAAGATCAATCTGATTTTTCCCTGTTGCAATACATACGATGAACGATCGCGTACACCAGTTTCCGGGCCGGCATAAGCCAGGCTTTGAAACCCAAATGCGGTTTTATAGTAGTGGGCAGCTTGTTTAGCGTTGCCTACATAAAATTCGATATAATCCGTTCCGTTAATAGGCAGAAAATCTGGTGCTTTTGATATTTTTTCTGCGAATGTTTGTGTTTCCATTGTTGTTATTATTTTTAAATGGCTAACCGCTTAATTGTTTAAATCGGTTAACTGTGTGTGTTATTTTAAAGATTTTAAATCCTATAATCTCGAAATCTTAATCATCCTAACTTTACTCTACATTAATCTGCCAGCTTTTGTGATAATTCTCGTCCTCAATATCCAAAGCATCCTGTGTAAGCATTAAAGGTTTAAAAGGATCAATCATTACCGCCAGCTCATCTGTTTTTTCTTTTCCGATTGATTTTTCAACTGTACCGGGGTGCGGTCCATGCGGAATACCTCCAGGGTGTAAAGTAATCTGCCCCTTAACTACGCTTTTACGGCTCATAAAATCACCATCTACATAATAAAGCACTTCATCGCTATCTACATTGCTATGGTTATATGGTGCCGGAATAGAATCTGGGTGGTAATCATATTTACGGGGAACAAAAGAGCAAACCACAAAATTGTGTCCTTCGAAAGTTTGGTGAACTGGGGGTGGTTGGTGTAAGCGACCTGTTATTGGCTCAAAATCGTGGATAGAGAAGGCATATGGATAATGATAACCATCCCAACCTATATAATCAAAAGGATGTGTGCCATAGGTATAGGGATAAATTAGCCCCTGCTTTTTAATCAGCACCTTAAAATCGCCGTATTCATCATTGGTTTGCAGGTTTTGGGGTAGTCTTAAATCACGCTCACAGTAAGGTGCATGTTCCATTAGCTGTCCAAACTGATTTAAATATCTTTTTGGTGATCTTAGCGGACTAAAACTTTCTACAATGAACAACCTATTTTGTTCGGTATCAAACTCCATCTGATAAATGGTCCCCCTTGGGATAATCAGGTAATCGCCGTAAGCAAACTTAATTTCTCCGAATCCTGTTTTTAGCCTTCCAGAACCTTCGTGTACGAAGATCATTTCATCGGCCTGGCTGTTTTTGTAGAAATAATCAGTCATCGATTTTCTTGGCGCTGCCAAAACGATATGCAGATCGCTATTCACCAGAACTGCTTTTCTGCTTTTTAGAAAATCATCTTCAGGTTTAATATTAAAACCAATTAAACTCGTATGTTTCAAGTGTTTTTCCCGGGCAATTTTTGGCTCAACACTGTACGCCTCACCTAAATGTTTTACTATGGTTGGCGGATGGCAATGATAAACCAATGAATATAAACTCGAAAAACCTTCGGTTGATACCAACTCTTCGGCATAAAGATTTCCATCAGGTTTACGAAAAACCGTGTGGCGTTTAGCTGGAATCTGCCCCAATTTATGATAAATAGGCATAATTAAATGATGTTATGGTTAGAAAAGAAAAAAATCCTAATGAATTAACAATTAAAACGGCTACGCGTTTTAACTAAAAAGAAAGATGAATGAAATTACAGTGAATACTGAGCCATGATCAGCTTGGATAGCATCTTATAGCGACGGGCCGCAATAGCGTCGTTTACTAAATTAATATGTAATGCTTTTAAGATCATAGTTTTAATGGTACTAAGGTAAGTATTTTATTTAAAAGTTGAAATTTTAATTACCTTTAATTACTTACTATACAATCATCCCAATGAAGTTTATTTTTACATGTTTAATTTTTTTAGCCTTGAGCTATAGCGCTTTTGCGCAACAAAAGGCCAAGTACACGATTAGGGTTATAGACCGCAGTGGAAAAGCAATAAGAGGTTCTTTTTACGCTGCAGCCGATGATGGTTTAACAATTATCAGAAACAGGAAGGACACCCTAAAATTAAGTGCCGATAGTATCAGCGCATTATACATACATCGAAAGGGGATAGCTGTACCGCTGGCCATTGCCGGAGGTTTAACATTTTTTGTGTTGGCCGCTAAAAGCGATAAATTGGTAGAATCGGTAGTACTTATTGCTGCTGGCGTACCAGTAGGGGTATCTGGTGGATTATTGCTCGGCGGATTACTCTCCAACAAAAAACACTATAAAGCACTTCAGGCAAAAGATTTTCCTTTAATTAAATCAAACCTTCAGAAATATACCGTATTAAAATAATAACGCTTAAGTTTTATTTTGAATGTCCTAATTTCTTAGCTTTACCGCGTATTTAACCAAATCATATATGAAACTAGTATCTTATAAAACCGAAGACAGGGAGCATCTTGGTATATTTATCAATGGACATATTTATAACTTAAATAGTTGCGATAAATTGCTTCCAGATAATATGAGTACGTTTTTGCAAGGAGGCGAAGTGTTAATGGAAAGGGCAAAAAGGATAGACGATCAGATAAAAGATGGTAGTTTAGCTGCTAAAGAAGAAATTTTTTATGAGATTTTAGCGCCTGTTCCACATCCTACCAGTTGTCGTGATGGATACGCTTTCAGGCAGCATGTTGCTGCGGCACGTAGAAACAGAAAGGTTGATATGATCCCTCAATTTGATGAATACCCAATCTTTTATTTTACCAACCACAACGCTATTCAGGGTACTGGAGAAATTGAATGTATGCCAGATCATTTTGATAAACTGGATTTCGAATTGGAGCTTGCCATTGTTATCGGTAAAAAAGGAAGAAATATTAAAGCTGCTGAGGCTGATGAATACATTGCTGGTTACATGGTAATGAACGATATGAGTGCCCGTACCTTGCAGATGGAAGAGATGTTACTGAATTTAGGTCCTGCAAAAGGAAAAGATTTTTCTACCGTAATTGGCCCATGGCTGGTAACGCCTGATGAATTATTGCAATATAAAGTTGCGCCTAAAGAAGGGCATGTTGGTAATGCTTACGATCTTAAAATGACCTGCAGAGTAAATGGCATCGAAGTTTCGAAAGGAAATGCTGCTGATATGGACTGGACTTTTGCCGAAATTATAGAACGTTGTGCTTACGGTGTAGATATTCTTCCGGGTGATGTAATTGGTTCAGGAACAGTGGGTACGGGTTGTTTCTTAGAGTTAAATGGTACTGGTTTGCTTAACGATCCAAATTATAAAGTACAGTGGTTACAACCAGGTGATGTTGTAGAAATGGAAATTACAGGCCTTGGGGCTTTAACTAATACGATTACTAAAGCAGATACCGATTTTTCGATCCTGGCGTTGAAGAAACATTAATTTTTGATCTTTTAAATCATTAGGAAAGGCGGTCGTCATTCTGAATTCAGTTTAGGATCTATGTGATTAGATGCTGAGACAAGTTCAGCATGACGATCGTTACAGAAAACTTTCGAATATTTTTAACCTATCAATTTTGCTAACTTTAAACACCTCCGATTTAACACCTGTAGATCTGCAAAATTATTTGCAATACGCTATCGCTCCGCGGCCGATCTGTTTTGCCTCAACTATCGATGCCGAAGGGAATATTAATTTAAGCCCCTTCAGTTTCTTTAATATGTTTAGTACAAATCCGCCGATCTGTATTTTTTCCCCGTCGAGGAGGGTGCGCGATAATACCACCAAACATAGCTTGGAAAATGTACTGCAGGTTAAAGAATGCGTCATCAATATTGTAAATTACGATATGGTGCAGCAAATGAGCCTGGCCAGTACCGAATATGCCAAAGGCATAAACGAATTCGAAAAGGCGGGATTTACCATGTTGAAATCTGATCTGGTTCGGCCACCAAGAGTTGCCGAGGCGCCAGTACAGTTTGAATGTGTGGTAAATGAGGTAATTTCATTAGGTGATCATCATGGCGCAGGGAACCTGGTTTTGGCCGAAATAAAGGTGATTCATATTGATGAGGCAATTTTAGATGAGAATGGTCGGATTGATCAGCACAAAATCGATCTTGTAGCCCGCTTAGGAGGCGATTGGTATTGTAGGGTTACGGGCGATAATTTGTTTAAAGTAGCAAAACCCCTGGCTAAATTGGGCATAGGAATAGATCGTTTACCACATTCGGTCCGTTTTTCTAAAGTATTATCTGGCAATGACCTTGGAATGTTAGGAAACGTTGAACATTTACCAAGTGACGAAGAAATCGACTTGATCAGTACCCATGCTGAAGTAAAAGAAGTGCTCGATGCTACCATAGGTGATACAACTAACCGCGAAAGAGAGCTGCACGAACTGGCGAAAAAGTTTCTTCAAAATGGAGCGGTAGAGCTTGCTTTAAAAGTTGTTTTACTTTAAATTTATTAAGATAATTTTTTAAGCTATGCATACAATTGTCCAGGTAGATCAGTACATCATCAATTCGGCAGAATTTGCGATTCCCATTTTAGATCATTTGAGAAATCTGGTACATAAGGCTGATGCCCGTATTGAAGAAAAAATTAAATGGGGAATGCCTTTCTTCGATTATAAAGGTACGGTTTGCCATATGGCTTCTTTCAAGCATCATTGTGCATTTGGCTTTTGGAAAGGATCTTTAATGAACGATGAATACGGTATTTTTAAAGAACGTTCTGAAGCAATGGGCTTATTGGGTAAAATAAAATCTTTTGACGACCTGCCTTCAGATGAAATTTTGATTGCCTACATTCAACAGGCTATTCAATTAAACGAAAACAATGTAAAATTACCACCAAAACCAAAAACCACAGAGAAGAAAGAACTGGTTATACCTGAATATTTTATTGAAGCTTTACAAGAAGATCCTGAAGCATTGTCGGTTTTTCAGAATTTTAGTTTATCCAATAAAAAGGAATATGTATTGTGGCTTGAGGAAGCTAAAACGGAAGCAACCAGAATAAAAAGATTGGAAACCACTTTGGCGTGGCTTGCAGAAGGCAAAAAGAGAATGTGGAAATATAAAAAATAATTAAAGGATACTTACAATTTTCATGAAACGGGCTTTATAATGACCGTCAAGATCGGTAATAGTTACCTGGTGCACTTTCCCTGAAGAGGCATGAATAAATTTGATCCCGTTTTCGTCAATGGAATAAACAATCCCAACATGACCGATCCTTCTTATTCTTGAATTACTGCCTGTAAAAATCAATACATCGCCTACTTTTGCATTTTCCAGACTGGTTTCTTTCCCCGCATAGCTAAATTCTCTCGAAGAGCGTGGAACTTTAAAACCAAAATTACTGAAAACATAACTTACAAAGCCAGAACAGTCAAAACCAACTTTAGGATTACTTGTAGCATAACGATAGGGGATACCTAACATACTTTTGGCAAAATCGATTAAACTTTCGGATTGCTTGGCTGAGGAATTGTTTGAAGGCTTATCCTCCTTAGGTAGACTGGCAACGAGCTTTTTAACTAACTCCTGGTACTGAGCCGGAATGATGGTTTGGGCTTTTCCTGTTGTGGCAGACAAAATGAAAAACGCAATCGGGACTATTATTTTCTTCATATGTTAGAACCAAAGATATAAAAAATATCCAAAGTCGATTAAAATGTTGAAAATGAGTGCAAATTAAAAAGTCCAAACAATTTGCCTGGACTTCTGATTAAAATATTTGTTTTCGATTAAATACTTGGGAACATGGTTTGCGCTTTGTCGCCTATTAATGGAAGAGGCTTTTGCTCACCATTATTTGCACTTATTGCACCTAGAATAATCAAAATAATGTAGGCAATGTATATTACATAACTTAAGTATCCAAAAATTGCTGTTGGCACAATTATGATTAATACTGTTACCGCTACATTAAGCACAATCATACCCAAATGGAGCAATAAAGATTGCCTTAAGTGATAGCTGGATAGCGCTGTTTTATTGTCTTTGTACATTGCAAAGTACGATATTAGCCAGCCAATAAGAAAGATGTAGCTCACAACAGCAGCATTTTTTCCACTGTCGGCTGTTTTAAAAGGAGAATTTGTTTCCATAGATTTTTTTAGTTTTTCAATTACTGCAAATTACTAAAAATTATCATATTATGGTGTGGTAACAGCAACAGGTAAAATTTTGCCATTAAAAAATTTATGTCCGGTTTTAGAAAAATCACTAATATATTTCCCCATTTCGAAAGCCATAACCGGGCTTTGGTATCCTGGGAAAGCAGCTTCAAGCATTTCCGTCTGTGCCGATCCTAATGCAAGGCAATTGATCTTGATTCCTGTTTCAGCCAGTTCAAATGCTAAACATTCAGTTAAGGTATGCAGTGCTGCTTTACTTGCCGAATAAGCCGAAAGTCCTGGAAATTTAACGCTTCCTTGAAAACCACCCATACTACCAATGTTCACAATGTGGCTTCCGCTTTGCATTAAGGGTAAAATATGCTGTATCATTCTGAAATGTGAGATCACGTTGCTCTGTAACATTTCACCAAGATCAATTTCTGTGGTTTCTAAAAAAGGTTTATTAATTAATGCGCCTGCATTGTTAATTAAGATATCAACAGATCCTAACCTTTCCTTTAAAAATGGAACTAATGCGGCATAATCATCATTTACAATGTCAAATTCTACCGGTAAAAGTGTACATTCTGGATTAATGCCTTTAGCAATTTCCAAGAGTTTACGCAGTTTATCTGCCGACCGGGCAATGGCTACAATCTTGTTCTCTTTCTGTAAGCTAAATTCTAAAGCAGTTTCGAAACCGATTCCGCTACTTGCACCTGTAATTATAATGTTCATTAAAAAAAGTTAAAAATTGTTGTAAAGTTAAAAGGTTGAACTTTCCGAGCCTGGTGAAATCAAAGTTAGGAAAAAAAGAGTAAGTCAACTAAAACCTAGTTTGCGATAAGGATTAAAGAATAGCGATTACATCACTTAATTTACGCAATATGTTGCAAACGTGGTTGTCAGTTGTTCTCGTTATAAATGAGGATGATTGGAATTGATAAGAAATTTAAGGTATTTGAACGATAAGTTCGTCATGCTGAATTTATTTCAGCATCTATTTTGCATTAAGACCCTGAAATAAATTCAGGGTGACGACCGACTTATTAAAGCGATAAATCAATCCTCTACAATCAGCTGGCTCACCGGGTTTTTAATTACATGCAAACCATCATTAATCAATTTAGTATGGTCTAACTCTTTGCTTGCTTTAATTTCGAGATAAACCTGAATTTCTTTTTCCAATTGATGATAGATCTTTTTGTGATAAATAATCTCCAGAATTTCTAGTGCACAAAGCCAATCCTGCCTATGGTTTGTTTTAAGTTGCGCAAAGATTTCGGCAAGTTTATCCAAACCTTCCCCACTTTCCCTAATCGCTCTAACCGTTTGGTATAAACCGTGCAGTTTTAAAGTTTTATCATCATAAGTAATGTGATGCGTTTTCTCGTTACTAATTAATGTAATCTCTTCGTAAGCGTCTTTATCGGCAGCGCCATTAAAAACTGAAACAATGGTTTCGCCTATGGCCATATCATAAATGCCCCAATCGGGTTTAAACAGCGTATTTCCATTACGCTCTGTAACCGTACAATCTTTAAAGGCAATTAAAATGAGCTTATCGTTTTTTGTAATAATATCTTTAACTGAACCAGCTACTTTAATGCCACTATCAAATATAAGTGTGGCTTTTTCGCCTGTAATTATCCCTATAGTCTGTAATTCAGCTAAGCTATAATCTTCCAGTGCTTTTGCAGCATCTTTTAACCGACCAACAGGCGACGAAAAACCATCAGCATGGTAATCTTTCCCATGGCCTTTTAATTGTTTTCCATTAAATGCCAATGCCGAAGGGCCAGTGGTTTTAATAAAGGTTACTTCATCTTTTGTGCCCACACCAATGTCGGTAAATACACCGCTTACCTGCAGGCCCGAACTATAAACTGCTGTGGCTACATTTTTACAGGCAATTGCTTTCATAATACCCTCTGTTCCACCTTTTCTAAAGGCCATGGTATTGGCAAAGGTTTCCAAAACATCAATAAGATTTTGGAATGTTTCGGTTACAAAAAGCTGTGGTTGTGGTTTGGTAATATCGTAAGCGTAATTAATCGTATCGATGTTGTACCAAAGTTTCTCTACATCATTTTGCATACAGGTTGCACTTTCACCGATAGAAGAAAGCAAACCAGCACCATAAATTTTTGGATTTTCTAAAGTGCCAATTAATCCATACTCCACTGTCCACCAGTGTAAGCGACCAAGTAAAGCCATTTCAGAAGGCTCACCCATGTTTTCGCTGATGTAACGAAGCTCTTTTTCTGCCTTGGCAATCTGAATCTCGTCTACATCTACAGCTTCTTTCAAAATCGATAGTTTCCTAATGGCCTCGTAAAGTTCAAAATCTTTCGCCGAGAACATGGCTTTTGCGCCAATCGAACCAAAATAGCTTAAATAATTGTTGTAATCCGTATCTGCGATGATAGGGGCGTGGCCAGCACTCTCGTGTATAATATCTGGTGCTGGTGTATATTCAATGTGATTAATCTGGCGGATATCAGCAGCAATTACTAGTACACGGTAGGCCTGATACTCCATAAATGCAGCTGGCGGAATAAAGCCATCAACAGTTACTGCACCCCAACCAATCTTACCGAGGTTGTCGTTCATGGTTTGCAGGTCGGGAATGTGCTCGATACTTAAACCCGCTCGCTGTAAGCCTTTTATGTAAGGGTAATAAGCAACATTTTTAAGATAACTATAATTCTGGCGCATTACGTAACGCCACACTGCTTGATCGATCGGTGTGTATTTTTCGTAATTCTGGTCGACAATAAATTGCTTTAAATGATTGGGCAATTTTGCTACCTGCGCATTATTAAAATCATTAAAATGGCTCATGGTTAATCTGAAAATAAGTTGGTCGGCAGCTAAGTTAGGGTGTTGTTTTTATCTTATCAAGAAAGCAGCAGCATAAATTAACAGGTGAAAGTAATAAAGGTATAAAGAGGAGAAAGAGATGGGGTGAGGATTTGGAAAGATGTTGTAGCATTTCATCGGGAGGCTCTGGCCGGGCTGTCCGCTAAATCTTTTGCTGCCCTTTTGCTCCGCTCTGGCTGGTAGCAAAAGGATACCGCTTCCATCCCGTTTATTCACAAAGGTTTGTGCTGATAAACCTATTTTTTCTGCGTTTTGCCAAAAAACGAAAATAGGAGCTATATTGTGGCCCTTTAAACCCGACTGGCGCGTAAAGCCCGGAGCGAGGTACGATTGAGGACTTGAAGCAAAGGCGGGACTGAAGAAAGCGAATGCCAGTAAAACTGCTTTCAAAAAAAAATAAATAAAATTAAAAAGGATTATAATTTGGAAAGATGCTGTAGCATTTCATCGGGAGGCTCTAGCCGGGCTGTCCGCTAAATCTTTTGCTACCCTTTTACTTCGCTCAGGCTGGCAGCAAAAGGATACCGCTTCCATCCCGTTTAAGTACGTTGGCTTGCTGATGAAACCTTGGTTGGGTATCGCATCTTGAGCCATAAACAATTACTGGTAATTATTAATGCTTCTTACCTGCTTTTTTATTCCCGATTTTTTTAACGCTAAATGTAAAGTAGTGCTGATATAGGTAACTAAATGAGGCAACTAGCACTGCTACAATAACTTTTGAAATAGTTGGGTAAACCATCAATATTTCTACAAAGAATTTAAATAGAAAAACATTAAGCAATACATTGATAAACTGCAGGTTTAAAAATCTAAATAACTGCGTGCGACCTTTTACTTCACTATGTGTAAAAACTACATAACGATTGATCAGAAAACTAAATGGTATTACAACAGCAAAATCTACAGCAAGTGCTGCTGTATCCTTTTTGAGCGTAAAGAAAAATATCTTAACCTCATCATCATGAAAAAGAAAGTTGAATGATAAAAAATAAATGATGATACCCAGCACGAATGTAGTGCCTCCAGTTACCAAATACCTGAAATTATGTGCAGAAATATATTTTTTAAAAGGGGGATAAAAAAAATCTATTACGGCTAAAATTGCTGTACGCATTGAAAAAAATATTAAAAGTTTCTTGGCCGAAATATTAACAATCGGTTTACCTCATATAAGTTTAAGGCGCAAAGGTAATTTTTTATATAGAATTTTGTAGAAACAAAAAATCGAGAAATCACGCATTTTATTCGTTATTGGTGTAATATGTAGGTTGTGCTACAAAATCGATTACTGCACACCAGGTATAAGAGGGGTGGGGCTGTATACTTACGCCAACGGTATTGAGCTTGTATTTTTGATCGAGTAAATTAAAACGATGGCCGAGCGAAGGTACGCCACAATCTAACAACAAATGGCAAACAATATCTAAACTGTTAGAGTAGCCAAAATCGATATTTTCGCTCATGGCTTTATTTGGGAAATATCTGGATAATCGTTTGGAAAATTTATCTCCGTTACTGCTCTCATGCGTGTCGAGATTATTTCTGTTCAAATCCTGTGCATGGCTCCGGCTTAACGAAGTTAATTTATCATCAGGATAAAACATCTGCAGGTTTTTTATGCCTCGTAAATGTTTAAGTAAAGAAGTGTAATACGAATTATTTCTGGTAATCCTGAGTTCATTGTAATTTCTGTACTTCCGCACTTTAGCATTGTAGTTATTGATGTAGTCTTCTAAAAACGTATAATAAAACTTTTCGCCATCAATGCGGATTAGGTTCATATACATCACAATGTTTTTTTCTTCGTTGCTTAAATAAGAAGCATTTGCTGCGGTATTAGCTTTGCGGAATTCGGCATCAGTCCATTTTTGAGCATTAACCTGGCCAGAAAAAATTATAAGTAAAAGAGTGGGTAGAAGTATTTTAAACATAGAGTGATTTTCATGGATAACGTCTTTTAATTTTTTTTATTTCTCGTCTGTTAAAAATAATATCGCGTAAGCAATTAGTTACAGCCTTTACCTGATAAGGCAATGTGAATATTCGTAATTTTAGTTTTAGAAAATAATGATGAAAAGAATATTAATACTGGGCTGTTTATTAAATTTTGCAGTTTCTTTAAAGGCGCAGATTGATACAGCAGCATATAAAACGATTTCAAATCAAGTAAAGAAAGAATTTGCTCCAGATAAAAGATCTGTTTACTTTAATATTCAGTTTAAGGGAGATACTGTTCTTGCAGAAAGTACATCGGCGCAAGTGCTCGAGGCACTAAATAATCAAACCAAAGATTTCAAGGGTTTCGTTAAAATAAATACGCATCTCCCGTCGAGCAATTTAGCTGGGATGGAATATGGATTAGCCAATCTTTCGGTCTGTAACAATAGAGCTGCCCCTCAAAATGCAGCAGAAATGATGACGCAGATGATTTTGGGCACACCTGTACAAGTATTAAAGAAACAGGGCGGCTATTATCTGGTACGCACACCCGATGGTTATTTGTCGTGGACTGATGCTACCGCCGTAAGTGTGATGGATAAGACAGCTTTTGAAGCATGGAAAAAATCAAAACGGATTATCTTCACTTCCGATTTTGGTCATGCTTTTAGCAAAGCAGATATCAACTCCTCCCGCGTTTCTGACTTAGTAAATGGCAATATCTTAGTATTAACTGGCGAAGAAAAAGATTATTATCAAGTTATTTTCCCTGATAAACGGGTCGGCTATATTAAAAAAACTGATGCTCAAGTATTTTCTAACTGGTTGAAAAAACCCAATCCAAATGCGGAAGCTATTTTGGCAACGGCAAAAACATTAATTGGGGTTCCCTATCTTTGGGGTGGTACATCTATCAAAGGGGTAGATTGTAGTGGTTTTACCAAAACAAGCTATTTCCTGAATGGAATTATCATTCCGAGAGATGCCTCGCAACAAGCTTTGGTTGGAGAAGATGTCGCTGTTTTAGAAGGAGATTCAATTAGTCTTACTAAATGCCTTAAAAATCTAAAAGCTGGCGATCTATTGTTTTTCGCCGCAGCAAAATTGAAAGGAACATCTGGAGGAAGGATAACGCATACCGCTATTTACATGGGCGATGGCGAATTTATTCAATCGGCCGGAATGGTTAGAATTAATAGCTTAAAACCTAATGCAGCCAACTTTGATGAACGTGAAAGCAAAACCTTGGTGAGTGCCAGGCGCTTCCTAAACCAGATTGGTACATCTGAAATCACAAGGGTTGACCGACATACCTGGTATGGAGCCTCAGCTTATTAGATGCTAGGTTTAAAGCAGATGTTCAATAAGTTCTCGCGTTATCCTAAGTTTCTCTCAGGGTCTTAATAACCTAACAGCTACTGGAACAAGTTCAGTATGACGCAAGGGTTTTAATTTATTTTGTTTCCCTTGCGTCTTAATGGTTAACTAAATTTTACAAAAACATACCGCCTGATGCTTCAATTCGTTGTGCATTAATCCATCTGGCATCTTCAGTACATAAAAAAGCAACTACACCACCAATATCATCAGGTAGACCTACACGACCTAAGGCTGTATTCGAGGCGATTCCTGCATTAAGCTGATCGTTATCGCGCACTACACCACCACCAAAATCAGTCTCTATTGCACCAGGAGCAACAATGTTTGATCTGATTCCTCTTGTACCTAATTCTTTGGCCTGGTATTTTGTTAAGGTTTCCATTGCACCTTTCATCGATGCATAAGCGGCATAGCCAGGGGTAGCAAAACGCGCCAAACCAGTAGAAAGATTAATAATCCCACCGCCATCATTTAATAGTGTTAAAGCCTTTTGGGTTAAAAAGAAAGCACCTTTATAGTGGATGTTTACCAAAGTATCAAATTGCTCTTCAGTAGTTTCGGCAAATGAAGCATGAATGCCAATGCCTGCATTGTTGATGAGAAAATCGAATTTTTCAGCATTAAAAACAGATTTCAATATGGCTTTAACTTCTACAAAAAAGGCATCGAAAGTTTTGGTGTCGGCAACGTTTAACTGTAATGCCACAGCCTGTACCCCTAGCTGTTTTATTTCATTAACCGTATCCTCTGCTTCTTCTTTTTTAGATTGATAAGTAATAATTACTCCAATTCCTTTTGTCGCAATTTTTAAAGCCGCATTTTTTCCTAATCCACGGCTACCACCGGTTACCAGGGCAATTTTATTTTGTGTTTCCATTTTCTTTTAATTTGTTAAACAAAGTTAGATGGAAATACGCTGCAAAAATGGTGACAGCTTAAGTAAAAATGGTGATTGTTTAAGTTTTATGTGGTGATAATTTCCTTTTTTGCAGCCAAAGACTGGAAATAAGCTTCTCTGTACTGTTTGGGTGTTTGGCCAGAGAAGTGTTTAAAAAACTTGGTAAAGTTAGATGGATCGTATGTTAAAATTCTGGCTATTTCGGCAATAGGCATGCTAACATTCTGTAACATCGATTTCGAAATTTCCATTAAACGTTCTTCAAAGAAATAACAGGGTGAGTGGCCCGTAGCCGATTTAATGGTATTGCTTAAATGCGTGGGATGCACGTGGATAAGTTCAGCAAAATCTCTTACCTCGAACATCTCAGTTGCCCTGCCCGATACTACATCGTCTAAATGCTTATCCAGTTCCTTCAAAAAATCGGCTGCGATTTCGTGTTGACGGGCAAAAAACTTCTGTGGGATTTTCATATTAAAGCAATTGCTGTTTAAACAAATATAATATTCGGATAAATAAATATTAAATCTTAAACCTATTTGTGACTAAAGGATTATTAATGCAAAAGCCGCTGATTTTTAGACCAACGGCTTATATTTTAAAAAGTTTATTCTTATTTCTTGCTAAAGGGTAAGTCAAAAATACCATCTGTTACCGTTACTGATGTATTAATGGTCGTATCTTCATTGGGTGCTTTAAATGAAAATGTTCCTTTTAATTTACCACCAGCTTCGCTTGTAATCGCCAATGTACCGCTTGTAGCAGTAAATGAGCCTGTAGGTGTTTGGTCTTTCATATAAGATCCAACTCCATCAGTTACAAGATCGTAGGTGCCCACACCTTTATAGTCTATAACTGAAAGAATCATGCGTTTATCACCATTTATAGTTACAATCGTAAGTAAATTGCCAATAATTGGTGTGTTGATTGATGTTGCTTCACCGGTAAAACCAATTGTGGTGCCATCTACCTTTGCACTTAAATTATTAGTGCTGTTATTGGTTTCTGGCAGTTTAACCGGAACCAAACTGATCATAAACTGCCCATCGCTGATGGTTTTGCTTGTTGCAGTAGATTGATTTTCGCCTTTAAACTCAAAAGTGCCCTTAATGTATTTGTCTGCTAAGTAACTGGTTATCTTTATTTTTCCTGATGTATTGCCTATGTAAGCATCTTGTAATCCGGATGTACTCAAAAGGTAAATCGCCATATTGTTATCCGATAAATTATAGGTGCCAACACCTTTAAAACCGCTGATCAGTAAACTAAAGCCAGTATTAATTCCTTTGTTACCCGAGATTTGGACACTTATTTCTCCACCTACATCATAAACCTGAGCAGTAGCTAACGTACATTGTACTAAAGCACCATCAACTTTTGCGCTCATTGTAGATAAAGTCCATTCCTGATGGTAATCGATTTCCTTTTTACAAGATGAGGTAATTAAAAGGCATACCAGTGCCAATAGCGATAATTTGAAAGGTACTTTCACGAGCATTAATTTGTTTGGGTTAATTAATATGCTAAGATAAAGAAAACTGATACAATTTTTTAACAAATTTCTCCCGTTGATACCAGTCGTTATAAACCAATTCTACATGCTTTACTTCAAAAGTGCCAAAATCGAAATCTCGGTATTTTTCGATAAGACTGAGCAAAGCATCTATGTTGGCTAACTCCGATCTGAAACGGATTACTGTAGCGTGGGCGGTTTGGATGGCATAACGTTTATCTATACTCTGTTGCAGGTCCGAATTTTTAAATGCAGCTCTTAAATCATCTCTGATTTTGTTTAAAGTATCTGTTAAAAAACCTTGAATTAAAATGCAGGATGGTGATGCAGTAAGTCCTTTAAACTGAATCTTGAAATGCTTATGTCTGGCTAAAACCTGTTTGATAAGTTGAATGTAATCCCCAATATGGATATCCTTTAAGTCGAAGCCCTCATAACAGGAAATGATAGACATTAGAGTAATGTGGATATCAGCATTCTGATAGTAATATTGATCAGGTTCAATTGCTTTCGCTTCAGTTAAAAACTGTTGAATTTTATCCTTTGTTGCTGCATCTGGTCTGATTACCAGTGTGATTCCAAAACGCTGATCGGCCTCATCATCAATTAGATGGTCTGTTTCGTAATCACCTGATGATATTTTAGCAATTGATTCGATATAAAGTTTATGATAGTGTTCTGCTAAATTCATCTTTTCTTACACAAAAAAGTCGCAGGCTTAAAACCTGCGACTAAATATGATCTAGTTGGATGCTGAAATAAACTCAGCATGAGGTTTCTCGTTTTAAGCCAACAAAGTTTTCCAACTTACTGCCGAGCCGATAATGTTTCCTAAATCGGCAATGGCTACACGTTCCTGCTCCATGCTATCGCGGTGGCGGATCGTAACAGTATTATCTTCCAAACTCTGGTGATCAACCGTGATACAGAAAGGCGTACCAACGGCATCCTGACGGCGGTAACGTTTACCAATAGCATCTTTCTCCTCATAAATGCAATTGAAATCGAATTTCAAAGTATCCATAATCTCCCGGGCTTTCTCAGGTAAACCATCTTTTTTGGTTAATGGGAAAATAGCTACTTTGTAAGGTGCCAAAGCCGGGTGTAAACGTAATAAAGTACGGCTATCCTGTTTATCATCAGTACTTAAATCCTGTTCTTCAAAAGCATTAATCATGGTTAACAGGAACATACGATCTAAACCGATAGAAGTTTCGATTACATAAGGAACATAGTTGCCATAAGGTTTACCTTCTTCGTTTAAATCATTGTCGAAATACTGCATTTTCTTGCCAGAATATTCCTGGTGTTGTGTTAAGTCGAAATCGGTACGGCTGTGGATTCCTTCAACCTCTTTAAACCCAAACGGAAATTCGAACTCAATATCAGTAGCCGCATTTGCATAGTGTGCTAATTTTACGTGATCGTGGTAACGGTATTTTTCAGGATTGGTACCTAAAGCTTTATGCCATTTTAAACGTGCTTCTTTCCAGTATTCGAACCATTTTGTGTCTTCACCCGGGCGAACAAAAAATTGCATTTCCATTTGCTCAAACTCGCGCATACGCATAATAAACTGGCGGGCAATTACCTCATTTCTGAAAGCCTTACCAATCTGTGCAATACCGAAGGGAATTTTCATCCTTCCCGATTTTTGAACATTTAAAAAGTTTACAAAAATACCCTGCGCTGTTTCTGGGCGAAGGTAAACCTCATCACTGCCTTCAGCCATTGCACCAAATTGTGTGCTAAACATCAGGTTAAACTGGCGTACATCAGTCCAGTTAGAAGTTTTAGATATCGGGCAGATTACCTTGTAATCAACAATTAAATCTTTCAGTTGTGCTAAGTTCTCAGATTTAAGCGCAAGGTTCATTTCTACCTCAAGCGTTAAACCCTTTTTAACAAATCTCCAACTTGCCTCTTCAACAAAAGGATATTTGGTATGATCTAAAATCGTTTCCTCATCTTTAAATGTTGGCACCCAGCTTGCCTGGCCCTCATCACTTAAACCCAATATTTCTTGTTGAAACGCCTCGAATTTAGCTTTGTTATCAGCACTGAAGTTGGCCAATTCTGAATATAATTCATCAATTTTATTCTCTAATAACTGGTCAGCACGGTAACGTTTTTTAGAATCTTTGTTGTCGATCATTGGATCGTTAAAACCATCTACGTGTCCGCTGGCTTTCCAAACTTTAGGGTGCATAAAAATTGCAGAATCGATCCCTACGATGTTTTCGTGCATTTGCACCATGGCTTTCCACCAATAAGTTTTAATGTTGTTTTTTAATTCGGCACCCAATTGGCCATAATCGTAAACAGCACTTAAGCCATCATATATTTCGCTGCTCTGAAATACGAAACCGTATTCTTTAGCGTGTGATATTACATTTTTAAATTGTTCGTCGTTATTCTTTTGAGCCATAATGCAGCAAAGATAATAAAAAGGTGGAGGGTTTAAAGGTATAAGACTGAAGGTTTTTGATCAATGGCAAAGGAACTGTAGATTTTAGAATTTCTGCACTTCTTAGGTGTTCTAAGGTGTCATAGAAGGTCGGAAACAGACGAAAGGTATCTTGCCAGTCGGCTTATATAGCCTTAAATCTCTTATATGGTTCAAAGTAATTAGGAAAGCAATAGTCGTGCTTGTCGGTTTCGGAGCTCCTGCTTTCCGCTTTAATCGTTACACTCGTGCTCGCTGCAATCAGGTTTAGGTGGCAGGAAATGTGAAACTATTAATGTTTAAATATAGGGCGCAAAAAAAAATCGGCGCAACTAAACGTCACACCGATTTTTAAAATTAAGAGAGTGATTAGGTTTTTGTTGGCTTAAATGCTGACGTCCCTTTCCTCTTCAACACTTAATACGCCTTCAATTTTTTTGATATCTGCAATTTTATGATTGCCCGGAACAATTACGATTACACCAATTGAATCTAAAGCTTCTACATCTTTAACCCCAATTTCCTTCAGCTCTTTTGCCACTGAATCCATTGCGTCGTTTTTTACAGATATTAACCATTTTGTTTTCATCTTATAATTTTTTCAATTGGGCCAATTGGATCGATAGGGAATTTCGGATTAATCAAAATAGGGGTTCTATCAATTGGGAATTTTATCAATCTTGTTTTTGTAGGCGCCTGTACCAATCCTGCACCTACATCTCTACCAGGTAAAGGTAACGTTTTCGCAGTTGAGGTTAATTTTCTCCACAAATTAATTCCTCTCAAGCCCGATGCTTGTGCCCATAGTGCGGCAATACCGGCAACATGTGGGGTAGCCATACTGGTTCCGTTCCAGCTCGCATACTTGGTAGGCAGTTTTGTAGAAGAATACACGTTAACGCCCGGAGCAGCAATATCTACAGCACCGTAAGTTGGGTAAAGGCCTCCGTTAGAAAAAGCAGCTACGTTCATGTTTACATCTACAGCACCTACAGCCATTATTGATGGGCAGTTTGCAGGGTGCATTACTTGTCTAACTGTACCTGGCCTTGCCGAATCGTTTCCAGCTGCAGCAATAATTAAAGTACCCTGAGCTAAAGCACGGGCAGCAGCGGTTTCAAAAACAGCAGAATAACCCGCTCCGGTTACAAAACCCCTTAACGACATGCTTACCACATCACAACGGTTGGCAATGGCCCAGTTAATGCCGGCAAGAATGCCTCCATCACCACCAGATCCACCATTGCTTAACACTTTTCCGATATAAATGCTTGCGGCATAAGCAATTCCATATCTTTCAACTGCCGATGGTGAGCTAACAGGACCACAGGAAGTACCGGTACAGTGTGTGCCGTGGCCATGTCCATCCTGTGTAGTTTCGCCAGTGATGAAACTTTGGTGAACAATAGGACGGCCAGCAAAATCAGGATGAGTAAAATCGAAGCCAGTATCCAATATGGCAACTTTAATGCCTGCACCATTGTATGGGTTGTATCTTAAAAAGCTGGTTGGCACAACATTGGTTGCTTTTAATCCCCAGGTAGCGCCAACCGATTCTACTTCAGATTGTTGCTCTTCGTAGTTGTAATCTTCTGTTTCGGTTCCAACCAATACATTGGTCATTTGGTTTACTGCGTCTCTGTAGCCCTCTACATAATTTTGGGTACTTTCATCCAGCATTCCAATCGCATAAACTACTCTTTCCTTTTCTACAATCATTTCATTTTCGCCTAAACTGCTGATTGAATTTTCAATTTTTGGTTTTTCGTTTACGATAGCGATACCCAATTTGTCCAATACAATACCATCGGTTTTAGCCAGATCTTTATCGGTAAAAAATTCATTTTCGAACTCCAGGGAGCTTTTTAGGTTCAGTCCGCTAATGGCACTGATTGAGTTGATCGAATCTGAAGTGTTAGATCCCTCTGGTAGTAGTACCAGGTATCTTCCTGTGTACTCTACTTTTTCTTCTTTTTTCAAGGTTTTTGACATGGTTTAAGTTTTTTAAGTTTTGCCTACTCTGTTCAGGATTTTCGGCTTATTCCCATTGGTGTTTTTTGTTGATAAACACTAATCCAAAATTGAAACACTTGGAGCAGAAAAACCTTAGGTAAACCACTAGAAATCAACGGTGAAAGCAACGAAATAAAAAGCAGTAAAAACAACAATAAAATATGGGGAAAACCCCATCTGTTATCTATAAAAGTTTTATCACATTTGGGAATAAAAGTTAACTTTAATTAAAACTCAAAAATTATGGAAATGCAACATTTACCAACCTATGCTATCGTATTTTTATGTGGAGCATTAGTATATTATCTGTTACAGAAATTAATCGATCTTATGAAAACAAATGAAAGGCGCGGACGTCCAAATACGATGGATCCGGCAATAATCCAACAAATGGTAGATAACTACCGTAACAATCATTTAGCTGCAATTAATAAAGTATTGGGAATAAACGATGCACATTCAGTTTCATTCGGTTTAAAAACCCTTAAAAAGTTTATTGCTGATATTGAGTTTTTTACCAAAAAAGTAAATCCACGCATTGCTGATGGTGCACTAGGTATCCGTTTCTACTACGCTGCTTATCCAAAAGAGAACGAATGGAATAGTTTTGAGGATGAAAAGGCGATCGGAAAAAATTATGCTCAAAAACATACACTTGTTATGATCCCTACTTTAAAGAAGAAGAGCAGCGATGGAAGCTACCAGGATTATGATTTTAATCCTTTAGACCGCTCTACTTTCCCAATAAAAGAAAGAGAAAAAGAACAGCCGATTACCTTAATGGCTATGAGTTCGGATAGTAGCGACACTCAATCGCGTGAGGTAATGGCTCAAAACCATGGGCAAACCATTCCGCCAGCCGATTCAGCAATAGAAACTTATTAATATCTTAATGAAATGAGCGACTTCCAGAAATTTCTGAGCGACATTTTTCTCTGGATTGAAGGAGGGGCTGCATTGATTGCGCTATGCTACTTTAAACGATTAAAGGGACAACATTGGAGGTATTTTATCTATTATCTAATCATTATTTTTATCAGTGAAGTAATTGGGAAATGGGGAGGGGAATATATCAGTTTTTCAAAAACTAAATATTATAACTATATCGTTATCCCTTTCCAGTTTATCTTTTTTTATTGGCTTTATGCCGTAAAATCATTTAAGGATAAAAGATTATTTTGGATACTCTCTTTGTTGTACATCATCTCATTTATACTCAGTAGATTGTTCTTTAGAGAAAGTAAAGTATATTTTTCTTTTAGCTATACTTTTGGATGTTTACTCCTGATGTTTTTGGTTATCAAAGAATATTATAATCAGGTAAACTCAGTAAACATTCTCAATTTTCAAGAAAATAGAATGTTTTACATTAATTTGGGCGTAACCTTATTTTATATCGGTACATTACCTTTTCTTACGTTTTATTCGTTGTTGAGGGCTTATATCCAAATCTGGAATATTTATTTCGATTATTTCCTGATTTCGGGAATTGTAATGTACGTATTATTCTCAATTTCGTTTATATGGGGAAAACAGAACTCTTAATTACTATCATCCTTTTTAACCTGTTTTTTGTGCTGTTTGTAGTGGCCATTATGGTTTACATCAAAAAATATAAGGAACGGAAAAGAGAATACCTGAATGAAATTAAAATCACCAACGAAATACACCAGAAGGAACTTTTAACCACCCAGTTAGAGATACAGCAGGCCACCATGCAGCAGATTGGCCGCGAATTACACGATAATATCGGGCAGAAATTAACTTTGGTTAGCCTTTATACTCAACAGCTTGTGCACGAGAATAAGGTGCCTCAGGCAAGTAAAAGAATTGAGCAGATTTATCAGATCATTAATTCATCTTTGCAAGACTTGAGGAGTTTGTCGAAAAACTTAACGAACGATAATATAAGTGAAAATGAAATTGTAACTTTAATACAGGAAGAAGTGAACAACCTCAATGCTTTGAAAAAATGTAAGGTAACTTTTCAATACAATTTCGAAAGTATAGATCTGGAGTTTGTGAAAAAGAACGTATTACTAAGGATAACACAAGAATTTCTTCAAAACAGCTTAAAGCATGCATATTGCAGCAATATCAAAATCCAGTTAAACTCTTCTCCTGAAATTTTTTTAACGTTAAAAATACAGGATGATGGAGTAGGATTTGATTATGCTAAAGTCACTTCTGATGGTATAGGATTAAAAAACATGAAAAAAAGAGCCGAAATTATCGGTGGACAATTTAATTTAGAAAGCAAACCCGATTTAGGCACTACACTTACTATTATTTTAAATGGCCCGGCATGAAACCATCATGATTTTACCAAAACCCGCAGGGGAATGAATATTTAAAATCATGATAGCTTCATTACCTTTGAAAACAAACTCTATACTGATGAAAAAAACTATAGTTATTGTTGATGATCATATCCTGATAGCAAAAGCACTTCAGGGCATTATTGATAATTTTGCAGCTTTTGAGGTGATGTATGTTTGCGAAAACGGAAAAGAGCTGATTAAAAACTTCGAAAACAGCAATAAAATCCCTGATATTTTACTTTTGGATATTAGTATGCCCATTATGGACGGTTTTGAAACCGTAACCTGGGTAACTGAAAATCACCCGGAAGTAAAAGTAATGGCACTCAGTATGCAGGGTGAAGAAAAGAGTGTGATTAAAATGGTAAGCAACGGTGCTAAAGGCTACCTCTTAAAAAATGCACATCCTGTAGAGTTGGAAAATGCGCTTACAAAATTGAGTATCAACGGATTTTTTTACCCAGACTGGGCATCGAAAATTATTTTCTCCAGCCTGAATAAGACAAAAGATGCAGAAATCAAAATTTCTGACCGGGAGAAAGAGTTTTTAAAATACACCGTTACCGAACTTAATTATAAAGAAATAGCCGATAAAATGTTCTGTAGCCCAAGGACCGTTGAAAGCTATCGAGATCAGCTATGCGAAAAACTGGAACTCAAAACCCGGGTAGGGCTGGCAGTTTTTGCCATTAAAAATGGATTTGCTTAGCAAGCTGGCTAACTGTTTAAATTGTAAAACTGGTTAATTAGGGTTTAGGAACTGCATTACAGTTAACCGATTTCAACAATTAACCAATTAACCTTACTTTTGAAGCATGAAATTCCATCATTTGCTATTTTTGGTTATTGTTGCAGTTTTTACCTCATGTAAACCAGAAGAAAAAAGCCATCAATATATTAAATTTAATACACCAACGGAGTTATATCAATTCTTAAAATGGTCGCCAGAAAACCGTTTTCCATTAATTAGTGCCCATCGAGGAGGACCAATGCCTGGTTTTCCTGAAAACTGCATCGAAACATTTGATAATGCCACTACCTATAATCCTGTAATTATCGAATTCGACATTGCTTACAGTAAAGATTCGGTAATGGTGATTATGCACGATGATAAGCTCGATCGCACTTCGACCGGAAAAGGACCGATTGGCAATTATACTTATGAGGAACTGAAGGCTTTTAATCTTAAAGATGATGAGGGAAAAGAAACAAAATTTAAAATCCCGACTTTAGATAGCGTATTAAGCTGGAGCAAAGGAAAGGTTTTATTAACCATTGATTTAAAAAAAGGTGTTTCTTATGCAAAAGTGATTGAAAAGGTAAGGCAATACAAAGTAGAAAGTAATTCGATAATCATTACCTATACTGCCAATCAGGCCAAGGAAGTGCATCAATTGGCACCCGAACTCATGATTTCTGCCTCTGTTCAGAAGAAAGCAGAACTGAAACGTTTAAATAATTTGGGTATTCCTAATAACCGCATCGTAGCTTTTGTTGGTGTTTCAGCTCCAGGTAAAGAATTGTACCAATACTTACACAGCAAGGGTATTACTACTATTTTAGGTACCATGGGAAATATCGATAAAAGTGCCATTGCCAGTCCGGTAAAAAATGTTTATTATCATTTGGTTAATAATGGTGCAGATATTTTGTCGGGCGATAATTTACCACAGGCATCAGAAGAACTGGATAAGTTTAGGTATAATAAAAAATTAAGTTCATCGCATATTAATTAACCAGGGATGGAAAGAACGAACACAGATTGGTTTAACTAATTATGAAATCTGTGTTTATCTATACAAATCTGTGGTAAAAAACGCAAAATGAGTATTTCGGTTAAAAATCTTTCTAAACACTACAATAAGCAAAAGGCGGTGGACTCCATTAGCTTTGAAGCCAGGCCAGGCCGTATTTTGGGTTTTCTTGGCCCTAATGGAGCTGGTAAATCTACCACCATGCGCATGCTTACCGGTTATTTAACACCAACATCTGGCGAGGCTGAAATTTCTGGTAAAAACATTCTTTCTGAGGCCATTGAAGCTAAAAAGCATATTGGCTACCTGCCAGAAAATACACCGTTATATGCCGATATGTATGTGAAAGAATTTTTAAATTTTGTTGGTCAAACCTATAAACTTACCAATTTGGCTGCAAGGATTGATGAAGTGATCAAAATGGTAGGCTTAACACCAGAGCAGCATAAAAAAATCGGTATGTTATCTAAGGGATACCGTCAAAGGGTAGGTTTAGCCCAGGCCATTATCCATAATCCAGAAGTTTTAATTTTGGATGAGCCCACTTCTGGTTTAGACCCAAACCAATTGGTTGACATTAGGCAGCTGATCAAAACATTAGGTGCGGCTAAAACAGTTGTTATTTCTACCCACATTATGCAAGAGGTTGAAGCCATTTGCGATGATATCATCATTATTAATAAAGGTAAAATTGTAGCGAAAGATTCGCTCGAAGGCCTAAAAAAAATGCACCAACAACAATCATTAGAAGATATTTTTAGAAAACTTACTGCCTAATTCATGCTTTACCAAATAATAAAAAACGCCTTAATAATTCTTCTGTTTTTAACACCCGTTATATTGAAAGCCCAAAATACCGCTAATATTGGTATTGGTGCCGAAATAGGTTTACCATCAGGGAACTTCGTTAATTTATCCGGTATAGGTTTAGGCGCGTCAATAAAAGCTGATTTCCCAATAGCTGCTGATTTTGCTATATCCTTAAATGGAGGTTTTATGAATTTTTTTGGTAAACGAAATCAGCTTTTTAAAGTTCAGGATTTTACCTATATACCCGCTAAAGCTGGCTTGAAATATCATTTGAGCGAAAGTTTTTACGCCGAGGGGCAATTAGGCGCAGCATTGCCATTAACTAATGGGCAAAAAACTTTATTTGTTTGGTCGCCTGGCATTGGAAATCAGTTTAAGCTATCTGGCGAAAATAAACTCGATTTAGGGATAAGATATGAAGCATGGACGGGTAAAAATGAGTTTTCTGATTTAAATAAAGCAAATACCAAAGGTTTTGTTGGAATCAGGTTTGCCTATGTATTCGGGCTGTGAAACAATTATGAACAATAATTGTTTAATTTATTAGTCAAAAAAAATACAATAAGTCCAATTCTTACAACTTAATACAACGTTTTGGAATAAAATATTTTTAATTTAATGCTCAGTTAATCAGCTTTTTACTGTCCTTGTTTTCTGTTTTTCATTTTGTTTGTAACGTTTTGGCATCATGCTTGTCTAAAAAGACGAAATAATTAACGAACAATAATAAAAAAACAATGAAAAAAGTATTACTATCTTTATTAATGGTTGCTGGCTTAGGCTTTGCAGCTTCAGCTCAAACAGAAGGAGCAGTTAACAAAATTAGCGTAGGACCAGATTTCTTATTGCCAGTAGGTGATAATACGAATGGACTAAGCCTAGGTTATGGAGGTTCAGTAATGGGTGAATTTAATGTTGCCAAATCATTGAACTTAACTGCATCAGCAGGTTATATTTCTATAGCTCCTGAAAAAGCTTGGAAAGACCTTGGTGTCACTAATTCAGGAGTTATTCCTTTAAAAGCAGGCGCTAAATATTATTTTGGTGGTAACTTTTACGGAGCTGGTGAACTAGGTGCTGCAATTTTTACCGAAAATAACGGTGGTACAGCATTTTCTTATGCTCCAACTTTAGGCGCTTCATTTTCAGTGTCTGATAAATCAAGTATTGACTTAGGAATACGCTATGAAGGCTGGTCGAAAAATAGCACAACCTTATCATTTGTTGGTATCCGTGCTGCATTTGCATTCGGTTTGTAATATTAAACCCTAATTTATTCAAAAGCCTCCAAGAAATTGGGGGCTTTTTAGTTTACATAAATTTATTCCTTCAAATATTTTAACTATCAAATTAGTTTATCTATCATTGTGGCGCCTGTTTGTAAATCAAGCGGGTAAACGGAAAATTAAAAACAATTCTAACAAACAATCTCAAAAAAATCAGATGAAAAAATTAGTATTATCTTTATTAACAGTTGCAGCGCTGAGTACTGCGGCTTTAGCTCAAAGTAGTAAACCGGTTAAATTTGGCTTAAAAGCAGGCGTTGCTTTTCCAAATATGACTTTCTCAGCAGGTAATGCATCATTTAGTTATGACACAAAAACCTCTTATTATGTAGGTGGAACGGTAGAATTTGAATTATCTGATCTGGTTTCTATTCAACCTGGATTGACCTTTATCGATAAAGGAACAAAAATTAACAGCAGTGGCTTTGGTTTTGATAACGATGACTTTTTTACCGATGTTGATGCCACTTTAAATTTCAAATATCTTGAATTACCAGTTAATGCACTTGTAAATTTTAAAATGGCCAATGCAGGTAAATTATTTGTAGGCGCAGGCCCTTACTTTGCTTATGCCTTAAGTGCCAATGCTAAAATGGGCTCAGAAAAAGAGAAAATCGAATTCAAAGATTCGGGGCTTAACCGTAGCGATTACGGGTTAAATTTTTTAGCTGGCTTTCAGTTAAATAATGGCTTAAATATTCATGCTGGCTATGGCTTGGGCTTAGGCAATCTGGCAAACAATGAAGAAGCACAAGATTTTGATACTTCAATCAAAAACAAAGTGTTTACAGTTGGATTGGGCTTTTCTTTTTAACGAATCTAAAATAACCCTAAGCCTCCGATGAAAATCGGGGGCTTTTTTGTATACTGCTTTTAACAATCAGTCCATTAACTTTAAAACTATCAAGCACCAGCCATCTTCAATTTTACCGTTAACTGGGTAAAGCCAACGAAAAAATATTTCTTAACTTCGGCATTTAAATTTAACTATGTACGCAGTTTTTAAACGCGAGTTATTCAGTTTCTTAAGTTCGATGGTTGCCTATATTACCATTGGCATTTTTCTGTTGGTTTCTGGCCTGTTACTTTGGTTTTTTCCAGACACCTCGATACTTGATTATGGTTATGCCGAACTCGATGGTTTTTTCAGTTTGGTACCCTATCTTTTCATGTTTCTTATTCCAGCCATTACCATGCGTTCTTTTGCCGAAGAACGGAGAGAGGGGACCTATGAACTTTTAATTACCAGGCCCATCCAAATCTGGCAGATTATTGTGGCAAAATATTTAGCGAGTTTGGTTTTGGTATTATTTGCCTTAATTCCAACGTTGATTTATTACTATAGCATTTCAAAGCTGGGCTTCCCTGAAGGAAATATCGATTCAGGATCGGTTATTGGCTCTTATATCGGTTTATTTTTATTGGGTGCAGCCTTTACATCTATTGGTGTTTTCTCCTCTGCATTGACTAAAAATCAGGTAATTGCTTTTGTGATCAGTGCTGCTTTATGTGCATTTGCTTTTTTAGGCTTCGATTATAGTAGTCAGCTTGCTGCATTTCAAAGTATCGGGAATATCATTAGTAATTTAGGAATAAATCAACATTATATTTCGGTAAGCCGTGGTGTTTTAGATACCAGGGATCTGATTTACTTTATTACTTTTTTAGTGCTGTTTTTGTTTGTCACTAAGTTAATAATGGGAGGGAAACGGTAATGAAGCTGAAGAATAAATGGGTTAATTTCGCTGTCGTAATAATAACACTGGTTATTTTAAATATTTTGGGCCAGAATGTTTTTTATCGTTTTGATTTTACTGCCGATAAACGTTTTACACTGAGCGAAAAAACAAAAACCTTGCTGCAGAAAAATGAAAAGCCAGTAATCGTAACTGTATTCTTAGCTGGGGAATTACCACCTGCTTTTAAAAGGTTGCAGGCTGCGGTGTCGGATATTTTAGCTGATTATCAGGCCTATGCTAAAGCTGAAGTTAAAGTGGTTTTCGTTGATCCGATAGCTGGACTTAATCAGGCCGATCAAGATACAGTGATCAATAATTTATACGAAAGGGGTATAGAGGCAACCAATTTAAGTGTTAAAACGGAAAGTGGATTAACACAGAAACTCGTATTTCCGATGGCTATGATGGAAAGCGGGGGTAAAGAATTGCCTATTAAACTCTTTCAGAATTTAGATACCAGGGGGAATTACGAAGACAATATAAACCGCTCTATTGAAAGTTTGGAGTATATCTTTACATCGGGTTTAAAGAAAGTGCTTTCAGGTGATAATCCTCGGATTGGCTTTTCAGAATCAAATGGTGAACTTTCCGATTTACAATTGGCCGATGCCATTCATACACTATCGAACAGTTATTTGGTTGGCCGTATTGATTTGAATAGTATTGATAAAGCAGGGCTTGATAAATTGAAAATGTTGATTATCGCCAAGCCTAAGAAACCTTTTACAGAAACTGAGAAATACAAAATCAACTATTTTGTAATGAACGGGGGGAGAGTACTCTGGAGTATTGATCAGGTAAATGCAGAATTGGATAGTTTGCGGGGGAAAAGTGGGCAGATGGCTGTTAACAGTAATTTGAACCTGGATGACATGCTTTTTATGTACGGGGCAAGGGTTAATTATAATATTATTGCCGATCCGGCAAATAGTGCTGAAATTCCAGTTTCAACGGGAGTTGTAGGCGGGCAGAACCAAATGCAATTGGTGCCCTGGATTTATTATCCTATTTTATTACCTGATACGGCTGAAAGTGTGGTGAGAAAATTGGATGGTGTAAAATCTGAATTTCCAAGTACGGTAGATACTATTGGTGTTAAAGGCGTAAAGAAATCGTATATTTTAGCTACATCTCCCTATAATAAGGTTTATAATGTGCCGAAATTGTTTAGCTTGCAAATGTTAAGCGAGCAGTTAGATCCTCGGTCTTTCCAAAGTAAACCACAACATGCTGGTTTAATGTTAGAAGGTAATTTTCCATCGGTTTTTGCCGGGCGACCCTTACCTGCTACCATTGCACAGCCTTATACCTTGGAGAGCACAAGTAAACCTGCTAAAATGATTGTGATAGGAGATGGCGATATTTTTAAAAACCAGGTATCGGAGCAAAATGGAACTCCCTTTCCATTAGGTTTCGATCGTTATTCGCAGCGCACTTTTGGCAATAAGGCTTTATTGCTCAATATTGTTGATTATTTTACCGATAACGACAACATAATTGCGTTGCGGAATAAGGAAGTAAAAATTAGATTGTTGGATAAAGCCAAAATTAAACTCGAAAAAACTAAATGGCAATTTATAAATGTTGTAGCGCCCTTGCTATTGTTAATATTCTTTGCGATTTTTCAACATTATTACCGCAAATACAAGTACGCTAAATAATTTTTATATTTTTGAAGAAGACTAAATAATATCATGAGATTTATTGTATCCACATCAACTCTATTAAAACACTTACAAACCGTAAATGGTGCATCAAGCAGCAGTACGGTTTTGCCTATATTAGAAAATTTTCTCTTCGAAATTAAAGATGGAAACTTAACTATCTCTGCTACCGATCTGCAAACCAGTATGACAACTGCTCTGGCTGTAGAATCAAAGGAAGAAGGTAAAGTTGCCGTTCCGTCTAAAATTTTATTAGATACGCTTAAAACATTACCAGATCAACCGATTGCATTTAATATCGATGATAGTACTTTTGCGATCGAGATCAGTGCTGGAGATGGTAAATATAAATTGAGTGGTGAAAATGGCGATGATTTTCCGAAGATTCCGGTAGTAGAAAATGCGTCTTCTGTAAATTTGCCTGCCTCAGTTTTAACTGAAGCCATTACAAAAACTATTTTTGCTGTAAGTAACGATGAGTTGCGCCCGGCTATGACAGGTGTATTCTGTCAGTTATCTCCTCAGCACATCACCTTTGTAGCTACCGATGCACATAAATTGGTGAGATATCGCCGTATGGATAGTAAAGCAGATAAAGCAACATCTTTTATTCTTCCTAAAAAGGCTTTAACACTTTTAAAAGCTGCTTTACCTTCAACTGATATTAATGTATCGGTAGATTATAATGCAACAAGCGCTTTCTTTAAGTTCGAAAATATCAATTTAGTGTGTCGTTTAATAGACGAACGCTATCCAGATTATGAGGCGGTAATTCCAACCAATAATCCTAACAAACTAATTATCGACAGAAGTTTATTCTTAAATACACTTCGCAGGGTTGTAATTTTTGCCAATAAAACAACACATCAGGTAAGGTTGAAAATTAGCGGAAGCGAATTAAATATCTCTTCTGAGGATTTGGATTTTGCTAACGAAGCACATGAGCGGTTAAGCTGCCAATATGACGGCGAAGACCTCGAAATAGGCTTTAATGCACGCTTTTTGATCGAAATGTTAAGTAATTTAAGTGGTGATGAAGTGACTTTAGAACTTTCGACACCAAATAGAGCAGGGCTTTTAATTCCGCAAACCAATGACGAAAATGAAGACGTTTTAATGTTGGTGATGCCTGTGATGCTAAATAATAGTTATTAAAAAAAACTAATTTATTAGTTTTAACAAGAAAATGGCTTGGTTTTTGACCGAGCCATTTTTGTTTTAACCAACTAACAACCAATGAAAATCTATAACAATCTCTCGAAATCGATAATTTTGCTCACCTGCTTATGTAGTAGTATAGGCTTGTCATCCTGTAAAAAGGATAATCCAGATGAAGTAGTAAAAGGCCAGGCCAAGGTAAAAATGGTTAATGCATCGCAGGCCAACGAGAACCAGGATGTTTATCTCGATAACGAAAAACTAACCACTGTAGCTTTAGCTTTTGGCGAAACCAGCGATTACGTAAGAATACCTTCTGGTAATAGAAGCATTTCTTATACCGGCACAAATAACACCACTACTGATACTTCTTTTAACTTTACACCGTCTATTACCTACACAACTTTTCTGGTAACCAATAAAAAAGGAGAAATGGAAATAGTAAGTTATGAAGATAACTTAAGTAATACCGAAGTAGGTAAAGCTAAAATTAAACTGATTAACCTGACGCCTAATTTTGCTACCGGCATAAATGTGATGGTTGAAGGCGGTACCCAGTTTGTGAATGGACTGGCTTTTAAAGAAGCATCTAACTATTTTACTGTAGATACAGGGTTCAATTTAAGATATACAGTAGTAGGTTCTGGTAATGTTAAAACCATCCAAAGTACGGCTTTAGAAGCAGGGAAGATATATACCATTTGGTTTAGCGGTACTACTGCAGCAACGTTAGGAGCGCATATCATTACCGATAATTAATTTCAAAGTTTAATATGCTTTCTGCTATCTTTACGTTTTATTAGCATCAGCAATTAATTATGAAAAACAAAGTATTGTTTCTAAAAATATTTCTTCTTTTTGCACTTGCCGTTTTAATTAGCTCATGCATTAAAAACAATAATCTAATTGAAGGCGATGCTAAAGTTAGGTATTTCCAGTCTGCAGTAACGGATACGACGCAGAACTTTTTCTTAAATGGTATCCAATCAGGTGCTTCAACAACTTATGGATCAAATAGTAATTATGTTGTTGTTGCCGGAGACTCAACTTATACCATCACTTCTAAAAATATAAATACTGGGACAGATGTAGCAAGTACAAGCTCTAAGTTTGAAATTGGTGCTAATTATTCGGTTTTTTATACCCGTACAACAGCTACAAGCCCGCCGGTATTAAAGGTTTATAAAGATGATGTAAAACAGGATCTTAATGTAGTAACGTTGAATTTTTTAAACTTGGGCTATACTTTAGGATCAGATGTGATTATTAAGGATGATGGTGGTAGTTTTACTGAATTCGTTGCTAAATATGGCGAAAAATCGACTCATAAAGTTGTTTTAAGTAAAGCAACACATATTTCTTTTGCCCTTCAAACCCCAATTGCAACCCAACCGCTAGTTTTAACTTTAGATTCTCTTCCTCCTACTACTAGTCCAGCCACATCAGTAGCCATTTCAAAAGGATTGGTTTATTATGTGTTGTTGGACGGATCAAAAAAAGGAGAGCTTCAGATGCGCTTAGTTTCTTCCAACTAATTTTATTGCAATATACTAGCATTTAATCCCTTCACTATTCATACTTTTGCCCAAAATTAGATAAATGGAACTACTACAACAGCTTATAGATTTTATTCTTCATATAGACGTACATTTAGCTGAAATTGTTAACGAATATCGCACCTGGACATATCTCATTTTATTCCTGATCATTTTTGCCGAAACTGGTTTTGTGGTAACACCATTCCTTCCTGGCGATTCGTTGCTTTTTGCAATGGGTGCTTTAATTGCAGGCGAACATGAAACCGGTTTAAATATCTGGATCATGCTCATTATATTAATTGTAGCAGCAATTTTAGGAAATACAGTTAATTATAAACTGGGGAGTGTTTTAGGCGCGGGGGTATTTAAAGAAAAGAACAAAATTTTGAAGCTTAAATATTATCATCAATCTCACGAATTTTTTGAGAAACACGGTGGTAAGGCCATTATGTTAAGCAGGTTTCTTCCAATTTTCAGAACCATAGCGCCATTTGTAGCGGGAATAGCCAAAATGCCTTTTGGTCGTTTTACTTACTATAATATTATTGGTGGTGTAGCTTGGATATTTGCGTTGTTGATGGGAGGGTATCTGTTAGGACAAATCCCGGTAATTAAAAATAATTTTGAACTGGTTATTATTTTTATTGCTGTGGTAACTTTTGTCCCTGCCATCTGGGCAGCTATCAGAAGCCGTTTACAACCTAAAAAGATTGAAGCAATTATCGAAGCAGAGGATACCAAGTTATAATTAAAATTCCCTACCAATTAGGGGCCCATTTTTATAATTCTTTTCTACCGCTTCACTTTCTATTTTCTCATCAGCTAATAATGCTGTTTTAATCAGATTTTTAAGCACAGGCTGACCTGCATCAACCCAGGCAGAATACCAATATGAGCCTGTTTTTAATATGGCAGCACGCATTTGTTTTTCTACCATATTATTCATTTTAGTATGGTAGGCTTTTGAATAGGCTGTAGAATATTGTTTTAGCACAGTATTATTCCTTTCAGAAAAGCTATATTTTTTGTCGGAAGGAAATGATGCACTCAGTTCAGCTTCGAAAGTTAGCACGGTATCAACCAGACTGTGCGTATGTTTAATTATTTTCCATACTTCTTGTAATGGGTTTTCAATATAATCCGCATGGCCTACAACAAAATTGTAATGAGTTGAAAACAACTCGGGTAAACGGCTTTCCCAAAAGGCGTGGATACCAACCTGATTGGTGAGTTGCCCGTTATGGTTGGCGGTAGTGTGTAAAGGAACATGTGCATCGCCAATATAATGGCCCAGATCAGCAGAATATTTTAAGATTTTTACCGAATCACGCATTTTAAAGGCTTTAACTAAACCATAATAACTGCGTTGTATTTGCCAAGGGATAATGCCATCGGTGTTCAGTTTTTTTAGGCCATATTTTGCCAGGGCATCATCCCATTTTTCGGGAATACTATCAATATTTTTCTCATAGTTCTCCACATCGAGGTAATGCCGTGGTGCTTCGAGCGTATCAGCATACCTGCGTTTATCTGGATCAACAGCATGTTCGGTAATGTATTTGATATTCTTTTTATAGAAACCAATCATTTCAGCAGGCAAAGTGAACACAGCAAGGTTGTTTATTCTTTGATGTGCAAAGAAACCCCAAGAGGTGCAAAGAAATATAGGGATGATTAACGCGGTTAAAATCGTTAATCTTTTCATATACCCGAAGATAAAAAATTTTCTTTGTAAAACCAGGGGGTTAGAAGCAGAAATTATGCGTTTTCCATTTTTTTCATATCAAGCTTTTTCATCTGCATAACGGCATCCATTACTCTTTTTGCTCTTTCGGGCTCTGCCATTAGCTCACCAATGTTTGATGGGACAATTTGCCACGAAAGTCCGAATTTATCTTTTAACCATCCACAAACGCTCTCTGTACCACCGTCATTTATAAAAGTGTCCCAGTAATAGTCTATTTCATCCTGGTTATCGCAATTTACCATAAGAGAAATCGCTTCATCGAACTTAAATTGCGGACCTCCATTGAGTCCCATAAATTTATTTCCGTTTAATTCAAAAGTAACTACCATGGGCGTAACCTGGGTAATTTTAGAATCTTTAAATACGGTACAATAGTATTTTGCTGCAGCTTCGGCTTGTCCGTCAAACCAAAGGCATGTTACAAGTGGTTTTGCCATTTTATATCCTTTTTTGTTACCACAAGTTAGACAAGTTTTTTGGCCTGTGTAAGGTTTAAAAGTGACGATTTAAGGGGGTGATTTGGACAATAATTTGTTCTTACGCATCTAAACTAAACACCAAATTGTGCTAAATGATGATCCAGGTGTTTATAGAACATATTGTTCCATTCGGTTTTTGCTAATGGGCCAAATGAATGCGATTCTTTACCGTCGAAATAAGCTTCGCCAAGCTGCTGGGTTTGGTTAATATAGTCGATTAAACGGGTTTTCTCTTTTTCGAAATCCTTTTCATCTTTAATAATAAACTGTGGTGCCGTCTGATTGTTTTTAGGGTAAGGTTTCTCGTTTACTACTTTGCTTTTTACTAGTTTTTTCAAAATAAATTTCATAATCGGCCCTGGCTTTGGATGAATATCATCGTAAACCATTTCGTAAGTTACATTGCAATGTGCCAACATTTGTGCAACATTCATTTTGCCCCAAAGTTGAGTAGTAGTAGGGGTAAGCTTGTTAATTCTTTCAATAATTTCGCTAGTTACTGCGGGTTGGAAAATGTTCTTCATGGTTTGTTTATATCTGGAGTGTGTATTTATTTTACTAAATATAAGAACGAATACACAGGTTAAGAATCAATTTTTCGGAATTAAAACCAGCTAATTTTTTATTGGCTCTATTTTTCCCGTTTTCGGATTTGCGTACCAGGCTTTAATAATGCGCATCTTTCTGCTAACATCAACAACCTCAAAAGGATCTTTGCCTGCTTTTTTATGTTTTGCAATTGCGCTGTCAACATGTGCTTTGAACGAATCCTGACCTGTAGTTATCACTGCAATGATCGAGTTTTTTTCAATGCCTTTTGTCTCAATTCCAATTAACTCATCTTTATGCAAAACACCAACCGATGTACCTTTATCGGGTATATCTTTTGCAAAATCACTATAATTATAGAGTGTATCGAGTATTATATGTTTAATCCGATTGCCTTCATGAAAAACTTCGTTAAAAACAACAATATTATCGTCATTATCATATACATCAAGCAATTCGAAGTAACGGTGGTTTAAACTATCCAACGTTTTGGATTGAAATATTGAATATTTTGCCGCTGTCCATGCAGGATTATCTTCTTGCAAATCGTTGGTATAATAAAAGGTTTTGGGCGTAAACAAACTTAAATGTTGCTTTTTTAAATCTGTGGCATTTTTTTCTTCAAGATTGACTGCTTTTTGGTCGGTATTTGTACATCCGTAAAAAACTAGTAAACAGATTATTATAATGTATGCTTTCATTTTTCACTGGTATAGGTTTTGCCAAATTAATAAAATTGTTTTATAAGTAATTTAAAATGATTGGAAAAGTATTTTCCAGAACATTTATGGTACTTTTGCTGACTTTTCGTTATGTTTTTGTAAAAAACAGAAAGATGCTCCTGCATTGCAATTGAATTGTGGTGGAATGGCCGCTATTTTTCGCCTCTGGTGGCAAAACATTCAAGTACGGCGCTTTGCATGTTAACCAAAATTAAATAAATTTACATCAAAATCATGTCCATGGAATTATCTTGCCCGATATCAGCAGAAAGAATAAATGAAAATGTAGTTAGGATTATTGCCTTTATGGTTGCGGTGATTGCAATAGCTTGTGTTGTGTTTTCAAATTATTGGGCAATTGTTTTCTTGCTATTTGATTTTGCTTTAAGGGCATTTACAACAGGTAAATTTAGTGTGTTGAAATTTATCGCGATTAAAATATCTGACGGACTTTCTCTATCTCCGAAAATGAAAGATTTAGCACCAAAAAAGTTTGCGGCAACCTTGGGCTTTGCTTTCTGCCTTTTGATTACCGCGGTATTTCTATTTGATTTTTATAATGCAGCGCTGATTTTTACCTCCATCATGATCGTTTTCGCTTTGTTAGAGAGCTTATTCGCTATTTGTGTAGGTTGTTATATCTATTCTTTTTTGCAGATTTTCACAAAAAAGAGCGAGGCTTAGTCTATTTCTTTAAAGCTTCACGTACTTTAGGTGCAATTTTGCTTCCGAATAACTCTATTGATTTCATTAAAGCTGCATGAGATGGACCGCCTACATCCATGTGCGCGGAGAAGCGTGTTAAGCCAAAGATTTCTTCCATGGCTAAAATCTTCTCTACAGATTCGTTTACATCGCCAATAATTAAAGCACCACTGCTGCTTCGGCCAGCGTCGAACTGATTGCGTTGATAAGGTGGCCAACCACGTGATTTACCGATCCTGTTCATCTGAGCAGAATAAAGTGGGTAGTAATAATCTGCAACTTCGTTACTGTTTTCGCCAAATAAAGCGTGCATATGTACGCCTACTTCAAATTTACTCATATCGTGCCCATATGCTTCGTAAACTCTTTTATAGTAATCGAAAAGTGGCTTAAACTGTATGGGCTGACCGCCAATGATGGCAAACATTACTGGTAAACCTAATCTGCCAGCACGTTCTACTGATTCTGGTGTTCCACCAACAGCGACCCAAATTTTTAAATTGTCGTTTACAGCCCTTGGCAATACTTCCTGGTTATTTAACTCTGGTCTAAATTTACCTTTCCATGTAATTTTTGGCGCCGCATTTATTTTAAGGAGTAGTTCTAGCTTTTCTTCATAAAGTTCGTCGTAATCTTGTAGGTTATAACCAAACAGTGGAAACGATTCGATAAAACTTCCACGACCGGCCATTAATTCGGCCCTACCATTCGAAATTAAATCTATTGTGGCAAAATTTTGGTACAATTTAACGGGATCAGATGAACTTAAAACCGAAACTGCGCTGCTTAGTTTAATGTTTTTGGTCACTATAGCTGCTGCTGCCAATATAATTTCGGGGCTCGATACAGCATAATCAGGGCGGTGGTGTTCGCCAATCCCATAGAAATCTAAACCAACTTCGTCCATTAGTTTTATTTCTGCTATAATTTCCTGAAGTCTTTGCTGAGCGGGTTGAATTTCTCCTTTTGCATTAATCTGCAAATCGCCAAACATACCGATACCTAATTCCATAATGTTAAAATAATTTTAACAAAGTTAATGGATAAGGTGATAGCGGTTTTTGATGTATGATAAGAAAAATTAAACATTAGTCATGCACCCTGCAACCTGAGTTTTTTATACAGGACTAAGTTAGCTAAACCCGATTGGCGTGGATGCCGATTCTTCATCGGCAGAAGCAAAAGCGGGAGTATCGGCACCGATAAGCATTGCCTTTGCTTTCCAAAAAGGAAATAAACGTATAAGTCTTAATTGCTGGATAGATTCTGAAACAAGTTCAGAATGACGATCTCAGCCAAATTGAACCATATATAAGGTGATTCATACTAAATGGTTAAGGCAAGAAAGATTTTGAAAAAGTCCAGGATGACGCAACTAGTTTAAAATTGGCAACTATTAATTAAAAACTGAGAACTGCTAATTGCCAACTGAAAACTACTCTATCTTCTTACCTTTCATTGCAGTAGAAATCGCTGCATCCATCACGCGTTCTGCAAAAGGACGGGTAAATTCATTCAGCTCATCTGCTTTCTTCAAAATAGTATCTTTTTCTTGAGTAGCTAAAGCCGTTCTAAGCGCTTCGATATGTACCTTGGTTTCTGAAATTTCACCCTCTGTTAAATGCTCAGCATGTTTTTCGATAAAACGTTCGGCAGTGTAGAGCAATTGTTCACCCTCGCTTCTTGCTTCAATGAGCATACGTTGTTCCACATCACTTTTGGCGTGTTCTATACTGTCGAGGAGCATTTTCTCTACTGTATCATCACTTAAGCCATAACTTGGCGTAATTTCGATCTCTTGTTTAACGCCCGAACGTAACTCTATGGCCTGAACGGTTAAAATTCCATCTGCATTCAGTAAAAAATTGATGTCTACTTTTGGCAAACCAGCTGGCATTGCAGGAATTCCCTTTAAGTCGAACTCAGCCAATTTTCTGTTTTCTTTTACTAAATCGCGCTCACCCTGATAAACAGAAATTTTCATGTTTACCTGCCCATCTATCGAAGTGGTGTATTGGCGACCGGCTTTGGTAGGCACTTTGCTGTTGCGGGCAATAATTACATCCATTAAACCGCCCATAGTTTCGATACCTAATGAAAGTGGCGTTACATCCAGCAATAAAATATCAGAGCGGTTTCCTGCCAAAACATCAGCCTGAATGGCTGCACCAAGAGCTACTACTTCATCAGGATTGATATTATCCTGTGGTTTTTTACCGAAGAAATTTTCTACAGCCTGTTTTACATATGGTGTACGGGTAGAACCCCCTACTAAAATTACCTCGTCGATATCGGCGGCGGTTAAATCGGCATCTTTCAATGCATTCTTACAAGCAGTAATGGTTTCTTCGACCTTTGCTGAAATTAACTGCTCAAAAGTTTGTTTATCAAGTGTGCACCAGATCTCACCAACCTGTTCGTTATATAAATTTTGGCTAGATAGGGCTTTTTTAGCAGCCTCAGCTTGTAGACGTAAGGTTTGCATTAAAATATTATCCTGAGCAACAACTGCTACATCAAGGTTGTTTTTCTCTAACCAATAGTTTAAAATGGCACGGTCAAAATCATCACCACCTAAATAAGTATTGCCGTTTGTAGCCAATACCTCGAAAATTCCATTCTGGATCTGTAGAATAGAAACATCAAATGTTCCTCCTCCCAAGTCGTAAACCGCAATGGTTTTTTGTTGCGACGGGTCTAAACCGATTCCATAAGCTAAACTAGCTGCAGTAGGTTCGTTTACAATGCGCATTACATCTAAACCAGCCAACTTTCCGGCATCTCTGGTGGCCTGACGCTGACTATCGTTAAAATATGCCGGAACAGTGATCACAGCTCTGTTGACCGGAGTTTTTAAGGCGTGTTCTGCTCTTGCTTTAAGCTCTTTCAAAATTTCTCCCGATAATTCTATCGGTGTGTAGAAACGGTCGCCGGCATGGATTTTTACCAAAGCATCGCTATCATCGTCGATAATTTTGTAAGAGAAAATGTCTTTGTGTTCGGCTACATCTTTGTAAGAACGGCCTAGTAATCTTTTTACTGAAAAAATGGTGTTTGAAGGATCTGTAGTTAAATATTCTTTAGCCTCATTACCTACAACGGCTTCATTCTGGCCATTAAAGTATACCACCGATGGTACCAATATTCCTTTACCTGCATCGTTAATTACCTGCGGATTCTTATCTGGATTGATAAACGCCACCAAACTATTGGTTGTACCTAAATCTATTCCGACTATAATTTCTTCCTTTTGAAACGAACCTGTAGCAAGGTTAATTGATATTTTTGCCATAGGAGCAAAAATATGCTTTTTAAATAAAGGTTATGTCATTCATTTGTTAGCAAGAAAATATAAACCCGAACAATTTATAACTGAAAAGGGAGTATCGTTTATTTCTAACAGCGGATAAGAATAAGGGACTGTTTTTAAAATGTTTAAATTTTTCTTTAATATTTAATTGAATTTTATTGAAATCTATTTGTTAGTCTGATTTTTTTGTTGTATTTGCTTATATTTTTAAGTGTGCTTTGTGTTTTGTGGTGTTTGTGTGTGTGAAATACCTTTGTATTATTTATATTGCTCATACATTTATCAAAACAAATATGAAAAAACAGTTATTTTATGTATTAATTGGGTTTTATTTACTCCCAATAGCCTCTTTTGCGCAAAATATTGTAAAAGGTAAGGTTACAACACTGAAAGGAGAAGGGATTATAGCCGCTTCTGTTAAAGAGAAAGGGACGAGCAAGGGCACTGTTACCGATCAGAATGGAGATTTTCAGCTTTCTGTTTCTGGTAAAGGAACCATAATTGTTAGTGCTATTGGATATGAAACCAGAGAAGTAGTAGCAACAACCGGACCTTTAACAATTATTTTATCTGAAAGTGCACAAAATCTCGGCGATTTCGTGGTGGTTGGAACCCGTGGTAAAGGCCGCTCTTCTATTCTTACGCCTGTTCCCGTTGATGTGATCAAGATTAATCAGGTTAACATGCCTACTGCAAAAATGGATTTAACTTCCATTTTAAATGCTGCCTCACCGTCTTTTAACTTTAACAAACAAAGCGGATCAGATGGTGCCGATCAAATAGATTTGGCTACGCTTAGAGGTTTGGGCCCAGATCAAACATTGGTTTTGGTTAATGGTAAACGCCGGCATCAAACAGCCTTTGTTGCAGTATTCGGAACCAGGGGAAGGGGAAATTCAGGTACAGATTTAAATGCGATTCCAGAATCGTCGATAGACCGTGTTGAAATTTTACGCGATGGTGCGTCGGCACAATATGGATCGGACGCGATTGCAGGGGTAATTAACTTAATATTGAAAAAGGATATTGGTGTTTTAAGTGTTAATACTGGGTATTCAGGCTATTATGATCCACGAAACAATACTCACTATGGTAAAGAGCTGGGACAGTATCGGCAGGGTGGTGCAATTGATGGGAATGCATTTTCTTTAGGTGCTAATTATGGTGTTGGGCTAGGTAAACATAATGGTTTTATTAATTTCTCAGGAAACTTTTTTGCTAATGGTAAAACATTCAGGCAAAATCTGAATACAGATTTAAGTTCGAAAGATGGTTTACCAATTAATAAGGTTAGAAGATCTACGGGTGATGGATCGGTAACTTCTGGTGGTTTAATGTATAATATGGAACTGCCGATTGCAAATACAAAAACAGTAATTTATTCATTCGGCGGAGGTAATATAAAAGCTTCGGATGCTTATGCCTATACCAGAAATTTATCTGAGCGTCCAGAGCGTTTTCCGGATGGAGTTGCAGGGAATTCTATTTTACAAACCACGGCTGATGGGGAAACTTATTATGATCCGATCATCCAGACTAAAATCCAGGATTTATCTTTTGCAGCAGGTGTAAAAGGCATATGGGGCAAAGACTGGAACTGGGATTTAAGTAATACACTGGGCCGTAACAATTTTCATTTTTATGGTGATCAAACATTTAATGCTTCTCTTGGTGCCGGTAAAACCCATTTTGATGATGGGGGTTTTTCCTTTTTGCAAAATACAGTCAACTTTAATCTGAGTAAGGCAATTCCAACTGTTGCATCGGGATTGAATTTGGCTTTTGGTTTAGAGCATAGGTATGAAAACTATAAAATTTACGCAGGAGAAAAAGATTCATATTCAAACTATAACCCAAACAAGGCTACAGGTGCTCAAGGTTTTCCAGGTTATCAGCCAGGCGATGAAGTTAACGCGGGCCGATCTAACGTTGCAGCTTATATTGATGCAGAACTGGATGCTACCAATAAGTGGCTTATTGGTGTTGCCGTTAGGGCAGAAAATTATAATGATTTTGGCTTTACAAGTAATTACAAATTTGCGACCCGTTATAAACTAACAAACAATTTTAATGTTCGTGGATCGATAAGTACAGGTTTTCGTGCACCATCATTACAACAAATTAATTTCAGCAATACATTTACAAACGTGCAGGGAGGCAATGTTTTCGAAGTTAAAATCGCGCCGAACTACAGTCCAATTACAAGAGCAGCCGGAATTCCTGACCTGAAACAAGAAAAATCCATTAATGCAAGTTTAGGCCTTTCGTGGAAACCAGTTTCTGAAATTACAGTAACCTTAGATGGTTATCGCATTAATATTAAGGATAGGGTGGTATTATCGGGTCAATTTGATGAAAGTATACCCGCTTTAAAACCAATTTTGAATCAATTAAATGTTGCACAGGCACAGTTTTTTGCAAATGCAGTTAATACCACAAATTATGGTTTGGATTTAGTTGTCGATTATACTAAACGATTTGATAATAAAAGCATTAAAGTCTTGTTTACGGGAAACTTAAATCATCTAAATATTGATAAAATTAATATCCCGAATGCTTTAGATGGTTCTTATAAAAACCAGCAGGCATTTTTTAGCGACAGAGAGCAAGCATATATTAAAGCATCTGCTCCTCCTGTAAAACTGGGATTAAACTTAGATTATGGGTTTGGTAATTGGATGGTTGGCACGCATTTTCTATACTATGGCAAAATTTCGATTTTAGGCTATGGTTATGCAAACACTTATCCACCATTGGTTGCATTGGATGATGATCCAAACAAAACAGTTTTAGAGCAATTTAATTATTCAGGTAAAATGGTTACCGATATTTATGGCTCTTACAAAATTTCGAAAAAAGTGACTGTATTTTTTGGTGCTGATAATGTATTTAATATTCACCCTGATTATGGTTACGTACAAGGTGCAAAGCTTTCTGCCTATGATGGTGAAACAGGTGGTGCATGGGATGCCGTTCAAATGGGTTTTAATGGACGGAGGTTATTTACTAAACTTGCTTTTAATTTCTAAAATATTATACAAAAGAGGTTTTGATTTGTTCAATACCTCTTTTGTATTTTTAATACACTATATCTTCGGACTAAGGACTCTGAACTATTTCCTATTCTTCTCTTCAATCCACAAACTCATATATTTTGTACTCTGCGCGGTGTGGTGATTTAATATTTGTCCGAAAAAGTTATTTTGCCTGTGTGCAGTTAAATCTGAAATTAATCTCTCAAGTTCTAGTATGAATGAACCAGTAAAATATTTAGTAGAATATCTTTTGTTAATGATCTGTACGCCATTTTGTTGTGCCACTTGCCAGGCATTTTTATCCTGATAGAGTTTTACAGCTTCATCTATAAATAGCGCTAAATTATCTTCAATGCTACCGTTCCAATCTAAATTGCCTTTCATGGCCTCAGCACCAACTGATGTGGTAACAGATGGGGTACCTACATGCATGGCATCAATAAATTTGCCTTTTACACCCGCACCAAACTGAATAGGAGCAAGTAATATTCGGTGTTTAGCAATGGTTTCTTTAGCATCTACAGCTCTTCCTTTAATTAAGAACTTTTCGTTTTTGTTATCTAGTTGCAGCACCTTTTGCGATGCGTAAGACCCAAATATATTCAAACTTGCACCGGGAAGCCTTTTTCTGAGCACAGGCCAGACTTTGGTTTTTAAAAACTGCACGGTGTTCCAGTTGGGTTCGTGAAGGAAATTGCCAATGAAAACAAAATCAGCTCGTTCTTCATAAGAAATCCAGTTCGCAATATCTTTTTGGGTGATTTCTTTTTCTAAAAATGGTAAATAATAAATTAATGAAGCATCGATCTTAAACTGTGTTTTCAGCATATCCATTTCCACTTCAGAAATGATTAAAGATAAATCGCAGCGTAAAATTGAAGCAATTTCTCTTTTGGCCGTATCCGAAAATAAGTCTAAAACTTGTTTTTTCTTATCGCTTTGCTGCCGGGCACTTCTCAGGCAATGCAGATCTTCGGTATCTAAAACCTTAAGTGCATTAGGGCATTCCTGTTGAACGCGCCAGCCATATTGTTCTTCTACCATAAAACGGTCGAAAAGCACTAAATCTGGATTTAATTTTTTCAGAAATACGTTGAAACTTTCGTCGTTCAGTTTGATTTGCTGTTCAAAAACGTTCGTCTTACTAAAATCGTAACTGAAATCGCTTTTTGATGCTGCTGATGCAAAAACGATCTGATAACCTTTCGAAAGAAATAAATCAATCAACTGGATCATCCTTGTACCTGCTGCCGATGAAGTGGGTTCGGGCCAGACCAATCCAATTATCAATAATTTCTTTGTACTTGTATTCATTTGCCTGCAAAAATAAGTTCTTTTTTTTGGCTCCCGCAGATAAATGTGATTTTAGCGAGGTAAGGTGTAAGCTGCATAATCTTTTAAATCTGTGGGAGATATTAAACGTATCTTAAATATTCCTAATTTTGCAGCTCAATTACAAAGCACTACATGTTAGGATTAAAATTATTGACAGACCCACGTTGGGCAAATATTGCAGAATCGAATTTAGAAGAAATTTTATCTGACCATGCCTGGTGCGAACAAAAGGCTGCAACCAACGCGATTACATTAATCACTCAAAATTCTGAACATCAGGACTTGGTAGATGAATTAACAGCAATTGCCATCGAAGAAATGCAACATTTTCAGATGGTAATTGAAATTATAAAAAAACGGGGTTATACTTTAAGTCGTGAGCGGAAAGATGACTATGTTGGTCGTTTGGTGAAATTTAGTAAAAAAGACGGAAGCCGGAATATGGCTTTTATTGACAGGTTATTGTTTGCAGCAATGATTGAAGCCAGAAGCTGCGAACGTTTCAGGGTACTTTCGTTAAATATAAAAGATCAGGAGTTGGCAAAGTTTTATCATGAGTTAATGGTTTCGGAAGCAGGACATTATACCACATTTTTAAATTTTGCACGTAAATACAGTACCGATGTGGATGTAGATAAACGCTGGAAAGAATGGTTAGATTTTGAAGGAGAGCTGATTCAGAGTTTCGGGACCAAAGAAGCGATTCACGGTTAATTCAGTTTACAGTTTTTATTGTTACTGTTAATTGAAACTGCTAATTGGCAACTGACAACTGCTTTTTATGTATATTCCATAGCCAAATTACAATATCTTGGTAGCTATCGATTCCTTTTTTCTGGTTGTTCAATTTTAAGAAGCTATCGAATGCGGCATCCATATAACCGAACATATCGCCATTGTATTTTCGCCAGAATTCTTTTTCGGTTTTGAAATCGGCTAAAACCTGCGGTAGGAGCTTTGCGTGAAGTGTTTTATAATCGTCAGGTGATTTCATTCTGATCTCAAACAAAATATAGCGTAACATTTCATAATTGGCAGAATATTGGTAATTTACATCAGGGCTATTGCTTGCAGTTAAATAACCCAATAGGTTAGCTTCATCCTCATAAGCGACGCCCAATTGATGGCCTATTTCGTGGCAGCTTACATAGGGTTTTACAAAGTTGGGCAGATTCATATTCATGTTGGCTTCGCCAGAAAGCGGTGCATAATAGCCTTCGATGCCAATTTTACTGATCATCCATGAGTTTAAAACCGATTTTAAGCAAGGGTTTGGGTAATGGAACAACTGATTTTTTTGTGCCATCAACGCATAAGCTGCTGCTGATTTTATTTCTAGTTCTTTGACCGTGTAAGATGGGATTTTGCCTTGCTTCACTTTTAGTGCATTGGTTTTTTTGATGAAATAATCCCCAAGAACAACCAATTCTTTAACACTATATTTTTCATTCCCAATGCCCAATTCTTCGCTTATACTTGGTCGACTGTAGTTTAAACCCCAAACTATTTTGAAAATGATATAAAGAATTAAAAAGAAGTTTAAAATCTGTAAGGGTATAATAATTCTATCCTGCTTTTTTAGTGATTTACGACGGCTGTAGAATCTAACGATTTTATAAAGTACAAAACCAATAAGTAAAACGTAAATAACATCGCCAATAGCAAAAGGAAACAGAGCAGAAATAAACCTTAGCGTTGAGGAGATGTAAGGATAAAAACCTGTTGAATAATATTTTTGGACAAGGGTGGGGAAGAAACCAAAAAGGTAGATAAGTATAGCAATAAGTAAAATCGCAATAAATTTTGAGTAGATAGATTTATTTTTTTGCATTTATATTATAAGCTAAGAATAACGATTATCATAATCATCACCAATATGAATATTGGCCTTAGCCATTGTTGTTGGTCTGCTTTTCTAAGGTATCCATCTTTCCTTAATTCCCAGGAAACTATAACTTCTATAAAAGTACTTGGCTCAAAGATAAAGTCGAAAAAGGAATAAGATTCTTTCGCTCTTTTTAGATCTTCTAATCTAACCTTTTGTTTGGACTGGTGTTTTGCTTGTTTGATCTCTGATTCATCAACATTTCTTAAGGTTAACTCTAGTTGGGCCTGTTCTATAGCGGATTCATCCCATTCATTTGGAGAGCCTACAATTAATAGCAGTTGTTTTGTTGTTCTATCTTCTATAGGAGGATTGAATGTAAGCATTATTTACCGATGATATTAATTGGATACTTCGATAAATATAACAAATCTATCTTGCAAAAGTTAATCGCTTTCCGATCTGATCTGTCGTGAATTTGCCATTTTGGTAAGCCAAATTACCTGAAACAAAGGTATGTGTAATACTTGCCTGGAAAGTATCACCATCAAAAGGGCTCCACCCACATTTGTAGAAATTGTTAAGCTTGGTTACTTTCCAGGAATCTTTTAAGTCTACCAACACTAAGTCTGCCCAATACCCTTCACGAATGAAACCGCGTTTTTCGATATCAAAACAGATGGCCAGGTTATGCGCTGTTTTTTCTACGATTTTCTCTAAAGATATTTTGCCCTGTAAATGCATCTCTAACAAGGCCGGTAATGCATGCTGTACCAATGGACCACCAGATGGGGCTTGAGCGTAAGGCTGCTGCTTTTCTGCCAGCGTGTGTGGGGCGTGATCTGTTGCAATTACATCAATATAGTCTTCAAGAATGCCGTTAAGCACACCTTTTTGATCATCTTCCGTTTTTACTGCAGGATTCCATTTAATAAAATTTCCTTTTGAAGCGTAATCTTTATCATTAAACCAAAGGTGGTGTACACAAGCTTCGGCCGTAATTTTTTTATCCTTTAAAGGTGTAATATTATCAAACAGTGCGATTTCTTTTGCTGTTGATATATGTAGGATATGCAAACGGGTTTTGTAGGCTTTCGCCAGTTCCACGGCCAACGACGATGATTTATAACAAGCCTCGGCACTGCGGATCAAAGGATGCATATCTATAGTAAGCCCTTCGCCATATTTGGCTTTAAATTCGGCCAGGTTATGGCGGATGGTTGCTTCATCTTCGCAATGCGTAGCTACCAATATTGGCGCTTTGCTAAAAATATTTTCCAGGGTTTTTTCATTATCCACCAGCATATTTCCGGTAGATGAACCCATAAAAACCTTAATTCCGCAAACATTTTTCGGATCGGTTTTTAAAACCTCTTCAATATTATCATTACTGGCGCCCATGTAAAATGAGTAATTGGCCAATGAGGTTTGAGCAGCAATTTCGTATTTATCAGCTAATAAATCCTGTGTTAAAGTATTGGGTACGGTGTTGGGCATTTCCATAAAAGAGGTAATCCCTCCGGCTACGGCAGCCATACTTTCGGTAAAAATATCGGCCTTATGGGTTAAGCCTGGTTCGCGGAAATGGACCTGATCGTCAATCATCCCTGGTAAAAGGTATTGTCCTTCTGCGTTAATTTCTTGGGCATCAGGTGCAGATAGATTTTGGGCGATTTTGGCTATTAATCCATCTTTTATCAATACATCGGCAATAATTTTTTGTCCTTCGTTTACAATTGTGGCGGCTTTTATCAGGTAAGAATTCATGGTTTCAAAGGTAGTAATTTAGTGTTAAGTAGCTAGTATTAAGTATCAAGATTTTGATGCTGTGGATAGGGGGAATTGAGTTTTATGTTACTGTTTTTGGTTAAATAAACCTGATAGCATTGGACACGGAGTGTAACGAAGTAAAACGGATAGCAGGACTACAGGAACCGAAAAATTACTGAAATTGCTTTACTCCTAATTCTGATAAAAAGAAGCTTAGATTCTGCATTGGATTGAAACCTTCTGCCTTACACCTTCAAACCCTCAACCTTAATTACTATCTTTGTGCGCTATGGCAAAATCGTTCGAAGAATTTAAGTTAAACAGGCAAATTTTAAATGCAGTTGCCGATGCAGGTTACACCGTTGCCACGCCGATACAGGAAAAAGCAATTGCACCAGTATTATCTGGACAGGATATTTTTGGTATCGCCGAAACGGGCACAGGAAAAACCGCTGCTTTTGTTTTGCCAATTTTAATGCAATTGAAATACGCGCAAGGCGATAATCCAAGAGCGCTGATTTTATCTCCAACGCGTGAACTGGCCATGCAGATTGCTGAGCAGGTAAAGTTGTTTTCTACTTATACCGATTTACGTTCTTTAGTAATTTTCGGCGGAATTGGTCCGAAAACACAGAAAGAGCAGATCGCAAAAGGAGTTGATATCCTGATTGCCACCCCCGGAAGATTCCTGGATTTATATTTAGCAGGTGATATCAACACACAAAGCCTAAAGTTTTTGGTGCTTGATGAGGCTGATAAAATGATGGATATGGGGTTTATTGGCTCTATTCACCGGATTTTAGAAATAGTTCCACGTAAACGCCAGAATTTGTTATTCTCTGCAACGATGAGCGATTTGGTGCAGAAAATTGCGGGCGATTTCCTAAATAATCCGCTTGTAATTGAGGCATCTGCACAAGCAACCCCTGCAGCAAACGTAACACAGGCTTTATACTACGTTCCTAATTTTAAAACGAAAATTAATTTACTGCAGCATTTGCTGAAAAATGATGAGGCATTTAACCGCCTGATTATTTTCTGTAAAACAAAAACCGTTGCCGATAATATTTACAGTTTTATTGAACGCAGGTATGGTGCTGAGAATGTTCGTGTAATCCATGCCAATAAAGGGCAAAATACCAGGATTAACTCCATAAATAGTTTCAAAGAGGGTAATATCAGGGTTCTAGTGGCTACGGATGTAGCAAGTAGGGGTATTGATGTGAGTGATGTAAGTCATGTAATCAATTTCGATGTGCCGATTATTATTGAAGATTATGTACACCGTATTGGCCGTACCGGAAGGGCTTTTGCCAAAGGTGATGCGATTACCTTTGCAACGGATGCCGAAAAATATTATATCCGCAAGATCGAAAAATTAATCCGCCAATATATTCCAGTGGCTGAAATTCCGGAGGGTGTTTTCATTGATGAAACGCCTTACGAAGAGCGCCAACATATTGCGAAGGAAATCGATATGCAGAAACGCAAGGAAGATCCTGACTTTAAAGGGGCTTTCCATGAGAAAAAACATGCTGTGGCGATAGAGAAAAAGGTAAGAGAAAAAGCCAAAGCAAAAGCTGGTAAGCAAGTAAAGAGTTTTAAAAAAGGTAAAAAATTCGATAAGAAAAAGTAATGAAGCTTAGGATTACGCCTTTAAATATTGTAAGCGCCATTGGTTTGGGACTAGTGGCCATAAATTTAGTTTCAGAGAAAAGCACAGCACCACGTCATGTGGATATGAGCGGCTTTTATCTCCTGATTTTAGGTTGCCTTATCCTTGTAACCTTTATTACAGATATGATTTTCCGATTCACCTTAAAAGATATTAAAAGGATCTGGGTGGTAGAATTAATCTTTATCTTCATTGCCGCAATCTTGATGTTAATATTACAAAAAGTAGTGTAAGGCTACGATGAAGTAAAACTAATATTAAGCATCTTTGCATCCGGAAAAATAAACTGATATCCTAAGAATCCCTTTATCGGTGTAATCCTTTAATCGGTGTAATCATATTTAAAAAAAAATGAAAAAAGCAGAAATAAAAATAACCGTTGAGTTAGATGAAGGCAATAACCCAGATAATATACTTTGGGAAAGTACAGATTCTGGAAACGCTGATAAAGTGCCTGCAAAGGCTATGTTTTTATCGGTTTGGGACCACAATTATAAAAACACATTAAAGATAGATCTTTGGACAAAAGATATGCCTGTTGATGAGATGAAACGTTTCTTCTACGAAACTTTACAAACCATGGGCGATAGCTTTTTAAAAGCCACAAACGAAACTTTGATTGTTGAAGATTTACGCGATTACTGTGCCCATTTTGCTGATAAGATGGGGATTATTGAGGGGCAGTAGTTTTAGTCATTAGTCATTAGTCATTAGTCATTAGTCATTAGTCATTAGTCATTAGTCATTAGTCATTAGTCATTAGTCATTAAAAAATGCCAGACAAGTTAGCGATTAAACTATTAATCATCGACTTCTGTCATAAACTATTAACCAATTTATACCGTTAACCGATTAACCAAAAATATGTTAGTATTAAATAAATTCAGGGCTTGGTTAGGCATTTTGTTATGCGTTATTGCAGGTTTTTGCCCAATGTTAAAAGTGCCCATTAAAGGCAATTGGAACTTGTATCAATCAGATGCCCGTTTGTTTTTGATCACCTATGCCATTATCGCCATTTCGGTATTGTTTCTGTTTATCAGAAAAGTTGGTGCCTTTAAGTTTATGAGTTTCGTAATGGCTATCTGGTATGTCTTAGCGGTAGTTGCTGTTTATTTTACTGCAAATAATTATACTAAATATGGCTTCGCCAATAAACTTATCGGTAAAGTTGTTCATTTCCAGTGGGGCTGGATTGTACTTTTGGTAGGTGTTATATTTATGCTTTTCAGTGTTAAACGAGGCGAAAAAATTACAGTTTAAACTTTTTCGCACAACTGCGAGCTTAATTTACCTACCTCACACCCTTTAGCTTTATATTAGGCTACAATTTCATCATGAGTTTTCTTCAGCATAGCCTGATTACAGCTCATGATGAAGAAAAAGTTATCACCGAGATAACTTACCACAATTTAAGAATAATCGTCTGCAAGTTCGATAATCCAGCAGTCAACATTTATTCTACGAAACTGACAAACGGACAGATTCTTTAGAATTTATTTTTTGCTTTCCAGATAAAGCCGTCGAGTACATAATGCGTAGCCTGTGGTAAGGCTAAAAGCGGAACCAGCAGCGATAGTAACTCGCTATTGGTAACCTGTGGTAAGCTTGAAAATGGTTTGAACACCGATTGATGTTCTTTCCATACCAAACCATCCCAGAGGCCTTCCTCCAAGTAAGCAAATAATACCAGAATCAATAAGAAATAAAATATTCCAAATTTTCCAAAACAGAGATCCATGATTTTATTCTTAACGGGTTTATCTCCCATTTTTTTCTTTTCAAAGAACCAGATAAGCGCCATATACGGGATGCCGTGCGAAATTACATTTAAGGTAGTAAAGGCCATATCGCCGTTAAAATAAACGATGCCGGAATACCAGGATAAAAATGTTCCGATTACGATTAAGTTGCGCGGAATGTTAATCCATCGTTTTTTGATAACCAAGAAAATTTCTTTAACAATGTAAATGGCGATAATTAAGATGTACACGATGTTGGAATATCTTAATAGCATATCATTCTTAAAAGTGAAAAAATCACCTTCTACAAACCAATTGAAATTTCGGCCGCTGCTTAAATGCCAAAAAAGCAAAGGATATAAAGTTGCGGTATAAATGGCAATTTTATCAATTGTACTTAACAGTTTAATTGGATTTTCGTTACGGGAATACAGGCGCATAAAGCCATATTGCTGTCTGATAAAATGGTAAACTGCTAAATAAGCCAATATTCTCCAAAACCATAAACCATCGAACCGGTAAAGTATAACACTTATTACATAACAGGTCAATGGAATAGAAATGAGCAATGTATACTGCCTTTTGAAATTACCTGGACTAAAATAGGTTCGGTATAGTGTGCTATAAACATGCGCAACATCTATAAAAACAATTAAAAATACCCAATAAGCCAATGGAATACCTGATGAGTTTTGAAACTGGCCAGGGAAAAGTAAAACCAGTAATAAAGAGAAAAATGCAGGTGATATAATGAAAATAACATCACTCCATGCAGTATTAAGCCAGGGCTGGGTTTGTTTATGAGGTAACATTTAAAACCTGTTTTGCTGCGTTAATACCCTGGTGAAAAGCCTCCTCAAAAATAGATACCCCACTCAAATCACTGTGGGCAAAGAAAATCTGATTATCGATAGGAGCTTTCGCTTTTTCCAAATTTTCAGTCCAAATAAAATCTCTGGTAGGTGCTATCATTCCATGCCCCCAAACCCAGAAATCGATATTTTCAATAGCATCTGTAATTCCCGGATGTATCATTTCCAATTCAGGAACAACAATGTCAAGCCATTGTTCGTAACTTCTCGCATATGCTGCTAGCCGTGCAATTGCGGGTTCAAAATCGCACAGCGGCAGGTAATAAGTAATTACTTTTTTATCCTCCGAGAGTTTTAAATGTTGCTGCGCCGAATTTACATAACCAACAGAGGGCGTATTATAGGCCACATTGTCCCAGCAAAGATTTATCCCTTTCGATTCTGGTAATTCGTTGATGGTAATATTGGCAATCAGCCATGGCGAATAGTTAAAAGCTTTATAGTCAATATTTCGGTTAAAACTTTCGAGTAAGCGGTTGTTTACAAATTGTGGCGTACATAAAATAATCTTTTCGGCTGTTATTTCCTCCGTGATGTTGGTATGTGTATTGAATATGGAGGCCGTTATATCGCCATTTCCCATCGATTTTAATCCATAACATAGGATTGATGTTTTGATATGATCTTTTAGCTGCTTGGCAAGCTGCTTCATAATCCAGCCGTTACCTTCGGGCCAGGTTAGTATGGCATTCTGTTCTGCATTTGCCGCTTTTCCTCTGCGCGAAGCGAAATAATGTAAACCCGCCCAAGCGGATATTTTATCTGTCTTTTGCCCATAATCATCTTTACACGCATAATTTAAATACCACACTAGGTATTTAGAATCGTATCCTTTTTCTTCGAGGTATGAACGGAAAGAAATCTTATCCAGTTTTCTATAGCCAGGATCGCTCGACGATGAACTTATTGGAATATTGAACAAAAATTTTCCGTCGTTTCCTTTGGCATTTTTTAATCGATCTACGTCTTGTAAAAAGTGCTTGATCTGTTCTTTATCGGTTGTTGGTACGCCAAAATCGGGTATTAAACCTTCCTGCCATTCGCCATTGATCAATAATCTTTCCTCAGGATCAAAAGTGAGGTAATAATCGTTGTAATAGGGGAGTTCTTTTTCGAAATGGGTAATTACATTAATTTCCTGCAAAAAATCGATTAGCAGGTTATCATCATTGTTTGCAATGGTAATATAATGTGCACCTAATGGATATGAGGATACCTTATTAGCGCCAAAATAAGAGTTCCCTCCGGTGTGATTTTCCAGTTCCAGGATTTCAAAATCTGTCTCACCATTCTTTTTTAACCATCTGCCAGCCGATAAGCCTGAAATTCCGCTGCCGATAATCAGTGTTTTTACCTTTTTTGTTTTACTTGGGACCGGTAATTTTATCTTATCGCGCAAAATATGACCGGCTTTTGCATTTGGCCCCTGTAGAGTCCCTTTGATGTTGTATTTAGTTGATCTGATTTTTTTATAACAGCTGTTCAAAAAAATGCCGCCTGTTATCAATCCAATCCTCAAAAGAAAAGAACGCCGTTTTAAATATGCCGATAAATCATCTTTATAAAACGTTTGCCCACTCATCTTCGAAATATTTCACTAAAATCTGGTTGTTTAACTTATTTACATCAGTTTCTACCTTGGCCATATCTTTTGGGAAGAAAAGCATCAGATCTAAACTTTCTTTCGAAACGAACCTTAAACCAGGCAAATATTGCTGAGGTTTTTTGTAGATATTATTTGGAGCGGTTGCCATAATGTATCCCCACTCGCCAAAAGAAGGTACATAATTATGATATGGAATGGTTTTTAAACCCACACTTTCGAGGGTTTTGTTAACCGTCCAAAAAGATTTTGGTGCAACGTAAGGTGAAGTTGATTGGACAACCATTAAACCTTTTGGTGCAAGTATGCCCTTAACCAGGCTGTAAAAAGCATTGGTATAGAGTTTGCCTACAGCATAATTTGAGGGGTCTGGAAAATCGATGACAATGAAATCAAATTTTTTATGCTGCGCTTTGATCCAGCTAAAAGCATCGGCATTAATTACTTTTACCTTTGGCGATAAGAGTGCGTTTTTGTTTAAACCTAAAAGGATCTTATTCGATTGAAAAAGACTTGTCATTCCTTTATCTAAATCTACCAGTGTTACCGAATCGATATTCGGATATTTTAGAATTTCCCTTACAGCAAGACCATCTCCACCGCCCATTACGAGCACATGTTTAGCAAAAGGCAATGCCTGCAGGCCAGGATGTACCAGTGCTTCATGGTATCGATACTCATCATCAGAGCTAAATTGGAGGTTTCCGTTTAAAAAAAGCCGTAAAACTTTATTTTTTTTAGTCAGGATAATCCGTTGATAAGGTGTGCTTTTTGAATAAATAATGGTATCGCTATAGGTCTGACTTTCGGAGAAACTGGTGATTTTATCTGCGTAAACAAAACCTGCAAGCAATAAAATAATACTTATCATAGATGCGCTCTGCAGATATTTGGAAGCCCTAATTTCTTTTTTGAAATTCAGGCATACAATTAAAGCTACCGCAACGTTGAGCATGCCAAACATATAAGCTGTTTTTACCAATCCTAAATGCGGGATAAGCAATAGCGGGAAAATGAGTGAGGCCAGTAATGCGCCAATGTAATCGAATGTAAAAACCTTCGAAACCAGATCTTTAAATTCGTAGCGGTCTTTAAGGATGCGCATCAGCAACGGAATTTCTAAACCTACAAGAATACCCGTTAAGCTCACAAAACCATATAACACAATCCTGAATGAAGCAATACTTTCAAAAACGAGGAATAAAAACGTTGAACTAAAACCCCCAACTAAGCCGACTAAAATTTCGATCTGAATAAACCACGAAAGGATATTTTTTTCGAAATACTTAGATACCCAGGAGCCTATACCCATAGAAAAGAGATAAACGCCGATTATTGTAGAGAACTGGGTAACCGAATCGCCAAGTAAATAACTGGCAAGTGTTCCTGCAATCAACTCGTAAATAAGACCACAGGTGGCAACAACGAAAACAGAAATTAATAAAAGTGCCGGGAGCTTTTTGTTCATGCTAACTATGGATGGCTGAACTTATAATAATTGCTATTGCAATAATAAAAGCAGCAAAAACAATTGCTAAAGCCAGGTTTTGTTTTTCTAGTATCTCTTTCCAAAGGTTTTCAGGTGTCATTTTTTCAATAATCCAAAAAGCTATAAAGAGAACAATTATGCCCAATACGGAATAAACCAATGATGCAATAATGTACTTGATGTTAATTAATTCATTTAAGCTCATAATGTTTTTATTTATGGTAAAATCTATTTACATGACCAGAATGACTTTTATTGCCATTAAATTCTGTGTTTTTTTCTACTTTATCTGGAAAGTAAGTACGCCCTTTTAAACCACTGTAGCCATAAAAACCTATAAGGGCCAGCAATACAATAAGGTAATATTTTATTGGTTTCAGATTCATTTATTCTCCATTTACAAAAGGTGAAAAATCGCTGTTATTCCATCTTCTTTTTTCATAATCGCGCATTAAAAGCCAGCAGATGGCCGGAAAAATACAAAGTAATAATATAGTGGTTATCGTATTGCCCCACATGGTTACATTACTCACCGCTTTTATGTAAAGGTTATTTCTAAACATGTCTCCTGATGATGGATACACGTTCAAATGGTATTTTCCTTGAGGTATTTCAGATAGCATAATCGATTCTTTTGTAGAACCTTCCGACCAGCTTTCGCCATCTTCAGTACCATGATAATATTCAATTCCTTTACTTACTTCCCATGTCTTGTTATCGCTTTCGTTTACCAGTACAATTGTGGTTTCCAGCCAGTTATTGTCAACTGATGAAGCAATCTCAAATTCGATATTTGATGATGAATCATCAAGCGTAAAAGATGGCGTAATAAATGACTTGAAAGCATCAGGGGCGCCTTTAGTATCGTAAACAATTAAAAAATCATCGTTTATTAGCTCCTTTTCAGGTTTTATCGTATTGAACAGTATATGGAAAAGCAACACTAAGATAATGGCTACACCTGTTATCTTTAACGAGGCTGTCCATCTATCAAAAGCCTTTGATGGTTGGTTTGCACCAATCCCAATCTGCTGGGGTAAGTCGTTTTTATCAATGTTGAATGCATTGGCAATTACTTCAGCATCAAGGTATTCGCCAATATAATAGTTGGTTTGGTGACTGGCTTTATCAACCTCCTTCACAACCATAAAAGGTGGTGCAATGTATTCGGCAGCTTTAATCCTTTCGTTAACCACATCCCAATCTACTTCACCAAGCATAGCTGTAACTATTGGTGTATACCTGTTAAAAAGTTTGTATTCAACATCTTTATAACCAATGCTTAATCCGTAAGATATAGGCGCCTTATAATCAGGAAGAAAATCTTCACCGGCGATAAAATTCCAATGGCCATCGAATTCGGATAAGGTAACATAACCTTTATCGGGGCTGGTTAATATATATTCGCGCCAGGCATAGCTGGTGTTGGCTTCTTTTTTTTCGAGATAGGCAATTACCTTGAATTCAGTACCGTGAATATTTGCTGTTGAGCCCAGTTTTAATACCAAAACTTTTTCTGGTTGATCTAATTTCTTATTCAACCTGCATTCGGTGATGCTAATAACATGTAAATAGGAATAACATGAAGGGCAAACGGTGTATTTGCTTTTTGCTGCCTCGTATAGTACAATATTTTGCTTACATATTGAGCAGGCAATAGTTTCGGATAGTTTGAAAAATGATTTTGTAGGAACTTCCATTAGCGAACAACTTCAGTTTTCTGTATTTCTATACCTTCAAAAAAATGGAGTACAGCTTCATAAATATCTTTAACCTTTTGGGTATTGTTTTTTTTATAATTTGATAAAAAAATATCAAAAGTTGCCAATTTAAATTCAGGCCATGTATGGATAGACAGGTGAGATTCTGTTAAACAGATTACCGCCGTAAACCCCCCATTTGGAAAATCGTGATAAACCTCGCCAACTTTTTCCAGCCCATTTGTCTTAATTAAGCTGTTAAAAAGTGCTCTGCAATCGTGAAACGAAGAAAGTTGTTCAGTTTTTTCAGACGAGAACTCTGATAAAATATGTAAGCCAGGATTGTAGTTCATTGAGCGTTTGGTATCTTTCAAAAATATGAATTATTTTAAATGTAAGAAGACTTTAGGAGCAGAATTTAAAACGAAGTATCTGCCTTAAAATAATCATCTGTATCACCTTCCAAAGGAATATAGATTCTTTCCCATTCATTGCCTTCCATAACTTCCCAGGTGTGTCCTTCTCCAGCTGTATCATTGGCGATGAGTATAACCCCTGGCTCTATAATAAAAGTTTCGCCACTGCTTACTGTAAACTGAAGTTTACCCTTAAGCGTAATTACGTATTGACGTCTTGGGGCAGGGTGGGGGATTTTCTCTAAAGTGGATACATCGGTTTGTGCGAAAAAATAACTCGCATTAATATGCTGACGGATAGGGATTGTGCCCGTTTCAAAAGCACATTTGTTATCTTCAATATTAATTAAACGGATGGCTTTTATATCATTTTTAGCTGTTTCGGCTTGACCTGTGTTCATCTGCAAAAAAAGTATGGTTTTAAAATTTTAATTCGGTTTGTCCTTTTTGGGCAACTTCACGTTCGTGTTGCAGCAGCCATTGTTTGCGCCATAAGCCACCTGCGTAACCTACAAGCTTGCCGTTACTGCCAATTACCCTATGGCAAGGTACTACAATGGCAATATTATTTTTTCCATTTGCTGCGGCAATAGCCCGTATCGCTAATGGATTGTGTGCAGAAAATTTGGCATATGAGGTGGTTTCGCCAAAAGGTATGGTCAGTAAATTCTGCCAGACTTCCTGTTGAAATTCAGTCCCTTTTTGCTTTATAGGGAAATCGAAATCCTTTAAATCACCTTTAAAATAATCATTTAACTGATTGGATACCTTTACCGTAAGTGCATTTTCTGATAATCCTGTAATATCCTTTTCAGCAAAAGTAATTATATGTACAAATTCGTCATCGGCTAAGATGGTTACTGAGCCAACAGGCGATGTTATAACTGATGCGTAGTTCATATTTATTTTTCCGTGACTTCAGTGTTTCTGTGGCTAATTTCCTTTGCGCTTATTCTTGAACAAAATTACAACAATACAACAATTTAAACGTGCAATATTTATCAATAAAAGTATCTTTGCGGTTATGCAATTGGCCAAAGAGGTTAAATATTTAATTCACAAAGAAGTATTGTTAGAGTGGCGCTCCAAATATACCATTAACGGTGTATTGCTCTATGTGGTTTCTACCATTTTTACTTGTTATCTCTCTTTTGTTAGCCTCGGTGATAAATTAACATGGAATGCTTTGTTTTGGATCATCATGCTTTTTGCTTCAATAAATGGTGTATCTAAAAGTTTTTTGCAGGAAACCAAAGGTCAGCAGTTGTATAGTTATATTTTGGCAAGCCCAGCAGCGGTTTTAATCTCTAAAACGGTTTATAATACACTCCTCATGTTGGTGCTTACTACAATTGCTTTAGGTTTTTATACGCTGGTTTTCGATTCTTTTACCCCACCCGATTTAGTGATGTATTACGTAGCCGTGGTATTGGGTAGTATCAGTTTTTCTACTGTATTTACAATGGTTTCGGCAATCGCAAGTAAAGCGGGAAATGGTGGAATGCTGATGGCTATTTTAAGCTTTCCAATCATTATTCCGGTATTGATCTTGTTAATTAAACTGGCCAAAAATGCAGTTGACGGCTTGCCTTGGGAGAATAGTTACGATGAAATAGCAATGTTACTGGTGGTGAATGTACTGATGGTGGCAACGTCTTTATTGTTATTTCCTTACCTTTGGAGGGATTAAAAAATGATTGAATGAGAGAATGATTGAATTATAAAAATGAGAAATTCGAAAGTATTAAATCCTTGATGCCTTATTATTATTAAAGGCATAAGAAAAGAACATCCGCTCATTCATAATTCAACATTCAAAATTAAATATACGCATGAATAAAACTTGGTGGAAAATTTTAGGTTCGGTTTTGGTAATTTATACTGCAATAGCAGGCTTATTACTTGGTGTACCGCATCTGGCTATTTTGAACGAAACAATCCGTAATCTGTATTTCCATGTTCCGATGTGGTTTGCCATGATTGTGCTCTTTTCGATCTCTGTTTTTTACAGTATAAAATCATTGAGTACCAAGAGTGAAATTGATGATATTAAAGCGGTAGAAAGCGTAAACGCAGGGATAGTTTTTGGCGTTTTAGGTTTAGTAACAGGTGCCATTTGGGCTAAATATACCTGGGGACAGTTTTGGAGTTTCGATCCTAAACAGAATTTCGCTGCCATTTCAATCTTGCTCTATTTTGCCTACCTCATTCTTCGCAATGCGATAGACGAAGAACAGAAAAGAGCCAAGATTTCTGCCATTTACAATATTTTCGCCTTCCCAATGATGGTGGTATTACTTTTTGTTTTACCCCGTTTAAAAGATTCATTGCACCCGGGCAATGGCGGTAACCCTGGCTTTAACAGTTACGATTTGGATAGTCGCATGCGCATGGTATTTTACCCAGCGTGTTTGGGCTGGATATTAATCGGTTACTGGGTTTATACCATCCGTTTCAGAATACGTTCAATAGAAACCATCACGAATACACCTGATTACGGTGAAATGAAAGGTGTTCGTGATAGCTTCGTTACAGATGAAAATCAATCAACAACAAACGAAAACAAACAACAACATAACTAAGATGAAGAAGATATTTTTCTCCCTGATATTAATGATGGCCACTATGCAGTTATTTGCGCAGGATAATGGCGTAGAAATGGCCGATAGCCTTCGCAGCAATGGAAAGATATATGTTGTGGTAATATGTATCGTAATTATTCTTGTAGGTTTGCTGGCCTATCTGTTTTCGATCGATAAAAGATTAAAGAAAATAGAAAAAGAAAACCAAACTGATAAATAATAGCGCAAATACGAATCCTGGTTAAAACCATATTTTGCTTTAATAGCCTGTAAATAGGTGTATTTTAAGATTAAAATCATCAAATTTTTGTATTTATCTTGTTGTAAAAGAGGTTTTTGGTGATTTTAAAGCTCTAATTAAAAATACAGAGCAGTAACCAAATAAAATACCTACATCACAGTATTGTTTTTTGGTAATTTATTGATCAAGTTTGATTAGATATAAATTAAATCAACGGGACGATTTAGATTAAATTAAGAAGTGATCAACACAATTGGTCACTTTTTTTTATGTCCGGTTTTTTATAGGTATTTGCAATATTCGTAATATTGATCTGTTTTTTAGCTTCTATTTGTTGAGTGTTGCAACAAAAGGCTATTTTGAATATTTTTTTTATAATTTTTTTTAGATCAAATAACCTATGCTAAAACTTATAAAAATAATCGTTTTTATGGTGTGAGCTGACTAAGATATCTGCGTTTAAATGTGTTTGGGTATAGTTTTTAAACAGTTTTCTCCAACGGGTATAAAAGCTGTTGTTAGGCTAAAATAGAATGGTGTTTGCTTTACACTAAGTCTTTTTGCATTTGGATATGTGCGGTTTTTTTAGGCAATTTTGCATTGAAAACTTATTCAATATAAAAAATAAATAATGGCTAATCTAGCAGACGAGAACAAGTTCTTTGCAGATGTTTGTAAGAACTTTGACAGTGCGGCTCAATTCACCAATCATCCAGAAGGTTTATTGAACCAGATTAAAACATGTAATAGTGTGTATCGTTTCCAATTCCCAATCCGCCGCGGAAACGGTTTTGAAGTAATTGATGCTTGGCGTGTAGAGCACTCTCACCACATGAGCCCTACCAAAGGTGGTATCCGTTACAGTGAAATGGTAAACGAAGATGAGGTTATGGCACTCGCTGCCTTAATGACTTACAAGTGTGCCATTGTTAATGTTCCATTTGGTGGTGCAAAAGGTGGTATAAAAATTAACACTAAACAATACAGTGTTGCCGAGTTAGAAACCATTACCCGCCGTTATACTACAGAATTAATTAAGAAAAACTTTATTGGCCCTGGTATCGATGTTCCTGCTCCTGATTATGGATCTGGCGAGCGCGAAATGAGCTGGATTGCCGATACTTATATGACCATGAATCCTGGCCAGTTAGATGCGCTAGGTTGCGTAACTGGTAAACCAATTGCGTTACACGGTATCCGTGGCCGTAAGGAAGCTACAGGACGTGGTGTTGCTTATGCCGTACGTGAATGTGTAGAAGTGGCAGAAGATATGGCTAAATTAGGCTTTAAAGCTGGTTTAGGCGATAAAAGGGTAATTGTTCAGGGTTTAGGTAATGTGGGCTACCACTCGGCTAAATTCTTAGCAGAATTTGGTGCTACCATTGTAGGTTTATGCGAGTTTGAAGGCGCTATTTACAATCCTAATGGCTTAAATGTAGATGAGGTTTTTGCACACCGTAAAAACACAGGTTCAATTTTAGGTTTCCCTGGCGCTAAAGACTTTAAAAACTCAATGGAAGGTTTAGAGCAAGATTGCGATATCATTGTTCCGGCGGCTTTAGAAAACCAATTTACCGAGCTTAATATCCGCAATATCAAGGCAAAAATTATTGCTGAAGGTGCAAATGGTCCAACTACACCAGAGGCCGAAACAATATTTACAGAAATGGGTGGTATCATTATTCCTGATATGTATTGCAATGCAGGTGGTGTTACGGTTTCTTACTTCGAGTGGTTGAAAAATCTTTCTCACGTGGCTTTTGGTCGTATGGAGAACCGTTATGCTGCTAATTCAAATGCCAATCTGATCAATACTTTAGAAAATTTAACGGGTAAAACCATCCTTCCGGAACACCGTTTAATGATTGTTAAAGGCGCATCAGAAATGGAATTGGTAAACTCTGGTTTAGAAGATACCATGATCCATTCTTACCACGAAATCCGCGAAACATTAATGAACAAACCAGCAACTCAAACATTGAGAACAGCTGCTTTTGTAAATTCGATCGATAAAATTGCGGTTTCTTACATGAATTTGGGCGTTTGGCCATAATCAACTAATCGTCATTGCGAATCCCGATCCTTTATCGGGGTCTGGTAATCTTATTATGAAGCCTTGCAGGGTTAAAACTGCAGGGCTTTTTTGTGCCTAAGTTCGTTATCACAGATTCCGATTTGAATATTTAGCAGACTGTGTAAGCCATTTTTAGCTTTTTTTATTTTGGAAATGATAGGTCTGTGTTTCATGGGAGTGGGTTAGTCCTGCTGTACCTCCTGCCAATTGAAGGAATTGGCATCCGTCCCATCAGGTTTAGGTACAATGGACAGTTATCTGTGTAAATCACCTTGAATCTGCGACAAAAATATAACAGAACCTACCTCTATTACTTTTTGTTATAAACTTTTTAAAATCTGGTAAAGTGAATTAATATTTTCGTCTTTCAATTTAAGTTTACCATCGATCTTAACCCTTTTACCATCCAATAACTTTCCTTTAACTTCTAAATTTTTCAGCGCTTTAAAATAGCTGGTCATGAACGGAGCTTCTAATTGTTTACCCAGTTTGATCAGATCAACATTTAGATAAAGAAAATCTGTTGAAACAATATTTGAAGTTGAGGTATTCTGATTTTTAACTGTCGCGAAGTTTAAGTTTTCATTGCTGCTGTTCACAAATACTTTATAAAGCGGGAAAGCATTTTTATTTACCAAGTTGCTATCTAAATTAATCAACCCCTGATTTGCCAGGTAATTTTTTAGTCCGTTGCCTTTCGAGCCGACATTAATCGAAATGGAAGGGATATTGCGTTTTCGTAAACCAACTTTTTCAACCTTTTCAAAATCATCATTGTATTCATAGGTAATAATAGAATCAGTTTGTGTGATGGAATTTGTCCATTCGAAATTTAAATTGCCATTATAATATTTTAATAAGCTATCCTGCTCGAAACTAAAATTCTTAAACTTATAAATTTTGTCTTTGTCGGGTTTTATGCTAACATTTAACCAAAAGGAAGCCGTACTACTTGGGTTCAAATGATGATGTAAAGGTTTGTTTGAGGCTAAAATATCCCCAGACAGAAACAGATCGTTTAAATTAATCACGCCATTCTCAAAATCGATCGATCCCTGATGCTGCGCGGTTTCAAAGGCAATATGCGCCAGCGATTTTGTTGAATATTTAAATTTGCTATCGTTTATTTTTATAAAATTTTTCTGGTTTAATATATCCATTAAAGGATCATCCAAATTTTCTGCCTTAACAGATAATGAAACTGCAGCACTTTTACTGTTATAGTAAATAACCACATTGCCTAGTTTCGATCTGGCTATATTAGTGCCTTCTGTTCTTTTTATAATATCCAAGTGCATTAAGTGCCTCAAAGAATTTTCAAAATCGTTTATGTTTTCTATTTCAAAACGCGAAAAGTAAATCTGAGGTTTTCTTTCAATGGTATAAAAATAAATGCTTGCTGGTATTTTTAAACCGTTATTAAATTTATCGGGTGAATTTAAATTTGTAGTGTCATTTTTTAAATCAGATTTAAAATAATAACCCAGGTTACTTAGCATATTCGAAGCAAGCGTTCTACCTAACTCATCAACATTGATTTTGACAATCCCCGTAACATTTTTTGGAATCAATGTGCGTTCTGACTGATATCTCCGGTATTTTATAACACCGGCAAAAAAAATAAGCAGCAATAAAACTATTGCTGCTGTTATTTTTAAAAATTTCTTCATAGAATATGGTTAACTGTTTTAATCGGTTAACTGTAAACCGCCAACTAAACTACTTAGCTGCATTTTCAATTAAAGAAAAAAGATATTTCAAAGCGTTTTCATGTCCGTTCGGAATTTCTGCGCTAATATCTGCTGAAACCAATCTGCCCTTAATCGGGTTCGATTTCATATATACATTGCCCATTTTCTCTAAAGTACTGTTAAATTTCTTAGCAGTTTCTTCGCCACCAATTTCCGAATCTGGTACTTTGCCCACCAGGTTTTTGGCATTAAACAGAAAGCTGAAATTGTTTTTGGTCAATAGTTGTTTGTGCAGTTTACTTAACTTACTGTTGTTGTATTGATTGTTGCTAATACCTTGCATTTCTGCTAACGAATTGCCGAAAAATACAATACCATCTTTAATCATAAAGTAAATATCAATAGGACTTTTCTTTTCCAATATTTTATAAATGTTGTTCTCAACAGATACGTAGTTTTTGTTTACACCGTATTTAATCAATTTGTTGATCAACCTGGTGTCTTCAGAAGAAAACATGAAAAGGAAATCAGGCAAAGTTTCTTTTTTGGTTTTAATTACTTCTTTCTGCTTGTAATCATCATCATATTCGTAAGTGGTATAAGTAACATCTTTGGTGTTTAGTCCATTAATTACAAATAGGGCATCGCCCTTAATTACTTTGCTTACTGCTTCTTCATCTAATAAAAGAGAGAACAGTTCAGCACCTAGGTCTATTTCTTGATCCATTTTAGCACCCAAAAAAGAACCATAGGTCTGTTTTAATAATTTAGGGAATTCTTCCAGATAAGCTTTGGTATCAATAGAATAGCTCATAAAACCAAGCGCTTTTTCACTGTTTACATATTTCAAAAAGTTTTTGTTTAACTTTCTGTTCAAGATTTTTTTATAGGAATCGGCTTGTTCCTGAGACAATTCTAAACCTGTTGAGATGCGGAAACTCTTATTGTCCATAAAAAGCTTTGCATTTAAGCTGCCATAACCTTTCATTAATCCTGCTTTACCATAAGCACCGAATTCTGGAGAAATTGCATTGTAAACATCTTGAAGGCTCGATACCCAAAGTTCTGCAATGGCTTTATTATCCAAACTCGCCGTGTATGATTTATTGTTTTCGATAGACTCGTAACTGCCATTAAAAATCTGATCCGCCTGGGCAGTCATCCAGGTAAATGCCAATCTCTTTTTCTTGGCATCTTGTTCTGCACGTTCTTGTTGGTAAGCATCATATCGTTCATCAACAATGCCATGAACTGGAGTCATAGCGCTTGCAGTATCAACTGCGAATTCTCTTGGTTCTCGGGATTCATCAAAATCTGAATCTATTTTGGTGACTTTTTTAGATTTTTTAGCCGTTTTCTTTTTGCCAGTTTTTTTTATTCCAGTAGTTTTTTTAGCAGTCGATTTTTTCTGAACTTTTATTTTTACAACAGGCGGGGCGGGTACTTCTTCAACCATCGGTTCTTCAACTGCTACAGAATCTACAGCTACTGCAGCAGTACTATCAATAGCTATTGCATCATCATTTTGAAATCTGATGTCTTTAATTCCATAATGGGCAGATTTAGCAGAATCGGCAAAAAAAGAACTGCTAATGCTTCCGGTTACAAAGTACATCATGTTATTGTTCCACTTAATAATGCTTGTACTATCAGGCAAAATCATAGTTCGAACGTCGCCGTCCCTTTTAAATTTATTCTCTTTGTTGTTAATTAGGCTTTCGAACTTAGTCGCATCTTTAATCGGTATGAGAAAGCAATTATAAGTAATACTATCACTCAACTGATTGAAGTAATACATGTTTTTCTCTAGGTTAATGCCGAAATCTTCTATGCTGGTAAAGCTTTTATCAAGTGATTTTGAAGTTTCGGTTAGTAATTTCTTGCCCAGAAAAGATTCGTTAAAATCTTTTACAAACATTAACTTAAAAATATTATCACCTTTAATAGTGGCAACTGTAAAAGCATTTGCAGGTATTTTCTTAACCAGATCCTGAGCCTTGGCCAGGTTAAATGATAAGAAAAGAGAGATAGCAATTAGAATTTTTTTCATTGGATATAATTTGTTTTTTAGCGGTTATGAAGCTATCATGAGCATATTTATCTCGGTTTGTGAACGGTATGCTCCTGATGGTTTCATTGGATATAATTTGTTTTCAGTGGAGATGAAACTATTACGGATTAGGCGATGGTTTCATTTTTATTTAGATAGTTGTATAGAATTAGATACGTTAATTTTTCCGTTAATTAAATCTGTGATGCTGCTTTTTAACATCACGGCTTTTTTAGATTTCGATACATTTGATGCTGGATTGGTACTACTTGTTACAACAGATTCGAAACGGTAGATACTGGTGTAGGTTGCGCCGTTAAAAACTGCCTTGTCTTTTGCTTTTAATTTATTGAATTCTGTTTTAGCCGTACCTATTGCCTGATATTTTCGGCTAAAGGTTTTGGTGGCCTTGTTATAAGTATACGAGGAGGTGTTAGTGGCCTTAATTTTTTGCTGGGCGAGAATGTTTTTGGTGATGTTATTGATATTTGAAACATCTTTAAAAGAAAAACTAATGCTTGCGATGTAATTGTTAAAATCGCTTGTGCTTTTTACATTAGAAATCCCTTCCGATTTTTTTAAATAAGCCACTGCTTCATTTAATTCTTGTTGAATTTTTTGTTTACTGGGTACTTTGTAGCCTTGAACGCTATCCAAAAGCATTACCGAAGCTACTTTGGTTTTGCTCTGGCTAAGATTTATCGTGAGTACCACATCGCCCGTTCCATCGTTTTTCATGGCAATTTCTTCAATTACCTCAAAACAAGAGCTTAAAAAGGGCATTAAAACTATAAATAACAAAAGCTTATAAAACTGCTTTAATTTCATGTTAATCCGGTTTATGTTTTACTGTGGGATGTTAAAAAAGGAATGATTATCTGACAGGCCAAACTTAATAATTTCAGCCCGAACTTTTAAACGATTTAGGATATTACTTAAGATCGGTTATAAATAGTAGCTTTTGAAAAATATTTTTACTTCAAAAATCAGATAATTGTCAATATAAAGACAAGAAAAATGTAAAAGAATGCTGGCTAAGCCGATTTTTCTATCTTTGTTGCCAGCTTTTACAACAAGTATAACCATGAAGAAAAGTGCAATCATTGGATTGATTACCATCGCAATTTCCGTAGGGATTTTATTTAGCTTAAACGCAAATACCGACACCTACTCTAATTTCAAACAGGCAGCCCTTTCTGAGAAAGAAGAGCATGTGATGGGCTATTGGGTAAAATCTATGGGTACTTACTACGACGCCGTAAAAGATGCTAACCATTTTTCATTCCATATGAAAGATGAAAAGGGGGAAGTGAGAGAGGTAATTTACGCAGGTACCAAACCGCAGGATTTCGAAAAATCTGAAAAATTAGTGCTTATCGGTAAAATGGATAAGGACAAATTCTACGCATCGAAAATTTTAATGAAATGCCCATCTAAATATAACGACAACCTTGTTGAAATTAATAAAGACGGTAAGGTTGATACGGTAGGTAAGTACGGCGAGAAAAAATATAACTAATTTTAATGGATATTCAATTTGTAGGCGAAAACCTGCTACCGGGTAAAATCGGGCAGTTTTTTATTGTGCTGGCGTTTAGTGCATCATTACTTTCAACAATCGCATACTTTTATGCCAGTCGCGATAAAAATTTAGAAGATAAATCTTGGCGGAACTTAGGTCGGATTGGATTCTTGGTTAATTTTGCCTGTATAATTGGTATTGGAGCAATCTTATTCTATCTGGTACTGGGGCATTACAATGAATACAGTTACATTTATTGGCACTCCTCAAAACAGCTTCCAATTTATTATATTATTTCGGCTTTTTGGGAAGGACAGGAAGGTAGTTTCTTACTTTGGGCTTTCTGGCAATCGTTTCTAGGTACATTATTAATCTGGAAAGCTAAAACCTGGGAGCGTCCTGTAATGACAGTTGTAGCCTTCTCCCAAGTATTTTTAACCTCAATGCTTTTGGGTGTAGAGATTTTTGGTGAGCGCATTGGAAGTTCTCCGTTTATTCTATTAAGAGATTCTCTTGATTTAAAATCAATGGCTCCTGTCGTTTTCGCAAATCCTGAAAACTACGCTAATTATTTAAAATTTATTACCGATGGTAGAGGATTAAATCCATTGTTGCAAAACTATTGGATGGTCATCCACCCGCCAACCTTGTTTTTAGGTTTTGCCAGTATGATTGTGCCTTTTGCTTATGGAATTGCGGCTTTATGGCAAAAAAGATATAAAGAATGGATTAAACCGGCTATGCCCTGGGCGCTTTTTGCGGTAATGGTTCTAGGTACAGGTATTATTATGGGCTCTTTCTGGGCTTACGAAGCGCTAAACTTTGGCGGTTTCTGGGCTTGGGATCCTGTAGAAAATGCCTCTTTAATTCCGTGGTTAACCTTAATTGGTGCTGTACACGTAATGATAGCGTATAAAAATACTGGGCATGCTTATTTTACCGCAATTGCTTTAGTGTTTTTGAGTTTCTTATTGGTACTTTATGCCTCTTTTTTAACCCGAAGCGGGATTTTAGGCGATACATCGGTTCACTCTTTTACCGATATGGGGATGTTTGGCCACTTGATCTTATACAATGTTGTATTCGCTGTTTTAGCAATTGTGCTCATTGTTGTAAGATGGAAAGAATTGCCAATTACCACCAAGGACGAAGAGACCTATTCGCGCGAATTCTGGATGTTTATTGGGGCTTTAGTCGTAACTATTGCTTGTATCCAGGTTATATTCTCCACTTCAGTTCCTGTATTTAATAAAGCATTCGGTACCAAATTTACGCCACCAATTGATGCTGTAAAATATTACAATCAATGGCAGGCGCCATTTGCAGTATTAATTACCTTAATTTCGGGATTTTCTCAATACTTAAAATACAAACGAACAGATCCTCGGAAATTTTATAGCAGTTTAATCTCTGCGATTTTGTTTTCTATTGTATTAACGGCAGGTTTGGTATATGTGGCCGAGATTTATACCAATACCATGTACATCCTGATTACTTTCAGCTGTTTATTTGCTGTACTTTCCAATGCGACAATATTGTATCAGGCTTTTGGTGGTAAGGCAAAATTAGCAGGTTCTGCAATTGCACACATTGGTTTTGCACTCTTAGTTTTAGGTGCATTAATTTCTGCGGCTACCAACAGGCCTTTATCAATTAATACTACTAAATTCATTCCGGTAAAAGATTTCGAAAAAGTAGAAAAACCGGGTGAGAACATTATGTTATACAAAAACGAACCCAAGAAAATGGGTAAGTATACCGTAACCTATGTTGCCGATACCACTGTAGCACCGAATACCATTTATACCCTTAATTTTAAGGTTTTAGATAAAGAAGGTAAGGTTAAAGAAGATTTTAACTTACATCCACACGTACAGGAGAACGAAAAAATGGGCTTAATTGCCTCTCCGGATACTAAACATTACCTTACATACGATGTGTATACACACATTACCAGTGCAGCAGTTAAACAATCATCTCATGAGGATCATGAAGGGCATTCGGATGATGAAAATTATAAGGCGCCACGTATTGTAAAGGTTTCGGTAGGAGATACCATACATACCTCAAGCGGTGTGGTTACGGTTAAAGATTTAAACAGAAAACCTACCGCAAAAGATTTAGTTTTAGGCCAGGGCGATTATGCTGTTGGTTTACCATTAGAGGTTAATGCTGCTGGCAAAATTTATAACACGGAGCCTATTTTTTTAATCAAAGGAAATAACACTTTCGATTTCGCGCGTAAGGTAGATGAATTGGATCTAAAATTCCGTTTTTCAAGAGTATTGCCAGATGAGAAAAAAGTTGAGCTTCAGATTTTTGAGAAACCGCAACAGGCTAAAGATTGGGTAGTTTTCAAAGCAATTGATTTTCCTTTTATCAATTTGTATTGGGCCGGTACCATTGTAATGGTTGTTGGTTTCTTACTATCAATTTTTAGAAGAAGAAAAGAGGCCAAAGCCGTATAAAATCATGAAGATCGTTTTATTGGGTTCAGGAAATGTTGCCACACACTTGGCTAAAGCTTTAAAGGCTAAAGGCGAAGATCTGGTACAGGTATACAGCCCAAACTTAAGTCATGCAGAATCTTTGGCTGTTGCAATTGGAGCTGAAGGGCTAAACGATCTTACGGAAATTGAACAAAACGCTGATTTATACATTATCTCAATAAAAGACGATGCCATTGAAAGCGTTGCCAAATCATTAAAAAATGTAACTGGCTTGGTGGTACACACCTCCGGAACTACAGATATTAATATTTTATCTTCACAGGTAAAAAAAGCAGGTGTTTTTTATCCTTTGCAAACTTTTTCGAAAGGTAAAGAGCTTTCATTTGAAAATATACCGCTGTGTATCGAAGCGAACGACGAAAGTCAATTGGTGATTTTAAGCAATCTGGCAGCTAAAATTAGCCGTCAGGTGTACGAGTTGGGTGGCGAGAAAAGAAAAGTATTACATCTTGCAGCGGTTTTTGCCTGTAATTTTCCGAATCACCTGTACGCTTTGGCCAATAAAATTTTAAGCCAGAACGGTTTGGATTTCGAAATCATTAGGCCGTTAATTGCCGAAACAGCCGATAAGGTAATGAGTAATCTACCTGAAAATGTGCAGACTGGGCCAGCAGTACGAGCAGATGAAAACACTTTAAATAAGCATTTGAGCATGTTAACTGATATGCCCGAATTGCAGAACATTTATCAAACATTGAGCGATAGCATAAAATTAACGCTGAAATAGCATAATTACGGCTTTTGCTTCTTACTTTTGCAAAATAATTATGAGCATTTTTAAACTAAAAATAAATTTTGAAGAAGCAGATCACGAATCTATTGAATTACCAATAGCAGCGGGAGAATCTGTTTTAGATGTTTGTCTGGATAATGGAATCGAATTACAGCACAACTGTGGTGGTGTTTGTGGTTGCAGTACCTGCCATGTGTACGTAACTAAGGGCATGGATAATATCGAAGAGATTTCTGACAAAGAAGAAGACTTTATTGATAGGGCTGTTCGTCCGAAAATTACTTCCCGCCTGGGCTGCCAGTGTGTGGTGATTAATGGTGATATCGAAGTGACCATTCCAGATCAATCAGATTTTATGGGACACTAGTTAGTCCGAAGTCTTCAGTCGGGAGTCGATTAACCCTATATAACAGTTAACCGATTAACCAATTCAAACAATTAACCGAAACAACAACGAACAACATGAATAACGATAAATTTGCTTTACCTTTTTACTGGAACGACTATGAAGATATTGCAATGTCTTTATATGAGAAATTTGGTGATGATTTTACAGAAGCCAAAATCTACCGCATCCGCTTTACCGAGCTTTTAGACTGGGTTTTATCATTACCCAACTTTAAAGGAACCCGTGAAGAAAGCAATGAAGGCCATTTAGAGCAAATCCAATCTGCTTGGGTTTACGAGTGGAGAGATAATCAATAATTAGTCCTGAGTTCGGAGTCCTCAGCCCAGAGTCAGCACCGAGCGCTTAACCCTAAACGCCAAACGCGCGAATGTTTCTGCAAAAACTAAAAGAGATCACCACTTTCATTTTTGATGTAGATGGTGTGCTTACCGATGGAACTGTTCAGGTTACTGATAATGGCCAGTCGTTGCGCACTTTTAACATTAAAGATGGTTACGCTATGCAATTGGCCGTTAAAAGAGGGTATAACATCTGTATTATATCTGGTGGAGATGGTATTGCCATGGGAAAGCGTTTTTTCAATCTGGGGGTAACCGATGTTTTCCTCGGAACAGGAGATAAGGTGGCCATTTTTAATCAATACCTTCAGGATAAAAAGATTGCTGCCGGAGAAGTGCTTTATATGGGAGATGATATCCCTGATTTAAAAGTAATGAAACTCGTAGGGCTTCCAACCTGCCCAGCTGATGCCGTTGAAGAAATAAAGGCGATATCTACATTTATTTCTCCTTACAATGGAGGCAAAACCGCTGTCCGCGATATTATCGAAAAAGTAATGAAAGTACAGGGCAGATGGCATGATGAAAATCCAAATGCTGCCGATTCGGGTATATAAATTGGTGCAATTGTCATTGGTAATTGCAAACTGCCAACTGGAATCTGCTTATTGTAAATTGAATATTGGTCATTGCTGTTTCTCACAATTATCCTCCCTCTCGATTGTCATCCTGAGCGGAGTCGAAGGATCTTTTGCGATCCGTCACCCTGAACTTGTTTCAGGGGCTTTATCAACCAGATAATTTAGGCCCTCCTAAAACAATATTATTCTGCATGTAAGATTCTGAAACAAGTTCACAATGATGGTAAGGCCTAATAAGATTATAAATCTCAGACATTAAAATTTGCAATAAATCAGATTATATGCGAAATTTACACTTACAAGTTAATCAATCGATTGATTAACTTGTAAGTGTAAAAACATTAATTTTAATTATATGAGTACATACCTTGTACCGGTCGATTTTTCTAAAACAGCTGATCACGCTGCGAAATATGCGGCCAGGTTGAGTTTCGCAATGACGGACTCAAAAATTATACTGCTTAACGCATACTATGTTTCAGAATATGAAAGCATCTTGCCAACTCCCGATTTGATTGTTACTACGGATGTTCATATCGCTGATGAAATTACGCGAAGGATGGAAGCACTAGAAAAACTGAAGTCAAAAATGTTGGAGATTAACCCCGAGGCTGACATAGAGGTTTCTTTAACAAGGGAAACTTTATTAAGATCTATCATCGATCGGGTAAATAGAGAAGAGATCGGACTTATTATTATTGGCAGCAACGGTAAAAGAGCGAAAGACGAAAGTGATATCGGTTCTAATGCGATCAAAATTTCTAAATCAAGCCCGGTTCCGGTTTTGGTTGTTCCGCCTAAAGCCGATTATCAATCGATCCGTAAAGCCATTTTAGCTTGCGATTTTAAAAAGGTTAAAGAGGTGATTCCCATGCATGCGCTTAAAAATATTTTAAGCAAACATGCCTTAGAACTTTTGGTGCTTAATATCAATTCTGGTCATCCTGTTAATATGCAAGAAGAACACATTTTGCACGAAATGCTTAAAGATTTTTCTCCAGCTTATCACTATGCCGATCATCCTGATATGATTAAAGGAATCGTAAAATTTGCTAAAAGTGAAGAAGCCCAGCTGATTATTGCATTGCCCAAAAAATATAGTTTTTTCGAAAGTCTGCTTCACGAAAGTGTATCCCAAAAACTGACTATTAAATCACATGTACCTGTACTATTGTTAAAAGATTAACTGTGTTTTAATCTGCAACAGCTAAGTTACATTTACAGATTAAACTTTCATCTTTTTGCACACTCCAACATGCTCAATTTTCAACCAAAACAACAAAAACGACATGAAAAAATTAATGATGATTTGCGGATTGATGCTAGGAATAGCTGGTTTCGCTAACGCGCAGCAAGGTGGTGGACAAGGCAGAATGATGATGAAGCCTGAAGAACGTGTAAAACAGTTAGACGAAAAATTAAAATTATCTGATGATCAGAAAACAAAGTTAACTGCTGTTTTTACTGAGCAGGCAGAAACCATGAAAAAAATGCGCGAAGAAATGCAAGGCGGTGGCGATAGAGATGCAATGAGAGAGAAAATGCAAAAAATGCGTGCCGAAAACGATGCAAAAGTTACTGCTGTATTAACCGACGATCAGAAAAAAACATACGAAGCTTGGCAAAAAGAGCAACGTGCAGAAATGCAGAAACGTATGCAAGGTGGTGGAAATAATTAAATCCAGTTAAAATATTAAATAAGAAAGCGGCTTTATGTCGCTTTTCTTATTTTAGCAGAAAAATAAAATATGCCTGTCAATTTTCCTCCTATAATTTTAGCCTCTAAATCGCCACGTAGACAAGAACTTTTAACACTTATGGGCTTAAACTTTAAAGTCGAACTAAAAGATGTAGATGAAAGCTACCCATCGGGTTTAAGTCCTGCAGAAATTGCCGTTTACATTTCAGAACAGAAGGCTAAGGCCTTTACTGCTAATGGTGAAATAGTAATTACAGCTGATACCATTGTGGCCTTAAACGGAGAAATTTTAGGCAAACCTGAAGATAGGACACATGCACAAGAAATGTTAAAAAAACTATCTGGAAGCAGGCATGAAGTTTTTACGGGAGTAACGCTTGTTAAAGGCGATAAAATCCATTCGTTTTACGATAGGACAGAAGTTTACTGTAAATCTGTTACAGCTGATGAAATTGATTTCTACATTGATAATTATAAACCCTTTGATAAGGCTGGGAGTTACGGTGTGCAAGATTGGTGGGGTATTGTTGTAGTAGAACGTATAGAAGGCTCTTATACAAACGTAATGGGCTTGCCAACGGAAAAGCTATATAATGAACTGTTGAAGTTTATTTAAAACCTCTTGTGGAATCCGCCTGAAAGTTTCATCATCTATAAAATTAGCATGATGAAAACGAGAATTAACGAAGTTACCATAGCCGAGCCATGTTTACAGAACTGGGATGAAATGGATAAAGGAGAAGGCTTTAATTTCTGTAAAGCCTGTAGCAAAAATGTAATTGATTTTTCGAGCTATACCAATGCCGAAATCATTAGCGTATTGGCCGGAGCCAGTTCTTCTGTATGCGGCCGCTTAAGCCAAAGCCAATTAAACCAGCTTAACCTTCACCTGTCAATTGTGCCAACTATCAATAGAAACTGGATGAAGTACCTTGGTGTACTGGCTATTGGCATGAGTATTTTTATAATGGATGCCCGGGCAGAAAATTTGAAAACGCCGATCGAAATAACAAATGGCATAAATAACAAAATAGACGATAAAAAAACAGTTGTACCGAAAAGAATATATGGCTATGTTAATGGCGTAGATAATAAGCCTGTAGCTGGAATAAGGTTATCTATTCTCGATACCAAATACACAGCCTTGACCGATAAAAATGGTCGTTACGAGATTGTTTTAGATAATAATTTCGATGTAAAAAAGAACCAATTGACGGTAGAAAGTATCCAATACGCAGCTCTGCTAATACTTGATTTTTCTAAAGAAAAACAAAATAATCTCAGGCTTAAAAAAGCCGAATCCATGATTATGGGCAAGATAATGATTGCGCCAAAAAAGGAATAACCTAAATTAATATTCTCTAAACTCCCGATGATCCATAACTTGTATGGATCATTTTTTACATCAGGCCGGCCAAAACACCCATCTTTAAATCGTAGGTAGAAAGCATTAATCTATTTATTTTGCAACGCCCTAAAACATAGTTTGTGATTAAAGCAGCGATCACAATCATATCTATCCTTAAAGGGATCATTCCGGGCATTTCTGCTCTTTCGTTATGCGTAGCATTCAATAGTTTAATAGAAGTTTCGATGTAGTTGTCAAAATTGAACGCGAAGGTTTTGGCAGTTTTAATATCAGCTTTCAAGTTGTTTTTTCTAATAATAAGCTCAGCAAATGTTTCAAACGCTCCGGCAGATCCGATCAAAATTTCAGGATGGTATTTTTCACAGATTTCGAAAAGATCAGCCAATTGATTTTGAATGTGAAATAAAATGGCGTTTTTCTCCTCGTCGGCTATGGGATCTGATTTGAAGAACTGTTGCATTAAACGCGCTGCCCCAATGTTATAACTTTTTTTCCAGATCAGTTCTTCGGGATCACACAGGATAAATTCTACACTGCCGCCGCCGATATCCATAATCAAAGATACCTCAGTAATTGCTCCGCTCAGTTTTACACCTTGATAAATTAATTCAGCTTCTTCATCGCCGCTAATCGTTTCGATGCTTATTCCGGTTCTTTCCTTTACTGCATGTACAAAATCTTGTCCGTTTTCTGCGCTTCTAACCGCCGAAGTTGCCGTAGCCCTCACCTCATTAACCTGGTATTCGGCAATTGTATGGTTAAAAGCTTCAAGGCAGTTCACACCTCTTTCAAAGGCTTCCGGAATAATAATATTGTCGTTAATTCTTCCTTCGCCCAATTTAACAGGTACATTGGTTTTGTATAAAATTTCCGGCTGATTTCCTGTTATTTCAGCAATAAGTAAGTGGAAAGTATTGGTTCCAAGGTCAATAACGGCGACGCGCATATTTTTTGTTTTATTTTTTTGGAAAGCAGAAGCAGTACTTTATCGGGAGCTGCAGTCCTGCTATCTATTAAATTTCGTTAATGTTGGTGCTAAATTAAAGCTAGTTCGTCGAAATATCATTGCTATCAGGTTTATTTTTTCACGTTAGTAGCTTTTGGCAAAATAGCGAACGGCCAAAAAACTGTGGTGTTAGATGTTAGCATCTAACTGCACTTATACAGTTGGTTGCACTAAATGAGCCTATTTCGTTAAATTTTGCAATTGTTTCGCGTTATGTAATGCTCCAACGCCCCAGGTATTATTAAAATATACAAAAATTTCATTAACATCATCTTTAATCTGATTTTTGAAGCCCTTAATCGCATTTATATCATATTCTGATTTATACAATACGGGCTTTCCGTGAAAACGGTAATACACAGCCTCTGTATTCTGAATTGCATTATCAGGTAGCGAAGAAGGATAGCTTTGTCCGCTAAAAATGATGTTGTTTTTAGCCAGTTTTTTATAGATTTCTTCATCAAACCAACTGATATGACGAAACTCTACTACATTTTTAAAATCAGGTCTTAAATTTTCGGTCAATAGGTTTAACCGTTCCGCACTATAATCGAACTTTGGTGGAAACTGAAACAGTACACATCCCAATTTCTCTTTTAGTCCGATCTGAATAGCCTCGTAAAAATCGTTGATAAGTTGCCCGCATTCATTGAGCTGTTTATAATGTGTAATCAGCCGAGGTGCCTTAATCGTAAACAAAAAATCATCTGGACTTTCATCATACCATTTATCGAACGATTTTTGAGCTGGCATTTTATAAAAAGTAGAATTAATCTCTATCGTATTAAAATGTTCGCAATAATACTTGAACCAGTCTTTTTGTGCTAAACCTTTAGGATAGAAAACCAATTTCCATTCGCGATAATAGAAACCTGAACAACCAATTCTCCATTTCATGTATAGAAAACAGGTTATAAAGAGAAAGGTTTAAAAGTTGCATTGTTATTTAGATATCAAATAGAAAGTTCGTCATGCTGTAAAGATTGCCTGAATGCTGCAGGCGGGTTTCCTCGGCTGAAAAACCTTTTCGCAAGACGACACTTAGAAGAGATTTATCTATTTTAAACAAGAAAACCGATGCTTGCGACATCGGTTTTTCAATTTATATTTAATTAATTACTCGAAGTATTCTTTCATTCTTTCGAAGAAACTCTTATCGTTTTTACCCGGTTGTGGCTTAAAGTTTGGCGATTCACGTAATTTTTCTAAAGCATTACGTTCGTCGCTACTTAAAGCTTTTGGGGTCCAGATGTTGATGTGGATAATCTCATCACCTCTATGGTAAGAATTCACTTCTGGCAAACCTTTACCTTTTAAGCGCAATAATTTTCCGCTTTGGGTACCTGGTTCAATTTTTATTTTTGCTTTACCATCAATAGTTGGTACTTCTATACTCATCCCTAAAGCAGCATCAACAAAACTTAAATGTAAATCGTATACAATATTGTTGCCTTCACGTTTAAGCGTTTCGTGTGGCGTTTCTTCAATTAAGATAATTAAATCGCCAGGGATGCCACCATTAGGTGCTGCATTTCCTTTTCCACTCATGCTTAATTGCATACCTTCACTTACACCTGCAGGAATATTGATGGTAATGGTTTCTTCGCCACGTACAACACCGTCTCCATGACAAACTGAACACTTAGCCGTAATTTGCTGACCGCTACCATTACAGGTAGGGCAGGTAGATGCTGTTTGCATCTGGCCTAAAATGGTATTGGTTACTCTACGCACCTGGCCGCTACCACCGCAGGTACCACAGGTGCTTACCGATGATTTATCCTTTGCACCAGAGCCGTCGCAGGTTTTACAAACAATTAGTTTATTAACCTTGATTTTCTTTTCTGCACCATGTGCAATTTCCTCTAGTGTTAATTTAACTTTTATACGTAGGTTAGAGCCTTTTGCTACACGACGACCGCCACGTTGCTGGCCGCCACCACCACCAAAAAAGCTTTCGAAAGGATTGTGACCCCCAAATACATCGCCGAAATTGCTAAAAATATCGTCCATGTTCATGCCGCCACCGTAACCACCGCCACTTGCGCCTCCAACACCTGCATGACCGTATTGGTCATAACGTTGTTTTTTATCCGGACTGCTTAAAACTTCGTAAGCTTCGGCAGCTTCCTTAAATTTATCTTCAGCAGCTTTATCTCCTGGATTTTTATCTGGATGATATTTAATCGCCATCTTGCGATAAGCTTTCTTTATCTCATCAGTGGCTGCGCCCCTAGTTACGCCTAATACGTCGTAATAATCTCTTTTACTCATCTTCTTTATAAAATGATTAAATGATTGAGTGATGGAATGAGAGAATGTTAATTCAGTCATTCAAAATTCAATCATTCAATAATTATTTCTTACGCTCCAACTACAACTTTAGCAAAGCGGATTACATTATCATTTAAGGTATAACCTTTTTCAACTTCGTCAATCACTTTCCCTTTAAGATCATCGCTAGGAGCAGGGATATTGGTAATTGCTTCGTGGAAATCGGTATTGAAAGGTTGACTGATGCTTTCTACATCTTTCAATCCTTTTTGTGCTAAGGTGTTTTTTAGCTTTGTGCTTACCAATAAAATGCCTTCTTTAACCGGGGCAACGTCAGCAGCAGTTTCCATTGCTTTTAATGCACGGTCGAAATCATCTAAAACAGGTAAAAGTGAAACAATTACATCTTTACCAGCCGTTTGCAATAATTCTACGCGTTCTTTTTGTGTACGACGTTTATAATTATCGAACTCAGCGTATAAACGTAAATATTTGTCGTTAAGTTGTTGAACTTCCGCTTGCAATTTTTCTTCTGCAGATAATTCGGGTGCCTGCTCAGTTTCAGCGATAGGAGCATCAGTATTCTCTACATTCTCAGCAGTATTTTCTGATGTATTTTCAGGATTCATTATATTTTCTTCTTTATCGTTATTTTTCTTCTTATTAAACATAATACTGGGCTGAATTTTTTTGTGTTAATCTCAACTATTTTGCCATAAACGGAAATCAGCCAAGCTGTCAGATTTATTTGTATTTATCTGAACAGATTGGCTGATTAGCTGACGGATGTCAGAATTTTTTATACAATTTGTGCATCTTCGTGCACAATTCCATTCTCACATTTAATAATGCGCGAAGGGAAAGTGCGGATGATATGGTAATCGTGTGTGGCCATTAATACAGCAGTTCCGGCCTGGCTAATCTGTTTTAAAAGGGTTACAATTTCTTCTGATGTTTCCGGATCTAAATTCCCGGTTGGCTCATCAGCTAAGATTATCTCTGGATCATTTAATAAAGCCCTGGCAATAACAATACGCTGCTGCTCACCACCAGAAATTTCGTGTGGCATTTTTTTGATTTTAGAACGCAAACCAACTTTGTCTAAAACATCTTTAATGCGTTCGTTAATTAGTTTTTCATCTTTCCAGCCTGTTGCTTTAAGCACAAATTCGAGATTTTTTTCAATAGTTCTATCGGTAAGCAATTGAAAATCCTGAAAAACTACACCCAGTTTACGGCGTAAAAACGGCACCTGATTTTCTTTTAGGTTTTTAAGGTCGAAACCAGCAATATTGCCTTCGCCATTGCCAATGTGTAAGTCGCCATATAATATCTTAAGCAAACTGCTCTTACCTGAACCTGTTTGCCCGATAAGGAATACAAATTCATCTTTTTCGATATGTAAATTTACGTTTGAGAGGACTAGATGTTTCTGCTGAAAAACATCAACATTGCTTAAATGAATTACTGAATTGCCTGCCATTTTATATTTCTAATTTTGCAATCTGCCCGAAAGGCAAATCTTTAACCATTTCCATAATGTATTCTTGCCTGTCTCCAAGTCCGAGTTTTTCCAGCGATTTATCAGGCCTATCAACCCTAAAATAAGCTAAAAGTGTAAACTTGTCATCTCTTAACTGTACGTAATCTGGAATTTTGGCTATGCCTTTAACTTTAACGATATACATTGTGTCCAAAAATAGCATTTCCAAATGATAAGCGAAAGAATGAAGTCCTTTTTATCTCATCAGCATTACCCAGCCGGTATAGCTTTTAAAATCTTTGTTTAAATAAATGCTATAATAATATATTGCTGGGGGAAGATCTTTCCCATTCATTTTTCCATCCCAGGCTTTAAAAGTTCCGATGCTCTGGTAAACGAGCTGGCCATATCGGTTGGTTACTTTCACAATTGAATTAGGGAAAGATGTAATAGCTGGAATGTTCCAGGTATCGTTTACATTATCACCATTTGGCGTAAAGGTATTGGGGATTACCACTTTTGGATAAACCTTGATGAAAACTTCATCACTGCTGCTGTTACAGCCTAAATTTGAGCTGGCATGTAAAGTATAGGTAATGTCTTCAGTTGGTGTAGCAATTGGATTGAGTTTGGTAGGATCGTCGAGATAATCTGATGGTGTCCAGAAATAGGTAAAATCATCTCCACTCACTTTACCGTTTAAAATGGTTGATTGTCCGGTAACGATCGTTTGATCCGCACCTGCATCGGCCATTACATTTTTATTCACATTGACGGTGATTTCTGCATCTGCTGAACATCTTCCATTAGAAACCTGGACAGTATATGTCGTGGTTTCAGTTGGTGAGGCGATTGGGTTAGCGATTTGAGGATCTGACAGACCTTTTGATGGGCGCCAAAGATAGGTAGAGCCACCCGATGCTTCTAATTGAACCGATTTACCTTCACAAATGGTTGCGCTTTGGATATTGGTTATCGGAATTATTGGATCTAAAATCTCAATTGTTGTTGTTGCAGGGAATGTACATCCATTTGCAGTCACCTGAACGGTATAAGTACCTTCCATCGCTTTGGTAGCATTGGGGATAGATGGACTTTTATCTGTTGAACTAAATTGATTCGGGCCCGTCCAGTTGTAACTTGTTCCGCCAGATGCATTTAACTGAATGTTATTACCAATACAAACTGGTCCAGAATTTTCTGCCGAAGCTGTTGGCAATGGATTTACAGTAACCTTTATTGGCTCCGATACTGCCCTGCAGTAAGTTCTATCGATATTGCCATTCATAGCCGTAATTAACCGATATTGATAAGTGCCAGCTACGCGATTTGAAAAATCTATAGCAGCTTGTTTCGTTGTTTTGCCGGCAATGTCAGTCCAGCCGCTACCTGTATTTTCCTGCCATTGGTAAACTGCGTTTGTATAGCCTGCAGTAATATTTGCATCTAAAACGAAATTGCTGGTATTACCCTCACACATGTTTAATAAAGGCGCATTCGTGTTGAAAAACGGAGCAATAGCTGGTCCGCAGGCTTGTACGGTAATATCATCTAAAGCAAAATCATTACCACTATTTGTTGGTGTGTTATTAACCAATTGTAAGATTACCGTTGAGCTATTGCTATTACTAAATTCAACGGAATATTGATGCCATGTTCCATCTGCGGGTACATTTTCGGTTGGTTTTTCGCCTAATATATTATTATTAGGATCAGTGATGCGCAAGATCATGTTTGGGGTTTGGGCATTGGCAGCAGGCGAATTTGCATTTAATACCCAAATGGATAAACGTAAAATGGTATTTGGGCATAGATTATCCATTCGCTGCTCAAAAAATACAGTTCGAGTTGCTATACCATCAATTAAAAGCATCAAACCATTAGGATCTCCAGTATGATCAGTGTGTGGTTGCCAGTAAATGGGAAGGGGATTGCCTGGTGTAGCTGGCGTTTTAACCAAACCCGATTGATTAGCCGTTAAATTACGTGGGCTTACTCCCGGAGGACCAACAAAAGTTGTATAAGTAGAGGCGCCTGGTGCATACTGCGCCAATGGGCCATACCAATTATCTGTACTATTTCCCTGTCCAAAGGTTTGACTAATGAGTGGTTGTCCGAAAGTTCCACTACAAAGTTGTGCTTTTGCTAAATTTGCAAACAAGAAGATAGAAAGAAAAAATAACGCTTTTAATAGAGAGTGCATTTACTGGCTCAGGTTTATGCAATATTAAATAAATTTAGAATCTAAATTGCTATGAATGAGCAAAGTTACTGGCCAATATTAGTTTAACCCATTCAAAAACTCTACAGTATTTACATTATCTGCATAATCCCAAAGTTTGGGATGCTGGCTTTGGCCAAAGCTGAAAGTGTTGAAACTTAAAGGCGATTTGGTAATGATACACTGAATGTTTTCTGAATTTTCCCTTAATTTATCTTCTACTTCTTGGAGCTTATTATATTCTTCGTAAAAGAGGACAGCCAAAGGCGATGTAAAGCTTTCATCCTCCTTTAGTAACAAAAAGCCGTTGTCGAAATGTTTGGCCGCATTAACCAGATAGATAGATTTATTGTAATCGTAATTGTTATTGTATTTAAAGTGGTTGATAATAGGCTGAAAACTTTCTATACCTTCATAAAAATTCGCAATATCATATCCTTTTGGGAAATATATTTTAGATACATTTCTACAGCCTAAGCCAAAATAATCAAAAATATCGTTACCCAGGTTTTGAATATCCTCGAAACTTTCCGAACCATCTAAAACTGCTACACTATTTCTGTTTTTCCTGATAATGTTGGGTACCTTGCTAAAATAGTAGTCAAAATAGCGTGATGAATTGTTGCTTCCTGTTGCAATAACGGCGTCAAAATCTTTTAAACGCTCAACATACTCTATTTTATCATCAAAAGCAGGTTCTATTTTAATCAGTTCGGCAATTACGGCTTTAATTAATTTATCATCAGCCGAAGAAAGTTTGATTAAAGCAATATTACCGGTGGCCAATACACATAAAACATCATGTAAACCCACCAGTGGTATGTTTCCTGCCAGGATTAAACCAACCTTTTTAGGTGATGTACTAAACTTAACCGATTCGAACCAAATGGCCAAATCAGCCTCATTTAACATTTCAGCAAAAGATAAAATAGATTTTTTTATGTTTTCTGCAGTAAACCATGCATTAGCACTTTCGGCACTATAAAATGCATTTCCTAGTATGTCAGTAGGGTTTGTAAGCAATTTACCTAGTTTGTTGAACGCGATTATTGCTTTTTCTTGAGTTAATGCTGACATATTTAGAATTATTATTAAGTGATTATATATTATATTTGCAGCGCAAATATTTATAATTTTATATAAAGTGTTATAAGTTAATTGTTTATAATGTATTTAATTATGTATGGTGTAAGCATGGTGTAAGTGACCGTTAAATTCCAGCCTTATCCAATCGTTTCTCCAGTGCATCCAGGAGGTTGAATGTTTTGATTTGATTTATCTCAAATACTTTAATCTTTTTCTCTAAAACGCTAATTTCGGCACGTAGTTCAGTGATCGTATCAATGGTATTTCTTTTCTTTGGGTCCTTCAATACCTCGGGTCCTGTCCCGTTCCTGAACCATTCCGAGTTCATGTTATATTTTGTGTAAATTTTCTCTAAAAGAGATAGGCTGATCTGCCTTTCGCCATTCTCTACATAAGACAAGGTTGATTGAGGTGTGTCCAATAGTTTCGCTGCCTTGTTCTGGCTAGGAGAAATGTACTTGGTTCTGAAATGTATCAATCTCTTAATTCTTTGCTGCTCCGCCGGATCTGATGCTATTTTATTTTTAATTCCTGACATTTTTTATAAATTATATTACAAAGGTAATTTGCTGGCGCTGTTCGCGCAATACCAAATAACTACTAGCTGATTTATTGGATGGTGTACTTATAATCCAGGTAACCGCATAGCTCATCGCCATTTCTAATTAACCAAAGGTCATTCTCTTGCTCAGGGTATTCCATGGTAAAGTGAATATTATCGTAAACCGCATCACCAAATATTAAAAGCATTTGATTGGTTTGATCTACTATTCGCTGTTCGCTGGTATTCCAGTTGTTAAACCTTACCTTATACATAGCCGGTTCAGCCTGTGCAATAATGTAAATGTTTATCGTGTCGTATTTATAAATGCCATTCTCATCAAGATCTGGCCAAGCACCAGCCTTAAATCCATTAACTGGCCAAAGGTCTGTTCCATAAATATGGCTTTCCTCCAGGATATGCATCACTGCAGAAAATACCCGGTTGATAATTCCCAATCTAATAGCCGACTGCTCCTTTTTGGTCATTATTAGAATTTATTGTTTTACCAATCATTCTTTTTTAACTCTCTATCCAAATTAAATACAAATGAATTAATCCAATTATCTATTGAATTTTTAATAGATTTTTTATAAAGGAAATATCCTTTGCGGCCCTCATTTTTGATAAAAATTGCATCTATTTCTACTGGCTTAGGCGAGTCACTTGATTTCAAGTAAATTTGATTCACTGTTTTTATAGTGTTATCCTCAGTTAACCGTTTTATATATGGTTCTATTTTTACTCTTCCATCTTTAAATTGTATAACTATATTATAGTCGATTTGATAAATATACCAAGTTAGTTTGTCGTCTTTTATCGAAGATACGTCTATTGCGTTAATAATAATAGATTCACCATCTATTTTAGTCAAAACTTTATCTGGATTATTATAAATAGACGATAGGTAAATCAACGCTTTTTTATACAAAGTTTCTTTTTTGGCATTGCTATAGGTATACACATTATATTTTAGTGTTGTATCCGAGCCTACAAACCCATTTTCTGTCAGATTGAATTGAGATTGACCAAAGCTTAGAAAAGGAATAAATGTTAGTAATGTTAAAATAGATTTTTTCATTTTATCTTGGTATTGAAACGTTTACGATATTGAATATTTGCTTTACATCATCAAGTTGAATATTAAAATCTGGATAAGTGTCTTTATCTGGATTAAGCGAGTGACATGTAATGAATCCGCTTTCAACATCATGTTTTATGATACGTTTATTTAATATTCCTTCAGTTTTATGTACAATTATATAATCTTTAAATCTGTGAGTATGAAATGGACTCCTCCAAAGATGTCTTTGTATCTCCCTACCGGTAGCAATACTCCCGTCTGGTATGCTTTCCTTAGATCCGTCATCCATTGAGTCTCCAACTATCTCAAAAGCTCTATAGTTGCCCCTATGCTGCTTTGTTACTATTATAGTATGTTTAGATAGTTCTTCAATATACTCAGGGTCAGCGTAGCCAGATAAATACCCTGCGTACGCATATTCATTAACTAAAGGCATTACCATTAAATATTGTCCATCTCCAAGCTCAATAAATGGGGTTTCTCCTTGTTCAATTGGGTAATTTAATTCTCCAATTAATCTTCCATTTGAAATGTCGACAGGGAGTATCATTTCTCCTTCGTTATTCTCAAACCATCGCCTAGAAACTCTTAGGTTATCTTCTAGCTTTTGGCCCATAGTCTTAGGTATTTTTCTTGAAGATTTAATTTCTGAAAAGTAAGATTTTGAAGTTTTGATCGCTTTTGCGAACTCCGAATCGTTCTTAAAATCGAAATGCTCTCGAATTTGGTTTAATTTTACGAACTTTTGTGCAAAATTATCTAGCTTTAAATCAGTCATTTACATATTTATGTTCGTTTTTACGAATTAATTATTTGTATAGTTCGTAAACACGAACTATATTTGTATCACATAACAATAACACAAAGGTAATTATAAACATTTAAAACGCATATCGCAAATAACTACTACTATGAACTCACTAGCTAATAATTGGGGTATTAACCTGGAAGTTGAGGTTGGCATATTGACGAAGCGGGAGATAGAGATTGTTCAGGGCTCGATTCTGCCGGATAAGGAATTGGCTTATAATCTAAATATGAGCTACTTCACATTGCTTTCGCATTTGAAAAACATTAGAAACAAGACTGGATTACAGGGTGGAAAAGAGCTTGTTTACTTCGGAATGAAAAAAGGACTAATTAATTAACTACAGGCCATGTATTATAAAAATCCAAACAGGTTTTATCCCTTAATTAAGGGTCAGATTTCTGACAGAGATTATAAATCAATATTGAAAAACACAATTACTGGAATCACCTATTGTAATGTGGTTTACGAAAAAATACCATTAAAATAATAATAATATGGAATTAGCACAAACAACTCCGGCAATTGGGGTTATGACAATCCTTAAGTCGCTCCCAGAAGGGAAGGAAGCTCCGTTCTTAATCAGTCGTGAAGGCTATATACGCAATCAGGCAAGTTTGGCTAACGAGCGTTTCCCAGACCGTGAATATAGTGTTAACCGAAAAGGCAAAACAGTAGTTGCGAGTTGGAAAAGGAGAGAACCATGCAAGGAGTAACATTAGTCGAAACTGAAGAATGGATTGGGCTAAAGCAGGATATCACAGATTTAAAAGCGCTGGTTGTTCAGCTTGCTAATAACGTCTTGAAAAAAGATCCATTATATGATCTTAACCAGGCAGCAGAAATACTGGGTAAAAGTTACCCATGGATATTTCAGAATAAACATAAGATAGGTTGCAGCAAGGTTGGAGGGGAATGGAAAATAAAGCAATCAACAATTGACAGTTATCTAAATCAATCATTTCATAAAGACCAATAAAAAATGACAGCTTTCGACCGACTATTACAAGAGTATCAGCGCCGTGTGGACATGGCATCTGCTGCTGAAATGATTACCCTTACAAATGAAATGCTAAACATCATCAACTATGGTAGGTAATCCAACAAAAGTGCAGGCAGTCTACGATAAGATTGCGCACCAGCACGCCCAATACAGGGAAGCCAAAAAAGCAGCAGTTAGAAGAGCAGCTAAAGCAACTTGGAAACACATGAGCGCTGATACGGCCTTTATAGTGTCGGTAGTAGCTTTTGTCATAGCAATAGTTTATACAGTAGTAACAATATTCACACATTAATATAATAGTCATGGAATTAAAAAAGGCATCCAGAAAACAGGTTAAGTTAAGGCTTAACATTTCTGCACCATCAGGAGCTGGTAAAACTTATTCGGCTTTAAGAATGGCAAAAGGTCTGGTAGGGGATTGGAACAAAATCGCAGTTATTGATACTGAAAATGGATCGGCGTCACTTTATTCGCATTTGGGCGAATTTAACACTATCGATATTAGCGCACCATTTACTCCAGAAAAATACATAGAAGCTATTGATGTATGCCTAGCCGCCGGAATGGAGGTAATCATTATGGATAGCACCACACATGAATGGACTACTCTGTTGGAAGAAAACGAAACATTGGCGCAAGCAAAGTTTCGTGGCAATACTTGGAGTGCATGGTCGCAAACAACGCCTCGTCACGATCGATTTGTAAATAAAGTGCTTCAATGTCCTGCACACGTAATTACCTGTACCCGTTCTAAAACTGAAACGGTAATGGGTGAAGATAAAAAGGTTAAAAAGGTTGGCATGAAAGATCAGCAACGTGAAGGGTGGGAATATGAATTAACTGTTTCATTAAACATTGATCGCGATACTCACCTTGCTATACCATCCAAAGATAGAACCAATTTATTTGAAGGTAAAAACCCATTCTTAATCACAGAGGAAATTGGTGAGCAAATTAAAGAATGGTGTGAAAGTGGTGTTGCAGAAAAACCTGCATCTGACAAACTACGTGAAGCAACTACTTTGGCAGAATTAGCTAACGTTTATAAATCTTTACCTCGTCATGAGCAAGAAGCTAATATTTGCTTGAAAGACCAACTCAAAGCTAAACTAACTCCCTCTACAACTCCAGAGCCTAAAGTACCAGTATTAATGCCTGATGCAGAATATAAGGCATTTATTGCCAAGCTTAAAAAGAAAGGTGAACCAGAATTAGTTGCTAAACGCGAATTCTTCGACTTCACCCCTGAGCAGGAAACAGAGATTGCAAACATTTTGGCATCATTAACAAATGCAGCTTAATTATGAACCTGCCATTATTTAAAATAAGAGCAAGTGCCGCCAGCGAAATTTTAGGCGGCACTATGGGATTAACTGACGTTCAGAACGCTAAGTTACTTGAACTAATTACAAGAAAAGAGCAGTCGGCTTTGGGTAGCGCTAAACCCTTAACTGAAAAGATGGAAGTTGAACTAGCTAACCTCATTTACAAGTTCGAAAATCCTGAATTACCGGAAGGCGCAAAAACATATTGCCAAAAATGGGTTAAAGAGCAGCTTTACAACAGGCGCAAGCACTTTAGCAATCTTTATCTTGAAAAGGGAATTCGGTGTGAAGATGGTGCCATTGAATTTGCATCAGAATACCACGGATGGGAAGGTGCTAAGAAGAACGATGAATGGTTTGAAGATGATTTCATGCAGGGAACCCCTGATATAATTTTGGAAGATCAAAGTCATGTAATTGATATTAAAAATTCTTATGACGCATTCAGCTTTCCGCTTTTTGAAACTGAGATTCCTACCAAAGGTTACGAAACTCAATTACAGGTTTATCTGCATTTAACGGGCCATCAATATGCAACTCTTTGCTATTGCCTAATGGATGCACCTTTGGACATCATGAAAGAGGAAATGCGAAGAATGAGCTGGAAAGAAGGTAGCATGGGGGCTATAAGTCACGAGTTGTATAATAAGGTTAAGGCTGAAATGACCTACTCAAACCTAATCCCTGAGTTACGTTTAAAAACTTTCACAGTCACCAAAGATCAATCGGTTATAGATGAATTGATATTCCGTGTCGAAAAGTGCCGAGAATACATCGAACAATTAATGAATTCAAAATTTCTAATCCAATCCGCTTAATCAACACATCACATATCTGCCCAATTTCGATGCTGATATCTTTGAAGATACTACTGGAGTAAGGGTGTAAATATATTTTTTGCTTAAAAACTATCACAATTTGATATTAAAAGTATTGATATGAAAAAGAAAATCGATCTTTCATCATTACCCATGCATATTATCAAAAAGAATGCAAAGTGGTTCCAAAATTCTAAAACAGGCGAGTGGATCTCTGCTGAAAAGATAAGCGATCACCTCCCAATGTCAGCTCCAAAAGCTGAGGCAATACTAGCTAAAAGATGGGATTTAAATTATTAATTAACCGCCAATGTTGGCAAAGCCGGCCAGGTGTATGGCGAATAAGTAAACAATTTAATACGTAAACAATGCAATTAACAGGACAATTAATCCAAACGACAGGTGTTGAGCAGATCTCGGAAACCTTCAAAAAAACAAATGTCATCATCCGAACGGAGTTTGACAGCCAGTACCCGCAGGAAATCAGCGTGGAGTGCCACAACGACAACATTGCGAAGCTAAAAGATTGCGGAGCTGCTGCAGGTGATGTAGTAACGCTTGACTGCAATCTACGAGGCAAGAAGTACACCAAGGATGGGGTAGACCGATGGTTTAACAGTATCGTTATGTGGAAGATCAGTAAGGTTGGATCAGCAGCGCCATCGCAACAAACAGCGCCATCGACTGCCACTACAACGGCAGCAAGCGCTACGCCTGATCCGGATGATGATTTCCCGTTCTAGGTAGCAAAAGCCCGCCTATCGCCCTGCCTGGTTCGCCATGCGGGGCTTTGGGGGTACAAAACCTTACGTTTTATGAAAGTCACACCACAGGAATTAGCAATAAGATTAGCATGGCCATTGGAACTGAAAAGAAAATGGGCAGTTAACCGGATTGCTGAGTTTGTCATTGAAATGGATGGGGAGGTTTATAATACTTTCTCCGGCGGGAAAGACTCCAGAACAGTTAAGGATTTGATTGATGGAATTTGGGACGGAAGATTTAAAGATGACTTACCGATACATATTTGGAGAAAGGTTGTCAGCTACGCTAAGCCATGCGATTCGTTTTGCAATACCGGATTAGAATTTCCCGAGATTGTTGAGTACGTAAAAACATTTGACAATGTTACTGAACTTAAGCCAAAAATGGGGTTTACTAGGGTTATCAAGGAAATTGGTGTAGCTGTTGGTAGTAAAAAAATAGCCATGATGATTAGGAGATTAAAAGGATATATTTCAAATCCCTCACCCACGAATGCGGCAACAAAAAATCTCTATCTACATGGAATTAAAAGTGATGGTTCAATATCAAAAGGATCTATGCTGCCAAAAATGTGGCGCAAGCTATTAGATGCTCCATTTAAAGTTTCAGATAAATGTTGTGATATTTTCAAAAAACAGCCATTTAAGTTATTTGAAGTAAAAACAGGTCTTAAACCTATAATAGGAACAACTGTAAATGAATCGGCCCAGAGAAAAGTGTCTTACTACATAACCGGATGCAACTCATTTGAAGAGGGCCACGAAAAATGCCGACCAATAAGTATTTGGACTGAAAAGGATATATGGGAATATAGTGAATTGTACGGAATACGCCATTGTGAGATTTACTATGATAGATGGCGTTGGGTTGAGCAGTTAGATGGTACTAAGGTTTGGACTTTTCTAACTGGTGAGAAATCTACCGGGTGCACATTCTGTTTATTTGGACTCCATTTAGATGATAAAACAAAAAATAACAGAATTCAACGCCTTGCTGTAACTCATCCTAAATACTGGCACATAGTCGTAATAAAATGTGGCTTAGGAGAAGTCCTTAAGTTTTGCGGTATTCCATTTATGCCGATGGCCGAAGTAGGAAAACAAACAGAATTATTATAAACCGGCAATATTGCCACCCAATCCCCCTCAACTTTTAAAACGGACTTAGTCTACCCGTGAGTTGAGGTATTAAACTTAAACGACCATGTCAAAAGGAACTGAAGCATTTAAAAAAATCATCAATGATCATTTACAGCACCGAGCTGTTAATGATCCACTATTTGCCGCGACTTTGGCAAAAGAAAATAAATCACTAGATGAATGTATCAATTACATATTTAGTGAAGTTAAAAAATCAGGGTGTGCTGGCTTTGCAGATGAAGAAGTATTTAATATGGCTGTACATTACTTTGATGAGGATAGCATTAAAGATGTGAAAAGTATTAATGGGAATGTAGTTGTTAATCATTCTATGCCTTCAAATAGCAAAGTAGATAAATCTGCAATACCGATGGCTAATCCATCACTGCCTATCAAGAAAGCTAAACCAGTTATATCTAATCAATCTTCACTATTCTGATTATGAAGCCAAGAACTAAACTCGATCATGAGATATATGCTTTAAGTCAAAAGCTGCCTGATATCAACCAAGCGCAGGAAAAATGGGGATATAAGAATTGCCTTAGACATGTTGCCTATCGTACAAAAAGTAAAGTTTTCTGTTTGGACTGTGGTAATATTTGGGATGGGCCAAGGACAGGGGAAAAATGCAAATGCCCGACTTGCGGCACTACATTAACTATTGAGGATACCAAAAAGAAAAAATTTAGTCAAACGAGTCAAAAGCTAGCGATTGTTGATGTATTGGGTGGATTTCAAGTTTTACGACACTTTGAGATCTGGTCGCATCACAGGGTGGGCGAAAAACCGACACAATACACTTTCGAGATCGTCCAACAGTGGTTTAAACCAGAAACTGATGTTACCATTATAGGCAGAGTTCAGTTTATGGGCAATCAATCTTATAGTGGCGATATGGAAATAAGAGGTGGTGGCCGAAGTTACAGGGGTGCTGATTATTATCCTTGGTCTACAGCCGTATATCCGAAATTCAACTGTCTGCCGATCTATAAACGTAACGGTTTTACTTCAAAGGTGAGGGATATCGGGTTGTTTGATCTATTCAAGAACTTACTTCATGATAGCATATCTGAAACTTTGATCAAAGCTAAACAGTACGATTTATTGTCATGCCGGATTGGTAATAGATCTCATGAGGTTCGGGAAGTATGGTCATCCATTAAAATTGCTATTCGCAATAACTTTAAGATTGATGACGGCATCACCTGGTTAGATTATTTGAAGTTGCTTAAAAAAGATGGTAAAGATCTGCAAAGTCCAAAATATGTGTGCGCTAAAAATTATAAGCAGATCCATAATAAGTATGTTCAAAAGCAACAGGAAATTAGGAGAATACAGGATGAAATCAGAAATGCTGAAGATGCTGAAAAGCAACGGATCAAAGCCGAAATGGATAGTTCGACATACATCAAAGATAAAGGCATTTTCTTTGGGATAAGGTTGAGCTATGGCAGCTTATCTATCAAGGTTTTAGAAAGTGTCAAGGAGTTTTTTGAAGAAGGCAAGGCACATGGCCATTGCGTTTTCACAAACAACTATTTTTCAAAAACCGATTCCCTCGTTTTATCAGCAAAAGTCGATGGGGTGCCAACTGAAACTGTTGAAGTTTCATTAAAATATTTTCGCATACTCCAGTCGCGTGGACTTGATAATAAGCCAACTAAACATCATCAATCTATAGTGGACTTGGTTAATAAAAATATGTATCGAATAAAACGCGCAATGAAGCCTATGAAAGCCAGAAAAGTTGTGCAGGATAAAGTAGGGGCGGTGGCATGAGAAAATTTACCCCAGAAGAGGATAAGTATCTAAGAGATAACTACCTCAGCATTCCTGCAAAGAGAATGTCTAAAAACTTGGGCAGATCTGAGAGTAGTGCCAGACAAAGGATGGCGCTGTTGGGAATCGTTGTGCCTGTTCATATCACCGAAAAGTTCAAACTTGAAAGCCGCATTAAACCTGGAAATATTCCACCAAACAAAGGTAAAAAACAAACTGATTATATGAGCGCTGAAGCTATTGAACGCACAAAAGCAACGCGGTTTAATAAAGGTAATGAACCTCACAATACTAAACATGATGGTTACGAGCGCATATCTAAAGATGGATATGTTCAGATCAGGGTAACTAAAGGTAAGTTCAGGTTGAAACACCGGGTAGAATAGGAAAAAGTTAATGGATACATTCCGCAAGGACATATATTGGTATCACTTACTGATGATATTACTAATTGCGATCCTTCAAATTGGGAACTAATCACAATGCAAGAAAACATGCTTCGCAATAATGATTTAGATAACCCAAGTGATAATAAGATAGCATCTTATTTGGCTACCAAATCAAAAAAGATGCATAAGGAACTAAAACTGGAATATTTAAAACATCCTGAATTAATACAAGCGAAGAAAACACAATTTTTAATTAATAGAAAAATCAAAAAACATGGCCAGAAATAAAATAGCAGATCTTAATGATCATTTATTTGCTCAACTCGAAAGATTAAATGACGAAGATTTAAGTAAAGAAGATCTTGATAAAGAGATCGATCGAGCCAAGGCAATGAGCGGTATTGCTAACCAAATCATAAATGCTAATAAATTAACACTTGAAGCTGTAAAGCTTGTGTCTCGTGGTGAAATAGGTAAGACTGAAATACCGGATAATTTTGGAGTAAAGGCAATTGGGTAAGCTATCCACTTAAATCTAGTAGTATATTATTATGACCCATCAAGAAAAAAAGGCCTTCATATCTAAAAACTGGCATCACATGGATGATAAGCAACTGGGTAATCTTACTAACCTCAGTGAGCGATCCGTGCAGCGATACAGAATGGAGCTAAATCTGCAAAAGTCACGATTCAGTATAAAGGATAAGGCAGGTATCGCTCTGGTCATTGAACTGTTCGCAAACGGAAGTACAGTTGCCCAGATTGCCAGGTTAACGGGATGTTACGGTCAGCTGATCTCAAATCTGATCGAAAGACACTGGCTTTTTAAGAAGCGAGAGTTAACGACAATAACATTAGTATTAGAAAGCAAGATTAATTTTTTTTGTGACTAAAAGTTATCACAATTTGATATTAAAAAGATTAATTTGTATATTTGTTATGCGGCCGTCACCGAACCTTAAGACATTAACAAATTCCACCCCTGTACATACTCCAATAGCCATATTGGAATGCTTGACGGCCATTTTTGTATAGGGGTGGGGTTTAAATAAAACGAAACTAATAATGAGTTTATCGACCAAACAATCCGATTTCTTGGGCGCTGTTCTCGCGGGCCAAAATGTATTTCTTACCGGTAAAGCTGGGACAGGAAAAACCTTTGTGGTAAAAAAGGCCATTGAAGAATTGCGCATACTAGGAAAAAAGGTTGTGGCGCTTGCTCCTACAGGAATAGCGGCAAACAATGTTGGTGGTCAAACGATTCATTCGATGTTTAATCTAAATCCATTCGGTGTAACATCATTCGAAAACTGCAATTTTCTTAAAGGTGAAAAACGCAGGATGTTGGATGCTATTGATGTTCTTCTGATTGATGAGATATCAATGCTTCGACCTGATATTTTGGATGGGATAAACTGGACATTATTAAAAAATGGATGTGCACCGCTTTCTACTAAACAGGTTATTTTTATTGGAGATCTAAAGCAGTTGCCTTCTCCACTCGATGACAATACGAGATCCGTTCTATATCAAACTTATGATGGTGAAGAATTTTTCAATGCTAAGATTTATCCAAAACTAAATGTTACCAATATTGAACTTGATGAGGTTCTACGCCAAAGCAATCCAGATTTTATTGAAGCGTTAAATATTATTCGTGAAGGTGGTAAAGCCGAATATTTCAGAAAGTTCGTAGGCACCGAGCCAAAAGGAGTAATACTGGCCCCTCATAATGCTACCGTTCAAAAGTATAATAAACTTGGCATTGATGCTGTCAACGGAGATTTGTTCGAATACCATGCTGAAATAACCGGAAATTTAAAAGCCGACGATTTCAACCTAGAAACAGTTGTTCGGGTTAAAAATGGCTGCAAGATTATGTATTTGGTTAATAGCAAAAACAATGACTTGGTTAATGGTACCATAGGCACATTCGTATCCCATGCCGGTTGCCAATACATTCGAGTTGGAGAGGTGGATCACGCATTGAATGAGGTTGAGTTTACTAAAAAAGAATATGTTCTTAATGATGCAAAGGATGCACTTGAATTAAAAGTAATCGGCACCATAAAGCAGTATCCAATCAAACTGGCATACGCTCTTTCTATTCATAAATCACAGGGCCTAACCTTTAGCGAAGTTACTGTGGATCTAACTAGACCTTGTTTCCAACGCGGCCAAATGTATGTAGCACTATCCAGAGTTACAACACCAGAAGGATTAAGAATTATAACAAATTAATTCACGATTACATAATATTTAGTATATGAGCAATAATATAAGTGATTTGGCTAACGTCATTATTGAAACAAAAAGATTCATAGAAAATCTTTCATCCATAGAAGATTCCGGATCTTGTAATTTGGATACTGTAATTGTTGATTTTACAGGGTGGAAGCAAAAAGAAGTTGATTTAGTAGCTTCAGAATGTGGTTTGCAAATTGGGGAGAAGATGAATGGTTGGCATAAAGGATATCGATTCATCTTCTTCAAAACAAATTATCAGGCATCAGGAAGAACGAAGTTGGTAGAATCAGCAGCATTAAAACTGAAGGATCTAGGAGTATCATCTGCTAGTGTATGGTATAAAACTGATTGATTATGCAGCTAAGAACATACCAATCAGAAAGCATATTTCATCTTAGGGAAGGATTTGCGAATAAACATCAAAGACAGGTATTGACGCTCCCAACCGGCGCAGGCAAAACTGTCGTTTTTTGTGAAATGGCAAGGATGGCGCATAGCAAAGGTACCGTAACATTAATACTTACTGACAGAACAGAGTTATTTAAACAAACCATAAAGTCACTAAATAGAGTTGGCATTACTGTTGAAGAAATTTCACCAAATAAAAAACACATTTACGAAGGAGCAACTGTATACCTAGGTATGGTAGAAACGCTTAAGAGAAGGAAAAACCTTTCCATTGAGCCTAATCTGATAATCATAGACGAAAGTCATAAAGGAAACTTCACCAGCATACTCGAAAAATATCCGAACGCAAAAGTAATTGGTGCTACAGCAACCCCGGTTGGTAATCACTTTTTCAAATACTACCAAAACATAGTGCAAGTTATTGATGTTCCTGAGCTCGTATCTAGAGGATATCTAGTTAAATGTAAAGCTTATCAAATGCAGGATGATTTTTCGGATTTGGAAACAAAATCTGGAGAATATACTGATTATTCATTGCTTTCTCATTTCGATAAAGCTGTTCTTTACGATGGAGTAATTGATTGGTGGAAGAAGTATGCGATGGGATTAAAAACAATTTGTTTTAATGTCAACATTGAACATACTATCAAAACTCACCAAGCTTTTGTTGCTGCTGGAATTTCAAGTGAATACGTTACAAGTAAAACTACTAAGGAAGAAAGAGATCGTATTCTGGCAGCGTTCACTGCAGGTCATTTTCAAGTTTTGAATAATTGTGGAATACTTACGACTGGATATGATGAACCAACTATAAGTTGTGTTATAATGAACCGTGCAACTAAATCATTGCCCTTGTTCTTGCAGTGTGTTGGCCGAGGTTCTAGAGCATTGCCAGGAGTCTTAGATGGACTATCCACTGATGAAGAACGTTTGGCAGCAATTGCATCATCTGCTAAACCACATTTCATTTTACTTGATTTCGGTATGAACCATGATAGACATGGAATGTGGAATGAACCAAGACTTTGGAAGTTGAAAGAGCCAAAGGAAAAGCAGGAAACATCTGCACCAGTTAAAAAATGTGGAAATGAAGAATGCGAATGTTTGGTCCCGATATCTGCAAGGGAATGTAACTTCTGTGGATATGTTTTCCATATCGCTGAAGCAGCAACGAAAGAGGGAGTGATGGTAGAGGTTACACCGAAAGTTCCGTCTGGGTTGATTGGTAGACGAATAAGTGATTTAACTATTGATCAATTGATTGAATTAGAAAAAAGCAAATCATATAAATCTACATTCATTTGGCGGGTTGTTAGGTCAATGGGTAAAGATACGATACTATACTATGCCAACATCAAAGGCTACAAAAAAGGGTGGATCGAAAGGCAGATGGATGGAATGGATGATTGTGAATATACGGATTATAAATTGATAGGTTAATTATGGGGAAAATTTCATTTTTTAAATCATTTCCAAGGAAGGGACAGCCCCATGTATCGGATGAGATTACAACTGTAATTGATTTCCTTAATCAAGTTAAATATGGTAAATGGAAAGATCAGGTTGAAAAAATTCGAATTGAACAGGAAAAAACAATCCGTGATAGGCTCAAAACCGGATTGCCATCAGTTACTATTTCAGGCACTTTCGTAGAAAGGAAAGAGGAAAATATAATAGAGCATAGTGGATTCATTTGTATAGACATCGACTATTTTACCGATAAGTCAGCCCTATTGGATGACCCATACACTTTTGCTTTATTTAAATCTGCTAGTGGTGGTGGTCTTGCCGTTTTCGTCCGTATCAATCCAGAGAAACATAAAGAGTCATATAATTGGTTGAGAAACTATTATTTTCAATCATTCGGTATAGTTGTTGATAGAGCTCCTAGTAATCCCGCATCTTTGCGTTTTGCATCTTATGACCCAGAATTGTTCCTGAATGAAAAATCCAGAATAGGAAAATTTGTTACTGCTAAGCCGAAGAAAATTCATTCACTTCCAATTGTTATTCCAGGAGATACTGTTGGCGAAATGATAACAGAATGCGTTAACCTTGGTCATAATATTGCCCCTGATTATGACTCATATTATAAGCTTGCCTTTGCTTTAGCAGATGGATTTGGAGACAACGGCAGGCAATGGTTCCATTCGTTGTGCTCAGTGTCCGAGAAATATGATAGCAGGCATGCTGAGAAGCAGTATGATATTGCATTAAAAGGAAATAAGCAAGGAATAACTGTTGGGACACTGTATTGGATGTTGAAGCAGGTTGGTATTCACGCACCAGTTACCGATAACAAACCTCTGCAAATAGCCGCAATGGCTAAAAAATCGGGTAGGAATAAAGAAGCGGTAAAGCAGCAGTTGACCGAAATAAATGGCCTTGATCCTGTTCAGGCTGAAAACTTGGTTGATGAAGTATTCAAACGTGATGATATATCGATAAAGTCTGCTTCTGGAGATACGGATGAACTTATTCAGGCTTTTTTTGAGTGGATGCAGCAAAATCATCCAATGAGAGTAAATAGCATCACCAGGGTAATTGATGAAGCTGGAAAGGAGGTTAAAAGGGAAAGAATAAATAGCATTTATCTTCGTGCGAGAATGTTTTTTAATACAAAAGATATCACAAAGGACCTTTGTGAGAGTTATATTTTCTCCGACTTTATAAGTGAATTTAACCCAATTACCGAATATATTGAAAAAAACATACATCGTAGATCTGTAGGAAATATTGCATCCCTTGCCAAATGTATCCGTTCCGAAACTAAAATGAAAGAAATTTTTGTTAGAAAATGGTTCATTTCACTGATAGCGGCATACAATGGTCATCCAGTTCGGTCTGTACTTGCTCTTTGTGGAGGACAAAACACTGGTAAAACAGAATGGTTCCGCAGGCTATTGCCTCGGGGATTGCAGAAGTATTATGCTGAATCTAAGTTAGATGCAGGTAAGGATGATGACATGTTAATGTGTCAGAAACTTATAGTAATGGATGACGAGATGGGAGGCAAGAGTAAGCAGGATGAAAAAAGATTCAAAGAACTAACGAGTAAATCCATATTCTCGCTCCGCGCACCGTACGGACGAAACAACGAAGATTTTAAGAGGCTTGCTGTGCTTTGTGGAACCAGTAACGATCATGAAGTTATAAATGATCCTACAGGTAACACAAGGATATTGCCAATAAATGTTATTTCACTTGATCATGAGCTGTATAATTCAATTGATAAAGATGAGCTTTTTATGGAAGCATATAGGGCTTATGAGGATGGAGAAATGTGGCAGCTAACAACAGAGGAATTGGCGGAGCTGAATGCAATGTCTAAAGATTTTGAGGGGGTACCATTCGAGCGCGAATTACTTATGGAGTTTTTTTCGCCGCCTACTCCAGGTAAATATTCAGAATGGCTAACTAACTCTCAAATTAAGGATATAATAGAAACTAATACAAAGCAAAAAATTACCAATATTAAAAAATTTGGAATGGAGTGCCGAAGGCTTTTTGGTGATCCAAAATCAAAAAAGATAAATGGATCTGACCTGAAAAGATACGAATTAGTTCGATTTTCTAATAAGGTAGTTACCGGAGGTAACGAAAATGAATTATTTACACCTTCGCAAGGTGCTGATGATGAGGTAATTCCATTTTAGGCGGTAAGAAGGTATGGATAAATTATTTTATTAGATGATTTGATTCTATATCGTGTTTGAAAAATTGACAGTATTGCTAATAATGTTCTGAACAATACTAACATTAATATATACTTACCTCCTTACCTTTTTATAATAATAAGAACAATAAACAACCTCAAAATATATTTAAAAGCAATTTTTGGGGCGGTAAGTAGAAAAATAGATTACTTACCGATTAATTACCTCCTTACCTTTTTAAATATTAAGAATATGGAATTTAGAGATCAATCAGAAGTAGCAATTCAAAGCAAGGCTTATGTTAATCTATGGAACAATCGGCCAGACCTTCGCGGAAGGGTCTTCGCGATAAACAACAACAGTCAGAACTCAATAAAAGGAGCATTAAACAAATCAATGGGAGTTTTACCAGGTGTAGCGGACATGGCATTCATACTAAATAACGGAGGAATACTATGGATAGAATGGAAAACACCAACTGGATCGCAAAGTAAACAGCAGATAGAATGGGAGAAAACCATCACACAGCTGGGGCATACTTACGTTATCGTTCATTCAGAACAAGAGTTTTTATTAGTAATCGACCAATACAATGCCTAAATCAAACGAAATACGGGAATTAAAACCATACGACTGGTATAAGGATGCGAAAGGAAGAGTGTGGTGTGTAGTGCGTATTTGGCCTACTGGAAAACCAGAAGAATGCACCATAGATATTCTTGAGCTAGGCAAACAAAATCCAATTAATCAACCAGAATCATTATTAATCAATCTCATAAGAAATGGACACTTCCAAAAATACAGCAGATAAATCAAAAGAATGCCAATGCGATAAGCCTTTTTCGACATGCCCATTCGCAACTGAAACACCACATGGAGATAAGTGGTATTGCGAAAAAAAATTGAACAGCCGGGATAATAAAAAAAATTTTCGTTAATCTTATAACAATTTGATATAAAAAATATAACTTTGTGAAACAACACGAGATTATGCCACAGGAGGGATTGATTATTAGCAGGGTATTGGCACATCGCAACTATGCGCTTTATGCAGCCCTACAAGAAGAGGTAACGCCAATGCTTACCGATTTGCACTACATCAAGGAAGTGCAGGAGGTAGTCAACAGCATGTTCCCTGACCTGGATGCTAGGGATAAGCAGATTTACTTTGCATCTTGTGTTTATTACTTCTATTGCCCTGCATCATTTGTGGGTACCAAAGTTCAAAAGCTACCAATCGGAATCCGTGATGAAGCCGCAAAAGTTCTTGGATACACCAATCCAGAAAACATTAACGCCCTTCGTACCATCGGAGAAGTATACATGAAAAACCCAACCAAACGCGCCAGGATTGAACAAGTGAAAGAATATTTTAAGAAGTATTCTGTAAGGGATATGGATTGGGAACTTAATCTTGTGTAGTTATGGCGGCACCAAAAGGAAATGCTTTCTGGAAACAACGTAGCAAACATGGCAGGGATAAATTATTTGAATCCTCAACAAAGCTATGGAACGCTGCATGCGAATATTTTGCCTGGTGTGATGAAAACCCTTGGATGAAAGTTGAACAGCTTAAAAAGCCTGTAGTAGTTGAGGATAACGAAGGAAATGAAGTAGTTGAATCTTTAGCCCATCTGCCAACAGCAAGACCATACTCACTCGGAGCACTTTGTTTATACCTTAACTGCAATACTGCATTCTTTAGGCAATTTAAAAAGTCTCTTAAAAAGACTGACAAAGATTTTTCTACGGTCATTTCGCGTATAGAAGATATCATATCAACACAACAGTGGGAGGGTGCAACAGTTGGCGCTTACAATTCAAATATAATTTCCAGAACACTTGGCTTAGCTGACAATCAAAACATCAAACATGATGGTATTCCTGAAACACCTGCAGCTAAACAGGTAATGATTTTTAACGGACAAAAAATTGAGTTTTAGTTTTGAATCGGATGAGGATATTCTTCCTGAGGAAATAACGCTTTTTGAATCGTTTCCAAAACAGGGTGAGTTCTTTACTGCTGTTACGGGTGGTGAATTTTCTTTTGTTCTTTATGGCGGTGCAATCCGTGGTGGTAAAACGTTTGTGCTTCTTGCTATCTTCTGTTTGTTATGTAAAGTATTCCCTGGATCCAGATGGGCTGTAGTTCGTAAGAATTTACCGACAATTAAGAAAAACCTTTATCCATCATGGAATAAAATAAAACCGGATACATTCATTGAGAAGATGAACAATGAAACCCATACGGTGACATTTAAAAACGGTAGCCAGATTATATTTTTCCCTGAAAACTATAACCAGGATAAGGAGCTGGATAGATGGAAAGGTTTAGAGGTTAATGGCTTTGGCTTTGAGGAAATAAACGAGTGTCAGCAGATGAGTTTGTTTAAAGCTTTTGAGCGGGCCGGATCCTACATTATACCAAAGCTTACTATCCAGCCTAAGCCAATTGTAATGGCGACATGCAATCCAACTCAAGGGTGGGTAAAAGAATTGATTTATACACCGTGGAAGAAAGGAACACTTAAACCAACATGGCATTACATTCAGTCTCGAATCCATGATAATTTACCTCTTTTAGCTGCACAGCCGCATTATCTTCCTTCGCTAAGGGAAAACCTTAACCATTACGAATATGAGGTTTATGTTGAGGGGAATTGGGATGTTCAATTAAAAACAGGTGGAGAGTTCCTGCGTAAGTTTGAATTAAGTGATCACGTTCGGCCATTGGATTGGGATATATCCAACATGATGCATGTATCCATTGACAATAACGTTTACCCTTACATCGCCGTTTCTATTTGGCAGCTGGTTAAGACGGGTAACGGATGGATCATTCGCCAGGTGCATGAGCTTCCGGCTGAGGATCCAATCAATACAGCGACAAAAGCCGGTAAAAATGTTGGGCAATGGCTGAAGGATATCGGCTATGTTGGCCGGGTGATGATTTATGGTGATAAGTCAACCAAGTCTCGGAATACCATATCTGATGATAAAAAAAGTTTCTTCCAGCTGTTTACAGAGGGAATGAGTAATGAGGGCTTTAAGTTTGATGATAAGATGCTTAATAATGCGCCAGTAGTGTCAACTATTGCCGATTTTGTTAACGCAATATTTGCCGGGGAAATACCGGGTTTATCGTTTGAAATAGCAGAGCATTGCCGTAAATCAATCAATGATTATATTGAGACCAAGACTGATAAAGATGGATCTATGTTAAAGGTTAGAACTAAGCATGCCAGTATCGAGGGACTTACCTATGAAAAAAACGGCCACTTAACCGACACATTAAAGGATTTTATAGTGAGTGCTTTCCATACCGAATATTTATCATTCATCAACAAGAAAAAAGGATTGGGTGTGCGTGCGCTTAGCGGGGTTTAGAGCCTGTCTGTTATTGCTTTGGCCAAGTCTTGTAGGATGGCTGATGCCTTGGCAAGATCATCATCTGTTAATCGCTGATGTCCGTTACCAGACTTTCTATTTGCGACCTTATCATTTAGCCTAGACCTGGACGTCGGCTTATCGCCATATAGTTTTTTAGCAATACCAGTAGCATTGATTTCCGGCATAGCCAGTATCTCTTTTAAATTATCCTCAGTCATAATGCAAAGATAGGCTAAAAAAACAAAGTAAAGAACATTTGTACTATATGACAATTCGATGACAAATAGAATAAATAAGTAATGTACATTTGTTCTATACAAAAACGAAAAGATTATGTTACTAACCGAAAAACACAAACAAGCTTTAATAAAGGAGCTTGAAGAAGCTAATGAATGCCTACAAGAGGCTCAAAAAGACATTGACACAAAAAACTGGACTAGCGAAGATTCAAAAGCCTCATTAGAGGTTTGGAGAGAAGTGATCTGGCAAAGAGTAAAGTTTATCAGAGAAAATCTAGAAAGACTTGACGTTTACGGATAAACAAAAACACACCCCGCCCTGAAAGAAAGGCGGGGATTTGGCAGTAAACAGCAATAGGGTTGTTTGTTAAATTGCAGATTATGAAAAAAGGAGACTATGTATATGGCTATCATTATGAAATTGGTACCATCCCTGGCAAAGTAGTACGTGTGAATAATAAAACTATAACATTTAATGACGGTTTTAAAAATTACACCCTAAGTAAATCAAATGTTAAACTTCAATCTGAACATTATGGCAATTAGTCCTAAACAAATAGAGGTTGGGGAATGGCTTTATTATGGGTGTTTTATTCAAAAACAAGTCAATATAATTTTACCGCCTTTTGTAGTTTTCAAGAATAATAAAGCACAAACACATATTGGTACTTGCTACACTTTTACAGAAGCTAAAAAGCTATGTATTTTAAACGAGGTTAAAGAACAGTATTTAGAGTTTTAATATTAGAAAATTATTAATAAAAAAATAAGCCACCCTTACTGCAATTGCGGTAATTCGCCCGCCACGCCTCCTTAGTTGGTTGCTGGGATTTTGGGTGCCAAGCAATACATACGGCAAACCGTAAACTATCAACATCAAAACATCACATATTAACCAAAGTAAAATGAAAACAAGAAAAATTGAGTTTACGGAATCAGAGCTTAACGATTTATTCCATGTATTGAGAACTGAGGTACAGCGCATCGATAATACTGATTGGTCAAAAGAATATCCTGCAAGGATGCAAAGGGAAAAATCTAATGCAGATAAGTATGAAAAGTTAATGGAGAAAGTTAGGCCGTAGAAGGGTAAAATCTTTTTTTTAATTATTTTCTATAACAATTTGTTATTAAAAAGATAAGTAGTATATTTGAATAAGCAAACGGGAAACCAAGCGAGCCGCGATCTGAAACAAGTCGTGGCTTTGGCATCACTAGCACTTGCTAATGCATTAACACATAAACATGAATGATTATGTAATCACAAATAAGGACTAGCCTCCCAGATCGATGACGATTGATCAACGGCTCTTGAGATAGATGAAACCCACCGACTGTATTTATTTACGGGGTGGGTCTTTTAGGTGAGAGCGTTACGTGTCGGGCAATTTAGTCCGGCGCGTTTGCTTAAAGATATTGGCCGCACACGCGACCTGATACCTTAACAATCTCCGCAAGGAGTGATGTAATCAAAAACAAAGAAGGGCAGTTAAATCCTACTGCATGGGCGCCAAAACATCGTCCTGTTTACCCTGGGTTGTTAAGGTTTATATATAATATACAGCTTGGTGTTTGGTGTTCGGAACACCTAAACTGATAGACGTATCAGTGACATAAGAATTGGGTTCGAATCCCAGCCCGGCGCATGGACTGGACGAGTACATTTATAAACGTGAGATCACGGGAAATGGTTAATCGGGTGCCAATAGTCCGCACCATTAAAGTCCTGCACCAATGGGTATCCAGTCGGTAGCAGGCAACACATTCGCCCAGTTGGGCATGGTTAGGTTTGGTTTAGTAGCAGGGTGGTTCCTGCTACTTTTTTTAGACACAAATTGCCAAAAGGCGTAAGAATATGAGCAACAAAATTAAGTTCGGTGAAATAAATAAAGTCAAAATTGATCACACCAAAATAAAAACTATTGATGATGTGGCTTTAATATTTAAATACATGAAAGTTGAATTAGTATGCGTAAGTGAGAACGGAGCTTACCAGGAGCTAAAGCACCTATTGTGTAATGATGTGACCCATATGTCGGATCAAGAAGTTGATGCAATGAGGGATAAAATATAGGGTTATGGAGCTTAACAGGATACATCATTTAAATTTCTTAGAGAACACATTACCTGATAAATGTGTTCAGCTTATTATTGCTGATCCTCCTTATTTTGAAGTGAAGGGAAAATTCGACTTTATATGGAAATCATTCGATGATTACTTAAAAGATGTTGAAAAATGGGCTATTGAATGCAAAAGGTTACTTGCAGATAATGGTACGTTACTATGGTACGGACACGCCAAGAAAATTGCTTATGCTCAAGTAATAATTGACAGGTATTTTAATCTTGAAAATAATTTAGTTTGGAATAAAACCGACTGTCAAACAATAAAGGGAATAAAAGACTACCATTGCTTTGCTCCAGTTACTGAAAGAATATTAATGTACTCTAACGAGATTGATATGAGATACATTAATAAAATGTATTATACACCTTCTCTTTTCAAAAGTGTGATTGATAAATTAAATAAAAACATAACTGACAGGCAACAAGCTTTTGATCTTTTAAGAAAAGATGGAAGATATTCGTCTGAACAATCGTTGAAAACGCAAACAAAATACAAGTTTGGATGGGGTTCTAGGTTTGATATGATGGATGAAAAAATTTACAATTTATGTAAGCAAGAATTAAAGTTCGAGTTTTCTTATGAGGAAATAAAAAATGAATTTGATTTAATAGTGAGAAATCACTTGAGTAAAGGCAGATTTTTTAAAAACACATTATATACTGATGTTTTATGTTTTTCTCAAGAAGCCCATATAACAAGAAAATATAATCATGATACAGTAAAGCCAGAAACTCTATCTAGGGTACTGATAAAAACCTGTAGTCGACCAAATGATTTAATACTAGTTCCGTTTGCGGGATCAGGTACCGAATGTGCTATGTCTATAAAAGAAGGTAGAAATTTCATTGGTTTTGATATTGAAAAAAAATATGTTGACATGGGAAACAAAAGGGTGAAAAGCGTTACTGAGCAACCATCAATGTTTCAAATTGCAAGCTAATGATCCAATCCAACACCACCCTAACAAACACAAAGCATATCCTTTGGTGGGTGTGCATGGCAGCGATAAGCGCATACACTTATTTCACTAACAATTAACAATATGAGAATTTTTAAAAAAGTATTAGCGATTTCGCTATTGGTTTTATTGGGTCTATTTGTCTCAACATGTTTGGGCATCAGAATGACAGGACAATTAAACTGGATGACTCTGGCATACGGAATTCCTGTTTTTCTTTTGCTTGGAATAATTGCTTACGCCATTACATGGGCTATAAGTGTACTGTCATGACCATCAAACAAACAACCTGGCTCGCGATCATAGTGATCAGCGCATGCATTTGGACAGCCATAGTTTTGGCGATTTACACAGTAATTAGATAAACAAACAATATGAAATTCGGATTTAGAAATCTTATGGCCGCCATGATGGGGGTGGCATTAATGGGGCAGGCAGGACAATCTGCGGCCAAATCAACACAGGAATTGGAGAAATCATTGAGATTGGCGACGCCCTCATCAGATTATACATGGAAGCACCCTCGAAGTAAACGCCCGACCACGAAACGCGTTAAAAAGCAGAACAAACTTCGCCTTTCCCACAACGCAAAATTAAAGAGAAGGAGGACGAAGTAATGCAGCAACTAACAAAACTACAATTATGGACAGAAAACGTTGGTGTATTGCAGAACCATATCTATCAACAAAACGTTGAAGCTGGTTGGCATTCAAAACCTCGTGAAGTTGGTACATGCCTTATGCTTATCGTCAGCGAGGTAGCCGAAGCTATGGAAGGCGACAGGAAAGGTTTAATGGACGATCATTTGCCCGACAGACCAATGCTTGAAGTTGAATTGGCTGATGCAATCATCCGCATCCTTGATCTGGGTGGTCGCGAAGGTTTAGATATCGCAGGTGCCATTCACGATAAATTAATTTATAATCAAAACCGAGCTGATCATAAGCTTGAAAATCGGAACAAAGAAGGAGGAAAGAAATACTAATGACACAAACAGCAATTTTAGAGAGAGAGAATAAGCGCTTGCGTGGTTTGCTCCACGAGGGCGCAGAAATAGCAAAAGCATTTCAAAAGGAAACGGGTATGGTCTGGGGTGAGCGCATCGGTTTGTTTCTGAAAGATGTTGAAGGCACGCCCTTTAGCGTTAAAGATTACCATTACGAAAAGCCAACTGGAGAGCAGTAGGATGAAAAGAAAATACAAAATTTCGCTTGATAGTATCGGTTATTATAACGTTTATTATCGTTATTGGTGGCTTCCTATATGGCTTAAATCAAATAGCTGGATTCATAGCTTTAGAACTATTTCGGAGGCAAAAGAATATATCAATAAAAAAGAAAATCCTGTTTACTTATGAAACTATACAAAGCAACATCGTCCCGTGATACATTTATGGGGCCAGTAATCGACATAACTTACATTATAGCCGATAATATTGCCGAGGCAGCAGATCAAGCACCAGAGTCAAGCAAGATTGAATTTATATCAGATAAATTGATTGTAAAACAAAAGGAGAAATAAACCATGTGCAACTGTATAAACATTGAAGCTGGAAGTTATGGGAACCAGGTTTCCCTATCCCGCCCTAATCATATGATTGGGCAAACACAAGGATCTGCAGGCGATACGATTTGTGTCGATGCCTGCCTATCTGCCGAAATACAATCGCTTTGGGATTTAGGTATATCAACTACAGGATGTTGTTGTGGGCATAATTACCTGCCGCCATTTATTGGAGTAATCGATGAAGATATTCCAAAAATGAAAGGGTTAGGCTATGTGGTTGCACCAAATGAAACCGACCTATCCAGGGAAGATGGTTTTAAGCCTAAGTCATGTTAATCCTTACCAACCCGCGCAAATAAAACCACCACCAAAATACCCTGCTTTATGTGGGGTATTTTTGCTTTTAGGCAAAGCCTACGATAAGAGATATGGAGAAAGAGGAATTAGAGGCGTTATTGGATGATCCTAAGAAACTGGTGGATGCGGTTACCGATTTGGCGCCTGAGATACCGGATGATGCGGAGAATTTCGAGCCTGAGCAGCACCGTGTTGTAACAGATAAGCAGTACAGGCCGGATAGGCAAGTTGATGTTGCTACAGGACAAAAGGACCCTGCAGGTAACGAAATCTACCGCAAGGAAACTAAAGCCGTTCACCGTATTCCATCTGCTACCCAAAAGCTTATTATCGATTGGAGTGTAGACCTCGCATTGTCGGCAGGCATAGGCATTGATTGTACGCCAAGAGAAGGTAATGCAACAGATGAAATTATGCTTGCCATGGTTAAGAAAACTTTGGAAGATAATAAGTTTGACTACCTGGCAATGGAAATCGAACGGATTAAGCAGCGATTTCTTACAGTACTTTTGGTTTGGTATAGCGTACCTGCAGAGCCAGGTTATTGGGATGATATTATCCCAGGTGGCAGCAGTCGATTTAAAATGCGATGTACCATAATGAGCCCAGAAGATGGTGATGTTATTATCCCGCTTCGTGATCAGTATAAAGATATGATAGGAGCAGCTCGGAAATACATTGTAAAGATTGATGGGCAGAAGGTAAATAAGATGGATCTATTCCTATCTGATAAATACATGACTTTTATCGAATCAGAAACCGGTTGGGCATTGGAAAAATCAACGCCAATCCCCTACGGAAAGGCCAATTTCATTTTAGATGAGCAGAAGCGTACAGAGTGGGCCGATGTAGCTGCAAAGATCGAACGTATTGAAAAGATAGATTCAGATAGCGCAGATGAAAACGAGATTAGCGCATTCCCTATACTTGTTGCTACAGGTGAAATAGTGGCCGCTTCGGGTGGTGGCGCTTCAAACACCCGTAAAACATTTCAGATGGCAGGAGAAAAGGCTGACCTGAAGTATGTAGAGTCTAAAGGAGGGCAAGAATCAGCAAGTAACGAACGCAAGAACATCAGAACCGATATTTTTACCGAAACAGCAACTCCTGACCTTAAATTTGAAGATATATCAGGTGATTTACCCGGCGTAACCATTGAAATGATGCTTTTACCATCAACAAACAAGGCCAAACGCAAGCATAAAGGCTCTATAGGTATGTTTCATCAGCGAAATTTCAATTTCTTGAAGTCTGCTATGTCAATAATCAATGTAAATGTTAAGCCGTCACTTAGCCTGGTGATTAAGCCTAAGTTTTCAATAGATCTACCTAAAAATAGAACTGAAGATTTTGACAATGCAGTAAAATTATACGAAGCTAGACTTATTTCCATGAAAACAGCTATAAATATGCTTGGCACAGTAACTGATATTGATGCTGAGATAAAAGCCATAGAAGAAGAAGTGGCTAAAAGAGCAGCATTGGCACCGAAGCCGGTAGCGCCAGTAGCCCAATAAAATAAATTTTCATTTTTTTCTTATAACAATTTGATATTAAAAAGATAATAATTATCTTTACATCGTAGTTCAGCGGAAGGCCTTTGTGATGTTGTTATGGACTGACTGATTAGGTGTAGAATGAATAGAAATATGATTACTCGTTATGGGTGATCATATTTTTTTGGCTTTTAGTTATCACAATTTGATATTAAAAAGATATGAAAAAATACCTCAAACCATCACTGATTGAGCTTAACGGAACTAAGGTTGAGTTCACCACAAACCGAGGCATGATCGCTATTCCTGTTAGGGCGCTTACTGTGCAGGCTCCAACAGTTTCAGATCACGTTGGCAATCGTCCTTTCGGCTCTTTATCTCCATTCGATACAGATTATATTGAATATCATGATGCAGATCTGCTTGCCTGGCTACTGGATTGCCCGGAAGAAGAATTTCAGGCAGCAATGATAGGTTTCTGGAAAACCAGAAAGGAGGCATTCGTATGCTAAGTAATCAAGAACGTAATGAACAGGCTTATTTGTCGATCTGTAGCACTCTTGCCATGTATACAGGCAGCGAAAACCCAGCAAGTTATCAATCAGGTGTAGAAATGGGTTTAAAAATAGCCAAAGCCGCTATGGAAAGCTTGGGATGTATAGCGCCAAAGGAAAAGGAGGCTGCAGATGTGTAATTGGGTATTAGCCGACAGGGTGGTATATGTCGTGATGTTTGCTGTTGGGGTATTAGGAGCAATAATTATTTAACCGACAGCTACCAACTGTCTTAAACAACCAAGAGAATGAATTTACATGATTACGATAGGATCGTTTTAAATAGCAGCGCTGGAAAGGATTCGCTTATTGCAATCTATGAAGTATGTCGTCTGGCTAATGAGCAAAATTACCCAAAGAAAAATATAATTGTTAGCCATCAAGATTTAGGCGAAATGGAATGGAAAGGCACAAAAGAGTTAGTTAAAACACAAGCTGATCACTTTGGGTTAAAAACATTTTACTCTAAGCGTCGTGATAAGAATGGTTACGAAGAAACTTTGTTGGAATATGTTGAACGTCGTGGTAAATGGCCTGATAATGTTAATAGATATTGCACCAGTGATTTTAAACGCGGTCCTGGGGGTAGAATAGTTACTCAAATAACCAGAGGATTAGGTCAGTGTAAAGTGCTGCATGTTTTTGGATTTAGAAAAGATGAAAGCCCGGCCAGAGCAAAAAAGGAAGTTTTAAAAATTAACAAGCCTCTAACTACAAAAACCAGAACTGTTATTGACTGGCTACCAGTTCATGACTGGAGCTTAGATAAGGTTTGGTCAACTATCAGAGAAAATGATCTTCCATATCATCCAGCTTACGATCTAGGCATGCCGCGTTTATCCTGCTGCTTCTGCATTTTCAGCCCATTTGATGCGCTTGTAATTGCTGGGCAACATAATCCTGATTTACTCGAAAGATATGTGAATGCCGAGCGTAAAATAGGCCACACTTTTAGAAATGGTTTCGCTATTGAATCGGTTAAAACAGCAATAGAAAATAATTATCAACCGACCAGTGTAAATGACTGGGTAATGTAACAAAACATGAACTACAACGATACAGATGGTAAACTCATCAATAACACAAAGAATTGGATAGAAACAATATTCAATAGAAATACTGGAATAGCTTTAATCATTTTGGCTGCTTCTGGTTACGTTCACTTAATTATTTACATAATAGATAACTGGTAATGGAAACACTAACACTTGCGCATTTAGCGCCTTATATGCCTTATGAACTACAGGTGCATTCCGCAAACACCCGACTATATTCAAGTAGTAATATTTGGACATTAGAAGGGATTGTAAGAGGTAATGTTTACCTGTCAGAACTTACTTATCCTGCTGATATTTTCGCTGTTAAGCCAATACTTAGGCCAATGTTTACTATTTCTGATCATCCATTAGCTGATGAATTAGTAACCGATAATGAATGGTTAACGGGGGTTACTAAGGAATCTGAGATCGATCAATTAGCAGGCGTAAACCTTGATGGATTTTTAGATTTTAACTTTTCTTACCATGCCTGGCAAAAATTATTCGAACACCACTTCGACGTTTTCGGCCTAATAGAAAAAGGCTTGGCAATATCTATTCACGATGTAAAGCAGGTAAAGCCATGAATAACGAACAAGCAAAGCAGGAAGCGATTAGAAACTTAACACAGCGGGATTGATATTATAAACAAAAAATATGGCATGGTATAAAATTGAAGTTTACAACTACGATAAATATTTAGGTAGTTTTTACACAGATACATTAAATGAATATAAATTATCAAAAGAAATTGATGCCGAGTATGGGTCAGGTAAATGGAGCAGATACAATTTAGGAAATTAACAATTTTATAAAGTTATATGAAAATCGGAAAAAGAATAATTCAAAACAGAAATATAAACGTTAATACAAAACACACTTTTGATGCGAATTATAAGGGATTACATATTTATGTTAGTGACGATCATGGACATGGGTTAGCTAAAGAAAAAGGATTAATCAGATACTGGATGGAAGTGTGGAATTGGGGAAACGGAATTTGTGATTGTCAAACATGGGAAGATTGCAAAGATATAAACCACGCGATTTACAAAGCTTTTGAGGGAGCTTGTTTACTTTAACCAATTTATAAAGATAGGGTTTAATGAGGCGACAAACCAATTAAACAAGAATTAAAACCGATATACTGATGAAAACAGCAGAGGAGATATTATCGAATAACGGCCTTGCTTGTGAATATGGATATAATGTTAAAGTTGTTCCATTGGAAGATGCTATAAAGGCCATGAAGCTTTACGCAAACCAAAAGCTAGATGAAGCGGCTGAGAAAGTAACTCATTATGACGGATTCAGTGAAGATAACATGGATCACTGGATTGATGAAAAATCAATCCTTTCACTTAAAGATAAGGTGTAATGCAACCAGCACTAAAAACCATTAACGATTAAATTATGAATGAATCAATGAGAGGGTACGCAAAAATTAGATATAAGCGCAATCAACCAACCGGAACGGTTAGACCAATGACTGAGGAAGAAATTAAACAGAAAGGGTGGGTAAAATGCAAGTAGAACATAAAACAGAAAAGGGAGAAATCTTATTTGTAGATGTACCGGATGGTGTGAATTTTTATGAATTTAATGGAAAATTCTATTTCTTAGAATCGGGACAAGAAGTAAAGATTCCTCAAGGCTTTGAACTAATCGGCCTTACAAGCGAGGTTACAGAGGTGGATGTGAAAAAGATTTTAACATATCAAGAGGTAATATCATGGTGTAATCTTGGGGTTTCTATTGACTGTTTAGGTAACGAAATTCATGATAACACTTATGTTAATTACCTATACGCTTTCAAATCCCTAATGCAGCATTTAAAGCTGTATGAGGTTAATCCTTATAAACAGAAACCGTGTGAAGGCTGCGATGACTATGAGGTATTTACAGAAGCCCAGGCAAGAACCTCCAAACGAGTAGTATTATTTAAACCAAACTAACCCATGAGCCGATTAGCTTATTTATTCGGCTCAATCATTCGGGTCTCATACATTGCAGAAACACAAGATGGGCAGGTTTTGATTATCAGATCGGCATCTCTCTTACTTAAGCGTTTTGGATTATTTGGTAATATAAGATTTGCTATGCTAACGAATATGTACACGAATATCTGTACAGCAATAATTATAATAACAACTTGCTTAAACGTAAACATAAATGCAATATAGTAAAACAAAGAAGATTTACAGTTACTTAGCCAGGATAAAGTGAACGAAATAGCACAAACCCTTGAAATAATGGCCGAGTTTATCGTGTTTGAAGTAGTAGGCAGCGCGGAGTTGGTAACAATTTAATATATTTGGGATATGGGACCACTTGGACAAATACCTCGCCTAAGCGATAGTGATCGATCTAGGGTTGATGAAATGATAAATTATAAGCAATCCCCTGAAGATAAAACCCGAATGGACAATTTGATGGCGTCATTGTATGATGATACCAAGAAAGTTCTTGATATACATTATGCCAATGTAGATAGAATGGTAATTGAAGTTGTCAAACACCGCAATTGCAGACGAAAGAAAATTAGAGGTAAGATCAAGAAAGGAAAACTCGAAAAAATGGGATATAAGTTAATTATTCAAGAATCAGTTGGCACTTACGTTACATATAAAGGAAAAATTATTTCCAGGATAGTAAATTATTGATCAAAGTATATTTTATTGAGTATTTAATATATTTTAAATATGAATAAATCATTTGCAGACCAGTTAGAAGATAATGCCAGGCTTGACTTCAAGTTGTTCGAAGCAGAAAAGAATTTACAAGATATGATCGCGAAAGTTGAAGCTTATGATGTATCTGACGAAGTTAGGCAAAAACTATTTAATTGGATAAATGAAGTAAGACCTAATCTGATGAATGCAATAGCATTTAAAGAAATACACAAGTAATCACCGGTTAGTTAAAGGAAAGAAGGCCACCCATAGTGGAGGCAAACGCGTGAATGAAAGGTAGCGCACTGGGTAAAGCCATACAGAAATGTGTGGCTTTTTTTGTGGGCAATTTCGGACTGCTTTACCAACCCATGCAAGTAAGCCCGTTTACTTTATCACCCCATGCCTTACAGGTAATTTTGGGTTCAATCAGCAAGGTGTAGAACGAGTAATTAACGGATGCAACTTAGCTAAAACCCAAAACACATTTTATGACACTTAAAGAAAGAATCACAGCACGACTGAAAGCGAAAGCAGCAGGCGAAAAAGCAAATCTATCGCAGAAAAGATTGGATGCCATTGTGCTCCGTGCAGAGAAGGGATTAACGGACGAATCGGACGACACCGCTATCGATGCAAACATTGACGCCATCAACGAACTAACTCCTTTCAAAGAGATAGCCGCAATGGATGATCATCAACGGGCAAAAGAAGCAAAAGAAAAAGCTGAGAAGGAAAAAACTGAAAAAGAAGCTGCTGAAAAGGCTGCAAAAGAAGGAAAGGTTGAATTGCCTGATGATGCACCAGCATGGATGAAAACATTCATGGAAGCTCAAGCAGCCCAAACAAAAGCATTAACCGATCAGATTGCGGCATTTAGTGGCGAAAAAGTGGCAACAACCCGCAGGGAACAATACGCTAAAACATTGGAAGGTACTTCTGAGGCTTACAAAACTGAAGCGCTGAAAGACTTTGACAGATTATCATTTAAAGATGATGCAGATTATCAAGAATGGGCAACTGGTAAAGCCGAAAGTGTGAAAGCTTTTATCCAGGATGAAGCAAACAATGGTCTAGGTATAGACAGGCCAGCGGGCGGTGCAGGTGGCAGTAATGCCAGCACAAAAAAAGAAGCAACAGAGGCGGAAGTCGATGCTGCATTTGCAAACATTAGAATCTAAAGAAAATGGCAGTACAAGTCAATTTAGTAGATGAAACTGTAAACATCGATAATTCAAAGGACAGCATTGTCATTATCGAAAATCAGTTTTCAATCCCAGGCGGCAAGTCATTAGATACAACCGGCTATACGCTTGATGTTATCAATGCTGGTCATATCATCATTAAAGAAACAGCAACAGGTAATTATAAACCAATGCCATTAACAACAGGCAATACAGTTTATGATGCTTTACCGGCTGGCCACACTTATGTAGGCGTAAACGTTGCAACAATCTTGACCAAAAGACCTTTCGCAGGTGTAATGATCGAGGGTTATGTTAACGAAAATGCTTCTCCATTCTCCGTGGTATCAATTAAAGCAGCCTTTATGACTGCAACGTTAAACGAAATTAAATTTAGAGGAGACCTTTCATAATGGCAGAACAATCACAATTTGTAAAGTACATTCAAAAATACTTTACCGGTTTTGTGGCAAAGGTCACTAAAACCTTAAATGGAGAAGATAAAGCCCCGCTTTATTTGCACAAGTCAATGCTAACTCCAAAACAATCCATGGATGGGAAATGGACTTCTATCACGGCAGACAATCAGAATGTAGTTGCCGATGTTGTAGCAATGGATAGTCCATTACCATTGAAATTACGTCCTGCAATTTCAACTGCTTCAGGAGATATTCCTAAGCTTGGTATGGAAATGAAGATGAACGAAAATCAGTTAGACCAATTGGATACAATGGTCGCCAAAAACGCTGATATTTCCGAAATCGTAGTAGAATTATTTGATGATGCAAAACGTGCCTTAGTTGGTATCGAAGAGCAAAAAGAATATTTATTTTTACGCGGTTTGTCTTCAGGGGTAGCTCTAACTGATAGCGATAACGTTGGTTCTGGCATTAGGGTTGATTATGGTTATTTAACCTCAAACAAGGCAGGTGTACCTGTAGTTTGGACCAGCGCTTCAACAGCAACTCCGATTACGGATATGCAAGAAATGATTTCTACTGCTAATGCTGCAGGGAAGACTATTTCTTATATCATGTTGGATAAGGTTACCTATAATTTAGCCCGCAAGACGACTGAAGCAGCCAATCTTTATGCAACAAGCATCGGTAATTTTGGAACTACCAAGCCAATACCAAGCTACGCAGCTTTTCAAGAGTATTTAGAGACAGAGTTAGGCGTTCAAATAATCATTATCGATCGCTCTGTTAAGTTCGAAAAGGACGGCGTTAAGAAAACTGTTAAAGCTTGGGATGAAGGTAAAGTAATTCTATTGACTGACAATAACGTTGGCAACCTGGTTTGGAAAAAAGTAGTTGAAGATAGTCACCGTTCAAAAGCAATCGAATATCGTAATGGTGAATTCGGAACGCTATTGAGTAAGTACGTTACACACAAGCCATTTGGCGAATGGACTGACGTACAGGCTCGTCAACTGCCCGTAATTACTGGTGTTGATCAAATATACCAGTTAGACACAAAAGTAGTTCAAGCGTAATGGAAAATTTCAATAAAAACTCACTAAAAGCGGCCGTTGCAAAATACGGCTCGCTTCATTCAGACGGTAAGACCGAAGCTGAAGTGAAAGCTGAAGTGGCTAAAGATGAAAAAGGTTATTCTGCTGATCAGGTGGATGCTATTTATGATGCTATCATTTTCGTGCCGGAAGAAACTGAACCAGCTACATATAAAGTAGTTGAGGGTAAGTCTTTCCGTGATAAAGATGATTTCTCGAAAGAGTACGATCACGAAAGCGATATCAGCCATTTATCTCAGGATAGAATTGATCATTTATTAAGCATTGGATACATTGAAGAGGCATAAGTCATGACCATAAAAGAGGCCCTAATATCTACAGTCAATTTCGCTATACCTGATAACAGGGTGGAGAAGGCGCTTATTGATGCATCGTTGAATGGTAATGCCATTTATGCGAAAGATGCGGAGAAAGCAATTGATTTGTGTATGGCGGGGCTTCTTCTTACGTTGATGACTACGGCTGATGTGACAGAGGATGATGTTTCGATTAAGATACCAGACCGGGCGCAACTATTGAAGGTGTATAAGGCGTTGCTAGGCAAATGGGGAGAAGTTGATCCAACAATTACACCAGAGGTTAAACCAACGGTAACTCAGCGTTTGTTATGGTAATGACTAAGCCCGCACTGGATGTGCAATACACGACAGCTCAGCTTAATGGAAGCACAGATATTACTGATCCCACCACCGTACTGGCGATTGCTTTTTTGCTTAGTAAAACAGACGACTTCACTACCACAACAAGGATTAACATTCCATTCGATTACGGTAATGTAAGTAAGTTGGTGCTTGGTCTGGAAGACAACCAGGTTTACTTTTTTGAGTTGCAGGTTATCTATATAGGCGGAGAGGTTGAAAAGGGCGGAGTTTTATCATTCCAAACATTAGTAATCAGCACTGGAGGCCTTGAAACTAGACCGCATGTAATGACATTCGTTATTCCCGGCGCACCTGGTGGCCAGGATCCCGATACAGGCTATCCTTTACCAGATGATCCAGGACAATCCATTGAGGTGCCGTGTAGGTTTCATTTAGCCTCAAATGGCGCTATGAAAACCTTTAAAAACGAGGATAGCACGATAATTAATCAGGTAGGCACAATCAGGGTGGATGCGGGACAAACAATTCCAGAAGTAAATATGATAGTAAACGTTGAGGGGCATTTTAAAGGGCCTGTTCGTGCGATCTACAGAGGGCAACTTTCGCATAGAATTGAAGTATGATAAGTATTACTGCAGATTTTAATTTTAATGACCTTGATAAGGTAATCGAGTATGAAACTCAGAAATGGTTTGATGCCTTAGTTGATGACTACAGGCAGACAGGTATTCGGTTCGTTGAAAGAGCAGTTGCAAAAGCCTCATTCAATAATATCACATGGAATTTACGATCGTCAATCGGATACCTGATCATTTGGAATGGAGAGGTGCTAGAAAGCTACTTTAAGGATTTAAAAGATGGTACCGAAGGACAGGAGGTTGGCCGAGATTACGCCCTATTCGTAGCTAAGTTAATTGACGAGGGGGAAGGATTGGCAATGGCATTGGTAGCCGGTGAGGAATATGCAGCCTTTGTAGAAAGCAAGGGCAAAGATGTAATTAGTGGCTCATCTGCATACTTTGAAACCGAAATTAAAGCATTATTAAAATAATGAGCGATTACAAAGATGTCTTCGATATGGTTACGGATGTCAGGAAGCTGATAAATATTCCCGCTATAGTTACCCTTTTGGGAGCAGGTGCAAAGGTTGAACCTAGTATTAAGTCAACCGAACCATCAGTTAAAGGTATTGTAGTGAACGGAATTTCCATCAGTAATACATCTGATCAGATTGGATTCGGCAATGTGAATTGCTATGCGCCAGCCATTATATCAACCGCGAATGGTAAGGCCGTTTCGTTGCCCGACCAAGCGACCTTAAGTAATTTAGCGAAAGCAGTTAAGCCTCTGATTGATGGAGTTTTTAAGCCAACATTCAGGGTTTGGGTAGAAAGCCTACCAACTATTATCCAGGATACAGACGGTAGCTATTTTGCTAACATGACTTTTAGGTACCAGAGTATTCAAAACAATTATAATAATATTTAAACCGCCCTGTGGGGCATAAACAATTTAGTATGGCAACGAATATAGTAGGTGGTGTGGAGATGATTGAAGTTGCTCCAGCAGTTACCACAGAGGCTGGCATCACAGGCGCTACGTTTGTGAGGCTTGAAAACATTGCTCCGGATAGTGTTATCTACACTAAAAACAGCGATACAGAAACAGATCTTATTCCAGAGGATAAGGATGTGGCATTATTAACCTTTTATACGCCAGGTGAAGCAGATACCATTGCTATTGGTGTTCTGGAACAAAAACCAGAGGTTTTGGCATTATTGTTCAATCAGGAGTATACCGAGGCAACAACACGTATTGTTACTTTGGCGAAAAGAAAAGTGGCCAACCTCATGATCAGAATCACAACCAGGTCAATGAAGGATGACCGTAAACAAGTTATAGTGCTCCCTAATGTTGCGGTAACAACTACCTATACAAATAACCTGAATAAAACATCAGTTCAGCAATTATTACTTACAGGTAAAGTTGGATCATTCAAAACAACAACTAGTAACAAAGATGCTATCTCTGTTAAGACTTGGGTAACTGATGCTGGCGCTCCAATCGACTCTACCACTCCATAACCATGAAGTGGGTAAAGTTTAAAAGTGATTTACTCGTGGAAGCCACTGGTAAGCTCTATAAGAAAGGAGAAGTTTCTGAGGAAAATGAAGAATTCGCAAAACGACACGGTAAGGACGGCACAGGTATAGTTGAAGAAACGACTAAACCTAAAGTACAAGACAAAGAACTGGTTGAACAATAAAGAAAATCCCCTTGCAAAATGTAGGGGGATTTTTTATGCCAAATGAAATGGAAGAAAAAGACATACTACAAAATATAACCGATACATTGATTGAGAAATCAGTATATACGTTAAAAGTGCCAATAAAACATCCTATGCCTGTACCTAAACGGGCCATCATTGATAAGATATTGCGTAAGCCAATTGTAGTACCGGAAACGGTACGAGAGTTTAATATAACTCCTTGCATAGTTGGCAATATGTACCGGATTGCTGGTCGAGCTGTAAAGTTACCAGGTGAGATTTTGGAAGGATCGATGGCCGGTTCTTTATTGCCAATCATTAACGAACATCTTTCAGATTTGGTTTACATTGTCGCTGCCGGTATTCAGAATACAAAGTTCGAGCCTGAACCAGATTTGATCGAGTTTATTGAAGACAACTTTGAGGCAGAAGATTTATATCAGGCGTTGTTACCTATATTAGAAAACTTGGGTATGCAGTCTTTTTTGAATTCTATTGCCTTGGCGAAAGGGACAGTGAAGATTCTGAAGCCAAACGTAAGTCCGATCGACGGGAGCGAGTTGATAGCCTCCCACACTCTGGAATAGGTAGCGCATTGCGGTACTTCAAAGGTGCATATACTGCAAATAGCCTTCTTTGGGAAACCAGCTGGAAAAATTATATGCTTTATCTCGGCGCTATTCAATCTGAGGAAGATGAAAAGCCAAAAGAAAAAATAGAGGTAAAGGATTCCGACGATATATTCTAAATAAAAAGCCCCTACAATCGTAAGGGCTTTTATCATGATAATTAAGAAATGGATAAATTTAGCGTGGATAATTCATGTCCTAGTTGCCTAATGCCGGACAGTATGCGATCAACTTGTTTTGGCCCGGGTTTTTTGTGGCCATTGGCATATTGTGAGATCAAAGTTTTATCCATGCCTATTTTAGCACCCAGGGCACTTGCATTGATGATCTTGTAATAATCGAAGAACTGTTTTACATCCAGGGTGATTAATACATCATCAATAGTGACTTGATCAAGATCCTTAATTTCTGCATACGAGTTGTATGCATCTAAAATATTGGTTTTTAATTCGGTTACATCGTCTCCAGAAGTCCCAATTGGAAGGGATTCATCCGATGCATATGCAGAGAAACCAGTATTGGTTTTTTCTACAATAAATTCAATTTTTGACATTTCGTACAGTGGTGTTTAGTGGTATTAACTGCATTCACATATCGCTGTGTAACGCTCCAATTTAAGGCGTTGGAGTACCATATAAAGCAGGGCTATTTTAACCCTGCTTGTTTTAGTAACTTGTTTGCTAGACCTGTACCGACTTCTTTCGAATTGTGGCTAGTGAGAATCATTTCACTATTTGGTCTCTCGGGGTGGTGCCAAACCTCGTGGCTACCTTTCGCTTCTCTTAAGAACTCGAACCCCTCTTTTTTCAATTTTCGTTTAAGTTCGCTCCATTTCATTTCCTTTAATTATCATACGATAAAGGTAAACAATAGTTTACTTATTTGCAAATAAAAAGTAAACTTTTTTATACTTGGTTACAATATTTTATAACTAGATCTTGATCCATGTTGCGAATTTACCAACCTCTGTAAGTAACTCCATTGCCTAAATACCCCCAATAGTACAGGGTATTTTTGCGTATGGGTATAGATGTGAGTGGGAATAGGGGGTTGAATTTTACTGCAACCCTGAGCATTACAGAGGCTAAAAGAAACGCGCAAGAACTTAAGCGGGTATTGGCGGATTTGGGGATAAATACCGTCACTCAAAGCCAGAAAATTTTTAATCAATCTCAGATTGAATTTCAAAATCAGCTACGTAAAGCTAGAATTGAGCTGCTTGCTTTAAAAAAGGAAGAACAAGAACTTAAGAATACAAACCTTCAAACTGGTGCTGCTACCGCTGAATTAACGAATAAGATAGCAGCCAATCGATTAGCACAGCAGGAATTAACCAAAGCAGCTAAAGCAGCCAAGGAAGCGCAGAAGGCCACCGCTGGCTCATATAAAGAGGCAACAGAACGGTTAAAAGTCCTTGGCGCTGAAATACGAAATACTACTGGTGGATTCAACAAGATGACGCCGGAGTTAAAGGCGAAGGTTCGTGAATACAATGAACTCAATAGCAGATTAAAGGCCTTTGATGAAACGATGGGTATTCATACCCGTAAGGTTGGTAATTATAAGTCGGCATTGGATGGGCTTAAAGGGGTTCTTTCGACTTACATCAGCGTTACAGCAGTTTTAAGCGGAATTAAGGCAGTAGTTAACAATAACGCTGAACTCTCGGATAGCCTTTCAGATGTTAGGCGTACCGCTGGCTTAACGTCCATAGAAGCTGATAATCTTGCGGAACAATTAAAAAAGATCGATACCAGGACTTCTCTAAAAGGTTTGTTGGATATCGCTATTATCGGGGGTCAGCTCGGTATTGCTAAAGATCAATTGGCTGGGTTTACTACGGCAGTTGATCAACTGGCCGTTTCCCTTGGCGGTGAGCTACAAGGCGGCGCCCAAGGTATTGCTAAATCGCTTGGGGTATTAGATAATGTATTTGGGATAACCAAATCAAATGCAGGAGACGTTGAGAAATCATTCAACCAAATTGGGTCAGCTATTTTGGGCCTTGGCCAATCAGGGTTGGCTACTGGTGATTTCTTGGCGGATTTTGGAGAACGGGTTGGAGGACTTGCTAAACAGGCGGGATTATCATTACCTGTCATACTTTCTTATGGAGCTGTACTCCAAGAAAACGGTGTAAGCGCTGAGGTTGCAGGGTCGGCATTCAAAAGATTGCTGTCAGCTCTTACCGTTAATCGATCTAAGTTTTTTGCGGTAGCCCAGTTGGCCGATGCGAATCTAACGTTAAATGATTTTACCAATATCATAAATACTGATGCTAAAAAAGCATTGGACTTATTCTTTGCTGGACTTGCAAAAGGAGGAACAACAACAAGTTCATTTAATGATATTTTAAAATCTCTAAAGTTAACCGGGGCAGGTGTATCTCAGGCAGTTGCTGCCTTGGCGAATGGACAGGACGCGCTTAATGGTCACATTAAAGATGCTACCAATGATTTTAACGAAGCAACCTTGTCTGCTGAGCAATATGCGATTAAAAACGATAATCTAGCAGGAAGTATTCAGAAGCTAGGAAACACATTTGATAAAATTACAACTTCTGGATCTATATCAAGATTTTTCAAGGCAATTGTTGACGGCTCTAACTATGCCCTGCAAGCGGTTGATGATTTGTTTAACAAAATTACACAGAATGGACGGACTAATGCGCTTAAGAATTATAATAGAACTGGAAAAACAGGAAGTATTTTCTTCAGCGAGGAAGATGCAAAATTCCTTCAGCAAGAAGCAAAGGCAGCGGCTCAAAAAGGATATGTTGAAGGTTTAAATGATCAGGGTAGGGCTTTTGCAAAAACACTGGCTGAAAGGGCAAATGGTGAGAAGGAGTTGAATAATACCATTACCGCACAAACAGCAAAATTGAATAGTTTGGAGCGAGAACGGAACAAACTACTTAAAAATAGAGCTGATTTTAATGGTATTCTAGCTGTTCAGGAAAAGCAATTGTTAAATCAAACTTCAGCAAATTATGGACGCCAAAAAGCTGTTGTTCAGGAACTGTTAAAAACAAGAGACAAGCTTTATCCCGGAGCTAAACCTGAGTCTCCTAATGTGGTTATAGACAACAAATCACAATTAGCAGAAGCCAGAAAACTAGAGAACGCATTAAAAGCCCAACGTGCACTGCAGGCTGAAATTGATGCCTTAACAAAAAAAGGAAGCGATAAGCGCCAGGATGATGATGCTAGGGAATTGGCAGAGGTAGATGCTAAATACAAAAAGCTGCGTGAAAAAGCCATTGCCTTTAATAATGATTCTAGGAATAAGGCTAAAGGCCTGCGTGTGGACTCAAGTGGATTACTGCGCGCCCAGTCGGATGAAGAAGATGCGCTTCGGGATAAGCAAAATGCATCCAATTTAAAAACAACCATAGATAAAGAGAAAAAATACTATGAAGATTTTGAAAAGTTTAAATCAGATTTCGGTTTAGAAAAGGCAAGGGAGAGGTATGGTAAGCTTATCAACGTCGATCAGACCTACCTAGAAAACTTAAAAGCAAAGCAAGCAGCATTATTAGGCGATGATAAAGCTAAGGGCGGAGATGCCGGTGGTGGTGAATTTGTAGCCAAACAACAAAAGGTTTTGGAGGATGCCACTGCAGAGGCATTACAGGAAGAACAAAAACGTACTGATGCTTTGCTTAAAGAGTTCATGAGCTATGCTGATAAGCGTAAAAACCTAACCGAGCAGTATAATGCTGACATCAAGGCCCTGGAAGCTAATCCCGGCGCTCAGGCTGAACGTAAAAAACGCTATGAAAAAGATATTAAAGAGCTTGATGCAGCCAATGCCACTCAACTAGAATCCTATGAAAAACTTTTTGAAGGAATTGAAAAACTATCTGTAAAGTCCGCTTTGCAACTGGTTAAAACAGCTAGAAAGCAATTAGCTGATCAGATAAAATCAGGAACCATTGTAGACCCTGAGCAAATAAAATTGATCAATAAGCTTTTTGATACGACTGAGCAGACGATACGTGAAAAAAACGGACAAGCATTAAAAGACCTTGCAGGAGAAGTAAACAACGTTGCCTCGGAGGTAGGTGCATTGAATGCAGAATTTGGGAAGGTGCTTGGAACCGTAGGAAGTGTGATAGGTAAAATAGGAGAGATTAAAGGATTCAAAGAAATTCTTAAAAAGGACAGCAGCTCAGACGCACAAAGACAAATTGCAGGTCTCGGTATTTTAGGGGCTGGGTTTTCTATTTTTCAAAGTGTAATTGGTTTTTTCACCAAGTCTGAACAAAGAGAGCAACAGGCTTCATATGCCCGTGATCTTCAAAACAAACAGACCGAAGCGCTAAATAAGGCACTTGAAAGACAAGTCGCATTACTGAATGATGTTTATGGAACCGATAGAATTAAAGATTATTCATCTGCCATAAACCAAGCAAGAGAGAATCAGGCTAAGTACGCTAGCGAACTTGTTGGCAGGTATCAGTTAACCGGGGATTCTCAACTGGATGAATTTATCACTAAGCTCAACAATGGTGAAAAAATCGATCCAACTTATAATGGGATGGTGGCCAAGGCGAAAAAAGCCTCGTCCTTATTACCTTCCGACATCAACACCCTGCAACGGTTACTTGATGAGGGTAAGCTTGACGCAAATACTGCAACTATCGTTACCAACTTGATCAAGGCCAAAGAAACCGCTGAACAATTGGTTAATAATCTCCGTGCAGAGACAGTTGGTACAACCCTAGACCAGATAGCAGATGACTTTATTACAACGCTTACTGACGGTACGCAGGATTTTGGAAAGACTTTCGAGCAGACTATTCAGAAGTCGATTCTTAATGGATTCAAGGGTGAGCTGATTCGTAAGCAATTGCAAACATTCTATACTCAGTTTGCTGCGCTAAGTGAAGGTGGACTAACCTCTGATGAGATAGAAACTTTGCGCAAGGCCTACATAGAAGCTAGTGCCAAAGCTAAAAAGGATATTGAAGATTTGAGTAAGGCTACAGGTATTGATTTAACCAGTAAAGGAGGTTCAGACAATAGCAGTGTTGGCGTCATACAAAAAAACGTCACCGAGTCAACTGCAACCGAATGGATAGGATTAATAAGGGCCCAATATGATAATCAAAAGAGGCAATTGGATGTACTAACGCCTGTTGGTAAAACCATTGGCGATATGTACCAGATAGCAAAGAGTAATTTTGATGTGCAGGTTAAAATTGAGGCCAATACGTACAGAACAGCCAATAATACGGATTTACTCAACACTAAGTTGGACAACATTGAACGGGCTATAAAGGGCAGCGGAAGCACCAGCTATGATAGAGGTAAATAATGGGAAACTATAAGTTAAATAATGTATCGATTGAAAGTTATGGGATTATTCCCATACAATCTGGTGATACAAATTTGGCGATTACCGGGGCTTGGGATATGCCAGCGCGTATAGGTAAGACTTTCCATGATTGGGGCAATGATCAGGATGGAATTGAGCCTTATGTATTAGCTAGTGAAATTAGATTTGGGGGAATAGATATTTCCTTGGATTGCGTGGTTCGTGGACTAAGCAAGAATGATGCCTTACGTAAATGCTACGCCTTGTTTACTGCGATCGATGCATATAATGGGCTGGTTGTCCTGCAATGTGATTGGGGCACATGGAATGTATTAGTGAATGGGGAAATTAAAGGAGAGTATTTACAGGACGGTATAACCATGCTAACTATACCATTCAGATGCCCGATAGTACCTATGCCAACAGCATTGCCAATAAACGCTTTGCAATACAATCCGCTTACAGATCAGGACGGCATAATCATACTGGTCAACAATGAACCTATATATGGGGGCAGCATTAAATATGATGGATATGGAATTGATGGGGTAATGTTTGCGGCACTAGGCCTGATAATAACATCCATTACTGATCGGTTCAGCAGACCCGTGCCAAAGTCAGGTCAGGTTACCTCATATAGAAATGAAGGCTACCGAAATACAACCACTAAGGAGAGGGAGATAACTATCAATGCCGCCATTGTTCAGCCATCATACGCCGATTTTGTTGGCGTTGTTGATAGACTCAAAGCATTATTCAGTAAACCAGGTTTACGGTACCTGACTAGAGAGCAGGATGCTTTGCGCGATTTTTTTGTAAAGGATGGGTTTAAAATTACTGGATTGCGCGTGAATGATGGGCAAGTAGTTGCGTTCATCGCAATCAAACTAACCGAGGTGTCTGCACATTTGGATTGGAACATCCTCACAACACCATCAGGCAATATAATTGAAACAGAAATAGGAAATATAATTATAACATAATGGCTACTACAGAACAAAGGTTATCGGCTCTTGAAGCCATATTTAGTAATCAGACTCCACAAAGGTTTTGGCAGGGAATGAGCAAGGCAACAGCTTTGGATTTGCTGGATAAGATTATGGTTGGCAAGAACAATGATGGGTCTGCAAAGTATGCAGATATAAATCAGATTGTTAATCTTGCAAGTATTATAGGCGGATCAGGATTCAAAGCTAATGTAACTCCGGCTTCGTCACCAATAGTCTCAGCCACACCCGTATATTATATTGGTACTCCAGGCGCATACCCTAATTTTGGTGGCGTTGAAATTACCGGAGCTGCTGGTATTATTGGGCAGATTGGAACTGATTTTACGGTTACTAATATTAATGTTGATTTAAGTGGCTATGCCGAAAAGCAGGAATTACTCCCTGATTATTTATCTGATAAAATGGAGTTATATTCAAGCCAGGAACTTCAGATTATTGGTGCTATAAAAAAACTATCAATTCAACCTATTGCTGATGAAGTCGATGATGAATGGATAATTCTTTTGGTTACAACTATGCCAACCACGGCAGATCTTATTGGCGATTATAATTACAGTATTGTGATAAGGAATAAATCCGCAGGGGCCAATTGGGATATTGTAAAGCATACATCTAATCTAACTGATATAGCAGGAGTGAAATATTATAGCGGAGAGATTTACTATCCTTACGCAAACGGCGTATTAAAGTACAGCGCGGCTGTTGATTGGAATAAATTACCTTCTGTTTTCGAATTTAACTCAAATTCCTCAAAAATAGCTATTAAACCCGGTGTCCAAGATGATTATGCAGATTTATTGAATGTTTTATCACTAGATAAAGTTCCATCATATATAAAAGATAAAAGCTTTCCTTATTATTCTGCTGATGCTCTTAAAGTTATAGACGCAATAAGTGTATTTGATATAAAAGTCCCTAATGATCAAAAAGGTCATGACTGGAGAATATCATTGGTAGCGACTGGTATCGTGCCGCCGCTTGACAGCACCTATAATTTTACTATTCAAGTTAGGAATATCACCACCAGTGATATTTATAACGTAGTTCAGTACATACAACCTGCTATTGTTTATGGCAACATTCAAGGTAAAAGTGGTTATCAAAATAGGAAATGGACGGCAGATGGTTTAAAATTTATTGATTTTAATATAATAATAGACTGGACTAAATTGGGTGCTATTTTTCAGTACTATCCTACCACATCAGAGTTAAAAATAAATGTTGGAAATTCAGATGTGAATTCGGCTTTTGTTGCTGGGTCTTATGATAACGACATTAGGTTTCCAGGATCAAAACTTAACAAGAAGGATATAGTTTTTTTTGGTAATTCTATTCTTAGCCTAAGTTATGATCTTCCCGCTGCAATATTGAAAAATGGAGGCTTCTATAAAAAGGAAGCAATATCTAGTAGTTGTGCAAGATCAGGGACGTCAAAGATATCCTTGACTAATAAAATTCCATGGCCAGTTATGCTGAGGGCTATGGGAGATGCTGTTGCAGATAAAGTTTATATTCTAGAGCATTGGGATGACACATTTAGGCAATATTGTACTCTTGACCCACCAATGAGATCTTATTTTGACGGGCAACATGAAGTTGAAGCTATTCAAATGGGTATTACTGATGCAGAGTTTTATATATTATGCAGTTATGAAAATGTTTTGGTTCCCTATCTTAATGGAACCAAAACAATGCCAAGCCTGTTTATTTTTAATCATGCTTATAATGATGCCAAGCCGTGGGAAACTTATGAAACTGTAGAAGAATTTACAACACAGCCAGTTATAAGAAATGATAAATCTACATATTTGGGGGCAATGAACTTCTATATAGATTTAATATTAAAGGCAAATCCCTATTCAAGGATAGCAATATTAGGGCATTATGAGAATCAATTAAGACCCAGAATTTCTTTGTCACAGGAAGAACTATCTAGGTATTGGCAATTACCAATCCTAAAAACATGGGAAAAAACAGGATGGAGCCAAAACAGAATTCCAGATACTCAGCATCTTTGGGTTGATGATGCCGGTCGGGCGGCTTACGCAGGATCAGATGGTACTGACCCAACAAAAGACTTTACAGTTCTTAATTGGTGGCTGCCAGATAATATTCATCCAGCAACATCATCGCAAGCTCAAAATCTTCTTTTGGATATTTATGCCCAATGGCTAAGTACTTTATATTAACATGCCTCAATTCCAACTAGAAATAAAACGCGTAGGTGTAACCAAAGCCACCGTTGAGATCGACGAAAGTACGATCTACAACGGTGAGTTTATGGGTATGGATAAGATTACTACCTCATTCATCACAACAGCACCTATCCCTATCCAATTGGATGACTACATCGAGTATGATGCCGGTAAAGGATTGATGCCATATAAGATCAAATCGGCCATTGGTTTGGAGGAAATCGATAGCAAAACTTATAAATACGATATCACATTCTTTTCGCCAACGTACGATATGTACGATGAGATAATGATCCATTTGGGCCGTACCAAATTTTCATACACTGGAACACCATTGGAATTGCTGGGATTGATTGTTGATTGCATGAATATCGATAATCCTGGATGGAGTATTGGAGATTGCTCATTGATATCAGAACCAATCGCATTTGCCTTTGATGAACAATCGCCCCGTATAGCATTAACTCAGGTTGCAGAGGCTTTCAAGCTGGAATATAAGATTGTTGGTAAAGAAATCAGTTTGATTGAAAAGGTTGGTACGTTGCAGAACATTACATTGAGGTATGGACGTGGTCAAGGCCTAACAAATTCAGCAAGGCAATCAGTAGATGAAAGCTTTGCTACCGTATGGCGCGGATATGGTGGCACTCAGAATATATTGCCTAGCTATAGGGATGGAATGGATAGACTTGCTCTTGATGCTCCCTTTGAAATAAATGTAGATAAGTATGGCCGTAAAAAGGGTAGTGTTACTTTTGAGGACATTTATCCACGTAGGACCAGCACGCTTACAAGTGTTGCAGGTTTGTTGGAATTTAGCGATGACACCATAGATTTTGATCTGAATGCCCAAACCAAAACAGATGGCGGTGCGAAAATTGTATTTAAGTCCGGAGAATTGGCTGGAGGTGAATATGTAATATCTTCATACAATGCAATTACAAAAACCATGCGCATCCGGGCCAATAAGGATGATGCTGGAAATCCAATACCTAACGCAACCTTTTCTCCAGCTGTCGGTGATAAATATACATTGATTGGGATTACCATGCCTGAAAGTTATTTTGTATCTGCTCATGCCGAATTGCAAGCGGCTTTGGAGAACCATGCTAAAAGCCATTCATTCCCTCCGGTAGCTTTTCCATTAAATATTGATGAGAAATATATTAGGGAAATGGGGTTGACCCGAAAATTAGTGCCTGGTGATAGCTTAACCGTGGTCAGTGAAAGCCTTGGAGTGAACACACCGTTACGTTTACAATCTGTTTCATGGCCGCTGGTTAACCCTGATCTGATTACAGGAGTCATAAGCGATGTAATTCAATATAGCACCCAGGAGCGATTGATAAATGATGTAAAGGATGGGAAAAAAGAAATTGCCAAATCGGTAGCTGTTGCGCTGAATACCCGCCAAATTGCCGATGAAATATCCAACAATGCCATATTGGATCAGTTCCGTAAAACATATGTCGGTGATCGTGTTGTAATGACAGGTGCATTTGTTGCCGGAAACCCTGAAATCGGAGAAGTTGCCGGAATAAACGGTGCTGATGATGATTTGAATGCTATCAGGTTTTGGGCTGGATCTTCTTATGCCGACAAGGAAACGGCACCTTTTAGGGTTAATCAGCGTGGCGACATGGTTTCCACGTCCGGTAAAATTGCTGGATTCGATATAAACGAAGAGGGGCTTACGAATGAGCAAAGCAATGCGTTTATTGCGCTTAAAAAGATTATTGGTACCATGCAGATCGGCGGCGCATTTGGTATTGGAGTGCCATCTGATTTTTTTGGTAGCGATACTGTAAGCGCTAAATCAGTGCTTAAAATTGTCAATACTATTGATGAAATACCAGGTGAAGATAATCCAAACATTGGTATTCAGTTAGACGTTGCCAATGGCAATACAAATTTAGCTATTGATATTATACGGGGTTTATTCTCATTAAGAAAGGGATCTAATATAATAGTACAAAAAGACGATGATTCATTAGCTCTTGGTATTGGCGACTTTGAAGCAGATGTAAGGGTAGGTGGTTCTGGTTTCGTTAAAATGAGGTGGGTCAAAGGTATACTTATATCAGCAGTCCCGGTATAGTAAATATTTACTATATGGAATGCCAATTAATCGACGTAAATTTGAATTATAATTAATCGCCAACTCGCATGAAGAAAATTTTACTTATAATAATTATAACCTTTTCACTTGCATCCTGCAAAAAAGATAATAAGCCTACTTTATTGGGAACCTGGTTATCTTCTGATAAAGGTACGCAATTTACTATTGACAACCTTGAAGGTAAAGGTAAAGAAAGCTTTATTTTAAAAGGTGATACTCTTATCTGGACTACAGATTTTATGGGCGAAACGAAATATAAGGTTGTCTACATTCATGAACAAACCATTACTTTAAGCGAAAAAGGAAACGACATTCAGTTTATCCGAATAAGATAACTTACGCACCTACGGTAATAAATACGATTACCCAATCCGCAATAGCAGGTTGGGTAATTTTGTTTTATGGGAAAGCCACTTACAGGTATTGATGCTTGGCTAAATAATGAGCCTAATTTACCGAAAGAATTACAGGAAGCTTTGAGGCATAATGGCCTAATGGAGATTAAGGGCAAAGAGAACAATGTCGATATCATGCGGTGGGCGAAAGAACTTGGTGTATCTGGCTGGTACCCTAATGATGAAGTGCCTTGGTGTGGATTGGGAAAGGGGATATGCGCCTATCGTGCTGGCTGGCTAAAACTTCCGGCGCCTAATATTTTATCAGCTGCTTGGTGGAGAAATTGGGGGAATAAAGTTGAAGTCAAAGATGCAATGGTTGGAGACACGGCTATTAAGAATAGAGTAGGTGGTGCGCACGTGACATACATCGTGGGAGAAAACGATAAATATTTTAGATGCTATGGGGCAAACCAATCAAACAGTTGGTGCTGCACCTGGATACCAAAATCTGAAATAACCGATGTGCGTAGGGCTCCATTCACTGTGCAACCACTCGGTGTAAAAAAACACTACTACAAAAATCTTGATGGAACACCGGCAAAAGCAAGTGAAGCTTAATTAATTGCTAATGGTAAGATTGTCATGCCAACAATAACAACAAAATAATCATTATAAATATAACATCCAGAATAAAAAATGTCAGAAAATGAAGATGTGATTGATAGAAAAGGAGCATGGATTGAAAGGATGTTTGATAGATTGTATTCGGCTGTCACTCAAAACCCCTGGGCTACACTATTGGTCCTTTCAGTTGGATTAAACTTTATGTTAATTTCTATGAATAGCGACTTGCAGCAAGCAAGGCTTGACGATGAGAAGAAATCCAATCAGGAAATGATTGATGAGGTAAGAAGGAGCGTTCAAAGGGAAACTACAAAGCAGATTGCACCAATTAAGGCTCAACAGGATAGTATTGTTAAAAATGTTGATACCTCATTGATAAATATTAATGGCACGGTAGAATCAGTAAAGAAATATTTTAATAAGAAAAAATGAAAAAGATCTTAATTATTCCAGTGTTTCTGGTCTGTCTGACTGGGGCATCATCAAGAAGGGTAGATCCCGTGAAGCCATCAACAAATAAAATAAATGCTGTTCCGATTAATAAAAAGGTAGACAGTTTGGATATCAAGCTGCAGGAGCTTGAAAGTTTATTAAGGAAATCATGAGGCGGCTGTTATTTTTATGCATGATAATGTGTCTGTCAAGTTGTAGCTTATTTAAAAAGAACACGAAGAATAAACTTGTTGATAATACGGAAACAACCATTAGTAGTCATTCAAAAACCGCTGAGATCATCGCCGATAAAAGCAAAATCACCATAACTGAAAAAGCTGATACTTCAGCTTATACAAAGCCACAGCAGACAACTGGCACTAATAAGATTGGTCTTCATATTGACAGCTTGGTTAATGGACTAACCGCTATCAGCAATGATTTGCTTGATGTTAAGATGGTATTGGATAGTAACGGAGTATTGACAACAACTGCTTTCATTAAGCCTCAAATAGTAGCACTTAAATTCGACAGGAATACTCAAATCGATAAAGACGTGACTGGAAGTAAATACGCACATGTAGATCAGCAAGTCACAGAAAAGAAAGATGTTAAGGTTGTAGATTCAGCCAGTGAGCCATCTGGACTTGGGATGATGGGATGGATATGTGTTGTTGGCATAGTTTGTTTTTTTTTATGGATAGGATTCAAGAGATAGCATTGCTGATACTCGCCGTCCTCATCCTCGCATTTGGCCTTTACAAATTATATTTTGGTGATTGAAGCCTTTCAGAAGTGAGAGGCTTTTTTTATGTTGTAAGATTTATTTTGAATTACTAAAAATATTAGCAAACTTTGTACAGTTATAGTTATGGAATTAAATTTTGGAAGATATAAACCCGCGCTTGAACGCCAGATACAAAGCTGGTTCTGGCTTAACGACTATATGAGGCCATGGATATTGAGTTTAGATAAATTGGTTGAGGTTCAAGGAGCTGATATTGTAATAGATTTAGTTGGATTTAACGAATTATATACGGATAGGTATTTCAAAGGAAAGGTAAAAGATATGGCACCCAAGTTAATCGAACAAATTTTGATTCCTAACCTTGGAATTTTTTTAAAAAAAATTGGATACAGAGGATATTCTTTTGGAATAGTAGTAAGAGGTAGGGGCGAATTATATAAAAATACTTTTAACGTTAAAAATCCAGACTGGGAATGAGTTCATGGGGACCACAGCCAGATCCTGGCCGCGATTATCGGGCACATCTGGCACTAAAAGCAAAAGCAAATAATCAATGGATATATAGCAAAACAACAAAAAAGTGGTATACTCCAGAAGAATTTGCATTTTCAGACGAAGATATAAAAGTTCACAGAAATCAAGCTTCTGCCCCTCAGCTGATATTAATGGACCCAAGGCAAGGACTTGATATAGCAAATGAAACTATTTTACGGGCATCCAAATTTATTCAACAACACACGAAAAAGATGTGGGAATATTATGACTTAAAACTAAAGCCAAGTAAGAATGTTAACTTTAAATAACCAAAATATAAACTATGCACACTAGCACTTTCACATACACACCCAATAAAGTTGGGGAACCAATGTTGATCCGAATTGATCAGGATGATGAAATTTATAATGTTACTATCGGTGATACCTATCTAGGAACCATGGTTAAAGATGACAACGCTGAATACGGATGGCAAACTGAAGATCAAATGTTAAAGGATGAGCTTCCAGATCTTTCATTGGCACTTAAAGAACAGGAAGCGATTTATAATCTGCCTTTTGCTTTAAAGGATCTATACACTGAAAATATTGTTGATTGGGATTGGAGCGAAGACGATAGCCTTAATATTATTGTACACCCAGATGTAGATTTACAGGAGTTTGCAAACACTATCCGCGACCAGGTATATGATGTTGTTTTGTTCGATAAAGACCTGATTATCCATCTTCACCAGGAAGGAAACAATGAAGTTGAAGAAATACATATAAACTGTTAATAAAATGGAAAATTTAAGCGTAAAAGAAGCTGAGGCATTAATCAGCTATTTCAAAGAAAACGTTATTTCTCAGGAATTTAACGATGATGACACAATTTTAAATGCTATTATAAAAAATGATGCTGATTTTGATAAAGCGTTAAAAGGCTTAGAAATATCCTGGTATGATTTTGGAGAATATCCCGAGCCGTTTACAGGAGTGGTAACAACAGAAGATGGAAGCAAAAGCGGTTCATTTGAGTATAAGCCAGGTAGTAGGTATTATTTTGATCAATTTTCTTTAAATTAGATCATGTGTTATAGAGCCACCCAAACTTCAAAAACATACGAGTATGCAGATTACTATGCTGCTCCAGTATTAAACGAAAAGGATTTAGAGGATCAGATTTATTATCACGCAAATGGTTTTGCTCATCCTAACCTGGTAGCAATATCTGCTAAGGATGGTGCACGGCAAACTGAGCGTATGCAATGGGGACTAATGCCTAATTGGAAAAAGCCTTTGCCTGACATGATAAAGCTGAGCAACAACACCCTAAATGCCAAGTCTGAGACGATATTCGATTTAGCATCGTTTAAAGGCTCAATCATGACAAAGCGGTGCATTGTGCCGGTTAATGGTTTTTTTGAGTACAAGGAGGTTGAAAAGGATAAATTACCATACTTTATCCACCCTAAAGAACATCCGTTTTTTAATCTGGCTTGTATTTATGCTTTCTATCAGAATCCAGACAATCAGGAATGGATTAAATCATTTAGCATTGTTACCGGGCCGGCTAATGAATTGATGGCCGATATCCATAACGTTAAGAAAAGACAGCCGATAATTATTTCAAACGATCAGATTAATGCCTGGTTAGACCCAACCACAAGTAAAGAAGAGGTAATTCATTTAATGAACCCATGCGATGATTCAAATATGGCAGCATACCGAGTGGATAGGGAATTGATTAAAATCGGGAATAAACCAGAGGCTTTGGACGAAGTTCCGGAAACAACTTTATTTTGATATGGCAACCGATGAAGAACTTTTAAAACGGATTACGATCATACCTGGTCTAATGGGTGGCAAGCCAACTATAAGGGGTATTAGGTTCATGGTCATGGACATAATCGAAATGATTGAATCCGGCATGACTCATAAACAAATATTAAAAGAGCATCGGATATTAGAGCCTGACGATATACCTGCAGCAATTCTTTATCACGAATTGAATAACACTACAGATTAGATTCTATTAGCAATTTTAAAGCTTTCAGTCGATGCCAAACCGGAACGTTAGCCTTACTGTCAGGATTTGCTTTTAAAGCCGCGAAATGAACCTCTAAGAACTTATCTAAGTCAGATATTACTGTGCCAGGAAAAAGCATTATAGGAGCCTTTGGTAATTCAACACTTTTAAACCAATCTTCTAACTCTTGTACGTTCATTCTTTAATTTATATTTATAATTTTATCAATTACCTGATTTGCATAAGAATCCATTACAATGTCGTCTGAAATATCACTAATATATCCCTCGTGAATAGCCAGGCTTTGGTGACCAATAAGATCTTTAGTGATGCTTGTATTCTTAATAACCTCGTTTGCAAACTTCGAAAATGTATGCCTTGCAGTATGAGGAGAAATGTTTTTTTGTATATCAACGCTTTTTGCTATCTGCTTAATATACCCACCAAGTTTAGCAATTGCATTTCGCATACCTGCTTTAAAAAGAAACTTGTCATTTCCATTCTGCACCTGAAGAAAGCTAAAAATATAACCTAATTTGTTTTTACCAGACCATCTTTTAAATATTTCACTTAGTTCTGCGCTAAGGCCTACATTATGTTGTGCTCCTGTTTTTAATTCCTTGTAATGAACCCTTCCGTCAATTATATCAGAATCTTTTAAATGTAGTAAGTCACCTATTCTTATTCCTCTTAAGTAAATACAAGCCATAAAAATATCCCGGGCTTCTTCATGCTTGCCAGTGAGTTTGGCGTCAAGCAGTTTTTTTATTTCAAGTGTTGTTAATTTACTTTTTACTGTTTTGGCTTTTGCAAATTGGAGATCTTCAAATGGATTATCAATAATCAGTTTTTGCTTTTTTGCCAGTCTCATAATTGCACCAAATACATTCATCTTCTCTTTGATGGTATTTGGATTGTTCCCTATATCTTCTGAGAGATATGCAGCAAATTTATAAATAAACCTTTCTGTAATATCTTCAAAATCAACATTCGGATAAAAAGTTAACAACTGTGCCAGGACCGTTTGATTTACATCATGCCTGGATGCCTGTTGCCTTGTTTTATAATTTTCAATCTGACTCTCAAAAAGGCTTTTTAGCGTAAAAGATTTAGATAATCCATAATTTCTTAAAGCTACTTCTATATCATTATTTATCCTTGGCGCCTCAATATTCCTTGTAGAAACCCTGTTTTTTGATGTAAGCCAATCTTTTTCACTACATTTGCCTATCACTTTTCTAATCGCTTTTCCATTTTTTATCACTTGTAAAATGATTGGATGTTGATTATCGCTGTATTTTTTGTGTTTGTAAAGAATAATTTTAGGTGTAGGCATGGTGTAAGTATAGTGTAAGTGGCAAGTATAAAAACATATAAATGCTAACAAATTTAGCAAAATGAATTAATAAAACAATCATATATTACACCTATAATATTTATAAACTTTTATTATCGTTTATATTTATTAATTTTGCAGCGCAAAGGTAAACTAAGCAAAAGAATTAGACGAAAACATGGCGATTAAAATAACAGATGAGTGTATAAATTGTGGGGCTTGCGAACCAGAATGTCCTAATAACGCAATTTACGATGCCGGTACTGCATGGCGTTTTTCTGATGGTACAAATTTAAATGGTATCATTGATTTTGGTAATCAACAAATTGAAGCTGATGCGGCTCAAGAAGCGGTTTCGGATGAAGTTTATTATATTGTATCCGATAAGTGTACAGAGTGTAAGGGTTTTCATGACGAACCACAGTGCGCAGCAGTGTGTCCGGTAGATTGTTGTGTGGATGACGAAGATATTCGCGAAACCGAAGAAGAATTATTAGCTAAGAAAGCTTGGTTACATCAGGAAGGATAAGCTTTATGAAATATTTACAGTATTAAAGGCACCATTGGTGCCTTTTTTCGTTTCTAGATAGTCTGTAATTTTTTTTATTCTTTCTTCAACAGTAAAATCACCTCTAATCTGTAAAATTTCTTTGTTTAAATTTTTAATCCAGTCCTCATGTACTTTTAACGATCTGCCTGTAAAGCCAGATTTAATCGGATCAATATCATAATTAGTTGCCCATTCTATAAAATCCTGATACTTTTTTATTCTTTCAGGGGCCTGATAAATTACAGATCCATAACGTTCAAATTCTCTTTTTTTTAATCTGTTCAACCTCACTTCTGGTGGAAGCCAAAGAAATACAATCAAATCAAATTCTGGAAAAATACCATCGCCCCAACTCACACTTGAGCCACCAAAAACCCAATGATCACTTTCTGTTAAAGCCATTTTGATGAGGTCATTTCTTTCCTTAGGATTTCGTTTTGTTGTAAATGGTGGATCAGTGGGTATCCAGAAATATTGATCACTGTCAAAATAAGGGATGTTTAATTTTTTTGCCAAGGCTTTGCCCAACGTGGTTACACCTGAACCAGAAGCTCCGAATATGTGAATTTTCATTTGGGATGAACCGAAATTTTAGCTCAAACATCGCATTTATTAGGGATAATTAAAACAGGACATGCCGACTTCCTTGCTACGTGTTCGGCAACGCTGCCCATTAAAAAGTGGTATAATCCTGTGCGGCCGTAAGTACCTATTACAATTAAATCAGATCCCCACTCGTCCGATTGTTGGATAATACCATGGGCAGCGGTATCAACAACACTTAAATAAGTGGTTTTTGCACCTTTGCTATATTTCGTCTCCATTTCTTTGAGCAAAATGTGGCTGTTCTCTTCGCTGTTATCGTAAGTTTCTAGAAATACGGGTGCCAATGTTAAATCGGGATTTACATTGGCTGGGATAGGCTCGATAATATTAACCAATGCTACTTCTGCTCCAAATTTTTCAGCCATGTCGTAACCGGCTTTTGCCGCTTTTTCTGAGCAGGTACTATTATCAACGGCAATTAATATCTTTTTAAAATTCATGGCGAGCTTATTTAAAAGGTAATCATCATAAAAATAACAAATTTGTAGGCAAAATGTTAGGCAATGGATGTATTTTATTAGTTTTACAATAGTTTCACGAGCACATTTAAATGGAAAATCAATACGGTATTTGTAGGGTTGCTGTAGCACCCTTAAGAGCAGATGCATCAGATAGAGCAGAAATTGTTTCGCAACTTTTATTCGGCGATCATGTTGAAGTTATTCAGAAGGAAGACCGCTGGTGGCTCATTCAAAATGGATATGATGGGTATGAAGGTTGGATGGATTTCAGGCAGTTGGCCCCGATTACTCAAAACCAGTTTGCAGAAATGCACGATTGTAAATTGCTTGCTCCATTAAGCTTCAATAATGTACTAACAGCAGCCGATGGAAGTTTATATCATTTAAGTCCGGCGAGTAACCTTCCTTTTTTAAAAGATGGTTTTTGTTACGCAGGTGAAGAAAAGTTTAAGTTAAATTTCGAAGCATACGATAATAGTACTGTAGATTTTACCGATAAAGTTACTGAAACTGCAAAATTTTTTCAAAATATCCCGTACCTATGGGGTGGAAGGCATTTATTTGGCTTCGATTGCTCTGGTTTTGTACAAACCGTATTTAAAATGTTAGGCATTAAGTTAAATCGTGATGCTTCACAACAGGCCGAACAAGGTGAACTGGTTGGTTTTTTAGCTGAATGTAGGGCTGGTGACGTTGCTTTTTTTGATAACGATGAAGGCAAAATTACCCATGTAGGCATTATGTTGAGCCCTAATGAAATTATCCATTCATCAGCCAAAGTAAAAATTGACCCGATTGATGATCAGGGAATTTTTAATAAAGAATTGGGGAAATATTCGCACAAGCTGAGAATTATCAAACGTTTTGTGGAATAATAGCTGAAAATGTATCCTATATAAAAGATACATTTTTTATGCCATCTAAATTTAAAATTCAAATCTCAAATCCTTGCCATGAGGAGTGGGCGGGAATGCAAGCTGATCCTAACGGGAAATTTTGCAGTTCCTGCCGGAAATCTGTAATAGACTTTACGAGCTTTACTGATACTGAACTGAAACGTTGGTTTAACCAAAATCAAGGGGCTAGTTGTGGAAGATTTAAGCCTGATCAGCTTGATCGATTAATCAGTGCGAAAGAGAATTATACCCTAAGTAGATTTAAACCAAACCTGATTGCCGCTTCTTTATTAGCTTTTTTGAGCTTTCCAAAATTGGCTAATGCAAATATTTCTTCCTCGTATCCAACCTTTCAGACAGATAATAAAAAATCTTTAAAGGAGACTGTTTTAGAAGGAAATTCTGAAGATGAATTTGTTACAGTACAGGGCAAGGTTATTGATGGAGATGGTAAACTCCCAATTATTGGTGCAACTATAATGATTAAAGGCTCGAAAATTAGAACAGTTACAGATCGAAATGGAAAATTCGAGTTTAGGCTTAACAGAAAGGAATTTAAGAATAAGGTTTTTCTAGATTTAAGGTATATTGGATACGAGACCAAATATGTAAAAGTAAAGCTAGGGAGAGATGACGTTATTTTTATAAAAATGAAGATGGATAGTTATGTTTTAGGAGGATTGGCTATTATTAAGCAACCTACATTTTTAGAGCGAATGAGTCAGTTGCTAAATGGCTAGGTTAAACCTATTCCATTTCCCAGACCATCACCTGCCTGTCATCTCCTGTAGAAATGAGGTATTTACCATCAAGGCTCCATGTAATCTTATTGATGGAGTGGGTATGGCCGGTACCTGCTTTTTCTAAACTTAAGATTTTATATAATTTGAAGTTCTCCGCATCCCAGAGTTTGATACTTTTATCCTGACTGCTTGTAGCGAAATAAGGAAGGCTAGGGTGAAAGGCTATATCGTAAACGGTAAACATATGTGCCGGAACGGTTTCCCTAAGTTCATAGTTTGGCAGATCCCATATTTTTAGCTGCGCATCCCTGCTGCCCGAAATGAGGTATTTGCCTGTGGGATGATATGCCAAAGAGGTAACAGGTAATGAATGTCCTTCGAGAGATTGTTTGAGGCCATAATCAGCAAGGTTATAAATCCTGATTAAGTGATCTTTACAACCAAAGGCCACTTCACTTTCGTTAGGCGCAATTGCAATGGCCCTAACCGTATCGTAAGCTACCTGAAAACGATAAATCTCTGTAAAATCTACTAACGACCAAACCGCAACCGTTCCATCTTCGCCAGTGGTTAGAAGTTCATTTTTACCCTTTACGGTTTGTATATTGAAAATGGGTTTAGTATGGGCATTGATCCTTGTAATTACTTTCTGATCATTAAAATCGTAAACGCTAAACGCACCACTGCGTTCACCGATAAATAGTTGTTTATTGTAATAGTGTAAACAATATACCGAGCTCTGTACCGGCATTTTAACCTTTACAAAAGCCATCGTATGTAACGACCATTCTACAACGCCTTTATCGTTTCCTGCGCTAAAAAATATACCATCCTCATCCGAATTGGATAATGCATATATAGGGTTTTGGTGACCAGGAAGGGTTTGTAGGTGTTTGAGCATAAACTAAAAATAGTTTTTTATGGCCATCTTTCAATAATAAAATCAGCAATTTGATGCCTTAATAAATAACAAAATGAAATAATTACGGCCGTTAATACATAGGATTTTGCTTGTTGTAGATTTGATTTATACCAATTTATTGAAAATAAAGCCAGACAAGAAAATAATACTAAAATCAAAGCTAACCATTCTCCTAGGAACACGTTAAATGGCAAGCTGGCAATTCTGTCCGATTCTGCACTTTCTCCTAAAACCATCCAAAAAATTATTGGAATTGCAAGTAAATAGAGAAAAGAACAGCTTAAAAATGTAGCTATAAATACAATCAAAAAGTGCCATATTGAAATTTTAGCTTTTGTGATTTCCGAGAATCTAGACATGATTTTCAATGTCTTATTTATGTCTAGTTTCTAAATTCTTCGCAATATCCTGAATCGATAAACCTTTTTCTTTCAGTAAAAACAATAGGTGGAAAACAAGATCAGAAGCTTCTCCAATGAGCTCCTCTTCCGATTCGGCAAGTGCTGCGATTACGGTTTCTACACCTTCTTCACCAACTTTTTGGGCTATTTTGTTTAAACCTTTGCCACGCATTTTGTTGATGTAAGAGCCCTCAACCGGGTTTTCATACCGATCATTAATGATATTTTCCAGCTCGAAAATGAAATTCTGATTGAAGTCTGTTTTAAAACAGCTACGACTACCGGTATGGCAGGTTGGACCAACGGCATCCGCTTTGATTAGAATGGTGTCGTTATCACAGTCTACAAAAAGTTCTTTAACAAACAAAAAGTTATTGCTGGTTTCACCTTTTGTCCAAAGACGGTTTTTAGAACGCGAAAAGAAAGTTACTTTGCCTTCGGCCTGCGTTTTCTCGAGTGCTTCAGCATTCATATAACCTAGCATTAAAACCTCTAAAGTTTTGTAATCCTGAATAATTACAGGGAGTAAGCCTGCTGTTTTATCCCAATCAAGGGTTGATATATCGATATTCATTTTTTATCATGTTTTCGTCATTGCGAGGCACGAAGCAATCTTATTGTGCAGGCTTTCGAACCCATAGCTTTAGGATTGCTTCGTGCCTCGCAATGACGAGTGTATTATTATATCCTAACAGGAATATTGTTTCTTTTCAATTCCTGTTTTAAATCTGGTATCAAAATTTCACCGTAATGAAATACCGAAGCTGCAAGTGCGGCATCAACATTGGCTTTTTGAAAAACCTCAGTAAAATGCGCCATACTACCTGCTCCACCTGATGCTATAATTGGAATATTGATCATTTGGTTTACTTTACTGAGCAACCCACAATCAAAACCTGCTTTGGTGCCATCGTGGTCCATCGAAGTTAACAAAATCTCTCCTGCGCCTAAATCTTCTGCCTGTTTAATCCAGTTTTCGGTTTCCAATTCGGTAATCAACCTGCCGCCATTTAGGTGGACCATGTTTTTACCATTTACATGTTTAGTATCGACAGCTAAAACCACAAATTGTACCCCAAAGGTTTCAGCCAGATCTTCTATTAATTTAGGGTTCCGAACTGCTGCCGAATTGATGCTGATTTTATCCGCACCTGCGTTTAATAACGCTTCGGCATCGGCAATTTCAGTTATTCCACCACCAATGGTAAAAGGGATATTTAATTGACGAGCAACCGATTTAACCATTTCAATCATCGTTTTACGACGCTCGTGTGTAGCTGTAATATCCAGGAAAACCAATTCGTCGGCACCTTGCTGCGCATATTGTGCCGCTAATTCAACAGGATCACCAGCATCACGTAAGTCAACAAAGTTTACGCCCTTTACCGTGCGGCCGTCTTTTACATCTAAACAAGGAATTATTCTTTTTGAAAGCATTTGTTTGTCTGAGTTTCGCCATTGCACGAAGCAATCCTACAATGATACTAAAGCATTAAGATTGTTTCGTAGCTCGTAATGACGGGTATTATTTTTATCTTTTTACTAATCCAATTATTGTGAGAACTATTCCAATTAAGAAAACAGGAATGCAAAATAGAAACGAATATTCTCCAGTTATGGACATTAATTCCGTAACATCACCTCTATAAGTGAACATATGCACGCCCCACAGCAACATTCCTATTCCTAGTAAAGTTATAACTACTCCCGCAATAAATGTTTTCTTTGATTCCAACTGATTTTAAATTGAACTCAATGCCTTCAAATTCCACTCTTTAATTTCTTCGATGGTAATGCGGTCTTCGTAAATCGCTTTTCCAACCACCACACTTCTAATTGGATATTTAGCTAGGTCATAAATATCCTGCATCGAACTTACACCACCTGAAGCAATCAGTTTGATCATAGGAGAGTGTTCAAGCAGTTTTTGGTATAAATCTATTGCTGCACCACCTAATTTTCCATCTTTGCTGATATCGGTACATAAGAAGCGGAAAAAGCCTAACGAAAGACATTTGTCAACGTAATCCATCAGTTTAATCGGTGAACTTTCCATCCAGCCAGAATATTTAATTACTTCATCCAAAACATCGATTGCAATTACAATGCGGTTAGCGTAATCGTCTTTTTTAGCGAAAGCTTCGCTTAATTGAGGTAAGAAATCAGGATTGGTAATGGCCTGTGTACCTACAATTACGCGGTGGATGCCGGCATCAAGCAAATTGGTAACCTGCTCAATGGTTCTGATACCCCCACCGTACTGCACTTTCATTTCGGTTTTTTTAATAATCTCAAAAAGTGCTTTTTGATTACTAAAATCACCTTTGGCTCCGTTTAAATCAATAATATGAATGAAATCTGTACCATTTGAACGGTATTTTTCTATCATTTCGGGGATTGAAACGTCATATTCCGTTTTTTGGTTGTAATCGCCTTCACGAAGACGGACAACTTTTCCGTCCAAAATATCAATAGCAGGTATTATGTACATTTTATAAGCTTAAGTTTGAAAAATTTTTTAATACTAGTTCGCCGGCTTTTCCCGATTTTTCGGGGTGGAACTGAACGCCGTAAAAATTATCTTTTTGTACCGCTGCCGAAAACTTTAAACCATAATCAGCAGATGCGATGTCAAAAGTAGGGTTATATTCAATAAAGTACGAATGCACAAAGTAAAATTGTGTATTATCTTCAACACCTTCAAATAGCGAATTGTTTTTCGGGTTCACTGCATTCCATCCCATGTGTGGTATTTTGATATTCAGAGACTTATCGAATTTTTTGGTTTTAACCGGAACGATATTTAAAAGCGCTGCATCGCCCTCTTCCGAATGTTCGGTAATGAGCTGCATGCCCACACAGATGCCAAGAACGGGTTTTGTTAGTTTTTTAATGGCTTCAACTAACCCTGTTCCTTTTAGTTTTTCCATGGCGGCACCTGCATGGCCAACACCAGGAATGATGATGTGGCTATATTTTTCGAGGTCATTTTCGGAGTTTACCATGCCGTAGGTTACGTTTAAGCGGTCTAATGCTGCGGTAAGGGAGAAAATATTGCCTGCTCCGTAATTTACTATTCCAATCATAATTAATAACGCTGATTCTTTTATTTAATAAGGGTTTGAAAATGAATGCCAGTTTTTCAAAGGTGCTGTAGTCCCGCTATCGCTTATAGTCCTCTCCCGATGAAGAATCGGGATGCGGGCTATTCCGCTCTATCGGGTTTATTAACAGCGGATGGACGTTAAAACCCTCCGCCTTAAACCTTTCAGCCTTCCAATTTTCTTACAATAGCCCCTTTGTGCTTGGCAAAACCATTTTCTCGGCATCGCGTTTGATTGCCATTTTAATTGCTTTTGCAAATGCTTTAAAAATAGCTTCAATTTTATGGTGTTCGTTATCACCTTCTGCTTTTACGTTCAAATTGCATTTTGCGGCATCACTGAACGATTTAAAGAAGTGGTAAAACATTTCTGTAGGCATATCACCAACTTTTTCACGTTTAAATTCAGCATCCCAAACAATCCAGTTTCTTCCTCCAAAATCGATAGCAACCTGTGCCAAACAATCATCCATTGGTAAGCAAAAACCATACCTTTCAATGCCTAGTTTATTGCCTAATCCTTTGGCAAAGGCTTCGCCTAAGGCAATACCGGTATCTTCTATCGTGTGGTGCTCGTCTATATGTAAGTCGCCTTTTGCAATTACCTCTAAATCTACACTTCCATGTCTGGCAATCTGATCAAGCATATGATCAAAGAAGTTTAATCCTGTTTCGATTTTGGCTTTTCCGGTTCCATCCAGATCAAGGTTAATGGTAATGTCGGTTTCGTTGGTTTTGCGTTCGTGGTGGATTTTTCTGCTTCCTGCTTTAAGCAAGTTATAGATATCTTCCCATTTCTTGGTTTCCAGAATAATCACATCCAACAAAGTTTCGTGTTTATCCAATGCTTCGGTCGAACCCAAGGCATCATTCTGACGAAGAAAAATTGCTTTGGCACCTAAATTTTTAGCCAAAACCACATCGTTTAAACGATCGCCGATTACGAAAGAGTTTTTCAGGTCATAATCCTTGCTGAAGTACTTTGTTAATAAAGCAGTGCCGGGTTTACGGGTAGGGGCATTGTCTTTTGCAAAAGTTCTATCAATTACAATTTCACTAAAATGAACACCTTCGCCTTCAAAAGTATCCAGCATAAAATTGTGGATCGGCCAGAAATTTTCTTCAGGATTTGAAGGTGTCCCCAAGCCGTCCTGATTGGTAACCATTACCAGTTCGTAATCCAGTTCAGCTGCAATTTTCGATAAATAATATAATGAGCGTGGATAAAATTTAAGCTTTGCAAAACTATCTACCTGTTCATCATCCGGCTCGATATTTAACGTTCCATCGCGGTCTATAAACAATACTTTTTTCATCTTAAAAATTTTCTAGAACAGTTAATAGTTTGTCGTTTTCTTCTTTTGTGCCCACTGTAATCCTTAAACATCCTTCGCACAAAGTTACTTTAGAACGGTCGCGGACAATGATGCCCTGATCAACCAAAGTATCGTAAATTTTCAAAGCATCGGTAACTTCTGTCAGGATAAAATTAGCATCAGAGGGATACACTTTTTTAACAATATTTAATGCAGTTAAAGCCTTGCTTAAACGGTCTCTTTCTGCAACAGATTCTTTAATCCAATCGTTAACCTGCGCGATATTTTTTAAGGCTTCAAATGCTAAATCCTGAGTCGCCTGATTGATGTTGTAAGGTGGCTTAATTTTGTTCAAAACATCGATCACTTTTGTTGAAGAAAATGCCATGCCCAATCGTAAAGCGGCAAGCCCCCAGGCCTTCGAAAAAGTTTGCAAAACCACCAGGTTTCCGTACTCGGTTAGCTCCTGAATAAAGGTCTTCTGGCGGGCGTAATTAATATAGGCTTCATCCACTACAACGATGCCATTAAAGTTGGCTAAAATGGTTTCAATATCTTCACGGTTTATTGAATTTCCGGTCGGATTATTTGGCGAACAGATGAAGATTAATTTCGTGTTTTTATCAATCGTTTCTGCGATCTTTTCCATATCCAATTGGAAGTTCGGAAGCAGGTTAACTTTGCGTATTTCTACATCATTTATATTCGCCGAAACTTCATACATGCCATAGGTTGGTGGCAGCACAATTACGTTGTCTTTTCCAGGATTACAGAATGCGCGAAATAATAAATCAATCGCTTCATCGCTACCGTTTCCTAAAAAAGTATTCTCAATCGGTACACCTTTTATTTTACTGATTGCATCTTTTAAATCGAGTTGCAATGGATCAGGATAACGGTTATAATTTGCCGGCAATGGCGAGCCATAACTGTTCTCATTTGCATCCAAAAAAACAGATGCCTGACCTTTAAATTCGTCCCTTGCAGTAGAGTAGGGGCGAAGGTTTTTTATATTTTCTCTTACTAAATCGTTAATGTCCATTTTAATATTTTTATTCGTCACCCTGATCCGATAGCTATCGGATCAGGGTCTTTTTTTATTATGTAGATGCTGAAATGAATTCAGCATGACAGATCTCATTATAGATGTTATCTAAATTTAATTCTTCAATCTAATGCTTACCGCATTCTTATGCGCTTCCAGGCCTTCTGCTTCAGCAAGGATCTCAACTGTTGCACCAATGTTATTTAATCCTTCGCGGGATAAATGCTGAAAAGTGATTTTTTTCAAAAAAGCATCAGTTGATACGCCTGAATAAGCTTTTGCGAAGCCACTGGTTGGTAAAGTATGGTTGGTTCCAGAGGCATAATCGCCAACACTTTCTGGTGTAAGGTTGCCTAAAAACACTGATCCAGCATTGATAATCAATGGAATAAGGCTTTTAGTATGCTCAGTAGCCAATATGAGGTGCTCAGGCGCATATTCGTTTGAAAATTGCATGGCCTCATTCAGGTTTTCAGCTAAAACTGCATAAGAATTGGCTATTGCTTTAGCCGCAATCTCCTTGCGTGGCAGGATAGAAAGCTGATTTTCAATTTCTTTTAACGTATCAGCAATGATCTGATTTGAAGTAGCCACTAAAATAGCCTGACTATCAGTACCATGTTCTGCCTGTGCAAGTAGGTCTGCAGCAATAAATGACGGATTGGCAGTCTCATCAGCGATGACCAATACCTCTGATGGGCCTGCGGGCATATCAATCGAAACGTTGTTCTGAACCATTGTTTTTGCTGTAGTTACATAACGGTTGCCAGGGCCAAAGATCTTATACACCTGTGGTACACTTTCCGTTCCGAAAGCCATTGCAGCAACAGCTTGTGCGCCTCCAATCAAGAATATTTTTTCGATACCCAGCAGTACTGCACAGTAAGCTAAATAACAATTGGTTTTACCATCACTTTGTGGAGGTGAACATACCACAATTTCTTTACAGCCGGCAATCATTGCAGGAGTGGCAAGCATTAAAAAAGTGCTTGGTAAGACGGCAGTTCCGCCGGGGATATAAAGCCCTACTTTTTCAATTGCCCTCGATTCCCGCCAGCAAACAACACCTGGCATCGTTTCGATTTTATCTTCAGTTTTTAACTGCGACTGGTGAAAAGTCTTGATGTTTTGGTAAGCCGTATCAATCGCTTTTTTTGCTTCGGCAGGGATGGTTGATGCAATTGCTTTTAATTCTTCTGCATCTAAAAACAGCTTCTCCAAATCAACTTTATCAAATGTTTTTGCGAAGTTGAAAAGAGCCTGATCGCCATCTTTTTTTACGGTGCTGATGATGCCGGTTACCCGTTCTTCAACCAGTTTATCGTCTTCAATTTGCCTCGAACAAAGTTCTTCAATTTTTGATTTAGATAAATCTGTATAATTGTAGATTTTCAATGTTTTATAATTTTAAATTAACTAATAGTTAATATGAATTTAAACGATTTTACTTGATTATTTTCTCGATTGGCATTACCAAAATGTCTTCGGCGCCTGCTGCTTTTAAACTGTTTATTTTATCCCAGAAATCTTCCTCGGCAATTACAGAGTGAACAGCCACCCAGTCCGGTTCGAAGAGCGGAACCACGGTTGGACTTTTTACTCCTGGAAGTAAATCGACTACTTTTTGAAGGTTATCTTTTGATACATTTAGTACCACGTATTTGTTAGATTTTGCGCTGAGTACTGAGCGGATGCGTTGAAGCAATTCTGCAACTTCTGGATTATCAGCTATCGATTTGTTTCCGATTAAAACAGCTTCAGATTGCATTACATCAGCGAATGGTTTTAGTCCATTGCTCTTTAATGTTCCACCTGTTGATACGATATCAAAAATGGCATCACTTAAACCTAAACCCGGACCAATTTCTACCGATCCGGAAATGGTTCTGATATCAGATTTTATACCTTTTTCCTGTAAGAATTTTTCGAGGATTACCGGGTAAGAAGTAGCAATCGCTTTGCCATTTAACTCTTCCAGTTTTTGGATATTACTGGTAGCCTGAACAGCGATTTTTAAGGTGCATTTCCCGAAGCCTAATTTTTGAAGATAATCTACCTCGGCCTTGGTTTCTACAATTACGTTTTCTCCAACAATACCCAAATCGGCAATGCCATCCTGCACATATTCAGGAATATCATCATCCCGAAGGAAAAGAATTTCTAAAGGAAAATTGGTAACGGTTGAGATGAGAGAGCTTTTGTAGTTTTCGAATGATAAACCACAGTTTTTAAGTATTTCTACAGATTTTTCGTTTAACCTACCCGATTTCTGGATAGCGATTTTAAGTGTTTTCAAAGTATTGAATATAGAGTGAACAAGAAATTATTTTACGGAAAAAAGTTTTGAAGTACAAAACAAACATATCATATCGCCTATCGGCGATGGTGTAAATGTAAGTGATGGTTCAAAGTTAAATTCATAAATTATTTCTGCCAGTATCAATGCTTTAGCTGATAAGCGCTGGCAAATATAGTGTTTGAAATGGGAAAACAAAAAATAATGGCACTTAATTTGCCATTAAGCTGTTTTTATTGCCAATAACCCTTATTTTGTATTAAAATTTTATTCTTTTGAAAAAGTTTCGCTTTCTAATTCTGCCCTTTATTTTGTTCATTTCTGCCTGTGGATGGTTTAAAAGCCCACCGGAGATCGGAAAAGTATTGTCTGAACATTTCAAGAACAAAATCTACAAAGATTTCGACACTGTAGCTTATGATAGCGTTTTTGTGAAAACAATGGACAGTCTTTCGGGCAAGTTCGTTAATCCTAAAACCATAAAAGCTTTTTATTTAAATCATTCTGCTGAACCTAAATTAGTTACGCAGTTTTATATTAATGGGGAATTAGACTCGCTGGTGAGCTATTTAGAGCAAAGTAAGGTGCATGGCTTCAATCCAAAGATTTTTAAAGGCGATGAGATCAAAAGCTTGTTAGCAGAATTAACGGACAATAAGTTTAAAAAGGTGGAGGAAAGCTATCCTTTAATTGCCAAATTGGAGCTGTTATCTGCAAATGCTTATCTGAATTATAATAATTACCTCAAATATGGGGTGGTAAATCCACGCACTATTTTTTCGCGTTATTACATTAAAGTCAAACGCCCTGATAGCTCGGGGATGATCAATCTTTTAAATAGTAAAAGTCTGGTTGATACATTAAGATCTGTTCAGCCGAAATCGGCACAATACAAGGCTTTACAAACCGCGTATTTAAATACAGATGCAGAAGATGAAAAGCGGATTTTGCTGTTAAACATGGAGCGCTTCCGTTGGAAAATGCCAGAGACAGGAGACAACTATGTGCAGGTAAATATTCCTGATTTTAAGTTAACCTGGTTTGATAAATCTGATACTGTAATTACGATGAAAGTTTGTGTTGGTGGGAAGCGTGAAAACGGTTACGAAGAGAAGTTAAAAGCCTTTGCAAAATCGGGCAATCTGGATGATAAACCAAAGAACCACGAGACGCCTTTATTGTTCAGTAAAATCAATTCCATTCAGGCCAATCCAATCTGGAATATTCCGGTAAGTATTGCACAAAGTGAGATCTATTGGATGGCCAGAAAAGATCCATATTATTTATCGAACAGTAACATCAAAGTTTACTATAAAGACAAACTAATTGGTGAGCCCGATACCATCAATTGGAACAAGTATTCGAGGGATAAATTGCCTTTTAAATTTAAACAAGGATCTGGCGGAGGAAACGCTTTAGGGAAATTCAAATTCATCTTCGATAATAGCTCGAGTATTTACCTGCATGATACCAATAACAAGAACGGATTTAACCTAACTAATAGGGCGATTAGTCATGGTTGTGTACGTATCGAAAAACCTCTTCAATTTGCCGAACTTTTAGTGAACGATTCTTACACTTATGACAAATTAAGGGCAGAAGTAGATTTACCACCGATAGACAGTACGCACGTGAAATGGTATAAAAAACGCATGGCGCAAAAGGCAGATACCACCAAAGCATTCCAATTAAAACCAGCTTGGTTTGGGCCAAAGAAATCTGTTCCCTTAATTATTACCTACATTACGGCCTGGTCGCAAAACGATAAGATTGAATACAGGCCTGATGTTTATGGCATGGATGAAAAACTTTGGGCTGCGATGAAGAAGTTTAGGTAACTTAGTGCTAAGTTTGCAAAATGCAGAACACCCCCACATTTAACCATCAGGCTGATATCGTAAATGGTGCCATTAGATTTATAAACGCATGGTTTAAACAATCGAAGGCTATTACCGATGAACTGAATGATTTTTTTATTCTCCCAGGTAATAAAGTTATTGGTAAGGATGTTATTATTGGTCGGTTAAAAGGTATTTTCGGTCGGTCTGATGAATATGTAGGTGGCAGATACGATATTATAGATGTTAATTTTGAATTAATGAACGAGGGTAAGGGCATGGGCTTTGTTGAAGGGGTTGCAGGTTATAGAGATGTTATTCAAAAACAATCGAAAATAGTAAGCGGGCCTTTTAAACTGTACTTTGCATTGCACAATGATGGCTGGAAAATTGTAAATATCGAATTTCCGGGCTTTAGTTATTAAAACGACTTTATTACAATAGTAGTTCGCCACTTTCCATAATTTTTCTATCTTTGGTTTTTAATGAATTTCCTTTATCCGGGCTTTCTTTTTGCACTAATATCGGTTGCTATCCCGGTTATCATTCATTTATTTAATTTCAGGAAGTTTAAAAAGGTTTATTTCTCTAATGTTCAGCTTTTAAAAGAAGTAGAACAACAAAATTCTTCTAAAGAAAAACTTAAAAACCTGCTTATTCTGTTGTCGCGGATTTTGGCGATCATTTTTTTGGTGCTGGCATTTGCTCAACCCTACATTCCTGCTAACAACCAAAAAAGTACTGCTTTAAAAAATGTAGTCAGCATTTATATCGATAATTCTTACAGTATGGTAGCCATTAATAAAGATGGCAACCTACTCGATGAAGCCAAGCGGAGGGCAAAAGAACTGGTTAAAGGTTTTGGTATCAACGACCGTTTTCAGCTTTTAACTAACGATTTCGAAGGCAAACATCAACGTTTGTTAAACGAAGAAGCGTTTTTGAAAGCATTAGAAGATGTTAAAATCTCGGCTTCAAACCGAAACCTTCAACAGGTATTAAACAGGCAAGGCAATGTTTTAACAGGTTCCGGAAATAATAAATATAGCTTTTTGATCTCAGATTTTCAAAAAAATAGCTCGTCCACAAAAAAACTCGAAACCAAAGCCGATATTCAGTATTCATTTTTGAAATTGAATGCCAATACTTTGCCCAATGTGGCCGTTGATAGCGTTTGGATGCTTTCTCCAAATCATCAGCCCGGTGCTAATGAACGTTTAGTGGTACAACTAAAAAATTATTCAGAAGAAGAAGCAAAGAATATTCCGTTAAAATTAAGCATCAACAACCAGCAAAAAGGATTGGGAGCTGTAACCATCCCTGCAGGTAAAACAGTTAAGGATACCCTGAATTTCTCAGGACTTAATGCAGGTTGGCAAAAAGGTATTGTGAGCATTAAAGATTTTCCGGTAACATTTGATGATACACTGTCGTTCAGTTTTAAAGTTGATGAAAGTTTTCCGGTTTTAAGTATTAATGGTGCTAATGCAGGGAATTACATTAAAGCGTTGTTTGCTGCCGATAGCTACTACAAGCTTGCAGAAAATGCAGAAAGCAATGTGAACTACAGTAATTTTGCCAATTACGGTTTAATCGTATTGAATGGATTGAAAAATCCTTCAACAGGATTGGCACAACAGTTAAAAAACTATCTGAATGCAGGTGGTACAGTGGTACTTTTTCCTGATTTGGATGCCAATATTCAAACTTATAATTCATTTTTAAGCGGATTGTCGCTTCCTATCGTTCAAGCTTTAAATACAACAGCAAATAAAGTTGACCAGATTGATTTGCAAAACCCCATTTTCAGGACAGTTTTTGAGGAAATCCCCAAAAATCTGGATTTGCCAACTGTTTCCCGTTATTATTCTTTTGTAGAGAAAAATAGCTCCAACAAAGAAGATATTATGTTGCTGCCTGGTAGAAAGCCCTTTTTCTCCAAATATGGGGTTGGGAACGGCCAGGTTTATTTATCAGCTTCTGGATTAAATACCAGTGATGGAAATCTGGCACGTCATCCGGTTTTTGTGCCGTTAATTTATCGCTTGGCCCTGAGTGGGGGAAATGAAGTGCCTTTATATTATAATATTGGCAATGACAATATATTGGCCAGTAAAAAAATCAGCTTGGGTAAAAACCAGAGCTTAAAAATCACAGCCGATCATTTTGAAGCGATTCCTGAAATACGCCAATCAGATGGGAAAACGCTGATTTACATTGCCGATCAGATAAAAAATGCAGGCTTTTATAACCTAAAACTTGCAGATTCGCTGCTCGCTGTTTATAGTTTTAACAATGGCAGAACAGAATCTGATATGCACTATCTAAGCAAAACAGAACTTGAACAATTAGCAGATAAAAGTAATCTTAAGATATTTGATACTGATAAAGATGCCGTTAAATTAATTGCCGGCGGCAATAAAATCGGGCAAACTTTATGGAAACTTTGCCTAATTTTGTCGCTGATTTTTATCGCAGCAGAAATTTTGCTCATCCGATTTTTTAACAACACAAAAAAAACAATATGAATCTCCTGGTTAAAAATGTAACCATTACCGATCCGCAAAGTAAATTTAACAATCAACAATGTGATATCAGGGTAGAAAATGGTAAAATTAAAAACATAGGTAAATTAACTGCCGATAAAAGCGAAACCATTTTTGATGCTCAGGGTGCTTTTTTAACGCCGGGCTTTTTCGATTTAAACTGCGCTGCCGGCGACCCCGGTTTCGAAACTAAGGAAGATATTCAAACATTAACCGCAACCGCAAAAGCTGGTGGTTTTACCGGATTAGCTTTATTGCCGCAAACCAATCCGGTTGTACAGTCAAAATCCCAGGTAGAATACATTATCAATAAGGCCAAAAACAATTTGGTTGATGTTTTGCCAGTTGGTTCTATTAGCCAGAATCGCGAAGCAAAAGAACTTGCCGAACTGTTCGATATGCAACAGGCCGGGGCAATAGCTTTTTCTGATGGAGATAGGGCCTTGCAGGATGATGGTTTTATGAGCCGTGCGTTACAATATGCAAAAGGCTTCGATGCACTATTAATGGTTTATCCCGAAAATAAATCTATCGCAGGTAAATCTCAGATCAACGAGAGCAAAAACTCTGTGCTTTTGGGTATGAAAGGCTTACCTGCATTGGCCGAAGAAATGCACATTGCCCGCGATATCTTTCTGGCTTCTTACAATGAAACCAAAATCCACATCAGCAATATTTCAACTGCAGGGGCTGTCGCTTTAATCCGTAAGGCGAAGAAAGATGGTGTTCAGGTTTCATGTGATGTAACGGCACATCACCTGGTGTTTACAGAAGAACTTTTAAGCGATTTTGATAGTAATTATAAGGTTAAGCCACCATTGCGCGGAAAAGCTGATGTAAAAGCGCTAATTGCTGGTTTAAAAGATGGAACCATCGATGCCATTACTTCTCAGCATCGCCCAGAGGAAATTGAATTTAAAAATGTAGAGTTCGAGATTGCCCACTACGGCATTATTGCTTTGCAAACTGTATTGCCATTGTTACTAAAAGCCGGGTTGGATATTGCTTTAATTGCAGAGAAGTTGGCTATTAATCCACGTAAATTGTTAAATTTAACTGTTCCGGTAATGGAAGAAGGCGCCGAAGCCAACTTTACGGTATTAAATACAACAGAAAAATGGATATATAATGCAGCTAGTAACCATTCAAGATCGGCAAACAGTCCGTTATTGGGTACTGAACTTACCGGCAAAGTAAAACTGGTTTATAATAATAATCAGTACTGGGAGAGTTAGTTAAAAATAACTTATGACATATAGATGCTGAAATAAATTCAGCATGACGGATCGATGTAATGATCTTAAAATCCTATAATCTTAAAAATCTTAATCCTATGGATAATAGAGTAAAAAAAGCGCTAAGTGCCACCATCAATAAATATGCAGAGGTTTCGGCTATTAATGTCGAAGGTTTCGAAACAGAATTACTGGCTGCTTTTGAGCTTGATGTTAACTTTTTAGATAAAGCTGAGGCTTTTGATGCCGTTTTCGATAGTCATCCGAAATTTGAAGAACTGCGTGAAATATTTTTCGATTTATTAATGGTGAATTTCTTTAGCAGTGATGTGCAGAAATTGGAAGACGATTATTTGGAAAGTGAAGAATGGGCAAATATTGAAGAAGAAACTATTGATAGGGGAACCGAACTCTTAAATCTTTTGCTTTACATTAAAGAGTGTAAGGATGAAGATTTAGACCCTGAATTGGGTGATTTCCTGAAAGAATTTTTGTTGGTAGAAGACGATGAGTTCCAGGATGAGTTTGAAATTTATGAAGAGCTGATCAGCAATCAGCAGCTGGCTGAAAGCAGCGTAGAGGATATCTGCAAAGCAGCAGGTAAGTTAAACATCAGCGAAGAGATGCAGGAACTGTTTGTACCATTTATGGTTTTCTTCCTGGATGTAGAAGGAAGTAAAGAAACTGAAAAAGAATTAATTCAGTTTAGCAGTAACAAAGCTTTCGATGCGGCATCTTATACATTGATCACAACAATCAATAACTAACTAAAATTTAAAAAAAATGGACAAGAGTGCTCTTATTTCCAAACTGGCTTTAAAAAATGGATTAATGCTGGCTGCAGTTTCAATCATTTTATCATTAACGCTACATTTTATTGATCCTGTATTAATTTACACCAGCTTTGTGGCGCAGATAGCGATATTTGTTTTGTTTATTGCTTTATTGGTAGTGGTAGGGATTAACATTCGTAAAGAAATTGGTGGTTTTTGGACATTTGGAGAAGCTTTTAAAGCTTTTTTAATTGTTTCATTAATCCTGGCACTAACTGCGACACTTTACAACGTTGTACTGATGAAAATTATCGATCCTGATCTTCCGGCCAAAGCTGCAGCTGCCATCGAAACAGCACAAAGGGCGATGATGGAGAAATTCGGAATGGCTAGCGAACAAATTGATGAAGCTATGGCAAAAGCAGGTAATATGCGGGAAAAACTTGAGCCAACTTTTAAAAATATATTTACCAGTTTTGGTGTTTCACTTGCATTGTATGGAGTGCTTTCGCTAATATTGGCTGCCATTTTAAAAAGAAAAGAACCAGTTACATTTAACTCTTTTCCGAAAGAAGACTAATTTCCTTTATAAAATTTTGAACGTGCAGGTTTTATCATTTAATTTGATGAAATTTGCACGTTTTTAATAATGCGTCATTGCGAACGAAGCATAGGAAATGCGTAGGGGGTGTGGCAATCTTATAATAGATTGCTCCGTCGTTCCTTCACGCAATGACGATAATACTCAAAAATGGATATATCAGTTGTAGTACCCTTATTTAATGAAGATGAATCTTTGCCAGAATTAACGGCATGGATTGATAAAGTGATGATTGCCAATAATTTCAGCTATGAAATTATTTTGGTTGATGATGGTAGTACCGATAGATCCTGGGAGGTGATTGAAGAATTAAGATCTCAAAACCCTGCCATAAAAGGGATCAAATTCAGAAGGAACTATGGTAAATCTGCAGCCTTGAACGTTGGTTTCGAAGCCACGCAAGGCCATGTAGTGATTACGATGGATGCCGATTTACAGGATAGTCCGGATGAAATCCCTGAATTGTACCGACGCATTCAGGAAGAAAAGCTTGATATTATTTCGGGCTGGAAAAAGAAGCGTTACGATCCTATTACAAAAACGATACCTACTAAACTTTTTAATGCCGCCACCCGCAAAATGAGCGGTATAGAACTGAACGATTTTAACTGTGGCTTAAAAGCTTACCGTAGCGATGTGATTAAAACCATAGAGGTTTACGGCGAGATGCACCGTTACATCCCCGTAATTGCCAAATGGGCCGGATTTAGTAAAATAGCTGAGCAAGTGGTAGAACATCGTGCGCGCAAATATGGCACCACAAAATTTGGTTTCAGCAGGTTTATAAATGGTTTTTTAGACTTACTCTCCATTTTCTTTGTTGGTAAATTTGGCAAACGCCCGATGCACTTTTTTGGTTCGTTAGGGGTTTTAAGTTTCTTTTTAGGAATTGTAATGTCGCTTTATGTACTCATAGAAAAACAAATCCTAATCTGGAAAGGTTTGGCTTACCGAGATGTAACCGATCAACCATTGTTTTATTTATCACTGGTTGCTATTATAGTGGGGTCGCAAATGTTTTTAGCAGGCTTTATTGCCGAACTTTTATCGCGTAATGCACCTGAAAGAAATCAATATTTAATCGAAAAAGAACTTAAATAAGCCGAAAGACTAAAGCTTAAAGCAAAAAGAGCTTTGGTCTTTAGTCTTTCCGCTTTCAGCTTCAAGACATGTTTTTCTCCATCATCATTCCACTTTATAATCGTCCTCAAGAAATTGACGAACTTTTAAATACCTTGACCAAGCAGACTTATTTACAGTTTGAGGTTTTGGTTATTGAAGATGGTTCGAAAAACGATGCAAAGGCAATTGTTGCCTCTTATGCAGATAAACTGGATATCAAATATTACTTCAAGGAAAATGCGGGACAAGGTTTTGCCCGTAATTTTGGTTTTGAAAGGGCTAAGGGAGATTATTTTATCATTTTTGATTCAGATATTCTCGTTCCGGCCGATTATCTTGAAATTGTTAAAAACTATCTATATGAACATCATTTAGATGCTTATGGAGGTCCGGATGCGGCACACGATAGTTTTACGCCCGTACAAAAAGCAATCAGCTATGCCATGACTTCGCCTTTTACTACCGGTGGGATCCGCGGGAACAAACAACATGTTGGGCAATTTCACCCGCGCAGTTTTAATATGGGCGTTTCACGTCAGGCCTGGGAGAAGGTAGGTGGCTTTATTTTAACCCGGTTGGGAGAGGATATAGAATACAGTATCCGTATTCATGAAAACGGTTTTAAGATCGGCTTAATTCCAGAGGCTAAGGTTTACCATAAACGCCGTACAAGCTTCAGCCAGTTTTACAAACAGTTGCACTTTTTTGGAAGGGCCAGGATCAATATTTACAAACATTTCCCAAAAGAATTAAAACCTGTGCACTTTTTTCCTGCTTTGTTCACATTGGGTTTTGGCTTTACTATTTTATGTAACTTTATATATCCTCCATTGGCATATGTTTGTAACTTCTTCTTATTGATTTACTTTATGTTGATATTTTTTCATTCATGGTCTGTAAATAAATCGTTAAAAGTTGCATTTTTGAGCATTATATCTTCATTTATCCAATTAACCGCCTACGGTTTAGGATTTATGCAGGATTTATTTAAACGTGTGGTATTCAAACAACAATGATAAATTATCTAAAAGAAAGTACGTTCGCCGTTAACGATGTAATGCAAAAAGCATGGGGCATTACCAAAAAGCACTATTTCTCGATTGCTACATTATGTTTTTTAATGTTTATCACCGCTAGTGCATCAAGCTTAATGGCCTTTTTTATTAAAGATGTGAGCAAAGCTTTAAGCGTTATCATGGTGATTATTTTTGTTTTGCTTTATTTTACCATTAATCTTTCGCTGTTTAAATATATTTTCCATTTAATGGACGATGAAGAAAGTGATGTGAAAATTGTTGATACGCTTCCAACCAGGCAACAGATTATTAGGTTCCTGATAGCTACCCTTTATTTTGTAGGTTGTATCCTTGGTGTTTATTTAGTTGTAATCTTGGTTGCTTTTCCTTTTATCTATACCGGAATTAATGTCAAAATTGTAAAAAACGTAGCCATCTCTGTGGGCATTATTGCCATTTTTATCACCTGGTTAAGGATCTCATTTTTTCCATTTTTTATTATTGATAAAGGTGCAACGCCATTCGATTCGATCAAATTGAGTTTGGCCACTACTAAAGGAAATTTTACTAAGATTTTGTTGTTATTGGTTGTTTTAGGAGGAGGATATTTAATTTATCTGCTTTTAAACTACCTACAATGGCCGTTAATTGCTTTTATTGTAAATATTTTAAGTTCATTTATCATTGTTCCGCTTTCCAGCGTAGCTTTAACCGTTGCATACCGCAAAATTTCGAGCGAATATAAAGGAGACGAGCATCCGGATATTTTACATAATATCGTTTAAGCCTCGATATTTGCCATTAAGTTATTCCAAATTCAATCATTAAACATGGGATTAAAAGCAGCATTAAGTAAACCCTTTGCAGCATTTGCAGTTTGGCAGATTAACAAATGGAAAAATAATGCTGTAAATGCTCAGCATAATATCTTGAAAAAGCTAATTGACGAGGCTAAAAATACTGCTTTTGGGAAAGACCATCATTTTGCCGACATTAAAACTTATGCTGATTTTAAAAAACATGTTCCAGTTCAGGATTACGAAGGCTTAAAGCCCTATGTAGATCGTGTTGTAGCGGGCGAAGCCGACGTACTTTGGAAGGGTAAGCCTCTTTATTTTGCTAAGACATCAGGCACCACTTCGGGCGTAAAATATATTCCACTTTCTAAAGAATCGATGCCCGAGCACATAAAAGCTGCCCGAAACGCCATTTTAACATATATTAATGAGACAGGTAAGGCCGGTTTTGTAAATGGAAAGATGATCTTTCTGCAAGGGAGTCCGGTTTTGAGTGTAAAACATGGGATCAATGTGGGGCGTTTATCGGGTATTGTGGCTCACCACGTTCCAGCTTATCTGCAAAAGAACCGATTGCCTTCTTACGAAACCAATATCATCGAAGATTGGGAACAAAAAGTTGATGCCATTGTTGAGGAGACCATCAATGAAAACATGACCTTGATTTCAGGTATTCCACCTTGGGTACAAATGTATTTCGATAAACTTTCAGAGCAATCAGGTGGGAAGAAAATCGCTGAAATATTCAAGAATTTTAGCCTGTTTATTTATGGTGGTGTAAATTTCGAGCCTTATAGAGCAAAAATTGAGCAAAGCATCGGGAAAAAAATTGACGCCATTGAAACTTATCCAGCTTCAGAAGGATTTATTGCTTATCAGGATTCGCAAAAAGATAAAGGTTTATTGTTATTGGCTGATGCTGGTATTTTCTACGAATTTGTTCCGGCCGATGAATATTATAATGATAATCCAACGAGATTATCACTTGGCGAGGTTGAACTAGATACCAACTATGCATTGATTTTGAATACCAATGCCGGTTTATGGGGATACAGTATTGGCGATACCGTTAAGTTTGTTTCGAAAAACCCTTACAAAATCGTGGTAACGGGACGAATAAAACATTTCATTTCTGCCTTCGGCGAACACGTAATAGGAGAAGAGGTAGAACAGGCAATTTTGAGTGTGGCCAATGAAGAACAAGTAGAAATTACAGAATTTACAGTAGCACCTCAGGTTAATCCGGAGGCTGGCCAATTGCCTTACCACGAATGGTTTGTAGAATTTTCGTCTGCTCCGAAAGATATGGCTGCGTTTAGTAAAAAGGTTGATAAGGCTTTGCAAAAGAAAAATATTTATTACTTTGACCTGATTGAAGGAAATATCCTTCAGCCATTGATTATACGTACTTTGCAAAAAGATGCTTTTGTAAATTATATGAAAAGTGAAGGGAAACTGGGCGGGCAGAACAAAGTGCCACGTTTAAGCAATGATAGGAAACTGGCTGATGGATTGGAGAGGTATATTGTTTAATAAGATTGCTTCAGCTCGCTCAGGCCCAGCTTCGCAATGACGGAGCTATAATTAGGAGTGAACAAAAAATGCTTAATTAAATTTTAAGCATCACGATATTAAAAACGATTTGAAAAGAATAACCATATTAGGTTCTACAGGAAGTATAGGTACACAAGCGCTAGAGGTTGTCAGGGATCATCCTGAAATATTCAAAGTGGCTGTATTATCTGCATTAAAGAACTCAGAGTTGCTTATCCAGCAGGCGAGAGAGTTTAAACCTGATGCAGTAGTAATCTGTGATGAAAGCAAGTACAACGAAGTTAAGGATGCTTTGTTTGGACTTGATATTAGCGTTTTAGCCGGAGAGGCTGCTTTATCAGAAGTTGCTGCTTATAACGATAGCGATGTGGTATTAACGGCATTAATGGGCTCCGTAGGATTAAGACCTACCATTGCTGCCATAAAAGCAGGGAAAAATATTGCTCTAGCCAACAAAGAAACTTTGGTGGTTGCAGGCGAATTGATTACACAATTGGCAACTGAACACCAGGTTAAAATTTTACCGGTTGATTCGGAGCATTCGGCCATATTTCAATGTTTGGTTGGTGAGGAGCAAAATGAGATTGAGAAAATTTATTTAACGGCATCCGGCGGACCATTCTTAGGCAAAACAAAAGATTTCTTATCAACAGTAAAAAAAGAGCAGGCTTTAAAACACCCCAATTGGGTAATGGGCGCAAAAATCACCATCGATTCTGCATCTCTGATGAATAAAGGTTTAGAGGTAATTGAAGCGAAGTGGTTGTTTAACCTCAATGTAGATCAGATTGATGTCATCGTGCATCCACAATCTATTATTCACTCCATCGTTCAGTTTACCGATGGATCTATGAAAGCACAGATGGGTGTTCCGGATATGAAACTGCCTATTCAGTATGCCTTAAATTATCCCGATAGGCTAAAAAACAATTTTAAGCGTTTTAACTTCTTGGAATATCCAAACTTTAACTTCTTGAAAGCAGATATGGAAACCTTCAGGAATTTGGATCTGGCATTTACTTCATTGCGAAAAGGAGGCAATATGCCCTGTATTTTAAATGCGGCGAATGAAATTGTTGTAGCGGCATTTTTGAAAGATAAAATTGGTTTCCTGCAAATGAGCGAAGTAATTGAGCAATGTATGGAGGAGGTTCGCTTTGTTGAAAAGCCACAATTGAGTGATTATTTAGAAACTGACAAACATAGCCGTATCTTAGCCGGCGAATTAGTAACAAAAAGTATAGTTTAACATCTAATATAAAAATTTTATAAGCGAATATGAATGGATTGATTATGGCGGGGCAGCTGCTGCTCGGATTGTCTTTATTGGTAATATTACACGAATTAGGGCATTTCTTGGCAGCCAGAGCATTTGGTATTAAAGTAGAAAAGTTTTATTTATTTTTTGATGCATGGGGGTTCAAACTTTTTAGCTTCAAAAAAGGCGATGTTGAATATGGAGTGGGCTGGTTGCCACTTGGCGGTTATGTAAAAATTGCCGGAATGATTGATGAGAGTATGGATACTGAGCAAATGGCTCAGCCTGCACAACCTTGGGAATTCCGTTCTAAACCGGCCTGGCAGCGTTTAATCGTAATGCTAGGCGGCATTATCGTAAATGTAATTGTAGGTATTATCATTTTTTGGATGCTTACATTCACATACGGACAAAATTACACCGTTAACGACAAATTAACCGATGGTATTGCTGTGGGAAATATCGGTAAAGAAATCGGGCTGAAGAACGGTGATCGGATTTTAGCAGTGAATGGTAGTAAGCTGATCAAATTCGAAGATGTTATCTCTAGCAAGGTATTATTTGATGGCGCTCAATTAACCATTTTAAGGAATAATAAAACCTTATATATTTCGGTTCCAGATACCATTTTGAATAAAATATCGAAAAACGATAAAGAGAATTTTATTGCGCCCCGTGTTAAGATGGCCAGCATTAAAATGGTAATTGCTCCGGATAAAAACGGGGATAAGCCATCATTTTTTGATCGTATTGCAGGTTTATTTGGGAAAAAATGGGAAAAGCCTGTTTATCCTGCTTATGTGGCTGGAATTAAGCCTGGCGACAGTGTTTTAACCGTAAATAATAAAGCAATTACTTTTTACGACGAATTTGTTAGTGAGGTTTCAGGTAATAAAAATAAAACAATTACTATTTCTGCACTTAGGAATGGTAAGCCGATCACTTTTACGCCAAAAGTTGCAGATAATGGCACAATCGGTGTAGCTGCTAATTCTAAAGAACTTCCAAGCGCGCACGTAGATTTTGGCTTTATACAATCACTTCCAGTTGGAGCAACCATGGCGTGGAGCACTTTTGTAGATAATGCAAAAGGTATTGGGAAGATGATAACCGGGAAGTTAAGTGCGCGTAATATCAGCAGTCCGATTGGAATTGCCAAGGTATATGGAAGCACTTTCGATTGGGTTAAATTCTGGACTTTAACGGGGTTAATTTCGATGGCATTGGCATTTATGAATTTATTGCCTATTCCAGGCTTAGATGGAGGCCATGTGGTGTTTCTTTTAATTGAGATGGTACAACGTAAGCCTGTAAGTGAAAAAGTGCTTGAGAAGGCACAAATTGTTGGCTTTGTAATCTTGATCTGTTTAATGGTGTTTGCTTTTGGTAATGATATTCTAAAATCTTTCGGTAAGTAAAACCAAATTTATATAATTGCCGCAGATGCGCAGATTTGACGAGTCAATCTGAACATCCGCGGCTTTTTAATTTTTATACATCATGAGCGAAGCGAAACCAGCGACCAATTATTTCGATTTTTACGGGTTACCGATCCAGTTTAATCCAGATCAAAATGTGGTTAAAACAAAATTTTATGCATTTAGTAAGCAGTTTCATCCCGATTTTTATGCCAATGAAAGCGAAGAGAAGCAACAAGAAGTGCTCGATCTGTCGACATTGAACAACAAGGCCTATCAAACATTAAGCAATGCTAAAAAACGCTTAAAATACGTGCTCGAATTAAAAGGGATTGTAGAAACTGATGAAGCCTACCAACTGCCACAATCTTTTTTGATGGAAATGATGGATGTAAATGAGGCCTTAATGGATTTGGAATTTGAGCCAGATATTGAAAAATTACTTCAAGTAAATAGTGATGTAGATTCGATTGAAAAACAATTGAATGATGAGTTAAGCGAACTGGTTAAAAAATTTGATGAAAATCCATCAGAATCTGATCAAACATTACCTTTGATTAAAGATATTTTTTATAGGCAAAAATACATTAGCAGAATAAGAGAGCGTTTACCCAAGCAATAAGAAATAGGAAATGAAAAATGAATGGTGAAATAAGTTCTTTGCACTAACGTATAACATTCCATTCCGATCATCATCCTGAATTTATTTCAGATCTTGCATTGCATTTTTCTGTGACAAAAAATATGAACACCCAATTGTAAAATCATTTTTTAGTTTTTGATAGGCAGAAGCTTTATTCTACTTTCGGAAAAAACAATCGCATCAATGAATAGTTCTCTTTCAATTTTTCGCAAAGTGGCTGTGGCAGAAGGTATATCCTATCTGCTTTTATTATTTGTAGCTATGCCGTTAAAATATTTTGCCAACATGCCGCTATATGTAAAGTATACCGGCTGGGCACATGGTTTGTTATTTGTACTCTATGCCGCTACTTTAGTGCTGGCCTGGCAGGAACAAAAATGGAAATTTGGCAAAACAGTCCTTATTTTTGTGGCTTCTCTACTACCTTTTGCCCCTTTTATTGTAGATAGGAAGCTGAAAGATGAACGGCCTGAAAATGCAAGCAACAAACTATAAGCCAGTTGCAGGTTATTTTAAAATATTTTTTGCATTTCAAGTTTCATTATCTACATTTGCAACCCCGTCCAACAAGAATGCCCGGATGGCGGAATTGGTAGACGCGCTGGTCTCAAACACCTGTGGGAAACCGTGCCGGTTCGACTCCGGCTCCGGGTACTTAAGGAAACAACTCTAATCGGTTGTTTCCTTTTTTTTTTATGTTCTAAATCGCTGTTTATCAGATAAAAAAATCGGTGTTTTAAGGGGATTTTGATTGAAGATGAGCCGGAGATGGCTTTAGGTGCAAATTTCAGTGGTTCGATTTTTCCTTAGGGATATGTTGTTTTTGATTTGCTCTGATATGCCTAATCACAAAAAAACTGAAAAAACTATCTTAATATCTTTATATAAAAATAACGATTTTTCTTTGTATGATCTTGTATTGCGATCCGCGAAAAAGACTTATCCCTTTTGCATATTGAACAGTTTTATGAACAATGGGATAAGACCTAGCGAGACCATCATAAATATTGCTACCCTAAGGTAGTTGAGGGTTTGCCATAGCGAAACCCTTTTAGTTAGGTCTTTTGCTAAGCCAGGCGCATTCGCTATTTTTTGAAAGTCGATGATATTAGGAGCGAAGTATGAAAGTGTCCAAACGCGGACCATAAAATGGATGGCGAACAAAACAAGGAGCCAATTTCTTACCGGATCAATTTTCCAGCAAAAGATAATCGCAAGAATAAATGTAAGCTCATGCAATGAATGAAAAACTATCCAGAACACTTTTAGACTTGTTCCTTGGCCATCAGACAGCAACTTAAAATTATCTGGAGGGGAGGAAACCCATTTGGGAACAAAAACCAATGTTTCAAAAATCTGTGCCCCATTCATTAAAAAGTAGATCAATGTAGTAACACAAACCCATATCTCAGCACGATGCAGGTAACCTGTTGTTATATTTTCCATTTTAGTCATTTTTTTCATTATTTAATTTATCAGCCGTTTCCTTCATTATAGACGAAGCCTCCGTAAAGTAGCGCTGGATAGTTTGTATTTCTTCACTGGTGAAAGTAGAGATCAGCTTTTCTGTCTTCTGTTGTAGTTCTGTGAAAAAAGGCTGTAACAATTTCAGACTATTTTCTACATGAGGAATGATCAGGACCTTTCGCCTGTCCAGCTTGGTAGACTGTCTTTTTAACAATTTCTTTTTTTCCAATCGGTCTATCAGGCCTGTAACTGCCCCTGTGGTTAACCCCGTTAGTTTTGAAAGTTCCCCAGCTGTAAGCTCCTTATACTGAAGGATAATACCTAAGTATTTATGGTCTGCACCTGAGAGCCCTGCTTTTCTGGCAATAGCTTCATGCATAAATATAGATCTATCTGAGTATTCCCTGCTTGCCCTTCTGAAGAGCTGCAACGTATCGTTATCAATTTTTAATCTCATTATCTAAATATCTTAGTTACAAAGATAAATTAATAAACAGAAAAAGCAATAGCGTACTTTGGGAAAAAACTTCAGATCAAGTGTATGGCTTGAAGACAGTAAGCGTTGGACAATCATCTAGTAGCTGTTTTTTGGATGTGTGCAGGGGCTGGAGCGGAAATATAATGATATGGAGTACCGAGACATGGAAAAAACATTTAGGATGGATGGTTGTTTAAATTAAAAAAGTAAATTGGATGGGTCTTTTCTATGGATATAATTCTCAACAATTATGATAAAATCAACTCATCTTCCTGACTTCTTCACCCTGCAATCCATTTTCGAAGGCATTCAAGATGCGATATATTGTCATGACCTTGAATTCAGAATAACCAATTGGAGTCCTGCCGCAGAACGCATGTTCGGCTATACTGTACCAGAGGTATTGGGCCAATCTGTTTTTCTACTGATTCCAGAAGACAAGTATTCGGAGAAGGAAAAGATCATGAAGGAGGTTTTAAACAATAAGCGTATCAGCCAGTACAAAACCATTCGTCTCACCCGCTCAGGCAAGCAGATCCCTGTTGCCTTATCCATTTCGCCAATCAAAAACGAAGACGGACAAATTATTGGCACGTCGCAAATTGTCCATGATGTTTCCTTTGAGCAATTGGCCGAGGAAAAACAATCTAGGCTTGCTGCTATTATAGAAAGTTCTGAAGACGCCATTATCAGTAAGACTCTTGATGGAATTATTACGACATGGAATAAAGGAGCAGAGCATATTTTTGGCTATACGGAAGAAGAGGCTGTCGGCCGCCCGATTACCATACTGCTCCCTGCTGATCGTTTGGGTGAAGAAGAAACCATAATTGCAAGCTTGCGGCGAGGAGAAAAGGTAGACCACATACAGACCATTAGAAAAACAAAAGATGGACGCCTGGTAAATATTTCACTAACCGTATCGCCTATTAAAAACCGTGATGGAGTTGTTATTGGGGCATCCAAGGTTGCCCGTAATATTACCGCTCAAAAGGAGTCCGAAATGTTAATCGCCAAGCACATGGAACGCCTGGAACTGTTGAATGCTGTGGGCAGGAGCATTAACGAATCTTTGGACCTTCAGCAGATATTACAGCAGGTAACTGATGCGACTACAAAGCTTACCGATGCAGAATTTGGGGCGTTCTTTTATAATCAAGTCAACCAGGAAGGGGAGTCTTATTGGTTGTATACCATATCAGGCGCTCCAAGGGAGGCTTTTGCCAACTTCCCAATGCCACGTAATACCGATGTATTTCACCCAACTTTCAGCGGAGAAGGGGTGGTACGCTCGGATGATATCACCCAGGATTCTCGCTATGGTAAAAATGCGCCATATTATGGAAAACCTTCGGGACATTTACCTGTGATCAGCTATCTGGCAGTTCCAGTTAAAACTAAATCAGGTGAGGTGATAGGCGGGCTGTTTTTCGGCCATCAGGATAAGGCAATTTTTAAAGAAGAGCATGAGGAACTTGTCCTTACAGTAGCCTCCCAAGCCGCTATTGCTATAGAAAATTCCAGGCTTTTTAAAGAGGTGCAGGAACTAAGTGCTAAAAAAGACGAATTCATTGCAATGGCTTCTCATGAACTAAAAACACCGATGACTTCTCTTTTCGGTTTTTTGCAATTGGCCCATCGTAGCGCAGGTGAAAGTGCTGCAAAAAACCTCCTCGAAAAGGCGATCAGACAATTAGAGAAAATGACCGTTCTGGTTAGTGATCTTTTTGATATCTCAAAAATCCAGTCGGGGAAACTACAACTCAATATAGAATACCTTAACCTGGCCATACTGATCAGGGAAATGAAAGAATCTTTTTTGCAAGCTCATCCAGACCATATTTTAACTATTGAAATGCCGGAACAAAGTTTCGTTAACGCTGATCGGATGCGCCTTGAACAGGTAATGACGAATTTACTGAACAATGCTGTTAAATACGCACCTGCTGCAAAGACAATCGAATTAAAGGTTCAACATCAGGATAAAGAGATACTTACTTCAATTAAGGATTTTGGCCCCGGTATTAGCGAAGAAAACCAGCGCCATATATTCAGCCAGTTTTACCAGGCGAAGGAAAGTAAGGATGGTTCGGCAGGATTAGGCTTGGGTCTTTTTATATCGAAAGATATCATTGAGCGCCATGGTGGCCGGATTTGGGTTGAAAGTGAGCCCGGTAACGGTGCTACCTTTAAATTTTCTTTACCATTGGCACAAAAACATTAGCGCTTAAAATAAATAGGGTGTCCTTTTGCGACACCCTATTTAGAAATTAAACCGGAATAACAGAAGCAAGTGTTATTTTACAATGTTAGTTATGCAAATCAATATGTACTGTCTAATTCCAATCATTATTGATATCCTTGCCAACATTTGGATTTGCGTTCTTTTCAGATAAGGGAATAGGCAATAACACATTTTTTTCTAAAAAAGGTTGCGTGCCATCTTCAACCTGTCTTTGCGAATTAATCGTCTGCCTTGCGATGCCCCAGCGGATCAGATCAAAATAACGGGATTGTTCTCCGGTTAGTTCTAATTGTCTTTCGCGCATAAGTATGGCCATTGCCTGAGACTGGCTTCCTAAACTGATATATAGCGGCGCATTAACACTTGGCCTGCTACGCACTTGGTTAATCAGTGCCAATGGCTGCGAGCCGGTATTACCCTGTTGTATATAAGCCTCGGCAAGCATAAGTAACACATCAGCATAACGGATTACCTGCCCGTTAATGCCACTTTGTGGACCACCATAACTTGCTACCTTATTATAGTACTCATACTTTAAGTATTTGTAACCTGCTGTTGCATAAGGAAATGCTACTGGCCCAGTTGAGCATTGCTGGCAATATTGAGTTTGTCCCCCGCTTGCTGCGTCTCCATAAAAAGTATAAGCCGCGCGTGGATCAACATAAACACCATTAGTTTGTGGGTTAGTGTAGGTAAAAGCTTTAACAGCCGTAGTGGTAATAAACACATTATTCCAATCGTTAAAACCATATTCCTGAGCACGGGCAGAGTGGCTTGCTTTCCCACCCCATGTTTCTTGGCCGCCAAATGGGGCATACTGGTTACCGATACCCCAATCGGTCCAGGCCTGGTTCATTACCTGGAAAATGGTCTCCGGATTGCTGGCGGAATTATTCTGATTGGGATCATCAAACAGGTTATTGTATACAGGAGCCAGTGCATAGTTATAGGGAGCCTGGGTCAGTTTGCTCAATTCAGTAACAGCTTCTCCCCATTTTTTTTCGTAAAGGTATGATTTACCAAGCAATGCAACCGCAGCACCCCGGGTAGTACGCCCAAAATTGGCTGCCGCATATGAAATAGGAAGATCAGTCTGTGCGTCTTTTAAATCCTGTTCAATAAAAGCCCATATATCTGCTACAGCGGCACGGGGCAGGTTAATTTCTTCTGGTGTTGGCAGCGGGATATATGCTTTGCGCAAAGGTACACGTCCGTACAGGTTAACCAGGTTAAAGTAGGCATAAGCTCTCAAAAATTTAGCCTCGGCAATATATTGCTTTTGATTAGCCTGTTCGGTTGCATTGGCAGGCGCCCATGCCTGGGCACGGTTAATTACAACGTTCGATCGCATAATTAACCGGTATAGTGAAGACCACATGGACTCTAGCTGTGGTTGGTTCGGAGCAAAATTATACTGTGCCAGGGCCAATAGGTCACCCTGGAGTGGTTGGGCATTTTTTGCATCATAGCCCAGCAAGTCAAAAATATAATACCATTCGCGGGCCCACAAGCCTGAATGCAATAAAGTAGCGTAGCTGGCTATCACAGCCTGATTTATAGCTGCATCACTTGTAAAATAGGTATCGTAAGTGTATGCGCTTTTATTTTGTAAGTCCAAACTTTTCTTACATCCTCCGGTTGCAATTATTAAAACTACAAGAATCAGGTATTTTATATATTTTTTCATAACGATCTCTTTAATATTATTTATCCTTAAAATCCAACTTGTACACCTGCCAAAAATGTACGTGGCTGTGGTATCTGCCCATCATCAATTCCGCGATTAAATATATAATCGGCAGCTCCTCCATTTGCTCCACCATTGGTTTGTGTACTAATTTCTGGATCGTAGCCCTTGTAGCCGGTAATGGTGAATAAATTTTGTGCAGCTACATACACCCGAAGATTGCTTAATACATTACCTGAGAAGGCTTTCAAAGCCTTTTTGGTGAAGGTGTAACCTAAGGTCACGTTACGTGCACGTAAATAGGCTCCATTCTCAACAAAAAAGTCTGACGGCCTCAAATTGCCTGTTGCCGTTACATTCTGCCCAGCTCTTGGCAAAGCAGCAATATCTCCAGGATTTCTCCACCTGTTTAAGATTGCTGTAGATGCATTATGCCCGGTTGAAGCATTTTCGGTACTGAATTTAAGCGAGTTAACCAGTTGAACACCCTGAACACCAGAGATAACAATATTGAGATCAAAGTTTTTGTAAGAGGCACCGGCATTAAAACCATATATAAACTTAGGAATGGCGCTGCCAAGCATCTTTTGATCTTTATCATCAACAATACCATCGTTGTTCAAATCCTTGAATATAAAGTCACCCGGTAACAATCCAGCCTGATAAACTGCGTTAGGATTGCCTGTTTTTTGACGTGCAGCGGCATTTAACGCGTCTATCTGTCCCTGGGTAGAAGCTACATGATCTACATTATAACCGTAAAATGCACCAATGGGCATTCCTGGCTGTGTTAAAGTGATTCCATTTAAACTGTTAAAATATCCTCCTATTATCGGCGTTTGCGATTGGGCACCCAGTGATAATGTTTTATTTTGGTTATAAGCACCATTAACACTTATATTATAGCTAAAGTCAGTACCTTTACGTTGATAGCCAACCTGAAATTCGAAACCTTTATTTTGAGCATCTGCAGCATTAGTAATTAAGGTACTGTTATATCCGCTCAAACCGCCAACGCCTACGCTGGTTGGTATTGGAATAGCCACCAGCAAGCCACTGCTTTTTCGGTTATAATAATCGAGGGCTACAGTAAGCTGATTGTTCAAGAAACCAAGGTCAAGCCCAATATCAGTTTGATCTGTTTGTTCCCACCTCAACTGTGGGTTTGCAATAGAAATTACCGTTGTTCCGTTTACAAATCCTTTATTCTCACCAAGCGAATAAATCAGATTACCAGTTGGTGAACCTCCAAAAGTAAATACTTGTGTTGTGGTTAAACCAAACTTGTTATTGCCTGTACGACCCCAGCCTATGCGAAATTTTGCGTCGCTGATAAACGGAAGCGCTGATTTTACAAAACTTTCTTCACTGATCCGCCATGCAAAACCAACTCCTGGAAAATTACCATAACGGCTTTGAGGACCAAAGTTTGAGGAACCATCTCGGCGGATACTTCCTGATAAAGTATAACGGTCATTAAACGTATATACCAAGCGGCCATAATAAGAAATTGCCCGGCCAAACTGGGTATAATAACCAGATGTGTTAGCCTGACTGGTTATTGTTGGCGCTACACCAATATCTTTCACATTATCGTTTAACATTCCTGTACCCAGTACACTTAGGTATTTGCTCGATCCGGCATCAATGTAACTGGTACCGGCAGTTGCCGATATATTATGTTTACCAAACGCACGGTTAAAAGAAAGGTAGTTTTCGAAAGTATAATTAGAATAACTGTTAAATGCGCGGCCTGCCTGGCGGGTAAAAGCCAGGTTATTTGAGGTAACATAGGGTATCTGATACGAATCATCCGTAGAATTACCATATACACCAGCAAGTTGCGACCTTAATGTAAGGCCTTTAATAATGTTTACTTCGCCAAAAATTTGCGGATATAACACTAAATCTTTACTTGAAAGAGTTTTAACACCCAATGCCTGTAGTGGATTTATGGCATTACTGTTATCATCAACATTGGTTAGAATGGAGTAGCCGCCCAAAATAGCTGGATCATATATTGGCTGGTATGGTGCATAAGTAATCGCGTTGCCTATACTTGCAGTTTGCCCTGTTGTATTGGTATAACGGATATTAAGGCTTTGGCCGAAATGAAAACGCCCTAGCTTTTCATCAAGTGAAAAACGGCTGTTTAATCTTTTTAGGTTATAATCTTTAACAATTGCTTGCTGGGTTAAATAACCTAAAGACAGGTTATAGGTTACCTTTTCGCTGCCACCGCTTATAGTTGCATTATTTTGAGTAGATAGGGCTGTTCTAAATATCTCTTTTTGCCAATCGGTACGATCAACAGATACATAAGGGGTATTGAGTTTAGCAGGAACTGCGATATTAGTGCTGGCCGCAATGTCTTTCAGCAGATTAACATAATCGCTTGCATTGAGCAGATCAAGTTGTTTCCGCACCGTAGAGACACCAACCTGCGAGTCAAACAATACCTGTGGCGAACCGCTTTTACCTTTTTTAGTGGTGACGATAACCACACCATTGGCAGCAGCAACACCATAAATGGCTGTAGAGGCTGCATCCTTTAAAATAGTAATGTTATCAATATCCTGCGGATTGATGGTATTAAAAAGATTAGCATCGCTCTGTATGCCATCAACTACATACAATGGCTCCACATTGGTAAATGAGCCTGTACCGCGTACAATAATCTGGGCGTTTGAACCAGGAGTTCCGTTTGAATTTGTTACCTGTACGCCAGGCGCCTTACCAATAAGGAGCTGCGCTGCACTGGTATTGGTGTTAGCACCTGCATCCTTGGCTGCTATAACGTTTACCGAGCCTATCAGATCCTTTTTTCGGGCCGTTCCATAACCTATAACCACAACCTCGTTGAGGGCGCTAATGTCACTCTGGAGTTTTACATTCAAAACCGTTTTGCCGTTTACTTGTATCTCCGTCTTTGCAAATCCTATAGAAGAAAATATTAGCGTGGCATTTGTAGCAGCATTAAGGCTATAAGAACCATCGGCGCCAGTAACTACACCGTTTTGCTTTCCTTTCTCCATTACTGTTACTCCAGGGAGTGGATAGTTGCCATCTGCAGCTGTTACAGTTCCTTTGATGTTAACCGTTTGCGCCATCACTGGGAAGACACTGGAAGAAACAAACAAGAATAGTAGGAGCCTTATTTTGGCTGCTATTGAAAGCCGCGTTAAATTGGTAATTTTCGTGCTCATAATTGTGATTTATTAATGGTTAGTTTAATTTTTATTATAAAATTGGGGTATTAGCAACTTTTTGGAATAGCCAATCGGTTGCAGCGAGGCTGCTCATAAGGGGATGACTTTAGTTATAGGTGTAAGAATGATTATGGATTTGTATGATTAGTGTTTCTCATAGTCAAAAATATCCATTAGTGATCTCCTAGGGGGGGACATATGTTAACAGATAGCGGTACAAATGTTAACAGTTGCAAAGAAAGCTTTAAGTAGATTCCACTGATTGGCCCGAAAACCTCTCGCTATTGTTTAATTAAGCAGGTAGATTTGGGAGGATAAGCCTTACGTTACTCGGGATGATGTGTTTATAATGTGAAACCTACCATGTAAACCTGTTTTTTATAGGCACTGGGAGACATGCCTGTAAGTTTTTTAAAGGATTTTGAAAAGTAGGAGAGATTGTCAAATCCGGTTTGTGTTGCAATATCTGAATAGGCAAGCCGACTGGTGGCCAATAAATACTGTGCCCGCTCAATCCGTTTTTCAAGAATATAGGTTACTGGGCGTTGGCCGGTAAAAGTTTTAAATAAACGAGAGAAATAATCGGGGTGCTGATTAACACGGGAGGCAAGACTGCTTACAGACAATTCCTGCTGCAAATTTACAAGGATATAACCAACCGTTTCAATTATTTTGGCTGGGGCATGCCGATCCTCATGTTTACGATATAAATGGGGTTGGAGCAAACGTCCCATCAACTGGAGCAGTATGCCCTGGGTTTCAAGGTAACTGGATAAACCCTGCATATTGTTCAACTCCTGATATTCTTTGTAGAAAATATTTTTCTCATAAATTTTTGGGTCATCAGACCGATTAATGCCACGGCCGGGGTTTATCTCGAGCAGTCGCTTAAAAAGGTCAATGTCCATCTGTGTAGCCTTAATTTTTGAAACATTGCGGTTTCTCGCAAATAGAGAAGTCCCGTCTACAGATTCTTCAAAAAACTGCACAAAATACTGGCTTAAATATCCATTACAATGTAGATTACAAAGCGTAAAGCTGGGAATAATATATAAATATCCAGGCTCAAGCTTTAAAGACCCCGATTGATCTGATACCTCACCACTTCCATCGTCTATATAGTAAATCCGGAAATAAGGACTGATCACATTTAGGTAATTCCATTTTGCCGTTAATTTCACATAATCTACATTGAGTAGTGAAAAGGTATTTTGCAGTACTCTTTTAATCATTTCCTAAATGTCGGATTTTTACAATAAAAAGTCTAATTTATTCAAAATTAGATCGGATAACATGTTTAATTTTGATCATAACCAATTATAAAACCGTATGGGAAGGCAGGTTCTTGCAACCGACTACACTTTTGGTCGTTGCTACTGAATATTCCGCCCCCGGTTCTTAACTCATTACATATTGAAACTGGAATAGTAGCGTTTAAATTATCACACAAATGAAAAAAAGAATATTCGTAAGCATTATTGCAATTTCCACGTTGTTAAATGCACAAGCGCAGCAAAACACAGCTAATCATGAGCAGGGTAAATTCAGCCCCACCGATGAATCCTTAAAACAGTATAAATATCCCGATTGGTTCCGTGATGCCAAATTTGGTATCTGGTCGCATTGGGGACCACAGGCTGTTCCAAGACAAGGCGATTGGTACGCCCGGAATATGTATATCCAGGGCAGTGACCAGAACAAGTATCATGTAGCACATTATGGAACGCCTTCTAAGTTTGGTTATAAAGATATCATCCCGTTATGGAAGGCAGAAAAATGGAACCCTGAGCAATTGATGGCCCTTTACAAAAAAGCTGGTGCAAAGTATTTTGTGAGTATGGGTTCACATCACGATATGTTCTTTTTGTGGAATTCTAAAATCCACAGGTGGAATTCAGTAAACATGGGCCCCCATAAAGATGTGGTAGGATTGTGGCAAAAGGCGGCTAAAAAAGAAGGGCTCCGTTTTGGCGTTTCGGAACACCTTGCAGCCAGTTTCAACTGGTTTCAACCCAGCCATGGGGCAGATAAAACCGGCGAATTTGCAGGTATCCCTTACGATGGGCATGACCCTCAATATTCAGACCTATATCATTTGCCTGCTGATTCGAGCAACATTAAAGAATGGATTACCAACAATCCGGGCTGGCAAAAAAAATGGCTGGAAAATGTAACGGAACTCATTGATAATTATCATCCTGATTTACTTTATTCTGATAGTAAACTTCCTTTTGAAGAAATTGGCCGCACTATGGTCGCACATTACTATAATCAGGATATGGCTAAAAATAAAGGTAAGCTCGAAGCCGTTTATACTCCTAAAGAGCCATCAGAAGGCAAATGGGCACAGGATGTTGAGCGTGGGGTGCTTGATTCGATCAGCCCTTTCCCATGGCAAACCGATACCTCAATAGGCGATTGGTATTACAGAACCGGACAGAGATACAAAAGTGCAAATGAAATTGCACAGCTTTTAGTAGATATTGTGAGCAAAAACGGCAATTTATTAATTAATGTTGTACAAACTCCTGAAGGTGATCTGGAGCCTGATGTGGTTAAAATTGTAACAGAAATAGGCGAATGGACCAAGATTTATGGAGAAGGAATTTATGCCACCAGACCTTGGAAAGTATATGGAGAAGGTCCTTCTACCATTAAGTCGAACCAAACGAAAGGCCATTTTGGTGGCTTAACCGATACACGGGAATACCAATCTGCAGATATCCGATACACCACCAAAGGGAAAGACCTGTTTGCATTTTGTTTAAATGTTCCACAAGCGGATATAAAAATGGAATTATTGGGAAAAAATTCTAAATATCTCGATAAACCGATTAGCTCCGTTACCCTCTTGGGCACTAAAGAAAAGCTAAACTGGACGCAAACTGATGGTTCACTGGTGATCAAAAAGCCAAAAAATTACCCTACCTGGTTGGTAACAGGATTTAAAATAGAATTTAAAAAATAACAGCATAATATTTAATCCTCTTTGATGGAAACGAAGCGCTCCACACTGGCGGTAATATTGATTACCTCACTGTTCTTTTTATGGGGATTTGCCCATAACCTTGATCCAATATTGATTCCGCATTTAAAACGGTCATTTACCCTTACTACTGTGCAGGCAACACTTGTAGATTCGGCTGTTTTTATTGCTTATTTCATTATGGCCCTGCCTGCAGGTATCATCATGAAAAAATATGGCTATAAAAGCGGAATCATTATCGGCCTTTTGATATTTTCGGTCGGGTGTTACCTATTTTTACCTGCCGCTCAGGTACAGTCTTACAATTTTTTTCTGGCTGCACTTTTTATTATTGCATGTGGACTAACCATTCTGGAAACGGCGGCGAACCCCTATATTACACTAGTTGGAAAACCAGAAACCTCTACTTTCAGATTAAACCTTGCCCAGTCTTTTAACGGCCTTGCAGCTTCACTGGCACCCATCATTGGAGGTAAATTGATATTGGTAGAGGGCGTGTCTGATGGTGCACTTGCAAAGATGGATCTGGCCGCAAGAAAATCAGTACTGGCATCAGAAGCAGCTTCCGTACAGGGACCCTATTTTGTACTCGGAAGCATATTAGTCATACTGGCTGTTATATTCTATTTTATCAAATTGCCAGATATCCGAACAAATAATGAAGGGCGCACTAAACGAAGTTTTTGGGGTGTTTTCAAGCATAAACAATTGTCGTGGGCAATAGCTGCACAGTTTTTTTACGTCGGGGCGCAAGTATCTGTATTTAGTCTGTTTATTCTTTATGCAACCAAATCGGCAGGTATTACCGAAAAAGAGGCAACATATTATTTAGGTGTATGCGGTTTTGCGTTTCTGATAGGGCGTTTTTTTACCACTTTTCTAATGCGCTTTTTTAAGGCCCACCATTTACTGGTTACCTATGCTTTTATCAGCATACTACTCTGCTTTGTTGCCATAATGGCTTCTGGCATCACAACGGTGTATGCTGTTATCGGCATCTGCTTTTTTATGTCAGTTATGTTTCCCACCATCTTCTCTTTGGGTATAAAAGACCTTAAAGAGGATACTGAACTGGGCAGTAGTTTAATTATCATGTCAATTGTGGGCGGTGCAATACTCCCACGTTTTTTTGGATATTTAAGTGATGGAACAGGCAATATCCAAAATGGATATTATATACCGCTTGCTTGTTTTGCTGTGATTATGCTATTTGGTTTAAAAGGGCAAAAAATTACAAGAAACGATATAATTAATCAACCTAACGAAATTTTATAATTACAAATGAAAAGATACTGTTTGGCCCTTGATCTGGTTGATGATGAGAAACTTATCGCAGAATATGAAGCTTACCATGTTAATGGATGGCCTGAAATTAAGCGTAGCATAACCGATTCGGGCATACTGGACATGGAAATCTACCGCATTTCCAACCGCTTGTTTATGGTGATGGAAACATGCGACGATTTCAGTTTCGAAAAAAAGGCGCTTATGGATGCTTCCAATCCGCGGGTAGAGGAGTGGGAAACGCTGATGTGGAAATACCAGCAGGCACTGCCCTTTGCAAAACCAGGAGAAAAGTGGGTGTTAATGAAAAATATATTCCAGTTAAATGGTTAACGATAATAAAAACCAACAGCCAACCCAAAGCCTGCCTCCGGTTATTTTCGGAACCAGTAGTTTGGGGAATCTTTATCAGGCGGTAGACTATAGTGTTAAACTAGAGGTTGTAAAGGCATGTGTGGCCTCATCAAAACCCGTTGTATTTTTTGATTCTGCCGGAAAATACGGGGCAGGCCTCGCGCTAGAGTCGCTGGCGAAATGTTTAGCAGATTTAAAGGTAGATCCTCAGCAAGTCGTGATCAGTAATAAACTGGGCTGGTACAGAACACCGCTTTTAACCCCCGAACCTACATTTGAAGCAGGTATTTGGAAGGATATTGAACATGATGCTGTGCAGATGATTAGCTACGATGGGATATTAAAGTGTTTTGAACAAGGTAACAAGCTGCTGGGCAATTATCAGGCGCAAATGGTTTCGGTGCATGATCCAGACGAATACCTTTCTGCAAGCGATAGCCAGGAAGATTATAAAGAACGTTATCAGCAAATTCTTGATGCCTACATGGCATTGAACGAATTAAAATCTGCTGGTTTAGTCTCATCCATTGGGGTAGGCGCAAAAGATTGGAAAATTATCCAGGCAATAACGGAAGATGTTGAGCTTGATTGGGTGATGATTGCGAATAGTTTGACTATCAAATCGCATCCTGCAGAATTGATTGCATTTATAAAGAAACTTAACCAAAAAAATATTAAAGTAATTAACTCGGCCATATTTAACGGCGGGTTTTTAACAGGCGGAGATTTTTACAATTACCAGCCGGTTGAAGCAGGCAGTTTAACCGGGAAAGCGCTTTTGGATTGGAGGGATAAATTTTTCCAGATCTGTGATCAGTTTAATGTACTCCCGGCAGAGGCCTGTTTCAGTTTTTCTGCAAATTTTTCCGGTGTAAAAAGTATCGCATTAAATACTACACGGCCAGAGAAAGTGGCTATTAATGCTGCACTGGCCCAAAAAGAAATTCCTGCTGGGTTTTGGCAGGAAATGCAAGCGCAAGGATTGATTGAATTATTAAAATAACTATGAAAGCATTAGTATGTAATACGCCAGGAGAATTTGGCTATATCAATAAGGAAATACCTTTTGTTGAAGAAGGCATGGTGTTACTCAGGATGAAAAGACTGGGGATTTGTGGTACCGATTATCATGCATTTGAAGGAACACAGCCATTTTTTGAATACCCAAGAATCCTTGGTCACGAAATTGCGGCTGAAGTAGTAAATGCCGGTACAAGCTCGGACTTTAAACCTGGAGATCTGGTTACTGTTAGTCCATATTTTTCTTGCGGAACCTGCATTGCATGCCGCAGTGGCAGAACCAATTGTTGCGTAAATATAAAGGTTTTCGGTGTTCATATTGATGGGGCCATGCAGGAGTATATCACTGTTCCGGCATCAGCAATTGTTAGTGGGGAAGGATTAACTGTAGATGAACTGGCATTGGTAGAACCATTGGCCATTGGCGCGCATGGCGTTAGCCTGGCACAGCTGAATAAAGGAGATACCGTGGTTATACTTGGAGCGGGGCCAATTGGCCTTGGCACTATCGCTTTTGCCAAAATAAGCGGTGCTAAGGTTATTGTTATAGATGTTAATGATAACAGATTGTCTTTTTGCCGTGAACGTTTTGGTATTGCACATACCATAAACCCATTAAAAGAAGACCCATTGGAGCAATTATCACTTATTACCAATGGTGAGTTTGCAAAAGTGGTGATTGATTGCACAGGAAACTTAACAGCCATTAACAACGCCTTTAGGTTTTTGGCACATACAGGTAAATTTATCATGATAGGTCTTCAGAAAGGGACTATTGAGGTGGTACATCCGGAGTTTCACAAGCGTGAAGCGGTACTGATGAGCAGTAGAAATGCCCTGCCGCACGATTTTGCTTATGTGATTGATTGCATCAGAAAGGGGCTGATTAAACCTTTGGATTTTGTTACCCATACTGTCTCATTTATGCAGGTAAAAGAACAGTTTAATCAGTTGCTCACTGCAAATGAGTCCCTGATAAAAGCATTAATCCTTTTCGACGAATAAAACACAAATAAATCTAGTCCTGAACGTGGGCTTTAAGCATCTCATAAAAATGAATAAAATGAAAGGCATTGTAATTACAATTGTCACACTGATTTTGGTTAGTAATTTTCTGTACGCTCAGGAATATAAAATACAATCGCCAAACAAAAAGATCGAATTGTCTTTGGCTTCAAAAACTGATGATGCTTCAAAGAAGTGGTATCTTAAGGTAGACTATCTCCAGGGAGATACTTATCAGAATGTGATTCCATGTATTGAATTGGGGCTTAAGGCCGGGGCGGTTGATTTTGCTTCCAGCATTAAATTCGACCGGGCAGATAAAGCGAAATTAATTAAAGAAACATATACTGCGGTACACGGTAAACGTAAATATTGTGCTAACGACGCAACAGAACGCAGTTTCTATTTTAAAGGCGAACAGGGAAAAGGACTTAGTATTACCTTGAGGGCATATAATGATGGGATAGCTTTCCGTTATGGCCTGACCGGAAAAAATGGTGAAATTATAGAATTGACCGATGAGCTAACCAGCTATAAAATGCCGGTAAGTGCTGAAAGATGGTTGCAGCCTTTTAAAACGAGTTACGAGAGCTATTATCCGGTTCAAAGCGGTTCTGTAGCAAAAGGAGAGTGGGGGTATCCTGCATTATTTAAAAAATCACTTGGAAAGGCTGATTGCTGGATGCTAATAACCGAAGCCGATGTGAATGGATCATATTGCGCTACCAAACTTGGTAATAAGAACGATCAGGACAATTATAAATTGTTATTTCCTGCAGCTTCTGATGGAAATAAGGTGGGTAAGGTAAATCCAACAGTAAGTCTTCCATTTACATCCCCATGGAGAACGGTTATAATCGGAGAACTGGGGCAGCTGGTCGAATCTACGCTGGTTGACGATGTTAGTACTCCTACTAAGATCAAGGATGTATCATGGGTACAACCAGGGGCAAGTTCGTGGATTTACTGGGCATATAACCATGGTACGAAAGATTTTAAAAAGGTGTGCGATTATATCGATCTGGCCGCCCGGATGAACTGGCCTTACACGCTCTTCGACTGGGAATGGGATGCTATGGGCAATGGTGGAAAATTGGAGGATGCCGTGCGTTACGCCAACAGCAAAGGCATAAAACCCATGATGTGGTATAACTCTGGTGGTCCGCATAACGGAATATCAGCTACGCCACGTGATAGAATGTTGACCCATGAGAACAGGATAAAGGAGTTCCGCTGGTTAAATGAACTTGGCGTATATGGGATTAAAGTAGATTTTTTTGAGAGTGACAAACAAGATATGATGAAGTATTATATCGATATCCTGGAAGATGCAGCAAAATTTAAATTGATGGTAAACTTTCATGGCGCAACTATTCCCAGAGGCTGGAGCAGAACCTACCCGAATTTAATGAGTATGGAGGCCGTACTTGGTGCAGAGTGGTATAATAACGGGGCCGAGCTAACAGGAAAAGCCGCTGAGCACAATGCAACCCTGCCTTTTACGCGTAACATCATTGGCCCGATGGATTATACCCCGGTAACCTTTACCAATTCGCAACATCCTCATATCACAACTTTTGCGCATGAACTCGCCCTGTCTGTGATATTTGAATCTGGTATCCAGCACATGGCCGACAGGCCAGAAGGATTTGATAATCTTCCCGATGCGCCTAAGGCATTTTTACGAGAAGTACCGGTGGCCTGGGATGATAGCCGGTTTATATCAGGATATCCCGGGAAAAATATGATTATGGCCAGGCGTAAGGGAAATGACTGGTATCTGGCTGGCATAAATGGCCTGAATAAACAAGAACAATTTCAGATTCCGCTCGAATTTTTGAAGACGGGAAAGCGATACAAAGCAGTGCTGATTGCAGATGGCGATTACGATTCGGCATTTAACACCACTTACCTTAGCGTTGCTAAAGAAGACCATATTAAGCTGAAGTGGCTTCCGAGAGGCGGCTTTACCTGTGTGCTTAAGGAAATACAATAAATTTAAAGAGCAGGGCTAAATTTCATCTACCTATTTAGCAGCCTGCTCTTACCTTTTGATTTTGCTCACATTTGAGTGCGGGATTAATCCAGATGATTTAACCTAAATACATGAGGCATTGATCCTGGTCGCATTCAATTGATCACATGATAGTGCTTGTGCCACTAATTTTTGAGAAAACTGTTGTTGCTGCCTTGCTGCCTTGCTGCCTTGCTGCCAATTTTCAATCATTTCCTTGCTTTATCCAGGTATTTGTGAACCGTATTTTCAATTGGGCAGCTGTTCCGCCTTTATCTTTAGATAGAAATTCAGTTTCCGAAATATGCTGCTTTCTTTGAGTATACCCCAAAACATGCCTTTAGGTAACCATTTTTCCATTTGCATTGTTTACCACATATGTTGGCGTCTGATATCTTTTTTAAGCGCAATGGTATCTTTTTCTCCAGCAGCAAAGTCTAGTGTTTTTCCAGTCTCTTATTTTTTATCCGCCTCACTTACGGCCTTGTGTTTAACCGTAAATGAGGTTATCGCAACAAGAACAATCGGCAATAGGTATATGTCTTTTCCGTAAGTTTAAAGATGATGCCGTTTCACAAGCAATTTTATGATTCAGATCATCAATAATTTTTTAAAACAAAGATTTTATCTTATTATTTCTAAATATCAACCAATATTTATGCGTTTGCCTATACGCCATAAGGTGATTTTTTTTTGTTTTGTAATATTCTGTTTGTTAGTGTTTTGTGTATTTTTTTTGTGATTTTAAGTTTGATAATTTGCTATCTGAAGCAATATAGTTAACAAAATTTCTCTTCTCTTTATCATTTGAAGCATCCCCAGGTTTCATCTGAAACTATATTTGATATTCATAAAGCCAGTAATTAATGGTATACCACGGACTTATTAATGTAATAAGATAAGTGTATGGTAGCTAATAAGTAAATATCATTTTACCGGTCAAACAAACCAAAATAAACCAAATATGAACCAAACAATTTTTATCAGAAAATTGCCAGCTTTTATGCTCTTGGTAATTTTCTTAATGCTCCTGCATTTAAAAGGTTATGCCCAGGATCGATTAATTACCGGAAAGGTAGTGGCTAACGAAGATTCCTCTCCTTTATCGGGAGCAACTGTACTACTAAAAGGAAAGAATAAATCAACAGTTACAAATGAGCAAGGACTATTTTCCATACTTGCAAAAAAAGGAGATGTTCTCATTTTTAGAGTAGTCGGCTTTAAACAGCAGGAGCTAACGGTAGGTGATGTCAATATCATGAATGTGACCCTAAAGGGTGAACGTACCAATTTGGATGACGTTGTTGTTATCGGTTATGCTAAGATAGCAAGAAAAGATGCGACGGGTTCAATAGGTTCGATATCTGGAGATGAGTTACGTCAAACACAGCCAACTACTTTTGATCAGGCCCTGCAAGGTAAAGTTGCCGGGGTTGTGGTTCAACAGGTATCGGGTCAGCCTGGTGGTGGTGTATCTATCCAGATCAGGGGCGTGTCGTCAATAAGCGGTTCTAATTCACCATTGTTCGTTATAGACGGTGTTATTATCCCGCCCGTAAACGATCCTGGTAATGGGTCGAATCCTTTAAATGCCATCAACCCTGCCGAAATAGAATCAATAGATGTATTAAAAGATGCTTCGGCTACTGCTATTTACGGTTCGCAGGCAACTAATGGCGTGGTGGTAATTACCACGAAAAGAGGTAAGGTAGGGGCACCAAGCATAAGTTATGATGTTTATGGAGGTTACCAGGAAATACCTGGGCGATTACCTACAATAGACCTGCAACAGCTTGCAACATTTATTAACGCCAGGGCTGCAGTTTGGGGTTTCGACGTAAGACCAGAATTTGCCAATCCACAATATTTAGGTAAAGGTACCGACTGGCAAAAGGAATTGTTCCGTAGAGCACCGATGCAGAATCATACCATTACTTTAAAAGGAGGTGATACAAGAACGCAATATTTACTGTCAACCTCTTATTTCGACCAGGAAGGTATAGCCCTTGGATCTGATTTTAAAAGGTATTCGGTAAGGTTGAATTTAGATAATAAAACTACAAACTGGCTAAAAATAGGAACCAGTCTTCAATTGGCCCACGTAGATGAAAACGTAGCGGCAACGGGTAGCAGTGTAATTCTTACCGCGCTAAACAATACACCTGATATACCGGTAACCAACTCTGATGGTACCTGGGGTGCGGTTACAAACAACAGTGGCTGGGTACAGCCTTCAGCGAATCCGGTTGCACTGGCTACCATTATTAAAAACCTGAGAAAGCGAAATCAGATTTTTGGAAATGTGTATGCCGAAATACAAATAGCTAAGGGATTATCATTGAGAAATGAGCTATCGGGTAATTTTGATTTTACCACCGAAGATTATTTCTCTCCGAGTTATACTTTTGGTAAAGGTACGCCAAGTCAGAATAGTGGTTCTACATCAGCCGGCCAAAATTTCTATACCGTAATACGTAATTTTCTGAATTACAACCATACTTTCGGGAAAATCAGATTGGATGCCTTGGCTGGGCATGAGTCGCAGGAAAGCACATTTCATAATGTTAGTGCCGGCCGTATCAATTTCCCTTCAAACAATGTACAGGCCATTAATGCCGGCGATCCAACCACAGCTACTAACGGAGGCGATAATTCATTATCAAACCCGAAAGGTGGTAGTGCGCAGGAATCATATTTCGGCCGTATCAATCTTTCATGGGATGATAAATACCTGTTAACCGGTAATATACGGAGAGATGGTTCTTCTAATTTTCCTGCTTACAACCGTTGGGTAACTACCTATTCGGGTGGATTTGCCTGGAAAATTAAAAATGAGAAATTTTTGAAAGATGTTGAAAGTATTAACGACCTGAAACTGAGGTTAGGATATGGACTGACCAACAACCAGGGTATACAGGGAAATACTTTTATCACTCAGCTTACCTCAGTGCCCAATGGCCTGTCGGGTACGGCACAATTCCAGAGCAATTTGGCCAACCCGAATGTAACCTGGGAAAAAACAGATTATTACAGTGCAGGAATCGACGCTTCATTTTTTAATGGCAGGTTAAGTTTTGTATTGGATGTTTATAACCGCCAAACTGACGGACTTTTATTAAAGGTGCCACTTCCTTTATATAGTGGAACTTCGGCAGGTTATTCGCCTGGAAGTATGGCGGCTCCTTATGTGAATGTTGGTAAGGTGAGCAATAAAGGAGTCGATTTCCAGATCAGTTCTACCAACATCAGTACTGAAAAATTCAATTGGAAAACTAATTTTACCATCTCCAGAAATGTCAACAAAATAATCTACTTAGGCTCTGGTGGTGATCAGGCCAACTTAAGTACATCATTTAATAACGATATCATTCAAACAACAGTGGTAGGTCAGCCTATAGGCCAGTTTTATGGTTACCTGTTTGATGGGGTTTTTGCAACACCACACGATCTTCAAACTCATGCCAGGCCAGTTAACTCAACCGGTAATCCTTATCCGGTATCTGCAGCGGGCGGAGGAATCTGGTATGGCGACCGTATGTTTAAAGATTTGAACGGCGACGGTATTATAGACGCTAAAGACAAAACTTTTCTGGGTTCTCCATTGCCAAAATTCCAGTTTGGTTTCAATAATACATTTACCTACAAAAATTTTGATCTGAATGTTTTCTTCAGCGGAAGCTATGGCAACAAAATATTCAATCAGTTAAAGGTATCTCAAACCGATCCGCAAAACAATTCAAGCTATTTTTCGGCAATATTAGATTATTCGAGGCTGGCTTTAGTAGATCCAAACGGCTCTGCAACAGATGTTAATAACGTGTATGTTACCAACCCAAATACCACTATTGTAAGTTTGAGAAACGATAACACCAATGGTAATAACCGTCCAAACAGTTTGTTCATTGAGGATGGTTCATTCATAAAATGTAAAAACATTACATTGGGTTACCGCTTGTCTGAAAAACTCTTGTCAAAAATACACATCCGTTCGGTGCGGGTATACGGTACAGTGACCAATGCATTTATCATTACGAAATATTCGGGTATGGATCCTGAAATAGGTTCGTGGAATCCCCTTGCGGCAGGATGGGATAATGGTTACTATGCTCAGCCAAGAGTGTTCACTCTGGGAGCTAATATAACCTTAAATTAATAAAACGATTACCGATTTAAAAATAGGTTCATGAAATCAATTAACAAAACGATTATAACCATCCTGTTATTTGCAGTAGCAATTGCTGGGTGTAAAAAGAGTTTCTTAGACCGTCCGTCTAACTCGCAGATCAGTTCTAATAACTTTTATAAATCAACTTCCGACTTACGGCTTGCCACTGCGAGCTTATATGCTGGTGCGCAATGGTCGAGGTGGAACAGAAGTGGGATGTTGCCGTTTGGCGATGTGCTGGCAGGTACCGGTAGTTTTGCATATAGCCAGGATTTGGTTCAGCTTTTTACGCGTACCATTACTGCTCAGAACAGCTACGTTTCAGAAGCCTGGATTAGTTTATACAATGTTATAGGACAATCCAATACGGTTATTAATGCCATAAAGGAGCAGGCTGATGCGTCAATCCCACAAGCGGATAAAAATGCGGCTATAGCCGAGGCAAAATTTATCCGTGCCATGGCTTATTATTATTTGGCTATTTATTACGGTGCTGTGCCTATTATTGAAGATAACAGGAAATTGATCGACAACCCACTGCTTAACCGCAATATTATGTCGGATGTTTACAAATTTGCAACCAACGACCTGACTTATGCGGCACAATACCTGCCTAAAACAGATCAAAAAGGCAGGCTAACAACCTGGTCGGCACAGGGTATGCTGGGTAAAGTATATCTGACGATGGCAGGCGTAGGCAAAAGTGGTGGTGTACGCAACCAATCTTTGTTAGACAGTGCTAAAAAATATGCAGGCAATGTATGTAAAAACAGTGGATTGACATTGTTTCCAAGCTACTATGATCTGTTTAAGGCGCAAAATAACGATAGCCCGGAATCACTGTTTGCGCTTCAATGGACTGCAGGGGTTGGCTATGCTACGGGTAACGACTTGCAAACATGGTATGCACCAACCGGCGAAGTACTTCCTCAAAAAACAGGTGGATGGCAATCTTTAGCGCCAACTTACGATTTATACCGGATGTATTCGCCTAAAGATACGGTAAGACGAAAAGCGACCATTATGCTCAACGGAGATTTTTATCCTGAATTGAATCAAGCCGCTGGTGGTTATAAGGCCACTGGTACAGGCATGAAAAAACACATTATTGGTAACGAAAAAGACAACAACGCACCAACTATGGGATCATGGTCTTCTATAGAGCACAACTCGCTACTGAGGTTGGCCGATGTATACCTGGTTTATGCCGAAGCTATTTTGGGTAATAATACCAGCACAAGTGATGCAGATGCGTTATTGTATTTTAATAAAGTGCGTACAAGGGCCGGTGTAGATCCGGTAACTTCGATAACCCCAAATATGCTGCGGATTGAGCGGAGAGTTGAGCTGGCTTACGAGGGCCAATATTGGATAGATCTTGTGAGGTTTTCTTATTATGATCCAACCAATGCGGTGAAATGGCTTAATGATCAGGATGCTACTCACGGACGGATTGGGTTTACGTATGATCCTGTAACGAAAATAGCGACAAGGGATACTACTGCACTACCGTCTACACTTCCGGCCACTATAAGTTCATTTACGTTGCCAATCCCGGCATCAGAGATGACCAGTTCGCCGAAACTTGCAGAGCCACCCGTACCATATTATTAATTAGAACATTAAAAATAAATATTATGAAAAAGATAATATACCAAATCTTTTCTTTGTTGGCGCTTTGTCTTATAGTTACGGCTTTACTGCCGGCCTGTAAAAAAGATGCAAAAGACAAAGGAGCTCCTGTTATTACGAATATCAGGAGCTACGTAGCCTCACCTAATGATACGGTTTTGAAGAGCGCAGTGGCAAATGGCCAATACGTGGTTATAACCGGCGAAAATCTCAGGTACGCTACCCGGATTAGCTTTAACGGGGTTGATGCCACCTTTAATACTGCGCTATTTGCATCTAACAGTGCAGTAGTGCAGATACCTGCCATGGAATATTCAAAAATTGATACCGCTAAACTCTATACTGTAGATTATGTAACAACAAGTGGTTCTACCACGTTTTCGTTTAAACTAGGGCCTGCAGCACCTAAAGTTACAGGGGTATCTAACTTGTATGCTAATCCGGGCGATTCAGTATATGTTTTTGGTACGGACTTCTTTTTTGTGAAGCGCTTTTCGTATAGGGGCACAACTATTCAATCGTTTAAATTGAATCCTCTCGGAACTTCCATTGGTTTTATTATGCCGGCTACAACAAGCAATGATATCATATCTGTAAGTACTAAAAGTGGCGACGTAAATTTCAAAATAGTGGCAACACCAATTATCGCCAGTGTTTCGAATGAAAATGCCAACCCGGGCGATTCGGTATATGTTTATGGTACTTATCTTAAAAATATCCAAACGCTAAACTATGCTGGTACCGCAATTACTTCTTTTAAATCAGCTGCTAACGGAAGTTCGGTAGGATTTATTTTACCTACGCTTACGCATAGTGGACCGGTATCCATTACCACCTCGTTTGGTTCAACCAGTACCATATACAATGTAAACGATACAGAAACCGGCTCTATTTCAAATTGGGACAGTAATTTCAACTGGCAATATTGGGGAGCCGGAAAACAGACTCAGGGAGACCCGCATTTCCCTGGAAATTCAAGTACCTATATGGCTATGGATATTAGCGGGCTATCTCAGGGTGATGGCATGCCATGGACAACCAATATACCAATGAACGGCGCACAATGGGTGCCGGCAGCGAATATTGCCGATTCGGTTAGTCACTGGGCATTTAAGTTTGAAACCAATATCCCACGAGCATGGAATGGCACTACAGTGAATATTGTAACCGGAGTGGGTGGCTTTATAGCCCGGTGGGAGCCATGGCAAAAAACGGCTACTACCACCGCGCCTTATACCACTAAGGGTTGGGTAACGGTAACTATTCCGTTAACATCATTCCGTAAATCAGATCCAACGCTTGGTGAGGGTAAAGGCGATTCCATCGCTAAAATCGCCGATTTAACAGGACCATCAGGAAATACCTCATGCATCTTGTATGTACATAACTATGGAACTGCTGCAGGGAGTTTTTACGGGGCCTTCGATAATTTGAGGGTGGTAAGGATTAAATAAATTAATGAAGCTGTATCATAAGTATGAATTGTCATCCTTGAACTTCCCGAAGTTTCGGGACAAGTAATCGAAGGGCCTCTTTTAAATATCTTAAGGCATTTCGACAGGCTCAATGTGACAAATTTGGTGGGAAACTACAACTTATGATACAGCCTCTTGTAAGCAATAATGGTGTACTTGTTTAAACATAACATATGAAAATAATAAAGACGCAGAATATATACAAGGTTTTAGGAATATTTCTCGGGATTTTACTGGTAACATCCTGTAAGAAATCGCAAACAGAATCTGCACAATTAACACTTTCTAATATAACACAGGCGATCTCAGAAGAAGGCGGTACGGTGGGGTTGAGCTTTACAAGTGACGCCGAATGGAGTGCTACAAAAGAAGGTGCTGAATGGTTAAGTTTAAGTCAAACTTCGGGCGGTAGCGGAGCAGGTACCATTAATTTAACCGCTTCATCAAACTCAACAGGGGCTAGCCGTTCAGTAGTGCTAATCATAAATTCAACCAATGGGCAAAGACGACGGATTACAGTAACACAAAATGCCCAAATTTATCCATCATATAATATATCCCCTAAAGCGGCAGATGCAGCTGGTATGAATAGTACAGCGATGGAATTGTGTAATAAAATGACTATGGGATGGAATATTTATAACACTTTGGATGCGCCAGGATGGGAAACCGGGTGGGGACAGCCGCCGGTTACCCAGCAACTGATTGATCTTGTAAAATCAACCGGCATGAATGCAATAAGGATTCCTGTTACTTGGAGTAATCACATCATAAATAAACAGACTCAGGAAATAGACCCGCTTTGGCTCGCCCGGGTAAAAGAAGTAGTTCAATATTGTTTTAATGCTAAGATGTATGTGATACTTAATACCCATCACGATGGTTATATAGATTGCAAAGTTACAGGAGCTAAACAGGATACTGTTAATGCCAAGCATAAGGCGATCTGGCAGCAGATAGCCACAACTATGCGCGATTTTGACGAGCATTTGATATTTGCCAGCGCAAATGAGCCTGAAGCAACAACTGACCAGGAAACCGCTACTTTAATGCGTTATCATCAGTCATTTATTAATGCTGTACGTTCTACCGGTGGTAAAAATGCCTATCGTGCATTAGTGCTTCAGGCGCCTAATACATCACTTACGTTGATGAACGAACAACTTAACCCGGCTAATGTATATAAAAGAGCAACATTGCCTAGCGATGCTGTTCCTCAAAAAATGATATTGGAATTCCACTATTACAGTCCGCCAAATTTTTGCATTATATCTGAGGATGCAAGTTGGGGAAAAGCATGGTATTTCTGGGGATCCGGTTTTCATACTAAAAATCCGCTCTTCCTGGATCGTAACTCTTCGCCTGCATCAGAAGAAGCTTCTGTTGACGCTGCAATGCGCTCTGTGAAAACAAATTTTACGGATAGGGGTATCCCAGTTATTATGGGCGAATATGATGTATCGTACCACGCTGATAAATTAAAAGGATACCCGGCTGATTCATTATTGGCATTAAAATCGGGTTGGCATTTTTATGCTTATGTTACAAAACAAGCCAAAGTGAATGGTATAGTGCCATTTTTATGGGCCAGCGGTATCTTCCAACGTCCATTTAAAAATGGTGTAGCCGCACCAGCTTATATAGGAGACCAGGTAGCATTAGATTCGCTGAAAAAGGGCGCAGGATTTTAGTAGAAACGTGATAAATTACCTCTCAACTACCCAGGTTCGGTTTTATCGTGCAAAGAAGCGAAAGCTTAAGTGCGATAAAAACTGCACTTGGTTTATATCTCGAACCTATTGACACGATCCTATCGTGCCACCGCAATTTTTTGTTGATGTGCCGATCCTATAATTTAAAAACAATAAAAGACAGACCTATGAATCATTTAAAAAAAATAAATATTAAAGGACCTCAGCCCATTTTAGTATTTATGATTTTATTTAACTTTTTTACTGCATCCTGCAAAAAGAAGGAAAACGTTGAACCACAGCTCAGCATTTCTTCATCCGAAATTGCTTTTCAGCCAGAAGGCAGTGTCTCAAACGTAACAGTTGCCAGCAATGGTAAATGGAGCACTAAAAATCCTGCCGACTCCTGGTTACAGTTAAACCAGGTGGCTGGAAATGAAGGAAATACAGAACTGAAATTAACTGCGGTACCTAATACCACTGGTTCTTCCCGTTCCGTTATACTGACGGTTACTTCAGACAATGGCCAGGCCAGAAGGCTTACACTCTCGCAGGCCAGCGTTTTGTATCCTTCGTACAACACATCGCCTAAAGCGCCAGACCAAACAGGTATGAGCAGTAATGCTGTGCAATTGGCAGCTAAAATGAAATTGGGATGGAATATCGGCAATACAATGGAATCACCCGGAGGCGAAAGTGGTTGGGGTAACCCGCAGATTACTGAATCGTATGTTAAATTTTTAAAGCAGACTGGTTTTAATGCGGTAAGGCTTCCATGTTCGTGGGATTGGTACCACTTAAGCGATCGGTCAAAGGCTACAATAGATCCTGCCTGGCTTAACCGCGTTAAGGAAGTGGTTAAATACTGTGTTGATAATGATATGTATGTATTGCTTAACATCCACTGGGATGGTGGCTGGTTGGATCATAATATCAATGCGGCTAAAAAAGACTCGGTTAATGCTAAACAGAAAGCATATTGGGAGCAGATTGCCACTACGATGAGAGATTTTGATGAGCATTTAATGTTTGCAAGCGCAAACGAGCCGCCTGCTGAGAATGCTGAACAGATGGCGATACTCAACAGTTATCACCAAACCTTTATCAATGCAGTTCGTTCTACCGGTGGCAGAAACAGTTATCGTGTGCTGGTTGTTCAGGGGCCTGGTACTGACCCCGATAAAACCAACAATTTAATGAATAGCCTGCCTACCGATCAGGTTGCTAACCGCTTAATGGTAGAAGTGCATAATTATACGCCTTCACAATTCACAATTCTGGATAGTGATGCAAGCTGGGGTAAAATGTTTTATTACTGGGGAACAGGTCATCATTCTACTATTCAGCCCGACCGTAACGCCACCTGGGGCGAAGAGAGCGAACATATCCGGATATTCGGTCTGATGAAATCTAAATTCATTGATAAAGGAATTCCGGTCATATTGGGTGAGTACGGTGCTTATAAAAGGGGAGGTAGTAGAAACGTTCCTTTAGACCTGGCTGCACATAATGCTTCGGTAGATTATTGGAATAACTATGTAACCAAACAAGCTATTCAGTTTGGCCTTAAGCCTTTCTTTTGGGATACCGGTGGTGCATTAGACCGCAGAAACAATACAGTACTCGATCAAGGTACAATAAATGCCCTTGTAACAGCAGGTAAATAGTAATATTATACTGTAAATGTAAGGCTCAAATAAAAGATCCGGTGCCTGATCACTCGCAGTTTAATAAAAAAACAAATTTTCTGGAGATACGGAAGCTCAACTACTGATGAAAATCAGCACGTAGAGCTTCCGCCTTTACGCAAATAACAATACATACAAACACACAAATGCAAAAAAATCTTTGGTTATTGGTCGTATTACTTTTTTCATTCTCAGGTAGAATAATCGCCCAGAATTCTAAAAAAAACAGGCCAATTATTCAGGAACGGATAATAAATGCCGATTTCAGCCAGGCTGCCGGCAAATTGAACACCATGTTTAATGAGTGCGTGGGAGCAGGACGCGCAAATGAAGGCCTTCGGGCCGATTGGCAGCAACAGCTTGCCTATGTTAAAAAAGAGTGCGGTTTTAGATACATCCGCATGCATGGGCTGTTAACAGACGATATGGCGGTATACACCGAAGATAATAAGGGTAATACACAATACAATTATATGTATGTAGATGTTTTATTCGATTTTCTACATAGTATAGGCATCAAACCTTTTGTTGAACTTGGCTTTATGCCCGGAAGGCTTGCCAGTGGAAATGCAACCATTTTCTGGTGGAGAGGAAATGTAACCCCACCAAAAGATTATGATAAATGGGCTGCTTTGGTGAAAAATCTTACAGAACATTTTACAGAACGTTATGGTGCAGATGAAGTGAAAACCTGGTATTTTGAGGTGTGGAACGAACCCAACCTCTCTCCCGGATTCTGGACAGGAACACAAGAAGATTATTTTAAATTATACAAATATTCTGCACAGGCAGTTAAAAGTGTAAACAAAGCATATCGCGTTGGCGGCCCGGGAACTGCGGGAGCAGCCTGGGAACCTGAAATGATCGAATATTGCCACAAAAATAATGTGCCTATAGATTTCATAAGCACCCATGCGTATGGCGTGGGACAAGGCTTTCTGGATGAATACGGACAGGGGGGCACTGTACTTGATAAAAATCCGATGAGCGTGAGCAAAGAAGTACTTCAATCCAGAAAGGAGATAAAAGAATCGGTAATGCCAAATTTGGAGTTGCATTATACAGAATGGAGTTCATCATACACACCAGCCGATGCCATTCATGATAGCTACCACAGCGCGGCATATGTACTTCAAAAACTGAAGCAGGTGGGAAATGCTGCCAATTCCATGTCTTATTGGGTTTTTACTGATATTTTTGAAGAGCCGGGTCCGCGTTACACCCCATTTCATGGTGGTTTCGGAATGTTAAATACGCAGGGAATTAACAAACCGGTATTTTATTCCTACCAGTTTTTAAACCGTTTGGGGAATATCGAACTGGTAAATAAAGATCTGGCTTCATGGATCTGCAAAGATTCGTCAGGAAACATACAGGGGCTTGTATGGGACTATACCTATACGCTTCCCGATTCAACCAATAATCAACAATATTATAACCGCGATCTCCCATCAAAACCGAAAGGGAAACTGAAGATCAATATTGCGAATGTGCCTGATGGTAATTATGCGCTGGAAGTTTATAAGGTAGGTTACCGTGATAACGATGCCTATTCAACCTATCTTTCCATTGGAAAACCATCGCAACTTTCAAAACAGCAGGTAGAACAAATAAAGAGACAGAATGATGGTTCACCATTTTCTAAAGAAATCATCACCATAAAAAATGGGCATGCTTTTTCGAAAGCCTTGGATCTTCGTGAAAATGATGTTTTCTTCTTCAATATGATCAAGCTTTAAACCGGATATTTTTTTGACAGAATTATCTTACTAATCAATACATGAAAAAAATAATGAGAACAGGGATACTAAGATTTTTTACATTTTTTGTACTACTCTTCTCCGTTCAGGTTCAAGGTTATGCTCACATTACATTGCCAAAAATGTTTGGCAATAACATGGTATTACAAAGAGGGATTAAAATTCCCATCTGGGGAAAATCGGCGCCAGGAGCAAATGTAAATGCAATACTTGGAGAAATCAGGGTGAAGGCCACTGCAAACGGACAAGGAGAATGGAAAGTATTTTTTCCTGCCTTTAAAGCCGGCGGACCATATAAACTCAGCATTTCTGAATCGGGAAGGCCAGGATCAGGGGTCGAATTACAGGGAATCCTTATTGGCGATGTATGGCTGGCTTCCGGGCAATCTAATATGGAGTGGTCTGTACAGCAGGCACAAAATGCAGTTAATGAAATTGCCAAAGCAGATTTTCCAAAAATACGGTTATTTCAAGTCGAACATGTTAAGAAATTAAGCCCTCAACAGGATGTAGCAGGAGGAAAATGGAAAATTTGTAATCCAGAAAATGTGGCTCAGTTCTCGGCTGTTGCCTATTATTTTGCAAAAAAAATACACCTAGACCAGGGCGTTCCGATTGGTATTATACAAAGTACCTGGGGCGGGACCCCGGTTGAATCGTGGACGAGCCGCGAAAAATTGCTTTCTTCTCCAATTACCAAAGCAAAAACATTGGCAAATGATACCCTGACTGAGCGGCATTTTGTAAAGGATAGCCTCGATCAGGTGCGTTCATGGGATATTCTTTATCACCCATATCAAAATGCTGATAAAATAATTCCGCAACCAGGTTACAATGATTCTGGATGGCCGGTAATCGAAATGCCTAAGCTGTTAAAAGATTTTGGGATCGGGCATTATGAAGGAATGATTTGGATGCGCAAAAAAATCATTTTGCCAGAAACTTTTTTAAAGTCCGACGTAACACTTTACATCGGACGGCCAGATGTGAATTATTCGCTTTACGTAAATGGTACCGAAATTTGTAAGACGGTATGGAACACTAATCCCGGGCAACACTATACTATTCCTGCCAAAATCTTGAAAAAAGGTGAGAATACAGCTACGCTAAGGTTGGCCATGTTATGGGGAATTGGTGGATTAAACCCACCAGCAGAAGAAATGTATATCACAAATGGCAAGGCAAGAATATCATTGTCCGGTAGCTGGAAATATCAAAAAGATTTAGAGCCAGCTATGGCCAAAAACCGTAATTACCAATATTATCCTTCATTACTTTTCAATTCAATGATCAACCCGCTTGTCCCATACGGAATTAAAGGGTTTCTATGGTACCAGGGTGAAGCGAATGATACCGCGGCCTACAATTACCGTAAGTTATTTCCAATGCTGATCAAAGATTGGCGCGAACGTTGGAAACAGGGGAACTTACCATTCCTGTATGTCCAGCTGCCAAATTTTAAACAAATACAACCTCTTCCTTCGGAAAGTGAATGGGCTGAGCTTAGAGAAGCCCAGGCGCTGACTTTATCGCTACCCAATACCGCTATGGCCTGTACCATCGATATCGGGGAGGCTGACAATATTCACCCGGGCAATAAACAGGAAGTTGCACGCAGGCTTGCCCTTGCTGCCAATAAACTCGTGTATAAACAGGATAATATAGCTTCAGGACCATTATTAAAAAGTTTTTCGAAAGAAGGTAGTCGTATGCGTATCCGTTTTACAAATGCCGGTAATGGACTCATATCAAAAGATGCCAAAGCATTAACCGGTTTTGCCGTTGCGGGAGAAGACAGGCGCTTTCACTGGGCCGAGGCCAAAATAGAAGGGAATGAAGTGGTGGTTTACAGTGAGAAAGTGTCCCATCCTGTAGCTGTACGCTACGCCTGGGCAGATCATCCATCATGTAACCTGGTTAATTCGGATGGGCTACCCGCTAATCCATTTAGAACAGACAACTGGAAAGGAATTACCCAGAAGCAGATGCCTGGATTTTAAATGAAATTAGCTAACGATTTTAAGACTGGAAACTACTTTGGTAAAATAGAAGTAAAGGATTTAAATGATTAATAAACAAATATTTATTGAAATAATGATCACCGTTGGAAAAAAAATTTTGATATCCTTTGTGCTTTTAACGTACTGTACGCTTACGCATGCGCAAAATATATCCTGTACTGAGCGTAAACAATTGTTTGATTATAACTGGAAATTTAACCAAGCGGATAATACCACAGCCCAATTGCGCGATTTTGACGACAAGGCTTGGCGTAGTTTAGATCTGCCGCATGATTGGAGCATTGAAGGAAAAATAAACCCTAAAAACCCAACCGGAGGTGGCGGTGGATATTTTCCTGCCGGAATTGGCTGGTATCGGAAAACTTTTAAAGCCCCTGCAGATTGGAAAGGCAAAAAAATTTCCATCTATTTTGAAGGGGTTTATATGAATACCGAGGTTTTTATTAATGGAAAATCACTTGGAACATATCCTTATGGCTATTCTTCATTTAGCTATGATCTTTCGCCTTATTTAGACCTTAATCACGAAAATGTGATCGCAGTGCGCGTAGATAATTCGCAGCAAATGAACAGTAGGTGGTACAGCGGTTCTGGTATTTATCGCCATGTTTGGATGACGGTTACTGATGCAGTGCACATCGCCAACTGGGGAGTCGCCATTACAAGCCCTGAGGTATCTTCAAAAAAGGCAACCGTTTTGGTGAAAACGTTGGTGAAAAACGAAACAGGCCAGGCGCAAAGCATTGTTGTTAATACAAGGTTACTGGGTGCAAACCCTAAAAGTGCAGGAAATGGTCAAATCAAGATTAATCTGGCGGCCAATACTGAGAAAGAAATTGCACAAACGATAATTGTTGCTAATCCTTTGTTATGGACACCCGAAACACCTCATTTATACAAGGCCGAAATAGAGATTATTCGGAATAAGAATGTTGTGGATAAAACGGCAACAGGTTTTGGTATCCGTTCTATAAAATTTACCCCCGAAAATGGGTTTCAGCTTAATGGGAAAACAGTAAAATTAAATGGCGGATGTGTGCACCACGATAACGGTTGCCTGGGCGCTGCCGCTTTTGACAGGGCCGAGGAGCGTAAGGTTGAGCTGCTCAAAAAAGCCGGATTTAATGCAGTAAGAACTTCTCATAATCCACCTTCCGAAGCTTTTTTAGCCGCATGCGACAGGTTAGGCCTCTTGGTGGTTGATGAATCATTTGATTGTTGGAAAGTTGGAAAAAACAAACAGGATTATGCAAAATATTTTAACGAATGGTGGCAACGCGATTTAGACGCAATGGTTTTGCGCGATCGCAATCACCCTTCAATTATCATGTGGAGTATTGGTAATGAAATAGTAGAAAGAGGTACCCCTGGGGCAGTAGAAATAGCAAAAATGCTTTCTGATGCCATCAAAAAAATAGATACTACCCGTCCGGTTACATCTGCCATTGTAGATAATGGAAAAGATTGGACAGTGATGGATTCATTGATGGCCGCGCATGATGTGACCGGTTATAACTATCATTTGTCGAGTGCGCCAACCGATCACAAACGGGTGCCGTCACGGATAATATTCCAATCAGAGTCGTATCCCAAAGATGCTTTCGCAAATTGGCAGCTGGTTAAAAACAATCCGTTTGTGATTGGTGATTTTGTTTGGACCGCCATAGATTATCTGGGAGAATCGGGGATAGGCCGCTGGTATTATTCGGGTGATGTACCAGGCGAACACTGGGAACATGATTTTTTTCCATGGCATGGCGCCTATTGTGGGGATATTGATCTTTTGGGCTGGAGGAAGCCGATTTCGCACTACCGAAACCTGTTATATAACAACACCGAAAAACTTTATATGGCTGTTCGCGAACCTAATCCCGAACCACTCGAAATCAAAACAACATGGTGGGCTGTATGGCCAACCTGGGAAAGCTGGAACTGGTCCGGCTATGAAGGCAGGAATATCGACGTGGAAGTATATTCAAAATACAAAAAGGTAAGGCTCTACCTGGAGAATAAACTGCTTGGAGAAAAACCTACCGGACTTGAACAAGAGTTTAAGGCTACCTTTTCGGTTCCATATGCACCGGGAACACTTAAAGCAGTTGGTGTAGAAAATGATAAGGAAGTAGAATCGTCCGTTCTGCAAACTTCCGGAAATGCTGAACAGCTTAAATTAACGGCCGATCGTAAAGAAATATTATCAAACGGACAGGATTTAGCCTACATAACCATCGAAGTAACAGATAGAAATGGGATAATTCAACCAAATGCTGCAAATCGTTTGAATTTCAAAATTGAAGGTCAGGGTGTTATAGCCGGAATAGATAACGGTGATATTAAGGATGTTGATCAATATACCGGTAACTCACGTAAGGCATGGCATGGGCGGGCATTGGTAGTGATCAAAAGTACACATAACACAGGCGAAATTAAGCTTACGGTTACATCAAATAACCTGGAACAGAAAAGCATAATCATTAAATCAATACAAAGTAATTTATAACTGTTTAATTGCTCATTTCTGAAAAACTGAAATAGCTGTCAAAACACTCAGATAATAATTTTAACAACCAATATCACTAATGAATAAATTCTTTTTTCGTGTAATCATTTTTACGGTTTTATTGCCAGCTCTTGGAAATGCCCAAACATTGCACCTTAAATCTCCTAACGGAAAAATTGAAATGGCTTTGGAAAACGGAGCGAAAATATTATGGTCTGTAAAACATGAAAATACAGAAGTTATTGCCCCTTCAGTTATTTCACTAATACTGGGTAATGGGCTGGTTTTAGGAGATAATGCAAAAGTTATAGGTACTAAAAAATCAAGTGTTAATACCGTTTTTGATACACCTGTTTATAAAAAGAAAAGGGTGACTGATGAGTACAACCAGCTAACAATAAACTTTAAGGGCGATTTTGGTTTGATTTTAAGGGCCTATAACGATGGTGTGGCTTATCGTTTTTTTATCAGGAAAAAAGGAGAGATTATTGTTGAGGGCGAAGAAGCCAATTTTAACTTCAGCAAGGATCATAAAGCTTTTATTCCCTACGTACGCGATTTAAGGGAGAATAATCAATACATATCTGCTTTTGAATCTACATACGATGAAATCCCACTTTCGAAAGTTGTGAAAGATTCGCTGGTCATTTCTCCGCTTCTTGTCGATTTGGAAAATGGAAAAAAAGCAGCTATAGTAGAAGGCGAACTGGTTGATTATCCTGGTATGTTCCTAACCAGGAACAACCAGGGAGAGCACAGTTTACACGGAACTTTTGCCCATTACCCTAAAACAGAACGTTTAGGCGGATTTAATAAAATGAATTATATGGTGACAGAAAGGGAAGCTTACCTTGCCAAAACCATTGGTAACCGCAATTTTCCCTGGAGGGCCGTTATCATAAGTGAGAATGACAGAGACCTTTTAAACAATGATATGGTGCAAAAGCTCTCCGCGCCTTCGCAAATCGCCGATATAAGCTGGATAAAGCCTGGCAAAGTAGCCTGGGACTGGTGGAATGACTGGAATATATCAGGAGTTGATTTTAAGGCCGGAATTAATACAGAAACCTATAAATATTATATAGATTTTGCCGCTAAAAACCACATTGAGTATGTGGTGTTAGACGAAGGATGGAGTGAAGAAACCGACCTGTTGAAAATTTCTCCCCATATAAACGTCAAAGAACTGATCAGTTACGGAAAGCAGAAAAATGTGGGCATTATACTTTGGGCATCGTGGTATGCCATAAATAAGGTTTTAGATGATGCTTTTACCCAATATTCGAAGATGGGAATTAAAGGTTTCAAAATAGATTTTATGGATCGCGACGATCAGAAAATGGTAAATTCTATTTATAACATCGCCAAAAAAGCCGCAGATTATAAACTGCTCATTGACTATCATGGTATGTATAAACCCACAGGGATACAGCGTACCTATCCTAATGTTATCAATTTTGAAGGGGTAAAAGGATTGGAAAATGCCAAATGGACACCAAATGATGATATGCCCCATTATGAAACCACAATCCCTTTCATCAGGATGCTGGCCGGCCCCATGGATTATACTCCGGGAGCAATGCGTAACGCCACAAAAGCAGATTTTCGTCCAAGTAATTCTATGCCGATGAGCCAGGGTACAAGGTCACACCAGTTAGCCATGTATGTGGTGTATGAAGCACCACTACAAATGATGGCTGATAGCCCAACAGCATATATGAAAGAGCAGGAGAGTACCAGTTTTATTTCAAAAATACCGACCACCTTTGATGAAACAATTGCCTTGGATGGAAAAGTGGGCCAATATGTCACTATAGCCAGGAAAAAGGAAAATAACTGGTATATAGGTGGATTGACAAACTGGTCTGCGAGAGTAATAACCATCGATTTATCATTTTTGGGCAAGGGTAAATTTTCAGCAGAAATTTTTAAGGATGGAATGAATGCAGATAAGGATGCTACTGACTATAAACGCGAAATAGTTAAAGTTACCAGTGCTGATAAGCTTACCATTAATATGGCAAATGGAGGGGGCTTTGCAATCATCATTAATCCAGAAAAATAGTTAGTACCGAACTCAATTAATAAAATGCCTTTAAAGATCTTCAGATAATATTTTAAATCCCTGTCGTCGCCCTGAACCGAGCATTAGCGAGCTCACCGAAGGTAATTTATTTCAGGGGCTATCTGGCAAGAATGATGCTGACTAATATTAGCCATTAGGCCTTTAAAAAAATAGAAAAATATGAAAAGAATAATTATCCTTTTAATCATTGTTTTGGCTTGCTATCACAGCGCAGATGCCCAGGGATATAAAAACCCGGTGATTTCCGGTTTTCATCCCGACCCGAGTGTATGCAGGGTTGGCGACGATTATTATTTAGTTACCAGCAGTTTTGAGTACTTTCCTGGGGTTCCGGTTTTTCACAGTAAAGACTTAATTAACTGGACAAAAATCGGCCATTGCCTTACCCGTCCTTCGCAGCTTAAATTAGCCAAATGCGCTCCTTCGGCAGGTATTTATGCCCCTACAATCCGTTATCACGAAGGGCGCTTTTATATGGTCACCACGAATGTATCCGGCGGCGGAAATTTTTATGTACATACCGATAATCCAGCGGGCGAGTGGTCTGAACCTGTTTTTGTAGAACAGGGTGGTATTGACCCTACTTTGTATTTTGAAGAGGGCAAAAGCTACTTTATATCAAACGGTAAAGGTATTACAATCAGTGAAATAGATATTAAAACGGGGAAAAAACTTACCGAAGGCAAAATTGTATGGAATGGTACTGGTGGGCGGTATCCGGAATCACCGCATCTTTATAAGAAAGATGGTTGGTACTATCTGCTTATTTCAGAAGGAGGTACCGAATATGGACATAAAATGACCATCGCCCGTAGCAGATCTATCTATGGTCCTTATGATCCAAACCCTTCTAACCCTATTTTAACTCACATTAATGAAAATGCACAAAGTAATCCCATCCAGGGCACAGGACATGGCGATTTTGTTCAGGCACACGATGGTTCATGGTGGGTAGTATTCCTGGGCTTTCGCCCTCAAAGTTTACTGCATCATGTATTAGGGCGTGAAACTTTTTTAGCTCCTGTAAGATGGGATGTAAATGCCTGGCCAGTAATAAATGGTAATGGCACGGTAGATATCGATATGAATGTGCCTACCTTACCTTTAAAACCCGTTAGGCAGCCAGATTATTCGACCAATTTTGATGAAAACAAATTAGGTGTTAATTGGAACTACCTGCGAAACCCATTTATGGAGAATTATTCTCTTACCGAGAAAAAAGGCTCATTGAGGTTAAAAGTAAGCCGGGTTTCTTTAGATGAGCATGATTCACCCACTTTTGTTGGACGCAGGCAGGAGCATATTAATTTTTCGGCTACTACTTTACTTTCGTTAAATGAGGCAAAAGAAGATGACCAGGCCGGAATGACGGCTTACTATTCACCTCAGGCACATTATGATATTTTTTTAAAAAAATCGAATAATGGTAAATATAAGGTGTCTTTAAATTATAAAATGGGCGTACTGAACCATGTTGCACAAGAAGTCGAAATTCCTGGCGATCGTGTTTATTTACAAGTAAAAGGAGATAAAGACTTTTACTCGTTTTACTATTCTGTAGATGGTAAAGAATTTAAATTTTTAGATAAGATAAACGTATGGTACCTGAGTTCTGAAACGAATGGAGGTTTCACTGGCGTTTTAATTGGGTTATATGCCCAATCTAAAAATAAAAATACGAAAGCCTATGGCGATTTTGATGAATTTATATACAAACCGGCGCTTTAAACCAATGCAGGGTATGCTATTTTACCTGTGCAATATAACAGAAAAGGCTTATTATCTGAAAAGGCGAAAGAAAAAAGCTTGGTTTATTATGGAACAATATTATAAAAGAAAATGAAAGCTATAAGTTTAAGACAAGTCGTACTGACTTTGGGCTGTTTGATGGCCACCCTTAATGTTTTTGGTCAAACTAAGTCAATCTACCTTTGGGATGGAGAAGCTCCCGGTGCAATTGTTGATGCCAACTACAAGCTGCAGGTAGATTCGGCCAATAGCTGGATGAGTTTTGTCTCAAAACCCTTGCTTGACGTTTATCCTGCTCCGCGCGAAACAGCTAACGGAACGGCAGTAATTATATGTCCGGGAGGCAGCTATGCAGGACTGGCCATTGCCCATGAGGGAAAGGAAGTGGCTAAATGGCTAAACAGCTTCGGAATAACGGCTTTCGTATTAAAATACCGGTTGCCAAACAATGCGATTATGACTGATAAAGCAATCGGCCCTTTAATGGATGGACAACAAGCGGTGCGCCTGGTGAGGCTTAACGCTAAAGAGTGGGGAATCAATCCCGCGAGAATCGGGATAATGGGATTTTCAGCAGGTGGGCATCTCGCCGCTTCGATATCTACTCATTTTAAGGACAAGGTATCATCTGCTAATGATACCACCAGCGTAAAGCCAAACTTCTCGATATTGATTTATCCGGTAATATCCATGCAGGAAAATATTACCCATAAAGGTTCAAAAGTAAATTTATTGGGCGAAAATCCAGCTGCAGAAAGGGTGACCTATTTTTCAAATGAACTGCAGGTAAATGGCGAAACACCACCTGCGTTTTTGGTTCACTCTATAGATGATAAGGCGGTTCCGGTACAGAACAGTGTGGCGTATGCACTCGCTATGGAGAAAAACAATGTTCCTTGCGAACTGCATATCTATCAGACAGGCGGGCATGGTTATGGACTTGCTCATTCTAAAAATACCGAATCATTATGGCCTGAAGCTTGCCGGAAATGGATGGAGGTGAGGGGATATATTAAGGGGCAGGAAGCAGAAAAAGCCGTTTTTGATAGGACTATAAAACTAGCTCCGGATGATAAACCTGCATTTAACGATCCACCAGTAGGTTTTAGAAATAAACGCGACAACATACCACATGGCAACGTCAGTCCTGTTCAATATACTTCCAAAGCACTGGGGCAATTGCGCGAAATGTTGGTTTATACTCCTCCTGGCTACTCGCGCGCTAAGCGTTACCCGGTAATTTACCTGTTGCACGGACTTAATTCAGGTAATGGCCAATGGCCATACTGGATTAATGCCAATACAATTATCGATAACCTGATAAGTGAGGGTAAAATTAAGCCCATGATAATTGTTTTTCCAAACTGCAATACCAACGTAACGGTAAATAACCCAAAACCAGATGAGCAAGAGGAACGAAAAGGTGGTTACAAAGGCTACGGGTTATCTTTCCAGAATGATTTGCTCCAAGAAATCATTCCTTTTGTTGAATCTCATTATTCGGTTTATACTGACCGTGGGCATCGTGCACTTGCAGGCCTGTCAATGGGCGGTGGTCAATCACTCAACATAGGGCTCTCACACATCAATACTTTTGCCTATGTGGGTGGTTTCTCTTCTGCACCCAATACCAATCAGTTCGGCGGTCTTTCTGATGCTAAACTCTTACCCGATCCATTGGCTGCAAAGCACAAGCTAAAAGTTTTATGGCTGGCCTGTGGCACCAAAGATGGCCTGTTTAATGTTAGCCAGCGTGTACACCAATACTTAAAACAACAAGGGGTACCGCATGTATGGCATGTAGATTCGAATGCACACGATGATATAGAGTGGGCCAACAACCTGTATCTTTTTGCCCAGCATCTCTTTAAATAAGGGTACTGAAGAATGTAGAGAGAACAAACACATTAACAATTAAGTAGATATTGGAATAAATTATGAAAAAGTATTTAATAGCGCTCTTGTTATCAACGCTCTGTGGAATCACAGTAAAATCGCAGACTGCAGGGACCTATTTTCCTGAAAAAGATTTAATTACCACAGGAATATATTATTACCCGGAACATTGGAAAGAAAATCAGTGGGAACGCGATATTAAAAAGATTGCAGATATGGGGTATGAGTTTGTCCACCTTGCCGAGTTTGCCTGGTTTAAAATGGAGCCAGAAGAAGGGCATTTTGATTTTGCCTGGTTGGATAAGGTGGTTGATCTCTGCACAAAATACAAGCTTAAAGTGGTCATGTGCACCCCATCAGCAACTACACCGGCCTGGATGCGCGTAAATTACCCCGAAACTTTTATCATGGATAGGCATTATATCCGCGCAGAACATGGTACGCGGGGCCTGGCATCAATTGTTAACCAGAAATACCGCTTGTTTGTCGAAAAAATAGTGCGTGAAATGGGAAAACGTTACGGGAAAAATAGTCAGATAACCGGATGGCAGCTTGATAATGAGCCTGATGCCAAACCCGATTATAGTCCATCTTCTCAGGAAGCTTTCAGGCAATGGCTAAAAACCAGGTACAAAACCATTGATGCCTTAAATGATGCCTGGGGTACAGCTTTCTGGAGCCAGTGGTATAACAGTTTTGATCAGATTATAATCCACAATACCAACCTGGTTGGATGGTGGGGAAATAACCCACATGCATTGCTCGATTTTAAACGCTACTGTGCTGATGCACAGGCCGATTTTCTTGATTTTCAGGCAGGCCTGCTAAGAAATCATATTTCGAAAGCACAATATATTACTACGAATTACACAGCTGTTTCTACCGGAGCTGATCCTGGCAGAACAAAGAAAGTCGATTTTGCAGCCTACACGGCCTATCCTAATGGCGGCAGCGATAATATCGGTGAACTTGGCTTCAGACTAGGCGATAGCAGGACATTATTATTTGCATCTTCATATTATCAGCAACTGGGAGGATTATCTGGTGTGATGGAGATTCAACCCGGTCCGGTAAATTGGGGGAGTTATAATCCGCTGCTTTTACCCGGAACGGTACGCATGTGGTTATACCATTCATTTGCAGCAGGTGGAAAACTGGCTTGTTCTTACCGTTTCAGGCAGATATTGTATGGTGCAGAACAATATCATTCCGGGGTGATAAAAACCGATGGTACAACACCTTCGCCAGGAGGAGAGGAGTATATTCAGTTTAATAAAGAAATAAAACAATTGCGAAAATTGTACAAACCAGGCAAAGCAATGCCCAAAAAACTAGCTGCACGATCTACAGCTATTCTTTGGAACCTGGAAAATTACTGGACAATAGACAGGCAAAGGCAGACCAACCAATGGGATACCTGGGGATATCCTGTTAAATTTATGGAGATTGCAAAATCGCTTGGCGCACCTGTAGATATCATTAATGAAACAACAGATTTTTCGAAATATAGCGTTGTCATCGTACCTGCTTACGAAATGGCTGATGCTGCACTAATTAAAAAATGGGAGAAATATGTTGCTGATGGAGGACACTTAATAATCACCTGCCGCACTGCAACCAAGAATAGGATGGGGCATTTCTGGGAAGGCAAAACTGCTGCGCCGATATCAGGCCTGATAGGAGCTGAAATCCTGGCTACAGACATGCTTTCAGGGCGTACCAGGGGCGATGTTCAGATTGGTTCAAAGCATTATGGCTGGAATAGTTGGGCAGATTTGCTTGAGGCCGGACAAAATTCGGAGGTTACCGGCGTTTATCAGGATCAGTTTTACAAAGGCAAGTCGGCTGTAGTGAAACATAAAATTGGTAAAGGAGAGGTAACTTATATTGGCGTAGCCACAGCTGACTTTGAATTGGAAAAGGATATTTTAGCCAATACCTATACCAGTGCAGGTGCTACAACCGAAAACTACCCTAAAGGAATTTACGTATATTGGAGAGATGGCTTTTACATGGCTGTAAACTATTCTTCAACCGATTATACATTTAATCTTCCTAAAACTGCGCAGCTTGTTATCGGAACGAAAACCCTGAGCCCTGCTGGTGTACTGGTTTGGACCGAATAAACATGCCACAGAGCTGAGTATATCCCGGATTTTATTGTAAATTAGCAATATTAACGTTAACTAAACGATTATAAATTTGTGCTTTAGTAGAAAGGTATTTCGTCTAAACAGACATGCCTGGTTTTAATAAAAAAATATGTTTCGGTTTTTAGCCCTGATCTGTGCGCTGGTCTGGTGTAATTTGCTTTATGCCCAGGATGATCGCTATCGGTTTTCCCGTATTGATATCACCAATGGTTTATCGGATAACCAAACAAATGCAATATATAAAGACCATAAGGGATTTATGTGGTTTGGAACCATGTCTGGACTGAGTAGGTTTGACGGGCATGATTTTAAGATTTTCAGGCACAATTCAAAAGACAGTTCTAGTCTGCCAAATGGTTATGTGATTGGCATTTTTGAAGGGCCTGAGCAGGAGTTGTGGGTTAAATCAAACGAAGGTTTCAGTATTTATGATCATACCACAGAAAAGTTTGAACGCTTTCAGCAGAAACATGCTAAAAAATATAAAATTCCTAACGGATACCTCAAAGATGTAAAAACAGATGGCCGGGGAAAGTTATATTTTAACATTCAAAACCAGGGTATTTATTGTTACGATTTGAAAACTCGCTCAACTAAAGCTTTTATCCTAAAGGGGGAGCTGATAGGCGAACTTAAGAATGCTCCGATAAGCGATTTTATTGACGACTTAAAGGGTAATTTATGGGTTATTTATGCTAATGGTGTACTTGATAAATTTAACTTAAAACAATATCGGGTAACTCATCGGTTTAATGCCGTAAATGAGCATTTTTCTGGTCAAACAAATGCTTACAACCTCAGCTGCGATTCAGCAGGCGATATCTATATTTTTAGTGGACCCAATCCTTTTGGTCTGGTTTATCTTAATACAGCAAACGGGGAGCTTCATTATTTTGGGAAAAAGCAAGACCATACAGGTTTAAGCTCGAAAAATGTAAGCCGTGTAATTGAAGGAGACGATGGAAATATCTGGATTGGTACCGATCATGGCGGAATTAATATCCTGGATAAAAAGACCAACCGGTTAACCTATATTTTAAATAAGGAGAACGATCCACGGAGCTTAAGCGATAACAGTATTTCTGCATTGTACAAGGATAACAATAATATTATATGGATTGGCACCTTTAAAAAAGGAATCTGTTTTTACCATAACAGCGTTTATAAGTTTCCCGCCAATCGTTATCTGGCCGGGAAAAGTACAATAAAGAAAGATATTAATTGTTTTGCAGAAGATAACAATGGCAATTTATGGATTGGTACCAATGGGGAGGGCTTATTGCGTTTAAATAAAACAACTGGCGAGATTACCACATACCGCAATAACCCTGAAAATAATAACTCTTTAAGTAGTGATATTGTAGTGAATCTTGAAATAGACTATGAAGGAGTATTGTGGATTGGCACTTATTTGGGGGGGCTTGATGCTTTTGATGGGAAATCTTTCAGGCATTTTAAGCCCGGCCACGATCCTGCAAGTTTGTCTGATAATCGCATTTATGCCTTGTTGGAAGATTCATACAATAGGCTTTGGGTAGGTACTTTAAATGGCGGACTCGATTTGTTGGATCGCAAGACCGGAACATTTAAACATTTTAATCCGAATATTAAAAATACACTGAATTCTTTTGTTGTTTCTTGTTTATACGAAGACAGGAATAAAAATATCTGGATTGGCACCACAGGGGGTGTTAATATTTTTGATCACAAAAGCGCTACCTTCAAATACCTGAAAAACAACCCTGCAGATAGCAACAGTTTGATCCAGAATGATGTAAACTCCATTTTGCAGGATGCACGTGGATGGATGTGGATCGGTACAAAAGAAGGAATCAGTATATACGATCCGGTTAAGGGTACATTTAAAAACCTGAATGAAGCTGTAGGACTGCCTGAAGATATGGTATTCGAACTCTTGGAGGATGAGTATCACCACATCTGGTATAGCTCACGAAAAGGTCTTTTCAAGATTTCGGTAAGCCACAACGGAAAAAATTACCATTTCAGATATAGTAAATACAACCAGTTAGATGGGCTTGAAAGTACCCAGTTTAACATCAATGCTGCGGGTAAAACCAAAGCGGGTGAGCTGATTTTTGGAGGACCAAGCGGATTTAATATATTCAGGGCCAGCGAAATCAAAAACAGCAGTGTCTCTGCTGCCTTGGTGATGACCGACCTCGAAGTGTTTTATCATAAAGTTCGTGTAGGTGAGCGGATAAACGGACATGTTGTTTTACCCGAAACGATAACCTCGCTCAGCAATTTAAATCTCACCTACAAGGAAAATATCTTTTCAATCCAATTCGCGTTGCTCAATTATTTAAATCCGGATAAGATCACCTATAAATATAATCTCGAAGGTTTTGATAAACGCTGGCTTACCGTTTCATCCGAACTGCGTAAGGCTACCTTTACCAACCTCGACCCGGGAAATTATACCCTTCATGTGAGGGCTTTTAACGAAAACGATGCCGTTCCCATAGCAGAGTCGCACCTAAATATTACCGTTTCACCTCCTTTTTGGAGAACTACCTGGGCATATGTCCTGTACCTTGCAGTGATAGGATTTGCGCTACTGTATATACGCAGGAGGGGCATTAATAAACTTAGGCGGGAATTTGCTTTGGCACAGGAAAGGGCAGAAGCGCGGCAGCTGCGGGAGCAAGACCGTAAAGAAGCAGAAAGATTGCGGGAACTTGATTTATTAAAAATCAAATTTTTAACCAATCTAAGTCATGAATTCAGGACACCAATTTCCTTAATTCTTGCCCCGGTTGATAAACTATTAATTGCCGCGAAAGAAAACGAGCGTTACGGGCAGTTGGCGATGATTAAAAGAAACGCAAGGCGTTTATTAAACCTGGTAAATCAGTTGCTCGATTTCCGTAAAATGGAGGAACAAGAACTGCGGTTAAACAATACCGAAGGCGAAGTGGTGTCTTTTATTAAGGATGCCACAGATTCTTTTTATGATCTGGCAGAACGTAAGCAGATAAAACTGACTTTTGCCAGTCCAATCGAAAGCCTATATGCTTATTTCGATCAGGATAAAGTAGAACGTATAGTATTTAATTTGCTTTCCAATGCATTTAAGTTTACTCCGGCCGGCGGAAAAGTAGAGGTTATGCTGCATAAGCGGTTAAATAAAACGGAAGATGGTAAAATTCTACTGGAATTAAAGATACAGGATTCTGGAATAGGTATTCCGGCAGAAAAACAAGCACAAATTTTTGATCGCTTTTTTCAACATGAAACCTCTGCATCCATTCTTAACCAGGGGTCTGGAATTGGCCTTTCCATTACCAAAGAATTTGTGAAAATGCAGGGCGGTGAAATAACTGTAGAAAGTGAGCCTGGTCAGGGTACCTGTTTTACGTTACAGCTCCTGTTATCGCCTGTCGTAGAAGAACAGTCGGTTCACAGCAATGCTGAAGATTTATCCCTTCAATATGATACGGATGAAAAGGAAAAAACGGAGAAAGAGCCTGCAGATAAACGTGTGCTAACAAAAAATACCCCGGTGATTTTGTTGGTAGAAGATAATGAAGATTTTAGATTTTACCTTAAAGATAACCTGAGTACCTATTACAAAATAGTAGAGGCCTCAAATGGGAGGGAAGGCTGGCAAAAAGCATTGGCATTGCATCCGCATTTGATTGTTTCGGATATCAGTATGCCAGAAATGAGCGGTACAGAACTTTGTGCGAAATTAAAATCAGACGAGCGGACAAAACACATCCCGATTATCCTGTTAACGGCTTTAACAGCTGAAGAAGAACAATTGAAAGGATTGGAAACTGGGGCAAACGATTATATGACCAAGCCTTTCAATTTCGAAATTCTGCATTCAAAAATCAAGAATCTCCTTACGCTGCATCAAACCTTTAAAAAAACCTATTCCAGACAGGTTAGCATGTCGTCACCAGAAATGGAAATCGAATCAGACGATGTAAAATTCCTAAATACTGCATTGTTATACATTGAAGAGAACCTCCATAATTCCCAGTTATCTGTTGAAGATCTGAGTAGCCATATGGCGATGAGCAGGGTTTCGCTCTACAAAAAATGCCTGAGGGTTACCGGTAAAACCCCTGTTGACTATATCAGGTCCGTTAAACTCGAAAAAGCGGCAATTCTACTGGAAAAAAGTACTAAAACCATATCCGAAATATGTTACATGGTTGGTTTTAGTACGCCAAATTATTTTGCAAAAGCATTTAAGGCAAAATACAATGTACTCCCTTCAGAATATATAGCAGAAAAAAGGAATTTGAGTTAAAAACAAATTCCTTTTTTTAATATATTCTTTTATCACAAAACAATAAATAAAGTGAATTACGCTTCCAACACGATTTAAAGGGCTAAAATGGCTTAAGGTTGCATGGTGTTAACATTTCTACTTACATATTTAACATTACTGCTCTGTGTCCAAAATGTGGTATTGTAGTTTTGAAACATAAAAATCAAACAACATTATTCTAACCATTTAACACACTATCCCTTTTATGAGACGATTCTCTTTTTTTATACTATTGTTGCTTGTTACAACAAAGCTACTTGCAGTAGATACTGTTGAAACACTACAGGATGGTATAAAAGTTCATCCAAAGACAGGAGCAGCTAAGACAATTGAAATAAATGTTGTGAACAGCCAGATTATACGGGTGCAGGCTTCACCCGAAAATACTATTCCCCAGGTTACCAGCCTGTGCGTGGTGCCAGGGCTTAAACCAACAGTTCCCTTCAAGGTAACAAAAACTACATCATTTGCACAACTGTCCACTAAAGATATTACTGTAAAAATTTCTCTGATTTCGGGTAAGATCTCTTTCACTGATAAGTCTGGAAAAGTATTGCTTCAAGAGGCTAAAAGAACCTTCAGCCCTTTAACTGTAGAAAACGATAAAGGCTATACTTTTCAGCAAGTTTTTTCGGGTACATCTGGCGAGGCAATTTATGGTCTTGGACAGCATCAGTCTGATGATTTTAATTATAAACATAAAAGCGAAGATCTTTTTCAGTACAATACCAAAGTTTCGGTGCCTTTCATAATGTCTACAAAAAATTACGGCATCCTATGGGACAATTATTCGCAGAGTAAATACGGGGATCCCAGAGATTACAAAGACCTAAACCAGTTTAGCCTTTTCGATAAAGACGGCAAGGAAGGTGCGCTAACGGCAACCTATACCAACAAAGGGAGCGCAACTATTGTTCGTCAGGAGTCAGCTATTGATTATGAAAATCTGACAACAGTAAAGAAATTTCCAGTAGATTTTAATTTTAATAACGGGTCTGTGGTTTGGGAAGGATCGATCCTTTCCAATAATACAGATATTTATAAATTCAGCCTCTATTATGCTGGCTATACCAAAGTATGGCTTGATGGAAAATTGGTGGTACCAGAGCGTTGGAGAACTTCCTGGAACCCGAACACTTTCAGGTTTTCTTTTCCGCTAACAAAGGGAAAACGCACCAAAATAAGATTGGAGTGGAAACCCGATGGAGGTGTTTCTTATGTTGGCCTTAAAGCACTTTCTTCCTCTCCGATAGAGAAAAATGGTAATATATCTTTTTGGTCAGAAATGGGCGATAAGATGGACTATTATTTCGTATCTGGTAAAAACATGGATGAGGTAATAAGTGGTTATCGAACGCTGACAGGCAAGGCGAGCATTATGCCAAAATGGGCCATGGGCTTTTGGCAAAGCCGTGAGCGTTACAAAACTCAGGATGAGCTATTAAATGTGGTAAGTGAATACCGGAAGCGTAGGATTCCGCTTGATAATATTGTACTGGATTGGAGTTATTGGCCCGAAAATGCTTGGGGAAGCCATCAATTTGACCTGAAAAGGTTTCCAGATGCCAAAGGAATGGTAGATTCGGTACATAAAGAAAATACGAATATCATGATATCGGTATGGCCTAAATTCTATACCACAACAGCACATTTTAAACAGTTTAATGATAAAGGATGGATGTACATGCAGGCCGTGAAAGATAGCATACGTGATTGGATTGGCTCTGGATATGTAGGATCTTTTTATGATGCCTATAACCCCGATGCACAAAAACTCTTTTGGAAACAGATGAAAGATAACCTATACGTGAAGGGTTTCGATGCCTGGTGGATGGATGCTTCTGAACCCAACATTCGCGATTGTACCGATATGGAGTACCGCAAAAAACTGTGTGGCCCTACTGCACTGGGCTCTTCCACAAAATACTTTAATGCCTATGCCCTGATGAATGCCAATGCTATTTATAACGGGCAGCGTGAAGCAGATAATAACAAGCGGGTATTTCTGTTAACTCGATCTGGTTTTGCCGGTTTACAAAGGTATTCTACCGCTACATGGAGTGGCGATATTGCATCAAGGTGGGAAGACCTTAAAGCACAGATCCCTGCAGGATTAAATTTTGCTATGTCTGGTATTCCTTTCTGGACGATGGACATTGGTGGCTTTTGCGTAGAAAAAAGGTATGGTGATAGCCAGCTTCTTTTTGATAAAACAGGAAAAGAGAACGAAGACCTTAAAGAATGGCGCGAACTGAACCTGCGTTGGTTTCAGTTTGGAGCATTCTGCCCGCTATTCCGCAGTCACGGCCAGTTCCCTTACCGCGAAATTTACAACCTGGCCCCAGAAGGTCATCCGGTTTACAAAAGTTTGGTTTATTACGATGAACTACGCTACCGCCTGATGCCTTACATTTATTCGCTAGCAGGAATGGCCTACCATAAAGATTATACTTTAATGCGATCGCTTGCAATGGATTATACCGCTGATCAGCAGACCTATGGCATAAGCGACCAATTTCTTTTTGGTTCCGGGCTAATGGTTTGTCCCGTTTATAGCTACAAAGCGCGTAGCCGCGAAGTTTATTTCCCTGCAGGAAACCGTTGGTATGATTTCTACAGCGAAAAACAGATTGAAGGTGGGCAGAAGCTGAATATTGAAGCCCCACTTGAACGCATCCCGTTATTTGTTCCTGCTGGTACTATTTTGCCTGTTGGAGAGGTAATGCAGTATAGCTCGGAAAAGAAACCTGATAACATTGAGATTCGCGTTTATAAAGGCAAGGATGGAAAGTTTAGTTTATACGAAGATGAAGGCAATAACTATAATTACGAAAAAGGTGCTTTTTCTACCATCGATTTCGAATATTCAAACAATAAAGACATCCTTGTAATCAATAAACGTAAAGGTAATTTCCAAGGCATGTTAAGCAACAGGACTTTCCGAGTAGTTGTTATTGGCAAAACAAATGCAGCGCCGAAGATCGTTCGCTATGATGGTACCAAAACAATAGTAAGGCTTTAATAGATTTTGTCGCAAACACACACATATATATACATATATACACACACAATTAATGAAATCAATATTATTAACGATAACAGTAATATGCACTTCTTTATTGACGCACGCACAGCAAAAACAGCCAGTTTATCTTGACTTGAGCCAGCCGATTGAGAGGCGCGTTGAAAATGCACTTTCGCTAATGACTACCGAAGAGAAAGTGTCTCTCTGTTATGCGCAATCAAAATTCAGTTCGAAAGGTGTACCCCGCTTGGGTATACCTGAAGTATGGACCGACGATGGACCTCATGGAATCCGTGAGGAAGTTTTATGGGATGAATGGGGAGGAGCAGGCTGGACGAATGATTCTTGTACCGCATTTCCGGCACTTACCTGTCTGGCGGCTTCCTTTAACCCTAAATTATCTTTGCTTTATGGCCAATCTATCGGAGCGGAAGCCCGTTATCGGAATAAAACGGTACTGTTAGGGCCTGGTGTAAATATTTACCGTACCCCGTTAAACGGACGTAATTTTGAGTATATGGGAGAAGATCCCTATCTCAGTTCCCGAATGGTGGTTCCTTACATTCAGGGCGTACAGTCTAACGGAGTGGCTGCCTGTGTAAAACATTTTGCACTAAACAATCAAGAAGAGTGGCGTGGTCATATCAATGTTGATTTAAGCGACCGTGCACTAAACGAAATTTATCTGCCAGCTTTCAAGGCCGCTGTACAGGAAGCCAAGGCATGGTCTATAATGGGTTCGTATAACCAGTTTAGAGGTCAGCATTGTTGCCATAACGATTTACTTTTAAACAAGATTTTAAAGAAAGATTGGGCATTTGATGGGGTTGTAATTAGCGATTGGGGTGGCGTTCATAGCACGGACGAGGCTGTTAACAATGGGCTCGACCTGGAAATGGGTACCTATACCGATGGTTTAACTACCAAAGGGAAGTTTCCTTACTCATCATATTATCTGGCTAATCCCTTCCTTAAAGGGATTAAAGAAGGGAAATATGATATCGCTTTGCTCGACGATAAAGCACGCCGTATACTTAGATTGATCTTTCGTACCACAATGAGCCAAAATAGGCCTTTTGGTCGTTTCGTTTCTCCAGAACATAGTGAGGCAGCCCGCAAAATCGCTCAGGAAGGAATTGTACTTTTAAAGAATGAAAATAAGTTTTTCCCTGTTCCAAACGGAAAATTCAAAAAAATTGCAGTCATTGGAGAAAATGCTGACCGGAGCCTGGTAATCGGTGGAGGGTCATCGTCACTCAAGGTGGCTTATGAAAAATCACCTTTGGCAGGATTGATCGATAAATATGGCAAAGATCATATTGTTTACAGCCTTGGTTATGCTTCCGGGCCATCGCTTTATGGGCGCGAGGAACCATCCAAGCTAAATGCCGATTCTTTGGCGTCTGCTGCAATTGAGGTGGCGAAACAAGCAGATATAGTATTTTTTATCGGTGGACTTAATAAAAATCATTTTCAGGATTGTGAAGGTGGCGACCGTCGTTCGTTAAGCCTTCCTTTTGGACAGGATAAACTAATTGATGCTTTGCTGAAAGTTAATAAAAATACGGCTGTAGTGCTGCTCAGCGGTAATGCAGTTTCAATGCCATGGATAAACAATGTACCCGCTATTATTCAAGGATGGTATCTCGGCTCTGAAGCTGGAAAAGCATTGGCAGATGTGATTTCGGGCGAGGTAAATCCTTCTGGCAAACTGCCGTTCTCTTTTCCTAAAAAATTAGAAGATAATGCAGCACATTTTTATGGTAAAATTTCCTATCCTGGTGATAGTATCAACCAGTTCTATAAAGAGGATATTCTGGTAGGATACCGCTGGTTTGATACCAAAAAAATATCACCTCAATTTTCATTTGGTTATGGTCTTTCCTATACCAGTTTCGATTTAGGGCCGTTATCATCAGATAAAAAAAATTACAGCAAAAGTGATACCGTACGGATTTCATTTACCGTAAAAAATACCGGTGCAAAATATGGTGCCGAGGTTGCTCAATTGTATGTACATGATCCTGTATGTACCGTAACGCGGCCTGTAAAGGAACTTAAAGCTTTTGAAAAAGTTTTCTTGAAGCCTGGAGAGACTAAAACAGTTGAACTTCGGTTAAAAATAGCAGACTTGGCCTTCTACGATGAAACTAAAAAGAACTGGAACGTGGAAGCTGGTGATTTTATACTGCAGTTAGGCAACTCATCAAATCATATTTCTCAAAAATTGAAAATTACGGTTAAGTAGTGTTTATAAGGTGATTGAAAATTGATGATGTTAAAGGTTCTCCTTTAAATCAAAAGAGACTGTACCATAAATATATAATTGTCAACCTGAGAGGTTAGCTTTTAACTGAAGAACATTGAAGTGATAAATTAAGATAAATCGTCATTTCCTTTGCTTAGCCAAAGGAAATGATGCCCGATTTTTGGCATCTTTTCCGTGGTCGGTGCCCTCACAGACCATCATTGTCATCATCAAATTTCTGCCTGTTGTAGATATGGACCTATATTGAGATTTCTTAAAGATGCCAAATCGAATCCAATAAGCTTAATTCAGAGAGAGAAGATTTTTCTTAAGTGTTAATTTCGAGTCTATATCCTTTAGCCCGTATAACAACAATGTTGATGTTGGGATCGAGCTCCAGTTTTTTTCTAAGTTTTGAGATGAACATATCCAAACTACGCCCTACAATAACACCTTCGTCTTCCCATATCTCTTTTTGCAGTCGGCTTCTCTCTATCGTTTCATTGGGAGAAAGTGCGAAGATGAGCAATAAACGTGTTTCAGTACCGGTTAGGTCTATCACCTTTTCATTTTTGGTGAGCTTACGATTTTTCGCATCAAACAGAACTGAACCCAAAGCAATTATGTCTGCATGCTGATCATCACGAGGTAAGGCTCTTCGCGGCTTAATAGATCTAAAAAAAATAAAACCAACTAAGGCTAAAAAAGGCAGGCTGCCCAAAAGATATCCGTTCTTTGCTGTATTTATGCCGGTCTCTTTCAATTTAATGTTGATCATGTAACGTGCCCTCGGTTGTTTTCTTCCTATGCATGTTATAATCTCATCTTTTTTATTTTTGGATATAGCATATCCATAGACTACACTGGAGTTGTCAGAGTTCAGAACTTTAACAACGTAATCACCTGCCATCGGGTCTTTGGCCAACAAATGCCTCGTTGTATTCACCAGTAAGTTGGGTTGAAAAGTAAACTCATTCTCAAATTCGATCTGGTACTCATTTTCAGCAATCTTTTTTATCGGGAGTACCCTCGATGTACTGTCGCCCGACTGTAGGAGTAGTTCATGTCCGATCCGACGGAGCAAAACTTCTCTTCGGTCGAAATCAAAATCCTCACTGCCGTTCATGCCGAATGCCACGCAAATTACAGAGATAAACAAAACTAGCATGAATCCAAAAAGGTATTTACCTTTTCCAGAGAAATGATTTCGACTATTAAGCATAGTGTCAAGTTTTTATTTACAAAGTTTACATTTTTATTTACAATTCTGGTTCTTCATACGGAAAGATATCAAAGTATTTTTGTTGCACCAACTTTAAAAAGATATGAAAAATAAAAAAAATGTCTTAAATGTATCTGATTTATCAGCAGATAGATCAACGTTAATTAAACCTGCAGAAATATGAAAAAAGTTATTTATGTGCTGATCTTACCGCTGGTTGTGGTAAGCGGACTAGTATTTGCCAATCGTGAAATTAAAAATGAAACATCTAAAAGACCAAGCCCAAAAAACCTGTCTGCTGCCGAAAGGGAAGCCGAACTGAAAAAATGGGAGGCCAGCCCTGATGGTGTAAGGTTCAAAAAATGGGAAGCGTCTCCCTCGGGTAAAAAAGTGCATGCCGGTGCTGCTAAAATAAGGGAGCATGTAAGTGCTTTTACCGATATGGAAGCCGTTATAACCTCTCTTTCTCTTCCGCCAGGATCAAGGCTAGGTTTTGGCGTAATGGCTAGGATTAATGGTGCCGATTACATTGTAAAATTTGAGCCGGAAAAGTCTCAGCTCGAGCAATTGTATAACCTGAAAGTTAACGACAAAATAATTATAAGAAGCCATGTCGTATCATCTGCGCCAAAGTATTCATACCCAATAGTATCTGCCGAGTATGTAGAACGATATGGTAAAGTAATTTTTAAACGTATTCCTCGCAAAGGCGGTTGCTGAACAAATAAATTATAAAATACGTTGTATGCTTTTGCTTTGTGCCTATATCTTATCGTTTTTGTAGAAGGCAAAACAAGACACGTTTGCTAAAAGAAAATACCAGGCACGTATTTGTATATCGGGAAGAATGTTGCCAAAAACTTTCTTCCCGATTTTCTTACTCATAAGTCTTATCAATCAGAAAACTCAGCGCATCTTCAATTTCCGATCTTCCCGCTGTGCTTGTTAGGTCTAGTCCGCAGAAAGTGCAGTCGTTTGTTGTGGCGTATATGTCCAAATAATAAATTCCCGATATCAGCAATGCGATAATGGCCCTGTATCTTTTGGCGTTTTCTTTGAAATGAGGGTCGGTAATACTTTCAAATAAGCGTGCGCCGCTTTCTTCACGATCGTTTGCGAGTTTTTTTAGCGATTTACGGTTTTCTATTAAGCCCCAGAGCAAAATTTTCTGTAAATCCTTATTTTTGAAAACATAATCAAATTGGGAGAGGAGCATTGTTTTACAGAATGTTTTCCCTCCATCATTAATTACAGGGCCTCCCGACTCATCTTTTACATTGCTCCAAAAATCCTGGGAGCGGATATATTCGTCAATGAGTTCGTCCTTTCCACCGAAATAGTTATAGATCAATTTTTTGTCCAGGCCTGCAGTACGTGCGATATCGTTAATCTTAAGGCCTGAGAAACCTTTAGTATGGAGTATTTTCTCTACTGCATTTAAAAATTTCTGTTTGCTTTTTTCTTTGTTTCTTAACGATTTAATCCCTGTTTTCTGCTCCATGTGATGAAAAATAATCGTGTGGGAAAAATACACAATCAATTTTAATTATTTTTATCACCAATTGGTGATATATTGTATATTTGTTCTGTGGAAGAAATATATAAATTGATTGTATACATCTTCACTATAATCAAACTGTATTAACTTATTTTAGTTTTGTGACGCTCATCCTGCTCATTCTGAGGGTATCAGGTCTCATTGCGCCGTATATACACGGCAACATGTCTGGTCTGATACTTCAGGGAAGCAGAATAGCAGAATAATGAGGAATTCCTTTCATTCGCTTTCCATCTTCTTTTTTTCGTAACTTCTATACAAAAATGGTATTTTTCATCGATGGATGTGATTGCAAATTTTCCTACGCTTGATATTAGTGAGTTTTGGCCTGATCAAGATTCGGGAAATAATTTGCTTTATCATGAAATAATTGGGAAAAGATCCATTGAAAAACCACACAAGCACGATTTTTTTCTTTTTATGCTTTTTGAGCAAGGTAGTGGTATACACACCATCGATTTTATAGATCATCAGGTTACTGGAGGTCAGTTGCATTTATTGTTTCCTGAACAGATCCATAAATGGGAGCTAGGCGAAGAAACCCATGCCCATCAACTTATGATTAGCAGGAGCATATTCGAAACCCTGGCTAACTCTTTGCGCTTTTCATTAATCTTATATCAAAACTATCCCGTTATTAATCTGAGTGTTGACGCTTACGAGAAAATTTTGTACGAATTTCGGAGTATCAGATCTGAACTCGCAAAACCTGCCATACTTTGGGAAATTATCAATGCCAGGATCAGGCTTATTGCGCTAATGGTTAGTGAAGAGGCACAAACATTGTTCGATAACCAAACGGTTTACCAAACCAAACCGGTGTTGTTTAAATACCGTTCGCTGATTGATATGCATTATAAGAAGGAAAAACTTGTTGCATTTTATGCCGATCAGTTAAATATTTCGGCAAATTACCTGAATATGCTATGCAAAAGGCATTTTCATGTGTCAGCCACAGCACTGATCCACGAACGTTTAATTCTCGAAGCAAAGCGGGTTTTACTGACAACCGAAAGGCCTATTAAAGCAATTGCTTTCGACCTCGGTTTTTATGATGTGGCTTATTTTTCTAAATTCTTTAAAAATCAAACCCGGATTACCCCACGTGCATTTCGAGGTTAGTAGTGAATTGCACAAAATTTAGTGCTTAAATTTGATAAATAATTATGGGTAGTTATAAATGATACAATTTTTAATATAAATCCTACTATTCATAAACATAACAGAATATTATTTTTGTGATAAAGAATCCTGTTATGATAAACCCAAATTCGATTTCGAGAAAAGATTTTATTAAAAGCTCATCCATTTTGCTTGCGAGTACCTGTTTACTATCAGCAGAACAGGCCATTGCAGATGAAAATGTAGACCGTTTCTCAGGAAAAACTTTAACATTAAAAAATGTTAGGCTCGAAACGGGATTCGAATATGATCAGGATGAGGTAATTAAAACAAAAACCGAACTTTTCATTATTGCGATTGAAGATGGTAAGTTGAAGCAGGTGCTACCTAATAACCCAAATGCAAAAGCTATCGACGCAAAGGGACTGTTGATGCTTCCGGCTTTCAGGGATATGCACATCCACTTGGATAAAACCTATTATGGATTACCATGGCAGGCACATTTGAAAAAGAACAGATCTGTAAAAGATATGATCGCTTTTGAGCAACAGGTAATCCCAGAGCTTTTAAAAACTTCTATACCACGTTCAGAAAAATTGATTGAATTGCTTCAGTCATACGGAACCAGTTACGCAAGGTCGCATGTGAATATCGATCCTACTTCTGGATTAGATTCATTGAAGCATTTAGAAACCGCATTGTTGCATAAAAAGAAATCTTTTCAGGCAGAGTTAGTAGCTTTCCCTCAGCACGGCATATTTTATACCAAATCTGCAGAACTGTTAAAAGAAGCAGCCAAAATGGATATAGACTTTATTGGTGGCCTTGATCCAACTTCTATTGATGGCGGTATTGAGAAACACATGGATTTTGTAGTACAGTTAGCTTTAGATAATGGAAAAGGGATTGACATTCATCTTCATGAGCCTGGTGAATCTGGCCTAAGAACAATCGAATACCTGATTGATAAAGTAATGGAAAACCCAGTATTAAAAGGAAAAACCTATGTGAGTCATGCTTTTGCACTAAGGTATCTCGATAAAACTAAAACGGAAGAAATAGCTGAAAAACTTGGTGCTGCAAAAATGGGAATTGCTTCAACCATTCCACTTTCTGGTAATCCGATGCCTGTTCCTGTACTGTACAAACATGGTGTAGAAGTAGTAGCAGGTAATGATTGTATTGTTGACCATTGGAATACTTTTGGTACAGGAAGCATTTTGCAAAAGGCCAATATTGCTGCTCAAATTTACGGCTATCGTACAGAATTTGAACTTTCTAGAATATTGAAACTGGCAACGGGTAATATTCTTCCTTTAGATGACCAGGGAAAAAGGCAGTGGCCAAAAGCAGGAGATAAAGCTAATCTGGTACTGGTTGATGCCAGTTGTTCTGCAGAGGCTGTATCACGTGTATCTCCTGTTAAATCATTGATCCATGAAGGGAATCTGGTTTTCTGATTTATGTACACGTAATTGGTTCATATTTTGCTAGCTTAAAGTTATGATTAATGTTAGTCCCGAAGCAAAGCAAAAAGCATTGTTATTTCTCTCACGAAACCAGAAAGTAGCAGCTGTTAAGGTAGTTAAAGATCACAGTGGCTGCGGTTTAAAAGAAGCCAAAGATTATGTAGATGCCTTAGAAGAAGGAGTAAATCAGCCTGTAACTAATCTGGCAGATCTGGATGCAGAGCTATTGGTTATTTTAAGTCAGGGCAATAAGTTGAATGCCATTAAACACTATAAGGATGTTACGGGCTTAGGGCTGGCAGAAAGTAAAGATTATATTGAAAAACTGATGCAGTTTAAGGTTAGCGGCAATATGATGCAACAAAGCAGGGATACCGATGTTAAAAATATCGTCTCTGCGAATGTTACAAATAACCAAAATCCACCCAAAAACTTTTTGATTAAACTGTTGATCATTATTTTGATTGCAGCAGCTTTAGCCTATTTTATGTTTAAAATTTAGCGACAAACATATTGCAATATTTCTGATAGAATTAGAATGTAGGGAGTAGAATTCTTAACTTGATTTTACACACAAAAAATCTTAAGAATATGAAAATTACATTAGACGCAAAATCCCTTTTGTTGGGATTTTTAGGCGCTGGATTGATGTTCACCGCCATCAGTTTTAAAAACGGACAAGACCAAACCGGCAGAAGGTATCACACGGAAGTAAATGCCAACAACATGGTGGTAATCCTTGATAGCGAAACCGGAAATTACATTGTTGCACCATCTATACCTTTGAACGGAAAAGTACAGTGGATAAAAGGTGAATTTAATAAGACTTTTAATACTGCAATTGATAATAGAAAAGAGCCGAAATAATCAATTGTGTCATAAACGAGGTGAATCAATGGTCTGTGTCTCACAGACCATCTTTGTTTTTACCATAAGAAAAGTCTCAAGAGGTTGTCATCCTGAGCAGGGTAGAAGGACCTTATTACAAGATAACTAAATATAATGAAGAATAGTTTACTTTACACTTATCCGCTCAACTATTGGTTTACCCGTTGCTTCATCAATACCTTCAACCTCTGCATACTTCACATTTGGGAGCCAGAAACTGCCACCCTGTATCCTGATAAATAATCGGGCAACCCTAATGGTTCGGTTGTTTATGGTCACCGAGACGTGATAGCTTTTATCGCTATACTTTTGCAGGTAAAATGGTAATTTTTTGTGTGATACAAACCTAAATTCATATTTATCGGCTCCAAGGGCCTTCGTGTCGATACCGTAGGCAAACTTGCGTTGGATATAACCGAGATCCTTTTTCTGTCCTTTTTCACCATACCGGATCCAATAAACCTGAATAGGAGCATCGGTATTGATAGTCCCGTTTTCTTTGAGATTTAATGCATAAATTAAAGTGTTCGTATTCGGATCACGCTGGAGGTAAAACAGCATATGATCTATATTTTTAGGTGTAGGAAAACTAAGTGGGGATGGATCTTTCGATTGTGCCCATGTTTGGGGTGAAAAGAGGAAAAAGGTTAAAACTATAATGAACGAGGTTTTAAGTAGAATGAGTAGTCTAGGTGGTGTTAAATACATTTTAGGCTTGTTTATTTAAGAGAGCTTTTAAAAGATTTGAATAATTTTTAGGTGTCGGTTTTGGGTTGATCATGTAGAATTTCTTCATCGATCTCATTAAGCTGTTCATTATAAAGCCGGTCTGATTCTGCCTTACAATGTTCATAATCATCTAATTTTTCGCAGGAAGTGTTTCCGTGGATCTCGAAAAAATCCCTGATGGATGGATAATCAAAATAAACTGACATATTATTAAGTTTAGGTTACCAATTTGGAAGGGATGGCCATTGATTGTTCGCCGAAAACAGTTAAGAAATCTGCTTTCAAACTCATCTTTTCTGCCATTGCAGAAGGAATTAGCACCTTGTTACGCAACAGGTTGCTAAGACATCAAAGGGCCATTCCCTACGTCTTTCTTGATAAGTATTAGACGTCATGGACGGAATCGAACCGCCGTACTAGGTTTTGCAGACCTTTACCTAACCACTCGGCCACATGACTATATGGTCTTTTCAAGTAGCTTTAGATTCACTTTTTGAAGAAGACTCAGCAAAAGTAAAAATTAATTACTATAATTTCTATAGAAATAGTAGTTTTTTTGTGAGATTTCTGATTGTTGAGCTTGTTTTATGGTATAATTTATTGGTTTTTAGTTGTTTGTGTATTTAAAATAAATTGCAGGTAGATCCTGAAACAAGGTGAGGATGACGATTACTCGCATACAACTCGCCATCGTGATCCGATAGTTATCGGATGCAACTAGATTTACAAGATGACTTTAGTATTCAATAAATTAAGGTTAAAGATTCTTGACTGCGTTAACAAAGACTGATTTAGAAAATCGGTCGTCATTTCCTTTGCTTAGCGAAAGGAAATGACGATTCGCGTATACCTATCATCACTACTCTTTTGCTTTCTTGTTAAGATACCTGCCTCTCCGAACGGCCTAATGCTATGCCCTTGCATAATTCCCTCAGTCCAATTTCTTCTTTAATTGTAAATTATATTTCTGTAAATCAATTGTTTACTAATAAAGTCTATAAAATCTATAGGAATACTTGTTTAAATTAAACGAAGTTTATACATTTACAAAAAAAAATAATAGTTCACTAGCAAATTTACGTTCAAGATGAAACTCCGCAGACAACCTCAGCCATATCCCCTGATCAATTATTCAGATCAGTATAACTGCTGTTGCCGCTAATATAAGCTAAGATACAGATCACCTGTTAAAGGTTTTCATTCAGATATTCTTATTTAAAAATCCTGGTACCCCGGGGCCTTTTGATAGAATATTATGGTGGTCATGTATTTAAGTCAATAAGTTGCCGGGGTATCAGGAACAGCCCAAACTAATCACCACCACTAGTTTAGGTTATTACTCTAATTAATTCACCACCATTAATTAGTTGATTTATACAGAAGAAGGGAGAGTCAGTACTCGTTGAACTTCTAGCAACTTTCCATAGGAAAAAGTGCTCAAACTGATCTAGCAATAGATTATAAATTAACCAATAACAAGTAAACTCACGTTTCCTGTTAGGGATTTCATTAAAAGCATAACAGTTGTTTAAACAGCCTGTATCTGTGCTATATGGTTTTCTGTGGGAGAAATTGTGCCTTGTTATTAAAAACTCTAAAACGATAGTGTTTAACTAATAATGATGATTATGAAAATGAAAATTTCCTCAAGAATTGCATGCCTAACCACCTCAGTCCTGTTACTGGGAGGCATTGCATCAGCCAGGGTGGCAAAACCATTCCCAAAAGAAGGGATTTGGAGGGGTGAGTTTAATGTAAGCGAATCAAAAGTGCCGTTTAATTTCGAATTAAAAGGTAAAAACCCTCAAACAGCAATTTTAACCTTAATTAATGGCTCCAGACGTGATGATTTTCATGTTGAACGACGTGGCGATGATTCCATCTATGTAAAAATGAATACTTACGATGCTGCTTTGGTGGCAAAAATAGAAACTGATGGCACTTTATCAGGCGAATACCGCAGTCTGGTACCTGGTTTCAGGGGCAATTCACTTCCCTTTGTAGCAGAGCATGGTAAAAATTACCGCTTTGTAGAACCTGGAAAAGATATCGCACCAAAACACAATATCTCTGGCAAGTGGGAAATAAAAACCTATACCAAAGAAGCTGTACCAGCATCTATTGCTTTATTAAAGCAGAATGGAAATAAACTTACCGGAGTAATCATGACTGTTGTGGGCGATACACGGGAGCTTGAAGGTACTGTACAGGGTGATGAATTTGAGTTGTCTGGCTTTACCGGACCAAGCCCTTTTATTGTAAAAGGAAAAATTAACGACGATAACAGCATTACTGGCGAACAGGGTTTCGGAATTTATAAAAACCTGAAATTTGATGGCCAGCGCAACGAAAATGCCGAGCTTCCTGATCCTTACAAGCTTACTTTTCTTAAAGAAGGTTATAAAAAACTTGATTTTACCTTTCCAGATCTAACAGGGAAAAATGTTTCCTTGAGCGACGATAAATACAAAGGTAAGGTCGTAATTATTGAAACGATTGGTACCTGGTGCCCAAATTGTACCGATCAAACGGTTTTTCTTTCGCCATGGTTTAAAAAGAACCAAAAACGAGGCGTGGAAGCCATTGCGATTGGTTTCGAACAAAAAGATGATCTCGAATATGCCAAGTACACGTTGGGTAAATTGAAAGAGAAATATGGTATCACTTACGATATCCTGTTTGGTGGCATTGCCGATAAAAAAGTAGTGGCTGAAAAACTGCCTGCGCTAAATAAATTCATTGCTTTTCCAACAACCATCATTATCGATAGAAAAGGAAATGTAAGAGAAATTTATACCGGCTATACAGGCACCGTAACCGGAAAATACTTTAACGATTACGAAACCAAATTTAACAAAGTGCTCGACGAGCTGATTGCTGAACCAGTACCCGAAAAACTGGCTTCAGCAGAAACACTAAAAAGTAAATAACCTAAACTAAGTATAAACAAAATATTAGGCTGTATTTCATTGCAGCCTATATTTTAACCTACACTTAAAACTATACAAGATGAAAACTTACTTTGCTAAAATGCAGGTGCTGGCACTGGCATCGCTCATTTCTACAACAGCCTTTGCTGTAAATAAGGTGCATGAAGAACCGAAAACAGCCAAAAAATTTATAAAAGAAGGAATTTGGCGCGGTGTTTTTAAGGTAGCTGAAACAGAAGTGCCTTTTAATTTCGAATTGAAAGGAAAAGATGCAGCGCATGCCACGTTTACGCTGTTAAACGGTACGCGGAGAGACGATTTCCACATCAAATACCTGGGACAGGATTCACTATTTATCAAAATGAATACTTACGATGCAGCTTTGGTGGCCAAAATTGAAAGTGATGGCCGGATCTCTGGCGAATATAGAAGCCTGGTGCCGGGTTTGCAGGGCAATGCTTTGCCTTTTACTGCAGAGCAAGGTAAATCTTACCGTTTTGTTGAGCCGGGAAAAGACGTTGCACCTGTTGCCAATTTAACTGGTAAATGGGAGTTTAAAGGTTTTTCTAAAGAAGCTGTTCCAAACAAAGTTGCCATATTAAAACAAGAAGGAAATAAACTTACTGGTGTAATTATGCAGGTAACCGGCGATAGCCGTGAGCTTGAAGGTACCGTACAGGGAAACCAATTTGTACTTTCTGGTTTTAGTGGACCAAGCCCTAAAATTTATAAGGGTACCATTAACGAAGACGGTACACTTTCGGGTGAAATTAGCCAGGGCATTTACGATAACTTAAAGTTTACCGGCGTAAAAGACAGTAAGGCAGAATTGCCAGATCCTTATAAACTAACACATTTAAAGGAAGGTGTTAAAAAACTTGCTTTTACTTTTCCCGATCTGAATGGCAAACCTGTTTCGTTAACTGATGATAAATATAAAGGCAAGGTTGTGATTGTAGAACTGGTGGGTACCTGGTGCCCCAACTGTACCGACCAAACCGTATTCCTTTCTCCTTGGTTCAATAAAAATTCGAAAAGAGGGGTAGAAGCCATCGCCATTGGTTTCGAGCAGAAAGATGATCTTGAGTATGGAAAATATACACTTGGAAAGCTTCGCGATAAATACAACATTAAATACGATATCCTATTTGGCGGATTGGCCGATAAAAGATTGGTTGCCGATAAACTTCCGGCATTAAACAAATTCATTGCTTATCCAACCACCATTATTATCGATAGAAAAGGAGAAGTACGCGAAATATACACGGGTTACACTGGTACCGTTACAGGTAAATATTACGATGATTACGAGAAAAAATTCAATAAAGTTCTGGATGAATTAATCGCAGAACCAGTACCATCAGCAGCCTATTTTGAGGCACAAGCAAATGGAAAATAACTAAACCACCAAAACTAAATACCATATATAACATGTTACAGTATAAAACGATTGCACTTATTGCTACCACAGTTGTAGCTTCATCTTTCATAGCTTTAAACGGGCCTAAACCTAAACTAAAGGTAGCTACCGAAGCCACATCAAGGAAATTGGTAAACTATAAAGTAAGCCCTGAACAAAGTAAATTAACATGGTTAGCTAAAAAGGTAACTGGAGAACATTCAGGCACCATCAATGTAACTTCTGGATCGCTGACTTTAGATAATAAAGTGCTAAAAGGCGGTAGTTTCGAACTCGATACAAAAACCATTGCGGTTACCGATTTAACGGATAAAGAAACCAATGCAAAACTATTGGGGCACTTAAAAAGTGCTGATTTTTTTGCTGTTGATAAGTTTGATAAAGCTACATTCAATATCACTTCTGCCAAAAGTACAGGTGCAGGAACTTATGATGTTAAGGGAAAGCTCACCATTAAAGGCATTACGAATGAAATCAGTTTTCCAGCAACAGTTAAACAAGAAGGTAATAAAGTAATTGCCAATGCAAAAATTACGGTCGATAGAACCAAGTACGATATCAAATTCAGGTCGAAAAGCTTTTTTGAAAACCTGGGCGACAAAGCCATTTATGACGATTTTGAACTGAATGTACAGCTTGTTGCTAATAATTAAAGAATCTCTTGTTAAGGTTAGGGGTGATGGGAGGATGTGTGGTTCTCCCTGCCGCTAGCTATATATCTGGTTGTCATTCTAAACGCCAGTGAAGAATCCTTAAAGTCGTCATCCTGAATTCATTTCAGGGTCTATCATGCGGAAAATATGCTGAACTAAATTCAGCATTGACGACAAATTGATCCGAACCGAATAAAACAATGAAAAGAAGCAAACTCATAATTCCCCTAAGCCTTATCGTGTTAGTGATCCTAATGGCGGGCTTCGGTGCAGACGATCCAGCTGTAATTAACAGCAAAGAACGTTTGGGCGAAAAACTGTTTTTTGATCCGATCCTTTCTAAAGATAAAAGCATTAGTTGCGCCTCTTGCCATAAACCAGAGTTTGCTTTTGCAGACACCAGCGCCGTGAGTTTAGGCGTAGGGGGAGCCAAAGGAACGCGTAATTCGCCGTCGGTAACTAATCTTTCAGGCAGGCCAAACTTATTTTGGGATGGCAGAGCTGCTTCTTTGGAAGATCAGGCTTTGCAGCCCATCATCAATCCGGTAGAAATGAACCTGCCCATTGCCGATGCCATTGATCGCTTGCAAAAAGATAAGGATTATACAGTGTTATTCCAGAAGATTTTCAATTCTCCGCCTACACAAAAGAATTTGCTACTGGCCATTGCCTCTTTCGAAAGAACATTAGAAACCGCAAACAGCCCTTACGATCGGTATATTAATGGTGATGACAAAGCTATATCTGAAAATGCAAAGCGAGGCAGAATGTTGTTCATCGGAAAAGCCAATTGTAACAATTGCCATTCGGGCGAAGATTTTACCGCCGACCGTTTTAAAGGAATTGGGTTATTTAATGAATTAGAGCTAAAAGACCAGGGCAGATTTGAGGTAACACACAACCCTGAGCATAAAGGGCATTTTAAAATACCTGGTTTAAGAAACGTTGGCATTACGGCACCATACATGCACAATGGAATGTTTAAAACACTAAAAGAAGTAATCCAATATTACAATAACCCAGATGCGGTAATCAAAAATGGGAAAAACAGGGATCTTTCTTTAAATAAACCGTTAGGCTTGAGCGAAACTGAAATAAACGATATAGAGGCTTTTTTACTTTCGCTAACCGATGATAGATTCAAAAACAAAAATGATTAAATAGGCATAGCCAGATCAAAAACCTTTAAAACTTAATTTTTAACACATTTTTTCCACTCAAAATAAGGTGGATGGCCATTGGTATGTCTATTCCAAAATAAATAAAATGAAGATAAAACTACTTTTAATATTGCTGTTAACTACAGTCGCTTACTCCAAATTAGCTGCCCAGCAAAGAATCATCACGGGGCTGGTTGTTTCTGCAGAAGATAAAACGCCATTACCAGGAGTATCTGTAAAGATCAAAGGGCTCGATGGTTCTACCGTTACCGATAAGGATGGAGTATTTAAAATTTCTACCAAAAACGGGCGATTTATCGAGGTTTCTTATATCGGTTATAAAACCGCTACCATCGAAATTGGATCATCTACGAAATTGAACGTTTCGCTCGAACAGGCCGACAACACTTTAACCGAATTGCAGATTGTAGGTTCAAGGAATGCCAATCGTACCAAACTCAATTCGCCTGTTCCAGTTGATGTGATCGATTTAAAAACATTACAACAGACCTCCCCACAGGCCAGCGTAACGCAATTACTCCAGTATGTTTCGCCATCTTTTCACTCTTCGGTTTCGGGTGGTGGCGATGCCGCATCGGCAACTTCTACCGTGCAGTTAAAAGGACTGGGGGTAGACCAGGTGTTGGTTTTGGTAAATGGCAAAAGAAGACATAAAAGCTCCAACATCAGTTGGGGTGGTTTGGGCAATGGCGCTACAGGATACGACCTGAATGCCATCCCGGTGGGATCGATAGATCGTATCGAAATTTTACGCGATGGTGCTGCGGCCCAATACGGATCGGATGCCATCGCCGGGGTAATCAACGTGGTATTGAAAAATACTGCCGATGAAATTACCGCAAGTACCATTGAAAGTATCCGGCGTAGAGGTGATGGATTAACCACCAGGACCAATGCCAATATCGGACTTAAATTAGGTGCAAAAGGTTTTCTCAACATCACCGGCGAATATGCCACACAGGCAGTATCGCTTCCTTCTGGCAATTACTCAGATGGAATATACATTGGTCCGGCTTATGGTGGAGGAGCAAACACGCGGGGCTTCGATCAGATTTACACCAAAGAAATTGATGATGCCATTATTGCCAGCCGAGGCATTGATCGCCACTATTTTGATCAGCGTGGCTCGACGAATAAATCAAAAGATGGTTTGTTATCGTTCAATGCCGGAATTCCCTTGAAAGATGGTTTTGAAGTGTACTCATTTGGTGGGATCAGCCACCGCAATTCGCAGTTTACAGCTGTTTACCGTTTGCCAGGATGGACAGAAAGGAACAATACTTTTGTTTATCCAGATGGATTTTTGCCGGCTATGGATAACATCATTACTGATCAATATTTGGCAATAGGTGTAAAGGGCAAGATAAGCGGATGGAATTTTGATGTCTCGAATGTGTACGGTAGAAATGCTTTTGATAATATTATCAGCAATACGCTGAATGCCAGTTTAGGTCAAAAAACACCGCGTACTTTTAATGCAGGTAGCTATAACGCTTCACAGAATAGCGGAAGTTTAGATTTTTCGAGGAAATTTGATAAAGTGCTTAACGGATTAAACGTTGCCTTTGGTGGTCAGTACCGTGTAGAAACCTACCAGATTATTGCAGGTGAAGAAGGTTCTTATTCGAAAGCAGATTTAAGCCCCATTTATTCTATTGGTTATACTACAGGCGGAATACCATATTTTGTAGCTGCCGGAAGTACTCCATTAAATGGGCTTTCACCAGGTTCGCAGATCCATGCTGGTTTCAGGCCTTCCAATGAAGTAAATGTAAAACGTTCTATTTCTGCGGCTTATGCAGATCTCGAACTGAATGTAACCGATAAATGGCTTTTATCAGGCGCAATAAGGGTAGAAAATTATTCTGATTTTGGTAGTGTAACTACCTATAAAGCAGCAAGCCGATATGGTTTTGCAAAATGGTTAGCCGTTCGAGGCGGTTTTAATACCGGTTTCAGGGCTCCCGATCTGGCACAGTTTTATTATACCGAAACTTCTACTACCTTTCAGAATGGTGTAGCAATTGATCAGGTTACGGCAAACAATGTTAATCCTGCAACAAAGGCTTTGGGCATTCCGTCGCTTCAACCCGAAAAATCGAAAGGTTATTCTGCTGGATTAACTTCACAGCCAATCCAAAATGTTGAATTGACGGTTGATGCTTATCAGATTGATATTAAAGACCGTGTAGGGAATACCGGACGTTTTTCTGCAACGGATGTTAACTTACCTGCCGATGTAAGGGCATTGTTTGTACAGACGGGTACTGTACAGGCCAAGTTCTTTTATAATTCTTTTAGCACCAGAACGAGGGGAATTGAATTTACAGGAAGCTACCGCTTTTTGCTCCCTAATGGAGGTAATGTAGCTTTTTTAGCTGGGGCAAACCTGCAGAAAACTACTTTAACAAAAGTAAACACACCGAAGGGGCTTGAAGCTTATCGCTATATCATTTTTGACGAAAGTGAAGAGGTTCGGGTAACGCGCAGTATTCCAAAAACCAAGATCACCCTTCAGGGAACATATAATATTAATAAGTTTAACTTTTTATTACGCAGCGTATATTTTGGTTTTGTATCGGCAGTGAGCCAATTGAATGCCAGTTTTCCTAAACCTGATTATTATTATCAAACCTATAGCCCGATCTGGATCACCGATATTTCTGCAGGTTATAGGATTACCCCGGTATTGCAGGCCACGGTTGGGGTAAATAATCTGTTCAATGTGCTTGGCGATTATTCTATTCCTGCTCCTGGAAGCAATATTACCAGAACAAATTCACCGAGTGCTGCACAATCGGGTACTAGCACAGGTTTACAACCATTTATCAGGCTTTCGGCCACTTTTAAATAAAATGAAGCATATGAGAATTTATAAATTTCCAATATTATTTTTTGCACTAGCCACTACTTTGTTTGCTTCCTGCAAAAAAACAGATTACCTCGATATAAATGCTGGCGACAGACCCGCTTTAAGTGCTAAGGTGAAGTTTATCAATGCAAGGCAATCAACCGTAGCTGTTAATTTTTGGGACTTTACCCGAAAAGTTACCGCAACCGCACTTCAACGGAATACGGCTTCTGGTTATCTCGATACCCAGTTTGGAAAGGTACAATTCAACTTAACCGAAGGAACGGAAGCTTCGTACAAGGCTTCTTATATTTTCGGAGGCAGTACAAATTTTATACAAGAAACAAATTCGGCATCATTTGCTGGTCCAAATGGACCTATTGCCAATTTTGCGCACAGTTTGTTCACGGTTAAAAAAAGATTAACCAGTACCTTAAATCCAGGTAATATTGATAGTTTGATCCTCGTTTACGATGATCTTACGCTTCCTGCATCGGGAAAAGCCAAAATTAGGTTTGCCAATTTTTCGCCGGATGCACCAAAAGTTGACCTTACTTATGCCGCAGGTACAGAAATATTTACTGCTGTGGCTTATGGCAATTTTGGTAACCAAACCATAATTCCTTACACCTCTGGAAAAGCACCTGCTGTGATTGAAGGTTTAACGTGGAAAACACTAGGGCCTTTTAAAGAAATCGACGCAGGTACAAACCTTAGCCTATTAATAAAGGATAATATTACTAAGGTTACCATTCCACTAACTAACAATACGCTGAATGCCGCTACTTTCGAGGCCGGGAAAATTTATACGGTTTATATTAATGGTACAGTAGGGGGAGTACCTGGTATTACAGCTACTATTATTACGCACAATTAATAGCATATGCAAATTTAGGTCGGTGAGACACCGACCGATAGAAAAAGATGGATAAAGAAACTCCTGGCTCTTAACAGGTTTATATTTGGTTAGAAAAAGGGGCATGTCTGGATAGAATGCCCCTTTGTTTCTTAATCGTGGTCGTCATTTCGAGCGTAGTCGAGAAATCTATGAATTGAATATGGCTTATAGATCTCTCCATTCCGTCGCACTTCAGTTGAGATGACGTTTCTTTAGAAGTTACCCCAATTTCCTTCCGGTATTAATCACATTAACCCCATTAAAACGGGTAGTGGCACTTCCGTGTGAAACGGCACTTGCTTGTCCTGGCTGACCTTTTCCATCTGAAAATGTTCCGCCCAACCTGTAATCGCTTTTATCGCAGCGTTGCACGCACGAGTTCCAGAATTCTTGTGTATTGGCTTGGTAAGCAGCATCTTTAAACATGCCTACAATTTTACCTTCCTTAATTTCGTAGGCCAGCTGTGCGCTGAACTGGAAATTATAACGTTGCTGATCGATAGAATAAGAATTTCGGCCGAACATGTAGATCCCTTTCTCTACATTTTTAACCATGTCGGCAGCACTTAGGGCTACATTTCCGGGGGCTAATGAAACATTTGGCATCCTTTGAAACTGAATACTGTCCCAGCTATCTGCATAGCAACAACCCTGTGATTCTTTTAAACCTAAAATATGTGCCTGATCGCGGATGGTCTGGTAATTTACCAAAATCCCATCTTTAATAATATCCCATTGGCCACATTTTACGCCTTCATCATCATAACCCACGGCGCCTAATGAACCTGTTTCTAGTTTATCACCAATGATGTTTACCTCTTTACTGCCGAAGTTGAATTTTTTGCTTTCCCATTTATCCAGCGTTAAGAAACTGGTTCCTGCATAATTCGCCTCATAACCTAAAACGCGGTCTAACTCTGTCGGGTGACCAACAGATTCGTGAATGGTTAGGAATAGGTGAGAAGGATCTAAAACCAGATCGTATTTGCCAGGGGCAACAGGTTTGGCTTTTAGTTTTTCATCAACATGTACAGCTGCTTCGCGTACATCCTCCAAAATATCGTAACGCTTTTTGTACATTGTAACCGGGCCACCTTTAATTTTTTCTTCTTCTTTTGGTTTCAGGTATTCAAAACCCATGCCCATTGGTGCACTTAAGGCATTTCTGGTTTCGAACTTACCGCTGGCCGCATCAGTTTTGGTTAGGGTAAAGGTTGGCCATATTCTGTGGATATCCTGATCGATATAAGAACCATCGGTAGAAGCAAAATATTTTTGCTCATTGATCATAAAGAGATTGGAGCTGATGTACTTTGCACCACCTTTCATGGCCTCACTGTTTACTTTTAAGAGGAGATCAACTTTATCGGCAATGGGTACTTCAAAGGCATTAATTTCAACTGGTGTTTTCCAGCTAACTTCGCCATACCCCTTTTGTGCAGCCAATTGCACAGGCTCTTCCATCAGCTTTGAGTTTCCTTTGGCAATGGCTACGGCAGTCTCGGCAGCTTTTGCAATACTGGCATTATCCAGGTTGTTGGTTGCTGCGAAACCCCAGCTTCCATTGGCGATAACGCGCACGCCTAAACCATACGATTCGGAATTAGAGATGTTTTCGACCCTGGTTTCTCTTGTGGCCACAACCTGGTTTAAATATCGTCCTATACGCACATCGGCATACGTTGCACCCTTGCTTTTTGCAGCGTTTAGTGCAACATCGGCCATTTTCTTCTTTAAGGCAACATCAACCGGCGTTAAAGCTTCTTCAACAGAAATAATTTTGCCAAAGGCAGGGATGTTGGGCATCATGCTGGCACCAATACCAACGCCTGTCATGTATAGAAAATCTCTTCTTCTCAATTTTTAGTAGTTTTAAATTCTTAAGTTGGTCGTCATTCCCAACTTGATTGGGAATCGTAATGCAATAGCTTTAAGATTCCCGCCTGCGCGGGAATGACGAATCGCCTATGTCTGTACTTCGGTTGAGATGACGATTCAATTAAATCGCATCCGATAGTGAAGTAAACGTAAAATCGCGGATTTTCATCGGCGGAATTAATCCACTTCCCGTTCTCACCGGTTTACCTAAAGCTTCCACATTGTTCAGCATAATCACCGGACTCTCATTAAACCTGAAATTCTTGATCGGGAATTTAATTTCGCCGTTTTCGATGTAAAAAGTACCATCACGTGTTAAACCAGTCAGTAATAACGTTTGAGGATCTACAGAACGGATGTACCAGAAACGGGTAACCAATATGCCCTTTTCGGTGCTTTTGATCAGATCTTCCAAAGATTGTGTTCCACCTTCGATGATCATGCTGCGGCTAAAAGGAAGCGGTTGAACATTTTTCTGTGCAGCCCAATATCTTGAATAAGACAGGTTTTTAACTACCCCTTTTTCAACCCATTGTGTTCTTTTTACTGGTAAACCTTCGCCAGTAAATGTCGAAGATGGGATTTCAGTATTCATTGGATCAGAGTAGATATTTACATTTTCTGAGAACAATTGTTCTCCTAAACGGGTGCCACCACCTTTTTTGCTCATAAAGCTCCGTCCTTCGTCAGCACTTCTGGCATCAAAACCCCTAAACATGTTGCCGATAATATCGCTGGCTGCAAGTGGTTCTAAAATAACAGTATATTTCCCTGGTTCGATGGCTTTTGCACCTGCAGAACCATTTGCTTTGCTTGCTGCAATTTTACTAAGCGCCAGCGTATCCATTTTATCGAGGTCATTAAAACCTTGCTCAACATAGCCTGATCCTGTTCCTTGCTTGTTTCTAACGGTTACCGAAAAAGAAACATCGGTACCTTTATTATAGGCGAACAAACCTTTAGAATTCATGATCGCGTTAAAACGGGTTGAGTTTTCCAAGAAACCAGCTGCATCTAAACCTGCTGCTTTGGATACACTTAAACTTTTTCCTACCATTTCTGCTCTAGTATCAGGTGTCATAGCGGCAGTTTTAGCATTGTACGTATTCGATTCTGCAAAAGTCTGCGGGCCTAATGGAGGCATAAACTCAGGATTTTCTGGTGCAAGCATAGCCAGTTCTTCTGCTCTTTTTACTACTTTTTGCAAAGAGGCATCATCAAATTCGTTAATGGTAGCTGTACCTGTTTTTTTACCAAAAGTGGAGCTTACCCCTAAACTCATGGTGCTGATCTGACCTGCGGTGGAAACAGCGTTACGGGCATAACGGATATTTCCGCCATCAGAACCGTTTAAACCTACTTCGCAGAAATCGGCTTTAGAAAAACCGATTACTTTTTTTAATATCGCTTGGGCTTCTTCTTTACTTAATATGGCCATAATTATATTTTTCTTGCTGTATTGATAACATTAACTCCATTAAACCGGGTAGTGGCACTGCCATGCGAAACGGCACTGCTTTGAGAAGGCTGACCTTTTCCATCATTAAAAGAGCCACCTAAACGGTAATCGCTTTCATCGCAAATGGCGTTACAGGAGTTCCAGAACTCTTGTGTGTTAGCCTGATAAGCCACATCGTTAAGCATGCCTACAATTTTACCTTCTTTAATTTCGTAGAAAATCTGTCCACCGAACTGGAAATTGTAACGTTGTTGATCGATAGAAAAACTTCCATCACCGATGATGTAAATGCCTTTTTCTACATTTTTGATCATATCATCAACACTTAGTTTTTCTTTACCTGGTTGTAACGAAACATTTGGCATGCGCTGGAACTGAACATCATCCCAACCCTGCGAATAACAGCAGCCATTAGATTCCGTTAAACCGATAATGTGTGCCTGATCACGGATGGCCTGATAACTTACCAAAACACCGTCTTTGATCAGATCCCATTTCTTGCATTTTACACCTTCATCATCATAACCCACAGCACCTAAAGAACCTACCTGGGTTTTATCGGCTACAATATTTACTTTATCGCTGCCAAACTTGAATTTTTTCGATTCCCATTTATCTAAAGTAAGGAAACTGGTACCTGCGTAATTAGCTTCGTAGCCTAAAACACGGTCTAATTCTGTCGGGTGACCAACAGATTCGTGGATGGTTAACCAAAGGTGAGAAGGATCTAAAACCAGATCGTATTTACCTGGCTCAACCGATTTTGCCTTTACTTTTTCTGTTGCTACACGGGCTGCTTCTTTTACATCTTCCAGCATATCATAACGGCCTTTATAACGGGTTACAATACCGGTAACCTTATCTTCAGGACGGGCATGCATATATTCGTAGCCTTTGCCAGAGGGAGCGCTTAATGCATTACGTGTTTTAAATTTACCTGATTCGCGGTCAACTTTGGTTACATTAAAAGTTGGGTAAATGCGGTGAACGTCCTGATCAATGTAAGAACCATCGGTAGAAGCGAAGTATTTCTGCTCGTTAACGGCAAAAATAACGGAGTTTATAAAGTTGGCCCCATTCTGCATAGCTACATCGTTCACGTTTAAAAGCAGGTCTACTTTTTCTTTTACCGGAACTTCGAAGGCGTTAATTTCGATAGGTGTTTTCCAGCTTACTTCGCCATAACCTTTTTGAGGAGCCAGTTGAATTGGTTCGCCCTGTATTTTCGCATTTGCTTTTGCAACGGCAACCGCTTGTTCTGCTGCTTTGGCAATAGCATCTTTAGTTACATGGTTTGTAGCTGCAAAGCCCCAACAGCCGTTGGCTAAAACACGGATACCTACGCCATACGATTCGGTATTGGCAACACCTTGAACACGTTTTTCGCGGGTGGCAACAAATTGGTTTAAATAACGCCCGATGCGGATGTCGGCATAAGTTGCACCTTTCGATTTTGCTGCATTTAAAGCAACATCAGCCAGTTCCTTTTTAATTTTTACATCTACTCCATCTAAGGCCTGTAAAGGGTCTATGGGAGTTCCGAATGCAGAAAGGTCGGGCAGGAGTAGGGCACCCATACCCATTCCGGATAAGTAGAGGAAATCTTTTCTTTTCAATTGGTTGAATTTAGTTAGTTTACGATTTCAATATAGCCAAATTATGTGGCGAAAAGTGAAAATCGATTATAACATTTTAGTTTCAAAGCTGAAAAAGGAGATGTTTTTTCTGTTGAGGCGTTTTTAACCATGGAAGAGCACAGATTTTAGTTGTTTTTTAGATGTTTACTGTCATTTTGAATGCAGTGAAGAATCTTTTAGTCGTACTAACTTATTCAAAGGCTTTATCTGAGTTCTGTATTTCATTGGAGATAGATCCTTCACTACGCTTAGAACAGCAACTCGTCTCCTTTAAACTGCCAAAACCCTCGCTTCGTACCATAAAAAGGCAGCTGCGATTAAAAATGCGGTAAAAAACCACCAGATCGAAACCTCTTCTTCTATAACGGTGTCTGTTAATTTGTTTTTGGCTTCAGTAGTATTCAGGTTTTTAATAAACTGATGTGTTCCATCCAGTTTTTGTTGATTTTTGAGTGCTTCCCAATTTGTTTTTTTATAGATGTATATTGGCGCGATGGTTTGATTCAACGCTAAATTAGCCCAGCCTGATTTTTGCGGCCAATAGAAAGCATCCCATTGAAAGGGAAGTTCCATGTTTTGCCTTGGACTGAGTGAAATACTGTCGATTTTTAATATTGGTATCCGGTTTGATTCAGCCAAATCGGCAATAATCCTCATTTTTTGGCCAATAGCAGGGAATTGAGGAATGATGTTTACAGCCTGAATGTCGTTTCTTTTTCTTGCAGCATTGGCCAAAAGTTTAGACCAATAAGTTGCATAATCTATTTTTTGTCCTGAAAGTAACCAATTGAATGTAGAGGAAAGCGTAGAAACCAATACTTTGCCATATCCGTTAATGCTGCTGTTTACTACTGTTTTTCCATAGGCATCAACAATAAGGGGTTGATCACTTTGGTTGGACTTTAAAAATAACGTCTGTTCAATCGGCAAGGGACTAAACTTGAAATAATCTTCCTTTAGGCTCAACGGTTTGCCTTTTAAAACTGGAGATTCAAAACGGCTAAATTTACCACTGAGTGTGGTTGAGGCTTTTACATTCGAAACCCTGATCAACAATCCCATTCCATTATTAACCGCAAAATCTATTGATGACCTTTCGCTGGGGCTAATAGCTGCAAATTCTTCTTCATCAATAATCAGGATATCGAATTTTTTTAAAGATAATGTATTAATCTGGTTAAGGTTTGTACTATCTGTGTTGAGGAAATCGAAAGCATATTTATTTTTGCTAATCTGACTTCTGAAAGCCAATGGATATTGATTTTCGTACAGCCAGTTTTTTAAAAATTTATACTCGAAATCTGGAAAAGAAGCCAGAATTAAAACTTTCATCGGCGCTTGGTCGTCAACTTGCACAGGAACTGGTTCTTTTGCCAGCGTATCCTTTTTTTGTAAAGTAATTAATTCATAAACAGCTTTCCCTGTTTGTTTTGGCGTAGTTTTAAAAGAGAAGGCTTTACTCAATTTTGCTTCAACAACAATAGAATCTACTGTTTTACCTAAACCTTTAAGCAAAAGTTTTACCGATTCATTGCCCGAATTTTGATAAGTCCCCTGAACTTGTAATAATTCGGTAGTTTTTGATTTGGCCGGCCAATTGGCAGCGATTATACCTGTGGGACGTGCAGAAGGGTGGAAAGTGATTTGGTATCCTTTTAGCTGTTCCAATTCAGCTGTGTTTAATCCGTATCCGTAAACATTCAGCTTCCGGATGTTGGGATTCGATTTTAAGAAATAAGAAAGATCAGGAATATGTATGGTCTTTGTATTTTTTAAATCTAGAGATGAAAGTGCATATTTCTTTCCTTTTAAGCTGGCAATTGAATCAAGGTTGGTGCCTTCGGTGAGTAAAATAATCTCATCTGTGTTTTGTGGTTTATGTGTTTCAAACTTAATCGGTACAATTAAAAGCACAAAGCAACTCACTGCGATAATATTGGCGAAAATACGCCAGATTAACCTTGCTTTATTTGCCCTGCGGATTTCTTTATAGAGTAAAAAGGTCAATAAAATTAACCCAACTAGAATAGCAATGTATTTAAACTCCATATCTATTTACCAGCTTTGTTGAGGTTATTAAAATAGTTTTGGTACAATGCCGCGGCTGGGTTAGTACTTTGCATTTGTGGTTTGGCCTGTTCGGTACTGATCATTTTTTGTATGGCTCGTTGAACCAGATCGATATCGTTAATCATCAGTTTATTGGTTGTAGTTAACTTTCTTAAACTACTTAGGGCACTTAAATAAGTGGAAGGATGATCTGCTGCTGAACCAATCATATATTTCTCTGTTTCGCTGAGTAAGGATTGATCTTGTTTGCTGAACTTTTTGCCTGTTTTTCTGCTTTCTAACAAGGCGAGTGCTGCTTTTAAAGAAGCTGTCCTTTTTTCTTTTTGCTCAAACGACATTTTCTGTACTGGTTGTGTAATCTTGTCCAGTTCTCCGCTTAAACGTTTTTCAGGTTTTAGTGCAGCCGTTTTTACGGTAGTTTTAGCCACATAAGCCCGCGATTTTTGCTGCAGGTCTTTGAGCAGCCTCAGCGCTTTATATTCGTAAGGTAGTGCTTCCTGGGGTTTATAGGTTCTTAAGCGAAGTTCGGCATTCCACATTTCAGTTAAAACCGCCTTTAACTGTGCCTTCATTTCTGGTTCGAAGAAGGTAGCGTCTTCTGCAATATCATGTTTATGGGCGTATTTGTCCATAATGGTGCTCACATCACCAAACTTCTCCCCTTCACTTTTGTGCTCAGTGTGTTCGTCGTGGTCATCATGATCGCCACCAATTTCAGTTTCGTTTTCTTCACCTAAAAACTGTCCGTAACGTAACCTTAATAACTTTTGGTCAATACCTAAGTCATTACTTCTGTTTTTAAATGTCTGAGCAGGTAATGATGATTGTTCTTTCAATAACTTCTCGGTATCAATAATAATCTGCCTTTCGCTTCTAAAATACTCCGGAACCAGGTTAACGCCATTGGTCATTCCGGCTAAACTCATTAATTCGGCAGTATCTACAATGGAAACAAAATAAACATCAGAGCGGCTAGATTGTCCATGGTTATCCATTGCTTTGATGAAAAAGTAAAGCTCATCGCCCGGCTTCATGCCGAGGCTTTTTAAATCGATCAATTTGGTAAGTGCAATGCTTTTTTTGTTGTCGAAATTGGTGTTGAAAGAAAGCTTTTTTTCGGTAAAACTCACACCTTCACCTTTGCCGCTGGCCATTGTTGCCGATATAAAAGCATCATTAATGCCGTAGTCATCGGTAAGTGATACATTCAGGTTAATTTTTTGCGGCTGACCAATATCAATAGTGGTGTGCTGTTTAGGCTGCGTAATTTTAATCGTAACGGGTAAATCAGGAATGATCTCGATCTGGTAGAGATCTGATTTTTTACCATCCAGATCTAATTGGTAAAAACCAGATTTGGTGACGGTTTTACTGTAGCTCCATTGCGTATGTGATGCGTTTAAGGCTTTTAGCAAAACAATTTCGTTATCATTAAAAATGATTTTCAGTTTTTTAATGCCAATGTTCGTTTCTATTATCCAATTTATTTTAGCACCTGTTTCTGCAGTAATAGTAAATTGCTTTTGTTTACGCTCGGTTTTTTGAGTATAGGCAGGCGGAATGATGGTTGCGCTGAAATTGGAAATTTCTGCTGGAATATTTTCTTTAATTGCCGGAATTTGGCTTGCCTTTTCATGAAAATTTAAAGGTTCACTTTTATGCAAAGAAATTTGGTTAATACCAATGCTGATGAGCAATCCTACAAGAAGGATAACCAAACCGGAATATAATTTTTTTGCCGGTTCTTTTGGCTGTGGGAGGTTAGGAATTATATTTTCGATTTTGCTACGCTGTAATTGTTGTAACATCGATAATTCAATCTCATTCTTAAGTAGCAGATCTGCACTTTCTTCCAATTCAGGGTACTGGTTGTTTACAAATCTCGAAACATCATGGTCGGTGGTTTTCCAAATGGGTTTACTGAATAAAAGAATAACCAAAACGACAGGAAAAGCCAGCGTAAAAAGCCATGGCGAAAAATGCAATAAATACACTGCAACGGCCGATAAAACCAAGGCTATGGCTAAAGCAATTGCTACGGTGCTAATCAGGTAAAAGCTAATCCACTTTTTCCTGAGGTTACTGATCCAATTTTGTCCTTCAGCTTTTAACATAATTCGGTTTTTTTCTGAATGATAAAATACGTTCGGTAACAAAAATCAATAAGGCCGCTATCCAAAATAAAGTTCCAAGCGCTTTATTTTGAGTGGTTCTTACAGTCGATTCGGCGTTGTTGGACTGAAAGGCATTTTTTTGCCTGGCCGATAAATGTCGTTGATCGGCAGCGTTGTCTTCGAAACCAAAGTCTGTCGAATTTTCAACTCTGATTACAATGGGCATCATTGCTTTAACAAATACACCATCCCAAACCAATTCGTTCCACTGCGGGTTAAATCGGCTATAAAAATGGAATATATTTAGATTATTTACCTTTTCGCTGGCTAAGATTGCATTTCCAAAACCGTCAGTCCATATTTTTTCAGCCTGACTGGTCGATGTAATTCTTTTACTGAATTTAATATGATGGCCATCAATATTGATAAATGAGGGTTCGACAATTACTTTCCCGTTTTCATATTGAAATAGGGCTCCACGCGGTGCAATTGAAGATTTGAAGTTTGTAGCTACTGCATCACCTGATAACCAAAAACCAATATCAGCTTTCCCCGAAGTAGGGTTAATGACGATTTTTCGATTTGTAAAACTGCTGATGGCTTTTAAAGCAGCAATGAGGTATTTTCCATCTGCAGTTCCGGAAGTTTGATGTATGGCGATGTTTATCGGTGCTTCATCTCCCAAATTTAAAGCTTGGTATGTGGTATTGGATGGGCTTGATTTTGCTTCATATTTCTTTCCTGCATATTCGGCGATCCAGCTGCTTAAAGTATCAGTTTGGTTTAATGGTATCCAATTCAACTTGTAGTTAAGGGTTGGCAATTCATTACCAAAACGGCTTAAGCGGTGATCTGCAAAAAGATAAACGTTCGCACCTGCCGGAACAAAATGATTAGCAGCACTTAGTAAAGCTGTATAACTTAGGCTATTGGTCTGTTTTGCGTGATTATCGGCAGTATCTTTTAGGGTTAATAGCGCAAAACCAAGATTAAAATCATGGATTTCGTAACCTTTTTTTAGTAATGAATCGATCGTTTTTTTATTCGAATTAAAAACCTGTTGAAAAGTGGCTTTATCAGCTAAAATCCATCCATTTTTACTATTAGCCGGAATAATTTTTTTTAGGTAAGGTTGCGCCAGAAGAAATGCCAATAATGCCAAAAGCAAACAGCGTAGTAACAATAATAGCCAATCGTTAATTTTAAAGCTTTTTGAGCTTGCCCTCGAGCTTTCGCCAAGTAGTGCAATGCTGCCAACCTTAATTGTTTTGCCCAGTTTAACATTCCACAAGTGGATAATGAGCGGAACAATTAATCCTGCAAGCGCCAATAAACCTATGGGATATAAAAAATGCACCGTTTAAATTCTAAGTTTACTTCTTTGTTTTAAAAAATCTCTTAAAGCCTGGTCTAAAGGCTCATCAGTACAGATGGTTCGGTAGAAAATTCTTCTGTCGAGCATTTTAACTCTTGTTTCCTCTAAATAAGTAGCGAGTTTACTTTTATAGTCCTGTCTGGCTTTTTCCTGGTCAATCTGAATGGTTTCGCCTGTTTCTAAGTCTTCAAAGGTGCTATAACCTTTAAAATCAAGATCGAGTTCATTTCTTGATACCACATGAAAAACAACAATTTCGTGCCGAAGTGTATTTAAAGTATCCAGCAACTTAATAATCTCTTCATCGCTTTGATAAAGGTCGGTCACAAAAATGAGCAGTTCACGTTTTTGAGTGCCAGCAAATAATTCTTTATAATGGATGGGTTTGGTAAAATTTCCTCCAGGATTAATTTGCTCCAACTGATAAAATAACCTGGCCAAGTGCTGATAGTCCTGTTTGGCCGCCATAGAAAATATGCCAGAATTTTTCAGTACATATAAACCAATGGCATCGCCCTGTAAATTTGCGAGATAGGCCAGTGAGGCACCAAGATAGCGTGCATAATCTATTTTGGTAAAATCGCCATCGTTATGGTTCATTGAGGCACTGGCATCTATTAATATTCGAATGGCAATATTGGTTTCCACTTCCGATTCACGGATATAGTAGCGGTCTGAGCGGGCAAACATTTTCCAATCGAGCGTACGTAGATCATCACCAGGCTGGTAACTTCTGTATTGGCTAAATTCCAACCCCGGGCCTTTTACCGTACTTTTATTAATGCCGTTCATAAACCCGTCAACCGTCATTTTAGCTGATAAGGAGAGGTCTTTAATGGCCATCAATATTTTCGGATCCAGCAGTTTTTGCATTAAATATTCGCTTTTGGTTTCGAAATGGCTTTAATCAGTTCATCAGTTACTTTATCTGACGAAACATTTTCTGCTTCGGCTTTAAAATTCATTAATACCCGGTGGCGCAATACCGGATAAGCCATGGCCTGTAAATCTTCCATAATTACAGCATACCTTCCTTTAAATAATGCTCTCGCTTTTGCAGTCAAAATCAGAGCTTGTCCGGCCCGCGGGCCTGCACCCCAACGGACCCATTCTTTCACGAAACTTACAGCTGTGGTATCTGGGCGGGTAGCGCGGATGATTTCGCTTACATAAGTAATCAAATCATCGCTGATGCTTACTTCGCGGGTGATGGCCTGTAATTCTTTAATTTCTTCGGCACCAATAATGGGATTGATTACTGCTTTTTTACTGCCCGTTGTACTGCTTAAAATCTGTGTTTCTTCAGCTGCGGTAGGGTAACCAATTTTGATATATAACAAGAAACGGTCTAACTGTGCTTCGGGTAGCGGGTAGGTTCCTGCCTGTTCAATAGGGTTTTGGGTAGCCAGGATAAAAAATGGCCGATCTAAAGGATAAGTTTGCCCGCCATAAGTTACTTCAAATTCCTGCATGGCCTCTAACAAAGCGGATTGGGTTTTTGGAGGCGTTCTGTTCACCTCGTCGGCCAGAATAATATTGGCAAATAATGGCCCTTTGTTAAATTTAAAGAAACGTTTTCCGGTTACATGGTCTTCTTCCAGTATTTCAGTACCAACAATATCAGTAGGCATTAAATCGGGCGTAAACTGGATTCTTCTGAAAGAAAGATCCAAAGCCTGCGACATGGTTCTCACCATTAAAGTTTTTGCTAAACCTGGTACACCTTCCAGTAAACAATGTCCGCCGGCCATTAATGCAATCAGCATTTCTTCGATGATCACATCTTGACCCACAATTACTTTCTGTATTTCGCTTTTTAACAGGGAGATCTTATCGATCAATATTTTTAGGTTGCTTTCTGAACGCTCCAAAACGGTTGATTTTTTAGTATAACGATATTGTGCTTCAATATAGCGCATATTGGCAGATAGTTTTTAGCCCAACGGAAAGAATATCAAAAAATTTACAAGATTTTTTGGATAAAAAACCTAAATAATAAAAAATGAAGGTAATTTTAGGCTGTGCGAAGAGCTAAATTTACATTTGCGAGGTTAAAATATAATTCGGGCGACTGGGATACCGATCAGCGTATGCCTTCTAATCTGTTAAATTCTTTGTTGGAGTATACCACTATTCCGTTAGATGAAGAAGAGAAAATTGTAGAATTGAGCAGTCGAGATTTATTTAAATACCCTTTTTGTTATTTAAGTGGACACAAACTGGTTCAATTTACGCAGCAAGAAGCCATAAATTTTAAAACCTACGTGCACAACGGGGGCTTTGTTTTTGTAGATGATTGCAACCACGATATTGATGGTTTATTTGCCCGCTCGTTCGAAACGCAGATGAGCAATTTATTTGGTCCACAGGCTTTGAAAAAAATACCTAATAACCATGGTATTTATAGTTCTTTCTTTAAGTTTGAGAAGGGACCGCCAACTACTTCTTTCGAGTTAAACGGTTGGGGTGATGATCTGGTCCACGATTACCTGAAAGCAATTACCGTTAACAATAGAATAGGGGTGTTGTATAGCAATAAAGATTACGGTTGCGAGTGGGATTACGATTTCAGAAACAAGCGTTTTTTAGCTGAAGACAATACCAAATTCGGGGTAAATATTATCCTTTACGCCATGGGGATAAATAGTTAGCAATTTCTAGTTGGCTGTTTTTTTGTGCTGTCAGATGTTACCATCTGACAGGTTTAGCGCACTACATCAGGTGATATTTTTCATCAAAAACCTCCATCACTGATGCTTTTATCCCAAAAAGCGCCAATTTTTCGCAAAACTCCTTGCTGATATCCTTAGCCGAAACAATGCGGATTACTTTGTCGCAATCTTCTAAATCGATAGACCATTCTGAAATATCCTGCAACCCTGCAACGGCCAAAGCAATTAAACTGGTATCGCTGCCCGATTCGATAATGGTAGAGATGATGGTGATGTATCTAGACATATTTTAGGAATAATTAATGGATTTTCAAGATCAATCCATAGCTGAAACTGATCTTTTGTCAATGCAAATATAAGAATAATTTGCAAACAAACCAAACGTTCGGTATCTTTGGAGTATGGAAAATCCCTATAAAAGAAAAAAAGAGCCTGAGGTAAGCAAACAACTTATTTTGGCAGCCGCTGCAGAAATCGGCGCATCAGATTGGCATCGTGTTACGTTTCAGGCTATTGCCGATAAAACGGGTTTGAGCAAGGGGGGCATTATTCACCATTTTCGTAACAAAGAAGATCTGTTAAAAGAATTGATGAACCAAAGTTTGGCTGAGCTTACCGAGTGGATTGTAGAAGAAAAAAAGTCGTCGGGTAAGGAGGTGGGAAGTTTGGCTTTCCTGCGCTTTATTATTGGTAAAAGTAACGACCTGTTTTATAGAAGAACGATGAAAATTATTACTCAGGTTATTCTCATCAATCCAGAGTACCGTAAAGGTTGGGGTGAATGGTTTATTACTCATATTGGTCATGGCGATGATAGCGAGCAGGGTATAAAACACCTGATTGTGATGCTTGTTGCCGATGGATTATGGTATTCGGATAACCTGGGGGTTTATGATATTAGTGACAAGAAAAAACAACAGATTTTAGAAACACTCATTAAACTTTAAGTATGAAATATCTTTTTCTGGCGCTGGCCATTATCTCAGAGGTAGTTGGTTCGAGCTTTTTAAATGCGAGCAATCAGTTTACCAAACTCATTCCATCGGCTATAACAGTTGTAGCCTATTTGCTTTGTTTTTATTTTTTATCCATTGCCTTAAAATCGATTCCACTCGGTACAGCTTATGCCATTTGGGGCGGTCTAGGTATTGTATTAACCGCAATAATATCGGTTGTTGTTTTTAAAAATAAGTTAGATATCGGCGCCATTATAGGTATTAGTCTTATTGTTGCAGGGGTAGTGGTGCTCAATGTTTTTTCCAAATCAACTTCCCATTAAAATTTAACCCTAATTTTTATGCAGGAACCTGCTGAAACTACCGTTCATCAAAATAAAACTTTTACCGATATCAATTACGCGGGTAAGCAGCTGCAAAAGCGAGAGTTTATCAAGTGTGAATTTATAAGGTGCGATTTTTCTAAAAGTGAACTGAGCCATAACGATTTTGTTGACTGTGAATTTAGCCACTGTAATTTCTCGCTCACTCAGGTAACAGGTACAGGTTTTAGTAACATTACATTCACAGATTGTAAAATACTGGGTATTGATTTTTCTACCTGCAATAAATTTATGTTCTCCTTTTCTTTTAAGGGGTGCATTTTTGATTATTCTGTTTTTTATGGTACCAAGCTCAGGAAAACAAATTTTATTAACTGCTCACTAAAGGAAGTCGATTTCGAATCGGCAGATTTATCTTCAGCTGTTTTTAATAATTGCGACCTCACGGTTACGTCTTTTAACCGGACAATTCTGGAGAAAACTGATTTCCGCACCGCGAGGAATTTTTCTTTCGATCCTGCGCTGAACAACATGAAAAAAGCCAGGTTTTCGTCGAATAACCTTTCGGGTTTATTGGACCACTTCAAGCTGGATATTGAGGATTAGGTAGCTAATCTGGAATCGATTACCCGGCTAGCCAATCTACAAAGCATACGCCGTTTCGGCCTTTGATTGATTCAGTACCAAAAAACTCTGTATATTTCCAACATAAGCGAGGGCACCTATATTGTCTCTCAGGAAATTATTATAAGAAACCATATCGGGCATGGCAACCTTAAGCATAAAATCGAAATGACCAGTAAGGTGATAACACTCCATCACCTCGGGGTATTTCTCCATTTCTGCCTTGAATGCACTTACAATATCTTCTGAATGCATGGTAAGCTGAATATGAGGAAAGGCTATAAAATGCGACCTCAATTTATCAATGTCTACAATGGCAACTGTTGATTTGATGTAGCCATTTGCCCGCAGTTTTTTAATACGCTCTACAATATGGGTCATGCTCTTCCTAAGCTTTCCAGAAACTTCTTTATAGGTTAATAATCCGTCATGTTGTAAAAGATTTAGGATTTCGATATCTGTCTGATCAACTTTTTGAGGTTGCATGTAAATACTTAGTGTATAATTGTTTCTATTTTGTTCGCTTTTGTAAAGCCTAAAAATAATTAAAATAAGGTATATTTATCTAATTTATTCTTGTTAATTAAAAAAGTACTTAGTGTATATATTACAATAATAGTGAGAATTATGAAGTGAAAATAAAAATTATATTCTGTCAGCTTATTTTCTTGATGTACCAAACCAAATTTTTAGGATGTTTAGGGTTTGCTAAAAAATAATTTTTACCAAAAAAACAGGTTGTTGCGGTATAATTTGCTTAACTACTGATCTTTACACTGTAATTTATTTAACCAAATATTATTTTTCTCATGCATAAAAAACACAATTTTGGTGCCGGCCCATGCATATTGCCGTCATCTGTAATGGAACAAGCTGCGCAGGCTGTAATCAATTGGGGCGGAATGGGTTTATCTATTTTAGAAGTTTCACACCGATCGCCAGAGTTTGAAGATGTGGTACTTAAAACCCAGCTTTTGGTTCGCGAGTTATTGTCCGTTCCTGATCACTATTCTGTGCTTTTTTTGCAGGGCGGGGCCAGTACACAATTTGCTATGGTTCCAATGAATTTTTTAAATGCAGGGAAAAAAGCGGCTTATCTTGATACCGGGTACTTTGCACAGAAAGCCATTAAAGAAGCCAGGTTATTTGGTGAGGTAGAAATTGTAGCTTCATCGAAAGATAAAGATTATGCTTATATCCCGGTTGAGTTTAATAACGATAAGCAAGCTGCATACCTCCATTGCACTTCAAATAATACGATTGAGGGGACAGAAATATTTGATTTTTCTACTGCAGGTGCCCCGTTGATATGCGATATGTCGTCAGATATTTTTTCCAGAAAGATTGATGTTAACGATTTTGATCTTATTTACGCGGGTGCACAAAAGAATATGGGGCCGGCTGGGATGACGCTTGTTATTGCTAAAAATGAATTTCTAAACCAGGCAAAAAAAGAAATTCCATCAATGATGGACTACCGGGTATTCCGCGATAATATGAGCATGTACAATACGCCGCCGGTTTTTTCTATCTATGTAGCCATGCTCAATTTATTGTGGCTTAAAGATCAAGGTGGGGTAAGCGGGATAGAGGAAAGAAATATAGAGAAAGCAAGATTATTATATGCTGAGATAGACCGGAATTCTCTTTTTTACGGTACTGCCGACGTTGCACACCGCTCTCGGATGAATGTTACTTTTTTAGCTGTTAATAAAGATGTAGAGGCCGAATTCTTAAAATTTGCAGCAGATCAGGGAATTGTAGGCATAAAAGGCTACAGAACAGTCGGCGGATTTAGGGCTTCACTTTACAATGCGCTCCCATTATCGAGTGTTGAAGTATTGGTTAATGCCATGGCCAGTTTTGAAAAAGCATACAGTGATAAAGTTGTTCTTGAACTCGAATAATCCGTTAAACAATGATAAAGATCTCACCATTAAAGGCATTACAGCCAGGCAAAGACATATTTGATCTGATGATTTCTGATCAGGTAAACGGTAAGGTGCATAAAAATGAGCAGCTTTCGTTTGATGACCTGGTCCATTTATTTGGATGTCCTATAGATGATCGGCCTGCTATTTATGTTTATGAGTTCCGTGGCGAGTTTGGTAAAATGAGAGGAATCTGGGCGGCTATTGATCTTTCTCAAACACCCGTAAATGCAATTAAAAGGCACGAAGAAACCGTATTGTCGAAAGTAGAATCGCTTAAAATAGACCGAAAAAGTAAGGCAATGCAAAAATCCCCAATTTTATTGGTACATAAAAAAGATAAAGCTTTAGATGCTCTTATTGATTTTGTAGTGCGTACACGAAAACCTTTGACAAGCGAATGGTCGCAGATGGAGCATTTTCTTTATCAGGTAGTGGAAGAAGATGTGATTGAAAAATTTGTTGAAGAATTTATGAAGCTCCAGGCGGTTTATCTTGCCGATGGTCATCATCGTTTGGAAGCAGCCTGTTCGCTACAGAAAAGTATTCCCCAGCAGATCAGTTCGCTATTTGTTTCTGCCGATGTAATTTCTATAGGTGCCTTTCATAGGGTGGTTTTGGGTGTAGATATTTCCTACTCCTTGTTGATGGAAAAACTGAAACAGTATTATTATATCTCAAAAATCCCCAATAACAAAGCTTATAAACCAGATCGGAAGAATAGGGTAGGACTTTGTTTTAAAGGCGAATGGTACCAACTGGATTTAAATGAAGCTTCTAGTGCATTGTTGGATGTACCAGACACGGTGATTTTACAAGATAAAATCCTTTCAGCTGTGCTAGGCATCAATAAACCGAAGGAAGACGACAGGCTTATCTGCTATCCGGATTGCAAATGGTCTGAATTTCTTGCTGAGCTGGATCACGATGAAACTTCGATTGGCTTTTCTCTTTTTCCAATGACAGCTGAGGCTTTTATTAAAGCTGCGGAAAAGGCTGAGTTTTTGCCGCCCAAATCTACATGGATAGCGCCAAAGGTTCCTCAGGGGTTTATGGCGAGTAGTCCGGTGGCTATTATGGCAAAGGGTGAAAGGGTACAGGTAAATTAATGGTTAAACCTATAAAACAAACGATATGTTTGATTTCGATTTAGAAAGTATAGCACAGATTGGGGCTACTTTTCTGATAATTGCTTTCTTTTTAGTGGCCTTATACAAAAAGCGACTTAAGGTAAGCAAGAAAAAAAATGATGAGGAACAGGATGATTTACATTGGCTCTAAAACTGTTAAATTGGATTTGGATTGTAGGCTTTTTGTTAAAGTAAACGAATTTAATTTGATAGGTAGGTTGATTATAGCAATTTGAATATAGTTAAATTTTATACTTTTGGGTTATTGATATTTACAATTTAACCCGATGTGTTTTATGAGAATGCTTTTTAGAGTCTGTATACTTTCTGTTTTAATCTGTTCATCTATACTGGCGAGTGCCCAAACCGTTACCTTAGATTATTTTTTTAATCGCGAAACCCGAAAAGATAAACAGGGTAAAGAAGTCCGGTTTCATTATCTGTGGAGTGAGCAGGCAATGAGTGGTTTTTCTATTTTTGGCAATGTATTTAAAAAAGAAGGATTTAAATTAGATTCGCTCGAAATAGCACCAACATTGGCCAATTTAAAAGGAAGTGATGTTTACTTAATTGTAGATCCCGATCGTCCGAAAGAAAACCCTAAACCAAATTACATAGAGGCTAACCACATTGCCGCAATTTCTGCATGGGTAAAGCAGGGTGGCGTATTGGTAATGTTTGCCAATGATAGTGCGAATGTAGAATTACCACATTTTAATAAACTTGCCAATGTATTCGGTATGCATTTTACCAACGAAATGCAGAACCATGTAATTGACGATGCACATTTTGAAGATGGCGGCATTTCGATCAAAAACAATCCGGTGTTTAAAACGGCAAAAAAAATATTCATGAAAGATATATGCTCAATCGATACCAAAAACGGTGCAAAACCAGTATTGAAAAACGCAGCCGGTGCAACGGTTATTGCCACTACCAAATTTGGCAAAGGAAATGTAATTGCCATTGCCGACCCATGGTTGTACAATGAATATGTAAACGGCCGTTTGCCAAAAGAAATGGGCTTTGAAAACGATAAAGCTGCTGTAGATCTGGTAAAGTGGTTAAAAAGCCTTACCCGGAAATAGTTAAAGATTATCCAGCTTAAAATAGCCTAAATGAATTTCATCTTCAGGTAAATCGCCTGAAGATGTTTTTATTTCGATAAGGTATTTTCGTTTCGATTCTTCGCTTAAAATATCTTCAATCTTATAAATATCGTCTACATCAATACCGTACTTTTCATCGATGTGGGCATTGGCGCCTTTTATCGAATTGGTTTTAAAGAATACCGTTTTCTTTGCTTCTTGTACGGCCTTTGCCCTTTCATCATGTACAGATAAAACAATATAATGTTGTTCGTATAGCTGGTTCGATTGATAGCCCCCAAGATTAATAAAAAATAGTTTCTTGGTACAAGGAGTAGTATTGCCATCTCTTAATTTAATATTGATTTCATAATTGTCAATCTTATTCACTTCCCGCCAGCCATCTATGTGGATACTGGCTCCTGCCTCTGGCCAAAATGCTTTAATTTCGGGCACGAGATCTTTCAGCGAATGGGCAATGCCGAAGAAATAATCGTGCTGCTCTACGTTTCGTTTTGGGGCTTTTGAGCCCAGTAAAAGCATATATAGGTTTAAATCGCTCATTATTAAGGTTATCGGTTAATTGTTTGAATCGGTTAATTGCCTCGAACTGATTAATGCCAGCCATTAAACTGGTCCATAGTCATGGATTATTGGTCATTGGTTCGCTCGATTATTCAAAAGGCAGTCACTAATCTTTTAACAACAGTAATTGCAATTGGTTCTCAGGATTTGTGATTTAACTACATTTTCAATCAATTTAAAACAATTTCGACTTTTTAAGATTATATGACCTAACGGGTTATAACATGCTAAATAAAACGCATCAAGAATAGATGAATTTAACTACTGCAAAAAAAAGAATTGCCATTATCGGTGGAGGACCAAGTGGCCTTTTCATGTATAAAAGATTAATTGAATCTAAAGCCACCAACTTCGAAATAGAGATATTCGAACGTAAAGATTATTTAGGAGCGGGAATGCCTTATAGTAATGAAGGTGCAAATGTAGAACATATCACTAATGTATCGGATAATGAAATTCCGATCATATTCAACTCTATTGAAGATTGGGTGAAAATTGCACCAAAAGAAATTTTAAAAAGATTTGATATCAACGAAGAAAAATTTAATGAATATAAGGTATTGCCGCGATTGTTTTTTGGCGAATATCTTTCCGCACAATTTAAGTTATTAAAAGAAGCTGCAGAAAATAAAGAGATTAAGACCAATGTACAATTAAATTGCGTAGTAGAAGATATCATCGATTTTCCTGATGATAATCAGGTAGCGGTATGTGTAAAGGGGCTACCTAAAGCCTATTTCGACCAAGTTGTTATTTGTATCGGCCACAATTGGCCAAAGAAGTACGAAGGTAGTATTCCCAACTATTTCGATTCGCCTTACCCTCCAAAAAAGCTTTTACTGAAACTTCATCATCCGGTAGGGGTTATGGGCTCATCGTTAACAGCTATTGATGCATTAAGAACGTTGGCCCGGCAAAACGGAAAGTTTGAGGAAAAAGAGGATGGAACTTATCGTTATCATTTAGCGTGCGAAGGATTTAAAGTTGTAATGCATTCGCGTAATGGCTTGTTGCCTGCTATCCGCTTCCACCTGGAAGATTCGCATTTAGGAAAGGAAGAAACGCTGAGTAAAGCCGAAATTAAAGAGAGTATGGCCAAGAACGGAGGTTTTTTATCATTAGACTTTGTGTTTGAAAAGAATTTTAAGGAAATATTTATTAAAAAGGATCCAGCTTTTTACGAGCAGATCAAAAATATGAACCTGGAAGAATTTGTTCTGGCCATGATGACTTTCAGGGAAAAATTAGAACCTTTCGATCTTTTTAAAAAGGAATATAAAGAGGCCGAAAAATCTATAGAAACGCGGAAATCTATTTATTGGAAAGAGGCCTTGGCTGTTTTAAGTTTTGCGATGAATTATCCTGCCAAATACCTTTCTGCCGAAGACATGGAACGGCTACAAAAGATATTAATGCCCCTAATTTCTATCGTCATTGCATTTGTACCCCAAAGCTCGTGCAGAGAATTACTGGCATTACACGATGCGGGTGTGTTAAGTATTGTGGCCGTTGGGGATGAGGCAGAGGTTAAGCCATTAGAAACCGGCGGCGCAGATTATCATTACAGGGTAGGTGATAAGAAGGTAGTTGTTCACTTCGATACCTTTATCGATTGCACTGGCCAACCACATCTTTCTTTCGACGATTTTCCTTTCAAAAGCTTAATTAACAATGGAACGCTTAGTCCGGCCAGATTAAAATTTCAGTCGCCTGAGCGCGGAAAGGAAGAAATGAAACATCATGATTTAGTGACAAAGAAAGGGAATAATTACTTTTTAACTGTGCCAGGCATTACCATCAACGATCATTTTCAGGTGGTTAATGAAGCGGGCCAGGCAAACAAAAGAATCTATATCATGGCGGTTCCGTACATTGGGGGGTATAATCCCGATTACTCTGGTATCGACTTCTGCGAAGCCGCATCGGAAGCAGTGTTGAGTAGTATTTTGAGTTAAAGAGGTATTACAAAGTGATGTCCTAAAACTAGTTATTGCTATAATCGCTTAAGAACTTAAACCAGATTGTTGAACCTACAAAAAACTGATACTTACTTGTTTTAAATGGGCAGTTTTGAATTTAGTGAACAATTGGTTCCTGTCAATTTTAATTTTCTACAAGAAATGAAGCATAGTAAAACGGTTTATGAGCTATTGAATTTCGAGACGATAAGCAGCCGTTTTTTTGAGAAATAATTTATGCGGTGAGTGTTGATTTTTTTTGTTGATTTATGCTGAAATTACTCAAAAATAGTATAATAGAATAAAATCTTTCCAATAAAAAAGTGCCTTCGGACAGATTAAATGCGGTTTTTAGAAAAAAAACAAACGTTTGCGCTTAATTTCTGTTATGTCTTTTTTTGATTACAAATTTGCTAAGAATGGTAAAGCATTTCACAAGCGTAAGTGAGGATAAATATAACGCTAGCGCATTAATTTTTTTGATGAATTAAACCATCATATACACTATTCTACTTAATCCTTATTCGTTATTAGAATATCGTTGATAAAAATTATAAAAATTAGCTGATTAATGCCGCCGTTCAGGCATTATAGCCTTTTCTGGCTTAGTACATTACGCTGTTTTTAAGCAAACGTTTGCGTTAAGAAAAATAAAAATCCAGTATTCTTAATATATAACTTGCATTACCAAGTATTAACGAGCCGATATTTTATTTTAGTATTACGAGCAAAAAAACTGTTATAAACTAACAGCAAAATAATTAATAATAAAATAATAAGCCCCTAACCAGGGTATAACTAACAAACAAACAAAAACTAATCATTCTGGGCAATATATTTTGCTTTAAGAATTAATATTAATCAACTCTAAACCATATTCCATGATCAAAAAATTTACTTTTTGTCTAGTGGCATTGCTATGCCCAAAATCTCAAATAGAGACATTTTCTTAATTACATTTTAACAATCGAGTTTCTTCTTTAAACACTTAAACTTTTAATTAAACTAATAAAATGGTTAAAATTTATACAAGCGTTTGTATTGCCTTGTTTTTATCTGTTTTTGGATCACAATCTTTGTATGCCCACCGGGTATGGCTTAAAACGGCTAATGGTAGCTATTTTGTTTTTCAGCATGATACTACTAAAGCTAATAAAGCTAAAAAAGATTCGTCCGCTTATTCCATTAAAACCGATACAATTGGCCAAATGGTTAGAGCGCTACAGAAATTTAAAACGGTACGTGATACAATTAACATCCGTTCTTCAACACCTGTTCCCAATTTATCATTACAGCAAATCATTAAAGGTAATTTGGCTGGCGTTTACGTACAGGAACCAAACGGCGAACCTGGAACTGAGCAAAGCATGATTATACAAGGTACGTCTGGTTTACTATTTAATAAGAAAGACATTTATGCTTTACAGCCTGCTGTTTATTTAAATGGTGTGCCCCTGGTAGCGGATAATCCTTTTGCATTTGACGTACAGAAATATGATTATAACAGGATTGGGCCTGCAACCAATTTACTTTCACAAATAGATATTAATAATATACAGTCGATTACTGTTATTAAAGATCCTTTTGAACTGGCCAAACTTGGTCCAAATGCAGCAAACGGGGCTATATATATTACCACTAAAAATGCCAAGGCCGGACTTAGAGATATTAGTTTAAATACTTATTTTGGTTATGTAACTGCCCCTCAAGTAAATACGGTTAACGGGGTTTACGAAAATAATTTCAGAAGTCAGTTTTACAAAAAATATAATCCAGCTGGTAGCCCTGCTTCTTATTTGCGCGATTCTACCAACGTAGCTTATTTTGGCCCTTCAAACTGGACTGACTTATACTATCAAAATACGCCAACTTTTTCTGCCGATCTAGGTATAACCGGGGGTACAGAAAGAGCAAACTTCAGGTTTTTTGGTTCGGGCACCAAAAATGCAGGAAATGCAGATAATACAGGTATTAACCGCTATAATTTGTTTTTTGGTATCAATATGGCACCATTTAAATGGCTTACAGTATCGAGTACAGTTAATACTGCCCGTTTAGATCGTACCAGAAACAAAAGTTTACGCGATCGTTTTGCAGAAACACGCTATATACCCGATTTAAGTAGCCCACTTTCTCCAAATGCCGATTCTTATGCCAACTATTTAACTGAAAACGACAGAAATGTAGATAACAATCGTTCCACAGTATTAAACGGAAACCTGACCTTAAGTGCAAAGGTGAATAAATTTGTAATCTCTACTACTGGTTTGTTCAATTACAACGAAGGGATCAGGGATTACTTTATCCCATCAACCTTGCTGGCAGGTATCAGTTATATTTCTAATTATTTTGGTTACAGCCAAAGGGTATCACTCAATAACAGCATTAGCTACAAATATGATATCAATAAAAACCATGTTATTGATTTTGAAATTGGACAGAGCTTACAGGGCGATACCTACAAGTATAATTATGCAAGAGCCTACAATGGCCCGAATGATTATGTAAAACTGACTTTTGTTGATGGTAACCCAACCAGAGATGGAGCTGATAACCCGGATTACCTTAACGTGCTATCCGAGGGTAATTTTTATGTATTCAGGTATATAGATAAGGAGCGTAATAATTTAATGTCTTTTTATGGATCGGCAAAATACGCTTATAAAAGCCTGTTTACCTTTAATGCCTTATTGAGAAGAGATGGTACATCTAATGGACAGCCAGATAGCCGTTGGGTTACTACTCCGGCATTTAATGTCAACTGGAATTTAAAAGAACAGTTTTTAAAAGGCAATAGCGTAATTGATGCATTACATCTAAGCGCAGGCTGGGGCAGAACTTTAAGGGTTTTCCAAGATGACCGTTTTGCTGCAGGACCACAGTACCGTTCGGAAAACGGATGGGAAGAAGAACCAACTATTCCAGGTTATGGTGGTTTGCTAGGCATTAACCGTCCATATAATAGTGGATTTATTGGTTACAACATTAGCCTTCCTTTTGCCGATCGTACGAGTGTAACTTTAGACGCATCGTTTTTAAACAGTCGCATTAATACTGCAGTTACGGTATATAACCGTGAAGATAAAAACAGTGTGATAGGATTGCCTGTAGCCGTTGAAACAGGTTATTCTACCCAATATAAATCGGGGATGGATATCAATAATAAAGGGGTAGAATTTTTGGTTAATGGTGCAGTGTTACAACAACGTAATGGCTTAACCTGGAATACTGGACTAAACTTAAGCTATAACAAAAATAAACTTTCGGCATTGCCAGAGGGCTTAAACGAATTAATTTATCAGAACGACAATAAATTGCAGGTAGGTAAATCGGTAGGCAGTTATTGGTTATACACCAACCAAGGTATTTACAATAGCGATGCTGAAGTACCTGCTGGCAGAACTTTTAACGGGATTCCACTAAAAGCCGGCGATCCGAAATGGGTTGATTACAATAACGATAACCGCATCGACAGTAAAGACAAAGTATTAACAGGAGATAGATTACCAAAATTTGTGGGTGGCTGGAACAATACCATTGCCTACAAAAACTTCGATTTAAACTTCAATTTCATTTTTGCTGCCGGCCAAAAAGCTATAAACCAATACGAGGCAACCCGTTACGGTTTTGTAAACCGCGAAGCAGGAAATGATATCAACTCAGTTAAAGAAGTTTCTTCATGGCAATCATTCGATAACGAGAAAAACTATCCAATATACAATCCGTGGAGCCCTGTAGATGCTTACCGTACCGATCAGGACCTGTTTTTAGAAAGTGCCTCTTATGTGAAGTTAAGATCGGTTACCTTGGGTTACGATTTTAGTAAAACAGGTTTATTCAAAAAAGCCGGTGGAAAAATCAGAAGAGCCTATTTATATGCTACAGCCTTAAACGTATTTACCCTAACCGATTTTTCAGGTGTTGATCCAGAACTGATCAATTACAATGGGGTATACGACGGTGCAAATATCACCATCCCACGAACATTTGTTTTAGGCTTCAAACTCGATTTATAAAATATACCATTATTGATATGAAATATTCTAATTATAAAATTAGTATCTACAGGTCGGTTACCCTAGTGCTAGCACTAACCATTGTTGGTATGGGCAATTTCTCCTGTAAGAAAATTGATGATGTACAATCAACAAGATTAGCTACCGAAGAAAGTAATTGGAAAACGTTGGAAGACGCCCGTGCAAACTTACTTTCGGTATATGGACTGATGCGTTCGGCTACCGTTTCCGATAACACCCATTGGTTAATGGGCGATTTACGCCAGGGCGATTTTCAGATCACCAACAGGGCAGATCTTAAATCTATCGTTGCGGGGCAGTTAAATGCACAGAACCCTGTAATTAACAGGATTACCAACTGGCGTAGGTTTTATGCCGTAGTTAATGCTGCGAGTTTATTTATCGAGCGCTCTAAGCAGATAATACCATTAGATTCGCGTTATACTCAGATAAACAATAATGTAGATGTTGCACAGGCCAGAATATTAAGGGCATTTGCTTATTTCTATATGGTAAGGATCTGGGGTGATGTGCCTTTGTTAACCTCATCGCACGACGGCGATTTTGTACAATTGCCAAGAACCGCTAAAGAGAAAGTTTTACAGTTTGCTACAACCGAACTATTGGCTGCAGCACAGGTAGTACCTTTTAAGTACGGTGGCGATGATCCAATTCTACCAGGGCTTTATTATGGCGCAGGCTGGGCAAGCTGGAACGGAAATATTTTTACCCGCTTATCGGCCTATATTATCTTAGCCCACATTGCGGCTTGGCAAGGCAATTACCTGGATGCAGCCACTTACTCAAAATTTGTGTTGGATAATTATACCAAATCTAACGGAAGTGGTTCGAATGGGATTGTTTATTTGGATATGGACGCCCTTACTGAGAATGTAAACTACTATAGTCCATTTGCGTTTAAACGCGCAACTGTACTGGTTGGTTTTCCATTTGAGGCAGGTAATGGTTTATCAACTGCTAACGGCCATATTGAGCAGTTAACCTTGGCATCGCCATTTATTCCTAAAACGCAACCTGAAATGTTTGTGCCAAAGGATAGTATCCTTAAAATATTTACCGATCCTGGAGATTTAAGGTTTAGCATTAACCCTGTTACAGGCTTATACCGAACAAATTATTTTTACAACTTCACTTCAGAACAACCCATTTTTAACAAGATCAAAGTAATTTATACGGCTCAAACCTCTGGTAACTTAACCCTGTTCAGTTCTACCATGCTGTTTAGCCGTATTGAAGAAATCACCTTGCTTAGAGCCGAGGCCTGTGCCGTATTGGGACAGCGTGATGAAGCCATTTCTGCACTGAACAAAGCCGCAAACTTGAGAGGAACAGCTACTTATAATGCTGCATCGGGCAAAGATTTGGTTGATGCCATTTTTGAAGAACGCAGAAGGGAGTTAATGGGGGAAGGTTGGAGATGGTACGACATTGTACGTTACAACAGGCTTAAAAATGCTACCGGTACCTTCATCAAGAAAAATGGTGTGTCACTTACATTCACGCAGTTTGAGCGTGCAGGAGGTATTTACTGGCCGGTATCTCAAGATGTAATCAATGCAAATCCATCGGTTACCCAAAACCCATACTGGCAATAATCAATCAGAAGATCATGAAAAAGAAATTATATAAACATAGCCTATTGTTGCTAATAGCTGTAATGGGTATTTATTTAAGTGCCTGCAAAAAAAACGATTCTCCTTATTACGACTATACCAATACGGTGCAAACCTATAAAGGAACTGCAGTGGATTATTTAAAATCGAAACCGAACACTTTTGATTCGCTGCTTTTGGTGTTGGACCGTTTTCCTTTTTTGAAGGATTCTTTAACCAATCAGAAAGTAACCTTGTTTGCACCTGTAAATGAAAATTTCGCGGCATCGGTTAAATATTTAAACCAAACCAGAAAAGCAGAAGGGAAAGGGCCTATTTATTTAAGCACCGCAGATCCGTTGGAACTGGCATTTATGCTTTCAAAATATATTATAAGGGGAAACTTAACATCTGCTACTTATGCCAGTACGATTGATGGTATTTCGGTAACAACAGTAGCCTCTAACTACCCCATGCATGTTAAAGCACTACAGGCTAATGCATCAGGCTTTATAGGTGGAGGTGCCACTACACTCGAATATAGCGATATGTACGGCTCAACCATTAGGCTCAACTGGGTAACCACCAATACCAATGCCATTAACATCAAAACCAATAATGCTACCATAAACATTTTAACCCCGCTGCACAATTTTGGGTTTGATGAATTTACATACAGATTAGACCAATAGCCTTATGAAGATGAAAACTAAAAAATACTTTCTTAGTGTAGCGATAATGCTAACAGGCATGATGCTCGTATTGGTATCGTGTAAGAAAAATTTACCAGATAATAGGTTGTCTATAGCCAATGATAGCCAGTACACACAGTTTCTATATCAGCCTACTTTAGGTAGAAACACCTTATTTACCAATAATTTTACATACGGCAATTCGAGCAGGCCTCTGGATTTTAAAATTGTAAACATGCGTACTTTTGGTGGCGAGCCTGCTCCTGAACTAACCAAACTTTATCCGGTTAAAGTATGGAAAACAGCCTATGATGGTACCGAAAAATCGCTGGCCGAAATTGAAGCAAAACGCGTAATAGAAAACCATCCACTTTTCGAAGTACGCCCACATTCAGGCGAATTTTTAATGTGGGCCGAAGCCAACTCTAATATGATTAAGGCACAACCAGATTCGGGTTATGTTTTTGACGTAGAAATGTCGAATACCGGTGGAAGGAAATATTTTCAGAATTTCCGTCTTAGCCCATTGCGCGAACGCCCTTATGAGCCATCGCCATTAGATCCGATAACAGGACAGGGAACATCAACCTCTGTGAGTCCTGCAGGTTTATTTATTACCGGAACAAGAACCAATCAGTTCTTATCATCGAGTGATGTAGCCGTGGTGTTTAATAAATTGCCAAAAGGGCTGCCAGGCTATTCCGGACATAGCATCAGTTTTAAATTTATAGATACGCTGGCTCAGGTTATCGATCCAAATAAGTTTGCTTTAACCGATTGGGGCAATTTGGTACATGGTTTTAATATGATAAAAGATGCCACCAAAATAAAATTTGATGTGGCTTATCCGATTCCTTTAACCGCATATCCTACAAAATATACCACAACAGATGGTGGTGCGGCAAGGGTGGTTTTCAGGTTCGACAGGCAGGCATTTGGTGCAGTTTTGCTCCACTGTTATCTCGCCTTAAATTTCAAGATCTACGAAGAGGGGGATTGGGAAATTATCTTTCAGTTTAAGAACGACAAACCAAAATTTGATAACGACTGATGAAACAAACTAAATCCAAACAAAACATATTTCCGATGAAGTATTTTTACAGCATAGTAATTTTATTGATTTTTGGTTTGCACGATCTCGCCCTGGCACAGCAACAAATTGCGGTTACAGGTACGGTTTATGATGGCGAATCAAAAAAGAAAGAAACCATGCCCGGCGTAAGTATTTTAAGCGCTGGCAGGGTTTTGGGTCAAACCGATGGTGATGGCCACTACAGGGTTACCGTAGCATCAAATGCAGAAATTACCTTTAAATATTTAAGTTATATAACCCAAACCATAAAGGTAAATGGAAGAACCACCATTAACCTCACTTTACAGGGCGATAACGCTACCCTTAAAGAAGTTACCGTAACTGCAGGTTATCAGACAAAAACCAGAACTTTATCTACAGGTTCTACTGTAAGCATTTCGGGTAAGGATATTCAAGGACAGCCCGCGAGTGATGTAATGTCGCTCTTACAGGGTAAAGTTGCCGGACTTAACATTCAGAACAATACCGGTGCACCGGGTTTCAGGGGCTCTATTACTTTAAGGGGTATTTCAAATATCAACGTATCAGGTTCTGGAAGCTCAAGTTTCTTAACCCCAACTTCGCCATTGTTTGTAATTGATGGCGTACCTGTTGACGACAATACCAATTATTCTTATGGTTTTCAACAAGCAGGTCCAGGTGTATCACCTATTTCTCAGATCCCACCAGAAGATATTGAAGACATCACTACTTTAAAAGATGCTGCTGCTACTTCGTTATATGGATCGAGAGGAGCTTATGGTGTTATTTTAGTAACCACCAAACGTGGTAATTCTAAAATACCGATAGTTCGTTATACAGGTGCATCCTTCTTTTCAATGGTTCCTCAATTGCGCAGCGTTATTGGCGGGAAAGGCGAACGGTTGTTGCGGATCAATCAGATTTTGCAGAATGATACCAGTTATAATCATGCAGTAGATATGGTCAACTATAATCCTATTTTAGCAGATAGCTTAAATGCTTACTTTAATAACTCAACCGATTGGCAATCCTATTTTTACAGAAATACTTTCAATCAATCCCATAACGTAAGCATTTCAGGTGGTGATGTAGCATTTAACTATAAAGTAGGTTTAGGTGCTTATGATGAAACTGGAATTCAAGAGAATACGGGGTATTCGAGGTATAACCTGAACATGAATATGCAATATAATCCTACACCTAAATTTAAATTATATGGTCAGTTGCAAAATTCAATCCAAAAACAACAGGTCGGCAGCGGCAACGGTTTCTTAAATAGTGGTTTAGCCACCACGGGCCAGGCCTCAAGCTTGTTGCCTTCACCGTCACTATTTTCATCGCAGAGCGGGGTATTGGCGCAGCTGCAAACCGATAACGACAATAAATCATTACAAACTTTTGCAACCATTAACGCAGAATATGAGCTTTTTAAGAATTTTAGGATAGCTACTTTCTTAAATTATACCAATAGCACCGGTACTAAAGATAATTTTTCACCAGCGGCATTAAACGGAAATCAATCTAAATATTATACTTATAACGATCGTGCCACCAAGTTGTACAACCGTAATCAGTTCTCTTATGTGTATGGTTTAAAAGATGCAGCCGGAGAAGATTCACATACCTTCAATTTATTTGCTTTTACTGAGATCAACTCGAGCTTTTTTAAAGCCGATGCCATTTTGAACGAAAAAGGAGTTAACGATCAATTAAGGGGACCTTTAACCAATATGACCGATTACCTGACCTCACTGGGAGGAACTATTGATTATAACGATGCCAGAAGCGTAGCTTTTGCAGGTGCGTTTTCTTATAACTACAAACAAAAATATGTATTCGATTTTAACTATCGTTTAGATGCCAATTCGGCCAATGGCGAAAATGCCCGCTATGTTGCCAATCCATCCGTTGCATTAAAGTGGAACTTTAACAAAGAAAAGTTTATGCAGAATGTAAAATGGATTGATTATGCTGATATCCGTTTAAGTTATGGTTCTAACATACAACCAGTAGGTGGAGTTTTTGATGCCTATGGTAAATATGTAGGAGGAAACCGTTATAATAATTCTAATTCTATCATATTAGACCTAAAAAGGTTGCCAAATTTAAATTTACAACCTACAAGAGCAACCACTTATAATGCAGGAGTTGATTTTAGTTTGTTCCAAAACCGTTTTTCATTCGTTTTTGATACCTATTATAAACAAAATGATAATATTTTCAGATACAAGGATATTTCAAATGCCAATTCATTCGAAACAGTTGCATCTAACGAAATCAGTAACGTAAATTACGGATGGGAATTTCAAACAACCGCCCGCCCATTAAACCCTACAAGCCCATTTAAGTGGACAATATCAGGAAACTTAGCGATCAACAGAGAGATTTTAGCACAATTGCCTGATAATTTGAGAGATTTTATTTATTATGATAAAGCCTTACAACAAGACACTTATTACCGCTTAGGAACCAACTCACTATCTAACTACCTATACAACACAAAAGGTGTTTACTCTACTAATGCCCAAGTGCCGGTTGATCCGAATACAGGTTTGCCTTACCGCGTAGGAGGTACTGGCCGTTTGAATTATTTTAGGGCAGGTGATCCTATTTTTACCGATCTGGATGGAAATTATGTACTTGATGGTAATGATAGGGTGATTGCTGGTAATTCTCAGCCACAGATAACAGGAGGCTTTTATTCCTATCTGCAATGGAAAAACTGGAGTATAGAGGTGAACACTTCCTTTACCCTGGTTCGCGATATTATTAATAACCCATTAGGTAAGCAATTACAGAACTATAGTAATTTTCAGATGGCGAGTTTGGTACCGCTGGATCAGCTGAACTACTGGAGTGCGCCTGGGCAGAATGCAACTTATGCCAATCCTTTAGATTTTGTGCGTGCACGTATTATCGATCCTTTTAGGTTAAACCAAACCGCATTTCAGGAAGATGGATCTTACTTCAAGTTAAACTCGATTAAAGTGTATTACATCTTTGATAAGAAATTTACCAGCAGATTCGGAATGAACAGGGTAAGTATCAATGCTACTGCGGCAAACCTTGGCTTTATCACACGTTACTCTGGGCCAAATCCTGAAAATGTGACCAGTTTGGGTAGAGATGACTCAGGAGGTTATCCTTCACCAAAGCAGTTCACATTAGGTTTAAACATTGAGTTTTAAAAATTAGACAGATGAAAAATACAAAATACATAATTCTGATTGCTGCACTGGTTTTTAGTGCTCTTGGCTGCAAGAAATTTCTAAATGTAACACCAATTGAAGCGCAGAGTGGGAACAACTTTTGGAAAACCCGTGAAGATGTAGAAGGATTTACAAACGGCATTTACTCACGGTTAAAATCGAAAGTGGCAGGTACACCAACCTTCTTTAACAATGATGACCGCGCATTTTTTCCTGCATTAGAAATGAGAGGCAATAAGGTTGCCATAGGGAGCTTAAGTAACGATGGCGCAAATACTTTTCTTGCACTTACTAGTAACAATATGAAATTTCTTGTTGCTAGTTCCGGAAGATTTAATGGTATGATGAAAAACATCATGAGCTGGAAAGAATGGTACGATGTAGTTGCTGCAGCCAACATCTTATACTTCGAAGTTGATAAAGTGCCTTCATCAAGTTTGCCCGATGCCGATAAGAAACGTTATAAAGCAGAGGCCGTATTTTTGCGCAACCTCAGCTACATGTTTATCTGTAAATTATTTGGCGATGCTATTTATTATACAGATGCTTATCACAGTACTCCCCAGGGCAGAACGCCACAAGTAACCGTATTGAACAAGTGTATCGAAGATATGACTGCTGCAAAAAATGATCTGCCTACTTTCTACAACGATGCCACATCCAACGGTTTCAGGCCTACAAGAGCATCGGCAGTGGCGCTGTTAATGCATTTAAACATGTGGGCTGCAGCATGGGATACCGGAGTTAAAACCAAATATTACGATGCGGTAAAAACATTGGCTACCGAATTGGATACTTATAGTAATTATAAGATACTGCCCATTACCCCAGCCAATACCCTTAAAATTTTTAAAGGAAGAAGTTCTGAAAATCTGTTCGGTATTTTACAGGATTTTAACTACGGAGAAGGATTTTCTTTGCCTGCAAGTTTGTCGTATTACTTGTCGCATTATCCATATCAGGGCAGTGTAACTAAAACGCAAAGTTCTATAGCCTATTCAACCGATTACATTCGCAAACTTTATCCTCCGGGTTCTCCCGACGCCAGGATAAGCACCTGGTTTGAGAATTATGATGCTCAAGGCGGAGCGTTCCAGTTTAAAAAATTTGCAAATATTTATTCAACCGGCTCAGGCAGTGCAATATCCATTACCAGCGATGATAGTGCCATCATTTTCAGGTTACCTGATTGCTATTTATTAACTGCCGAAGCGCTTGCAGAACTTGGCGACGAAGGTGGAGCAAGAGATTTTGCAAATAGGGTAACTGTAGCTGCCAATGCACCAATGATAACGCAAAGCGGACAGGATCTAAAAGACGAAATATATAAAGAAAGATGTAGGGAGCTAATTGGCGAAGGACAGTTCTTTTTCGATTTGGTAAGAACAAAGAGGGTATTGAATTCTGATTTCACCAATGCACCTATATCGGTAGCTAACCTAAATGCAGGTGCCTGGACATGGCCGCTTACCATTACTACTGCCGAGCGTAGTGCAAACCCGGGTTTAATTGGCAATAATTTTTGGAACTAATAGATATGATGATGAAAAAGAATTATAAAACACTGCTGTTTTTAATAATTTGCGTATTATCAGTTTTAACCAGCTGTAAAAAATACTATATAGAAACGGGTGTACATGAAGCAAAATATAACGGCAATATTATGCAGTACATGGAAGAGAAGAAGCCGTTTTTTGATTCAACCCTAACGGTGATTAAACTGGCTGGTTTGGCAGATGTGATCAGCAAAGAGAATATCACATTTTTTGCACCGCCAAGCGGTTCGATCTTTAAATCCGTTAAGGGCTTAAATGTAAGGTTGAGATCAACTGGTAAAGATACCGTTTCTCAATTATCGCAAATAAAACCTGAAGTATGGAAGAATATATTATCACAATATATATTTAAAGGTAGCAACCGTTTAAAAGATTATCCTCAGCGTGATACTTTATCTTACCTCGCTTTTCCTGGTCAGGGCTATACGTCTTATAGCGGCAGGATTATGAATATTGGGGTAATTTTTAATGATGCGGTGGTGTATAGCGATAAAGGCGAAGAACTTTCAAGGGTGGCTTATGCCGGTTACCGCCAATTGTATCTTGCCTATATTCCTGATCTGTCTAATCCTCAGGTAGCATTAGTCAATATTCCAATTGCTACATCAGATATTCAGCCTACCAATGGCGTTTTGCATGTGCTAACAAAGATCAGGCATAATTTCGGCTTTAATACCAATGTTTTTATCGAGCAGGCCATATCTGCGGGTATTAATCCACCAACAAAATAGCTCCATTATCTCATCCATAAATTGAATAAAATGTTAACTAACATAAAATATAAATTTAAGCTGTTTTTGTTCGGGACAATATGCTTAACAACAGCGTTTGTTTCTTGCAAGAAGGAAAAGGGCATTGGCGAAGATCCTTACGCTGGAGGTAAGAAACCATTGGATCTTACTTTCGTTTCCAAAACAATCGAACCAGATGTTGTAAATGCAGGAGATGTTTTAACGGTAAGGGTAAAAGGCCTGAGTAAATACATCAACGATTTTAAAGTATATGTAAATGAAATAGAAGCTGAGGTGGTTACTGCGTCTACCAACGATAGTACCTTAACTTTCAAAGTTCCACTAACGGCCAGTACTGGTAGTATGTGGATTACCTCACAGGGGCAAAGCTTTTTCGGACCGATTGTTAAAGTTGGTGGTAAAGTGAGTGTTGACGCCAGCTGGAAAGTAATTAACGGCGCAACAAATAACAGCAACAATGGCTTTAGCCTTAGTACCATATACGATATTGAGGCTTTACCCGGTGGCAACTATTTTCTGGGTGGTGCTTTTAACGACTTTGAGTTAAATGGAACAGAAAAATTACCCATTGGTGGCATTGCACAGATTTTAGGCAATGGAGCTTACTCCACCAGTGGCGTTAATTTTGGAAAAGGAGCTGGCGGTGCCGATAAATCAATCTATTCTATTACCCGCATCCCAACCGGATCACAAGCCGGTAAATACATCATTGGTGGTAGTTTTACCAGCTTTAACTCTACACGCATCAACCGCCAGACTTTAAATAATGTGGCCCGCTTAAATAGCAATGGAACATTAGATAGTCTGATCCTCAGGAATGTAATTAATCCTAAACCTCAGGAAACCTATAAAAATGGCGATACCGTTTCAGCCTTTAATGCAGGTGTTGATGGCTTTATTAGAAAAACCTTTGTATTTAACGAACAGGTTTACCTTGTGGGTAACTTCAATAATTATAAGCGTATGTATTTGCCAAACTCCAGTTATGATGAAAAAGTGTACGATTATACACGTATGCGCCAGGTAGTAAGGGTAAATATGGATGGTTCGATGGATTCTACTTTCCATTATAACAAATCGACCCGTCAAAGTGCGATAGGTGCTAATGGCGTAATTTTAGATGCCATGATGCAGAATGATGGAAAACTGATCCTGGTGGGTACATTTAGTACTTTTAATGGTGTACAGGCCAATAGAATTGTAAGGTTAAACCTTGATGGCAGCGTAGATAACAGTTTTAATGTAGGTTCTGGTGCCAATAGCGATATTATTTCAATTAGGTATAATGCTAACACGAATAAAATTGTGGTAGGAGGTACTTTCACCAGCTTTAACGGTAAAGCGGCATCTGGTATTAATCTGTTAAATGCTGATGGCTCTAATGTAACAACCTTTACCGGTCAGCCTATTACAGGGGGGATTACCAATTTTGTGGGTCAGCTTAACAATGGGAAAATTATTGTAAGTGGTTCCTTTAATAAATATGGCGACTACCTGCGCCAGGGCTTTATGGTTTTAGAAGCCAACGGGCAGCTAGCAGTAGGGTACAACAATACCGGTGGTTTTCAGGGAGCAATTTACGATATGATAGAAACTTCAGTTGCTACAGGTTCACAGGTTATTTTAGTAGGCGATATCCTTCGTTTTAATGGCGTCTTACCACACAATATCATACGCCTAAATTTTGCTAATTGATCAATATAGTTTCAAATATAAAAGAGATGAAAAAAGGATTTACATTAACAGCAACCTTTAAATACTTTGGCCTTTGCCTGGTATTTGGAATATTCCTTATGGCCACTGGGTGTAATAAGGATTTTGAAAATACATTACCACAAAATTTCAGAAACGATACGCTAGGTTTGGGGGCTGGTAAAAAGGTACTTTATATCGTTTTGGATGGTGTAACCGGTGCAGCAATAAAAGCGCTAGCGCCCACTAACCTGGCTCAGATTAATGCCAAAGCCACTTACACTTACGAAGGTTTGGCTGATAATAAATATAACGTAATTACAAATGCATCAGCCTGGACAACCATGTTAACCGGTTACGATTATACAAAGCACAATGTAACCAGTGAAGATTTTTCTGGTTTAAACCTGCAAACTACTCCTACAGTTTTCACGAGGATTAAAAGTTCGCTCAATAATGCAAGAACGGTTTCAATTGCCTCAACAACGATTTTTAACGATAAACTGGCGGGTGATGCAACAATCAAACAAAATGTAGCAGATGATGCTGCAGTAAAAACCGGCGTGGTTACCGAGTTAACCAGTAACAATCCATCAATGGTAGTGGCACAGTTTCATAGTGCTGAAACTGCGGGATTGGCTAATGGTTATACCGCTGCTACACCTGCTTATGCAGCCGCTATAAAAAGTATAGATGGTTACATTGGCGAAATATTAACAGCGCTAAAAGCCAGAAAGGGATATGCTGGAGAAAACTGGTTGGTGGTAATTGCTTCAAATAAAGGTGGCGGTCCATCTGGCGGTACGCCGGGATCAAATATTTTTAATGATGTCTCACGAAATGCTTATATCGCTTTTTATAATCCCCGCTTTTCGTCGGTATTGATTTCACAGCCAGATCCCAATAGCTATCCATTTGTTGGTACGGGTCCGCGTTTTATCGCAACAACCAATTCTAATGTTACCGCTATTCAAAATAATACCGCGATTGGTAATTTTGGTACCACAGGCGATTTTACCTTTATGTTCAAATTTAGGGACGATTACGGACAGGCAAATTATTACCCAATGTTTTTGGCAAAAAGAAATGCTTTTAACTCCGTTTCATCTACCGGATGGGGCTTTCTGTTTGGTGCTAACTCTGCACAGTTAGATTGGGGAGGTTCTCCACGTCCGGGTTTTGGTATCGATATCCGTGATGGACGCTGGCACACTGTAGCCTTTACCATTGGCCTGTTAAACGGTGTAAGAACACTTACGCTATATGTTGATGGACTAACCAGGTATTCAGGATCTATAAATGGAAGAAATATTGATAACAACATTCCCCTTAGGTTGGGTGGTGACGTAGGGACCAATGGCGATACGCAAACCAATCTTTTAATTAGGGATGTAGCCTTGTTTAACGTAGCCATGTCTGCAACTGATGTAGCGGCAATTATGAGAACACAGATTAAACCGAGTACGCCGTTTTACAACAATTTGTTAGGTTTCTGGCCAGGAAATGAAACAAGCGGTACCGCAATGTTAGATCAATCGGGCAAAGGGAACAATTTTACTTACAGCAGTAACGTAACATTTGCAGGTTTTGAAGAAATTTCGCCAAACATCTCGCCCGATATTTCTCCTGCAGCATACCTTTCGGTGCCTAATGGTGTCGATATTCCACTACTTATTTACAATTGGTTAAATATTGCTGTTTCACCTCAATGGGGTTTAACCGGCAGGTTATATATCCCAACTGTATCATTACCGACTAATTAACTTTAAATATTGATAAAATGAAATTTAATCAATTAACTAAAATATTTGGCCTATCTCTTTTAGTAGTATTTACTGCTTGTAAAAAGTATGGCTATGAAGTTCCGGATGGATATCCTGATGATTCGCAGAACGTAGCTGAAGGAACCATTGATACCAACATGAAACTGATCGATAAATCGATGTACGCCAAGGCAAGGGTATTTCCCGGTTTGGTAGATCAATCAGAGCCAAGGGTAAAAGATGCTCAGTTTACATTGGATTTGAATTTTACCGATCAAACTGCACAAAATTTAAGAATTTCTGTTGCTCCATCACCACAATACAGCACAGGCTATTATGCTGCTCCAGGTGAGTTGATCAAACTTGTGGTCCCGGCAGGGGTTGATGGTTTAACCGTACAGATTGGTGCGCATACCGATAACCTGGCTGGTAAATCTCCATTGCTACGCGATCCGGTGATATATAACAGAAAAAAACTGGTTGCCGGGGTAAATTATATCCGTAACCTTTACGGTGGTCATATTTACATTTTGGCTACTTTTGCTTATGCTAACCCAGTTACTTTTACCATTACGGGTGCTGTGGTATCGCCCGATTTTATTTTGGGCCAAACCAGCGATGCCGATTGGGTGGCTAAAGTAAAAGCTTCGCAAGTACCCTGGTTAGAGCTAAGAGCTAAAAGTGTTATTTTTACCATTCCTAGAGATAAGGTATTGGCGACTTTTAATTCTAGCGAGCCTTTTACCAATCCAATAGCTGTTTTTACTAAATGGAACGATGTTTTCGCTTTAGATTACAATGCCTGGATGGGTTTATCAGATAATGCCCCTGATATTAGAGACCGTAGCCCTCAAAGTCAGTGGCGTGGGGTACTCGATATTCAGCTTAGTTTGGGTTATGGCCACAATGGTTTCCCTTTTGTGGGTTTAAATGACTCTTACTGGTTTGCCAGCTTTACCAGTTTAAATTCAATTACAACCAGTTCTGGCCAATGGGGTACTTACCATGAATTTGGACATAACTGTCAACAACCAAACGTATGGAGCTGGAGCACTTTGGGCGAAACCACCAACAACCTGTTCAGCTTTAAAGTGGCCAATAGGATTGGGGCCAACTACAATATTCTACATCCTGCAGTATCCAGTGGTTTTCCTAAAGCGATTGCTTATGCAAGTGGTACAGGAACCAAAAATTTCGATACAGATGCAGCTATGAATACAGTAGATGAAGCGCCATTTATGAAAATGACCCCTTTTGTACAAATTTTCGAAAAATATGGCTACGGTGCAATGACTTATTTATATACAGAGGCACGCCACGCAGACCGCTTAAATACTAACGATGTTACCAAACATAATTTTGTGTACGAAAAACTCTCTGATTATACCAAAACCGACTTATCACCTTTTTTCGGTGCATGGGGAATTTTAATCAGTGACGCAGTGGTAGCAAAAGTAAATGCCAAGTATCCTTTGTTAAAAACTGCTTTATGGACTTACAATCCATTAAACAAAACAGGTGGTACGGGACCAATTACTTACAATACCACTGTGGTATCGGTTAGTTCAGTTCAATCTGGTGATGGTACAACCGCTGCCCTGGTTGATGGTGTTGTTTCTGCAGCATCTTACTGGCATTCAAACTATGGAACAGCAACCCCTACAAACACATTGGGCTACCCCATCAATATTGTACTAGGTACCGGATCACCTACTCCTATAGCAGTTAAAGGTGTAACTTTTGCCCAAAGGCAAAATAATAGTGGTGGTTATGTAAAAGATGTAGAAATATTTGCCAGTACCGATAATGTGAATTACGTGAGTGTGGGTACCACAACTTTACCACAAAATACCTCCGTTTATAATTTTAACTTCCCTGGAGGTAACGTGAGTGCCAAGTTTATAAAAGTGGTGATTAAAAGCGGTGTAAGTTCCGTTTATGCCAACTTATCGGAGTGTAACCTTATTAAACCTTAACTCTCACTATTATGAAAATAAACCATAAAATATACAATATACTGCTTTGTGTTTGTGCAACAAGCCTATTAACATATTCTGGCTGTAAAAAATATGCTAATCCACCAGCAATTTACGAAGACCTAAAGCCACTCTCTGCAGGGCAACGTAAAATCTTGGTCATCAGCATCGATGGACTAACAGGTTCCGAATTGCAGACTGTTGCGCCAGCCAACATTACAAGCCTGCAAAAGAATGCCAAATATTCTTATAATACTTTGAAAACAGCTTCAGATGCAGCAGGATGGGTATCGATGTTAACTGGTACCAGTTTTGTAAAACACCAGATCAGCACTGATAATTTCGAGCGTGCAGCGGGTTCAGGTGTTGATGAACATGCCCCTATTGTATCTTACCGTAATGTATTTGATTATATTACGCAGTATAAATCGGTAAAAACGGCTTTAGTTACTCCATGGGCTAATTTGCGGAATTACATGAAAAATGCAGATTTTGCCCCGGTTGTAGCCACTGATATAGCCGTTAAAGACAGTACAGTGAGCATTCTAAATAATCAAACTGGTTTGGGTACCATATTTGTAAACTTTAGAGAAGTTGAAGCCGCTGGCGCTAATGGAGGTTATGTAGCTACAAATGATAACTATAAAAATGCCATAGTAAAAGCCGATGAATATGTGGGTAATATCATAACCGCTTTAAAAGCTAGGAAAAATTATGCGAACGAAGATTGGCTGGTAATATTAACCAGTAATCATGGTGGTAGCAGTGCAAACCCAACTAATGGTTTTACCTTGGTGTACAACCCAGCATTTAAACCATTTGAATTAAAAAAATCTGGTTTCAATCCTGTGCTTTTTAGCAACACTACATCAAAAGCTGAAGCACCTAATGACAATAATCTTTATGATGTCGGGGATACCAAGAGTATTACTGTTCAAATGGATGTTAAATTTAACAGTACCAACGTTAATTACCCAACCTTCTTTAGTAAGAGCACAAATTTGAGCGGTTCAGTCATCACAGGTTGGCAATGGGGCCATTACGGCGACAAATGGTTGGTCACCGTAGGAGGGTCAGCAAATGGAGGATCGGGAAAACAGGAAATAGTTGCAACCACGTCACCAGGCACAGATTGGCATACGCTAACAATGAGTATTAATACTACAGTTAATGGATCAGGGGTAGCAACAGCAAGATCGCTTAAAGTGTATACTGATGGGAAGTTGGAAGCAACTGCTGATATTTTAGCCAAAAAAAGCTTAAGCACTTCCGAATTACTTAGAGTTGGCCATAGAAAAGGTGATACAGATAATCCTACACCTTTTTATGGAGCAAATCTATCATTTTTTAACGTGGCTTTAAGTGATGCCGTAATTAAAGCAAATGTTGGTCTCAAAGATATTACGCAACATCCAAACTATGCTAATTTAATTGGCTTTTGGCCTATGGATGAAGGTACTGAAGGTACGTTTTTCAATAAAGCACCTGTTGGTTATAATATGTCGCTTTCCGGTGTATACAATTGGGCTAATTTGGGCAGTGCCTATCCTCCGGGAACAACCCCAGAGCAGATAACATCATCATTGTCTATCCCATCAACAGTGAGTGATGTATCTGCTTTAGCATTATATTGGATGAAGATTAATATCCTTCCTGATTTTGGTTTTGACGGTAAACCTTACCTTAAAAACTTCGAATTGGAATTTTTAAAATAATAGTTAGTTTTAGTTAATGAAAGCCTTGCCGCCAGTTGGTGGCAATGGCTTTTCTGTTTATTGATGGTAATATATGCCTTGCAATAATGTCTATTTTAATGCCCCGTCAAAAACTTAGTGTTCTTAATTCCTTAATGGTTAAACGTTAAAACCACTATCCAACCAATCGTAACATCTTTAAAACTCAAACGTTTGCGCTAAAACATTTTCATCATTATCAGCCAATCATCAGTAATTTGGATCAACAAACCAAAAATTATACACACACAATGAATAGAAAATTAACCATTTTATTTACACTATTATTTATTGCTGGGCAAATCAGTGCGCAAGATCTGCCTTCCGAACTACAAACCCCCGAAGTGGTTTCGGTAAACCGTTTGCCTATGCGGGCATCAGCCTTTGCTTTCGAAAACCAGGAGCTTGCTGCCAAAAGGGCAAAAGAAAAATCAGCATATTTTTTATCGTTGAATGGTACCTGGAAGTTTAACTGGGTAAAAGATCCACGTAAAAGGCCTACAGATTTTTATAAAATAGATTTTGACGATAAAAATTGGGATAATTTTAAAGTACCCGCCAACTGGGAAGTGAATGGTTACGGGCTTCCAATTTATGTAAACCAACCATACGAATTTGCTGGCCGACAATTAACCGGAGCCAGAATGAACCCACCATTCGATATTCCTGCTGATAACAATCCGGTAGGTTCTTACCGAAAAAAAATCAATATTCCGGCCAATTGGGGCAATAAACAAGTGTTTATCAGTTTGGGAGCGGTTAAATCGGCATTTTACATTTGGGTAAACGGCAAAAAAGTAGGTTATAGTGAAGATAGTAAGCTGGCTGCGGAGTTCGATATCACCAAATATGTTAAACCAGGCGAAAATACCATTGCACTTCAGGTATACCGGTGGAGTGATGGAAGTTATTTAGAATGTCAGGACATGTGGCGTATTTCGGGTATCGAACGCGAGGTGTATTTGTATGCCACCCCAAAACTCGATATCCACGATTTTAAAGTGACAGGAACGCTTGATGCAACTTACACCAATGGACTTTTAAACGTGGATTTAGCCGTTCAGAATTATAAAATAGACCAACGCACCAACCATAGCCGCCCCGATAGTTTTTATGTAGCGCTTGATCTGGTAGATGCCAAGGGCAACAATGTCTGGAAAGAGGCTACCAAACTGCAAAAGGTATTGGGCAATTACAAAACTGATCTTTCTTTTAAAACGAAGGTTAATAATGTTAAAAACTGGTCGGCAGAAGTACCTTACCTTTATACCCTGTACATCACTTTAAAAGATAAAAATGATAAAATAATTGAAGTGATTCCGCAACGCGTGGGTTTCCGTTCGGTAGAAATTAAAGGGAGCGATTTATTGGTTAATGGTAAACGTGTATTTTTAAAAGGAGTAAACAGACACGAACACAATGCTACTCAAGGCCATACTTTAACCCATGCTGATATGGAAAAAGATATGGAAATGATGAAAAAGCTGAATGTAAATGCAGTGCGCCATTCTCATTATCCGCCAGATCCTTATTGGATGGAACTTTGTGATGAATATGGTTTGTACGTAATAGACGAAGCCAATATCGAATCACATGGTCGTTATTATAGTTTGGAAACTACTTTTGCCAACGATAAACAATGGCGTATTCCTCATCTTGAGCGCATTACACGTATGTATGAACGTGATAAAAACCATGCTTCGGTAATCACCTGGTCGTTAGGTAACGAAGCCGGTAACGGGGTTAACTTTTATGAAGCTTACGAGTGGTTAAAAGGGAAAGATTTCCGCCCGGTACAGTATGAAAGGGCTGAGAGCGACTTCAACACTGATATGATTGTGCCGCAATACCCTTCACCAAATTATCTGCCACGTTATTCGAAGCAGGAAAAAGAAACCCGTCCGTTTATCATGAGCGAGTACGCGCACATTATGGGCAACAGTTTGGGTAATTTTAAAGAGTATTGGGATGCCATCGAAAACAACCCTAAACTACAGGGTGGTTTTGTGTGGGAATGGATTGATCAGGCGATTGATACTGTTAAAAACGGTAAGCGCATTATGGCTTATGGTGGCGATTTCCCGTTAAGCGGCCCGGTTGATGAAAACTTTAGCGACAATGACTTTTGTGTTAAAGGTGTAGTAACGGCATATCGTGGAATGACACCTATAGCCGTTGAGCTTAAAAAAGTGCATCAGTATATTAAAACTACCTTTAATGGTACCAACCAGATTAATGTAAACAACAGTTATTTCTTTAAAGATATCAGTAATGTACAGTTAAACTGGGAGCTGGTTGAGGATGGAAAAGTGGTACAAACCGGAGTGGTAAATAATCTAAATGTTGGACCACGTCAGACCGAAACCCTAACCATTCCTTTTAACACTAAATTTGCTGCTGGTAAAGAGTATTTCTTAAATGTTCGGTACCGCTTAAAAAATGCTGAGCCATTTTTAGAGAAAGGTTATGAAATTGCTTATGAGCAGATTGCTTTAGCTGGTGCGCCTAAGGCCAACACTTACGCTGCTGGTAAAAAAGCTTTAAAGGTTGAGCAAACTGCCGATCGTGCAATAGTTAAAGGCAGTGATTTTACCGTCACTTTCGATCTGAAAAAAGGTACTTTAATCAGTTATCAGTCTAAAGGTCGCGAATTATTGGCTGCTGGGCCACAACCAGGCTTTTACAGGGCACCAACCGATAATGACATTGGTGCAGGTTTGAATACCAGATTAAGGATGTGGCGTAATGTGTATCAGAATAATGATGCAGCCAATATCAAATCGACTGTAAATTCGACGGCTGAAGGCTTTACCTTAACCGTTAAATCATCGCTTTTAAAAGGTGATGCCGAAACCACTCAACAATTTACGGTTTTGGCCGATGGTACTGTTAAAGTTGACAATCAATTTAAAGCAGTTACCGGCAACTACAAAAGTTTAATGCGCATCGGTAACGATTTGCAGTTGAAAAACGAATACAGCAATATCCAGTGGTATGGCCGTGGTCCGGGCGAAAACTATGTAGACAGAAAAACAGCATCATTAATTGGTACCTACAAATCAACCGTTGCCGATCAGTATTTCCCTTATGCCCGTCCGCAGGAAAGTGGCAATAAAACCGAAGTGCGCTGGGTAAATTTTACCGATAAAACGGGCAAAGGTTTACGTTTCGAATTTGCAGATCAGCTATTGAGTTTTAATGCTTTGCCTTACGCTGTGGAGGATTTAGATCCGGAGGCAGAGAAAAAACAATATCACTCTGGCGAACTGGTAAAACGCAACCAGATTTATGTACACATGGATTTGCAGCAACTAGGTGTTCAGGGGATCGATAGTTGGGGCTCTATGCCATTAATCCAATACCAGATCCCATTTAAAGATTACCAGTACAGCTATTATATCAAACCGATTAAATAACATAGATAGTTCGTCATCCCCAACTTGATTGGGGATCTTAATGCTTTAGCTAGGTTTATATATTGCATTAAGATTCTTGCCTTCGCGGGGAATGACGAGCGCTATTTTTTTATCAAACGAATATTACCTAACCAAAAGTAAAATGAAATTTATCAAAATCTGCTTTAGCGTGTTGCTGTTTTCACAGATTGGCTTTGCTCAGGAAACTAAACTAGCCGCCACGCCGCCAATGGGCTGGATGAGCTGGAACATCATGTCAGAAAATCCGAACGAAAAGGATATCAAAGAAATGGCCGACGCCATGATTAGCAGTGGCATGGTAAAAGCAGGTTATCAATATATTTTTTTAGATGATTGCTGGCAGGGCGGTCGCGATAATAAAAATAACATCATTGCCGATCCTAAGAAATTCCCATCAGGTATTAAAGCCCTGGCTGATTATCTGCACAGCAAGGGCATGAAATTGGGTATTTATTCAGATGCTGCTCCTTTAACCTGTGGCGGTTATACCGCAAGTTTAAACTTCGAAGATCAGGATGCCAAAACCTTTGCAACCTGGGGAATAGATTACCTTAAATACGATTATTGCAATGCACCGGAGGATGTAGAAACGGCGAAAAAAAGATATGGAAAAATAGCTCAGGCCTTACGCAAATCGGGTAGGGATATAGTACTGGGTATTTGCGAATGGGGACCACGTGAGCCCTGGAACTGGGGTGCACAGGTTGGTGGACAAAGCTGGCGTACCACTTACGATATCAGGGATAAGTGGCTGGATGTAGAAGGTAAAGGCGGTGTTGGCATTTATAACGTGGTTGATAAAATGGCCGGATTGGCCAGCTTTTCAGGGCCAGGTAAATGGAACGATGGCGATATGTTGGTGGCTGGTTTACACGGTACAAAGGGTCCGTCATCTGCATTTAAAGGAATAGGTTGTACAAAAGCCGAATACCAGAGCCAGGTGAGTTTGTACAGCATGCTCAACTCGCCACTATATGCCAGTTGCGATATTTGTAAAATGGACGATGAAACAAAGACCATTTTTACAAACAAAGAAGTAATCGCATTAAACCAAGATGCTTTGGGGAAACAGGCCGAACGAAAAATTAAAACCGATACCTGGGATGTTTTTGTTCGTCCTTTAGCCAATGGAGATTTCGCAATAGCGATTTTAAATAAATCGGCGTCTGCCCAAAATGCAAAAATAAACTTTGCCAACTTAGGCCTGACTGGTAAATATGAGATCAGGGATTTATGGCAACATAAAGTAACCGGCAAAAATAATAAGTGGAACGGTGAGGTAACTGCTCACGAAACTAAGGTTTTCCGCCTAAAAAAAGTATAACACCTAATTAAATAACAACAAACCAAACACAAATGAAATCACTATTATCTCTTGCATTAGTAGCAACTGGCTTAACCACCTTTGCTCAAGATGCAGTAAAAAATCCGGCAACAATTGTCATTACACCACAACATACTCTTTCAAAAAACGATACGGCATTTAGAAAAGCCATTGCCAAATGGAGTGACGAAATTTTAAAAAGCACCGATTATAAGAATATTAAAGCACAACCATCAGCTGATGTTTTTCCTGGTACAGTAAAAGCGGGTTTTCAGTTTATAAATAAAACAGTAAGTATAGAGCATAAAAAAATGGCCGATAGTTTAGTGTCTATTGTGTCAACTCTAGGTTATTCTGGTTATGATAATGCCACCATGTACAGCACGGGTTTATATGCAAAAGCGGGTGAGTATATAGAAATTGACGTGCCCAAAAACACCAATGTAAACGAACTTGAAGTTCAGATTGGTGCGCATAGCGATCGCCTGAACTATTGGGTAGCAGGCAAGGAAGATTGGCGCAGGATGCCAATTATAACCAAAAAACAGCAATTGGTAATTGGAAAAAATAGATTGGCCTCACCTTTCGGTGGCCTGATTTATATCGATATTAAACCTAAGGCCGAAAGTAGAAAAATTGATTTCAAAATCAGCCATGCGGTAGCAGCCCCTCTCTTTGTATTGGGCAAGAGCACACAAAGCGACTGGGAAAACCAATTAAAAAGCAATAAAGCACCTTGGGGTGAAATGGCCACCGAAAATGTGATTTTAACCTTGCCTGATAGTGTTTTGCAAACCATCAAAAATCCTGAAGAGGTATTAAAACTATGGGATTTAGTTGTGCTTGGAGAACTGGATCTGGCCAATATGCCTGCACCATTTTACAGGGCGCAACGGATGGTACCCGATGAGCACATTGGAGGAGGGTATATGCACAGTGGTTATCCAATCATGATTCATCATTCGCCATCAAGGCATATGCTCTCGAACGAAATTATGGCCAACCCTGAATTATTGATGAAACCAAGTAAAGGTGGCGCAAACTGGGGCTTTTTCCACGAGATAGGGCATAACATGCAAAACCTGAATTGGGTTTTTGGCGGTACTACCGAGGTGAGCAATAACTTCTTTTCGTTATACATGTTCGATAGGCTGATGGGCGGAAGAGACGATTCGCACACAGGCGTATCAAGTGCCAACACGCAAAAAATGATGAAAAAATATTTTGCAGAAGGCCCCAGTTACGAAAAATGGAAAAACGATCCTTTCTTGGGCTTGATCATGTTCCGCCAAATGCAGGAAGGTTTTGGATGGGAAAGTTTTAAGGCATTTTTTAAAGAATACCAAAAAATAGGACCAAGTATTGGCAGGTTAAACGATCAGCAAAAGCGCGATTTATGGGTGAAAACATACTCTAATGTGGTAAAAAGAAACTTAGCGCCATTTTTTAATACCTGGGGTGTAGACATAAGTGAAGAAACACAAAAAGAATTAAGCAGCCTTCGTGCCTGGAAACCTTATAATTTTCCACCGATAAACTAGCCGCAAAACATCTAAATCTATGAGGTTTTTAATGAGCACATTGCTCAAAAACCTCATAGGTCTTTTTTTGTAGCGTTTTTATTTTAATTCCCGTTTTAGGATAAAAGTAAACAAACAATGAAACGGACGCTATTTATTTTAACTTCAGTTGTACTGATTATGAGTTTGATGTTGGCTTGTAAAGACCGCAATGAGCCCATACTCAATGCTGATCAGTCAGAACTCGATAGACTTTATAAAGATATTGAAAAATCAGCTCAGCAGTTTACCTGTGAAAATGCCGGCGAATGGAAATTTACCGCCATTGGATCTAAAGCTTGTGGAGGCGCCTCGAGTTATATTGCTTATTCCGTAAAAATAGATGAAAGCACTTTTCTAAAAAAGGTTGAACAATTTACGAAACTACAAGCTGATTACAATCAAAAATACGGTGTGTATTCTGATTGTGCATTGGTTATACAGCCAAAAGGGGTAACCTGCGATAACGGCAAACCTAAATTTACGTATTAAGATTTAAATGCTATATCAGATATTTCTGTTCTCATTAACAATATTTATAACCACTTATTTTAATTGTCTTGTAGCGCATTTTCGAAGTACTCGGAAATGCGCGTTTTTTATTTTACAACTATTTGATATGTTCTTTTATAAATACCTGAGGGTTATAAAACCGCTCGTTCAGTTGTTTATTATTAAAAGTTAGCCAGCTTGCACAGCCATAATCATCAAATTTTTTTCTGATCTCCAAATGAAGATGATGATAATCACCTCCATATTTTTTACTTTCCTGCGGCGTAAATAACCTGGCCAGTTTGGTATTTTGATCAACATTCTGGCCGTTGCTTACATAAACCTCTTTAAGGTGTTTATAAGTGGTGAACATGGTTAATCCGCTTGGTAACTTATGTTTTACCACAACTGTGCGCTGATTTTCACCCAAATGAACAGAGCAGACTATTCCATTGGCCATGGCATAAACATTAACCAATTTTGTTTTAGGTTGTGCGGGGTTAATATCTATGGCAGTATGGATATGCCCTTTAACATAACTATCTCTATGATCGCCAAAAATACTGATGATTTTGATAGTGCTTATTTTTTTACGGTTGGCCACATCAAAAGGGAGGAACCATTGATCGGCTGTTTTAGCAGGAGCAGTATCAGTATAATAAGGTTTCCAGCGCTCGCGATCTTTTTCAATGGTAGGCGTTTCGAATAAAAGTGTAGATAAAAAGATAAATACTAATGTTTTCATGCTTTGAGTAATTTAAAGCAAGATAACATTATTTAAAGAAATTAACTATTTTTATAGTTTGTGTAATAAAGTCGTCATTGCGACAGGCATCAATAGAAAATTCGTCATTGCGAGGAGGAACGACGAAGCAATCTTTGCTGTTAGCGATTATTGCAAAAAAGATTGCTTCGTCGGCTGAAAAAGCCTTCTCGCAATGACGATAATAGTGCTAATTCAGCTACGCTAAAACATTCTCTTTCAGCGCCTCCGCAGCAGGATTAACCAAAGTGCCAATCAACTCAGGAACCGGAACATCGGTACTTTCGCTATAACCATGGGTTAACAACCTTACCCGATTAATGCAAACCCTAATAAATTCAGGCACAAAAAGATCGAATTTTTCGAATTTGGAAGATAATTCAGGGTTTTCCTGCTGAAATTCCAAAATTACATCAGCAACCTGACGCCAGAATTGTTTTTCATCCAATCCAACATAACTGTGGAAAATATTGCCCAGGTACCTGAAAACCGCATCAAATATGCCCGAGAGGATAAATAGTGGTGCCAGTTCGTCATTAATTTCCCTTAAAACATCAACCAGGTCAGTTGGTAATTTAGTTTTCGATTCTTCCGTTAATACAATTTCTTCAACAAAATCTTTAATGATAATCCTTTCCGGAACACCGTTTTTCATTACAAGGATCGTATTTTCACCATGTGGACTAAAGAAAAAGGCATGTTTATAGAAAATCCTCAATATCGGTTTCAGGTAAGCAGCTAAATAAGCATTAAGCCACTTTGAAGCATCTAATCCCGATTTTTCAATCAGCGCCTGTACCATACTCTTGCCGTTGTCATCTACATAAAGTAAACTGGCCATGGTCATGATGTTTTCACCTTCTAACAAGTAGTTCTCTGCACTTTCACGCCAGATTGCACCCAAAAACTCCTGGTATTGATACGGTGAGCCCGGAATTTCACTGTATTGTGGGTGGGTATAGGCCACTGTAGCTACTTCGCCCAAAAGCACCACACGAGTCTGTTTTAAATACTCATCGCCCTGAAGCATGTCTTTTGCCCATTGGGTTACTTTTGGTGCAATAGCGAGTTTTTTGGGCGAAAGCCCCCTGAAAATGGAGGTGTTTAATATAGAAATGGCCGTTTTTACGTAATGCTTTTTAGGCTCACTCACATTAAAGAAGGTACGGATGCTGTTTTGACACATATATTCATCATTCCCAACGCCAACGGGAACAATCAATCGGTGGGCAATATCATGAGCCAGTTGTAATACGATTTTATTGTTCCATTGCCATTCGTGAACAGGGATAAAGAAATAATCTTCAGGATTTAATTCCTGTTGAATCAATACCTGGTTAAAATCATGAACCTGCTTTAAACTGAGTTCTTCATTATAAAAAGAAAACGGCGAAATACTTTCGATACTTTTAAATTCTGCTCTTGATTGATGTATAGCTAGCCATGCCAATTGTGTTTTTTGCGCTGCTTCCGGAGCATATTTGCCTTGATCGCCATGGTTAAAACCTATACGTCCTTTGTTGATAGTGGCCCAGGGATGCCCGTCCATCTGGTGTTCGATGGTTTGGTAATCGGCGTTGGCTAACTCATCAGCCGTTAACCGGCCCTTTTCGTGGATGTAAGCGTCAGCGTATAGGGTATTTAATGTTTCTTCAACAAAATGCGCTAAGGTAAATGGTTTAATACCAAAAGTTTGTTGCAGTTCGGTATAAAATGCAGGGGCATTGTTTACCGCTACACTTTTGCCATTTACAAACTTTTTGATACTCTGCTTATCGATATGAAGATAATCTAAAGCACGTTGCTGACCTGAAAAGGTATAATAAATGTCTTCAGCATCTGTAGCGAGGAGGAAACTAGTGTTTCCTTGATCATCAATATTGGTTGAAGTTGGCTCCACTAATTTTTCGTGAATCAATTCTACTATTGATTTTGCGATATAGTTGAGGTTTACCTTATCCCAAATTTCTTTTTTTAAAGGTTTTATGTGGTTGAAGTTGTTGTAATTCATGGTGTTTAATTTTTTACTTGTGTTAGTTCAGAGTTGATTGTGTTCTCTGTGAGATGCTGTCATGTTGAGCCTGTCGAAGGACCAGATTAAATGCTCTATAAGCGTTTCGACAGGCTCAATGTAACAGACTTGAATTAATTTAACCTTCAGATAATTGTAGTACTGCGGTAGATAATTCATTTTCCTGTATCTCATCTGTTATGCTAAACTGCTGGAAGGCAATCCGTTTTTCTACCTTGTAGATTTCGAAACCTAAAATGGCATTGATAATGGATGCATTGCGATAGGCGCCCATTCCCAGATCAGGTGTCACAAATCCGTGCGTATGCAGTTCTGCATTCTGAACAAAGATTTCGTTTCCGTTTATATCAATAGCATAGTTTCGGTGTACTTGAAAAAGTCCATCGGCATTGCGGGCAATACGTTCTTTAATGGAGGTTAAAAACATGGGTTCGTTGTATTTGTAACCGGTAGCCAATACCACAAAATCCGTATCTATACTAAAATCTTTTTCGCTCTCTGTATGGTAAAAATCAAGCTGATAGGAACCCTTATTTTCGGTTAAATTGTTCAGTTGGCAGTTTGGCATCAGCTCGGCATTTACCTTTTCGCCATCAACACTCAATTCGTACAGTTTATCAAAAATCTGGTTAATCAGTTCGAAGTTTATGCCTTTAAACAGCGAATTTTGTTTTCCTAAAAGCTGTTTGCGTTTGGCATCACTCAAATTGTAAAAGTGGTCTACATACTCTGGAGATGTAAGTTCCAGTGTTAATTTCGAATATTCCATGGGGAAAAAGCGATCAGGTCGGGTAAACCATTTCAATTTTAACCCGTTTTCGGTTTCAGGCAATAAATCGTAAAAAATCTCGGCAGCACTTTGACCTGAACCTACTATGCTAACCGTTTTTTGTTTTAAAATACTTTCCTTGAATCTCAGATATTCCGAAGAGTGTATTGCATTTTTATGTAGAGCTGGTTTAACAAAATCGGGCACTTTCGGTCCAGTGCCTGTTCCGAGTACGATTTTTTTAGTCAAAATGATTGCTGTGGCTCCAGTTACCTGATCAACTTTTTCTACCTGGTAAATTCCATCAATGTAATTTATACTGATTACTTTCTGTCCGAAATGGCAGTTTTGCAGATGATTAATCGCCCATTTACAATAAGCATTATATTCCTTTCGTAATACAAAAAAATCTTCTCTGATGTAAAATTTATACAAGCGATCTGTTTGTTTAAGGTAGTTTAAGAAGCTGTAAGCGCTGGTTGGATCGGCCATGGTAACCAGATCAGCCATAAAGGGGACCTGTAAGGTGGCATCGCTTAACATCATGCCGGGGTGCCAGTTAAATTCGTTCGCCTGATCTAAAAATAAGGTTGATAAGCTATTTATTGGGGCACATAGGGCCGCCAAACCCAGATTAAACGGGCCAATACCGATCCCTACAATGTCGTATATTTTTTGATTCTGCATCTAAATTTCCTCCGTTTCAAACTGTGCTAACTTAATCATGGCATGTGCTTTGGCCTCAGGAAACTTTTCCCAGTACCAATCGCGATAACAAAAGGTAAGGTTGGCCATTTTATAAGGCATCTGGATCACTTTTTCCAATTTGAAACCTAGTCGGGTTACAAAAATGTGCATCGCACGGCTTTCAACAGCTGCTTCACCAATACATTTTCCTACTTCAGGTTGTTCGAAGATGAAATCCATTAAAGCCTGACCCGTTTCGAAACTAAATTTCTTGTCTTTATCCGTAGGTGCAATTAGCAGGTGCGCACCATAATCGGTCGTTAAAGCTTCGTAGCAGGCACCCACACCATCGCGCATAGGCCAGTAGGGTTCTATGGTAAAGGTGGGTTCGCCATTTATTTCACCAATAAAACTGTGCGATGAATCGTTTGGCAATAATGTTCTGTAGAATAGCTCTAAACCCCTAATCGGTCCATCCATCTTCCAAATGGGTTTGGCATGTTCCTGGTTAAACCAATCGTGAACCATTTCCAGATCGCGGTCTATATCAAATGGACGGATGTTGATCGTTACATTTTCTTTAGGGAAAAACCGGCTGTACAGCACCTCTTTTGTTTGCGGCTTGATCAGGTTTTCGGAGAAGAAATATTTAGATAAAGGATTCGGAAACTCACGGTAAATAGCCGGATTATCGATAGGCGCACTGGCTTCATCAATATTGCAGAGGTTGGTAAGCAGGTTGCCTTTTACTTCCCAGCTGCGGCGGTTGATGATATAATTTACTAATCCCGTGGTATCGCTTTTTTCGAATTGCTTAAACTCCAGATAAACGAGATCGAGCAAGACTTTCTCATCGGCGAGATTGTTGCTTGCAATGGCATTTACCACGCCTAAAATATTGTTAATGAGTAGATAATAGGTGAGCTTAGGGATAATATATTCGTTTGGTACTATCGAACCACTTTCTTCAGCAATGCCAGGATAAACCGCTTTTAATGCCTCTACCTTGTTATCGCTAAAGAAATAACCCTGGTTATCCCTAAAATAAAATTTGGCAGGATAATAATCTTTATCCAGTTCTACCATCACATTTTGCTGATGGAATTCAAAAGCCATTCCAAAATTGTTATACAGGCCAATAATTGGCGCTACACAAAGGTGTAGATACTGTTTAAACCAGTTTACAGCAGTATGAGCAATTGTTTTGTTTTTGCTGATTGCAGCTTCTTCGATCAGATTTACAATTCTTGGTTTCTGGCCTAATAGCGCATCCTGGCAAAGTGCGGCTAACAAGGTCACGTTTTTTTCGGTTCCTTCTCCTTTAAACGGATTATGTCTGATGCTGATGTTAAAGCCATCAATGGTTTTACCCTTATAATTTACGGTAATAAAAGCCGGATCGGTAATAAATTCAATTTCTGGGAATTCGGCTTTGGCCGCTTTGCCGTATTCGGTTTTTAAAAGTTTACTTACATCATAGCCGCGGTGAAGCTCTCTAACGAGGTTAACCCTTAGCGAGTTGGTTATTTTTACGTGTAACGAAAATTTAAGCATCCAATCGCTCGATGCATTGTAAATCGTTCTTACCGAAGATGTTGGTGTATAGAATTCTCCAAAATGCCCCAAAAAGAAAAGCAGCTTTTCTTCCTGCATCGCTTTTACAGTTGGCAGGGTAAGCAGGTATTCGGCCTCCCACGGGTGCATGGGCACCACTTTATAATCTGGATGTTGATCGAGCAAATGAATGACTTCGGTATTATTGTTATCTAACAATTCGATTCTGAAAAGATCGGTTATGTCGAAACCTTCTGCATTTTTCTCCACAATATTTTCAGCTGAGATCAGAAAATAGGCCAATTGGAATTGTCCCTGAGTTTCGGGTGAGAATTTGAAAAGTTCTTCTTTATTATTAAAACCAGATCTGCCTTTTGGTAGGGGATGGGCATTGTGGCCTAAAAATAAAGATTGCTCGGCCTCAATAAAGCTCATTTTTGCAAAATTTGCAGGTTTACCATTTTGTTTAAAGAAGGATAAAAATGTTTCGAAGTTTTCTACGCTGTTAACCAAACGTTGCCTTACCAGATCGGCATCAACATCAGTGAATTCTTCAGCACTGAATTGGATAGCCAGTTCCATAAACCTGTAAATCGTGATCTGACTGATGGCATCAGTATCAATGTTCCTTTCAATTATAGGGAAATTAAACAGGTGCCTACCACTATCGGCATAAAATTTTAAAGGTGCATATACTTCGAAACCAATAGCTGTAAAGTCGAACCTGATATGCAAACGATTACTTGTTGTAACCAGGTAATTGGCTAAAGATTCATCATATTTAGGAATGCCTATGTAACGGCTCCAGTTGGTAAATTCTCTACAATAACTGTTTAGGAGCGCATTAAAATTAGTTTCTTCTGAAATCTGCTGAAGCTTGATTGAGTCTAACATATTCGTTTCCATGTTTTTTAATGATTTTAATAATGTTTTCAATATCGCTAGTGGTAGTTAGCGGGTTAAGTAGGGTAAATTTGAGGTAGAAATGATGATTGATTTTGGTGCCTGCCACTAGGGCTTTTCCTTCGTTGAACATAGATTTTTTAATGTATTGGTTCATTGCACAAACATCTAATTGTACATTTTTTGGACGGTATCGGAACACCAATGCACTGATGTCTGATTCGTTCATCAGTTCAAAATCGCAGTCGAAATTTAAGCGATCAGCAATTTGTGCAGCAGTTTCTATAATCGTATCGAAATAGCCACCCAGTTTGTTTCTGCCCATCATCCTGAGCGTAAACCAAAGTTTTAAGGCATCAAATCTGCGGGTAGTCTGTATCGATTTGTTTACCTGATTGGGTAAACCATCTTCATCATGGTCTTTCGGATTTAAATAATCGGCATGATGGGTAATCAGGTTAAGATATTTTTTATCATTAACTAAAAAACCACTACTGCTTACCGGTTGGAAGAAAGATTTATGGTAATCGACAGTAACCGAATGGGCCAGCTCAATACCGTTCAACAAACTGCGGTACTTATCGGTTAGCAGTAAGCCACAACCATAAGCCGCATCAATGTGGAACCAGGCGTTATATTTTTTGCTGATAGCGGCAAGTTCTTTCAGCGGATCAACATTTCCGAAATCGGTTGTGCCTGCTGTGCCCACCACGGCAATAGGGAGATTTCCTTGGGCAATTTCGCGCTTAATCGCGTCTTCCAGTAAAATGGTATTCATCCTAAAGCTGCGGTCAGTTTTAATCTTGATCACCGATTTTTCGCCTAAACCTAAAAGGGATGCATTTTTCTGAATACTAAAGTGTGCTTTTTCGGAAACAAATATTCTGAACCTCGAAGCTTCCTGGGGCAATCCCTCTACTTTAATGTTGTGATTTAGTGCCGTAATTGAATAATGATCGCGGGCCAGTAAAAGCCCCATTAAATTGCTCTGGGTACCTCCACTGGTAAAAATGCCATCTGCTTTTTTGCTATAACCGATCTGATCACAGGTCCATTCGATCAGCTTTTGCTCAATTAATGTGCCGCCAGCACTTTGGTCCCAGGTATCGATTGAAGAATTGATGGCCGAAATCATCACCTCGGCAGCTACAGCCGGAATTACAATAGGGCAGTTTAAATGAGCAATATAAGCAGGGTGATGGAAGGCAACCGCATGGCTGGTGTAAAGCTGTTCCACTTCTTTAAGCAAAGCGTCATAGTTATCATGTGTTTTTTCAAATTCGATCGAATCAAACAATGGTTTTAACTTCGACGGCGATATACCACTGAAGGGTTGTTGATTGTTGTTAAGGAATTTTTTTACTGCTTGGGTAACTTTTCCTACCGCATGCAGGTATTCTGCTTCATTTTCTGGGTGAAAGATTTCCTTGGTCGGACTTTCCGTAAGGAAATCGATTAATTCATGTTTTTCGAGGTCTGATGTAAACATTAGTTTTTCAATTTTCAAAAGGTTAAGGTTTATAGGCAATAAAATATCATGTCTTTTAAGCCAATATTTTCATTAATAAATCTGGCTAGGTGAGCGGTTAAGCGCGGGCTTTTTTATTCATAATCCCGGCTACTAAGGTATATTTTTATTTAGATTGATTAAAAATAATATTTTAAATATTTTTAACATATTGTTGGTAAGTTGTTTATATGCTTGTTTTTGAGTGGTTTACCGCTAATACAAATAAAAATCAATATATTTTATTTGTATTTAATCTAAATAAATGATTGTTTTGTGCAAAAAATAATTAGAATGAAGAATCTATACTTAATGGCAATCCTTGTCTGTGGATTTATTTTAACAGGCAAAGCTCAAACCGTTATCGGAAAGGTAATTGGAGAAACCGCACCACTTGCGGGGGCAAATATTAAAGTTGAAGGCAAAAATACTTCAGCTACAACAGCTGCCGATGGTAGCTTTGAATTAAAGTTAACCGAAGGTTCTTACAAATTACAGGTGAGTTATGTAGGGTATACTACCATACTGCAAAAAGTGAGCTTGGCTAAAGATCAGAACGTTAATTTAACCATTAGCCTGAGTCCAACTTCCAACATGCAGGAAGTTGTGGTGGTTTCATCACGTAAACCGACCAAAATTAGTGAAATACCAGGTACAGTTTGGGTAGTCGATGGTGCAAAAATACAAGAGCAGGCCAGGGCAGGAATCCCACTTAAACAAACCTTAGCACAATTAATCCCGAGTTTAGATGCCGGGCCGGAAGGACGTACCAACTACGGACAGAACCAGCGTGGCCGGGATGCATTGGTAATGATTGATGGTGTATCGTTAAACAGTACCCGTGGTGTGAGCCGTCAGTTCGAATCGATAGATCCTTTCAACATCGAACGTATCGAGGTTTTATCTGGTGCAAGTGCGGTTTATGGCGGTGGCGCAACAGGTGGTATCATCAATATCATTACTAAAAAAGGACAGGATAGTCAACCAAGTTTCACTACACAGGTTGGTGTGCGCAGCGGTTTAAAGGAAAAAAGTGACCATGATGTACGCGTGGCACAGGCTATTTCTGGTGGGAGCAAAGATTGGAACGGACGCATCGGCATGGCTTTTCAAAAAAACAATGCAGCTTATGGCGCAGATGGAAAACAGATCTTTACCGATATTACACAAACCGATTTACAGTATAACCAATCATTCGATTTTTTCGGAAGTACTGAATTTAAATTGACTGATTATCAAAAGCTATCGGTGAATGCCCAATATTATAACTCAGGTTATCGTGGAGATAAAGATCTGTTCTTAGGTACAAATTATGGGGGATTATTATCAAATCCAGCGCTTTTAGAAATGAGAAATGGCTACTCATCGGATGTTGATCCCAAAACAAGCAGGGCCAATATCAATGCCAACTATCAGGCAAGTGAGATTTTAGGCGGACAAACACTTTATGTACAGGCCGCAGCAAGGAGCGAACAATTTAGCTTTCACCCCTTTCCTGGTACAGCGGCAATACCTGGTGTACTTTACAGTGGATCGTCAATCCAAAATACAAATTATAGTGCCTTAAAACTGGTTTTGAATAAAGATTGGAACAGATTAAATCTTACCTATGGTATTGATGCCGATAACGAAAATTTTAATGCACAACAAGCCTTGTTTGATAGGACAAAAGCTGCAACATCTGGCGGTTTAAACAATACTACAGTAGCTACTATTACCCGTTATCCCAACTTTAGGGTAAATGGTCTATCAGGTTTTTTACAGGCTCAGGTTAAAATAGCCAATTTTCTAACTTTATCAGGAGGTGTACGTCAACAGCGCATGTTTGTTAAAGTTGGCGATTTTGTAGGCACTACCGCTGCCGTGCCTTTGGCTTATGGCGTGGGTAAAACCGCTACTGCTATTGCAGGTGGAGAAAACCATTACGATGTAAATTTATTAAATGGTGGTTTAGTATTTAAAATCAACACAGCTCAACAAGCTTGGGTTAATTTTTCGCAAGGGTTTAACTTGGCAGATCCGGCAAAATATTACGGACAAGGTGCTTATACATTGGCGGGCACCAACTGGAATTTGGGTAACTCTATCAATGTTGCAAGTTCTCCTTTAACAGGTATCAAAACAGAACAGTACGAAGCTGGTTACCGTTACCGCACCGGTGTATTTAACGCACAGGTAGCTGGTTTCTATGCCCTATCAGATAAAAACGTAAAAACCAACAGCACATTTAATATTGAAGTTTTTGATGAAAAAGTTAGAAATATTGGTGTTGAAGGTTCATTATCGTTGAACCTGAAAAATGGCTTCGAAGCCGGAGCAAACGGTTTATACATTAAAACACAGAAACAAAATGCTGATGGTACATGGTCATTACAGGATGTAACTGTTGCAAGTCCATCAAAAATTGCGGGTTATTTAGGGTATAACGGAAAAGTTTTCGGAATAAAAGCACAGGCTTTCCACTCATTTGATTCGAAAGGTTATGCTACAATCGGAAATGCGGTTGTACAAAACGAGTTAAAGGGTTTCACTACCGTTGATTTATTAGGTTCAGTGAAATTATTTACCGGAAGTTTATCATTTGGTGTACAAAATCTGTTGAACAAAAACTACCAGACGATCTGGAGTCAACGTTCACAGTTTTTATACCAATCGTTAGCTAAAAAGGAGACCTTTTATTATGCAGGTCGCGGCCGTACGTATAATTTAACGTATACGCTTAATTACTAGTTTTTAAGCTAAATCGTCATTGCGAGGAGGAACGACGAAGCAATCTTACAACTATCGCTATTAGCGAGCGCATTAAGATTGCTTCGTCGGCTGAAAAAGCCTTCTCGCAATGACGATACTACTATAAACAACAAATGCCTCAATTCGGGGCATTTGTTGTTTACTTCCGCTTCAACTCAATCACCGTAATCTCCGGCCAGATACCAATCCGGCCCGAAAAGCCAAGGAAACCAAAGCCTCTATTTACATTCAGATATCTTCCATTTTCGGTTTTAATACCCGCCCAATGTTTGTAACGGTATTTTACCGGACTCCATTTAATTCCAAAAGCTTCGATGCCAAACTGCATACCGTGTGTATGTCCAGCCAATGAAAGTTGAATTTTTGAAGGATAATTTTTTACCTGTGCATCCCAGTGCGAAGGATCGTGCGATAACAGGATTTTAAAATCATCAACATTAGTGTTTTGCAAGGCTTTGTTTAAGTCTCCACGTTCTCCAAAACCAATTCCCCAGTTTTCTATTCCGGCCAGTATGATTTTCTCGCCATTTTTATGCAATTCAACATGTTCATCCAATAAAAGCTTAAAGCCAAGTTCTTTATGGTAAGCTTTTAACTGATTTAAATTCTGGATTTTATCTGCTTCTGTAGGCCATTTGATGTAATCGCCATAATCGTGGTTGCCCAAAACCGAAAATTGTCCAAACGGTGCTTTAATCTGTGAAAAATGGCCAATGTAGGGCACAATTTCTGAGGAAGCATTATTTACCAGGTCTCCTGTAAAAACAAACAGATCGCTTTTTTGCGCGTTAATCAGGTCAATTCCTTTTTGTACTGCTTTAGGGTTGGTAAAACTTCCAGCGTGTACATCCGATATCTGTGTCAAGGTAAAACCATCAAAACTGGCAGGCAGATCATCAAAATATAAAGTGTGTTTAATTACACGGTAGGCATATTTCCCTTGCGTAATGCCATAAGCGAATAAAGCGATGGTTAAACAGAACATTACAAATGCAAAATCAACCCAATAATTGCTACGACCTAAAATGTGAAAACCTTCCGGCTGAAAATTAGTAGACAAGCCTATTAACAAGCGGTAAATATCGCCGAGAAGGAGGAAAAAAGCGAATACGAGCTCTGCACTAAAAACAATTAAAAAAGCATGACTGATGATCTGGAAAAACCTGTTCATTCCCTGGATTCGCATTTGCTGTACGGCGTAGAGTAAGGCAAAAGTTAGCCCTACAATAAAAACCCAGAAAATAGGACTGAGCCAGGTAGATTGATTGATGGTGCCCAGTCCAGACAAAACGTAAGCGTTAAGGGCAAAAAATATAATTGCAACTATGATGAGCGGCAATAGATTGAGTTTTCTTTTCATATTGAAATCTGTAATTCAGATTATGGGTAAAAATAGATTTTAAACGCTGATAAATGTTCTTCTGTTTTGTGTTGTGGTTATTTTTACGCTGCTTTGATTAAAGCATTATCGTTATTATGCATTATATTTATAAATATCATACTGTGTTGAATTAAAATCAACTTCCTGTTGCGTATTTTATAATTTACTTTCTTTTATTAGCTTTGTGAGAATATGCTGTCCAAAAAAACAAAGTATGCCATAAAAGCGCTTGTTGCGCTTGGTAAAAATTTAGATAAACCACCAATGCAAATTTCTAAAATTGCAGAGGAGGAGCATATCCCTAAAAAATTCTTGGAACAAATTCTGCTAGATCTGCGTAACGCTGGCTTTTTATACAGTAAAAAAGGTGCAGGGGGTGGCTACAGCCTAAACAAGAAGCCTGAAGAGATTTTATTGGTACACGTAATGCGTGTAACGGATGGGCCTATTGCCATGGTTCCCTGTGCAAGTTTAAATTTCTATCACAAATGTGATGAGTGTGTAGATGAGAAAACCTGTGGAATAAGAAGCGCCTTTATCGATGTTCGAGATGCTACGCTTAAGGTTTTAACCGAAACCAGCATTGCTGATGTAATTGGTAGAGAGGATAATCTGAAAATCGGTATCGTTAATTTATAATATTCATTTTCACGTGGCCCAATCCGTCATGCTGAACTTGTTATTAGATATGTTCTGATGACTTAGCTTCTCAATTTTATTTGAAAAGCAGGGTTCTGTACGTTTCGGCTACCACAGTCCTGCTACCGCTGCAAGTCCTCGCTCGTGCCTCGCTGTGGGCTTTCCGCTATATCAGGTTTATTTAACAATCAGGCTGTGGTTCTTGGGCTTGCTAACTATACGGATGAAAAAAGCGATAATTTTGCGTTAAGGATTGTAAGGGTTTAGTACCGATCCTTCATCGGTACCGGAGCGAAGCGCAGCCCTGCAAAGCCTGACCCTTGCGCAGCTTGGGGAACGCCCAAATCAGTTTTCTGTTAGCAGTTTTCGGTCTTCAGCTGCCAGTTATCAATTAGCGGTTTTTAGTCCCGTTGATTAAATGATTTAACTTTGTAGATTTAGCTTCGCTGAGCACTTCATGGTTCTCGACTGCGTTACACTCTGCTCGAAATGACGATCTTGAGTTGTTTTAACAGGATATCGTAAAATTTTTCACAATAAATTACGACTATTCCTATATACTTTATATATTTGGCGTATGAATTTCAATTTTATACCTAACAAGTTAATCGCTATGCAAATAATGTGTTGTTGTAAAACGCAGTAATAGGAGCCTACAGATAATTTTAAGTATAAAATATGGAATGCTTCTCGGTAATAGGGAAGCATTTTTTGAATAAAGCTAACAACACATATGCAAAGTTTCAGAACAGAACTCGAAAATCCGATTGTCGAGCAGGACATTATCGATTTGGAGAATAAGATTAAAGCTTTTAGAGATGGAACCATCCACGACGAAAAGTTTAGAAGCCTCCGTTTAGCGCGGGGTGTTTACGGTCAAAGACAGCCTGGAGTACAAATGGTGCGTATTAAACTGCCATTTGGTAAGGTAACTTTTAAACAGTTATTGCGTATTGCCGATATTGCTGATGAGTATGGAAGCGGCAATTTACACTTAACTACCCGTCAGGATATTCAGATTCACTATGTGAGTTTAGACCGCACGCCTGAACTTTGGGCTAAATTGGAGCAGGATGATATTACGCTTCGCGAGGCTTGTGGAAATACGGTACGTAACGTAACAGCTTCTCCAAATTCTGGAATCGATGCAGAAGAACCTTTTGATGTTTCGCCTTATGCGCAGGCGGTATTTGCTTACTTTTTGCGTAACCCAATCTGTCAGGAAATGGGAAGGAAGATTAAAATCTCCTTTTCTTCGAGTGATAGAGATACTGCGTTTAGCTACATTCACGATTTAGGTTTTATTCCTAAAATTAACGAAAATGGCGAGCGCGGATTTAAAGTTTTGTTTGCAGGTGGTTTAGGTGCACAGCCTTTCCTTGCAAATGCCGTTCACGAATTTTTGCCTGAAGATCAGTTAATTCCTTTTACCGAATCTGTTCTTCGTGTGTTCGACCGTTATGGCGAACGTACTAATCGTAACAAAGCACGTTTAAAATATCTGGTTCAAAAATTAGGTTTAGAAGAAGTTTTACGTTTGGTTGCCGAAGAGCGTATTGCCAACAAAGTAAAAACCTTTAAAATAGATCTCAATACTGTACCTCAGCCACTCTTGCCGCTAGAACAAGAATATCCTGCGGTAGAAATATTAAACGAAGCCCATTACAAACATTGGTTGGCCACTAACGTAATTGAGCAAAAACAGGCCGGATTTTACGGCGTTTATGTAAAAGTTCAGGTAGGCGATATCAAAACAGATAAAGCAAGAGCTTTTGTTGATGCCATCAGGTTATATGTGGCTGATGAAATCAGAATTACGCAAAACCAAGGCTTGCTGCTCAAGTTTGTGCGTAAGGAAGCATTACCTTCATTATATGCAGCCCTAAATAAAATCGGTTTTACTACGGCAGGTTTTGATAGTTTAGCCGATATTACCACTTGTCCTGGTACCGATACCTGTAATTTGGGTATTTCGAATTCCATGACTTTAGCTGAGGTTTTAGAAGAGGTAATTTATACCGATTTCCCTGAGTTTATCTATGAGAAAAACATCAAAATCAAAATCAGTGGATGTATGAACTCTTGCGGTCAGCATGGCTTAGCCGAAATTGGTTTCCACGGAAGTTCTGTAAAGGCTGAAGGAAAAGTTGTTCCGGCAGTTCAGGTAATGTTGGGCGGCGGAACCGTAGGTAATGGTGTGGGTAGAGTTGCAGAACGTGTAATTAAAGTGCCTTCTAAAAGAGCAACGAGTGTTTTACATTTTATTTTAAATGATTTTAAAGCCAATAACCTGGAGGATGAGAACTTTCACCAGTATTATGATAGAAAAGGTAAAGATCATTTTTATCAGTTGTTAAAACCATTGGCCGATTTAACCAATCTTAAAACAGAAGAATTTGTAGATTGGGGACATGTAGAAGAGTTTGTTACCGCAATTGGCGTTGGCGAGTGTGCCGGTGTAGTAATTGATCTGGTAGCCACCTTGTTGCTAGAGGCTGATGAAAAATTCGATTGGGCAAAGCAAAACTTGGATAAAGGTGCTTATGCAGATGCCATTTATCATACTTACAGCACTTTTGTAAGCGCTGCAAAATCATTATTGTTAGATAAAGGCGTAAATAGTAGCACACAGATTGGTGTGATCCGCGAATTTGATAACCATTACGTAGAAACTGGAGAATTTAATTTATCGACCAATTTCTCTGACCTGGTTTTACAGATTAACCAAAACGAACCAACGGCCGAATTCGCACAGAAGTATTTTGAAGAAGCAAATCAATTTTTAAATCAGATTAAGGAAAAAAGAGGCGTATTAGCGAAATAAGATTTGAGACAATAGATTGGAGATTTGAGACAACAGACACTAAACGCCATGCGTCAAATAATCTTCATCCAGACTTCAAAATTCAATAATTTTAAAAAACATGGTTAATCAACATAAAGAATCAAAAATTACCCTATTAGGCGCTGGTCCTGGAGATCCTGATTTATTAACCCTAAAGGGGGTAAAAGCGTTGCAAACTGCTGATGTGGTTTTGTACGATGCTTTAACCAACGAAGCTTTATTGGAGCATGCCCCGGCAGAAGCCATTAAAGTTTATGTAGGAAAACGTTCGGGCGAGCATTCTTACCCTCAGGATACCATCAATAAATTAATGATCGATTATGCCTTAAACTATGGTCACGTAGTGCGTTTAAAAGGTGGAGATCCATTTGTTTTTGGCAGGGGTTACGAAGAACTGGATTATGCCGCATCATATAGCATTCCGGTAAGCGTAATTCCAGGTATTTCGAGTTCTATCGGTGTGCCAGGATTGCAACAGATTCCTGTTACACACCGTGGCATGAGCGAAAGTTTTTGGGTAATTACAGGTACTACAACTTCTGGAGAAGTATCTGCCGATATTTACCAGGCCGCACAATCCAATGCAACAGTGGTTGTGCTTATGGGCCTAAAAAAACTACCAAAAATTGTGGAGATTTTTAAAGCCGCAGGAAAACACAATTTACCAACTGCAGTGGTGCAGAACGGATCGGCAGAGGATGAAAGATTGGTAGTAGGTGTGGTTGAAACTATAGAAGGTTTAGTGCAACAAGAAAATATTAAAGCACCTGCTTTATTAATTTTTGGAGAAGTTGTATCATTACATCCATCATTTAAGAAATTAATTAAACAATATGCAAGTATTGCCTAACCAACCTAATAATGAAGCGTCTTTTTCTGAAGAAGAAAAAGGTAACCAGCTTTTTCCGGTTTTTGTAAAGCTGAACAAGCTGCGTACATTATTAATTGGGGCAGGAAATATTGGACTCGAAAAATTAACTGCGATTGTAAATAACAGCCAGCAGGCTACTATCACAATAGTTGCAGAGCTAATATCGCCTGAAGTTTATACACTTATTGCAAATTATCCGCAGATAAAAATTAAGCAGAAAAGTTTCGATGTTGATGATCTGAACGATATTGATATCGTTTTTGCCGCTACCAATAACAATATTTTAAATGAAGAGATCAGAAAGGTTACGCACGAGCGTGGCCTGTTGATTAATGTGGCAGATAAACCAGAACTGTGTGATTTCTATTTGGGGTCAATCGTTCAAAAAGGAGATTTAAAGATTGCCATTTCTACGAATGGAAAATCGCCCACTATAGCCAAACGTTTAAAACAGATTTTAAATGAAGGCCTGCCCGCTGAGCTTGATGAAACGTTACAGAATATGAGCGCTTTACGTCAAACTTTAAATGGTGATTTTTCGGCAAAGGTTAAAAAACTGAATAAGGTTACCCAAAGTTTAATTAATCCTAAAAAAAGCTTCGCCGAGAAGAATATTAAGTGGTTAATCTGGTTGGTAGCTGTCTTATTTATCGGTACGGTTGGCTTAACGCTTTGGAATACCGAACCAGAATTTCAAACATTCTTAATTAATATTGATCCATTATTCTATTGGTTTTTAGGTGCTGGATTTGTGTTCGCATTAATAGATGGCGCAATTGGAATGTCGTATGGCGTTACATCTGCATCATTTTCTTTGGCCATGGGCTTACCGCCTGCATCGGCTAGCATGGGCATTCATATTTCAGAGGTAATGAGCAATGGTATTGCGGGTTGGATGCATTACAAAATGGGGAATGTAAATTGGAAGCTTTTCAAAATATTAATTATCCCAGCAATAGCAGGAGCAATTTTAGGCGCCTTTATTTTATCTTCTTTAGAGCATTATAGCTCTTATGTGAAACCTATTGTTGCAGTTTATACACTTTTTTTAGGAGGTGTAATTTTGATGAAAGCATTTAATGTTAAGAGAAAAAAGGCAGAACAGAAAATTAAAAGAATCGGTTTACTAGGTTTTGTTGGTGGTTTTATCGATGCTGCCTTTGGTGGTGGTTGGGGTTCAATCGTTTTATCAAGCTTAATTGCTGGTGGCAGGCATCCATTGTTTTCTTTGGGTACAGTAAAAATTAGTCGTTTCTTTATTGCCACTTTAAGCTCCTTAACATTTTTTTACATGCTAGGAGGAAAACACTGGGAAGCTGTTGTGGGTTTAATTATTGGTAGTGCAATCGCATCGCCAATCGCTGCAAAGGTATCGAACAAAATTTCAGCAAAAACCATTATGGTTGCCGTGGGCATTATTGTGATGATTGTAAGCTTACGCAGTGTAATTATGTTTATTTTAAAATTAATTTAGTGATGGAGAACCTAGAGGAGATAAAAGGAGAATTGGCAGGTTTAAATACAATTGATAAACTGAAGTTTTTGGCAGATAAATATGCCGGCCGTATTGTATTTTCAACCAGTTTTGGTTGGGAAGACCAGGCAATTACACATTTAATTTTTTCCAATAATATTCCGATCAAGGTTTTTACTTTAGAAACCGGACGTTTGTTCCCAGAAACCTATTATGTTTGGAACCGTACACTGGAAATCTATAACAAACCCATTCATGCCTATTATCCGCAGAACGAACTGCTGCAGGATATGGTAAATACAAAAGGCCCGAGCAGCTTTTACGAATCGGTAGAAAATAGAAAAGAATGCTGTTACATCCGTAAAATTGAACCTTTAAAAAGAGCATTAAAAGGAAACGAAATCTGGGTGACAGGAATTAGGGCCGATCAAAGCGCAAACCGTGAAGATATGCACGATTTAGAATGGGACGAAGGAAACCAATTGATTAAATTTCATCCTATTTTTGATTGGACTTTAGATGATGTGAAAGCATACATTAAAGAAAACAATATTGTTTACAATACCCTGCACGATAAAGGTTTCCCGAGTATCGGTTGTGCCCCATGTACAAGAGCAGTACAGCCAGGCGAAGATTTTAGAGCAGGAAGATGGTGGTGGGAAGACCAGAGCAAAAAAGAATGCGGTTTGCATGCTACTTAAGGTATAAGGCGGAAGGTTAGAGGCAAAAGATTTATATTTCTTGCCCAACAAAATGTTGGAATATCCCAATATTGAAAGCTTCCAACAATTTTTAACAACAACACAACAACAGCAATATAAGCAGTTGAAAAAGGAACAGCGCTGGCAGGCAATCTTCCAATATTTCAACGATCAAACATTTCAACACTTTATAATGAGTACATATAATTTTGATTATTTAGATGAACTAGAGGCTGAGGCCATTCACATTTTACGTGAAGTAGCAGGTCAGTTTGAAAAGCCAGCCCTATTATTTTCGGGTGGAAAGGATTCAATTACTTTAGTTCGTTTGGCAGAAAAAGCTTTTCGTCCGGGAAAATTTCCATTTCCTTTAGTACATATTGATACAGGTCATAATTTTGAAGAAACCATTACTTATCGCGATCAGATGATAGAGCGGATTGGCGAAAGATTAATCGTCGGTTCTGTGCAAGAGTCAATAGATCAGGGTAAAGTTGTAGAGCAAACAGGTAAAAATGCAAGTAGAAATGCTTTGCAAACGGTAACCTTGCTTGATACCATTGCAAAATACCAGTTTGATGCCTGCATTGGCGGTGCGCGTAGAGATGAAGAAAAAGCAAGAGCAAAAGAACGTATTTTCTCCGTTCGTGATGAATTTGGCCAATGGGATCCAAAACGTCAACGTCCCGAACTTTGGAATATTTACAATGGTAAAATCCATAAAGGAGAAAATATCCGTGTATTCCCGATTAGTAACTGGACAGAATTAGATGTTTGGAATTATATCCGTAGAGAGAAAATCGAATTACCAAGTATTTATTTCTCACACGAACGTGATGTAATTACCAGAAACGGACAACTAATGGCTGCTTCGCCGTTTTTAAATATGGATGATGAAGATATTGTATTCCGCAAACAAGTACGTTTCCGCACAGTAGGCGATATGTCTTGTACTGCTGCGGTAGAATCGGATGCAACTTTGATCGATGATATTATTTCTGAAATCAGCGCTTCTAAAATTTCAGAGCGTGGTGCCCGTATGGATGATAAAGTTTCTGAAGCCGCAATGGAAGACAGAAAAAAGGGGGGATATTTTTAAGGAGTATCAAGTCTTTAGTATCAAGCATCAAGACTGATTTGCGAACTAAAATTAAATCTCCTAATTAAACTAAGTATGAGTATGAAAGTGATAGACCGAAATTTGTCTTGATACTTGATACTTTTATCTTAATACTTTAAAACATGAACATATTAAAATTTTTCACAGCGGGCAGTGTAGATGATGGTAAAAGTACCCTAATTGGCCGTTTGTTATATGATACAGATTCTATTTTGGCCGATCAATTAGAAGCTTTACAGAGCTCTAACCGCAAAAATGATGACGGAACAATAGATTTAGCCATTTTAACCGATGGTTTAAGGGCAGAGCGCGAGCAAGGTATTACTATTGATGTAGCTTATAAGTACTTTCAGACCGAAAAGCGGAAATTTATTATTGCCGATACACCCGGGCACATTCAATATACAAGAAACATGGTTACAGGCGCTTCTACAGCTAACCTCGCCATTATCTTAATCGATGCGCGTAACGGTGTGGTAGAACAGACCATCCGGCACTCGTATATTGTTTCCTTACTGGGCATTAAGCACGTGGTTGTTTGTATTAACAAAATGGATATGGTTGACTATAGCGAAACCGTTTATAGCGCAATTATAGAAAAATACAAAGTTCTGGCCCAGCAATTAAAGCTTGCCGATGTAACCTATATTCCGGTTAGTGCCTTAAAAGGCGATAACATTGTACAAAACTCGGGCAATATGGATTGGTATGGAGGAGAGAGCTTATTACATTTCTTAGAGCAGGTTGATACCGACAACCTGGATAAATCGCAATTGGCGCGTATGCCTGTACAGTGGGTTGTACGCCCGCAAACAGAAGAATTGCATGATTACCGCGGTTATGCCGGTAGGGTATTGAGTGGAACCTTTAACTTAAATGATAAAGTTACGGTTTTGCCTAGTGGTGCGAGTTCTACTGTTGAGAAGATCGAATTTTTTGACCAGACACCTGATGCAGCGCATGCTGGTCAGTCGGTTATTATTCACTTAAAAGACGACGTAGATATCAGCAGGGGCGATACTATTGTAAATGCATCGGCTTTGCCACAGGAAACAAAATTGATTGAGGCTGATCTTTGCTGGATGGATACTCGTGCGTTAGATACCTCGATCATGTACAACATTCAGCACAATAGCAAAATTACGAAATGTAAAATCAGCGAAATTCTGCACAAAGTGGATATCAATACACTAGAGAAACATGCCGCAGAAGAATTTAAACTGAATGATATTGGCCGCGTGATTGTGAAAACAGCTGATACCTTAGCCTTTGATTTATATGATGATAACCGTGCAAATGGTTCAGCCATTTTAGTTGATACCCGCACCAATTTAACTGTGGGTGCTTTAATGTTCAGGGCAGCAGTAGAATAGAATAAGTTGGATGATGGAAATAGATCATTAATTAATGACCAATTTTCAATGATCAACGGCATAGTCAGCGAGAACCACAACCAAATATAATAATGAGAACTTTAGGTTTTTTTAATCTAAAGTGAAAGCAATTTCAGCGGGGCGCCAGATAAGGCAGCCCCGTTTTTCGTTGACGATTTTTTAAACATTTTAAGTGTCGGCACTTTAAATTTTTTATATCTTAGTTTAAATCCCCAGATAATTTTCCGAATAAACCATAAACTATGCACGCTGGAAAGAAATATACCTTTTTCGAATTTATTGTATGGACCCGACGAGATATTTACCGTTTAACTATTCTCGCCATTATTCCTACTGTACTTTATCATTTTTGCAAGTTCACGTTTCTCTCCATTTCCTGGGTTCCGGTAGCACTTTTAGGTACGGCCGTTTCTTTTATCATTAGTTTTAAAAACAATGCCAGCTATTCGCGCCTTTGGGAAGCAAGGCAGATTTACGGCGGGATTATAAATGTGAGCCGCGCTTTTGGAGTAATGGTGCGCGACTATCTTGCATCACAAGATAAAAGGACAGAGGTCCAGATTATTTTTTACCGTCATTTCGCCTGGTTAACTGCACTTCGGTTTCAGTTAAGAGAGCCAAGGGCTTGGGAAAATTCGAACGATCCCCGTAATATCGAATATGCCAGGCTGTATCATGTTTCCGAAAAAACAGATAAGTTAGAAGATATCTTGTCAAAATATCTTTCGGTAGATGAACTGAAATACGTGCTAACCAAAAAAAATAAGGCTACTCAGTTAATGGCTTTACAATCAAGTCATATCAATAAACTGTTTGCTGAGGGGTATTTATCCGACTTGCAATTACAATCGTTGCAAAGCTCGATTACCAGTTTTTACGATAACCAGGGTAAAGCCGAAAGAATTAAAAACTTTCCTTACCCACGCCATTTTTCGTCAATAGCTACCATTATGTTAAATTTATTTGTGTTTTTAGTACCATATGGTTTATTAAACGAATTTAACAAATTGGGCAATGGTACTTTGATTGAGGGTTATTCTATTTGGTTAAACGTTCCATTTGCCATTTTACTTACCTGGGTTTTTAACTCTTTGGATATTGTTGGCGAAAGCTCTACAAATCCTTTTGAAGGAAGTGCCAATGATGTACCAATTACCAATATCTCGCGGACAATAGAAATCGACATGAGGGATATGCTTGATGAATCTGATCTGCCTACTGTACTAACACCCGAAAATAGTATATTGATGTAAATTTTCATTATGGAAATGATAGAAAATAATCATCGTATTTGTATATTGAATTAGAAAACAATAAATCAACATACCATGAAAAGAAATATCCTTTACCTCGCTTTGGCTACAATCCCTTTTGCCTATTCCTGTACCCAAAATAATAAAACAGGCACCAGCGCTAAAACTAAAACCGATTCTTTGGTTAATCAAAGCTGTTATGCCGCGGTCTTTGAAAAAGACAGTGCGGCCATGATTGTTAAAACTTTGGCTTCTGGTAAGGTAACCGGTTCATTATTGGTTAAATACGCTAATAAGCCCGAAAATAACGGCAAAATAAGTGGCAAGTTCAATGGCGATACTTTACTGGTTGATTATCGGTTTAACACTGGTAAAGATACCACAAAAGTATTTACCAATCCATTGGCCTTTTTAAAGAAAGATGGCAAACTCATTATGGGTGTTGGGCAGATTGAAACCACCTTGGGCAGATCGTATTTTGTTAAAGGAAAGCCCATTAATTACGAAGCTGGTAAATTTACTTTTGCAGAAGTGGGCTGTAAATAAAAACTAATTTGTGAGCAAAATGAAATCCTTAAGCGTAAAAATTTTTATAAGTATCATAATTGTTTTAATCTTTATTAAAGTTATCTATTCCTTTAATATTGAATATAAACGAGGATTAAATTTTGACCATACCATAGGGAATATCGTAATAACGGTTTTGGCCATATTTGTTTTTTTAGGACTATATAAATGGTTTAAAAAGTAAACTTCATAACTCAATTCCTGGTTTGGTAGTACTACAAACTAGGAATTGAACATGTAAATAATTTCTGCTGCCTAAGTATAGAAAGTACAAATGCACCAATCAGTTGGTCATCCTGTCCAAAGGTCTCCTGTGGAGAGCGGAGACGAAGAATTTTAATATAGACATTATGTTTCTTATAAAAATTTCTTCATAGCGTTCGGAATGACAATCAACGCGCACATTATCAATAAGATAGATCTTATATTAATGCCCCCAAATCCCTAAATCAATATCTACTGAAAAGCTAAGGAAAAATTATTTTAAAATAAATTACTACAATTCCCATAGACTTTATATATTTGTATTATTAACAAACGTATAACGAGCTTAAATTATCTGTTATGATTTTGAATAAAGTAGAAAAAGCGAACATTGAACCAAGAATTACTTTAATAGGTGCAGGTCCTGGCGATCCGGATTTATTTAGTTTAAAAGGTGTTAAAGCATTAAAAACAGCTGATGTTGTTTTATATGATGCAAATGTGAACGAAGCTTTATTATGTCATGCGCCAGATGGTATTCCAAAAGTTTATGTAGGTAAGCGTAGCGATAATGAGTCATTTTCTCAGGATTCAGTAAACAAACTGATTGTTGATTATGCATTAAACTACGGGCACGTGGTACGTTTAAAAAGTGGCGATCCGTTTTTCTTTGCTAAAGGATACGAAGAAATAGATGCTGCAGAATCATATAGTATTCCTACTGAAATTATTCCGGGTATTTCGAGTGCAACTGGTGCACCAAGTTTACAGAAGATCCCGATGATTTACAAAGATTTGAGCGAAAGTTTTTGGGCAGTAACCGGAACAAACTCAAAAGGCGAAATTTCAGAAGATTTATACATTGCCGCAAAAACTAAAGCAACTATTGTTGTTTTAAACGGAATTGAAAAAGTAAAAGAAATTGCTGCCATATTTCAGGCAGAAAATAAAAACCTTTTACCGGTAGCTGTAATTCAAAATGGTTCTACACCAGAAGAAAAAATTGCGGTGGGCGTTGTTGATACCATTGCTGAGATTGTTGAAGATAAAAGAATAACTGCTCCGGCTTTGTTGGTTTTTGGAGATGTAGTATCGTTACACCCACAATTTCAGCCGATCCGCGATTTCTACGAGATTATCGCCGAAGAATATTAAGATATTTTTAAACCAAAAATATATTTGTTTTGTTGTTAAAAACCGCTTATGGATTTAGGCGGTTTTTTGTGTTTTGATAGGAACCAACTTTGTTTGTAAACCTGATTGCAGCGGTAAGCCCGGAACGTAGTGAGGACTTATAGCGTAAAGCAGGACTGCAGATTGCCACAGAAAACTGAACATTCACTTTCTAATAAAAAACCAATTAAATTAAGAATTAAGTCTCTCTATTCCGCGTTACTCCAGTCAAGAAAACGGTTTTTCCATTAAAAAAACCAACTAAAAATATAATTTTCATTATTTGCAAAACTCAAAACAATTAGTAACTTACTTAGGTTATCTACACCAAATATTTGATGGAAATTATACATATAAGTGCCGAGTGTTACCCTGTTGCAAAAGTTGGTGGTTTAGCCGATGTAGTAGGGGCTTTACCAAAGTATCAAAATAAATTAGGCCACATTGCCAAAGTGGTTGTTCCTGCATACGATACAAAATTTATCCGCGAAAGTGAATTTGAAGTTACTTACGATGCCTGGGCAAACTATGGTAATCACCACTTTCAGTACCGCATTTTAAAAGAAAGAACCAATAAATTGGGCTTTGATTTATACGTAATCCATATTCAGGGCTTAACCGATCGCCCGAATGTATATGGTTATAATGACGATACGGAAAGATTTGTGGCTTTCCAGATTGCTACACTTGATTGGATTGTACAATGGGAGCATCGCCCGGATGTACTTCATTGCCACGATCACCATACCGGTTTAATTCCGTTTATGGTTTCAAATTGCATAAAATATAAAGCAATTAGTAGTGTCCCGACGGTTTTAACTATTCATAATGCACAATACCAAGGTCAGTTTGGATGGGATAAATTATACTATATACCAGCATTCGATTTATGGAAAGGTGGTTTACTGGGCTGGGATGATGCCATTAACCCCTTAGCATCAGCCATTAAATGTGCATGGAAAGTAACCACGGTATCGCCAAGTTACCTGGATGAGATGATGAACAATGCCCGTGGATTAGAAAGTTTATTGAGGCAGGAACGTTGGAAATCGGTTGGGATATTAAATGGAATTGATAGCGAGGTTTGGAATCCAGAAACAGATCCGATGCTGAGCAAAGGTTATAATTTAAAAACGGTTGAAGCTGGCAAACTGGCAAACAAAACAGCGCTCTGTGATGTTTTTCAATTAGATCCGTCTAAACCACTGTTTACTTTTATCGGTAGATTGGTTGATGAAAAAGGAGCCGATTTATTGCCCGATATTTTTTATACCGCTTTACAACAACATGGCGATAACATCAATATCCTGGTTTTAGGATCAGGCGATAACTGGGTGGAAGGTCGGTTAAATCAGCTGAAAGACATTTTTGCGGGTAGATATAATGCCTATATTGGTTACAATGAACAGGTTTCGCACGAGATGTATGCTGGTGCAGATTTCCTGATCATGCCATCGAGAGTGGAACCTTGTGGCTTAAATCAGCTTTATGCGTTAAGGTATGGAACTGTACCGATTGTGCGCCGAATTGGTGGATTAAAAGATACGGTAATTGATATTGGCGACAATGGTTTTGGGATTTGTCACGATCAAACAAGTATTTGGGATGTTACCCACGCTATTAACCGTGCTGTTGAATTATATAATGACAAAAAAGCTTTTAAAGCAGTAAGAAAAACAATGATGAAGATAGACCATTCGTGGGATAAGGCAGCATTAAATTATATAGAATTATACCAAATATTAAAATAAGCTTAAACATGACTGACAAAGTTTTAGGCGTTATCCTTGGCGGTGGCCAGGGCTCTAGATTATCGCCACTAACACAAACACGTTCTAAACCGGCAGTTCCGATTGCTGGTAAATACCGATTGGTAGATATCCCCATTTCAAATTGCCTAAATTCTGGTATTCATCGAATGTTTGTGCTAACCCAGTTTAATTCAGCATCGCTAAACAAACACATTAAAAATACTTATCACTTTAGTCATTTTAGTACGGCCTTTGTTGATATTTTGGCGGCTGAACAAACTGTACAAAACTCAGGTTGGTTTCAGGGTACGGCAGATGCCGTGCGTCAGTGTATGCATCACATTGTTTCGCACGAATTCGATTACATCTTAATCTTGTCTGGAGATCAATTGTACCAGATGGACTTTAAAAATATGATCGAAAAACATATCGAAGCTAATGCTGAAATTACCATTGCCACTATTCCGGTAACCGCAAAAGATGCAACAGATTTTGGTATTTTAAAAGCCGACGATGAAAATATGATTACCTCTTTTATCGAAAAACCTAAAACGGGTTTAGAGGATTGGGTATCGGATACCGGCGAAGAAATGCAAGCCGAAGGGCGTAACTTTCTGGCATCGATGGGGATCTATGTTTTTAACCGCGAGTACCTGATCAATATCTTAAATGAGAATGAGGAGGAAAAGGATTTCGGTAAAGAGATTTTACCAAGGGCTATTACGCAGAGCAGGGTTTTAAGTTATCAATATGAAGGTTATTGGACTGATATTGGTAATATTTCATCTTTCTTTGAAGCCAATTTAGGACTAACAGATGAAATACCTAAATTTAATATGTTCGATAGTAACCATGCTATTTTCACAAGAGCAAGGATGTTACCGCCATCGAAAATTTCGGGTACTACTTTAGATAAAACCATTATTGCTGAAGGTTGCATTATTCAGGCCAGCAGGGTAGAACATGCCGTTTTGGGGATTAGGTCGAGGATTGGAAAAGATACCGTAATTACCAATGCCTATATTATGGGCAGCGACAGGTACCAAACGCTTGAAGAGATACAGGATGAAACTGGTAAAGGAAATTCATTGATCGGAATTGGAGACCGTTGTTTTATCAATAATGCCATCATCGATAAAAACTGCCGTATTGGTAATGATGTTAAAATTAATGGTGGCGACCATTTAGAAGATGGCGACTTTGAACTTTACGCTGTTAAAGATGGTATAGTTGTAATTAAAAAGGGAGCAGTAGTACCAAGCGGTACAGTGATTTAAAATAATCATTATTCATTAACTAGAAGCCAGTCGCGATTTTCGTGACTGGCTTTTTATTTGGTGACGAACCCTTGCTTCTAAACCTGATAAAGCGGAAAGCCCGGAGCGAGGAACGAGTGAGGACTTGAAGCGATAGCAGGGCTACAGGCAGCCATTAACTAGGATCTTTAATTTTCAGAAAAACAAATTCATAATTGCTTAAATGGGTTTTTAAAATTTTCTCCCTAACATTTTTCCGATCGGCTTGTTACTAAAATAAACAAAATTATAGTCTATGGCCGAAAAGCATCTTTATCAAACCGGAATTATAGGAAATTGCGCTTTCATTGCACACGTAAATAAAAACACCGATATATCCTGGCTTTGCTGGCCCCGCTTCGATAGCCCTTTTGTATTTGGCAGTTTATTGGATGAGAAAAAAGGGGGCGAATTTTCAATCTTGCCACAAGGTAAATTCACTTCTCATCAATATTATATCGAGAACACCAATGTGTTAAGAACAGAGATTACTGCCGAAGATGGAAAATACCGGATTACAGATTTTGCACCACGTTTTCATCTATACGATCGCTATTTTAAACCGCTAATGTTTATTAGAAAGATCGAACCTTTAGCTGGTAATCCACGCATTACCATTAAATGTGAGCCAGTTTGCGATTACGGAAAAGGTAAAATGAAATCGAGCAGGGGGAGTAATCATATCGATTATCAGGGCTGCGATGAAAATATCCGCTTAAGCACCAATGTGTCGCTTACCTATATTTTTGACGAAAAGGCGTTTGTACTGAATGAGGCCAAATACCTCATTATGACCTATGGGCAGAATCTGGAGGCACCTGTAGTAAGTACCGCTGAAAATTTTTTACGGGAAACGATTGCATACTGGCGATTATGGATTAAACATTCATCTATTGCCGGTTTTTACCAACCTTTTGTAATCCGCTCGGCCTTGGTGCTCAAAATCCATCAATATGAAGATACAGGTGCAATTATAGCGGCCAGTACCACTAGTTTACCAGAATCGCCCGGCAGTACCCGAAACTGGGATTATAGATATTGCTGGTTAAGAGATTCGCACTATGTATTAACCTCACTTAACCATATCGGCCATTTTGAAGAAATGGAGAAGTATTTTAATTACCTCTCTGATATTTCGCATGCCGAAGATACACGCTATCAACCCCTGTATGGTATTGCAGGTGAAAGGGAAATTACCGAACATACGTTAAGTCATCTGACAGGTTATAAAGGAGAACAGCCCATTAGGATAGGAAACCAGGCCTACGAACACATTCAAAATGATATTTACGGTCAGGTTTTAATTTCTATGCTACCACTTTATACCGACCACCGATTTGTTTTTTCTGAACGCAGCGATTCGGTAAGATGGATTGAAAGTGTACTATCTAAAATTGAACGTACCATTGACGAAAAAGATGCCGGCATTTGGGAATTCAGGAATATTGCCAATGTACATTGTTATAGTAACCTGTTTCAATGGGCAGGAGCACAGGCTGCTTTAAAAATGGCCAAAACCATTGGAAACCAGGATTTCGAAAAGCGCGCGGAGATTTTAATCGATAAGGCTGCTGCACATATAGAAGCCTGCTACGATCCGGAAAGAAAAGTGTACACCAACGCCATAGGAAGCCCGCATTTAGATGCCAGCACGCTACAATTGATCATGATGAATTATCTCGATCCAGCTTCAGATCGGGCAAAAGATCATTTAATAGCTTTAGAAAAAGAATTGAAAACGGAAGACGGGCTATTTTACCGTTACTTACATGCTGATGATTTTGGTAAACCAAAAACCACATTTTTAATCTGTGCTTTTTGGTATGTAGAGGCTTTGGCCTGTGTCGGCCGGACCGATGAAGCGATTAAAGAATTCGAAAACATTATTAAATATTGTAACCACCTTTTGTTATTCAGTGAGGATGTTGATGCTAAAACAGGTAGCCAATGGGGTAATTTCCCTCAAGCTTATAGTCATGTGGGCCTAATGAATGCGGCTTATCGCATTGCAATTAAACTGGATAGACCGATATTTTTGTAAGGAAAGTGGATTGCAAATCCCGACCAACAAAAAAGCTTTGACAACTTTTATGTGAACACTGTATGTTAAAGTTGTCAAAGCTAAAGGTGATCTATTCCAATAGATTTAGCTTGGCTGAGCACTACGTGGTTCTCGACTATGTTGCACTTCACTCGAAATGACGATTTATTTAGCAAAATGTTGGTTAATATTAACTGCGCCCTACAAATTCTTCTTTTACTAAGCTCCAAAGTAGTTTTCGAACTTCACTAAAATCATTTAGGTAATATTTTGCTTCCGAAATGTTGTTGCCAACTTTAATGGTAAAAGCGTCATCTGGTAATGCCCTGAAAATATCTTCATCGGTATGATCATCGCCAAGGGCCAAAATAAAATCTGGTTTTTTATCGTACAACCAGTTTAGGGCAGCCTTGCCTTTGTTAACCTCCATATTTTTAAACTCAATTACCTTATTACCTGGCATGAGTTGCAGGCCTTTATCTGCTGCTAAAATTTTCATATGACTGATAATTTCATTGGCTCTTAAATCGCCAAGTCCTTCTTCTGCTTTACGGTAATGCCAAACCAATGAGTAGCTTTTTTCTTCAATAAACGATCCCGGAGTACGGTCTGTATAAGTTTCTAATAGTGTTTTTATTTCTTGTTTCCACTGGTCGGTTAAAAGTGGCAGGCTATTCCATTTATCTCCGTACGATTTTTGCCAGGCACCATGTTCTGCAATCAGATCTACCTTTAGGTGTCCAAACCACTTTTCAAGGGTTTCATTTCGTCTGCCACTAATAATTACAACCTTATTTGCTTTATCAAGTGTTAGGTTCTCAATTAAGTCGTACAATTCGGCATCCGGCGAAGCGTCGTCAATGTTCCCGGTAAAATCTACCAGTGTGCCATCATAATCTAAAAATAGCACCCGATCTTGTGTTTGCGTATATTTAGTTACTATCACTTCATTAATAGCATTTACTGCATGTTTTGTTAATAAGGATTTTTGAGAATCTTTCACTTCGTTTAATCTTAAAATAAAATTATTAACCCAATGTTTAACGTTGAATTTTTCTACTATTGCACGCATGGCTTTCATGCGCAGTTTTTGTTCTGCCAATGGCATTTTAAGCGCAGTTACAATAGCCTCCATAATGTCGCCCAGATTATTTGGATTAACAATAATTGCATCAGTTAATTCCTTGGAAGCTCCGGCCATTTCGCTTAAAATCAATACACCATCGTTATTGTTCCGGCTAGCCACATATTCTTTACTTACCAAATTCATTCCATCGCGCATAGGTGTTACCAGGCAAATATCAGCTGTAGCATAAAGCGCTGACAAAACTTCAATAGGGAAGGAACGATAAAAATAATTTACAGGAATCCAGTTCATTGAACGGTATCTCGCATTTAGATTTCCAACAAACTGATCAATCTGATCTCTTAACTCACTATATTTTGGTACGGTATCCCTTGAAGGAACAACAATCATGAAAAGTTCGATTTTGCCGATATATTCGGGATAGTGCTGTAGTAGTAATTCTAAGGCTTTTAACCTCTCCAGTATGCCTTTGCTGTAGTCGAGCCGATCGATAGATAAAATTACTTTCATATCTTCTTTGCCTGCTCTGAAATAGTTAATTTCTTTTTGAACCTGTTCAGTTGCGGTTAAACCTGAAAATTTATCATAATCGATTCCCATCGGAAAAGCTTCCACAACAATTTGCCTTTCGTTGCTGTTAAGTACATTTGATGATGAATTTACCGGAAGCAAACGTGTGGCTGTACTAATAAAGTGGCGAACATCGTCAAAAGTATGGAATCCGATTAAATCAGCACCTATAAGTCCATTTAATAGCTCTTCACGCCATGGAATCAATCTGAATATTTCGTATGATGGAAAGGGGATATGCTGGAAAAAACCGATGGTGGCATTTGGGAGTTTTTCTCTTAAAATACCTGGTAAAAGGAGTAGTTGATAATCTTGAATCCAGATTTTATCCTTTCTGTCTAATACATGCATGGCACTTTTTGCAAATTTATCATTAACAGATTGGTAACAGTCCCAATAACTTTGTTCGTAATGCGCGTATGTAACCAGATAATGAAATACTGGCCATAATACTTCATTTGAAAAGCCTTCGTAATATAAATTGATTTCGTTTTGAGTGAGGTAAACCGGGTAAAGGTTTAATGCAGCAAGTTTTTGGGTAACTTCTTCCTGACGTTCATCTGGTACTTCTATGCCGGGCCAGCCGATCCAGATAGAATTGCCTGATTTATAAACGTCTCCTAATCCTGTGGCAAGGCCGCCCTCACTCGGAATAAGGGTGTATTCGTTGTTTTCTTCGATGATTTTAACGGGTAGTCTGTTCGATATTATAACTGTCTTCATGCTTGTATTTGATGTATCCACATCATTAAAAGCATATCAAATGGGTTTTGTTTGATTTTTTAGGTCAAAAAAACATTCAAATGATTAAATGTAATTAAATACCAAAGAAAAAGTAGTGCCATTATCAGGCATTGAAACAACTTCTATGCTGCCCCTGTGCATTTTCATAATGTTGCGGCTAATGGTTAATCCTATTCCTGACCCATTTTTCCTGGTGGTGTAAAATGGAACGAATATTTTTTCAAGATCATTGGCATCTATGCCTTTTCCGTTATCGGTAACATCAATATATAGTTTGGTGTTTTCTAACCGGTAATTTACGTTGATGTGTGGGTGTTCTCTGTTCTCTACAGCGTAAATACTATTGGTAATGAGGTTGATCAGCACTTGTTCAACTAATTTTAGGTCGAGCTGAATGGTGATTTTTGAGGAAGTTTGTTCTACATCCAATACCACATTTTTAACTTTGGCAAATGGCTGCATCAATACCTTAATGTGTTTCAGTATTTCACCAATGGTATGCGATTCGAGGTTTGGTGTAGGCAGCTCGGCAATTAAGCGATAGTCTTTCACGAAATCCAATAAACCTGATGATCGTCTTTGTATGGTTTGCAAAGCTGTTTTTAAATCGTCCATTTCATCCTCAGTGAGCATTTTTTTGTTAGTTACCATTTTGTTTATGGTATCTGATAATGAACTGATTGGCGTGATCGAATTTAAGATCTCATGAGAAATTACACCAATTAATCTATTCCATGCTTCCGTCTCTTTTTGCTCAATCTCATCTTTAATGTTTTGGAAACTGATAATAGTATAATTGTTTCCGTAAAGATTTAATGGAATAACTTCTGTTGATAACTGAATCAGTTTATCCTGGATCTTCAATTCCAGAAATCTTTTTCCCCCGGCTAAAATCTGCTCTATTTCTGTTGCAAAGGCAGGGAGGTGCTGCTTTAACCTGTGCCAATACTTATACGCCGGAACACCTAGCAGATTTGAAGCGGCCTGATTAAAAAAAGCAACTTCTTCATTCTCTTTCTGATTGGTATTGTTTACCACGATTACACCAACGGGAACCTGCTCCAAAATAGTTTTAATCAACTGAAACATGGCTTCTTGTTCCAATCTGATCTGTTTGTGGACCTGTAAAATATCGCTAAAGGATTCGTATAATTCAGGGAAACTGCCTTTAGTTACTTTATTTTTAAAGTTTAGGGTATGATCTCTTGTTTTAACGGCTAAAATGAAACGGTTGATATCTGATCGGATCTGATTGATATAGTAATAAAGGGAAATAATTGTACCCAATAAAACTAAAGCTACGCCAATGATGGTAAACCAGAGCTGGGTATTTTTAATCAGGTAAAATAGGAGATAGCCCAGCAGATTGATAATCAGCAGGCGAAATATTAAGCGGAAAGTAAAACGTTGGTAAAACATGTTTTTAAAGCTTAAAGCTTAAAGGCGAAAGACTAAAGCTTTAAGCTCTGGTCTTTCAGCTTCCAGCTTAGATTCCAAATTTCTCGATTCTTCTATATAGTGCAGCCCGTGTTAAACCAAGTTCTGCTGCAGCTTTTGATATATTTCCTTTGTGCTTATCAATTGCTTTCTGCACCATCATTTTTTCCATATCCTCCAGCGCCATTTCATCTGGTATGGCGTTGTTCTGTGCGTAGCGCTGTGGACTTAACTGCAAATCTTCTTCTGCAATATCAGCACCATCACTCATAATAACGGCTCTTTCTAAAACGTGCTGTAACTCGCGCACATTTCCAGGCCATTTATACTGTAAAAGTGCTTCTTGGGCCTTATTACTCAGTTTTCGTATGTCTTTATGGTATTTTGAGCTAAAAACCTGCATAAAATGATTGGCCAAAAGTAAAATATCTGTTCCGCGTTTGCGTAAAGCGGGTAATAAAAGCTCAACGGTGTTAATGCGGAACAGTAAATCCTGTCTAAATGTATTTTTAGCTACCATTTCATTTAAAGGCATATTGGTGGCTGTTATTAAGCGAACATTCACCTTGCGTTCTTTACTTTCTCCTAAACGGGTAACCGTACGGTTTTGCAAAACGCTTAATAGTTTTGCTTGAAGCGGTAAAGTTAGATTTCCTATCTCGTCTAAAAATATTGTTCCGCCATCAGCCAGTTCAAAGCGGCCGGGTTTATCTTCTTTGGCATCGGTGAAAGCACCTTTAGCATAACCAAATAATTCGCTTTCGAATAAATTTTCGTTTAATGAGCCTAAATCAACATGCATAAACACCTGGTTTTTCCTTTGCGAATTACCATGGATTTCATAAGCGAAAACTTGTTTCCCCGTCCCGTTTTCGCCCAGAATAAGCACATTGGCATCAGTAGGGGCTACTTTCAAGAGCGTATTCTGTAATTGCTTTATTTCATCTGCCTGCCCAACAATATTCTCGAAACCACGGGTAAGGTCTTTTTGGAGCGATGAATGTATTTTTTCTAGTTTCTTTACCTTTTTGGTCGATTCGCGGAGTTTAGATGCCGAAGAAATAGTGGCAAACAGCTTTTCATTTTCCCAGGGTTTAAGAATAAAATCGGTAGCTCCTTTTTTAATCGCCTTTACTGCCAGTTCAACATTACCAAAAGCAGTCATTAATATTACTACATAATCTTTATCAATCGATAAAATATGTTCTAGCCAATAAAGGCCTTCGCGGCCATCACTGGCCCCTTTTTGGTAGTTCATATCCAGCAAGATGATATCGATTTCATTTTTGCTCAATAAAACATTGATCTCTTTAGGCGATTTACAGGTAATTACCTGTTTTACCTGCTGCTTTAAAAACAAACGGGCACTAAGCAGGATATCGTCGTCATCATCGATAATTAAAACTGTAGCGTCAAGCATAACTTTGAAATTTTGATGTGCTAAAGTAATAAAACTGTCCGCTCTCGCACATCAACTGTCCGATAATGAACATGTAAAAAATAAGATAGCTATTAATTTATTGATTATTAGCTATTTAAATGTGTTTTGTGCTTTTGGCACAAGCTTGGCTATTAGTGAAACCAAACAGTACAACCGAACACATGGATAAGAAAATCGAGAAAAAAAGATTTAGCACTAAAACCCTGTTAATTATAGGTGGAGCAATTGCCTTTGTGGTAGTTGTAATTTATGGCTATACTTTATCCCTCAAAAAAGTTTATAGCGCAGATGCCGATAAATTAACCATCAGTAAAGTAGAATATGGCGATTTTGAAGATGTAGTGTTATTAAATGCCAGTGTAGTCCCCTTAACTTCAGTAATTGTAAGTTCGTCGGAAGGTGGAACGGTTGCCGAAATTTTTACTGAAAATGGTGCTTCTGTTGTAAAAGGAACTCCACTATTAAGAATCTCTAACTCAAATGCCATGTTGAGTTATACCTCAAGCCAAACAGCAGCAACGGAGCAGATTAACCAGTTGCGGAAATCGCGGTTGGATTTAGAGCAAAATCAAAGGGTTTTAAATCAGGATTTATTAGATGTTGAAAATAATTTGCGAACAGCCGCCAGGCAATATCGTTTGGATAGCGCATTGTTCAACAAAAAGGTAATTACCTTACAGGAATTTAATAAATCAAGTCAGGATTACGAATATTATCAGGGTAAACGCAAAATCGTAAGGCAGGCTATTGCCCAGGAAAACCAAAGTAGAAAGATGCAGTTGGCTCAGATCGATCAATCGATGGGGCAAATGAACGAAAGTTTGGAAATGATCCGTAAGAACATCGAAAATATGACGATCAAAGCTCCGGTATCCGGTAAACTATCCTCTTACGATCCGGTTATCGGTAAATCGTATAACTCTAATGAAATGATCGGAAAAATTGATGTGCTGCAAGGTTATAAACTTCAGGCAGGCGTTGATGAATATTATATCAACCGGGTAAAAGAAGGGCAAACCGCTAACTGTGAGTTTAATGGTAAAACTTATAACTTAACAGTGAGTAAAGTGATACCTGAGGTTACAGCAGGTCAGTTTCAGGTAGAAATGGTTTTTAAGGGAGCAGCACCTGAAGGTTTACGCCGTGGATTATCGTTACAAACAAAATTAACCTTGTCTGACAATAGCAAATCGCTGCTTCTTGCGCAGGGACAGTTCTTCCAGAGCACAGGCGGCTCTTGGGTATTTGTGGTAAACAATGGTAAAGCCACCAAGAAAAATGTTAAAATCGGACGAAAAAATTATCTGTACTACGAAATACTGGATGGTTTGCAGAAAGGTGATGAAGTAATTACCTCGTCTTACGATCAGTTTAACCAGTACGACCAGGTAGAGATTAATAAATAGGTTAGCGTTTAGAGGTAGGTGTTTAGCGCCAATTTAACTGATAATAGATAATTAATATAACCAAGTCTTGATACTTGATACTAAAGACTTGATACTAAATACTTGATACTAGAATAACACTTGATACTATGATTAAAATAGAAAATCTGGAAAAAGTTTACAAGACCGAAGAAGTAGAAACTACGGCACTTAACGGCATTAATCTCCATGTTGAAGCAGGAGAATTTGTTTCTATCATGGGACCTTCGGGCTGCGGGAAATCTACTTTGTTAAATGTAATGGGCCTGTTGGATAAGCCTGAAAGCGGAAGTTACAAATTTATAGATACGGAGCTTTTAACGCTTAACGATAGAGAACGTTCAAATTTCCGTAAAAGAAATATGGGATTCGTTTTTCAGAATTTTAACCTGATCGACGAATTAACTGTTTTCGAAAACATTGAACTGCCCTTAATTTATAATAAGATTCCTGCCGGAGAACGTAAGAAATTGGTAAATGAAATTATCGAAAGAATGAATATCGTAAACCGTAGCGGGCATTTCCCTCAACAATTATCGGGTGGACAGCAGCAACGGGTAGCAGTAGCCAGGGCTTTGGTAACGAAACCTAAACTGGTTCTGGCTGATGAGCCTACGGGAAACCTTGATAGCTCCCATGGTAATGAAGTAATGGAACTACTTTGCGAACTGAATGAAACCGGAACGACCATTGTAATGGTTACACACTCTAGTCATGATGCTAGTTTCTCTAACCGGATCATCAACCTAAAAGATGGACATGTGATATCTGAGAAGATCAATAAAAGTAGAAATGAAGAGTTGATATAAAGGCCCAAGGTTAATCTACCTAATGCTTGGTCCTAAACCTTAAACTCGTATAAAAAAAGATTTTAGTTTAGTTAATAATAGGCCTCCCCAAAATCTTCCTGGATAGGAAGATTGGGTGCAGGCATAAGAAAGATAAAGGTTCAAAGCTATGGCGTATGGTTTATGCGCCAACCTACACCCTACACCTCAAAAAATATGTTTAAGTTAAATTTAAAAATCGCTTTGCGAAACCTTTGGAAAAACAAGGGATTCTCACTGATTAATATCGGGGGATTGGCCATTGGCTTAGCCAGTTGTATGGTTTTGTTACTTTATGTTACTTACGAGTGGAGCTACGATAAACAATTCTCCAATAACGATAAAACTTATGTAGTTTATCAAAACATGGAGGCAAGTGGTAAAACTTTTAGCTGGGCATGGACACCAAATGTGATGGCTAAAGAAGTGCAAGAAAAAATCCCTGGCGTTAAATATGCTACTCACACTACTTATCCGAGGAAACAACTAATTACTGTTGGTGATAATAAAATAAATAGCAACGCAATATTTGCCGACCAAAATTTTATTAAAATATTGGATTATAAATTTCTTGAAGGTAATTCGGCCACAGTTTTAAAAGATGTAAATACCATCATCCTCACCAAATCTTTTGCAACAAAGTTATTTGGAAATGAAGATCCTATTAATAAAACAGTAAAGCTCGAAAACGAGGAAGTATTAAAAGTGGAAGCTGTAATAGAAGATGCTCCCGCAAATAGCAGCTTAACTTTTGAGTGCATTATGCCTTGGGCATTGTTCGAAAAGCGTCAACCTTGGGTAAAGGAAGGCAATTGGGGGAATAACATGTGTTTAACACTTGTTCAGTTAAAGGATAATAACTTTTTCACCAATGCAAATGATCTGATGTATGGTATTTACAAACGCAATCAAAAAGATAATACAGCAGTAGCTTTATTGCATCCATTAACCAAATGGCATTTGTACGATGATTTTCAAAACGGTAAATCAGTAGGTGGTAAAATAGATCAACTTAAAATATTTTTATTGCTGGCCTTTTGCATTTTGCTAATTGCCTGTGTAAATTTTATGAATTTATCTACAGCACGATCAGAGCGTAGGGCAAAAGAAGTTGGCGTTCGTAAAGCAATTGGATCAACACGTAAATCGTTAATTAACCAGTTTTTTTTAGAATCGATGCTCATCACATTTATTGCCACAGTTTTAGCTTTTATCTTAATTGAGGTGAGTTTGCCATATTTTAATAGTTTGTTGGATATTAAATTAACAATAGATTATCATAACGGCCTATTTTGGTTAACACTTGTGGGGCTAATGGTTTTAACTGGATTTGTAGCAGGTAGTTATCCGGCATTGTATCTATCTTCTTTCGAGCCGATTAAAGTGTTAAAAGGTTTCACCCTTAAAACAGATTCATCAGCTTTGGTAAGGAAAGTATTGGTAGTAGGGCAATTTGTTTTTGCTGCTGGTTTAATTGTTTGTACTGCAGTAATTTATCAGCAACTTAATTATGTTAAAAACAAGCCTATTGGTTACGATCAATCCAATTTAATTCAAATAGCAGTAGTTGGCAGAATGAACGATGCTGCTAAGCTAGAATTGCTAAAAACGCAGCTAATAGCAGCTGGTGCAACAACGAATATTACTTTTTTTAGTACTGATTTTACTGAAGGAGGTGATAATACAACTGGTGTACAATGGGAAGGTAAAAATCCGAATGAGAAAATTTCTTTTAACCATAGAACAATAGGATATGATTTTGTTGAAACTATTGGCACTAAAATGATTAATGGTAGGGAGTTTTCTGCGAAATTTCCTAATGATACAGCTAGCGTATTGTTAAATGAGGCGGCTGTGAGAATGATGCAATTAAAAAATCCGATTGGCAAAGTAATTACTTTCTGGGATAAAAAGTTAACTATAGTTGGTATTGTAAAAGATTTTGTGGTAGAAAATGTTTATCAAAGAGTGGCCCCGATGATTTTTAGGGCAAGTGGAAAGTACGATGCGAGAGTTATCATTGCGCGTTTAAATCCAAATCAAAACATCAGTTCATCACTGGCCAAAATTGATGATTTAGTAAAGCAAATGGAACCTAATTATCCTGTTAACCGCAAATTTGTGAACGAATCTTTTGAAGTGAAATTTAAAAATGAACAAATTCTAGGTTCACTTTCAAACTGGTTTGGTGGTTTCGCCATTTTTATTTCTTGTTTAGGATTATTAGGCCTGGCACTTTTCATAGCAGAGCAACGCAAAAAAGAAATCAGTATCCGTAAGGTTTTAGGTGCCAGCACTGGCAACATCCTCGTGTTGCTAAATAAAGATTTTATAAAATTAGTGGCCATTGCCAATCTTATAGCGTTCCCATTAGCATATATCATTGTAAATAAATGGCTTTCAGCTTTCGAGTATCGCGTCTCTATATCTGCATTGCCGTTTATAGCCGCAATTAGTCTTTCCGTAATCATTGCCATACTCACTGTAAGTATTCAATCGGTTAAAGTAGCGAAGGCAAACCCTATTGATGCATTAAAATATGAATAAGGTGTAGGGTTAAAAGGTTGAGGGCGTAAGGTTAAAACGCTCAGACCTTAAACCTTATACCTCAAACCTTACACCTTATGTTTAAACTTAACTTAAAAATCGCTTTGCGAAACCTTTGGAGAAATAAAGGATTTACCCTGATTAATTTAGGCGGATTGGCCATTGGCCTGGCCAGCTGTATGGTTTTATTGCTTTATGTTGCTTACGAGTACGGTTACGACAAACAATTTACAGATTATGACAAAACCTACCTGGTTTATAATAATCAGAAAACGGCAAAAGAAACTTTCAGCTTTCTTGCGGTACCAGGTTTAATGGAAAACGAAGTGCGCTCTAAAGTTCCAGGTGTTTCAAAAGTTGGCAGATTATCTTATCCGGAATATAAAATGCTTTCTTACCATCAGAATAACTTTAAGAAAAGTGCTGTGTTTGCTGATCCGGACTTTTTAAAAATGTTTGATTACAAGATTTTGAAGGGTAATCCAAATACTTTTCTCAAAAATCCCGATGGCGTAATTTTAAGCGAAACCTTAGCGAAAAACCTTTTTGGTAATGAAGATCCTTTAAATAAGGTTGTAAAACTCGAAAATAATCTAAGTTTAAAAGTAGAGGGTGTAATTGAAGACAGGCCGAAAAACAGTAGTCTGGAAATAGATTACCTAATGTCGTGGAAATTATACGAAACATTAAACCCTTGGACAAAAACCAGTGGCTGGACTTCTAATTATTGCGTGTTGTTTGTTCAGTTGCAAGATAATTCTTTTTTCGAGCAAGCTAATAATCAAATGCATGGCATGATTAAAGCTAATGACAAGAATTCGAATGGAGAACCTTTTCTGCATCCACTATCTAAATGGCATTTATATGAAAAATTCGAAAATGGCAAAAATGTAGGCGGTAGGATAGACCAGTTAAAGATATTTTTTCTTTTAGCTTTCTGTATTTTATTGATTGCCTGCGTTAATTTCATGAACCTTTCCACTGCAAAATCAGAAAAAAGAGCCCGTGAAGTTGGCGTTCGAAAAGCCATTGGTTCGTCGAGGAGTAATCTGGTTAGCCAGTTTATGTTCGAATCGATTTTACTTACCATGCTAAGCATGCTGGTTGCTTTTGTGTTAATAGAAGTAAGCTTGCCCTATTTCAATAACCTATTGGGAATCTCTTTGGAAATAGATTATTCTGATTGGAAATTCTGGGCCGTATTTTTAGGATTAACATTATTAACCGGTATTATCGCAGGTAGTTATCCAGCTTTTTACCTTTCATCATTCGATCCGGTTAAGGTATTAAAAGGATTTAAACTGTCTGGAGGTTCATCATTATCTATTCGTAAGTATTTAGTTGTATTTCAATTTGTATTTGCCGCATGTTTGATTGTTTGTACGGCTGTTATTTATCAGCAACTAAATTTTATCAAGAATAAACCGATTGGTTATAACATTGGTAATCTTGTTCAAATTCCTGCAGAGGGCGAATTTGCCAATCCAGGTAAACGCAATATATTGAAAGATGAACTTCTAAAATCTGGTGCCGTAACTGCCGTTACAGAATACAGTCAATCGTTAACTGCTGGTGGTAATAATACCTATGCAGTAAGCTGGCCAGGTAAAGATGAGAATGAGAAAGTATTGGTAAACTATAGATTTACGACTGTTGATTTGACTAAAGCCACAGGGATGGAAATTCTTGCTGGGCGCGATTTTTCGAAAGACCGGGTAGATACAGCAAATGTTTTAGTTAATGAGGCATTGGTTAAAGTAATGGGGATGAAAAACCCTGTTGGTAAAGTGATCAGTTGGGATCAACCTTTAACCATTGTTGGTGTAGTGAAGGATTATGTAATGGAATCGCCTTATCAGAGTCCGAAACCATTAATTATTGCACAAAATAAGCAGGCGGCAAACACCATAATTATGAGATTAAATGAGCACAGCAATGTGAGCTCATCCATCAATGCAATAAACGAAATTATAAAAAAATTAAACCCTGCTTTTCCAACTGAAGTTAAATTTGTGAATGAAAATTTCGAGTCAAAGTTCAAAAATGAAAAGCTTTTAGGTACACTATCAAACTGGTTCGGAGGTTTTGCCATTTTTATTTCCTGCCTGGGTTTACTTGGTTTAGCCTTGTTTATGGCCGAGCAACGTAAAAAAGAAATCAGTATCCGTAAGGTTTTGGGTGCCAGTACAGCCAACATTCTTACGCTATTGAACAAGGATTTTATCAAACTGGTCGCTATAGCCAATGTAATTGCATTCCCATTGGCTTACGTTATCATTACCAAATGGCTTTCAGGATACGAATACCGCATTGCTGTTTCTGCTTTACCATTTATAGCCGCAATTAGCCTTTCGGTAATCATTGCCATACTTACTGTGAGCATTCAATCGGTTAAAGTGGCAAAAGCAAATCCGGTGGATGCATTAAAATATGAATAATACCAGTGTAAAGCGGATGGCGATAAGCGTATAAACGCTCGCCGGAATACGCTCAACGCCAAACGATAAAACTATGTTTAGACTTAACTTAAAAATTGCACTGCGTAACCTTTGGCGAAACAAGGTGAGCTCGTTTATTAACGTAATTGGAATGGCCATTGGTTTGGCTGCCTGTTTAATGTTGCTCTTGTATGTTACCTACGAATGGAACTTTGATAAGCAGGCTAAAGAATCGGCTAACGTTTTTACCACGATGACCAATATTCCGGGTGATAACGGTAAGATTTCTGGGACATTTGAAGGCTCTACCACTGCTTTTGGCCCGGTAATTAAACAAAGCTTGCCCGAACTGAGGTACATGGCTAGGATGGACTATGGGGGCAAGAATTTAATTGCTAACGGACAAAATGCATTTAAGCGTCAATCTAAATTCGCAGAGCCTGATATCTTAAAAATGTACGATTATGAATTTATTTATGGCAACGCCAGTACCGCTTTAAGTAATCCAAATTCTGTTATTTTAACGGAATCTACCGCTAAAGTATTGTTCGGTACAACTGATGTATTGAATAAAAGTGTACGTTTTAAAGATCGTTTAGATTTGAATATAACCGGCGTAATTAAAGATCAACCTGATAATAGCTCCAATAAATTTGATTATTTAATGCCTTGGTCCTTATACGAAACGATTGATCGGAGCGCCAAAGATTTAAACTGGAGCAATTATAGTTTTGTAACACTGGTGATGTTAAAAAATGGCGCAAATTTAGATTTGGTTAATCAAAAAATCAATCAGATAGAGAAAAAGAATAATACAAATAATCAGCAATCGCAGGTATTGTTCCCATTGGCTAAGCTACATTTATATGGCAAGTTCGAAGATGGCAAAAGTATCGGTGGTGCAATAGAACAGATTTATTTGTTCGTTGGCTTAGCTTTTGGAATTCTCTTAATTGCCTGTATTAATTTTATGAACATGGCTACAGCCAAATCGGAAAAACGTGCAAAAGAAGTAGGCATAAAAAAAACCATTGGTGCCAATCGTAGTTCGCTGATTATACAGTTCTTAACAGAATCGATGATGCTAACTTTTATTGCGGTGATCTTTTCGATTGCCATCCTCGAGATCTTTTTGCCCACCTTTAACAACCTGTTGAATATTAAATTGAATATCTCTTATTTCAACAACATCAGTTGGATGGGTATTCTGGGGATTGTTTTAGCTACAGGCTTAATCGCAGGCAGTTATCCTGCATTTTACCTCTCGTCTTTTAACCCGATACAAACCTTAAAGCGAAAAATTAAATCTGGTGGTTTCTTTTCGGTTAGTTTAAGGCAAGTATTAGTTGTTGGACAATTCTGTTTTGCCATTATCCTCATCATTTCCACTTTGGTTATCTATAAGCAAATCCAGTACATTAAAAACAGGCCAGTAGGTTTTGATGTGAACGCTTTAGTAGAAATGCCACAGGATGGCGAACTGAAAACAAAATATGAACTGCTCCGTAGTGAACTGCTAAAATCTGGAGCGATTACCTCAATGTTCCAATCGTCGGTGAGTTTATCACATCATGGTCGAAATTTTGCAGGTATCGAATGGGAAGGGATGTTGAAAGCTACAAACAACCAATTGTTTAACCAGGTAATTACGACCTACGATTTTATTAAAACCAATGGCATTAAATTGACCAGTGGAAGAGATTTTTCGGAAAATTTCGCATCAGATACCAGCGCTGTGATGGTGAGCAAATCGGCTGTTAAGGTTTTTGGTTATAAAAATCCGGTAGGCAAAACAATTACCATTTTTGGGGATAAATTTAATATCATAGGCGTTTTCGATGACTATGTTTGGGATTCTCCTTACAAATCGAACAATCCAATGGTGGTATTCTTCGATAAGAACCAAACGGGAAATATCACCATGCGTTTGAATGAAAATAACAGCCTTCAAAGTAATATCGAAAATATCGGCAGGATCACAAAGGCTTTAAATCCAGCTTATCCATTGGAGATTAACTTTTTAAATAATGTTTACGCTGAAAAATATAATTCCGAAAAAACTTTAGGCATCCTTTCAAATCTTTTTGGCGGACTTGCCATATTCGTTTCCTGTTTGGGGCTCTTTGGTCTGGTAGCTTATAGCGCCGAGCAGCGGACAAAAGAATTTGGTGTACGCAAGGTACTGGGCGCCTCTTTATTTAATTTAATGCAATTACTGTCGTTCTCTTTTGTGAAAATGATTGTGGTTGCTATCGTAATCGCTATTCCTTTCAGTTATTATTTAATGAATAAATGGCTGATGAAGTTCGAATTCCATACCGAAATTTCATGGTGGATTATGCCGATAGCCGGATTGGGGACTTTGCTAATGGCGTTGATTACCGTGAGTTTTCAGGCCTATAAAACAGCCAATGCTAACCCTGTTGATGCACTAAAATATGAGTAAGACCTTCGTTGGGCGTTTGGCGATCAGCGTTTATTCTTCGTCAATCGCTAACCGCTTTACACTAACCCTTAAACCTACACCCTATGTTCAGATTAAACTTTAAAATAGCACTACGTAACCTTTGGAAAAATAAAGGCTTTACATTGATCAATGTAGGTGGCCTAGCTATCGGAATGGCCTGTTGCTTAATGTTACTTTTGTACGTTAACTACGAATGGAGTTTCGATAAGCAATATAAAAATGCCGATAAAGTATATTTAGCGGCTTTAAATTTAAAGTTTAACGGTAAACTGGCTACTACAATGGCCGTTCCGAATAAACTGGCTAAAGCTGGGGTTTCAGAATTGCCAGGCATTAAAAGTGCAGCCCGTATTTCGATGAACAATGGCCAGAAATTATATAGCCATAATCAGCATAATTTTAAGTTGGCTGGCATGAGTGTAGATCCAGATTTTTTAAAGATTCTCGATCATAAATTCATCTATGGAGATCCAAATACAGCGCTAAATGAGCCAGATAATGTGCTCATTAGCCAATCTACATCAAAAAAGTTATTTGGTGATGAGAATCCTGTCGGGCAGCTCATTAAGTACGATAACCGGGTTAATTTAAAAGTAAGTGCCGTAATAGAAGATCTTCCTAAAAATCAGAGCATACAGTATGATCTGTTACAGCCATGGGCTTTTTTAGAACAGGAAAATCCATCGGAAAAAGAAAATGGATGGGGAGCAATTACTTGTTTAACCTTATTTCAACTTAAAGATAATGCTTCTCTAGATGCCACAAATTCGGCTTTAAAACACTTTATAGTGAATAAAGAACCTGATTTAAAAGAAATGACCTACGAACCTTTTCTTTTTCCTTTAAGTAAACTTCATTTATATGACGATTTTGAAGGCGGAAAAGCGGTTGGAGGTAAAATTGATCAGTTGAGGCTGTTTGTTTTTCTGGCCATTTGCGTGCTGTTTATTGCCTGTATCAATTACATGAATCTTTCAACGGCTAAATCAGAGAAACGTGCCCGCGAGGTAGGGGTTAGAAAGGCTTTGGGTTCTACCAGAAATACAATAATGGGACAATTTATGATAGAATCGCTACTGTTGTCGTTTTTAGCAATGTTAATTGCCTTTACACTGCTCGAAGTCTCTTTACCTTATTTTAACAATCTGCTCAATATCTCGATCAAAATTGATTATAATGCTTATCAATTTTGGAGTGTATTACTGGCTATGGTACTGGTAACTGGTTTGCTTGCCGGCAGTTATCCTGCATTTTATCTTTCATCTTTTATTCCTGTAAAGGTATTAAAAGGGTTTAAGGGTTCAACTGGCTCCTTATCTATCCGCAAAACACTTGTAGTGGTGCAGTTTAGCCTTTCTATCTGCATGATTATTTCGGCAATTGTAATTTACAGTCAAATTCAGCACCTTAAAAATAAGCCTTTAGGTTTTGATGAGACGGCATTGGCACAGATCGACCTGGAAGGGGAATGGACAAAACCCGAAAAACTCAAAACCTTTAAAAACGAAATGGAAAGGGAAGGAGCCATTGTTGCTGCAACGGAATATGCCAACTCTTTTACCAGTAGCGGTTCAATTACCAGTGACATTCAATGGCCAGACAAGCCCAAAAATGATGTCTCGATTATTAATTATAGAAGTACAGGTTTCGATTTTGCCAAAACAACTGGTGTAAAGATTCTTGCAGGGAGAGATTTTGATCCTAAATTTCCAGCTGATACCGCTACATCTCTGCTCCTCAATCAAACTGCTGTTAAAATAATGGGCTTAAAAAATCCTGTGGGTACCGTTATCCATTGGGGCGATAATCCGCCGCTTAAAGTGGTAGGCGTTGTGCAAGATTATTCTAACGAATCACTTGCTTCTAAAATACAGCCTACAGTTTATTATTACAATGTTAAAACGAGTCGGGTTTTGCTGCTTAAACTCAATCCCAAGCAATCGCTTTCTAATTCAATCGAAGCGATAAAATCGGTAAGTCAACGTTTAAACCCTGCTTATCCAATTGAAGTAAAACTGGTTAGTCAGGGCATGGCCGAAAAACTCCGGAGCGAAAGGTTGCTCAGCGTACTTTCTAATATTTTTGGAGGATTTGCCATTTTTATTTCCTGCTTAGGTTTATTGGGTTTAGCGCTATATACCGCTGAACAGCGCAGTAAAGAAATCAGTATCCGTAAAGTATTGGGTGCTAACCTTTCTGATATCTTGGTCCTTTTGAACAAAGATTTTATGAAACTGGTAATCATATCCAATGTAATCGCTATTCCGGTAGCCTATATTCTTGTTGCCAAATGGCTGGAAAAATATGATTATAAGATTACGATTAATCCATGGCCTTTTTTGCTTGCCCTTTTAACCTCGGTAATTATTGCAATTTTAACGGTAAGCCTGCAAACCTTTAAAGTGGCCAAAGCAAACGCAGTTGATGCACTTAAATATGAATAAGAGCTGCATGAAGTGTTTGGTGCTAAGCATTTAAACGCTACACGCCAAACACTTTACGCCAAACCCTACGCCTTATGTTCAGATTAAACTTAAAAATTGCACTTCGCAACCTTTGGAGAAACAAGGTAATTACCTCCATAAATATAGGTGGATTGGCTATTGCCTTGGCTGCTTTTATTTTGGTTACGATGTATTTTACTTATGAAACCAGCTTTGATAAAACCAATCCCAATTATAAGAGCGTGTACGTAGTTGGAATAACCTATCCAGAATTTAAAACCAATTACACTGCGGCTCCATTTGCAAAAGCCATCAAGCAAAATTTTCCTGAAGTTGAATCAGCTGGTCTTATAAAAGACAGTTCTTTTGAACTAACCATTAAAAATGGCGAAAACACACTTTTTACTAAACGGATTTTGACTGTCGATTATAATGCGGCCAAGATACTCAATATAAAACCCGAAAGTGGCCTTGTAAAACCAGCGGGAGATACGGAAAGGCTTAATTACCTAAGTACCGAAAGTTTGAAAACGCTTTTCCCGAATAAAAAGGATAACAAGCCTGAAATGGTTGGCTATGGAGCCAGCAATTCAGGGATCATGGGAATTATAGCTGGTTCTATTAAGAACAATTTGCATTCAAACTTCACTTTCGATGGTGTTTCTATCGCTAACGAGTTAGGCACGGGGGATAATTATGATATGAATGATTATACCATTTACCTACAGGTAAAACCTGGGACGGATGTGGCGAATCTTGAGCAAAAAATTACTAGTTTATATCGAGCCGAATTATTAAAAGATAAAACCAATAAAAAAACAACCAACGAACTAAAAGGTATTTCTACATTTTTAGACCCACTATCAAATCAGCATTTAAGGCCAAAGGCAGGTAATGATGTGCCATACAAAATATTAATCGCCCTTTCTGTGCTTGGAATTTTGATTCTTGTTATTGCTTGCATCAACTTTACCAATTTAAGTATTGCACAGGCTGCAAAACGAGCTAAGGAAGTTGGGATTAAAAAAGTGATGGGTGCCTTTCGTTCGCAACTTACTGTTCAGTTTCTAACAGAAATATTTATACAATGTTTTATTGCTACAATATTTGGGTTAATTTTAGCCGAGTTGGCGCTCCCGGGTTTTAACAATCTCTTTCAAGTTAATTTATTAATCTGGCATATCGATAATGGTTTGTTTTGGCAATTGCCATCGATATTATGCCTGATTACAATTATTGCTGGTATCTATCCTGCATTGGTATTATCTGGTTTTAAACCGGCATTGGTGCTTAAAGGGAATTTTTCTACCAGCAAACAAAGCTCATGGTTACGAAATGGGCTATTGGTTTTCCAATTCAGCATTGCAGTGATTTTCATTATTGGTCTGTTTATTATCAACGCGCAGTTAAAATACATGCATAATCAGGATTTAGGTTTTACCGCCAATCAGGTGGTTTACATTAAAAACATTACCATTTTTAACAAGCCGGATAAATTTGAGCCTGTTAGAGATAAAATTCTGAAAATACCGGGGATTAAATCAGCTACTGTGGCAACTTTTATACCGGGTGGTACAAACGGAGTGAATAGTTACGCTGCTAAGGGCTTAAAGGCAAATATTGATTTCGTGGATGTAGACTTCGATTATTTGAAAACTTTAGACTTAAAATTAAAAGAAGGACGTTTTTTCTCGAATGAATTTAAAACGGATACTGTAAATGCTGCGGTCATAAATGAAAGTGCTGTAGCTAAATATGGCATTAAACACCCCATTGGAGAAACCATCCGAGGTTGCGATATTGATTATAAAATAATTGGTGTAATTAAAGATTTTAAAACGCAAGGATTTGAAAGCCCTATTCAGCCAACAATTTATGCGATTAAAAATCCTTGCGGGGGGTACAAGTTGCAAATTATGCTCAAAATTTCCGAAAACAAAATGGCAGATGCATTGGCTGCTTTGAAAGCACAATGGCCACAAATAAATCCTCAGGATGGCGAAGATTTTAGATACGAATTCCTGGATGAGCTTTATGGTAAACTGTTCAAAAAACAAGAGCAACTGCAATCTGTATTTTTTGCTGCTGCTATACTCACCATTTTTATTGCCATACTAGGCCTGTTTGCCTTTGCAAAATACATTACTACCGGCAGGATTAAAGAAATTGCAGTAAGGAAAATTCTTGGTGCAAGTCATTTACAGATTTTCAAACTCATTAATAGTTCATTTTTTGTTATGGTGCTTATTGCCAATATTATTTCCTGGCCATTGGCTTACATTTTAACCAAAAAATGGCTCGAAACCTTTGCATACCGGATTGATCTGCCACTTTTTCCCTTTTTAATCAGTGCCGGCTTAACCATTTTATTAACCATTATAACCGTAAGTATCCAGGCAAACAGTGCCGTAAAGGCAAACCCTGTTGATGCACTTAAATATGAATAATGGTGTAGAGTTTAAGGTTTATGGGGAAGTTAATGCGCCCAGACCTTAAACCCTACACGATAACCCTTACACTGTATGTTTAAACTGAACTTAAAAATCGCACTACGAAGCCTATTTAAAAACAAGGTTTATGCAGCCATTAATATTGGCGGTTTGGCCATTGGCTTAACAGCTTTTGTACTGATGCTCTTATACATTAACCACGAAGAAAGCTACGATACCTGGTCGCCTGAGCTCAAATCTGTTTATCAAATTAGGGAACGTCATAGTTTTTTTACCCCTGATAATAAAGAACATCTACAGGAATCTAATGATAGCAGGGTAGCCAATTTGATCCGTGAAAAAGTTCCACAGGCGATTGCAGTTACAAAAGTAGATCCTGATTGGGATTTCAGAACCGGAAATTCTGTTAAAGTCGGCAATGCCGATCCCATTATAGTTAACAGGATGAAAGATTCCGATAGCAGTTTCTTCCATGTTTTTAAGTATAAGTTTTTACAGGGCAGCGAAAATGATGCGTTAAAGGCACCAAAATCGGTTGTGCTGAAGCAGAGCCTGGCCAAAAAAATATTTGGCGAAGGGAATGTTCTGGGTAAAGTTATCAAGGTAGTTGCCTGGCAAGGAGATGAAGGTACAGATTTAACCGTAACCGGAGTGGTAGAAGACCCTCAAACGCCCGAAACAGCAGGCTTTACTGCTATTATGCGCACAGGAAACAAGGATAAAGACCCCGTTAATCCAACAAATAGCAATTATTGTCAGGTTTATGCGAGGGTAAATGAAGGAGTCGATCCTGAACTTTTAAACCAGACCCTTAAAAAGGTTTATGTTGATTATCAAAAGTCAACAGCGCCACTTAAAAAAATTGAATACAAAAGTTATTTCGCCGATGGTAAATACCTTCAGTTAAAAGCAATTCCATTAACTGAAGTTCATGGTAACCGCCCGTTTGAGATAAGCTGGCTTGAAAAATTAAAGCCTGTAATCGCTATCTGTGTATTTCTCCTGTTGGTGTCGATTATTAACTTTGTTAATCTGGCAACTGCCCAGTCTGTGCAACGTGCTAAAGAGGTTGGGGTTAAAAAGGTAATGGGTGCTTATAAACAGCAACTGATCGGTCAGTTTTTACTGGAGTGCACATTACAGAGTGTAGTTGCCCTGTTCCTGTCGGTAATATTGATTGAGGTATTATTGCCCTCGTTCAACACTCAGTTTCATGTTGAGCTTAGTTTTTGGCATAACCCAAATCTTTTCAATATGCTTTTACAGCTATTCGGTCTTTTTACGCTGGTCACTTTATTGGCCGGTTTTTATCCTGCCTGGATCTTATCCAATTACAATCCTGCAGCAGTATTAAAAGGCAATTACAGCGGCAGTTTAAAGGGCATAATTTTACGAAATTTGCTCGTGGTTTTTCAGTTTATCATTTCGGTAACCTTTATTATTGCCATAATTGTGATGCAGCTACAGACAAATTATCTCAATAATAAGGATTTAGGATTCGAACGGAGCAATCTCATCAACATCAGAGCAGGTTATGATCAAAATCTTGTCGATAAGATAAAACGTATTCCCGGGGTGCAGTATGTGGCTACCACAACCCAGATAATGGGAAATGCCTTTAATGTTCCGGAGCAAATAGAATATAATGGCAATAAAATTTCATTCAATACGGTAACAATAAGCATGGATGCACTTTCCGCACTGGGCGTAAAACTTTTAAAAGGACGTATTTTTTCAAAAGAATATAAGCAGGATACCATTAATACCGTTGTCCTTAACGAAGCTGCGGCAAAGCTGATCGATAAAAATCCGATTGGTAAAAGTTATAAAATCGCTGACGAGGATAAAATGCTTAATTTTCAGATTATTGGAGTAATTAAAGACTATCATAACGAAGGTTTTGACAAGCAGGTACTGCCAACACTTTATAAAGTAACCACTTTAGGTGGCACATCCTCTACCAATAACCTGATTGTAAGGTTGAACAGCGATAAGAATGCTGCCATTATCGAAAAAATAAAGGTCGAATGGAAACATATCTATCCCGATTTCCTGATGGAGTACACCACTTTGGATAGTGCTTTTGATAAAGTGCTCGAAAATAATAAACGTTTTATGAGTATGATAGTGCTGTTCAGCATTGTTTCTGTTTCACTTTCACTGCTCGGTCTGTTTGCCCTATCTACTTTTGTAGCAAAACGCCGTACAAAAGAAATTGCCACTAGAAAAATTTTAGGAGCATCCAACATACAGATTGTTGGTCTTTTAAATAAAACATTCCTGGTTCTGGTAATCATTGCCAATCTCATCAGTTGGCCAGTCGCCTATATTGTGGTGAAAAAATGGCTCAATGGTTTTGCATACCGTATAGATTTGCCATTATACCCATTCTTTCTGGCTACTGTGGTTTCAATCATCATTGCTGTTTTAACCGTAAGTATCCAGGCAAGAAGGGCCGCTTTAGCAAACCCGGTAAAAGCACTTAAATACGAATAACGACCTGCAGATAGTATTTGGTATTCAGCGTAGATTTTTTCGCTGACTGCCAATCGCTTTCCGCTAAACTTTAAAAAATATGATACAACTTACCAATATCGAAAAGTATTACGCCAGTAAAGGTGTTAAAAATTATGTGTTGCGTTTGGTAACCACTACGATTAATCAGGGCGAGTTCGTTTCCATTATGGGCCCATCGGGCGCCGGGAAATCGACCTTGCTAAACATTATAGGCATGTTAGAAGAACCCACTTACGGTACTTATAACTTCCTGGGTGAAGATGTAACCAGTTTAAACGAACGTAAACGCATTGAACTTTACCGCAATCACATCGGTTTTGTTTTTCAGGCATACCACTTAATTGATGAAATGACCGTTTACGAAAATATTGAAGCCCCATTGCTGTACAAAAAAGTAGGTAGCGCCGAACGGGCAAGTAGAATTGCCGACCTATTAGACCGCTTTAATATTGTGGCCAAAAAAGATTTATTCCCTAACCAACTTTCTGGTGGCCAGCAGCAACTGGTTGGTATAGCAAGGGCATTGGCTGCACAACCATCTATAATTCTGGCCGATGAGCCAACGGGTAACTTGCAATCGGCACAGGCAGAAGAAATTATGGCGCTGTTTAAAAAGCTAAATCAGGAAGATGGTATTACCATTATCCAGGTTACGCACTCCGAAAAAAATGCGCAATACGGAAATAGGATTTTGCACATTGCCGATGGTGTAGTAAAGGAGGATGTGGCGGTAGGTTAAACCGAATTTTATTAAGTTGAGCTTTTGCTTGGAGAGATAAACACAGCCTTTAATATTTCAGCTGTGTTTATCTAAATAACTCATTATTTTAGTTGATGAAATGCTCACTGTTCGTATGTCGTATTACTAATCTTCGTGAAAAACTTCTTCCATATTGCTCCAGGTTTCGCCTTTAGCAGCGGCATCGGGTAGTGGGATCTGAGTCGGTGCGGTTTCTTTCCACCAATGTTGCGTAGTGGCATCAGCAGCCATCTTTTTCATATCAGCAGCAAAATCGTTTCCGGTATACTCGAAATAGCTAAAAAGATACTGTTTGCCCTCAATTTCTTTTAAATAAATGGAATAATTATGGATGTTACATTCTGTTATTTTTTTTAATACCCCTGGCCACACTTCAGCATGTAACTTTTTGTAATAAGCCATCTTTTCGGGCCTCAAACCTGTAATACTGCCATAACGTAACACTTTGTTTACTGCATTTGGTAATTTGGCTTCTGTTTTTGCAGGTGGGTTACAGGCGGAGACCATTAGCACGAAAGCTAAGGCCAAAAAATACATTGTTTTTAAATTTTTCATAAATACCTTTTTTAGGGATCTGTTTATTTAATAACTGGAATGTTTTCAGCGTTTCCGTTTAACTCTAGCACAACAATATAATCAGGCTGGTTGGCCTGATTGACCGGAAGTTGCAGAGAAATATCATCCTTTTGCGTTATATTAATGGTTTGGTTATTTAGCAGGTATGCTTTTTTAACTTTTAAACCTGGGATAGCCTTTAAACTCAGTTTGGCCAGATTGGTGTTTAATATATGCACATAGATTTTATTCCCTTTTCTGGTAGTGGCATAATCACTATTGGGCTGATAAGGGCCACCTAATGTGCCATAAATGGCCTCACCATTGGTTTTTAACCAATCGCCAATTTCTTTTAAACGTTCTATTTGGCGGGCTTCAATTCTACCATCTGGCATAGGGCCTACATTTAATAAAAGATTGCCATTACCACCTGCAGTTTTCGAAATAATTTCGAGGCACTGTTTTAGCGGTTTCATTTTATCGTTTGGTTTCCAGGCCCATTGGTTACAAATAGTAAAACAGCTTTCCCAGGGCGTAAACATATTTAATTTGCCTACTACTTGTTCGGGTGTGTCGTAATCGCCTATCATTTTAGAAGCATCAATGTTTTTATTTTCCATTGCCGCAAATTCTTTTCCCAAGCGGTTATTGGTAATGATATCGGGTTTTAGGTGTTTTAGATATGCATATAAATCTTTACCCATCTCGTCTGTCCAGGGTTTTTCCCATTGTCCATCAAACCAGAGCATGTAAGGATCATATTTGGTAATAAGTTCTTTTAACTGATTTTTCATATAAAGTATATATCGGCTCATGTCTGATTTTGGATCAATTGTTTGGTTTTTTGGAGAGTGGATCGGGTAATCTGGATGATGCCAGTCTAATACCGAGTAATAAATACAGAATTTAATTCCCTGTTTTTTACAGGCTTCGTTTAATGCACCAACAATATCTTTTTTATAAGGTGTATTGGTAATATTGAAATCAGTAAATGCAGTTGGCCATAAGCAGAACCCATCATGATGACGTGCCGTAATGGTCAGATATCTCATTCCGGCATCTTTTGCTGTTTTTACAATGGCGGCGGCATCAAATAGAACTGGGTTGAATTCTTTATAGAGATTGTCATAATCTTCCGTTGGAACCTGATCGCCACGGCTCCAGCCAATCTCGGTACCGCGTAAACTCACTGGCCCCCAATGAATAAACATACCAAATCGTTTATCCATAAAATCGTTCATTACTGAAGCATTTGTTTTAGTTTGCGCGTTAACACTGAAAAAAGTAATTAGTGCAACGAAGAACAAGAGAAATCTTTTCATATTCATGTTAATTTTATTTAAAGTAGATATATAAAACACTCATTATCACCAATAAAAGCACTGATAGAAATTTGTAGTTGCCTATTCCGCTCCAGCCTTTACTTTTAAGGGGTTCCCAAATAGAACTCCAGTACAAAACTTCGCTTTGGGGGGTGTGTTTTACTGGATAGATGTAAGAAAATATAACCTGTATAAATACACAGATACAGAACAGGTAAAAGGCCATCATCATGAAGGGGATTTTACCAATTATAGTTTCTGCACCATATAATTTGTTTACCACAAAAACACTCGCCCCAATAATAGAGCCGAGCAGCAAAGTATATTGTGCCCCTTTTGCCGATGCTTTTTTCCAAAATACCCCCAATAAGAACACACAGGTAATAGGAGGAGCAATATGCGCTATTACATCATTTATGCCTTCGAAAAGGCTTTGATAGCTATTTAATAATGGCAAGAGGGCTATTGAAACGGCTAATGCAATGCCTGCCGACCAGCGACCTACACTAACCAATTTTTTATCGCTGGTTTCGGGTTTAAATCTTTTGTATAAATCATAACTGCTTAATGTAGCGATAGAATTTAATGCACCCGCAATTTGACTCATTAATCCTGATAATAATGCGGCTACCAAAATACCCACCAGTCCTTTGGGCAAAAGCTGGGTAATCATTAATGTATAAATGCCCTTGGTGTTTAACACCGTTTTGCCATTGGCGCCAACAGTTTGCAAACTGGATAAATCCATAGTCCCCGATTTATACAAGATATATGCAAACAAACCCGGTAATACGAAAATAAACACAGGCAAAATTTTGATAAAACCGCAAAATAACGAGCCTACGCGGGCATGGTTTTCATCTTTTGCGCCTAAAACACGTTGTACTATGGTTTGGTCGGCACACCAGTACCAAATACCCAAAACCGGATACCCTAAAAATACGGCTATCCAGCTCATTCCACTCTTATCGCCAATCGGACGTACCATACTGAGTTTATCCATGGCGTTTTCTTTTTGCAGTATAGCCGTCATATGATCCCAGCCACCAACTTTATTCCACGCAAAAACTGTAATGATAATGGCACCGGTAATCAACACTAAACTCTGTATCGTTTCGGTAACTACAACTGCCCTTAAGCCGCCAATAATGGTGTATAATCCGGTTAGCGAGGCAATTACAACTATACTTACATACATATCTATACCGAATAGGGTTTCGAGTACAATACCACCCGCTAAAAAAGAAAAAGCAATGTGGATAATGATGGCCGATAGAATAGAGATGAATGCCAACCAGTCTCTACAGGCGCGGTTATACCTTCGCTCTAAAAAATCGGGTAAAGTAGAAATACCCGACCGGATATAAAAAGGAATAAATAATAAGGCCAAAAGAATAAGGGTAAATGCCGCCATCCATTCAAAATTGCCATTTAAAAGCCCGCTGTCAAATCCGCTCTGTGCCAAACTTACCAAATGGAGACACGAAATGTTTGTTGCAAACAGCGCCAGGCCAATCATTGGCCATTTAAGCGATTTGCCCGCCAAAAAGTATTCTCCACTGGTGATTTCTTCGTTTTTCTTTTTTCTCGTTCCGGTCCATAAACCTATGGTTACAATAAAAAGTATATAAGCAATGGTAATTACGATATCGGTTGTACTAATCATATTTGGTTAGATTTTGGGTTATTTTAAATCACAGCTGCTTCCCGCTTCTTGTGGAGTGATGTAAACTCCGTTTTCAATTTTAATCGGATTTTTAAAGTGTTGTTTTAAATGGGGGATATGTTCCAGAAATAAAGCTTCATGGCCCATAGCAATATGATTAAACAGTACCAGATGCTGATGTAACTGCCCCATGTCGCCAACGTGTGGCACAACGGGCACGCCAAATTTTTTGCACAATAAACTAATCGTGATGAATTCGCTAACGCCGCCAACGCGTACTGCATCCACCTGCGCAAAACCCGTACAACCAGTTTGTAGGTAATTCTTAAAAATAATACGGTTGGGTACATGTTCTCCCAAAGCCAATTTAATAGGTGCAATTTCTTTGGCTAAAGTCTGGTGTGCCAATACATCATCCGGGTGGGTAGGTTCTTCCACCCAGAAAGGATTCATATTTTTAAGCTCATTACATATTGAAACGGCTTGTGGTAGCGTCCATTGCTGATTGGCATCTAACATTACTTTTGAGGTTTCTCCGGCAACTTCACGTACAATGTTTGCCCTTCTGATATCACGCTTAGGATCGGCAGATCCTACTTTAAGTTTCATTGCGGTAAAACCATTGGCAATAGCCTTTTTACAGTTTTCGCGTACCTTTTCATCGTCGTAATTAAACCAGCCTACAGAAGTATCGTATCCTGGATAACCGATATCAAGAATAGCTTCTCTCGATTTTTTGAAATCGGTTTGGCTTTGCAGCATGGCAATTGCCTCTTCTTTGGTGAGTACATCCTCCAGGTAGGAGAGATCGAGTGTATTCACAATTTCTTCGGGACTTAAATCGATCAATAGTTTCCAAAGTGGTACGCCGCGTTTTTTTGCCCATAAATCGTAACAGGCATTGGTTACAGAAGCTAATCCTAAATGTACAACACCTTTATGTGGTCCTAACCACCTAAATTGCTGTTCGTTTGATAACGTGCGAAAAGTCTGTCCAAAATCGCTCATCAGTTCTTCAATATCTTTTCCCTTTAAGGTATTGGCATAAAATTGAGCGGCATTGCAGACCAAATCGTTACCAGCGCCAAGTGTAAAGGCTAGCCCTGTTCCTGTTATGCCGTTTTCGTTGGTTAAATTGGTAACCGCATAAGAGTATTGAGGATCTTTATGTATAGCATCGCTGCCTGCACCGGTTGATAGTTCAAATCGTTTGTCGCTAATTTCTATTTTGTTTATCATGTTAACAATCTGGATTATATGATGGTTCTGTATCCTAGTTCTGCTCCACCACTTACGGGTAAAATAGTTCCAGTTATAAATCTTGCAGCATCGCTGAGTAAGAATAAGCAAGCATCTGCAATTACATCGCCAGCTGGCATGCTTCCCAAAGGTTGGAGTTTATCCAAGTAATGTTGTATTTCTTCTTTATTGGGCTGTTCTTTGCTCCATGATTGCAGGGTTGGGGTATTAATCGCTGCGGGCGAAACCGCATTAACGCGTATTCTGTATGGTGCATAATCTAAAGCCATGGCTTTCGTTAATGCATTAATTGCACCCTTTGTAGCTACATAAACGGCATGATTGTTTTGCCCAATGCTGCCTACCATCGAGCTGGTATTTAAAATACAGCCCTTTGTTTTTTTAAGATGCCCGATGCCATGGCGGGTGGTATATAAAATGCTTTTTAAGTTAACATTCATCAATAAATCCCACTCAGCATCTGTTGTTTGATCGAGCATTTTTGAAGGATGCGCAATCCCTGCATTGTTATGTATGGCATCTATAGCACCAAATTTTTCGATGATGGTTTTAAAAGCATCTGCTACTTCATTTTCATTAACTAGATTGCAGACTATGGCTATTTTTTGCGCTGTTTCGAGTTCATTGAGTTTGTTTTCGGCTATTGGGTTTTTATCAAGGATACAAACAGTAGCACCAGCTTTGGAATAGGCCTTTGCACATTCCCAGCCAATGCCATCGGCACCTCCTGTTAGTACAATAATTTTATGATGAAGCATGTTGTTTAATTTGGTTAGTATTTGTAATAGCTAATTTATTAAGGAAAAAAGAGATTAACCGAGGTATAATTCGCTAATAATGATGTTATATTAGCCGTTTTATTGAAGTTATTTGTATTAATTGGTAATTTATGATGTAAATGGTAAATTACTTTTTCATAACCAAATAGCCATCATAAGTAATAAAACTGACGGTAAAGAAAATAGTCTGTATCAAATGAAACCGATTTTTGCCAAAATACTCGATGGAAAAGTAAATGATGTTTACGGCACAAAGATTGTAAATGCGCCTTACTTTTCTACCGAATTCCATTTTCACGAAGAATGCCAGCTTACCTATAACGTTGAGAGTGAAGGGCGGCGCATGATCGGTGATAGTATTGAAGATTTTAATAACGAAGACATGATTTTTGTAGGCGCTAATTTGCCTCATGTATGGCACAATAGTCAGCAGTATTTTAGCGATTCGACACCAAATATCCATGCACATTCGATTTCGCTTTTTCTCCATCCCGAAAAAATACTGGATATTTTTCATGAGCCAGAGAATATACAGAAGCTTAAAAATTTTTTTCAACTGGCTAAACGCGGAATGAAATTTAACTTTTCGGCCAGAAAGGAAATAAAACCTTTGTTGTTAAAAATTGCTCAGGCAACAGAAGAAATAACGCGTTTAATAGGGGTGCTGGAAATTTTAAACCTGCTTTGTCAAAATAAAGATTATGTGTTACTGGCGAGCCCGGGCTATACCAATAATTATCAGTTAAAAGATAATGATAGAATGGATAAAATTTTGAAATATGTTTTCGATAATTTTAATAAAGAGATATTGTTGGGAGATGCTGCCGAGATGACCAATATGAATAAACAGGCTTTTTGCAGATACTTTAAAAACCGCACACAGAAAACTTTTGTAACTTTTGTTAATGAAGTAAGAATTGGCCATGCCTGCAAATTAATTGCCGAAAGTGATCACCAGATCAGTGAAATGGCTTATATATGTGGTTTTAATAGTCTTTCCAATTTTAACAAATTTTTCAAGCTGGCCAAAGGCGTTACCCCAAAAGAATATAAGAAAATGTTAATTGCAGATTGATCCGGTTAAAACTTGCTGAATGAAGATTAGCCTTTGAAAAGACCTCTTTTGAACACACTAATCTTTACTAAATCCTATATTTGCTTCATGCAAAAAACGTTTACCGATCAGATGGGGCGGGAGGTTACTATCAATTTCCCACCCAAACGGATTATTTCTATAGTACCCTCCCAAACAGAATTGTTATTTGATTTAGGATTGGATCAGGAAATTATCGGATTGACCAAATTTTGCATCCATCCGATAGAAAAATTTGCAGAAAGAACCAAGGTTGGTGGAACAAAAAAACTCAACATCGATTTAATCAAAGATTTAAAACCCGACTTGATTATTGGGAATAAAGAAGAAAATACGCAAAGCGACATAGAAGAACTTGCAGCAGACTTTCCGGTTTGGATGAGCGACATTTTCACTTTAGATGATGCCATGAAGACGATTGGCCAGATAGGGGAGCTTGTAGATCGCGAACCAGAAGCCAGTTACCTTAATCATCTTATTTCAGCAGGATTTAACGATCTGAAGACACTTGCACTTCAACATCACATAGATAAAAAGGTAGTGTACCTCATCTGGCGCAAGCCCTATATGGTTGCTGGAAAAAATACCTTTATAAATGATATTCTATTAATCAATGGTATGACAAATGTGGTTAGGCAAGAACGTTATCCATCGATTACACTCGCAGAACTGAAAGCTTTAAATTGCGAACTGATCCTGCTTTCGTCAGAACCCTATCCTTTTGGCGAAAAACATATTGAAGAAATACAAGCGGCTATTCCCGAGGTAAAAATTATACTGGTAGATGGAGAAATGTTCAGCTGGTATGGAAGTAGATTGGTTAAAGCCGTTCAATACTTTTTTGAGTTTCAGAAGCAAATTATTAGCTTTTAAAGGCAAATTTTTATAATTTGTAGCATATGGTTAAATTATCCCGTTATCATAGCATCACCGATAAAAAACAAATCATAATCAGATGAGAAAAATATTAATACTATCCTTGTTCGTAGCCGTAATTTCCAGTTGCAGTTCAATGAAAAACGGAGGAAACTCCAGTACGGTTACCGCAAGTGGAACAATTGAAAAATTAGGCATGACTACCTTTCAATACGGCACACATTTATTAAAAGCAGAAAATAAAACTTATGCCTTAAAAAGTGCAAGCATCAATCTTGATACCTATTTAGATAAGAAGGTTACCATAAAAGGGAAAAAGGTTTCTGGCTATCCATTAGAAGGCGGACCTGAATTTATCGATGTAACGCTAGTAAAATTTTGATACCTACCTGGTTAAGATAATGGCGTCATTCCCGTGAAAATGGGAATCCTAAAGCTTCACCCATGGTTCATTAACTTTCTAATGCATTAAGATTGCCAGTCACAACCTTTGAGATTAAATTTTGTTTCTTCACAAAGCATTCCAAAGATTTGATTATTCAATTTAGTTTCTATCTTTGCAATCCTTAAAACATCCTATCTGCGGAAGTGGCGTAATTGGTAGCCGCACCAGACTTAGGATCTGGCGCTTCACGGCGTGGGGGTTCGAGTCCCTTCTTCCGCACAACAAGATCAACCGTTCCGATTTAAACATCAGAACGGTTTTTTTATGGCACATATCTCCACAAACCATCACGAAATTCTCCATTGTTAAAATTTTTCTCCTTAAAAATTAAAGAGTTAACAGTTTTTGGTCGAAATAATCAATAAAATATTGCCCATGCCTTTTGATTATTCAATCTTGTTTCTATCTTTGCAGTCCTTACAACATCCTAACTGCGGAAGTGGCGTAATTGGTAGCCGCACCAGACTTAGGATCTGGCGCTTCACGGCGTGGGGGTTCGAGTCCCTTCTTCCGCACAACAAGATAAAGGCCGTTCCGATTTAAAAATCGGAACGGTTTTGTTTTTAAAAACATTGATTAATAAAAATTGATGTGCTGTTTTAATTGAAGCGATATGTGCTGTTTGTCTCAAATCTCATATCTCGATCTCAAGTCTAATTGTACATCTCAATACTCATATCTCAGAAAAAATGAATATTACACAGGAAAAAACCGGCAACTTAAATGCTGTTGTAAAAATCAAAATCGCACCTGCTGATTACACTGGAAAAGTAGAGAAAGCCATTAAAGATCAAGCTAAAAAAGCACAATTACCTGGTTTCCGTAAAGGAATGGTTCCTGCTGCCCACATTAAAAAAATGTATGGCAAAAGTATCTTGGTAGAAGAGGTTAACAACTTATTGAACGATACCTTATCTAACTATATCGCTGAACAAAAATTAGAAATTTTAGGTCAACCACTTCCTAAAATGGACGATGAACGCGAATTTAAATGGGACAATACAGATGATTTCGAATTTGATTATGAGTTAGGTTTAGCGCCAGCTTTTGATGTAAATCTTTCATCTAAAGATAAATTTACAGAATATGTAATTAAAGCTGATAAAGAAACTTTAGAAAGCCGTATCAAAAATATCCGTCGTAGCTATGGTAAAATGACTAATCCTGAAGTTTCGGCTGATGACGATGTGCTTTATGCCGAATTAACCCAGGTGGCTGCAGATGGCACAGCTGTTGAAGGTGGTATTACCAGTACGGCAAGTGTTCGTTTAGATCAGATTAAAGATAAAAAGATCCTTAAATCGTTAATTGGTTTAAAGAAAGACGATGAAGTAACGATCGACATCCAAAAAGCATTTGAAGATGCCGCTGTAATTGCAAAAGCTTTAAATATTTCAGAAGAAGAGGCTGCTGCTTTAAAAGCAAACTTTAAGCTTCACGTTAAAAACGTTAACCGTTTAGAAGAGTCTGACTTAAACCAAGAGTTTTTTGATAAATTATTTGGTGAAGGTACAGTAACCGACGAAGCTGGTTTCAGAGCGAAAATTACTGAAGAAGTAGAAAGTATGTTTAAGCAAGATGCTGAACGTAAGTTATCGAACGATATTTATGAAGCACTTTTAACTAAGCACAATTTCGAATTGCCAGATGAGTTTTTACGTCGTTGGTTAAAAGCTACAAATGAGAAACTAACTGACGAGGAATTGGCAGAAGGTTATGATGATTTCGCTAAAAACCTTAAATGGACTTTAATCGAAAACAAAATCATTAAAGATAACAGCATCGAAATTAAATATGAAGATGTAGTTCAGGCGGCTAAAGCTAAATTAGATGCACAGTTCAGAATGTATAGCCCAAGCCCACTTCCAGAAGATCAATTGGCTCAATATGCTGTTCAGTTTTTGCAGGAAAAAGAAAATGCAAACCGCGTTTTTGAAGAAGTAAAAGCATTAAAAACTTTCGAGCAAATCAAATCTGTTGTTACTTTAGAGCAAAAAGATATTGATTATGATAAGTTTGTAGCGCTAGTGGAGAAAAAAGCATAGAGCTAGGAGCTTTTAAAATCACAATATAAAATCCTATTTTGCCGAGTGGCAAAATTTAAATTTCGAGACTTGTTAATTTGGCAGAGCGCTATAATTGTAGGTGATAAATTGATCGATATTTCTGAGAAATCAGAAGAAATAAAAAAGTTTAGATTCGCAGAGCAGCTTCGAGGAGCTGCTCTTAGTGTATCCAATAATATCGCAGAAGGGTCTGGTTCTAATTCTGCTGCCGATTTCAAACGTTTTTTAAACTATGCACATCGGTCCATCTTCGAAAATGCCAATATTCTTTTGGTGTTAAATTTAAGATTACTAGTTTCTGACAAGGATTTGGCAGATTTATTGGAAGATTTAGATATTTTAGCAAGGATGATTTCCAGCTTTTCTAAAAGTTTGAAGAAGCGGAGTGCTATATTGTCATAGATTTCGATATGGTATACTCTTTGTCTAAACCAACATAATTAAAATATTATTTATATTTTGGTTTTTTATTATTCACGAAACGATGGGGAACAGGAACTCGAAACTCTATGCCCTCTGCTAAAAAAAAACTCATACTATGAACATAGATTCACAAGAATTCAGAAAATTTGCCGTTAAACATCAGGGAATTGGCGGTTTACATGTAGATAAATTTATTGCTCAGGCTAATCTGAACCCTAAGAGCATGACGCCATATATCATTGAAGAACGCCAGTTGAATGTAGCGCAAATGGACGTTTTTTCAAGATTAATGATGGATCGTATTATCTTTTTAGGTGATGCGATTTACGATCAGAATGCGAATATCATTCAGGCACAGTTGTTGTTTTTGCAATCAACAGATGCTGATAGGGATATTCAGATCTACATTAACTCGCCAGGTGGCTCGGTTTATGCTGGTTTAGGTATTTACGATACCATGCAATATATACAGCCAGATGTAGCTACAATTTGTACTGGTATGGCCGCATCGATGGGTGCAGTTTTATTGGTAGCAGGTGCAAAAGGAAAACGTGCTGCATTGCCTCACTCAAGGGTAATGATCCACCAACCATCTGGCGGTGCACAAGGTGTGGCATCCGATATGGAGATCAACTTGAGAGAGATGTTGAAATTGAAAAAAGAATTATACGATATTATTTCAGAGCACTCTGGCCAAACATACGATTGGGTAGAGAAAGCTTCAGATCGCGATTACTGGATGACAGCTGACGAGGCAAAAGGATTTGGTATGGTTGATGAGGTGTTATCGAGAAACGCAAAAAAAGATGGCGAAACAAAATAAAGAATCCCGTTGTTCATTCTGCCATTCTGGCAAGCATGAAACGTTAATGTTGATTGAAGGTATGGATGCATTTATCTGCGATAAATGTGTAACCCAGGCCAATCAATTGCTTGCGCAAGAATTAGGGACCAAAGGGACGAAAAATATTCAAGAGGCGATAAACTTATTAAAGCCTCTTGAAATTAAACAACATCTTGATCAGTATGTTATTGGTCAGGATGATGCAAAAAAGGTATTATCTGTTGCCGTTTATAATCACTACAAACGTTTAAATCAAAAAGTTGATAAAGACGAGATTGAGATTGAAAAATCAAATATCATGTTGGTGGGCGAAACGGGTACCGGTAAAACACTTTTGGCTAAAACCATTGCGAAAATTTTGCATGTACCATTCTGTATCTGCGATGCTACGGTTTTAACAGAAGCAGGTTATGTAGGTGAAGATGTTGAAAGCATTTTAACACGATTGCTTCAGGCTGCAGATTATGATGTAACAGCTGCCGAACGTGGTATTGTATATATTGATGAGGTAGATAAGGTAGCACGTAAAAGCGATAACCCATCCATTACACGTGATGTATCAGGAGAAGGTGTTCAGCAGGCTTTATTGAAAATTTTAGAAGGTACGGTTGTAAACGTTCCACCTCAGGGCGGGCGTAAACATCCAGATCAGAAAATGATCCCGGTAAACACTAATAACATTCTGTTTATCTGTGGTGGAGCATTTGATGGTATAGAACGTAAAATTGCAAATCGTTTACGCACACAGGCTGTTGGTTATAAAGTAAAGAAAGATGAAACAGTTTTAGATCTTAAAAATCTTTATAAGTATATTACACCTCAGGATTTGAAATCTTTTGGATTGATTCCAGAATTAATTGGTCGTATACCGGTTCTTTCTCACTTAAATCCATTAGATAAAGAATCGTTGAGAAATATTTTAACCGCGCCCAAAAATTCATTAATCAAGCAATATGTGAAGCTTTTTGCTTACGAAGACGTAAAGCTTGTTTTTGATGAAGATGTTTTAGACTTTATTGTAGATAAAGCAATGGAGTATAAACTAGGTGCCCGTGGTTTAAGATCAATCTGTGAAGCGATTATGTTGGATGCGATGTTTGATACGCCAACGCAGACGGACGTCAAGGAGCTGCATATCAATCTCGATTACGCGATAGAGAAATTTGAAAAGGCCGACTTTAAAAAGTTGCAGGCCGCTTAAAAATCAAATCCTTCCCGTAATTCGGGAGGGATTTTTTTTAATACAATATTTGTTAACGCTAGGCGCCAAACGCTATGCTCAAAACGAAAAGAATATGAACGAAGAAAAAGACGTAAAAAAAGACGAGGAAATTGTAGAGAAATCGAAAAAAGTAAGAGAAGTAGAAAGTCCTGTTAAATCGGGATTGAAATCGAAAGACGAAATTGTTAAAAACTGGTTGCCACGCTATACTGGCCGTCCATTGGATCAATTTGGCGATTATATCCTGTTAACCAATTTTAGTAAGTATGTAAGCATGTTTTCGGAATGGAACGATAATGCACCGATTATGGGTTTAGATAAGCCTATGCAAAGTGTTACAGCCAACGGAATTACAATTATCAACTTTGGTATGGGAAGCCCTTTGGCTGCAACCATGATGGATTTATTAACAGCCATTAAACCTAAAGCAGTTTTGTTTTTAGGTAAATGCGGTGGTTTAAAAAAGAAAAACCAATTAGGCGATTTAATTTTGCCTATTGCTGCAATTAGGGGAGAAGGAACCTCAAATGATTACCTGCCTGCAGAAGTACCCGCATTGCCAGCATTCGCCTTGCAGAAAGCGATTTCTACAACCATACGCGATCATGGTAGGGATTATTGGACCGGGACCTGTTATACCACCAACCGCAGGGTTTGGGAGCACGATAAAGAATTTAAAAAATATTTGAAAACATTACGTGCAATGGCGGTAGATATGGAAACGGCAACAATTTTTACCACGGCCTTTGCAAATAAAATTCCAGCTGGTGCATTGCTTTTGGTGTCCGATCAGCCGATGATACCTGAAGGTGTTAAAACTGCCGAAAGCGATAGCAGCGTAACTGAAAAGTATGTAGAAACACATTTAAGAATTGGTATTGATTCGTTGAAACAGTTAATCAATAACGGATTAACCGTTAAACATTTGTTGTTTTAATCTGCGATAACGTCATCCTGAACTTGTTTCAGGATCTTTTCGGCTTGAATTATTAGCAAGTTAGGTGCTGAACTAAATTCAGCATGACCTATCAAGTATAATCATCATCCTATCACGATTTTACTTCAGCTTCGGGCTCTTTTGCCTGCGAAAAGGAAAACTATTTAAACAAAAAAAGATCGGCATCTGCCGATCTTTTAATATCTGTTAGAATTAAAAATCCTATCCCAAATAAGATTTTAAGATTTTACTTCTTGAAGTATGACGTAAGCGTTGTAACGCTTTATCTTTAATCTGACGAACACGCTCGCGTGTTAAGTTAAATTTCTCACCAATTTCCTCTAAAGAAAGTGGATGGTTAGAACCTAAGCCGAAGAATAAAACGATAATTTCTCTTTCTCTTTCCGTTAAGGTAGATAAAGAACGTTTAATTTCTTCCGATAGAGATTCGTTGATCAATGAGCTATCGGTATTTGGTTCGTGGTTTTCCAATACATCTAACAATGTATTTTCTTCACCTTGAACAAACGGTGCATCCATTGATACATGGCGGCCAGAGTTACTTAAAGTGTCTGAAATTTTATCCACCGTAGTTTCCAAAATATCAGCAAGTTCTTCCGGAGACGGCTCACGTTCGTATTCTTGCTCTAATTTAGAGAAAGCTTTACTGATTTTGCTTAATGAACCTACCTGGTTTAAAGGTAAACGTACAATACGGCTTTGCTCGGCAATTGCCTGCAAAATAGATTGACGAATCCACCAAACGGCATAAGAGATGAATTTGAAACCTTTGGTCTCATCAAAACGTTTTGCCGCTTTAATTAAACCCAGGTTACCTTCGTTAATTAAGTCTCCTAAAGTTAAACCCTGATTTTGATATTGTTTTGCAACAGATACAACGAAACGCAAGTTCGTTTTAGTCAACCGCTCTAATGCAGCCTGATCGCCCTCACGAATCTTCCTTGCTAAAATTACTTCCTCTTCTGCTGTTATTAAATCTACTTTGCCAATTTCGTGTAGGTATTTATCTAATGACTGACTTTCACGGTTGGTAATGGATTGCGTTATCTTGAGTTGTCTCATTTATACGAATTGTGTGCTCTTTAATTATTGAGTGTGCAAAGTTACGAAATTGTATAGCAATCCGAAAGGATAAAATACTGAAAATGTTGCTGTTTGCACAAGTTTTTTACAGTTTTACTTGTAGCAAAAATCATTCCAAATAAAATTATGACAGTAAATGTGTTATTGTTGGCGTTATAATTGATTTTCGGATATTATTTATTGTAAATCAATAAATATATTTTGAATTGTAATAATTTATTATTTATGTTTGTATCGTAAATAATTAAATAAACATGACGTTTCTTAAATTTTCAATAATTTAAAGCAAATATCAAAAGCCATTATTGTGGGGCGGTTTTGTGTATATAATTTTTGTCAGATTATAGGTGCAAAAAATAAATCAAGAAACCGGCTTCATTATTAAGTAGTAAATTAAATCGAAGACGTTACATTTTAAACTGGCATGTAATTATGGAAATTAAAATAACAACCAATCAGATTTTGAAAGTATTACAGATACTTTCGTGGATAATTTTTATCGGCCTATGTGTAGAAGCAGGTGGGGTACTTGTTAATACAATTATTACATCATTTATAAATCCGCAGGGCGTGAAGAACTTTTGGGATGGAGCAGATTACTTGTCAAGTGTTTACAAATTTGATCAGAGTTATTTCCTGGTTATTACACTCGTTATGATTATTGTTGCTGTGCTAAAAGCAATCATGTTCTATCTAATTGTAAAATTGTTTATCGATAAAAGACTCCGCATTTCTCAGCCTTTCAGTATAGAATTGAAGCATTTTATTCTGATACAGGTCTTTTTAGTCCTTGGTATAGGTTTTTTTGCCCATTTAGGTTATAAATATACGGTTTGGCTCACACACCAAGGGGTTATGGTTGCTGATCTTAAAACGTTAAATATGGATGGGGCTGATGTGTGGTTCTTTATGGCTGTTGTGCTTTTTATAATTGTACAGGTTGTGAACAGAGGAATAGAAATTCAACAAGAAAACGATTTAACGATATAATTATGAAAACGCAGAATCAAATTAGGTTAATTAAAATGGGTTATGTGGTAACACTTTCAGTCGTAATACTGTTTTCGCTTAAAGATGCATCAAAGGGTTTTGAAGAAGGGTATACAGATACTGGAAAAGGCGGGCTATTAGATTTGGTACAGGGTTTATTTATATTGATAATTGTGTTCTTTAGCTCAAGGGTATTGGTTTATCTCTATCGTTTTATTAATTCGATAGAAATAGGCAATGTTTTTAGTATTGAAAATACAGGAAGGCTTACACGTATGGGGTGGTATTGTACTATGATTCCATTTCTGTTGTTCACTTATAACGCTATGGTTTATGCAAATCAATCAAATAATCGACAGGATATAGTATTTAAGATAATTGAAAATGTTGATTTCCAGATCTGGCTGTTAATTTTTGGCTTAACACTTTTAACAATAGCATTTGTGTTTAGAAAAGGGATTGAACTGCAACAAGAAAATGATTTAACGATATAAGCTCATGCCGATAATTGTAAACTTAGATGTAATGTTGGCCAGGCGTAAAATGTCGTTAACCGAATTAAGCGAGCGGGTAGGGATAACCATGTCTAATTTATCTATCCTTAAAACAGGTAAGGCGAAGGCGGTTCGTTTGGAAACTTTAGAGGCAATTTGTAAGGCTTTAGATTGCCAGCCGGGCGATATCCTGGAATTCCGAACAGAGTAAACCTCGCATGTTTTTAAAACCTGCCAGGTTTGATAGCGCCCAAGAACCACCTAAGTTGTTAAATAAACCTGATAGAACGGAAAGCCCGGAGCGAAGTATGAGTGAGGACTTGGAGGGATAGCAGGAGAGGAGGCTGCCATACTAACAGAACCACTCATTTTCAAAAAAATAGTAAGCGAACCTATTCAGTATATAAATCTGAGTTTTATAATTAACATGCTTCTAAGGAGTCTCCTGAAATTGTTTTTAGTCATGTCTTCATCCAGAATTTAACCCCTAGCAGGAAAGATGCTGAAACAAGTTCAGCATGACGATCGCGTTAGTTAAATATGCTAAAAATTAATTAGTAAGAATAAACATTTGTAGAACTTAGGTTTTTTTTGGAAAAGAGAGGGAATAAAAAAACCTTCCAGTTTGCACTGAAAGGTTTTCAATATGATATACGCTTTTTGCTTTTGTCTTTCGACTTTTAGCTTAAGCTTATGCTTGTTCAGCCAACACTTTGGTTACTAAATCAGCTGCTTCTTTTAAAGCAATTGCAGAGTAAACTTTAAGTCCAGACTCATCGATTAATTTTTTAGCTTCTTCAGCATTTGTGCCTTGCAAACGGCAGATAATTGGCACCGGAATGTTACCGATTTCTTTATAAGCATCGATTACACCCTGAGCAACACGGTCGCAACGAACAATACCGCCGAAAATGTTGATCAAAATTGCTTTAACGTTAGGATCTTTCAAAATGATATTGAAAGCCGCTTTAACCGTTTGTGCATTAGCAGTTCCACCAACGTCTAAGAAGTTAGCAGGCTCACCACCAGCCAGTTTAATGATATCCATGGTTGCCATAGCTAAACCAGCACCGTTAACCATACAGCCTACGTTACCATCAAGGTTAACGAAGTTTAGGTTAGAGGCACTTGCTTCAACTTCCATTGGATCTTCTTCCGTAACATCGCGCATGGCTGCATAATCAGGGTGACGGAATAAACCGTTTTCATCCAGGTTAACTTTGGCATCTACCGCAATTACTTTATCATCAGAAGTTTTTAATACCGGGTTAATTTCGAACATCGAAGAATCGGTTGCTTCGTAAGCTTTGTATAAAGCAGTAACGAATTTTACCATTTCTTTGAAAGCGTTACCGCTCACACCTAAGTTGAAAGCAATTTTACGTGCTTGGAAGCCTTGTAAGCCAACTTTAGGATCAATCTCTTCTTTAAAAATTAAGTGCGGCGTATGCTCTGCAACTTCTTCGATATCCATACCGCCTTCGGTACTGTACATGATGATATTGCGACCTTTCGCACGGTCTAACAGTACCGAGATGTAGAATTCTTTAGTTTCAGAAGCGCCTGGATAATAAACATCCTGGGCTACTAAAATCTTGTTCACTTTTTTACCTTCTGGTCCGGTTTGAGGAGTTACCAGTTGCATGCCGATAATATCGGTAGCACGTTGTTTAACTTCTTCCAGGTTTTTGGCTAATTTAACACCACCACCTTTACCGCGACCACCAGCGTGGATTTGCGCTTTAATTACAACCCAGTCAGAATTATAATCAGTTTTCAGTTGCTTAGCAGCCTCAACAGCTTGCTCAGGAGTATCGGCAACTATTCCTTCTTGAACGTTAACACCGAAACTTTTTAATATTTGTTTACCCTGGTATTCGTGAATATTCATCTGTTTATATTTTTGTCTTTATCTGTCAGATGGAGCCTTTTACTATTAAAATAATTATTTTAACAGTATCGGGTTCATTTGCTACAAAATTTGCCCAAAGCTACAATTTCAAACCCTTTAAACAAATAGCAATCGCCGATTTTTTCAGAAAATGAACGTTTTATGTTAATCGGGAAATTAGTGCCTGTAATGTGCACTAGTTTATGGTGTTCCGCTGATTTCGCTAATATGCACAGAGATTTTTTATTTGAAAGTGAGAGGGTGGTTCTTCGTGGCGGCTGGTGGCCCTGCTTTCCGCTATAAGTCCTCACTACGCTCCGGGCTTATCACTGTAATCAGGCTTAAAAACAATTTGGTTCCTAACAAATGCAAAAAAATATATTTCCTCTGCACTAATTATCTTAAATCTGCGGGAACAAAAGGGTTAATAGTGTTCTTTAACTTCCAGCAAAAGGTGTCCCGAATATACCAACAGCCAGTTCTGCCCAGATCAGGAATAAGGCTAGTAAAATAACAACGAGTATTAATGTTCTTAAAGTGCCTGTTTTTAAGTTTCTAATTACAAGTTCTATAGCTAAACCCGTGCTGAGTAGTAATGTTCCCGCGATTATAAAATCGGATAGTGTCCAGTCCACCTCATTAGTAAATTGCATGGCTATTAAAGGAATAGCTAATATGGAAACTATTGCACTTAAAATAATGATGATTCTTAATTTGTTTGAATTAAATGATGTTTGATTTTTCATGATTTTTATAATTATAATATATGATTTAAATCGTTAATAATTAAACCTTTGCTTCCCGGTGCGAAATTGCACCGGGAAAACTAAATCCAACAAAAGTTTAGCAAAGGCGAGAGGTTAATTATAAAAGATTTTGATTTAATTCTTTAAATGAAAGTGCCAGTTGCTCTTCTTTTTTATAAAGGATAGATTTATCCGCAACCTTACCTAATTTATATTTCATCTTGTTGAAATAACGATAAAAGTTAAGCTTACCTGCTTTAAATAATGTTTTATGTGCCAGCCAAACCACTAAACTTGTACAGAGGAAGAAGCACGAATAGGCATGGTAAGCCATCCATTTCGAGAAAGCACACTTTTGATTAAAAATGATATACAAACGTTCTCTTTGGAAAGTAATATGAGCGGCCTCATCAATTAGGATATCGATACAGATTTGTTTGAGCAATGTGCAGTTTGTGGCATCTTTTAGCGCCTGGTAAAATATTTGTGCGGCGCTTTCTACGGTAATTACAGCGATTGTCCAAAGCTCCATGTTGGTGTTGAAGTATCTTATTTTCCGGAATAACGTATCGCCCCAATTTTTTTTAATTCTTTGTTCTCCAATTAAGTCCAGGTATTTACCTAAGTTGTTACCATGTTTTTGCTCTTCTTTAATGAAAAGTTTAACAGCCTCCAGATATTCTTTATCATTTATATTTTTTGCATATTTTTTGGAAGCATTGATTAAATGCTTTCCTTCTGATGTTTCGCCAAGTTGCCAGGCCTGTAGCGACTTTAGAATATTTTGTTTTTCTGAATCTGAAATTTCTGGTTTAAGCATCCAATCGATCCTATTAATTTTGCTGTTATTTGAGAAGTGATCGGTCCAATATGCTGAGGTTTGTGTTTTCATAATATTGCTGATTAATTTATCCTTCAGTCGATGTGTAGTAGGTTGAAAATTTTGTGAACAGTTCGGTCCAAAACAAACCACGCTAATGCAATTAATGCCGAAGCCATTGCTATTATTTTATATCGTTTACTCATTTTGCTTTTATTTATTCAAGCCAAAATATTCTGCCGTATTCCAATCCTGTAAGTTCCACGATAACCAGCCCGATTTCTCGTAACGTTCTTTGAAATAACCAATTCGCTCATCTAATTTTCTCATCAATGCTTCTTCGGGGTGGTCTATTTTTGCAATTTCCGAATCGTTATGGGTTGAAGGATGGATTTTAGACCTGTTTTGATCTAAGAATGGGAGGGTTTTTTCTGATAAGGAGGTTAAATAATAAGGGTCTATAGAAACGGCATCGACATGGTTGAGGTTGTATTTTACAATTAAAACATCCCAGTTGATGATGCTGGAAGTTAATAAAAGAGCAAACCAGATATTTCCGTTCACCTTAAAAAGATAAAATATGGTTTTCTGTTTGGCTACTTTGAAATAAACTGTTGCCAAACCGATAATGCAAAGGGTGGCAAATATCAATACACCGATCCTTTTATGCGTTAAACCATGGAATTCGATATAATAACCATCGCGGATAAATACCGAGATGATCAGGATAAAATTCTGAACCATCCAGGTATAGGCCAATACCCTTAACGTTTTACTTTTGTGGTAAAAGTTTAAGTTCCCTCTAAAATAATAAAGGATTACTGCCATGGCCATTACAATGCTAAAGATCAATGAATTTGTACCCTGGTGCAGTTCTCCCGAAAAATTGCCCGAAGGTTTATAGCCAAACCAAAGTGTGGTAATATCAATGGCATTTAACATGAGCAGTAAAAGATTAAGTGCGGCGAACGAAATGATCCCCACAATGTACTCTGTTTTTAGTGCCATTTTCCGTGTCAACAGGTTGCCGGTAAATGTTTGTACAATATTGTACCATATTGTTTTCTGACCTAAGCTTCTTCTGATCCGGACCAATTGCTCCTTACATTTCAGCTCGGCCTTTTCGAGGCTTTTATCAAAAAATGCAAGTATTAATCCTCCTGTTAAGGCCAATCCAAAACAAAAATGTAAGATGCGCTCAAAACTCAAGTCTTTAAAAAAGAAGTGCAGTACCTGATCTAAAAAGTTGCCAATGTTGGTTAAGATTGCCCCAGCATAATGCGCAAAAACATTACTTGCAGCTGCGTACAGGCATGAGAATAAGATTACAATTATGATGGGTATGAAAATGTACTTAATCAAAGTAAAAAAGGGCTTAAGGCTCACATTTCCAATACTGATCTGGCTTAGGTGTTTTATAGTGTTAAAAGGAACTGTAATTATTTGTAGAATACTGGCAAGGAAAGCTGTAAAAATTGTTCTGATCTGCTGGTTATGACTAAAACCGATAAACAACAGTAAACTGATATAATAGGTGGCGATTGATAAATCTGAGTTGTTAACCACTACCAGCACCGCTGCTAAAAGATGTGCTAAACAATAAATTTTTAGTTTGGTACTTTTAACTACATCTGCATTAATAAAGGTAATAGCAAGTAAATAAATGCTGTAAATAAGCAGATTTAGTGCTAATCTTTCCTGCCAAAAGAGAAAAGTAAAGAGGAGGCCACCCAGCAGAACAGAGAGTGATAAGAGGTTTGATCTATTTTTCATAATGATATGATAATGGTTTATATTTTTAATTGATTACGATGAAAAAATATAAGATGCTTATTGGGATGTTAAGCAGCATGAAGGTTACAGTGGTAAGAATCTTCTTCCGGTGTTCCTTATAATACATAAATTGGATAAGTAAGGTAAGTAAAATTAACATGTTGAATACTGAAGCAGCCAGCACATAGTATAATCCAACTGCTACCAATGGAGTGTATTTACTTAAGAGAAAGATTAATAAAATCATTGTCCCAAAAACGAAGGAATATACTGCTGTTTTTTGACCGACGCTGATGGTTTTAGGTGCTGTGCTTTTCATCTTTAAAAGTGCTTTGTATTTCAAAGTATATAGTTAAAAAAAATAGCTTATAGCTTTTTGATCATTTTTTCAAGTGCATCTAAATGTGCTTTAAAAGCCTGTTTGCCTAAAGCCGTGATAGAGTAGGTGGTACTGGTTTTTCTGCCGATAAAACCTTTGTACACCTTAATAAATTCGGCCTGTTCTAACGTATTTAAATGTGAAGCCAAATTGCCATCGGTTAATTCGAGCATCTGTTTCAGGTCGTTAAAGCCAATTTCATCGTTTACCACCAGGATAGACATAACGCCCAACCTGATCCGGCTATCGAATATTTTATTTAAATCTGCTATCGGGTTTTTCATCCTTACTGACCTCTCTCATATTTAAAATACATTAAAAGACCATAAACAATGTGCAGTATACCAAAGCCGAAAGCCCAAAAAATTAACCCGTAACCAACGTAAAACATGCAGATCAACCCAAGTATTACTTCGCAAAGCCCCAGGTAGCGAATATCACTGTAAGTATATTTACTGGCATTAATAAGTGCTAAGCCATAAAAAATTAAGCAGCTCGGGGCAATAATGCTATAAGTATTTGGATGGTTAATTAATAAAGCAATAATAAATAATCCACCGGCAAACAAAGGAACAAATAAATTGATTAAGAGTGATTTAGAGGTTTTATCCCAGATAGGAAGATTGTTTTTTTGACTCTTTCTATAGGTAAATAAAACGCCACCGGCTAAAGCAATCACTAGAACAAAAACACCAAGTTTTATCAAGTTAAACTCCAGATCCATTTCTCCATCTACACCATAACCGTAACCTCGTTTATTGATGAATTTGTTAATTTCATCATTAGCAAAGTAAGCGCCAATTAAAGCAATAACGCCAGCAAAAACACCAGATAAACCACTCAAAGAAATAAATCTCGAAGACCTGTCCATCATATGTCTGATATCTTTTAAGGCATTTAATTGTTCTTCTTGAGTGTTCATTTTAAAAGTGCTTTGTTTTTCAAAGTTAAATAGAAAATTGATATCTGCAAATCTTTTTTTGTTTTTTTCTTTCGGCATGATTACACGGATAAATAGATTACACAGATTTTAAAGATCTAATTTTTGCTAAGCCTTCAGTCTTTGTGCTTTGGTCTTTAGTCTTTCCGCTTTTTTACTAAATTTGAACCATGCTAAAAGCCACTGGAATAAGAAAATCGTACGGAAATCTGCAAATTTTAAAAGGCGTAAATTTTGAAGTGCAAAAAGGAGAGATTGTAAGCATTATTGGCCCATCTGGTGCAGGTAAAAGTACTTTGTTGCATATTTTAGGGACATTGGATAAACCTGATGAGGGATCTGTTGAATTAAAAGGTACGATCATAAATAAATTGAATGGCGATTTGTTGAGTACTTTCCGAAACCAGAATATAGGTTTTGTATTTCAGTTTCATCATTTGTTGCCGGAATTTAGTGCAATTGAAAATATTTGTATCCCGGCATTTATAGCCAAAACCAATAAAAAACAGGCTGAAAACAGGGCGTTTGAACTTTTAGATCTGTTCGGACTAAAAGATAGAGCCCAGCATAAGCCTAATCAGCTCTCAGGCGGTGAGCAGCAACGCGTGGCCATTGCAAGAGCGCTGATCAATAATCCTTCAATTATATTGGCCGATGAGCCTTCAGGGAATTTGGATTCTGAAAATGCGGCAGGATTACATCAGTTATTTGTTAGTTTGCGCGATAATTTCCATCAAACGTTTGTAATTGTTACGCACAATGAACACCTTGCAAAAACCAGCGATCGCGTGGTGAGCATGAAAGATGGTTTAATTGTATAAAAGCGAGGATTTAAGGATTATATGATTTTAGGAAGAATACGGACATCCAATCATGCTCTCATTCAAAACCCTCTCATTCACTAATTTTATTCATTCAATAATTAAATTTTGAAAATACTCATTACCGGCGGAAATAATGCGAAAGCTTTAAAGCTGATGAAAGCATTCCCAAGTCATTTTGTACTACTGGCCGATTATGGCGATGTACCCGGCATCATTACAGAAAAATATGCTTTTTCTTCCTTAGGCTTGTTAAATAAAGATAGCATAGCTCACATTTTGCTCAACTTTTGCATTACCGAAGGGATAGATTGCATCATCCCTTTACACGATTATGAAGTTGAGCCATTGGTTAAGTCTGCAGTGCTTTTTGGGGAGTATGGAATTCAGGTGCTTTTGCCTAATGCTGATGTAATTGCAGATTATTTACCCCAGGAAAAGCAATCTTTTCAAAATTTTGCGGTATATATCCACGGCGATTGTATTTATTCGAGCGGGGAAAATACTGTATCCCAGAAACTTTCATCATCATTTAATGGGGTATTCGGCTTTAACAATGTTAATGACTTAAAACTTTTTACAATTTAATATGGATGCCTATCAATACGTTCAGGATAAACAACTTGTTATTTTTGAGTTAGACAATGTGCTTTTTCCTGAAAAGGACTATCTGTTGCAGGTGTATTACCTGTTTGCACAGTTTATAGAATATACCGAGCAAAAAAATGCGCAGGCCATCATCAGCTTTATGCAGGCTGAATATGAAAATAACGGAACAGATGGGCTTTTCGAAAAAACGGCTGAACAATTTGGGATTGATGAAAAATATAAATACAATTTCGATCTCCTGCATTTAAATGCCCGTTTGCCGCTTAAGCTCTTGCTTTTTAAAAATATGCTCGAGTTTATGCAGGAGCTTGTTGTAAACCGGAAGCAGATTTTTATTGTAACGGACGGTAATCCGGAACAACAACTCAATAAAATTAAGCAAACGGAGTGGAACGGACTAGAGCAATACCTTACGGTATATTTTGTTGAGGAATTGGGCCAATCTAAAGCAGAAATTTTTCAGAACATACTAAGCAGCAACAATTTATTGCCTAACCAAGCGTTAGTTGTTGGTGCAAATAAATTTGATGAGCAACAATCTAAATTAATTAATTTGCAGTATATTGTATCACTAGAAATTTACAAATAAATATGCTTAGAAAATTTATTTCACAAAACACATTTTGGTGTGCTTTGATCATTTTGGTTGCATTTACAACATCGTGTAAAAAATCAAATAATAATAACCCTGATGCAAATATTGGTGGTGAATCAAACCTGTTGCAAACACCAACCAATGACCGGGCATTGCTGACTAAAGATTCGATTTTTTTATATGCCAAACAGACCTATTTCTGGAATGCAGGTATGCCTAATTACGATACATTTAACCCGAGACAATACAACTCTAACAATGCCATCATTGCAGCACTTAAGGCTTTACCCAGCACCGGGGGGAAAGATAAATATTCTTTTATTGATGATGGAACTGTAGCTGGCGAATTAGGTGGCGTAGCTGGAGATTTTGGCTTTTCGGTATTCTTTGCCAGTACGAATGATTTAAGGATCAAATATGTATATGCTGGATCTCCTGCCGGTGTTCAAGGCTTAAAGAGAGGTTATCAGATTACAAAAATTAATGGTAGTACAGATATCAATACTACAGATGCAAGGATAGATTATATCGTGAATGCTATTTTTGGCACAAACCCAACGGTTACCATGACAGTTTTAAAACCAGATGGGACTAGTCAGGATGTAACGATAACCAAGGCGAGTTATAATATCAACCCGATACTTTTTACCAAAACATATACTATTGGTGTAAAAAAGGTGGGTTATATTGTATTCAATAGCTTTACCACTAATTCTGTTGCGCTATTGGATGCTGCATTTGCTCAGTTTGCAACGGATGGCGTTAACGAGTTGGTTGTTGATTTAAGGTACAACGGTGGTGGTTCGGTAGCCACATCAGAAGCTTTTACAAATTTAATTGCCCCTGCTTCTCAAAACGGAAAAGTAATGAATACCACATACTGGACTAAAACCATGCAGGATGGAGCCGCAACTATTTTACAAAATCAGAAATTTTATCAAACTGGTTCCGATGGCGTTAAACGAATGTTTTCAATGTTTGATTTAGATTATAAACCAACCCGGGCTGCATTTAATCAAGAAGTCTTTGCAAAACGTGGCTCATTAAATGGCTTAACCAGGGTTTATTTTATTGTAACCAGCGGCACCGCATCAGCAAGTGAGCTATTAATTAATAATTTAAAGCCTGTAATAGATGTTAAACTGATCGGCAAGAAAACTTATGGTAAACCTGTAGGCTTTTTCTCTATCCGTATTGATAAAAATGATTTATACATTCCACAGTTTGAAACCAAAAATCAATTAGATCAAGGGGGCTACTTTGATGGAATGGCAGTTGATAAAGATATTTTTGATGATGTAACCAAAGATTTCGGAGATCCAACAGAAAAATTATTGGCACAAGCCTTATACTATTCGGCGAATGGAAGTTTCTCTTCTTTAATTAAGGATAATACCATTAGCAGTACCTCACCACTATCTAAAACCCAGGTTGGAGATCTTTCTGGTAAGTTGGACCACGAATTTAAAGGAATGGTTGAGACCAGAAAGCTGAATTTTAAATAATTAGCTGTAAACTTTATCGAAAAGGCCAGATTTGAACCACAAATCTGGCCTTTTTTTTATAATTATTACACAAATCGAATAAATAAGAGTTGCATTTTTTCTAAAAAATTGATAAGCTTGTTTAACATTAATCGTTAAAGAGACACCATGCCAATAGAAATTGTAGAAAAGGAACATATCAGTTATTTAAATATCATCAATGCAAAGGAAGATCATTCCAATGAACTACAAACCAAACTTGAAGAAGCGCAAAGGCTAGGTAATGAATTTAAATCAAAAGCCGTCATTACTTTTAATACTACCATTGGTCCTAAACGTGTTGATACTACAGTTTGGGCAGTAACAGAGAAATATATACAGCTAAAAAACAATATTCATATTCCGTTAAAAAGTTTAATCGACATTGATTTTTAAGCTTGCTTTAAGGAAATAAATCATCCCGCATTTATTTAACCTTATCAGATTATCAGCATGCTCCATAAAATTGCCTTAACTTTTATTAAATCTATTGGTCCGGTAACGGCCAAAAACCTTCTTGCCTATTGCGGAAGTGCCGAAAATGTATTTTCTGCAAGCAAAAAACAACTTTTAAAAATCCCAGGTGTCGGAGAGAAAACAATTGAAGCCATTCGTAGTACTGATGCTTTGGTTAGGGCCAGACAAGAATTAGATTTTATCGAAAAACATGGGATAGAGGTATTGTTTTTTTCAGACGAGAAATATCCTAAAAGATTAAAGAACTGCATCGATTCGCCTATACTGCTTTATGCCAAAGGGACTGTTGATTTCAATCAGCAGCGCATCATCAGTATTGTTGGTACCCGTAATGCAACAAACTATGGAAAAAATCTCTGTAAGGAATTATGTGAAGTTTTAGCGCCTTATAACGTTTTGATCGTTAGTGGCTTGGCTTATGGTATTGATGTAGCCACCCATAAAGAATGTCTGGCAAATCATATTCCAACAGTTGGGGTACTTGGTCATGGCTTAGACCGGATGTATCCAAAAATTCATAAAGCGGTTGCTCAAAAAATGGTTTTGAATGGAGGCCTGCTTACCGAGTTTCCAATTATGACCAATCCCGATCGGCCTAATTTTCCGCAAAGAAACCGGATTATTGCAGGTATTGCAGATGCCACTGTTGTAGTTGAAGCATCAATAAAAGGTGGCGCCTTAATTACTGCAGAAATTGCTAATTCTTACAATAAAGATGTATATGCCTTTCCGGGTAGAACAAATGATGTTTTTTCAGAAGGATGTAATTTCCTGATCAAGACCAACAGAGCTGGATTAATCACTAATGCTAACGATTTGATTTATTATTTGGGCTGGGATGATGAAATAAAGGTTAAGCATAATACTAAACAAACTACGCTGCAGTTAACGCTTACTCCTAACGAGCAGCGGGTTGTTGATGCCTTACAAAATGGTCAACTTTCTATTGATGAGCTTTGCACTCAATTGAATATTCAGCAAAGTAAGCTGGCAATTGTAATCCTTACATTAGAGATGCAGGGCGTTATTGTTTCTTTGCCGGGGAAAATATATAAACTCCTCTAAGGAAATTGAAATTGCATTTTACCCAATAATCAATCTATAATGCCTATCATAATTATAGATTATGTAATTAAATTCTTTTAAACTTTAATTTTCGAAATTATGTTTCAAATAAAATATAGTTTGTAAAATAGTTAATGCCTTTGCTTAATTTTGCGATATGTGGTACAATAATATTTTAGAAACTATTGGCAATACGCCATTGGTTAAATTAAATACAATAACAAAAGGAGTTCCGGGAACAATTCTGGCGAAAATAGAGACTACGAATCCGGGTAATTCAATTAAAGACCGTATGGCGGTTAAAATGATTGAAGATGCCGAGAAAAGCGGTAAGCTAAAACCAGGCGGAACAATTATAGAAGGAACATCTGGAAACACAGGTATGGGCCTGGCTATGGCCGCCATTATTAAAGGTTACAAATGTATTTTTACCACAACTGATAAACAATCGAAAGAAAAGGTAGATGCTTTACGTGCCTTTGGTGCCGAGGTAATCGTTTGTCCTACAAACGTTGAGCCAGAAGATCCCCGATCTTATTATTCTGTTTCTTCGCGTTTAGAACGCGAGGTTCCCAATTCATGGAAACCGAACCAGTATGATAATTTAGCCAACTCACAAGCGCATTATGAGCAAACTGGCCCTGAGATATGGGCGCAAACTGAAGGTAAAATTACACACTTGGTAGTTGGCGTAGGTACTGGTGGAACCATTTCCGGAACCGGTAAATATTTAAAAGAGAAGAATCCAAATATTAAAGTCTGGGGAATCGATACCTATGGTTCGGTTTTCAAGAAATATAAAGAAACAGGCATATTTGATAAGGATGAGATTTATCCATACATCACAGAAGGTATTGGCGAAGATTTCCTTCCGGCAAACGTAAATTTCGATGTGATCGATCTGTTCGAAAAAGTGACGGATAAAGACGCCGCTTTAATGACACGCGATATTGCACGTAAAGAGGGTATTTTTGTAGGTAACTCTGCCGGTGCTGCCATTGGCGGATTAATTCAGCTAAAAGATAAATTAAAGCCAGAAGATGTTGTTGTCGTTATTTTTCACGATCACGGCAGCCGATACATGGGTAAAATGTATAATGAAGATTGGTTGCGTGAACGCGGATTTTTACAGGACGAAAAATTAACTGCTAAATCTATACTGGCTAAAAAAGAAAGCACAGAGATTGTAACACTTGATGCACAAAAATCAGTGCTCGAGGCCATCAATACCATTAAATCGATGAATATTTCTCAAATTCCGGTAACACAGCAGGGAATGATTGTAGGCAAAATTGCCGAAAGCGATATTTTATCAGCATTGCTTGAAAATCCAGGCTTAAAATCGGCGCCGATTTCAGAAATTATGACGGCTACTTTCCCATTTGTTGATTTGAACACCTCAATTGATAAAATTTCTTCATTGATTAATAAAGAAAACTCAGCAGTGTTAGTAGAAGATGAAACCGGTAAGATTGAGATTATTACCCAGTATGATATTATTAATGCGATATCAGGGTAGGGTGTTTAATTCCTGCGATCGTCCTCCTGAACTTGTTTCAGGATCTTTATCAAATAAAAAACGCCCGGGTAAAATTTTACTCGGGCGTTTTTGTGTTATGTTATTTTCACTTTAAGCTTTAGTCTTTCAACTTCTAGCTTAGTGGCTCGGTGCATCAGCATTTACACGCTTAATCTGCGCGCCTAAGGCACGTAAACGGGTGTCGATATCCTGATAGCCACGTTCAATCTGTTCGATATTGTAAATGGTCGATTTGCCTTCAGCAGATAAAGCCGCAATTAATAATGAAACTCCAGCCCTAATGTCAGGAGAAGTCATGCTAATCCCACGAAGTTTGTATTTTTTATCGATACCGTTAACCGTTGCGCGGTGTGGGTCGCATAGGATAATCTGAGCGCCCATATCGATCAATTTATCCACGAAGAATAAACGGCTTTCGAACATTTTTTGGTGGATTAAAACGTTTCCTTTTGCCTGTGTGGCCACAACCAGAACAATACTCAATAAATCAGGCGTAAAACCTGGCCAGGGAGCATCAGCAATGGTTAAAATCGAACCATCAATAAAAGTATCGATTTCGTAATGTTTTTGAGCAGGAACATAAATATCATCGCCTCGACGCTCTAATTTAATGCCCAGTTTTCTGAAAACCTCTGGTATTACACCCAGTTCATCATAACAAACATCTTTAATGGTAATTTCAGATTCTGTCATGGCAGCCATACCAATAAAAGAGCCAATTTCGATCATATCCGGCAACATTCTGTGCTCGGTTCCGCCTAATACTTTAACACCTTCAATGGTAAGCAGGTTAGAGCCAATGCCCGAAATTTTTGCACCCATGCGGTTAAGCATTTTGCAAAGCTGCTGCAAATACGGCTCGCAGGCAGCGTTGTAAATGGTGGTAGTACCTTTGGCTAAAACAGCAGCCATTACAATGTTTGCCGTTCCGGTTACCGATGCCTCATCTAACAAAATGTAAGCACCCTGTAAATTGGTGGCATCTACATTAAAGAAAGCTTTTTTACTGTCGTAAACGAATTTTGCACCTAATTTTTCGAAACCGATAAAGTGTGTATCCAATCTTCTACGGCCGATTTTATCACCGCCCGGTTTCGGGATAGCTGCTTTACCAAAACGTGCCAACAATGGCCCAACAATCATAATCGAACCACGTAAACCACCACCTTTCGATTTAAAAGTATCAGATTCAAAGAAATTCAAATCAATATTTTTAGCTTCAAAGGTATAGGTGTCTTTATTGATACGCTCAACGGTAACACCTAAATCGCCAAGTAATTCAATCAGTTTGTTAACATCCTTAATGTCGGGGATATTACTGATGGTTACTTTCTTTTCGGTAAGCAATACAGCTGATAAAATCTGTAAAGCCTCATTTTTGGCTCCCTGAGGGGTAATTTCGCCTTTTAATTTAATTCCGCCTGTTATTTCAAATGCGTTCATATTTTTTTCTTTTGCTAACCCGTTCGTCATGCCGAATTTATTTCAGCATCTATTTTAGTGATTCTGAATCAAGTTCAGAATGACGTATGGTTATTAATATTTAGATTTATTGTTGTTGTTGCGTTGACGGTTATTATTGTTGTTGTTATTCTGACGGTTTTTTCCGTTGTTGTTATTATTGCTTCTACCCCGGTTATTGTTATTATTATTGTTTTGACGAGGATTTTGCGCCCTAAATTCTACTTTGGCGAGGTTAACACCTTCATCAAGTGATAACAATCCACCAGAAAGGTACTTTAAGTCCTTAATAATCGTATCGTCACTTACATTATCCTTATTCCAGGTAACATAAGCCATTTTCATAAAATTTGCGATGCTCTGAACCATTGCCTTCTTAATTTCGGCATTTTCTTCACGCATGGCTTTTTCGATCAGATTTTCAACTGTTTTACCATAATGTTTGTAGGTAATACGTTGTTGCGGATAGGCCAGAGGCTCTGGTTTAATATAAGCATTTTCGATTAATGGCTTTGGGTACGGACTATCAACATCAATCTGGTAGCCAGAAATAATGTGCAGGTGATCCCAAAGTTTATGCTTAAAATCGGCAACATCACGTAAATGCGGTTGCAAAAAACCCATCAGGTCGATAACCGCCTGGGCATATTTATTACGTTCTTCAATGGTGGGCAATTCGCAGATATACTTCACCATGTTTTGTACGTTGCGGCCATATTCAGATAAAATTAAATGGCTACGCGTAGTATTATAGTCAAAACTCATGTTCAGATAAATTAATGGATAAATTTTCTGGCGATACGAATTATGAAATAACCAGAAGAGTATAGGTTATGAATTCACCGAAATGTCTATTGCCAGATTTTCGTTTTATATACTCAAAGGTAGTAAAAATATTTTATTTCAGGTATCCATACTTGATTTGAGATATTTTATGTTGATGCGATATTTTTTTGGAAATGTTCGTCAGTAGTTCTTGGCTTAATCAGTCCCGCTGTCCCTACTGCCGAAGAAAATCGGCATTCGTTCCCATCGGGTTTATTTAACTGTGGATTAGTGCTTGTCGGGAAAAACCTTTCCAGCACCAAAGAATATAACTAAGCCGTTTTAAGTATTTATGCAGTTGGCCGAAGCCAATCTGTAATGAATTTAGGCCTTAATGTTCTTAACGCCTTAATGATAAAATAAATCTAAACTTCATCACTATTTTTCGGGTAATCAAAAAACACCAGTTCTCCTGTTCCTTTACTTACCATTTGCCACGAATCAAAAGGAAAAGAAATTAACACCATGCCTGCAGTTGGAATGTTATAAATATCGGCATTGCATAACTCGTTCGCAAAATCTGTAAAACCAGGGTTATGACCAAATAGCACAACTTTATCTGCATCATCATCAAGACTATTAACCACTTTAAGCAGGGCTGTGGTATTGGCCTCGTAAATAGATTCTTCAAATTGAATGTGGTCTATATTATAGGCTTCTGCAAAATATTTGGCCGTAGATTTGGCTCTTTTCGCAGGGCTACTTACGATCCGATCTATTTTAAAACCTTTGTTGACTAGTCTTTCGGCCATTTCTGGTGCATTTTCTTTACCACGTTTATTTAACGGACGGTCGAAATCTTTTAAATCTATATTTCCCCAATCTGATTTGCCATGGCGGACCAGGAGTAGTTGCTTAGCCATTTAGTTTCTCTTTAATTTTGTTTACAATTGTTTCGGGCTTAATTAAATCTATACAGTTTTCAACACCGCAGAGACACGGTTTGTTTCCATAAATTGAATTTGGCCTTGAAGGGTGCTCAACCTGAATGCAGTCGCTTTCCAATTGTCCGTAACCCAAAAAGCCAGCGTAAGGATGTGTTGGCCCCCAAACAGATACTACAGGTACACCAACCAGCGATGCCATATGCATGCCAGATGAGTCCATGCTTAACATTAGATCTAAGTTCGATATGATGGCAAGCTCTTCAGTTAAGTTAAAACTGCCGATTACATTATGAGCGTTTTTGTACGCTTTTGTCCAGTTTTCGGCAACTGCTTGTTCTGTTTTACCGCCACCGAATATGAAAAGTTCGTAACCCAGTTCGTTTAATGAGGCAATTACCTCTTCCATTTTTTCTAAAGCATATACTTTATAAACATGCTGTGCGAAAGGAGATATGCCTATTTTTTTAGTGGCTTTGTTAGCAAATAAATTTTGAGCATTTGCGGGAATTTCCTGTGGAGATTTTTCTATTTTATGACTTAACTTAACGCTAAATCCCAATTCGCGGAAAACATCGGCATAACGCTCGACGGTTTTTCTCAGTGGTTTAAAAATCTTGTTATTGGTACGTGTTAATGCTTTTTTTTCCGCCCTTCCTTTATCTATCCGTCTAATTTTTGTTCCGGTTAAACGAAAAAAAGTAGAAATTGCCCTGCTCCTCAAATTATCGTGCAGGTCGGCTATTGCGTTTGGTTTATAACTGCGGAGTTCCTGATAGAGTTTGTATAATCCATCAATTCCTTTGTGAGCGGCTTTAGGCTGGATAGGGTGGAAGATGAGGCTGGGGATATGATCGAAAAAGGGTTTAAAAGCAGGCCGGCTTACCATGATCAGCTCAACTGCTGGATTTTGCTCAGAAAATTCTTGTAAAACGGAAGCTACCATGGCCACATCGCCCATTGCTGAAAAGCGTAAAACAATAATTTTTTGGGTTGATGACATGTTTTCCAAGTAGTTCGTCATTGCGAGGTACGAAGCAATCTTAAAGCTATGGGTTTGAATAGCGAATTAGTAGGATTGCTTCGTGCCTCGCAATGACGATTTGAACTGTTATGCTTTATTATACAATACCGGATTTAAACTCGGATCATTGTACATTTTCATTTGTTTGTACACTTTCATGTATTTTTTGCCTGCTTCAATATCAGCCAATAACTCGTCGATACTGGTTGATAAATCTTCGCGCTGCGATAACAATACATTAAGCTTGGTTTGGCATTGTGCACGATGTTCGGCTGATGCACTTTCGCGTTCGGCCTCTTCCTGCATATGGTAAATTTTCAGTGCAAGGATAGAAAGCCTATCTATTGCCCATGCAGGACTTTCTGTATTGATTTTTGCATCTGGCAAAGCCGAAATTCCCTGATAAAGATTTAAGAAATAACCATCAATAAACTCAACCATATCGGTACGCACCTGGTTTTGTGCATCAATACGTCTTTTCCAGCTCAAACCTTCAACAGGATCAATCTGAGGGTTACGAACTACATCTTCCATATGCCACTGGGCCGTATCGATCCAGTTTTTAATATAAAAAAGATGCTCTAAACTTTCGGCATCATATGGGTTTTCAACCGGATGGTCAATATCATCAAACTTGTGGTAGTCTGTAATTACCTGATTAAATATGCGGTTGGCAATTTCACTTATCATGGGGCAAAGATATTAAATAGATTGATTTTTTCCTGCCGGGTTGATTACACAGATTTTAAGATTACACCGATTTATTTGTGAGATTTAAAACAAGACAGCTTAGGGCCTGTTTCCCTAAACCCTAAACCTTTCTACTATTAAAATACGCTGTTATTTCTTCCAAAGAAAAAGCATTCAGGCATTTATCAGCACTTAAACCTCCTTTACGTGCTACCAGAATACCATAATGCATGTCGTGGAAACCTTCGGTACGGTGTGCATCAGGGTTTACCGACAATAAAACGCCTTTTTCGAGTGCATAACGGTGCCAACGCCAGTCTAAATCTAAACGAAGCGGGTTGGCATTGATTTCGATCACGACTTTATTTGCTGCGCATGCATCAATAATTTTTTTATAATCTATCGGGTATCCGGCCCTGCTTAATAATAAACGACCCGTTGGGTGCCCTAAAATGGTAGTATATGGATTTTCAATAGCTTTTAACAAACGTGCGGTTGCTTTTGCCTCGTCCATGCGTAAATTGCTGTGCACCGAGGCCACTACAAAATCAAATGTTTTTAAAATATCATCCGAATAATCCAATGAGCCATCACTTAAAATATCGCTCTCAATACCTTTGAAGATTTTAAAGGGAGCGAGTTTTTTATTTAGTTCATCAATTTCCTGGTGCTGTGCAAAAACACGCTGTTCGTTTAAACCTTTTGCATAAACAGCGGTTTTGGAGTGATCGCAGATCCCCAAATACTGAAGATTTAAGTTTTCTTTACAATATACAGCCATTTGCTCCAGGGTATGTACGCCATCACTCCAGGTAGAGTGATTGTGCAAACTGCCCTTTAAATCTTTGTATTGGATTAAGGTAGGGAGTTTACCTACTTTTGCCAATTCAATTTCATCAAAATCTTCACGAAGCTCCGGTTCGATAAAAGATAAGCCTGCTTTGCTATATATTTCTTCTTCATTTACAAAAGGACCTTCACCCGCCAACGCTAAAACCTTTTCTACATGCGCTGTATTTCCAGTTAACCTGAACCATTGTAAATAAAAATCAGCTTTTTCTACCACATCGATTTTTATTCTAAAACCTGCTTCAGTAGTACAGATAAAAGCATTTTCGGCTTCAATAAGCGAAAGTGGTTCGAAAGCAGGTAAGTTTTGTTTAATGGCATCGATTTGTGCTGTACCAATTACGATTTCCAGCTCATCAATAATCTCACAGGCGCGGCGGTACTGACCAGCGAAACCTAAAAGTGCATTGCCGTCAATTTTTGCAGTCCAATCAGAAAGTTGGGTAAATAATGTTTTAGCAAAACCTTCAACCTGAGCATATAAAAACCGCCCGTTGGCTGCGAGTTTAAATTCGATGGCATTTTTGATTTCTTCCTGGGTTTTTAACCCGAAACCCTTGGCTTCAATCAGGCGGTTTTCATTACAGGCATAATACAATTCACCTATACTTTCAATTCCTAAGGTACGCCAGATAATGAATATTTTTTTTGGTCCAATGCCCTTTATAGCCAGCATTTCTACTACACCCTCTGGTGTTTTTTCGAGAATTTCGTTAAGTTCTTTTAATTCTCCTGTTTGGAGAAGTTCTATGATTTTGGAAGCCAGTCCTTTACCAATACCCTCAATTTTATCCAGCTCATCCAGAGGTTTGTCTTTTAAGGCAAAAGGCAGTTTATCTACTTTAAAATAGGCATTTGCAACTGATTTAATCTTGAAGGGATTTTCTTCATGCAGTTCCATAAGCTGCGATAACAGGCGTAAGGTGCGGGCGATGGTCTTGTTTTCCATAAGGGGTAAAATTAGGAAATAATGCCTCAAATTTTGACCAAGCTTATTAATTTCTAAACACAATTTTATTAAAGTGTTGTTTTACACTGATGAAATCTATAAAATTTGCCCTCCTGGGATTAGGTATGAGTGTGGCTGCATGTCAATCTGCCCACAAAACAGATCAGCACAAAAAAGATTCAATAAGTAATTTAGCATCTGCTACAGTGCAACCTGTTGATGAAAGGTTTTTGATTGTGGCTGGTCGTTCAGTAGGCGAAATCACACTTGGTGAAGACATGGGGCAGGTTGGGATAAAACTAGGGAGGCCAAATGCAGGTGATGCTGCAATGGGGAAAGCCTGGGGGATTTGGTATAGCGATGATTCGACAGGGAAACACCCAAACGAAATTGCCATTTATTCTTCTTATCGTGATACCAGTATGCTTGTAAAAGATGTAAAACAGATTCGGATTACCTCTAATAAATTTAAAACGCAAGATGGTTTGTCAACAGGTCGCACTTTGGAAGATACGAAATTGAAATTTTCAACTATCGAAAAACTCTCGGCTTACTTAAACGAAGAGAAAGATACCGTACTGGTTTATGACGATAAAAAAGATGGAATTGGTTTTGAATTTTTAAAGGGGAAAAGCATTTCTTTAACCGTTCATCCGGCAAATATTCCGGTTAATGCAACTTATTTAACGCTGCACCCCGAGTGGAAACTAATCAAGTAGGGAAGGTGTAAGATAGGAAATGGATGATGTAGTGTGAGGATACCCCCGTTTTCCATCATCCATTGTATATCTTATATCATTATTTTATTACTGCTTCAAATGGCATTCTGGCCTGAATGCCCGAACTTGCAATTACCTTTTTCATTTGTTGGTAAAGCATATAGTTCTCCCCAAGTTCTTGTTTGGTGTAATAGGTTTTAATTCTGTCGGTACCTTCATCCATTAACGATTTCCATGGGTCTATTACATCCGGATATTCTACCACCTTATAATTCTTTAATTTAGCTTTTTTAGCAGCCGCTTTAATCGCATCGTTAAAACTTCCGATTCTATCGGCCAGGCCGATTTGAACAGCATCTGTTCCAATCCAAACGTGACCGCCGCCAATACTATCGATATAAGCTTTGCTTTTCTTTCTGCCATCGGCCACACGGCTTACAAAGCCGCTGTAAATTCTGTTTAATTCATTCTGGATGATGAATTTTTCTCCTGCAGTCATAGGACGGTTAGTAGCCATTATATCAGCATATTTACCGGTTTTAATACCATCAAACGTAATACCCAGTTTATTGGTCATTAAATTTTGGAAATTCGGGATAATACCAAATACACCGATAGAACCGGTAATGGTATTCGGCTGCACAAAAATACTATCGGCAGCACAACCAATATAATAACCGCCTGATGCAGCCACATCGCCAAAGGATGCAATAACGGGTTTCTCTTTTTTGGTCAATACTATTTCTCTCCAGATTACGTCTGAAGCAAGTGCACTACCTCCAGGAGAGTTTACACGGAGTACAACCGCTTTAATATCGTCATCTAAGCGGGCCTTTCTGATCGCTCTGGAAATCCGTTCCGATCCAATCTGCTTATCAGAACCTTCGCCTCCGCTAATTTCTCCGTTGGCATAAATTATAGCAACTTTATCTTTTCCTTCGCCTGTATCGCTATTGTTTTTGGCATAGTCGTTAATGGAAACAGAACGGACATTCTCTCCTCTGGTTCTACCAGATAATCCTTTTAATTCCTCTAAAATCTGATCTTTGTACTTTAAAGCATCGATCATTTTAAAGTTTACGGCATCTTGCGGCTGCTGCACTTTGTAATTATCAGCAATATTATAAAGACTATCTTTTTGGATATTTCTGCTCTGCGCAATATCAGTTAAGAAAGTATTGTACAAACCGCCAACATAAGCGGTAACCTGTTTGCGATTGTAATCACTCATTTTATCTAAAATAAATGGCTCAACGGCACTTTTGTAGTTTCCTACCCTGATGACCTGCATTTCTACACCAACTTTTTCTAATGTTCCTTTAAAGAAAGTTAATTCAGAGCTAAATCCTTTAAATTCTAATGCACCTTCCGGATTTAAATATACTTTATCGGCTACAGAAGCTAAATAGTAAGCCCCTTGTGTATATACTTCGCTGTATGCAATAATTTTTTTATGAGATTTTTTAAAATCGATCAACGCATTCCTAACCTCGCGTAAGGTTGCAAAACCTGCATTCGGACTGCTCACACTCAGGTAAATACATTTAATATTATCATCTGTTTTGGCTTTTTGAACTGCTTTTAAGAAGTCGTTTAAGCCAATGCCATCTTTTTCTTCGCCCCCAACAATTGGCAGGTTTCCGAATGGATTTTTTGGTGTACGTTCTGTAATGGCCTGGTCTAAATTTAGAAATAATACCGAATTATTAGACACAACAACCGTTTTGTCGCTATCAACAGAAGATATTAAACCCACCACAATTACGAAGCAGATCACAAATACAATGACTATTGATAAGAAAAAGCCCAGCATAGAGGCAAATAAATACTTAAAGAATTCTCTCATTTAAATGTTTTAATTTTGTGTTGTAAAGATATAAAAATACATGATGCTTAATCAAGCTTTAGAGTACTGCACGGCTTATTTGTTACTGGGCGGAAATTTAGGTAATAGGGAGGCGAATTTGAAAAAAGCCATCGAGCTACTGAACAATAAAATTGGTAAGGTGATAGCCATCTCATCTCTTTACGAAACCGCTGCCTGGGGTAAAACCGATCAACCTGCATTTTTAAACCAGGCCGTGGCCCTGCAAACTAATTTAAGCGCTTTGGAAGTTTTAAATCTGGCATTAAGTATTGAGCAGGAACTGGGTAGGGTGAGGAAAGATAAATGGGGAGAACGCTTAATTGATATCGACCTTATCCTTTTTGGAGATCAAATCATCAATATTCCAGATAAGCTTCAGGTACCTCACCCGTATATGCAGAACAGAAAATTTGTGATGGAACCCCTGGCCGAGATTGCCCCTGAAGTTTTACACCCTGTACTGGGACAAACGATTTTGTCCATCTGTCGCAATATTGATGATCCACTTGAGGTTAAAAAGCTTTAATGTATCAAGTTTCTAATGTATGCGGAGGCGACCAAGGTCATGTGAACTTTTCTTGCTTATCAATGCTATTAAAGTTAAGTAATTATCATTGATTCAAATATAAGGTCGTCATTCCCGCGCAGGCGGGAATCTTAAAGCCTATTGCATTACGATTCCCAATCAAGTTGTTCCAAAGGAACTCCTTTGGAGGGAATGACGATTCCACGCAATATATTAATTCATTAAAATTCCTTGTCATTCATATTGATTTATTTGGGGTTGCTCCCTTAAAATGCAGAAAAGACAAAGCAATATACAGCACCAAAACAAAAGGGATTGCCGCAAATTTTAGAAAAGCAATTAGTATTGCCGATAGGATAAGGAAAATAAATTTGATTTTATTTTTTGCCCAGCTTAAATCGCTGAATTTTAAAGAGAATATTTTGATTTCGCTCACCAGTAAGAAGCTTGTAATTGCTGTAATGGCAATCAGCAAAATGCTGGAAGCAATAATCTGCGGATAATCGTTGGCAATAAAGGGCAACGAACAGATAAACAAGGTATTCATTGGTGTATTTAAGCCAATAAAATCTTCTGTCTGCCTTTCGTCATTGTTAAATTTGGCTAACCGCAAGGCGGAAAAAATAGTGATTAAAAAACCAAAATATGGCAGGTAATCTGATGAATAATCACTTCCTTTTAAAAGATGGAACATCATTACACCTGGTAAGAACCCAAAACTTACCATATCAGCCAAAGAATCCAGGTCTTTTCCTATTGCAGATTTAACATTTAATAAGCGGGCAACCATGCCATCAAAAAAATCGAAAATTCCGGATAAAATAACGAAATAAGCTGCGGTTTCTAAATTGCCTTTAAATGCAAAAACGATTCCGATACAACCAGATAAAAGGTTTGCACAGGTAATCGCATTAGGGATGTTTTTTTTTAGCATGGGGTTAGGCGCTAAACGCATGGGGTTTGAAACGCATTACTCCAAACCCCAAACGCTAAACTTATTTAGCTGTTCATCGAAATTAAGAACTCTTCGTTACTTTTTGTCCCTTTTATTTGAGATTGAACAAATTCCATCGCTTCCTGGCTATTCATATCAGCAAGGTGGTTACGTAATATCCATACGCGCTGTAATGTATCTCTGTCGTGCAATAAATCATCGCGACGGGTGCTTGATGCCGTAATATCGATAGCTGGGAAGATACGTTTGTTCGATAATTTACGATCCAACTGAAGCTCCATGTTACCGGTTCCTTTAAATTCTTCAAAGATCACCTCATCCATTTTAGAACCTGTATCGGTTAATGCAGTAGCCAAAATGGTTAATGAACCACCGTTTTCGATGTTGCGGGCCGCACCGAAGAAACGTTTTGGTTTGTGTAAAGCGTTGGCATCAACACCACCTGATAATATTTTACCTGATGCAGGTGCTGTAGTGTTATACGCTCTCGCCAAGCGTGTAATCGAATCTAAAAGGATTACTACATCATGTCCGCTTTCTACCAGGCGTTTCGATTTTTCTAAAACAATGTTGGCAATTTTAACATGACGTTCAGCTGGCTCATCGAAAGTTGAGGCAATTACCTCAGCTCTTACACTTCGGGCCATATCGGTAACCTCTTCAGGGCGCTCATCAATTAATAAGATAATTAAATAAACTTCAGGGTGGTTTTTAGCAATTGCATTAGCCACTTCTTTTAATAAATTGGTTTTACCAGTTTTAGGCTGTGCAACAATTAAACCACGCTGTCCTTTACCAATCGGTGTAAATAAATCCATAATACGGGTAGAATAATTGTTTGTATCCGTAAATAGGTTTAATCTTTCGGTTGGGAAAAGTGGCGTTAAATAATCAAAAGGAACACGGTCGCGAACCTCAGCAGGGATTCTGCCGTTAATGGTTTCTACCCGAACCAAGGGAAAATATTTTTCACCCTCTTTTGGCGGGCGGATGCTCCCTTTTACCGTATCGCCGGTTTTTAATCCAAAAAGTTTTATTTGAGACTGAGATACATAAATATCATCAGGAGAAGTTAAGTAGTTGTAATCTGCCGAACGCAAGAAACCATAACCATCAGGCATAATTTCTAAAACACCCTCATTTGTAATTACGTTATCGAAATCCAGGTTGGAGTAACTGTTTTCGTTTTTGTGATGATTGCCTCCGCCTGGTTGTTTTTGCTGGCGATTTTCGTCGCGCTGCGGTTTTTCCTGCTTTTCTTTAGGCTCTTGTTTTTGTTTTGGCGCTACCGGAAGTACTTCTGCACTTTCTTCTATTAAAGCTGAGATTGGTTTTACACTTTCTTCAGCTTCAACAATTCTGTCGGGTTGTCTTTCTGGCTGTTGTTGGTGCTGAGGTTCGTCAAATAATGTTACAGCATCTCTTCTCTTTTCAATTGCTGTTACAGGCTCCGCTTTTGTTAACCTCGCTCTTTTTTTAACAGGCTTATCAGCTGTAGTTGCATCGGGCTTATCGGCTACTACTGCAGATGCTGCTGCCGTAACTTTTGGGGCTTTTGCAGCTTTAGTTTTAGGCGCAGGAGTAGCTGCTATAGGTTCAATTTCGCTATAAGGATCTGCACCAGCTTTAGCGGCATTTATAATTTCTTGTTGGTGTAAAAGGACTTCAACAAGGTCGATTTTTCTTAGGGAGTCGGCACCTTCAATGCCATAGCTTTTTGCTAGCTCACGTAATTCTGTTGTGAGCTTATCATTTAATTCTGTTTTACTAAACATTCTAAATATATATGTTTCAAGAAATTTTTCATTTGTTTATAACGGATGTTTTCTGTTATAAATCTTGCACAGGCTTAAAAAATATTTGTGTTAGTGTAAGCCCGGCTTTTCATTACGTATAAATTCTTAAGGCTATAAAACATTAAATGAGTTCATTAGGGATAATGCTCAAATTGTTTCATAATTGTTTACAAGCTGAATAAAAAGCAATATCTGCTTTTAAAAAATGGTAACAAAAAACAAGTCTTGATAAATTTTTCTGGGATATTCAGATAAACGGTTGAGAAATTATGGTGCAATTGTATGTATTTGAAACGTAATCTGCAAGCAAAAGTTTAAAATGTTTATAAAAATAATTAATGTGCACATTATTTTATCGCTCAGAAAACTTAAAAATCTTCATATTTGCAGCAAATAAGCCCATATATGACCAAGCAGCAACTTTTCGAGCAGATACAAAAAAAACGTTCATTTTTATGTGTCGGATTAGATTCTTCGTTAGATAAGATACCAAAACATTTGTTAAAGTATGAAAATCCAATTCTGGAATTCAATAAACAGATTATCGATGCCACGAAAGATTTGTGTGTAGCTTATAAACCCAATACTGCTTTTTATGAGTGTTACGGCAAAAAAGGTTGGGAAACCTTAACCGAAACCTGGAAATATATTCCAGAAGATATTTTTTCTATTGCGGATGCTAAACGTGGCGACATTGGAAATACCTCTGCCATGTATGCCGAAACATTTTTTAATGCAGCATCGTCTGAGATGAGTTTCGATTCGGTTACCGTTGCACCTTATATGGGTAGCGATTCGGTAACACCATTTTTAACTTTTAAAGATAAATGGGTAATTCTATTGGCTTTAACCTCAAATATGGGGCATGCCGATTTTCAATTGCAGGAAGTTGGGGAAGACAGACTTTTCGAAAAAGTGATTAAAACCTCGCAAGCCTGGGCAACTGATGAGCAGATGATGTATGTGGTAGGTGCAACACGTGGCGCGGCATTTGGCGATGTACGTAAACTGGCACCAGATCACTTTCTTTTGGTACCAGGAGTTGGTGCACAAGGTGGAGATTTAGGTGAAGTGTGTAAATATGGATTAAATTCGCAATGTGGATTATTGATCAACTCTTCAAGAGGAATTATTTACGCTGGCCAGGGCGAAGACTTTGCCGAAAGGGCCAGGGAAGAGGCGTTAAAACTACAACAGGAAATGGAGCAGATTTTGGTTAAGGCAGAACTTGTGTAATTAATTTTATATTTTATTAGGCTAGCGAGCTCACCAGGGGTAATTTATTTCAGGGTGTTGTTAGCGATAGGATGCTGAGCCTGAAGATTCGGGACAGCATGATCATCGCCTTGGGAATATGTGTCCACACAGTAGGATAACTATCGGGATGTTAGACCTGATTTTAGTTGAGACAGAGATACAATGCTTTGGCCTTACTAAATGGCAATGCAAATGGCCTAAGTTGCATAATGAATAGGTTAATTGTAATTATCGAAATGCATGATGTACTAATATTTGATTAGGTTAATTGCTTTTTTTGCGTAAAAATCCTTATATTTAATTGTTTAGACCTGGCCTATGACGAACCCTTTTGATAATATGGACTTTAAGTCATTACTTGAGCATGTAAAAAAACTTTCAGCTGCCGAAAAAAAAGAACTGATGCAAGTATTAAATCAGGGCCAGCTTCCGGTGGTTAATGAAGAGCAGGTAGCTTATGTAAAGACACCCGCAACGTATACATCTTTTGATGCGAAGTGGAAGGAAAGTTTATCGGCTTCTGAATTTAAAGCAGCAGCCATTCAGCATATTAATACCTTGCCTTGGAAATAGTACGTTTCAGTCCCCTGGTTCTGATTTATCTTAACGAACTGGTTGATGTGCTTTTTTACGAAAACTATTTCAGTATCCGCGAAAGTGCTATAGATTACGTTATCAGATTGATTGATATTGCTGAAAGCAAAATCGTGAAGAAGCAATATTACATTGCTCCGAAAGCTATTTCTCATCATGGCAGATGGCTAATTCATTTTAATATTAGTCAAAAAACAACCTGGTACTTTGTATTCGAAAAAAGTGAAGATCGTAATTTGGTTACCTATGTTTTTAACAACTACTCCAAAGAAGCTCAAAATTTAAACTTATAAATTAGTTATAGCCAAATAAAATTCATTATCTTCAAGAATGAATTTTCCGGAAGATTTTCTTCATTATGTATGGCAGTTCAGGTCGTTCGATTTTAACGATCTGCAAACCACGCGTGGCGAAAACCTGAAAATCATAAACCCAGGCTTGCTCAACAAAAATGCTGGTCCCGATTTTTTTCATGCAAAAATGGAAATTGGCCATACTACCTGGGCGGGAAATGTAGAAATTCACTTAAAATCGTCTGATTGGTTAAAACACAACCACCAGGTTAACCCAGGATATGAAAATGTAATCTTGCATGTAGTTTATGAGCATGATGCTGAAATAACCAGGATGGATGGATCGGTTTTACCAGTTTTAGAATTGAAGAGCCGCATTTCTAATGATCTGATCAGAAAGTACGAAAATCTCTTTCTCACCTTAACCGATTTTCCTTGCATCGCTCAAATAGGAAGGGTAGATGGGTTAATTGTTGATTCTTTTTTATCAAGAACCTTGCTTGAACGTTTTGAGCAGAAAACAAATGCTGTTACAGAAACTTTAAACGAATTAAAGGGGAATTGGGATGAGACTTTCTACCGTTTTATAGCACGTAATTTCGGATTCAAAATAAATGCTCTGCCTTTTGAGCTGTTTGCCAAAGCAGTTCCGCAGCATATTTATGCCAGGCATAAAAACAATCCATATCAGATAGAAGCATTGGTTTTTGGTGCTGCAGGATTTTTAAATGATTATTTTGAAGAAGAATATCCCCAAAAGTTAAAAGCCGAATTTCAGTTTCTCCAAAAGAAATACAATATTACGCCCGTTGACGTTTCATTGTGGAAATTTATGCGCATGCGTCCTCAAAACTTTCCAACCATCCGTTTGGCACAATTTGCAGCATTAATTATAAAAGCCAATCATCTTTTTTCTAAAATTATGGAAATAAAGAATGTGGCTGAGCTGCGTGCGTTATTTGAAAATCTGCCAGTAAATGATTATTGGAGAACACATTATCATTTTAAAAAAGTAACCTCCTCGGTAAATATCCAGATCGGGAAAACATCTGTAGATAATGTGCTGTTAAATACCGTAGCCCTGTTTTTATTCGCTTATGGGAAACATACAGCAACACAATATTTTATCAGTAGGGCAATAAAACTGTTAGAAAGTTTGCCTCCTGAACAAAATGCAATTACTGATAAATTTACAGAAGCTGGGGTGAGGGTAGCGAACGCATTTGCCTCTCAGGGAATTTTACAGCTAAAAAAGCAATATTGCGATGAAAAAAAATGCCTATCTTGTGGTATTGGAATTAAAATTTTAAAACAGAACTAACCAGATACTGATTTCCAGTAAAACTTTCTACCCTATAATTCGTTTTTATATTATGGAATTTCCACACGAGCTAAAAGAACTATATCCTAATCAGATTATTGAGGTTAGGGGGAATGCCGATGCCTTAACTGTTATTTTAAATAAAGATGTAGATATCCATAAATTTAAGGTAGAACTGATCAAAAAATTTTCGGGACTGGAAGAACAACAAACACTTTTTATTAAACACGAAGATAAACAGGATTTCGAAAAATTGGTTTTAGAATAAATGAGTATGATTTGCGATTAAAATTTAACCAATTAAATTTGCTAAATTAGATGCTGAAATCAAATGACGGTTTTGGGTTTGGATAATTTTGTTTCGTGCTTGCGATTAAGATTTTTAAAATAAGCTTAAAATGTTACAGAAGATTATAACTTATTTTGAACAGCAGAGTTTTGGAGTTTCTACCTATTTGGCCAATAAGCTGAATATGAGTACCGCTAAAGTGCGCCTGTTTTTTATTTATTCGTCGTTTTTGGCGGTAGGTTTTCCAATATTATTTTATTTTTTGGCAGCTGTTGTGCTCGATATCAGGACGTATATGAAAAGAATGCGGTTACGGATATGGGAATAGTTCAGTTTTCAATTAGCAATATTCAGTTAACAGCTAAATCAACTGAAAATTGCAAACTACAAACTGAAAACTGTTTAGTAGGCAGTTAACAGTATCCGGTTTGCGGTTGATTAAACTGAGAACTGTGAACTACGGACTGATAACTGAATTAATCATCATCTCTTAAAATTTCTGCAATTTCGTTAAAGCCTTTTTCTGCGGCTAAGTCTGCTGGCAGTTTTCCGCCTTCCATGCGTAAAGAAACCTCTGCGCCATGTTCTAACAGTAAAATAATCAATTCGATATTTCCCAATTGTGCAGCAGTATGTAATGGGGCTAAACCTGCTTTCTGACAAACATTCGGGTATGCACCTGCATCTAACAGCATTTTAGTGATATTGAAATTATTAGCTGCCACTGCCGAGTGGATTGGAAATACATTAAAGCCATTTTTTGATGCCAGGTTAACATCGGCACCTTTTAAAACCAGAAAACGGGCTAATTCTTCATGTCCGAAATAACAGGCTAAACCAAGTGGTGTAAAGCCATCTTCAGAAAAATCGTTTATACTTTCGGGGTTTTGAAAAATCAATAAGGTAGCCGCATCGAATTTACCAACAGCACAGGCTTCAAATAAGGTTAAATTATCTACAAACTCAGCTATTAAGTCGGCTATTTCTTGCTTTTTGTAGTAACAAGCCAATAATAACGGCGAAATGTGATGAGAAGTATCCAGATTTGCCAATTTTGGATTTTCTACCAAAATTTCTTTTACTGCTTGTAAATTTCCAGCCTCAATTTGCTCTTCGAGTTGCGCTATGCCCATAATATTGTTTCAAAAATCGCTTTAAATTAACAAAAATTAAGAAATTGTAAACTTTAAAGCCTAAATATATTTAGTGTAAGGCAATCTACCAAGAACCTCAGAGGTCAAAAAACATGATGTCAAAAAAAATGAGCAACCGGTCGAAAATTGCCAACTGAAAGCTGTTAACTCATTTGGGCGTTACCCAATCCCGTGAAAAACGGGAAAGGGGCGGGCTTTGCAGGGCTGCGCTTCGCTCCGGTACCGATGAAAGATCGGTACTGAACCCTTACAATCCCTAACGCAAAGCCACTGTCTTCACAACCATTAGATTTAAGCCCTAAGAACTACATGCTCAGGTTAAATAAACCTGATAGAACGAAAAGCCCGGAACGAACCGCTCTGTCCGTAGCGTTAAGCATAGCGTCTCTATGGATATAAGAATAAAATTGAGTTTATAAACTCGATTAAAACGAGTCACAGACTCTTTTCTATTATTAATCCGTAGAGCCCTTCGGAACTCTACGGACAGACACGTTAAGCCCTAAGAACTACAGCCTCAGGTTAAATAAACCTGATAGAACGAAAAGCCCGGAACGAAGAATGAGTGAGGACTTGAAGTGATAGCGGGACGGTTATAACCGAAGTGCACAGAACCCTGCTTTTCAAAATAATAGGAGCTGAATCACCTAGTATTTTCCTGCTCTGTCCGTAGCGTTAAGCATAGCATCTCTATGGATATAAGAATAAAATTGAGTTTATAACTCGATTAAAACGAGTCACAGACTCTTTTCTATTATTAATCCGTAGAGCCCTTCGGAACTCTACGGACAGATATGGCTAAAAATGGTCGCTATGAATAGAAATTAATCAGGCTGAGGTTATGAGGTCTATAAACAAAAAAATCCCGTTTAACCTCTCCAGGCAAAACGGGATAAAACCTAAAACAAAATCCGTTTCATTTGACAAAACGTAACAACTTGTGTGTTGTTAAAATAATAGACAATAATTTCTGTTTAAGGTTTAATGCCTGATGAATATTTTTATTTAATTTAAGGCACATTAAAAAAATAAGATATAACGATATATTTCCTCGGGTTTAGTGCATTGTTTTGAAAAGAGGAGGCATAGTAGAAAGCATATAACAGCTGTGGTTACAATTTGTGATTATTTTTTTTGTAAGGCTTTCGTTAATGCTGCGCAGTTTTATCTAAGTTTGTTCAATATTAAATTATTATAGGATAGAAAATGTCGGTAAGGGGTAACCAGTTTAAAACCAATACATTCAGAGATAAAGGTGCAGAAAGTGCGCCCGGCAGGTCATCATCAGGCAGGCAGCCGAAAGAAAAAAGAGATTTTTTGCCAAGTTTCGACTTGGCAGATGGCCGTGCAGTTAAAATTGTAGGCCTGTTTTTTGTGATATTGTCATTATATTTTTTAATTGCTTTTACCTCGTATTTATTTACCTGGCAAGATGATCAGAGTTATGTAATCGATGCGAACGGCGGTTGGGGCAATCTTTTTAAAACAGCAGAAGAACTAAAAGAAGCAGGTGTTTCCATACCGGTAGTTCAAAACTGGTTAGGTAAGTTTGGTGCTTTGTTATCGCACCAGTTTATTTACGAATGGTTTGGCATTGCATCTTTTTTGTTCGTTTTGGCCTTTTTTATTATCGGCTACCGTTTATTGTTTAAAGTTAAAATCCTTTCTATCTCTAAAACATTAGGTTATAGCTTTTTCTTTTTACTGTTTATTTCGTTAACCTTAGGTTTTGCACATAGCTTTTGGTCAGAATCGCCACATTATTTAGAAGGTGAGTTTGGTTATTGGAGCAATAAATTATTAAGTGCCCAAATTGGCGCAGCTGGTGTTGCAGGATTAATTGCTTTTGCCGGATTAACCATTCTAATCATTGCCTATAATATCGATTTTAAATTTCCGGAACGTAAAGCGAAAGAAGTTTACCTCGATAACGAAACGCCAGATTACGTAAACGATATTAGAGCGCAGGCAGTAAAAAACAAAACTTTCGAAGAAGAACCATCAGCACCTATTGAATTTCCGGTGCACGATAAGCCTGTAGGTAACGAACGTAAACAACAAAACGTCGTATTGCAGCCAAGTCGTTATGAAGAAAAAGAAGAGGAAGAAACTGTAGCACCTGTGGTATTATCCCCATTGGCTGCTAATTTGCCACTGGCTACTGCTGCAGCTTCATCACTGCCTTTAGTAGTAGAACCGCCAATTGAAACCGAAAAGGAACCTGCTTTTACAATAGAAAAAACGGAAGAAGATAAAAAATCGGATGATCTGGTTGAACAGTTTGGTAATTATGATGAAAAACTAGATTTATCTGGTTATAAGTACCCAACAATAGACTTGCTCGAAAATTATGGCACCAATAAAATTTCGGTAAATGCCGAAGAATTGGAAGCCAATAAAAATAAAATTGTAGAAACGCTTAATCATTACAATATTGAAATTGATAAGATTAAGGCAACCATTGGCCCAACAGTTACCCTTTACGAAATTATTCCTGCTCCTGGCGTTAGGATTTCGAAAATTAAAAACCTGGAGGATGATATTGCACTTTCTTTAGCGGCCTTAGGTATCCGTATTATTGCACCAATGCCAGGTAAAGGTACAATTGGTATCGAGGTACCGAACCAACACCCTGAAATGGTGCCCATGCGGAGCATTCTAAATACCGAAAAATGGAGCCAAACCACTATGGATTTACCTATTGCATTAGGTAAAACCATTAGTAACGAAGTGTTTATTGCCGATTTGGCTAAAATGCCTCACTTATTGGTAGCAGGGGCAACCGGTCAGGGTAAATCGGTGGGTATTAATGCCATTCTGGTTTCGCTGTTGTTTAAAAAACACCCTGCACAACTGAAATTTGTACTGGTCGATCCGAAAAAAGTAGAGTTAACCTTATTCAATAGAATTGAAAGGCACTTTTTAGCTAAACTTCCGGGCGAGGCCGATGCCATTATTACCGATACCAAAAAAGTTGTAAATACGCTAAACTCACTTTGTATCGAAATGGATCAGCGTTACGATTTGTTGAAAGATGCGCAGGTTAGGAATTTAAAAGAATACAACGATAAATTTGTTAAACGCAAGCTTAATCCAAATAACGGGCACCGCTTTTTACCATTCATTGTTTTAGTGGTTGATGAGTTTGCCGATTTAATGATGACAGCAGGTAAAGAGGTAGAAGCACCAATTGCACGTTTGGCACAGTTAGCCCGGGCTATTGGTATTCACTTGGTTCTGGCCACACAGCGTCCATCTGTAAATATTATTACAGGTACCATTAAAGCCAACTTCCCGGCCAGGTTAGCCTTTAGGGTATTGTCGAAAATCGACTCAAGAACCATTTTGGATAGTGGTGGTGCCGATCAGTTAATTGGCCGCGGTGATATGCTTTTATCTACAGGTAGCGACTTAATCAGGCTACAGTGTGCTTTCGTTGATACACCTGAGGTAGACCGCATTTCTGAATACATTGGTAACCAACGCGGTTATGCTGATGCTTACCAACTGCCTGAATATATAGATGAAGCAGGAGAGGGCAGTAAGGCTGATTTTGACCCTAATGAACGCGATAAGTTCTTTGAAGATGCAGCCAGACTGATTGTGATGCATCAGCAGGGTTCTACATCCTTAATACAACGCAAACTAAAATTAGGCTACAACAGGGCTGGCCGCATTATCGATCAACTAGAGGCTGCGGGTATTGTTGGTCCGTTTGAAGGAAGTAAGGCGCGCGAAGTTTTGTACCCGGATGAATATTCTTTGGAACAGTTCTTGAATAGTATGGATGACAAGGACTAGATTAAACCATTTAACAATAATCTACTCTAACGTTTCAAAGGAAAAATTTAAAAAAGAAAAGATGAAGAAATTAATTTCGGCATTAATGGTTGTAGTTGCTTTTACAACTTCAACTTATGCTCAAACTGATGCGAAAGCTAAAGCCATTTTAGCGGAGGTGAGTAAAAAATACAAATCGTATAATGTAGTTAAAACAGATTTTACCTTCACTTTGGATAACCCAAAGGCAAAAGTAAAAGAAACCCAGCAAGGTACTTTGTATGTTAAAGCGAACTCTAATAAGTATAAAGTAGCCATGACTAACCAGGAATTGTTTAGTGATGGTAAAAGCCAATGGACTTATTTGAAAAAAGACAAAGAGGTGCAGGTAAGTAATGTAGATAACAGTGGCGATGCCATTAACCCTGCTAAAATTTTCACTGTTTATGAGAAAGGATTTAAATACGTTTATACCGGCGATGAAAAAGTAGCGGGTAAAACTTATCAAATGATCGATTTAACCCCTGTAGATGCTAAAAAATCGATTTTTAAAGTACGTTTAAGTATCGATAAAACAGCTAAACAAATTGCAAACGTGGTGTTGTTCGATAAAAATGGAAACAAATACACTTACAATGTGAAAACTTTTTCGCCAAATGTAAATGTACCGGAAACTACCTTTGCTTTCGATGCCAAAAAATATCCTGGTGTAGAAGTGGTAGATTTAAGATAATTGTTATTACCGCCAAGGCGGGATGAAACCTGAAAGGTTCAGTTGGAAACAGCTGAACCTTTTTTTGTGTGCAAAAAAAAATCAGCGGATCATTATATGAGTAATACTTGTGTTTTGACTGTTTGTGTTTACAAATGTTTTCCGGGAACGTTTGCACACAAAAACATGTTTTTAATGGCTATTGTGTCTTTTTGTGATTAATTTCATGTCAATATCATAACCAAATATAAAATCTAAAACATGAAAAAGAACTCAAGTATCCTTGTGCTAGGGATGGCCATTGCGCTTCTAAATAGCAAAAATGAAATCGAATTCAGTTCAGAAAGCAGTAACGGTCTATCAACGGTTTCTGCAAACACATCAGCAGCCTCTGTAGCAAGGGTTAGTACTACGGTAAGTACCGAGGCTGCACTAAAAGCAGCCATAGCCAATGCACAGGCTGGAGACATTATCACGATTAGTGGGACAATTAATCTAACCAGTACACTTCAACTGTTAAAAAGTGGGACAGCCAGCTCAAAAATTAACTTTACAGGTGGTGTTTTAAACTGCTCGGGCATTCCGGCCGGAAACTGGGGTGTAAAAGTGAATGGCAGTTATTGGAACATTACCAATATGACCATTAAAAATGCACCCGATTGTGGTATTGTGTTCCAAACTGGAGGTTATAATTATGTTTATAATGTAACTACCTCTGGTAATCAAGATTCAGGTTTGCAGATTTACAACGGATCGCACCACAACAACATCAGTTATTGTACCTCATTTGATAATTATGATGTAGCCAATGGGGGCGAAAATGCAGATGGTTTTGCCTGTAAACTTTCGGCAGGGGTAAGCAATCAGTTTGACCATTGCAACGCATATCATAACTCAGATGACGGATGGGATCTTTACGGGCAACCCTATACTGTTACGATTACCAATTGCACTGCCACCAATAACGGGTATGGAGCCAATGGCGATGGTAATGGATTTAAGTTGGGTAGTGCAGGGCAAAATGTACCGCATACAGTTACTAACTGTACTTCAAGTAATAATAAAGGGAGCGGTTATGATGGTAACGGAAATACCGGTCACATTACCACTACAGGCAGTGGCGGAACAGGTAATGTTAATGCTCTTTTTTACAGGATTTACTAGTACAGGATTTTTAATTTAAACAAGTAATAGAGGTACTAATACAAAAGGTTCAGTTGGAAACAGCTGAACCTTTTTTTTGTTTGATAACAATCTTAGCTATTTATCAACTAAGATGTGCTAAGGTAACTTAGGTGGTGAAAAGCTAGGATGGATAAAATGCCTTAATCACCTAAGTTTTACTGTGTATAGTCCTAAGGCGGTCGTCATGCTGTTCCGAAAATTCGGGATCAGCATCTTTCCAGCTATTAATTGGTCCTGATTACTTAAAAAGCAGTACTCTGCGTACAAATATTATTTTTTTGCTCCTATGCCGCAGGGCATCAAACTTTTGAGGCATCAAAAGTATGCAAAAATGCTTTGTCAATCCAACAATGAGCCCTTTTGCACATTCCCATGCACATCAAAAAAACAGCGACACTTCATTTTGTGTTCAATTCTCTTCAAAGCTTTAATTCATTGCTTATGAACACAAAATCACTGCGCTTCAGGTTTGCTAGTGCAAATTTGCCCGGACTGCACCTGTTTTTTTGATTTCCCGGCTCTTGGGATTGACGACGTTCTTTTGTAAAACCTGTGGTTTATTAACGTAAGCTAGCAAAGCGTCTAACCCAGGTGCAATAAATAGGAGCGAACATGATTCCCGAAACCGATAGGATTGCTAACAGCACTCTGATTTTCTACATGTTTTAGAAATGAACATAGTGGTTGATAAATTTTTCATCATGTGTTTATGAATGCTGCGCAGATTTATCTAAGTTTGTTTCCAATGTCATTGCCACTAACAAACCATACTTTAGAGAAATTAGAAGCCCTGCTTTTTGCTATGGGTTATAAGGTTCGTTACGAGAAAGGGAACTTTAAAACAGGTTCTTGCCTGCTCGAGCACAATAAAGTTGTTGTAGTCAATAAATTTTCAAATCTGGAAGGAAAAATTGCTGCATTGGTAACTTTGGTTAAGCAAACCAATACAGATGAAAACCTGTTAGAAGAAAAACAGCGCCAATTCTACCTATCCTTACAGCAAACCGAATTATTTTAATGAAGATACAACTCCAGTATTACAATTATAGAAAGGAAAGTTTAAGCAGATGAAGGTTACTTTTTTAGGTACTGGTACATCACAAGGCGTTCCTGTAATTGCTTGTAATTGCGAAGTTTGTTTATCTGCTGATAAAAGAGATAACCGCTTACGGACATCAATATTAATTGAAACAGCTGATAAAACTATCGTGGTAGATAGCGGGCCTGATTTCCGTTACCAGCTTTTACGCGAAAAGGTAAAAGACCTGGATGCGGTGTTGTTTACACACGAACACAAAGACCACATTGCAGGCTTAGATGATATCAGGCCGTTTAATTACCTGCTGCATAAGGTAATTGACGTTTATGCAACAGACAGGGTTCAAACGGCATTGAAAAGAGAATTTTATTACATTTTTGCTGAAACCAAATACCATGGTTTGCCACAGATTAATCTGCACACCGTAACCAATGGCGAAGATTTTAAAATTGGTGAAAGTACCATTATTCCGTTTGAAGTGATGCACCATTTATTGCCTATCACAGGGTACAGGATTGGCGATTTTACTTATATTACCGATGCCAAAACGATATCAGAACAAAGTTTCGAAAAAATAATGGGAACAAAAATACTGGTAATTAATGCTTTGCAGAAAGAACCACATATTTCTCATTTTACTTTAAGCGAGGCCATTGCCTTTGCGCAAAAGGTTGGAGCAGAAACCACTTATCTTACACACATCAGCCATAATCTGGGTAAACATGCCGATGTAGAAAGAGATTTACCATCGAACATCAGGTTGGCTTACGATGGGCTTAGTTTAGAATGTTAGCGTTATTTAACGTCAAAGTTTCATTTGTTTGTGATCAAAAAACAAAACTGCCGCAATATGTACTCGCAGATATTCCCATTCTGTCGTCTGCAATGAAAGCTATCCAGGTGTGAAATGTTCTTCCTTTATAAAAGGAAGGAATTTCCAGGCTTTCCCTTTCTTTAAACCGCCTGGCACCACCTGTTTCATAGATAGCCGTTTTGTTGTCCACATCATAAACCATTAACATTACCTGGTCATGTTTCCTGTTGTAATCGCCGTTAGCATTATCCGTCCAGCTGAAATGTACACCCGCATCGTCGTGTTCCAGCTTAACCCCCTCCGCACCGGTGAGGTTTCCAAAGCTTAAACGCACAGCCGCATAGTCGATTTCGCCTGTGGCATTTTGGGCATTCAGCATGTTATAGGATTTTGCGACATTATGGGCAGTCATCATGCGTTTTTTCGACTCCAGGTTAAAACCAATCCGGATAAAACCAACAATAGGGCTTAAGAAGGTCTGCATCATGGTAAAACGGGATCTACAGGTCTTCTGATCAGCACTCCCTATTTTGTTTTTTATCGATTTTCTGCGCTTGCTCCTGATCACCAGGTAATAACCGGTCACGGCACCCACCGTCCCGGTGAAACCGCCGTTAATTCCATTTTCTATTTTTCCCATGATTGCATTAGTTGATGTAATACAATATAGTAAATTGCTGATTAATAAACCAATAAGTTGTATTTTATTCTGATTTACGTCGGCTTTTATTCGGATTTAATTGTCATAAATCCGACGAAACCCCGTCTTAAGTGCGACAAAAGTCCGTCTAAATGATTACACTGTTATGTCAGTATTCAATATTGGAATAAGTTTACAATTTGCCCGATACTGGAAAAGATTTACCATGTTAAGATTTGCTTTCCGGAATATTAGTTCAAAAAAATATTTTATGAATGTTGCAGCGCACTAGGGTTAATTTATATATTTGCAAACTTCAAACCCAGGTGGCGGAATTGGTAGACGCACCAGCTTGAGGGGCTGGCGCCCGTATGGGTGTGGGAGTTCGAATCTCCTCTTGGGTACAAAGAGTTTGGTTTTTACCAAACTCTTTTGTTTTTTATAACTATGGCAACCATGTGGGGATTCGTCCCAATAGCCTTCTCTTTGAATAACCCAAAGTTGAACTATTTCAATATTGAGTTATTACTCTTGCTGATTTCAATACTAAATAGTTAATCATATTTTATTTGCGTGACGTGAGTAGCTAAAATATAACAACTTCACTAAAACAAGGGAAAAACAACCATTGCCAGAATCCCGAAACCAGCGCATGCAAGTTATTCTTTATTTATGCAGTCAGTCATTTCATTAATTTCTTTGCGTATCTCAGGATAATCTCTATTTTTATGCACATTTCAAACGCCACTCAAATGAAATTTTCGCTCCTTCTACTGCTAGGCATGTTATTGTTTTGCCACGGCTATTCCCAAACAGGGTCTTTTGATACTGCTTTTGGTGATGCTGGTACAGTTAAACTAAAACTTGGGTACCCCAATTTTTCCGTAGGGGCAGTCGCAGTTCAGTCTGATGGAAAAGTACTTGTTGCCGGTGGGGCTTTTAACGCTACTGACGATTTCTATGTGACGAGGTTCTTGGCAAATGGTACGGTGGATAAAAATTTTGGTGAAAGTGGAGTAGTCTATGCGGATATGCCTGGATCAGATAAGGCAGTAAAAATCATTGTACTTGCGGATGACCGTTTTTTAGTAGCTGGCCAATCCTACCAAACCGGCATCAGCCGTTCTTATGTAATAAGATACACAAACGAAGGAAAGCGGGATAACACTTATGGCCAAAATGGCACTGTTTACATCGATGCAGAGTTTAAAGATATGGTGCTTTTGCCCGACGGAAAGCTAATCGTCGCCCATGGAGGCAGCCAAAATCTGATGTGTTTTTCGGCTGATGGGATCAGGGACAATAAATATACTACTGCTATTAATCCATCGGATGCTTCCTTCCGCACTAGCGCACTATCGCTAAGCAGCAAAGGCAATATTCTGGCCACAGGTTATTATGGATGGTCTTTAGATCAGCAATTTTTGGCTTGCTTAAACCCTGATGGAACGCTGGATAAAAGCTTCGGGGAAAAGGGCGTAACACTATTTTCAGGGCTTGGTACCTCAAAATTTATGAAAGTAAACCTGGTCCAAAGCAAGGATGGTAACATAGGGATACTCTTCGACGATGGAAGCAATCAACAGCGCAGTTATTTTAAGTTCAGTGCCAGTGGAAAAATTTATAATATAGGGATCAATGGCTTGCTAAAAGTACCTATAGACAAGACCAGGTTTTACGGCTTTAGATGTGTTTTTGATCAAGATGGAGCAATTTATATTGCCGGAACGGCAAGAAATGAACAGCAGGTTAATCAGTTCGCTGTCCTCAAATTTGATAGCGACGGTAAACCTGTTCCAACATTCGGGGATGCCGGACAAAGTACTACTTTGTTCAGTGCTTCGCGGCACGAAGCAGAAATACCTTTTGTGCGGCCAGACGGAAGTATAGTGGTGGCAGGGTTTGACTATGCCGAAGGAAGGTATCAAGCCGCAGTCGGCCTGTTTTCGACCGATGGACAGCAGGTAGCAAATTTTGCTGCAGGTACCAATTCCTCTATTGCCGTTGGTACGGGTAAATCCAGAAATGGTTTGGGAAAAGGAATTATCGTTGCTCCCGACGGATCGATGCATGTTGCGGGCCTGGTGAGAAACGGGGAGGGGATCAGCCTTGTAGTCGCCAAATTAAAAGCGGATGGCAAGCTTGACGAGAGTTTTGGTGAGGGAGGTCGTGTACATGGTTCCCTAGAGCAAAACCATGAAACGCTATACGATTTTTACTTATCTATCGACGGTACCCAGCTTCAAATGGCCAAAGACGGATCAGGTAATATCTACGTGATTACCACGGAACTGGATTATTTCCGGGGTAAGATTGGCCCAACACTTTTTAAGTTTACATCCGATGGTAAAGTTGACATGGCTTTTGGCGGTCGTGGAAAACTGCATATTCCTTTGAGTGACAATTCCCGGGAGGGCTTTCCCCTTGGTTTAGCTTTTCAAAAGAGTGGCCAGCTGATTATTGGACTTTCAGAACGCGTAGGTGATATCGGTAACCATTTGCTTCAGTTAAGAAGGGTTAACACCAATGGCACATTTGACAAGAGTTTTGGCTCCGATGGTGTTTTGATCGACCCCCAGTTCCATGGGCGGGAAGGTGAGCGTAGTAAGGCCTGCAGGCTCGTGATCGATAAACAAGACAGGATTGTTATGGCAGGAAGTTATGGCCTCTATGGATTTAATAACTTTGCCATCGTACGGTATACTGCTGGTGGCGAGCTGGACAAAAGTTTTAATGGCGGGATGGTAACACCCCAATGGCCAGGTACTTCCGTTATCGGACATGCGATTGCTATCCAGGAGGATGGTAAGATCGTGGCAGCAGGCTCCAACTCCCCCAATTCACCGATCAAATTGGTCAGATATCTGCCCACAGGTGCATTAGATCTCGACTTTGGTGAGGATGGACTGGTCAATAATGTAACTGTTGCAGGGGATGTAAGCAGATTAGCGTTACAAAGTGATGGTAAAATCCTGTATCATACTGGCAGATATAGCGACGATATTGCACTGGATCACGGATATATGCAGGTTGGAAGGTTAAATCCAGATGGATCGATTGATCAAACCTTTGGCAACAAGGGGAGTGTTTCGGTTTCACGGGCTACAGTTATGCAGGATAAAAATGGCGATATGGGCATTGCGGCGGATGGACGAATATTTCTGGTTGGTTCAACTGAACTCCAGCCAGATTATGGTATACACCAGGATATGGTTGTTTACGGCCTGCAAAACAAGATGGAGGTGTTTAAACCAGAACTGCTTAGCTTCGATCCGCTCATTGCAGGAAACGGTGCCAGCATAACTGTTGATGGTGTCGGATTGAAAGGAGTGACCAAAGTATCAGTTGGCGGTACCCCTGTAAAATCATTTGTTGTCAAATCCAGCAGTCGGATGGTGCTTACACTAGGGGATGGTGCAACGGGTGATATCACAGCAGAAATAGGTACACAGAAAATCAGTATCCCGGGTTTTACCTATGTTCCTAGGCCTGTAATTACACCGGATGTTTCGCTCGGCCTGATCAAAGGTAACAGCGTTCTACTACAGACTCCGTCATATCCAGGTTTTACTTACACCTGGTATAGGTATATAGATGTTGTCCAATCAGGAAGTTCACCTACTTACAGAACCTCCCAGCCTGGCTCCTATACGGTAAGGATCACCAAAGATGGTTTCACGGATACCTCACTTCCCGCATTTGTAACTGTGGAGTTCGCGCTACCCGCAGATAATTTCACCATAAGCGCAACATCTGCCAGTTGCAGGGGAATCAATGATGGTTCTATCTCATTGACTGCAAAAAACAGCATGAATTATACCGCGATACTTACCCTGGCGGGCATAAAAACCGAAAAAGTCTTTACCGATAAGGTATCCTTTGACCAGCTGGCTGCAGGCACATATGAACTCTGCCTGCAGGTTTCTGGAGAGAAAGACTTTAAGCAATGCTTTACGCTGGTGGTCACTGAGCCGGAAAAGCTATCTGTATTTAGTATGTTAAGCGAAAACACGGGCAAACTACACCTTCAGCTTACCGGTGCAGACAGATATTATATCGAACTCAATGGAAAACTTTTTACCACAAACGCAAACGAGTTTGAACTTCAAATGGAAAGTGGGGCCAATAAGGTTATAGTCAGTTCTGATAAAAACTGTCAGGGTATCTGGGAGCGTGAAATTATTAACTCAAATACCCTTATGGCCTATCCAAACCCAGTTGAGGATATACTTTACTTAAACCTGGGAAATACGGGCACGGAGAAAAAAATCTTTATTTACAATACCATGGGACAATGCATCTATCAGGATAAAGTTACCCAAACCGTAACCAGCCAAATCAATATGAGGGATATCGTGCCTGGGATATATCTGCTTAGGATCAAAACCGAAAAGGACGAAAAAACATTTAAGATCGTAAAAAAATAAATGGGAAAAATAGCTAATTCAATCTTAACCAGTCTGTTGGTCTGCGGGCTATGGTGCGGTTGCAAAAAGAAGACTGAAGATCCGCCAAAGGAAACTTTTGGTAAGCCTGTTTTGGTATTCCCGAAGCAAGACGAGGTTTGCACAACGGGACAAGTTATTTCACTAACACAATCCACAGTAAGTTTCGGGTGGAACGTGGTACCAAAAGCGGAAATTTACACCCTTTACTGGAAAGATCTGCTCCAGGGAACTACACAGGAAAAAAACGTATCAGTAAACCAAACCACTATATCGCTGGGGCGTGGAATTCCTTACTCCTGGTGGGTTGTTGCCAAAACAAACGCCGGTGCAGAAACCACTCAAAGTGAAACCTGGAAATTTTATAATTCAGGCCCCGGTTTTAAATCCTATGCGCCGTTTCCGGCAGATGCAATTGCCCCGATTTATGGAAAGGTATTTGTCCAGGATACTAAATCAGTGAACCTTTCATGGAAGGGTGCTGACGTTGATGACACAGACTTAAAATACGACCTTTATTTTGGAACAACAACTTCACCTGCCATTCTTCGCTCAGGGATAAAAGAAACAGCGGTTGCAGACATACCAACTCCGGTTAATGGAACCTACTACTGGCGGGTAGTTACCAAAGATAATGCAGGTAACAGCTCTACATCAACCTTGTTCTATTTTAAAATAGGTATATATTAAAGGCAATGCAGACAATCATTTCAAGTATCGTTAATTATATCGAATTTAGTTAGCAGCATAGTAAAACTAGAGAGACTGTGCTGTTAAACAATTCAAGCAAAATGAAAATTATGCTTAAAAGCTCAATCCTGTCTATTTGGTAATGTTGCATTAATATTTGGTAAGCATCCTATTCGCAGTCTGTTATAGAATGTTGTGTCTCAATTGAAGTAATCAATAGTTCGATGAAATTTGTTTCTGATTTTAAAAATCACTGGAGAAATAATAAATATGGGCTACTTTTTTCATGTCCTCTTTAAAAACCTTCGTTAACGATATATTTTGGAGTACGCTAAAAGCTTCGGTATTACCTAAGCTTTTTTTGTTTGTTTTATGGCATCAGTTTACATCCTTTTTTCTGAAAAATTAAATCGTTTTTACACCGGTAGTTGTCTGGATTTGCACAGCGATTACAATCGCATAAGGATAAAAGTTTTACGGATAGTTTCACATCTAAGACAGAAGATTGGGAACTATTTTTCATTATAAATGACCTTGATTACAAACAGTCTCGATTGATCGAATTACATATCAAAAAAATGAAATTGTAATTTATATTAAAAACTTAAAGCAATATCCTGAGCTGGTAGCTGGTATCGAAGATTATTTGATTATGTCGATTCCGGTTAAATAATAAATGTCAAACTACTTTTCTTGAATATGACAGGTTAGTAATCTGATGTTATTTTACTCTAATTAAATTGAGATCGCCAAAATCAAAGCTAAAGTCAATGCCTGGTGAAATGCCTTTCATTGTAAAAGATTGTGCTTTCCCTTTTTCTTTAAAGGAAAATGCAGCAAATGCATCGCAATTCATGTCCTGGTATTCCCATTTAATAGCAAAGGTATTTGTGTTATAGAAATACATTGGGCCATTTAATTTTGGTGAACGTAAACTTTTAATCCAAAGCTGCCTGCCCTTCATAAAAACCTCCATCTTTCCAAACCATTTATCTTCATACATACCCGTATAATCCTCGTTTTTAATTTTGGTAAGCTTCAGAGAATCTACTTTTTCCCAAACTTTCTTCGTTACTTCATCAATATTATTGGTATTAGACTTAAGATTTCTTGCCCTGTTATCAATCCATTTGGCATCATCTAAGCCAAAGTAGCTATCCGTTATTGCTCTCGTAACGGCAAAAGCAAGACTTCCACCACCACTTTCAGTATTCGTTAGCACGACTATGCCTAAATTTAAATCTGGTACCAGGGTTACCTGCGATAACATACCTGGCAAACCGCCGGTGTGCATAGCCACCAGATTTCCTTTTACATCATTTAAAAGCCAACCTAAACCATATCCATTAAAATGGGTATTGTATCTTTCGGATACATAGTTTGGTAAAACCGTTTGTATCGTCCACATTTTAGCACTGTTAGCTGTAGAGAACAAAGAAGACTTCTTGTCATTTCCATATTTCCCCCTGTTTAACTGCATGATCATCCACTTAGACATATCATTCACATTGGAATATATGCCTCCGGCGGGGCTAATCATTCCGATATTGAAACGATTAATAGTTTTTAAAGCTCCTGTTGCTGTAGAATGTGGTGTTGAAAGATCTTTCATATCATTAATTAGCGCATCACCAATAAACGAGTTACTCATTTGTAAGGGTTGGAAGATGCGTTTTTGAATAAAATCTTCAAAACTCATTTTACTTACTCTTTTAATGACTTCACCAGCAATGATATAGAGTAGGTTATCGTAATTATATGTTGTTCTAAATGCAGAAACTGGTTTAAAATTCTGGAAAATAGTGGTGATGTCTTTTACCGTGAAATCTGCTCCATCGGGAAAAAATGTTAAATCACCAGCCCCAAGCGCAAGGCCGCTCCTATGAGTTAACAAATCAACAATATTAAAATTATCAGTTACATACTCATTGTACATTTTAAATTCCGGAATGTAATCCTTCACCTTATCGTCCCATTTTATTTTCCCCTCATCAACCAATATGGATAACGCAGCTGTTGTAAATGCCTTACTGTTGGAAGCTATTTGAAAGTTCGTAAATTCTGTAGTTAATTGTTTTGTATCAATCGAATTAACTCCATAACCTTTTAGATGGATTACCTTCCCATCTTTTACAACAGCTATTGCAGCCCCGGCTACTTTTAATTTGTGTATTGCTTCTTGCATCAGCGAATCAATCTTAGAAGAAGATAGCTGTGCAAAACTTTGCAGAGAAGTAAAAAGAATAGCGGAGGTAACTATTATTTTAACAATTATTTTTTTCATGACAATTGGCTTTAAATTTAAGATGTCGTTAGTTTATTGCCGGTATTTATCTTAAGCAATAAGTTGCTACAAAGTGACTGAGAAAAAAATCATCGAAATTGTAAAATTGTTACCAACTATGTAAAAAGCCAAACATTTTTATTTGCCGTGTTCACATTTTTAAAGAAAAGATTGGGATTGATTTCTGTAAGGGATTTGAAATCTTTGATAAGATGAGATTGATCAAAAAAAAGGTTCTCGTACGACAGTTCGGTTAGGCTTTTTAAACCTTGATATTTGTTAATTACGTTTCTGAACCGGAATATTTTCCTGTATTCAATTAGAGACTTGCCTAAGTTCTTCTGAACTAAATTGTTTAAATGTTTTCTAGAAATATGATGTTTTTTAGCAATGTCTTCGATTTTGATGTTAGACTCAGTGTCTAATAAGATAGTTTTCATAAATGCCAGGTCTTTCGTCATCAATTTTGACAACCAATAATCTTCAAGGGCATCTATTTGCAATGGTCTTTTGGCAATGTGAAAAATTTTACCCATTTCATCTTTAAAGTCTAAAAATTGCGGAATAAATTCTGTCATTTTTTTTTGAGAGAACATTGTTTCCAGATTATTTACAAAATAATTAATGCCGAGCGGTTTGAAGTAAATGGTAATCTCTTGGAAGGGTCCTGTATAATGCACTTCTATTGGATTTCTGTATCGATACGCGAAACTCGCATATATATTATTATCACAAGAGGGCTCAATAGAAATTTTATTAATGTCTAGTTTTACTTTAGAATTAAGATTTACGGTAACAATGCCGTAATTGTTTGGAAATGTCGTGTAGGCTTTAATAGCTCCAGGTCCATGATCGTTTAAAAAATAATAACCTTCAATATATTGTTTTAAGATGTCGTTTTCTGGCGTATAAAAATGTAATTCCAAGGTGTTTTTTTTTAAATCTATTTATAGTAAATAGACACGCAAAAAATCTTAAAGTGACAGAATGTATTGATTTAATTTTATTTAGGAAATGTTGAAGGAGAAATGCAAAACTACTTCTTTTTACATATGCCATTTTTTTGTTCTATTATAATCTGGTCAAGGCGATTTAATTGAAAATCACCTTGACTTTAACACCTGACGAACCAAAACAGATTTAATCTTCTATGATTTTTTAAAGCAATTAGAGAATCTATCAGATTAAAAAGATGGGAAAATTTGAGCGGGTAAATGGCTTTTAATCTCTTGAAGGAATAAATATGAACCTGTTGAAGAAAATAAACACGAGGGGGTATTATAAAAGAGGTATCCGAACTAGCAGGCTTGGAAACTTATACAATGTGCTCATAATAATTTTGATGGAAGCTCTTGGATATTAAGCTTAAGCATTTATTAGCTGATTGAGCCACCGCTGGATTTAGTGCGGCCCTTTTTACTATCCTATTTGATTTTGATTCTAGCTTAATTCTTATAAATTTGCTGTGGCCAAATGCACTAACTTAATACCATACCGGCGGAAATCCCTTTTTCTTACATCCCATTCCAATTTGCATTAACCAGTTTAACTATCCCATAATAAAATAAGCATGTCTAATAAAAACGGTGAAGATGTTGTTGATGTTTTACAACCAGAGCAGCTTTTCAAAAAGCTTTACCGGCGTTTATACGATTTTGCATATTACCTTTTAAAGGATAAAGAATTGGCTGAAGATGTGGCACAGGATGCTTTCGTGGTTTATCTGGAGCAACAGAAAAGTATCGCTACCAATTTCAACGTGGTAAAATCATTTTTATACACCACTGTAAAAAATGCCTGTTTAAATAAAATCAGGCACAATAATGTGGTTAATGTTTATCATAAAAACAATCCGCCGGATATTTATTCCGATCCGCAAATCTTGGAAGGCATTATCCATACCGAGATTGTTGCCGAGATTTATGATCAGATCAATGCGCTTCCACCGGGATGCGCTATGGTAATCAGGTATGGTTATTTAGAAGGACTAAGCAATAGCGAAATTGCCAAACTGATGAATATTAGCATCAATACGGTTAAAAGCCAGAAAAAGCGTGCATTATCTTTAATGAAAGTACATCTCGGAAAGGCTGCAATGGCACTTTTCGCTGCGATGTATCTCCATCATTAATTTTTTAAAATTATTTTCCACCCTTTTTTACCCTTCGGGTTTCTTAGTTGTATAGCCATACAACACGATGAAAGAAGAAGCCTTTGAATTGTCTGCATTAATTTCCGGATACCTGCTTTGTACCTTAACCACGGAAGAGGAGGAACGATTAAAGTTGCTTTTGGCAGCAGATGAAGAAAGGTATAAACTATTGGAAGCTTACCGTGCTGCTGGCCCTACTGCAGCGCGCCTGGCCAACATGGATAGTGTGAATATAGACGAGGCCTGGCGCAGGGTTAATAACCGTTTTCAGGGAGCTAAGATTGTTCCGCGTAAAAATCGGTATGCATGGCTTAAATATGCGGCTATTTTCGTCGCAATTATCGGCGTTTCCATTTTCTATTTCAATTTAAATAAAACTGATCCGGGAATTGTTCCCGATATTACCAAAACCTACCGCAATGATGTTTTGCCAGCCACCCAAATCGCTAAACTGATTCTTTCTGATGGAACCCAAATCGCATTAGATAAAGAAAAGAAGGTAATCGGCGGTGAAAAAGGAACAACTATTGTGAGTAATCAGGGTGAGATCAGTTATGGGCAATCGGCAACTAATTTACTTGCAGCTGCAAACTACAATACACTCATTGTACCTAAGGCAGGGACTTATAAGATAACCTTACCTGATGGCTCAAAAGTCATGTTGAACGCCATGTCGGAATTGAAATTCCCGGTTAGTTTTGCGGGTAATGAGCGATCGGTAAGTTTAAAGGGCGAAGCCTATTTCGAAGTAGCCAAGGATGCTGCCCGTCCCTTTAAAGTTAAACTTAACGAATCGGAAGTTGAAGTTTTAGGTACCCATTTTAACGTATCGGCCTATAACCAAACCGCAAAAACCACTCTTTTAGAAGGATCGGTTAAGGTGAGTAATGGAAAAAGCAGCCATATCCTTATTCCCGGTAAACAGGCATTATCCGATCAGCAAAATATCGCAGTTGCAAAGGGCGATGTAGACAAAGCTGTGGCCTGGTGTAAAGACGATTTCTATTTCAGCAATGATGCACTCGAGCCAGTTATGACTGAAATAAGCAGATGGTATGATTTAAAGCTCGTTTACAAAAAGAAAATACCGGAAATCCATATTACCGGACATGTAAGCAGAAAGGTTAAATTAAGTGAAGTACTGGATATGCTTAAAGATGTAAGTAACCTCTCTTTCGGTATAGAAGGCCGGAACCTGATTATCAATTAACCAAATATAAACTAAACCGAAAAAATATGATGTAAAAATAGACAGAACCACCTATGTCTGAAGAAATGAATACCGGAAGTGTACCACCACCTCCGGTAAATAATTCAGGCACGAAAAAATAGTATAAAACCGAACTTATTTCTCTAACCTAAATCAAACGAAAGTATGAATTTCTTTTGTCGTAGACAAAATATTGCCCATCGGGAAGCAATTTCCGGTATACCTATAGTGATCAGAATTATGAAACTTGTTAGCCTTTTAATCTTTATACTTCAAATTGGAGTATTCGCCAACGGAAGGGCACAGCAGGTTAATATTTCGGTAAAAAATGCGGAGCTAAAAACCGTTTTTGCCGAATTGAATAAACAAACCCGTTACCGGTTTCTTTATAACGAAGAAACCATCCAAAAAGCTTTGCCGGTTACCTTTAAAGTAAGCAATTCCGATATCAATACCGCTTTAAGTAAAGCCTTGCAAGGCTCAGGTTTAGGGTTCAGGATTCATGGCGAAACCATCACCATTTTAGAAACGGATAAAATGAAGCCGGTAGCACCAATGGCATTAACCATTACCGGAACAGTAAAAGACACCTCAGGGCTTGCACTGCCTGGTGTAACGGTACAGGTTAAAAATAAACCTACTATCGGTACCGCTACCGATGGGAACGGGGCCTTTGTGTTAAAAGGAGTGCCCGAAGAAGCGGTATTGGTTTTTAGCTTGCTAAGCTACAAGAGCCAGGAATTGCCCCTAAACGGCCGTAAGGTGCTAAATGTGGTGCTTAGAAACGATGAAGCCAACCTGAATGATGTAGTGGTAGTTGGATTTGGTAAGCAAAAAAAGAGTAGCCTGGTAAGTTCAGTTGCTTCGGTAAAAGGCGATGCGCTACGCATACCTACACGTAGCCTAACCAACGCCATTGCCGGCCAGGTACCGGGTATTATCGCTATTCAACGGTCTGGAGAGCCAGGTTATGATAACGCCGAATTCTGGATCAGGGGGGTAAGTTCTTTTGCCGGCGGAACCAATCCGCTTGTACTGGTTGACGGGATACCCCGCTCCATGACCGATATCGAACCAGATGAAATTGAAACCTTTAACGTATTAAAAGATGCAGCAGCCACTGCAGTATATGGGGCAGAGGGAGCCAATGGTGTAATTTTAATTACTTCTAAGCGTGGTGCAGTACAAAAGACAAAAATTACCTACCGCGGCGAGTATACACAGAATAAACCAACCAGGCTTCCGGAGTTTATGGATTCGTACGATTACCTTTTTGCTTATAATGAAGCATTGCGCAATGAAGATAGTCCGGTATTTAAAACAGATGAGCAGCTGGCCTTGTATAAAAACGGATCAGATCCTGATCTATATCCGAATACCAAATTTCTGGATGTTATGCTTAGGGATAATACCTTTAATACCCGCCATACTTTAAATTTCAGGGGTGGCGGCGATATTGCTAAGTTTTTTGTTTCCGGGGCCTATTATCAGGAAAACGGGGTTTTTAAATCTAACCCTAACAATATTTATGATAATAATCTGGGACTTAAACGTTATAATCTGCGTAGTAATATTGATTTAAACGTTACCAAAACAACCGTGTTGGGGGTAGATTTGAGTGGACAGTACCTTTTAACCAACTATCCTGGTACCGGAACTGCAACCATATTTTCGCGGATGATGGGTGTGCCGGGTTATCTTTTTCCGGCCGTTTATTCTGATGGTACGATAGCTGGTCACCCTGGTATTCCAAGCTCCAACAGGGTAAATCCATATAACTTATTAATGGAGTCTGGTTACGCAAAAGAATGGCGAACAAGTCTGCAATCCAAATTATCTTTAGATCAGAAGCTGGATTTTATAACTAAAGGACTGAGCTTTAAGGGGATTGTTAGCTTTGATGCCACCATGAATTATTACATGAACAGGCTAAAATCTCCCAAACAGTTCAATGCAACCTCAAGAGATGCTAATGGTAAATTGATCTTTACTCAGGTTGGAAATCCTGAGACAACTTTAGGCGAGCCGGTAGAATCAAGCAATGGCCAGAAAAACATCTATTTAGAGAGTTCATTAAATTATAACCGGATTTTCGCAAACGACCATACCGTTGGTGCAATGCTGTTAACCTACCAGAAAGAAGCCCAGCAACAAGGTGAAGCCCTGGCCTTTAAAAAGCAAGCCTATGTAGGCCGGGTAACTTACAATTATGCCAACCGTTATTCTATAGAAGGGAATTTTGGTATTACAGGTAGTGAAGCTTTTTCACCTGAAAACCGGTTTGGATTTTTCCCTGCGGTAGGTGGTGCCTGGTTTGCCAGCAATGAGCCTTTTTACCCTGAAGCTTTACGTAAAGTAGTATCATCGTTAAAATTCAGGGCATCTGTTGGTAAAACAGGTAACGATAATACTGGCGGGGCAAGGTTCCTTTACCGCGGTACCTATACCACTGGTACTACCGGCTACTCGATTGGAATTGGTGGCACTGGCTCCCTTAATGGTTTAAATGGTATTGTAGAGGGACGTTTTGAGGCACCCGATTTAACCTGGGAGATAGAAAACAAACGGAATTACGGGATAGATATCGAATTTTTTAAAGGCGCTGTCGATTTTTCTGTCGATTATTTCAATAACCTGCGTTCCAGTATTTTACTACAACGCCGTACTGTTTCAGGTGTTACCGGATTCAGACAGTCGCCATGGCAAAACTTTGGTTCAGTGTCTAACAAGGGGATGGACGGATCAGTTAACATTAAACAAAATATTGGCGAGCTGAAATTAACGGCAAGGGGCAACTTAACTATTGCCAAAAATAAAATACTTGAGATTGATGAGCTGCCACAGCCTTATCCCTGGATGAACCAAACCGGCACAAGTATAGGGGAGTGGAACCTGTATACAGCGGACGGTTTATATACCGATAACGATTTTACCATGACTACCGATGCCGTAGGGAAACGCATTTATACTTTAAAACCAGGATTGCCGGTAAGCACCCTTGGAGGAGTAGTTAGACCCGGCGATATTAAATACAAGGATTTAAACGGCGATGGGAAGATCGATAATTTTGACCGCAGTTATTATACAGGTAGCAACCCTGCAAACCCGGGCATAGTATATGGATTTGGCCTAAACGCCGAATATAAAGGCTTTTACGGAAGTATCTTTTTTCAGGGCGTAGCCAAAACTTCAACCGTATTTGGCCAAAATGCCGCAGGTAACTTTTTCCCATTTACGTTTGGTGTCGAAGAATCAAATTTAAGGGCTGAAGTGGCAGACAGGTGGACAGAAGCTAATCCCAGCCAAAATGTAATGTTCCCAAGGTTACATTCTATCAGTTTTTCAAACAACCAGGTAGCGAGCACCTGGTGGCTGCGCGATGCCAGTTTTATACGTTTAAAAAATATCGAACTGGGTTATCGTTTCCCTAAAAAAATGCTGCGGAAAATTGGTTTCGAAACCGGCAGGATATACTTAATGGGGAATAATATCGCTGTTTGGGATAACATCAAAATGTGGGATCCTGAAATCGGCAACGCTAATGAGGGGCTAAATTACCCCATTCCGCGTTCGTACACCATCGGCATTGAGTTTAATTTATAATATCCAAAGAAGAAATGATGAAATCAAAAATATATAAAGCCCTGTTGCTGTGCTGCATAATCATAAGCATGGGTTCGTGCAGTAAAAATTATTTAAATGTATCTGATGAACTTGCCGGTCAGCTTACACTCGACCAGATTTTTTCTACCCCAGCTAATGCACGTGCTTTCCACCGCAATATTTTTGCAGGTATTGGCACTTCATCGGCAATGGTATTTAATACAAGCACCGGAGCCGTTAGGGGAGTAGACAACCCATGGCCAGCTTTTACCGATGAGAACAGAAACCAGCAAGGTGCTTTCAGGGTAGAGCCACCTGCGGGGTTCAATGCTTCAAATGCGCCTTTTAGTCGATGGGATTTATACCTGTATATCCGGCAGGCCAATGTTTTTATGGCCAACGCTAAGATTATACCCCGTGTTGGTGGTACCTCATCGGGTGGTACCGTTGCCGATGCTATTGAAGAGCCGGAATACAAAAAACTAATGGCACAAGCCAGGTTCTTAAGGGCTTATTATCACTATTTGTTGTTCGAACTGTATGGGCCAGTTCCGATTATGGACAAGACTGTTAACCCTAATGATGCCGATCTGGATTTTGAACGCAACAGTGTGGATGAAGTGGTTAATTTTGTGACTAAGGAGATGGATGCTGTAGCCCCAGAGCTGGATGAATATATTCCCCTAACCGATATCAATAACCTTGCATTGCCAACTAAAGGTGTTGCACTCGCTGTAAAGGCCAAAATACTGGTTATGGCTGCCAGCCCATTGTACAACGGTGGTTTTGCTGAAGCTATGGCCTTAACCAATAAGAGTGGTAAGAGGTTGTTTCCGGCAAAAGATGATAACAAATGGCTAAAGGCAGTTAGCGCGCTTCAGGATTTCATTAATTTCTCGGTTGGCAAATATGATTTGTACCGAGAATTTACTGCGGGTGTTTTAGATCCCGATAAATCTATTTATCAGCTGTTTCAGGCCATGAACAGTGAAGTAATCTGGGCAAGTGGCAATGAAGCTTACGGTAGTATTTCTTCGGGAGATGGTTTGGTACGCCGGGCAACCCCGCGTAGCCAGGGCGGTTACGGAAATGTGGGCCCTACACAGGAATTGGTAGATGCTTTTTTTATGAAAAACGGTAAATCTATTAACGATCCGGGATCGGGGTACAGCGAGGTAGGTTTTTCTACTGTAACCGAGGTGCCTGCAGGAAGATCGGAGGCCGGAACTTTTAACATGTACGTAAACCGCGAACCCCGTTTTTATGCTTCTATTGTTTATCATGGAAAAAGATGGCCCGTAACCAATGCGCTCATTAAGTTTACCAAGGGAAATGGTAATGATATTGCTTCTAACTATTCGATTACTGGATACAACATGTACAAACGTTTAAATAGAACCGTAAGCCAGTCGGTAACCACTGCACCAAAAAGTTTTTACCGCCCTTCTTTTATCTTTCGTTTAGCAGAATTCTACCTTTTATATGCCGAGGCATTAAATGAAGTTAATCCTGCAGATCCTAAAATTGCCCAGTATGTAGATTTGGTACGTGAACGCGCGGGTATTCCGAAATGGAGTGTAAGTAATCCTGCTATTATTGGCAACCAGGCTTTGCAACGCGAAGCAATAAGAAAGGAAAGCCGCGTAGAGCTTTGCTTTGAAGGGCAGCGGTATTTTGATGTGCGCAGGTGGATGATCGCCGAAAGTGCTTCAGGACAGGGTGCACAGGGAGGCCCTTTTTATGGTATGAACGTAGGGGCAGAAACTGATGCCGATTTTCTTAAACGCACGCAGTACGAAACCAGGGTATTTACCCGTGCCTATTATTTATGGCCTATTCCATTGGCCGAAATTCAGAAAAGTACCAAGCTGATTCAGAATCCTGGATGGTAAAACGGCCAGGTTTAGAATTCGGCTATTAAAACAGTTTTAAAAATATGCGTTATTTAAAGGCAGCAGCTTAATTGCTGTTGCTTTTATGCATAAATTTACGGCCTAAAATTGAGTTTATCTCCTACAACCAGCCACACAAATGAAAAAGATTATTTTTTTAATTTCCCTGCTTTGCACACAGGCCTATGCACAGAAAAGCATCGTTAGCATTTCGCCTGGTGATAATGAAAGTACCATTATTAACAAGGCTGCGCATGTAACCCCCTCGCCACGGCAGTTGCGCTGGCAAATGCTTGAGTTAACGGCTTTTTTTCACTTTGGCATCAATACCTTTACAGATAGGGAATGGGGTGATGGTAAGGAAGATATCAGTATTTTTAATCCCGCGCAATTAGATGCAGAACAATGGGTAAAAGCCATAAAAAAGGCTGGTTTTAAACAAGCTATTATTACCGCAAAGCACCATGACGGTTTTTGCTTATGGCCAAGTAAATTTACAGCGCACAGCATCAAAAATACACCATATAAACAAGGTAAAGGCGATATTGTAAAAGAAGTAGCCGATGCCTGCAGAAAATATAACATTGGTTTTGGTGTCTATTTATCGCCCTGGGACCGCAATAATGCTTCGTACGGGACTGATGCTTACAATACTTATTTTGTAAACCAGTTAACCGAACTGCTCACCCAATACGGTAAGGTAGATGAAGTTTGGTTTGATGGTGCAAATGGCGAAGGACCCAATGGTAAAAAGCAGGTTTACGATTTTAACAGCTGGTATACCTTAATCAGAAAGCTACAACCCCAGGCGGTTATTGCCGTGCAGGGCCCCGATGTACGCTGGGTAGGTACCGAAACCGGCGTTGGGCGCGAAACCGAATGGAGTGTATTGCCTATGGGAGAGCAGAGCCAGGAAAAAATAGCCGCTTTATCTCAAAAAGATGTTAACGTTATCCCAACCTTAACGGGTTCTTACAAAGATCAGGACCGTGGCAGCCGCAGTAAACTGGTTAATGCAACAGGTTTGGTGTGGTATCCGGCCGAAACAGATGTGAGTATCCGTCCGGGATGGTTTTACCACAGCCATGAGGATGCTAAAGTAAAAACACCGGAGAAATTGATGGATATCTATTTCACCTCGGTAGGCAGAAACGGTGTTTTACTCTTAAATATTCCGCCAGATAAAAAAGGCCTTATTGCAGAAAGTGATGTTAAAAACCTGGCTGCTTTTGGCCAGAAAATGAAAAATACATTTAGCCATAATATTGCTCAGGAAGCAACTATCACCTCCACGTCAGACAAAGGTTTAAAAGCCATGTTTGATGGTAAATTAAATACGTATTTTACTACAAAAGGACAAGACAGTACAGCTACAATCGAATTAAACTGGGCAAAAAACAGAATCTTTAACGTGCTCTCCCTGCAGGAAAACATTGCCGTAGGGCAGCGTATTGAAAAGTTCGAAGCCGAATATTTTGATGGTAAGGAATGGAAGAATTTTGCATTGGGCACTACAGTCGGTTACAAACGATTATTAAAATTTAAGCCTGTTAGCACTAAACAGGTTAGATTTAAAATATTGGCTTCGCGGTTAAACCCAACCTTAGCCGAATTTGGCCTTTATTTTTTAAAGTAAAAAGATTAGGGTTAGATTAATATCAACACAGCCCAGGGAGGACAATTGTTTTGGCGGGCTAAACATACTCTTCTGTGTATGCGGAAACAAAAGTGTGGGATGAAAAAAACATAACTTCATGGTTTGCCGGCAGCGTAAACTGTACATCAACTGCTGTACTACCAAAGCGATTTAAATGTTCAAAGTATTCCGGCTACCTACTTGGTAATTTGTGTATTTGAGTCCAGTCAGCATCTGCTCCTTTAACTTGCCAGTACTTGTTTGCAGATTTCCCGGCGGTCTAGGTTTTCTACCCCGTCTGTCTTAACTTTAGCACGAGAAGAAATTGTAAAAAGAAATGGCTGCAGCCCCAAAAATTAATACTTATCATTTTCTCCCATATAAATATGGTTCGGAACTGTTATTGGATATTGGACGTATTGAAACATTGAATCATTATGTATTAGATCGTACGTTACACCAACTTAGTTTTTACGAAATTATTTTCATCGAAAAGGGAGCGGGTACTTTTACATTAGACGAAAATAAGACATCAATAACACCACGAACTGTCATTTTCACGAGCCCCGGACAGGTGCGTTGTTGGGAAATTGAGCAAGATGTAAGTGGCTATGTATTGTTTTTTGAGAAAGACTTTCTCCATCTTTTTTTTTCGGACGAACTATTTCTATATCGGTTTCAATATTTCCATCAATATTCACGTCCAAACGACATGCATCTATCAGAGATGCCATTTGTAAAATGTTTGGAGCTTTTATATGGAATAGAAGGGGAGTTCGGACAGCTTCAGAATGATAGCAATCATTTGATCAGGTCACTTTTGTATCAATTGCTTGTACTGCTCAATCGATATTATGCGGGTGTTTACAACATTCAGAGAGACACTTATGTTCATCCAGATTTTTATAGGTTTCGATCTTTGCTGGAAAAGAAAATTGCGAATGACCAGCGTGTTGAGGCCTATACAAAAATGCTTAATGTCAGCTCCCGATTCCTTAATAAAATTTGCAAGCAATTTAGCGGATTATCAGCTCAACAAATGATCCATTACAAGCTGATTTCAGAAATAAAGAAACAACTTTATCAAAACAAATCCGCAAAAGAGATTTCCTACGAATTTGGTTTTTCAGATCCGTCTAATTTTAACCGTTTCTTTAAAAAAATTACAGGTACTACACCTCAGCAATACCGAAAGAAGATTTAAATGACCATTTTAAGGATAAAATGACCATTTTAATAGGATAAGCATGTTCTAATTTTACAAAAAAAAGAACATGATAAAATATACATTTAATCTTCTCTTATTCATAATGAGCGTACTGGTTGCACAGGCAGAACAATTATATGTTAACCCTCAGACTGGTAATGACACAAACTCAGGAATAAAAACACGGCCGTTAAAAACAATTATTGAGGCAGCTAAACGCGTAAACTTAAACAAAGCGCAGGGAGCAACCACCATCTTCCTATCAGCAGGTGTACACTTGCTAACCGAAACCGTTTTATTCACCAATGACAAGTATACCTTTAAAAATCGCCTTGTCATTTGTGCGGATGTTATGCCTGACGATGCAGGCTGGACCCCTCAAAAAATGCCTGTTGTGGTAACAGCAGTACCGCTTGCACCAGGTATTGGCGGAGAAGAAGCAAAAGGTATACAACCGGAGGTGAGTCATGTAACCATTGAAGGCCTGAGATTTACCGGCAGTCCCGATTACTCTTATATAGATGGAAATAATTTACGTCGTTCCTATCCAATATGGCGTGATGGAAAAAAATTGGACGATCTACTTGTAACACAATGCCTGTTTGCCGGAGATGTTGATGTATTGCCGTTGCATGTGGGGGTTATAGCCAATGGTTATGGCCTGGTTATTGATCATTGTGTTTTCTTCAACTGTAAAATTCCAGTTGTTTTTTGGAAAAACGATGGCTGGGCTGGCAGTCGTAGTGCAATGCGTTATTCGCTAGTATATGGGGGCTATTTCTGTGGCGTTTGGACCACGCTGGGCACCAATGGAGACGATTTCGACTTTCACCATAACATCATAGCAAACACCGCTACCATATGGATCAGAGAAAAAGGAAGTAAAATCGGATATAAAGTTTCTGATTGCATTTTTACCAATTATACCAAACTGGCAGGATACGGAAGCGGCCCGTTAAGCGACAGTAATGCAACTCCAACGGATTTTCTGGAAATGAAAAACGTACAAACTACCGGAACTGTAAAAATTGAAAAAGACCAGAGTAAACGCAATTACCTGCAATTAGCGGAAGGTTCGATCGGTTCGGACATACAGGCAGGCCTTTTTAAAAAGAACCTATAGTTGAAATTAATCGTGAATACACATGGACAAATTAATTTGATTGACCGGGTTTCGCCAATTTTGAAATATCTCAAAATCGATTGATTATCAGAAGGTAATCGGCAAATTGTTTTTTAGCGAAGAGGGGCAATAGTTTGTAGTTTTTCCTGCAGAAACTGATTTTAAGCTACTGTTTGCAGCCAATGGTCAAGAACTTGAATATATTTCATATTTTTGAATTGACCAATAACATCTAGCCAGCTATACAAAATAACAGCATGTTATACTTCACCAGCATTGCAATTTCTTTATACCTGTTCGTACTATTAGCAGTTAAGCCTAACAAAATAACTGCAGATAAGCTGCTCATGAGTTGGCAGCTAATAGCAACGCTTCACTTAGCCGGTTTATATTTGCAGGTTTCAGGAAATTATCGCCAATTTCCCAATTTAATAGGCTGGGGAGATTTATTGGCACTTGTGCATGGCCCTTTTTTGTATCTATATATCTTTCATCTAACCACACCAGTAAAATTTAGCAAGAAAAAGCTACTTCATTTTTTACCTGTTGCTTTTGCCTATCTTTTATGGATGTCTTTTTTGCTACAAAACCCAGCGCAAAAGCTATTGCTTTATGACCAGGGCTTTTCCTCGCCTTACTATAAAACCATTGGAATCATCACCAATATTTGCATCATCATTTCGGGAATTATTTATGTATTAGCCGCAATTGTTTTACTGCATCGATATAAGAAAAAAATAAGCGAAGAATTTTCAACTACAGATAAAATCAGCTTGAATTGGCTACGTTACCTAATTGTAGGCATCGCTGGAATTTGGGTCTTTGTTATTTTTTATCCCAAAGAAGAGAGTATCTATTTCAGTGCCTCGTTGTACATCTGCTTCATCGGTTTTTTAGGTGTACGCCAACAGCAAATATTCAAAACCACCAATACCTCATCCCGCTCTGCTACTCAGAATCCCAACTTTTTTACTCAAAAAGAAAACCTTTCAGAAGCGCCCGCTAACCTGGCATTAATGCCCAATAAAGTAAAATACGACTGGTCTTCACTTACGGATGCCGAAGCTGAACGTATTTTTCAGCAACTTAACAGGATAATGGCACAAGAAAAACTATATAAAAATGAGGAACTTACACTAAGCAAGTTAGCTGAATCCTTAAAGCTAAAAGATGCTGTGCTATCGCAAGTGATCAATTCTAAATTTAACAAGAGTTTTTACGACTATATCAATTCGCTTAGGGTAGATGAATGTGTAAAAATGATTGCTGATGAAAAAAACCAAAACTATACGCTGCTATCGATAGCTTTTGATTGCGGCTTCAATTCTAAATCTTCATTCAATCGCAATTTTCGCAAATTCACGGGTAAATCTCCCTCAGATTTTTTCAGAAAACCAACCGATCTAACCTACTACAAGGCGTTGTAGGTCCTCCATTTTCTTATTATTACTCCGTTATTTCTTCGCTAATAGGTTTGTTTGAAGGCGATTTATATTATTTATGGTTAAGTATTTTACCACTTTAAATAACGCATTATTCTAAATCAATAAGAGGTGCCACGAAGCCTCGTGGGGCGATTGACATTTATCAGTGTTTCATTTTTGCATTCAAAACAATGGAGTTTTAACTGGTTTACCTTTTGTTAAAGGATGTAAAAAGGCACTCATTTTTCTTTCACTGTTTTGGTTAGCCTATTCTATCTCTTGATAACAATCTTGGTTGATGGGCCTTTGGGCGAATTTGGTTCGCAATGGCTGGTCATAGCGTCTACTTTAGGCATTTTGGCTTTAGTATTATTGCAGTTTTACAGAGGCTTTAGAGAATAGGTTAACATACTGCTATTACAAATGAAAAACAATTAAATAATAACAATTTTAAAAGAAAATAATTATGAAATCAATCTCGAAAAGACCTTTATCAACAGTTATGGTCATATCACTAGGAATTTTGTTTTTAGCATCGTGCAAGAAACCTAACGATAACCCAGATAACGGGAATAAAATTTCAATGAAAATAACGGTTACAGTAACTGGAGCTGATCAGAACGATCAGGTAGATTTTCAGGTAAGTGCCGCAAATCATGATGCCAGCCAGTACGGAGCGCCTGTTTGGAAAATGAATGGCATATCTCAAGGTAATCAAAACAGTATAATAATAGACGAAAAAAGTTTTATAGGCACCACAAAAACTTATGTGTTCGAAACCGTAAAACCATTTGATTTCGGGGAACTGAGCATTACTGTTGTTAATTTAGAGGGTGGCCCGATAGCGGCCAGCTATAAAACTGAAGTTAATGGTAGGGTGGAGACGAATGAAAATGTGGCGGTTGCTGCAGATCAATCTCACAATAAAATGTTCACATATGGATCAAATAAATAAGTCTAACGGATGAATCCAGCTCATCGATTAAAAGGGCTTGTCGCATAAATCATGATCAGGCGCCTTTTTGCCTTTGTTTCTGCTTGATTTTTAACCTTATAAGTTTGTGTGTATTTCAGTAAAGTGAAGGAGAATTACTTTTTAATGGATTTGAGGCGTACTATACAGCAGAATATCGCCTGGAATTGAAAAACAATTCTTATCATAATCGTTTTAAACAAGAATTTTTAAAATCAAATTTCTCATGAAGATACTCATGTTCGTTACCGCATTTCTTTTCTCTTGTATCTGCGTTTCTGCCGTTGAAACAAAAATAGTAATTAGAGCAAAAGCAAGAGATGCAAAGTTCATCGGTAGCTCCCTTGGCGGTGCTTATGTAATTATCAGGAACAAGGTCAATCAGCAGATTTTAGCTGAAGGTAAAACAACTGGCAGCACGGGTAATACAGATCTGATCATGAAAGGTCTCAAAATGAGAAGAAGTTCCATTGTGGATGCCCAAACAGCGGGTTTCCTGGCAAATATTGATATTGACGAACCCACATTCATTAGCATTGAAGTGGTCTCCCCAATTAATCATAAACAAGCTCAGGCGAAAGTAAGCACAGAGTTATGGTTAATTCCGGGACGGGATATTTTAGGGGAAGGAATTATTTTAGAAATACCGGGGTTCATCATCGACATATTGAAACCGCGGACCCACCAATATATAGCCCTGAATAGCATTAAAGACAAGTTATTCCAAATTCAGGCTAATATTGTAATGATGTGTGGATGTGTTATTGATAAGGGTGGAGTTTGGAACGCTGATGAAATCGAAGTGAAAGGCATCCTTAAAAAAAACGGAAAATATATTAAGGAAATTAAAATGTCATTAATCTCGACAAATCTATTTGAGGGCAGTTATCTAATTAACGCTGCCGGAAACTACGAACTGATCTTGTATGCTTATCATGAAAAGACAGGTAATACAGGTGTTGATAAGGTAAACTATGTGATTTATGAGTAACTAAAGGTTATTCAGCCCGGTTAAAAATCTAATTGGTCTTGTTAGGATGTTTGTTTAATGGGGTGAAAAGCGGGTTCAGAACACTAAACATCCGCCCATCAGGTGAGGTAAGGGTTAACCTGAATGATAAGTTTGAACTCAATCAATCATATACTTTTACCCATTACCACAGCAATTATGAAAGCACTGAATTTAATAACCAGACACTAAATTATCATGATGCGTGTAGCGAGGTGATATATCGCTTTGGGCAGCATTGGGTTTGGGAAACACAGTTAGATTATCGTTATAACCCTAACGCTGTACCTGGACTGCTGCAAAGCTATTATAAGTGGAACGCTGCAGCCAGTCAAATTAGTTATCACTGATTTGACTGGCTGATTACCTGTTAAATTTTATAAAAGCTCCTTGTGTTCCATCAGGTAGGCCATTGCTTCTTTTACTGCCTGTTCTGGTTTTATTGGATTAAATCCTAATTCATTCCTTGATTTGGAAATATCAAAATCCTGTTGAAGCCCCGAAAACATAGCAATATCTTTTGTGGTAATAATAGGTTGTACCCCTTTTATTTTGGCTGAAAATTCCATCAAACCTGCTATTACATATAATAGAAATTTAGGAACTGCACCAGGTACTTTGAGTTTCAATTCCGGATAAAGTGTTTGAGCTAACTTGGTGGTATCTGTTATGGTCATACATTTTTCATTGGCAAGGATATAACGTTCACCTGAACGACCTTTTTGTGCCGCCAGATAACAACCTTCGGCAACATCTTTCACATCTACCCAATTGAGTGTAATTTTGGTGTCTATTGGAATTTGCTTATTCAAAATCAGTTTTAATATGCCATAAGAAACATTCAGCGGAAAAAATGCTTCACCACCTATCATTGCGCTAGGCATTACTGAAATTAGTTCAACACCTAATTCTTGAGCTAGTTGAAAAGCAAGCTTTTCACCGTCATTTTTAGAATTGTAATACATATCCCTGCGGTTAGGATTATAGCCATTACTTTCTTTTGTAGGGAGATGGGTATAATCCAGCGCTGCAATAGAACTCACATAAACAATCTTTTTTACCCCAGCTTCTGCTGCGGCTTCAATGGTGTTGCGCGTTCCCTGCATATTTACATCGTAAATTTCTTTTTTCGGGTCTTTGGCCCACAATTTGAAAGCTGCGCCTACTGCATAAAATATATCAACTCCTTCTAAGGCTTTTACAAATGAAGCTTTGTCGGTAATATCTGCCTGTACGACTTCGCAATCCAGACCTTTAAAGCAGTCCTTGTTTTTGATATTGCGAACAGAAGCGCGAACCCTAAATCCCTTTTTTATTAGTAATCTTACCAGATTGTTACCCAAGTGTCCGTTGGCACCAGACACGAGTACTAAATTTTTATTTATCATATCCATTGATTTTAAATGATGATGCAAAATTCAATTTTGCCCATTTAAAATCACTTCACAAATGTTACTTAATGATTTGTTTTCGGATACGGCTTAAACTTTTTGCGTTCATTCCCAGAAAAGAAGCGATATACTGCATCGGCACATTTTGTAGCACTTCGGGGTGTTCATTCATCAGTTTTAAATACCGTTGTTCTGCACTAAGGGTGGCCAGTTCCTTGGCACGATTTTCATTGTAAGACAAAGATTGCTGAAATACAAAAAAACTAAATTCCTTAAACGCAGGACTTTGTTGTACAAGCCAATCAAGATCAATTTTGCTAATACGTAAAAGCTCACACGCTGTAATGCATTCCATGTTTTCGTCGGATTTATATTGGTTTGCAAAATTAGAATATGAGGTAATGAATCCCGGAGGGCAATTAATATGTGTTGTTACCTCATCGCCCTTATCATTGTAATGAAATAAACGTACAAAACCCGACACAACAAAATAGAGATAAGCCGGGATTTTTCCTTCCTCTTCAACTATTCTGCTTTTCGGATATAACACAGGTTCGAAGTATTGAATGCATAGGTCTTTTTCCGAATCAGAAATTTTTACATTTTGTGCAATAAGTTGAATAAGGTGGTTATGCATGCTACAAACTTAAAAAAATATAGTCCTGGAATATCATAACTGTTTTATTAAACATATTTATTCAAACACTTTCAGTTTGAGTGATAGGTTAATTTTTCATTTGGAAAAGAATGTGCTAACTGAAAGGAGTTAAGCTAGACCTAATATTTTTTCTCTTTTAATATCTTAAGCATTGCAAATTGGTTTGGCATTCTCCATTTAAGTTCAGAAATAAGGGTTGCCAAAAATATCATTCCACCACCAATCAATAACCTTGATGTAATTTCTTCTCCCAAAATAAAATGTGCAGCGAATGCTCCGAATATGGGTTCGAAAAGATAGATGATAGATACCCTTTCGGCGCTAATGTACTTTTGAGAAATATTTGATATTGTGTACATGTAGGCCGTTGAAAACAACGCACAAAAAATAATGCCAATCCAAAACGTTTCTTGTTGAGGTATCCAGGTAGGATTTCCCTGAATAAACGTTAAGAGGAAAGTTAATATGGCACAAGTGGCAAACATCGGTACAATCGTAGGAATAATATTGCCCGCTGTTGATTCCTTTTCAACCTGGATTAAATATATTGCGAAACAAAAAGCACCGATAATGGTGTATAAATCGCCGGTTCCAATGCTGAGTTTATCGGTAACCGATATTACAAAAAGCCCAATTAATGCCGTAAATGCGGCAATCCATGTTTTTAGTGCTGCGGTTTTTCGGTAAATGATAAGTTTAATGATTGGAATCATTACAACTGTTATTCCTGCCACAAACGAACACTGCGATGCGGAGGTATGTGTAATACCCAGTGTTTGTAAATAAATGCCCAATACCAATGGAATAGCCAAACCCGCACCTGTTTTAATTGTTGCTGAATCTAGTTTCTTTACATGTTTCCAGAAGATAACGGATAAAACCATTGTGGCGAGCAAAAAACGATAGCATAAAAACAGAACTGGCTGGTGCTGGCCAATAGCTAGTTTGGTAACTGAAAAGGAAATGCCCCAGAAAGCGGTACCCAATATCAATAAAATTAAAAAGAGGTTTCTTTTTTCCATTAGGATACTTTTAATTCGTTTTTGTTAACCAACACTTTTTTCATCATCAAATCTGTTTGTTCATCATCTCCAAGCCAAAACTTATGCTTATTGAAAGCTATAAAACCATTTTTTTCATAAAATCTTAAAGCCCTGTGGTTTTCTTCCCATACGCCCAGCCATACATAACTGGCCCGTATTTCGTGCGCAATATCAATGGCTTTTTGATAAAGTAGCTGGCCAACTTTTTGTCCGTAAAATGCTTTCAAAATATAAATCCGTTCAATTTCAAGTGCATCAAGATTTAATTTTTCGGTTTGCGCTTGTCCGGTGTTGATCTTTAAATAGCCAATAACTTTTCCATCAAGCAGCGCAAAATAAAACTGAGAATCCTGATTGCTCAGTTCCCCTGTCAGTTTTTCTTCAGAAAAGCCTTTTTCAAGGTACTCTTTCATATTCTCCTCAGTGTTTGCCGCTGCAAAAGCTTCAGAAAATGTTGTTCTCCCGATCTCCTGTAATTTTTTGATATCAGCTAGTGTTGCCCTTTCGATAATGATCTGCTCCATGGTACGAATGTAACAACTCTTTAAATGTAATAAAATGCTATTTTTTCATTTATTAATGCGTATTTTGCATTAATGGATCTTCAGCGAATCAAGTATTTTTTGGCCCTGGCAGAGCAGCTTCATTATTGGAAAACGGCAGAAAAGGTAAATATTACGCAGTCAGCCCTCACCCGCCAAATTCAGTCGCTCGAAAATGAATTGGGCCTGCAGCTTTTCGAGCGTAATAAACGTAACGTAAAGCTCACCCCAGCAGGTAAATTCTTAAGAGAGAAATGGGAAGTCGAATTAAATGAACTCGAATATATCCATCAGTTTGCCAAACAGATCCATTTAGGGGAGCGCGGAACCATTACCATTGCACATCCTGATTCTATATCGGCTTCTATCATGCCCGATATTTTGGCTAAGATTACGCAGGCATTTCCACAGCTTCAAATTAAATTGGTACAGGTTTTATATGAAAATCAACTGGATTTTCTAAAGAACTATAAGATAGACCTGGCCATTACGAGGGATATTACCAGTGAACATGGTATTAAATCAAAAAAAATATATTCCGATCACCTGGCTCTGGTGGTTCCCTTAGCACATGCTTTTAAAAGATTTGAAGATTTATCTACGGAGCGCCTTAAAGTGCAGAAGTTTATTCTGCCTACCAAGGATGAGGGTAGTAGTTATAGCGAGATTATTCAGGCACTTTTTAAATCTTATGATTTTGTTCCTGATGTGTTTCTACATTCTGAATTTGGATCAACTATTATTGCGCTCGTACGGAAAGGACTGGGAATAGCCATTTTGCCAGATTCTTATATGCACCATCAAAGTCCCGGTGTACGGTTTATCTCTTTACCTTTTAAAACCGATATATTGATTAATTGGCGTGCCGATGATCATAATCCTGTGCTTGCGAATATTCTAAAACTTGTTTTTGATCATTAGAGATAATGCCAATAATGCCGTGCTTTTATCGTTAACACATTATTTTTCCAATAATACCATCTCCATTTTACGGCCTCCTATGATTATTTCCTGTTTATAAAGCTGTCTGGTTATTTGAAAGCCATAGATAGACTTTAAATATCGTTTTTTACTGTTTTGTGCCTCTGAAATTAAACGAAATGTCGCCCGATGCGGTTGGTAGGGTAACAATAACGATATTTTTTGCTGCGTGGCCGTATACCAATGTTCCTTCTGGAGCCCCAATCGCCTCCGCATCATTTGAACCCTGTATTGCTTTTATGGTGAAAATTTTTGATGTTACATTGGAATAAGGCTCACCAGGTTTTGCTGTAACCTTTACTTTGTTGCCATTCTCTTTTGTAACCTGGATAATTGCATTAAAATATTCGGTTGAAGTAATATCCACTGTTCCCTTATAGGTGCCAGCAACTCTAGCTGCGGCAGCTTCATCCGAATTATTTGACGGAACATCTTTATCTTTGCCCTTGCAGGAAAATAGGAGGGTTAATGCTAATGTAAAGAACAATAATGATAAATTTTTACTAATTGATTTCATGGATTGATTTTTTAATATTTCTGTTTTAAACTGATCAAAATTATCATGTGTATTTTTCTAAGTATGTGCAGAAATGCTCAATTATAGCATTCACCTAGTAGGATTGCCAGCATAATACAAACGATTTTTAAATTGCCGGTAAAAAATAATCATGCTGTTAAATAGCATGCATACAAAATAAAATGAAAGAATTTGTTGAACTTTCGGTGAAAACCATTACCATTAATAGAAATGAATTTTTAAGCGTAAAAGGAAGTATCGATACAAATGTGTATTATATCGAAAGTGGCAGTTTACGATTATTTGTTTTGGATAATGATGAAGAGCAAGTGATCAGATTTGGTTACCAGGATAATTTAATTGTTTCGATGGATTCTTTTTTAACCGGTAAACCCTCAAATTATTTCATCCAGGCCATTAAAAAAACTGTAATAAGGGTTATAACGAGGCAACAGATTGATAATTTTTTGAAAATTGAAAAGAATCAGCTCCTTTGGATAAAAATTTTAGAAAATCTTGTTGTTCAGCAGCTTGGACGTGAAATCGATATTTTAACAAGCTCGCCAATAGAGCGATACAACCGGGTTTTAAGCAGGAGCCCACAGCTTTTTCAGCAGATTCCACTTAAACACATTGCAAATTATTTAAGAATGAGCGCCGAAACACTATCGCGTTTAAAAAAAACCTTGACTTCGGTCAAGATTTAATTATAAAAAACCAAACATCTTTGCATCATTACCGATAAAAAATATTGATTATGAATGCACAAAAAATTATTAAAACCAGTAGCCAGGTTTACATCGTTTTTTCTATCCTGAGTTTATCTTATGTTAGTATTTCATCCATTTGGAATCCGCAAGCAACGATGGATTTAGTATCTATCCAATTGCCCAATACAGATGCTATAAGCTCTATAAGGGGAATATATGGAGGAGTTGGTTTGCTGATTACCTTTTTGCTGATTTACCTTTTGTTGAATGATATCTGGAAGGCTCTTTTTTTTCTTTTGCTTTTTTGGACTGCCTATTCCATTTCCAGGTTGATCACAATTTGGGTTGATGGACCTTTGGGTAGTTTCGGTTCGCAATGGTTAATCATTGAATCAATTTTTGGTATTTTAGCTTTGGTACTGCTGCTTTTACATGCCAGAATCAAGAAAGAAACAAGTGTTTCACAGCAATAACTTGCTCAAAAATGATCGTTTTAATGCAACAGTTATTATCTTGTGTTAATCTTAATCGAAAAAATATTATCAGTAGATGTATTTAACTTCATTGCCAGATCATTCCAACCCTGATTTTGATCAGGATCTTCATTTTAGACGGTTTAAAATGCAAAACGTTGTTTTTAATACTGTTAGCAGTTATAGTTTTTGCGATGATCATGTAGGTTGCCTTTCTTTCAAAACAATATTAAAGGGAGAGGAGTGGTACGGGGTAAATAACCGCCGGTTAGCCATCAGGCCGGGGCAGTTCCTGATCTTAAATGATGAACAGAATTATTCCTGTAAGATCGATAGCCACGATAAGGTAAGGGGGCTATCGGTTTTTTTTCAGAAAGATTTTGCCGCGCAGGTATTTCGGGATACTTTAAAAAGTGAAGTGGATTTATTGGATAATCCATTTTATAGGAATAATGAACAACCGGAGTTTTTTCAGACATTGAATGATGTCGGTCCGGAATTACAGTTGCAACTGGCAATGCTTGTTTCAGGCCTCGAAAATAATGGCTATGATGATGGCGCTGAAGAACAACTGTTTTTTTTACTTAGGTACCTGATTAGTACCCTCAAATCTGATACGGAAAAAATATCAGGGGTTGCGGCCATAAAGCCAAGTTCAAAAATCGAAATTTACAAGCGTTTATGTATTGCGAAGGATTTTCTTCATTCAACTTTTATGGAGAAGCCCGATTTAAAATTACTGGGTAGTATTGCTTGTTTATCAGTTCCCCAGCTCATCAGGCAGTTTAAATCTGTATTTAAGGTTACGCCACATCAATACCTGATTCAGTTAAAACTTAAACAAGCTGTAGATTTACTTAAAAACACAGATAAACCCATCCATGAAATAACCTGGGGCAGTGGATTTGAAAATGAGAGTGCTTTTTGCAGGGCCTTTAAATCTGCATATGGTCTGCAACCTTTAATGTACAGAAAAATGCATCGATAAATAGCGCATTTTTGCACATGTTTCCTGTTAAATAGAGCGTAATTTTAAGCAGTTAAAAATTCAAGCCCTTTACATGAACCGCGCCTTTATTTTTTTCTTTTATATTTTATCCTCCTCATTTTGTTATGCCCAGGATCTTACTATTCCACTTTACCAGGGCCAGGTGCCAAATGCAAAGAAAACTCCTGCAGATTACATAGAGGAAACTGACAGCAGTGGGCTAATTAAAAATGTAAGCATGCCCACCATGCAGGCCTATCTCCCGAATAAAAACAAAGCCAATGGAACAGCCGTAATCATTTTTGCTGGTGGTGGTTATTTTGTGCTTGCTCCAAAAAAATGCATTGAAATTGCTAAGGCATTTAATACACTGGGGGTAGCTGCCTTTGTTGTGAAATACCGGTTGCCCAGCGATAAAATTATGAATGACAAAACGATTGGTCCGTTGCAAGATGCCCAAACGGCGATTAAAATGGTGCGTATGAGAGCGGGAGAATGGAATATAAACCCAAACAAGATAGGGATGATGGGACTATCGGCAGGAGGGCATTTGGTCTCAACAGAGGGTACCCAGTTGAACAGGGTAGTGATCGATAATAAAGAAAATACATCGCTCAGGCCCGATTTTATGATTTTGCTTTATCCTGTTATCATTTATGATCCGGATATACCCCGCACCAGGGAAAATTTAATAGGAAAAAAGCCTACTCCTCAAACTTTGGGATTATACAGTACCAATAAGTCTGTAAGTCAGGCTACACCGCCAACGTTTTTGGTCCACGCGGCTGATGATGATGTAATCCCGGTGAAAAATAGCCTGCAGTTTTTCGATGCACTGCAAAAAGCAAAGGTTAAAAGTGAAATGCATATACTGCAAACAGGTGGCCATGGTTTTGGTATTTATGATGAAGAAAATAAAGATAGCTGGTTTGTAAGCTGCTACAAATGGATGATAAAAAACGGTTTCGTACCTGCCGATTGATAAACAAAGAGGTTCGAAAAGTGAGATTCCATCATTCAAAATCAGCTGTGTTTTGAATTTTATACCAGCCACTTTTAATCAAAAAAAACTTTTATAGCAGTATATAATTTACATTTTTTAGGCAAAAAAAGCATTCAGTTTAAATAACTTTGTTTTTCAATGAAAAAATCGAGAAATCGATTTATCTTTTTTAAACCAAATAATTTAAAATGCTTTTAATTATTCTCAACATTATTTTTTGCATCTCGTTTTTAGGCTTTGCTTATGTAAATTTAAATGATAACGATGCTTTCCTTTGGGTGTCTATCTACCTCAGTGCTGCAATATGCTGTGGATTGGCTGCAGCAGGTAAATTTTACCCTTTTGCTTATCTGTTTTTAACCGCTTTTTATTTAATTTATGCTGTAATCCTATTCTTCGCAAAAGATGGCGTACGAGATTGGATTACCAAATACAGGCGCGAGAGCCTTGTGCAAAGCATGCAGGCCACTAAACCTTATATTGAGCAAACACGAGAATTTTTTGGTCTATTGATTATTGCAGGTGCATTATTGATTAATTATTTTGTCTCTGCAGGTATTACCGCTTAAGTGCCATTAGACAATTTATTATGAGAGATGATCATATGAAGGCGGTAAAGGAAATAATAGCGTCTACTGTTAAAAACAATATCAGTGTAGAGGCTGAAAAGTGGCTGGAAGATTTTATACAATCTACGGATAAATCGGCACAGTTAGCCAAAGTATTTGTAATGCTGCCACGTAAAACGGGCAAATTACCGGTTGCAATTAACAATGATCAGCAAGAAGTACTCCATGCAGCAGGCTTTGGGTATATCTGTAACTGGACCATAGACAGGCTTAGTCGCGTGTGGTTATTGGCAGGTTTTGATTTGGGAGATAAAGAACGATTATTTTCAACCATTAATCCTTTATTCCTCTCAGCAGAGGTAAACGAAGCTGTAGCCCTGTATTCGGCATTGCCATTTTTAGCTCATCCTGAAATTTGGGTAAAGCGTTGTGCTGAAGGAATCAGGAGTAATATTGGATCGGTTTTGGAGGCGATTATGGAAAACAACCCTTATCCTTCAGAAAATCTGGATGAAGCCGCCTGGAATCAACTGGTGCTGAAAGCTTTTTTTACGGAGAAAAATATCAACCTCATTATTGGTTTAGATAAAAGAGCAAATCTTGATCTTGCATTAACATTGATAGATTATGCAAAAGAACGCTGGGCTGCAGGGCGAAAAGTAAATCCACAGCTCTGGCGTCTGGTTGGTAAATTTATCAATGCCGAGATTTTTGACAACCTTAAAGTTGGTTTACAGCGTTACGATCAAATTGAACAACGCGCCATTGCGCTTGCTGTTTCTCAGTCTGATTATCAACCGGCAAAAGATTATATTAACACTTTTCCTGAACTTAAGTCGGCCCTTTCAGAAGGGAACTTAAACTGGGATTCATTTTAACCATTAGAAATTCAAAACAGAAATATATGTGTTGCAGTAGTTCAATTGAAAGAGATAAAGCATTGATGGGAGCACCTGAAGCGTTCGATATTAGTGCTGTAAAGGGGATGAAATTCTTCGACCCACATGTTCACATGACTTCGAGAACAACAGACGATTACCAGGCGATGGCCGATGCAGGAGTTGTTGCTTTGATAGAACCTGCATTTTGGTTGGGGCAGCCGCGTACTGGCTTGGATAGTTTTAGAGATTACTATAGTAGCCTGATCGGCTGGGAGCGTTTCCGTTCTTCTCAATTTGGCATTAAACATTATTGTACCATCGGACTTAACTCAAGAGAGGCCAATAATGAAAGCCTGGCAGAGCAGGTAATGGAAATACTGCCCTTGTTTATCTATAAAGAAGGTGTAGTTGGCGTGGGCGAAATCGGCTTCGACGATCAAACTGCGGCTGAAGAAAAATATTACAGATTACAACTTCAGCTTGCTAAAGAAGCAGGTTTACCCGTACAGGTGCACACGCCACACCGCGATAAGAAAAAAGGTACCCAGCGCAGTATGGATATTGCTTTGGAGCATGGCCTCGATCCTTATAGCGTAATTATCGACCATAATAATGAAGAGACGGTAAAAGAGGTATTAGATAGAGGCTTTTGGGCTGCTTTTACCATTTATCCGTTTACTAAAATGGGTAACGAGCGCATGGTAGAAATTGTAAAACAATACGGCGCAGAACGTATTATGGTTAATTCAGCTGCCGATTGGGGCATCAGCGATCCTTTGGCAGTACCAAAAACTGCTGCTTTAATGAAAATGCGTGGTTTAAGCGATCAGGATATTGAACTGGTTACTTACCGTAATGCGATTACTGCATTTGCACAGAGCGGACAGCTAGATGAAGCCGATTTCGACGCACAAAAAAATGTAGACTTTACCGAAAAATTTGAAGGTAACACCATTTTACGGGGCGGACAGCAGCCAAGAACAGATAAATCGTCTATCATCATCAGCTAAAAGTATTGAAAAAAGTAATTGTTTATCTGCGCATGATGCGCCCTGCCAATATTGTAACGTCAGTAGCCGATATTTTGGCAGGAATTGCCATTTCTGGAATTTTAAGCAATGGATTTTCTATTCCATGGTTGCCCATTGTATTTTTAGCCGCATCAACAGCCTGTTTATATGGAGGAGGAATCGTTTTTAACGATGTTTTTGATGCTGATCTGGATAAAATAGAGCGCCCGGAGCGGGCTATTCCGAGTGGCGCAATCAGTTTACAGCGTGCAACTACTTTGGGAAGTTTGTTGCTCTTTGCCGGAATTGCTTTGGCTGCATTAAATAGTTTAACATCGGGGTTATTGGCACTTCTGGTGGCCGTTTTCGCTTTGCTTTATAATAAATTTGGCAAACATCATTCTTTTTTCGGACCGTTGAATATGGGCTTATGCCGTGGATTTAACCTGCTGCTGGGCTTGAGTATTGTGCCAGAAATGCTATACAACAGTCATTATTATTTAGCCCTTATTCCTGTAATTTATATCTTCTCCATTACGATGACCAGCCGTGGCGAAGTTCATGGAGGCCATGCTAAAAACTTATATCTGGCTGCCTTTCTATATGCAATTGTGATCTGCGCTATTGCTTATTTTGCTTTTGTAAACGACAGGTTGCTGTGGTCGCTGCTGTTTCTGATTCCTTTTACTTTTATGATTTTCAGGCCACTTTTAAAAGCCATAAAAGAGCCTATTGGTAAAAATATCGGCGGGGCGGTAAAAGCCGGCGTCATTTCACTTATTTTAATGGATGCAGCCTGGGCTGTAACTTTCGATGCCCTGATTTTGGCTTTTATCATTGCAGCTTTATTGCCGTTATCCATTTGGCTCTCTAAATTATTCGCCGTTACTTAACCATCAAACACACATTCTCAAATTGATATGGAACATTTACATCAATCCTTTACCGTACAATATAATTATAATGTTTTCTTTACTTCATCGCTTTTTTTGCCTGAAAACGAACTGTTAAACAGTTTTTTAGTTAACCTAAATCCGGCTGTTGCAGTAAAGAAGATTTTGTTTGTAATAGATGAAGGTGTAGCAAATGCACACAAAGAGCTTAATAACCAGATTAAAACCTATTTTGCAAAATACCCTCAAACGCAGCTTGTTCAGGATATCTTAGTTATTCCTGGGGGAGAACAGGTGAAAAACGACACTAAATATTTTGATCAGGTATTGGAAGCCATCCATATTCATGGTATCGACAGGCATTCGTTTGTTGCTGCAATAGGTGGTGGTGCAGTACTCGATATGGTAGGTTATGCAGCAACGGTGGCACATCGCGGTATTAAACACATCAGAATTCCAAGTACTGTGCTTTCACAGAACGATTCAGGTGTTGGGGTAAAAAACGGAATCAATTATTTTAATAAAAAGAACTTTTTGGGCACTTTTTTGCCACCTGTTGCTGTTTTTAATGATGAAATCTTTTTAAGTACTTTATCTGATCGTGATTGGCGATCAGGTATCGCCGAAGCAATTAAAGTGGCGCTGATTAAGGACCGCGAATTTTTTGAGTGGCTGGAAGTGAATGCCATTGCGCTTGCAAATCGGGATACCACAGCCATGAACTACCAGATTTGGAAATGCGCAAAACTCCATATGGAGCATATCCGCAGTACCGATCCTTTTGAAAATGGTTCGGCCCGACCGTTGGATTTTGGCCATTGGAGTGCACATAAACTAGAATACTTAACCAATTTCGAAGTGAGGCATGGCGAAGCTGTTGCCATGGGTATTGCCTTAGATACCGTATATTCCAATTTATCGGGCAGGATCAGTGCAGAAGATGCTCAAAGGGTAATCAACCTGATTCAGCAACTTGGCTTCGAGTTAACACATCCATTGTTACAGGTTACCGAAGGCAATAGCCCAATTTTGCAGGGACTGGAAGAATTTAGGGAACATCTTGGCGGCGAGCTAACCATCACTTTACTTACGGGCCTGGGCAGTGGCGAGGAAGTGCATGAAATTGATGCCAATATTTTAAAACAAGCAGCAGAAAATTTAAATAACCAAACCGCTATTATTCAACATTAAGCTATGAAATTAACTTCTGGCCATTTAACCTTCTGTACCAATATTTATGCAGGCGAAAACTGGATGGCACATTTTGCTGTGCTGAAGGCTAGTTTTCCGATATTGAAAGCGCAACTGTCGCCTAATGCACCGATGGGCATCGGTTTACGTCTTTCCAATCTCGCCAGTATCGAATTGTTGGAAGATCATCATCTGGAATCGTTTAAGCAATGGCTGGAGCAGGAAGGTGGATATGTTTTCACCATGAATGGATTTCCATATGGCGGTTTTCATCATACCAGGGTTAAAGATCAGGTACATGCACCCGATTGGACAACGGAAGATCGCGTTGAATATACACTCCGCTTGGCCGAAATCCTTTCACAATTGCTTCCTGACGATATGGATGGGGGCATTTCAACCTCGCCATTAAGTTATAAGCCCTGGTTTACAAATGCCGAGGCAAGAAAAAATGCCACTACCAGAGCAACTGCCAATATGATGAAGGTTGCCGAGGGGTTAAATCACATACTGCGCCAAAGCGGCAAGGTGATCCATTTGGATATTGAACCCGAACCTGATGGTTTTCTTGAATCTGGTGCAGAATTTATTGATTGGTACGAAAATGTACTTTTACCTGTCGGGAATGATGAAAACCTGATCAAAAATCACATCCGTTTGTGTTATGATGTTTGTCATTTCGCAATCGGTTACGAACCGCATACAGCCATTATTAACGAATTGCAGGAGAAAGGCATTAAAATTGGGAAAATCCAGATCAGTGCTGCGCTAAAAGCTAAATTGCCAGCATCTGTTTCGGAAAGAGCCGCTGTATTGGATCAGCTCGGCCGCTTTGATGAACCTACTTATCTTCATCAGGTAATAGCAAGAAAAGATGATGGATCGCTATTGCGTTATCCCGATCTTGAAGATGCAATGGCAGAAGGCGAAAATCTGGCGGTACAGGAGTGGCGCGCACATTTCCATGTACCTATTTTTGTTGAAGATATGGGCTTAATCCAATCTACACAGTCAGACATTATCGAGGTATTAAACTTGCAAAAAAATAGCCCTTTTACTACTCATTTGGAAGTAGAAACTTATACCTGGCAGGTTTTACCAACAGCTTTGAAAGCGCCTTTAAACGATTCCATCATCAGGGAACTGGCCTGGGTAAAAACATTATTAGAACAGTAGATTATGCATAAAACCGTTGTTATTGACATAGTAGGCCTATCTTCATCCGTAATAGGAGCGCATACGCCTTTTATCCAAAAATATATTTCTGAAAACCACTTTAGCACCATCGAACCCTTGTTGCCGGCGGTTACCACTTCGGTACAGTCGAGTTATCTCACAGGTAAATATCCATCAGAAAACGGTATTGTAGGGAATGGATGGTACGATCATGCCGATGCTGAAATTAAATTCTGGAAGCAATCTAACAAACTGGTAAATGCCGAAAAAATATGGGACCTGGCCAAAAAAGAAGATCCAAACTTTACCTGTGCCAATATGTTCTGGTGGTACAACATGTACTCTACGGTTGATTATTCGGTAACACCACGCCCGAATTACCTGGCCGATGGGCGTAAATTACCCGATTGTTATTCGCAGCCGGCCGAACTGCGCGACCATTTACAGGCTAAACTGGGACAGTTTCCTTTGTTTCAGTTCTGGGGGCCTGGTGCAAATATTAAATCAACGAGATGGATTGCAGATGCCTCAATGGAAACTGAAAAGTTGTACAATCCTACGCTAACCTTAATTTATTTGCCTCATTTAGATTATTGCCTGCAAAAGTTTGGTCCTGAGCTAGATAAAATCAGTACGGAGCTAAAAGAAATTGATCAGGTGGTAGAAGAATTGGTGCGTTTTTATGAAGGCAGGGGTGCACGCATTATTTTACTTTCTGAATATGGCATTGCGCCTGTAAACAAGCCAATTCACCTTAACCGTTTGTTCAGGGAAAACGGATTAATCCAGATCCGTGAAGAAAGAGGCTTAGAGCTGCTCGATCCGGGTGCTTCAAAGGCGTTTGTAGTGGCCGACCACCAGGTAGCACATGTTTATATCAATGATAAAAGTGTAACCGAGCAGGTAAAAGCCTTATTGAAAAGTGTACCTGATATTGAGTTCGTTCTCGATAAAACGGAACAGGAGAAATATCACATTAATCATGACCGTTCGGGCGATTTGGTACTGGTTGCCAAAGAAAACAGCTGGTTTACCTATTATTTTTGGCTGGATGATGCTAAAGCGCCAGATTATGCGCGGGTAGTTGATATTCATAAAAAACCGGGTTACGATCCTGTAGAAATGTTCATGACCTCTAAATTGAGGGCAGGGTATAAACTTTTAAGGAAAAAAGCCGGTTTCCGTTATGTAATGGATGTAATTCCGCTTGATGCCACTTTGGTTAAAGGATCGCACGGTAGCATTAAAGTAGCTGATCAGTTTAAACCTGTTCTGGTTACTTCAAAAGCAGTTGATAAAACCTTAAAGGCACCAGATGTTTATCAGGTGATTTGGGATAGTTTAACTGTTTAAAAAATAGCCGTTCTACTGATCTGATGGTTATCGGATCAGCAGGATGATCGCATTTAAGAAGTATCTTGTTGAGTTCAAGTTCAAATAAATTAAGCTTTTTAAGCGTTTTATCTACAGACTTCAGTTCGATTAATTTATTCATACTGACTAATTTTAAGCTCGTGAAACTAGCGCGATCGTCATGCTGAATTTATTTTATTAGCAGTTTTTATCGTTTCAAAGGCCTAATAGCTACTTCGTGGTCAGCATCTTTACTGCTAAATAGACCCTGAAATAAATTCAGGGTGACGGTTATGAACGAAAAATGTCTCCAGTATACCTTTAAAAGAATATTAATAATCGAAATGAGGTTACAAGATTATTATTACTCCCGTACAAACCTATAGCCGCAACCTTCAATACAGGGCGGATTAAGCAGCAGCGATTTTGCCGAAACTTTGTAATAATAAGTCAATGGCATTTTATAAGTATTGCTGTAAACCTCCATTCTTATGCTATCCAAAATCTTGAATGCATATAAATCCGGGATGGCATCACCTTCAAATTTACCGGCTTTGTCTGCCGATTTGTTTAGAATAAGGTATTTGGCCTCGCCGGTTACCTTTTTATATCTGCCACTTCCATCACCGGGATCCTGCATCGTTTCGATGAGTTTCCATTTACCATAAACTTCACCAGGTCCATCAATACCTTTATCGGTTTTCTTGCATGATATATACAAAAGACCTGCTGTAGCCAGGATGAGTAATACTATCTTTTTCATAAAGCTTTAATTTACAGCTTATACGGTGCAGAGAATCCAAACGCTACATTAGAATTGTCTTTTAATTAAACATTTTTCTAAATGCCAATGGCGATACCTTCGTTTTTGCTTTGAATAATTTATTAAATGATTGCGAATGTTCAAAGCCCAGTTCATATGCCACTTCGCTCACTGATAAATTGGTGCCTGATAATTTTTCTTTTGCTTTTTCGATCAGTTTCTGGTGGATATGCTGTTGTGCATTCTGTCCGGTTAGCGAACGGAGTAGATCGCTTAAATAACTTGGGGAAACATTTAAATGATCGGAAAGGTACTGCACCGTTGGTAAGCCTTTAAGCATGGTTACTTTATTGTTAAAATATTCCTCTAACAATTCTTCGAGTTTTTGCAAAAGGCCATTATTTAATACTTTACGCGTAATAAACTGCCGTTTGTAAAAGCGGTTGCTGTAATTTAACAACAGTTCTATTTGTGCAATGATCACATCCTGGCTAAAATCGTCGATCCTGCTGTTCAGTTCTTCCTCAATATTCTTAAAAATAGCAATAATAGTGGTTTTTTCTTTTTCCGATAGGTGCAATGCCTCGTTGGCTGCGTATGAAAAGAAACCATAACTTTTGATTTTTTTTGCTATTGGATAAGACAGTAAAAAATCGGGATGGATCAATAAAGTAAATAAGGAGCAAACACTTGAGCTTAAATCCTCTTCATGACCAATAATCTGGTTGGGCGCAGCAAATAATAAACCACCTTCATCAAAATCATAATAACTCTGACCATATTTTAGCCTGCCACTTAATTTTGGTTTATACGAAATCTTATAAAAATTTAGGATATGCGAATTAGGCTGCCCGTTCATTTCAACCGGATGATCTTCATTGTTGATCAAGCTGATTAAGGGGTGTTTAGGCTGGGGCAGGCCCAACATCCGGTGTGCTTCTGTTAACGAGCTGAATTTATAGGGACTATTCTCTACCTTTTTCATATTGATGTGTACAAATATAACCGATTAGCCTGTGTTAATCGGTTATATGGTTGATTTCTGATTAATTAACCCTGCGCTGCATTCGATATGGTTTCCCATTCCTCCCAGGTCGCCATTCGCTCTGCGTATGCTGTACGTATCCATGGCAGGTTATGGCTACCAAGGAAAAAGCGTAAAGGCGGGTGCTCTGCATCAACAATTTTGAAAACGGCCTCCGGTGTTGCCTCCGGATTGCCTCTCTCCAATTGCTGTAAACCTTCAAAAAACTTTGCTTTAAAATCGGCATATACATCTAATCCGTCTGCAAACTTTAAAGAAGCCTGACTTCCGAATTCGGTGGCATAAGCGCCTGGTTCGATAATGGTTACTTTGATCCCAAACGATTTTACCTCTGCAGCCAGGCTTTCGTGAATGGCCTCAAATGCCCATTTGGATGAACTATAATACCCAATAACCGGTAAAACTACATGACCAAGGTTGCTGGATGTACCTAAAATGTGGCCATACCCCTGCTTGCGTAATATCGGCAGTGCAGCTTGTATAACAGCCACGGCTCCAAAAATGTTGGTATTGTACATGGCCTTAACCTGGTTAATGGTAGCTTCTTCAATAGTACCTACAAGCGAATAACCCGCATTATTTAAAACAACGTCCAATCGCCCGAAATGTTCGTGCGCCTGTTGAACGGTTTTTTCTACCTGATCGTAATTGGTTACATCAAGTTCCAGGGTCAATACATTTTCTTTGTACTTTTCCTGAAGATCGGCAATGCTCGAGAGGTTTCTTGCCGTTGCTGCCACCTTATCGCCACGTTCTAAAGCTGCTGTTGCCCATACACGCCCAAATCCGCGAGATGCACCTGTAATAAACCAGACCTTATTAACTGTTTGGGTATTTTTACCCTGATTTTCCTGTTGATATTCCATAATTTTTATCTGAATAAATGATAGATCAAAGGTGGGCAAGGTATGATGCTGATTTGTAGCCTAATTGAGGGCTTTTGTAGCCAAAATGAGAAAATACATTAATGGACTAAAGTAGTACCTCTTTCCGGCATCATTTTCTGCACTTTTTTACGGTTCGACCAGTAAAACACAATCGGATAAACGAAAAGGTTAAAAAGTGTATCGGTAATCAATCCGCCTATTACCACTATAGCCAATGGTTTTGATGCTTCCGAACCTATTCCGGTTGATAATGCAGCAGGCATTAAGCCAATGGCAGCCATTAGGGCTGTCATTAATACGGGTCTAAACCTACTGGTCACCGCGGCACGCATGGCATCGGTAAAGGTCCAGCTGGGGTGATGTTTCATTTCGGCGATGTTGGTTTTAAAACGGGTAATGAGCAGCACCCCATTTTGTACACAGATTCCAAAAAGTGCGATAAAACCAATTCCTGCTGAAATGTTAAAGTTTACACCTGCAACCAAAAGCGCCAATATGCCACCAATCATGGCAAAAGGAACGTTGTTTAGTACCAATAAAGCATCTTTGATGTTTCCGAAAAGTACAAATAAGATGAAAAATATGAGTAATAAACTCACCGGAACTGCCTGCATAAGCCTGGTAATTGCCCTTTGTTGATTTTCAAAATCTCCGGCCCATTCAAGTGTATATCCCGGTTGCAGATTGATCTTTGCATTTACTTTTTCCTGTGCCTCGGCAATTACGCTTCCCATATCACGGCCCCTGACCGAAAATTTAATCGCCCCGTAGCGTTTGTGCCTATCGCGGTAAATCATACTAGGCCCTGTAATTTTGCGGATGCTCGAAATTTCGCCCAATTGAACATTGGTGCCAGATATGGTCGGAACCCGTAATTTACTGATCGAATGCTCATCGTTTCTAAAATCTTCGGGATAACGGATAATCAGGTCAAATTTTCGTTCGCCTTCATAAATCTGCGTAGCAGCTTTTCCGCCAATGGCCATTTCGATTACAGCATTGGCATCTGCTGTGCTTACCCCATATAAAGCCATTTTTTTCTGATCGAGGTTAATCTGCAATTCTGGCTGACCAAGATTTCTTAGAATTCCCAAATCTTCAATACCATCAACCGTTTTTAGGATGCTTTCTATCTTTTCCTCTTCTTTTTCAATGTAATCGAAGTTTTCGCCAAATAGCTTCACTACAATTGAGCCTTTTACACCCGATACGGCTTCTTCTACATTATCGGAAATGGGCTGCGAAAAATTAAGATTGATGCCAGGGAAGCTTTTTAGTTTTTCCTGCATCCGCTGGATCAGTTGTTCTTTAGTTTGCTTGCGTTTCCATTCTTTACGGGGGTAAATATCAACGTGAAACTCCATGTTGTAAAAGCCTGTAGCATCTGTTCCATCATTGGGTCTGCCAGTTTGCGACATTACCTGTTTAACTTCTTCAAAGCTTAAAAATATTTTTCTCATCTCATTCGAAAGCTTTTTAGTTTCATTTAAAGAAATACTCAATGGACCAGTAGCGCGGACATAAATCGAGCCTTCATCTAAACTGGGCAGAAATTCTGTTCCCAAAAACTTGAAGCTAAAAACACCTAAAAGCAATACAATAATAGAGATACTAAAAACGAGCTTCTTTTTTTTAAAGCAGAGGTCGTAAAATTTAAGGGTCGTTTTGGTAATCCATTCCAAAAAGATATTATGTTTCTCTTTTACATCTTTTTTTAAGAGTACGCTGGCCATAGCAGGTACAAGTGTAAAGGTTAAGATTAAGGCGCCTAATAAGGCAAAACTTAATGTCCATGCCAGGGGAGAGAACATTTTACCTTCTACCTTTTCGAAAGTGAAAATAGGCAGCAAACCTGTGATGATAATGAGCTTTGCAAATAAAATTCCCTTTCCGTTTTCTACGCAAGCCTTTTTAATGAAGCCAAGTTTACTCATTTTGTTAAACCTATCCATTCCCAGTTTTTTTGCCCTTAAATCTAAGGTTACAAAAATCCCTTCAACCATTACTACAGCACCATCTATAATGATTCCGAAATCGATAGCCCCCATAGATAGCAGATTGGCAGACATGCCTTTTAATTTAAGGCAGATAAATGCAAAGAGCAGGGCCAATGGAATAACAACCGAAACAATTAAGGTGGTACGCCAATCGGCCATAAATAGGAACACGATTAAGGTTACAAACAATATCCCTTCAAGCATATTGCCCATTACGGTATGTACAGAATAGTTTACCAGGTCTTCGCGATCGTAGAAAGGCTTTATTTTTACATCTTTTGGTAATATGCTGTTATTGATCGTATTTATCTTTTCTTTCAATCTGGTAATTACCTCACTCGGATTGCCACCCTTTCTCATCACGATAATGCCTTCTATTACATCAGGATCCCGATCACGACCAACTTGCCCCAGCCTTGGTAAAGCCGATTCTGCTACTTCAGCAATGGTTTTAACATATATGGGAGTACCATTAACATTATCTACCACCACATTCCTGATTTCATCGATATTGTTGAGCACACCGATACCACGTACTACATAGGCCTGGCCGCTTTGCACAATCACATCGCCACCCACATTGATATTGCTTTTAGATACCGCCTCGAAAAGCTCGGTTGCACTTACGCCATACTGGATAGCCTTTTGTGGATCGACGGTAATTTGATAGGTTTTTACCTCACCACCAAAACTTACTACATCGGCAATGCCAGAAACAGATAAAAGCTCCCTTTGTATTACCCAATCCTGAAGCGTTTTTAATTCGCGGACAGATTTTGTATCACTTGTAAGTGTGTAACGGAATATCTCACCTGTAGGGCCATAAGGTGGTTGTACCTCTGGCTTGATCCCTTCGGGCAAATTAGCCTCATCAAGGTGATTATTTACCTGTACCCGGGCTTCAGCATAATTTACATCATCCTCGAAATTTACTTTTACGATAGAAAGTCCAAATAACGACGAAGAGCGGATACTGGTGCGTTTTTCGGTTGGGTTCATGGCAATTTCGAGCGGTCTGCTCACAAACTTTTCTACCTCTTCGGCACTCCGGCCCGGCCATTGGGTAATAATGGTGATGTTGGTATTGGTTACATCAGGAAATGCATCAATGGCAGTGTGTTTAAAGCTTAAATAACCTGACAGGATTAAAATAAAAGTAGCAAAAAAGATAAAATACTTATTCTTCAGCGCAAAGCCGATGACGCCTTTAATGAATTTATTCATGATGTATAATCTAAGGGATGAGAAGAATTTATTGCGTTTTTAGGCTTTCGAATAAGAAAACCTGTTTAGATGCGATAACTTGATCGCCGGCATTTACGCCTTTGCTGATGTAGGCTTTATCGGCAGTTTTACGGCCAATTTCGATTTCCTGAATTCTTATTTTATGATCTTGACCAAGAACGAGTACGTAATTTTTGTTTTCATCGAAAATTATGGCCCTTGAGTTTAAAGTGGGGAGATTTACGGCCGAATTTGCCGAAACCTTTACCGTTCCAAGCATACCTGGTTTTAATAAAAAACCTGGATTTTGGATAACCACACGTGCATTTATTACCTTACTGTCTTGATCTACCTGATTGTAAAGTTTCTCTATTTTACCGCTAAAAATTTTATCGGGATAGGAGAGGGTTGATAGACTGACTTCATCGCCGGCATTTACACGTGAAATATCTGATTCGTAAATATTAATCATTGCCCAAACATTAGCGAGATCGGCAATGGTGAAAAGGCTTTTGTCGTTATCGCCACGCAAATGCATGTTCTGGGTAACATTTTTTTCGATCACAAAACCATTGATAGGAGATTTAATAGCATATAATCCTGCACTGCTGCCTCCATTAAGTTTTAATACAGAGCTGGCCCTTTTTGCTTCTGCTTTTTTGACCTGGTAATCGTTTTTGGCTTCTTCCAATTCTTTTGCAGATGATAAACCGCTCTGAAAAAGTTGCTCAGCCTGTTTTACAGATCGCTCTGCATTTTTAAGCTCTGCATTGGCTGCAATAACTTCCTTATCAAAACCAGCCATTTCAGAACTGTTAAGGGTTGCCAATGTCTGTCCGCTCGAAACCTGGTCACCCAATCGGACCTTAACACTGTTTACCGTTCCGCTTACCATTGGGAAAAGTTCAGAACGGCGCTCTTCATTTGCGGCAATTTTGGCCGAAAACATGAGCTCGGTCTTGCTGTTAGCCTGTTGCACCGTATCGATCAGCAAGCGGCTGATCAGTGAATCGGTGATGGCAAATTTATCATGAGGTGCAACTGTTTTGTGTTCGGTACAAGCAAAGAACAAACTGATTGACACAATAATTAAAGTGTTTTTATAGAGATTTTGCATAAGATTTATTTAAAAATATTAGAACCGGTTACATAATTGAGTTCAGCACGGGTACTCATTCTTTCGAACTGGAGTTTGTTCAGTTGCAGCGTGTTTTCTTTGTAGGCATCGTAGAGGTCTAAAAATTCGATCAGACTGATGTTTCTTGCCTTGAAATTTTTGATTAGACTTGAAATGAGTGTGTTAAAATCGGTACTAAAGACCGGATCAATCTCTGCGTATAATTTTTCGTTGCGTAAAGCGGTTTTGTAACTGTTAAATACTTCATTCTCGAGCAAGGCTTCCTGTTTTTTGATATTTAGATCAGCTGCTGCAATACCGATATGAGCTTTTTTTATTTCACCCTGGTTTCTGGAGAAGAGGGGAATGGGAATCTTTAGACCTAAACCGGTATATTTTTCAGGATAATTGCCCTTGAGATCATAACTCAGTCCAATTTCTATATCGGGGATGGCCATTGCTTTTTGCAGCTTTAAATTACTTTCGTTATAAAGCAGGTCGGTTTTGGCCAGCTTAAGGTCAGCACGGTTGGCTCTGGCCGAATCAAGCAGCATGCTGTAAGGAATTTTATCAGGCGATAATGGAGTTGCCTGATCTAATTCCAATGATATGGAAGTTCCTGCATTAATACCGCAGAGCAATTTTAAGTCTTTATAGTTGTCTTCCAGCTCATTCAATAGTCCGGCCTGCTCGGCTTTGAGGTTGATCAATAATGATTTGATCCTGATCACATCCTTTGTGGCAACATTGCCCATTTTTAACTGGAGATCGTAAGCTTTTAATAACTGATCGGTAGAATGGATCTGTTCCTGGTAAACTTTAACCGATTGCGCCGCGAAATAGGTTTTGTAAAAGGTATTAGCTAGCTCGAATTTCAGTGTCCTTAGCAGATCAAGATATTCGTATTCTGCTAGTTTAACCCCGGTTTGGGCCAGTTTGATGTTTTTATTACGCTTGCCTGCCAGTTTAAACAGCTGCGAAATTGATCCGGCATATTGGCCATGGGCATAAGAGGTTTGCAGGAACTTTTTTGTTTCGTGGTTGTAAAAAAGGTTTTCGTACTCAAGGGTAGGGTTCTCAAACAATTTGGCGGTGATAATTTCGGCCTTTGCCCGATCGATCTCATAATTACTTGCCAGGAGGTCGAAATTATTTTTTAAGAAGAGGCTTTCTGCCTGACTCAAGTTTAAACTTAGGGTATCGGTTTGTGCTAAAGCTGCTCTGGTTGTTAAGGTTAAAGTGAAAATGATCAGCGCATATATTTTTTTCATCTGGCAAAACTATCTCGACCGAATTAAAAGCGGATTAAATGGGGCTTAAAAGGGGATTAAAGTTGCAGATAGAATTGTTATTTCCATGCTTGCGCTCGTTTCCAAACGAGCGCATAAATAGTTACACGATTTCATCGTTGTAAACGATATTCTATTACGCTCGTTAGAAACGAGCGTTAACAGGGGAGGCGGACGGATTATTTGCTAAAGCTTTGATAACTTCACCGTAAAAGTGCAACCGCCTTGTTTAGGGTTGGTTGTGGTTATTTCTCCTTTAAGCAAACCGATAATTTTTTGTGCCATATAAAGCCCCATTCCTTCACCTTTATGTCCATGCGTTTTTGCCCGGGTATAAAAGGGTTTGAAAATATTTTCCTGTTCCTCAGTGGCGATACCCATTCCATTGTCGGTAATGTGAATGAGTAAATCATTTTCAGTTGCTTCAATAACAACGCTTACCTGTTGGTTATCTGAAAATTTAAAAGCGTTCGAAATGATATTATCCAAAGCAATCTGTAATAAAATGGCATTGGCCAATATTTCAGGTTTTGGATCAATAGGATTTTGATAAGTAATTTTAAGATTGAGGTTTTTCTGCGATTTCCATTCGGTTTGAATTTTGGAAAGCAGATCATCAAGTTTAATCGGAACAAGTTGCGAATTGATCAGGTCGAGATCCATTTTTGCCAGGGCCACTAATCCGGTAATAATGTGTTCCATTTTTTCTGCATCCTCGAGCATCGAAGCAATCACCTTTTGATAAGCAGTCTGATCCCTTTCTTTTGACAGGGCAAGTTCGGCGGTCATCATGATCCGTGTTACAGGAGTACGAAGTTCGTGCGATGCATTGGCTACAAAGGTTTTTTGCAGAATAAAAGCCTGTTCGAGCTCTTCCATTAAATGGTTAAAACTTTGGGCAATAAGGTTGATTTCATCTTTGTTATTATTTTCCTCCACCCTAAATTCCATGTTTTGAGCGCTGGCCTGTTTCACTTCGAGCATAAACTTTTGCAGCGGTTTTAGCATTTTCTGCGCAATCCACCTGCTTAGTAACAATACGATAAGCGAAATAAGGATAAACACAAAAATCATGATCTTCAGTAGTTTATCCAGCCTATTGTGAGAGCCCTGGTCGTCGGCTGAAGCCAGGATTACAAAATCGCCCTGGTTATCTTTATAATAAATACCCACAACCTGCCGCTGACCGTCGGTATATTTTAATCGCCCTTTTTTGCGCACTGCATCAATGGTAGCTGAGGTCCAGTATTGCGCAGTATCGCCGATGAAAGTTGCCCTATCCTTTTTGTCGTAAACACGAATTACTTCGCTATTTAACTTTTGAAGGTATTTATGGCGCACGGTGTTTAACGCATCCCGACTAATTTCATCAGCTTCGAGGTACAGTTTTGCGGTAACCATAGTACGGTCGGTTAGGCGTTCGAAGAAATCGGCCTCCAAAAATTTCATAAAGGTAAAATACACCGTACAGAGCACGGCGAAGAGCATCGAAGTGCTGATCAGCGTAAAATACAGTGCTATGCGATCCTTTATTTTCATTTACTTCAGGATATATCCCATATTGATTTTGGTGTGAATGAGTTTCCGTTCAAAACCCTTTTCAATCTTTTTCCGCAGGAAATTAATATACACATCAATTACATTGGTTCCGGTTTCGAAGCTGATATCCCAGGCTTGCTCAGCTATAAATTGCCGAGAGAGTAACCGATTGGGGTTATGCATAAACAGTTCGAGCAGGATAAATTCTTTTGCGCTTAATTCGATGGTTTTTCCTCCACGGCTTACTTCTTTACTGTAAGTATCAAGCACAAGATCTTCGAAATATAATTTGCTATCGGTTTGGGTAGTAACAGTAGGTTGCCTCCGTAAAAGTGCTGCAACTCTTGCCAAGAGCTCTTTCAGGTGGAAAGGTTTTACCAGATAATCATCTGCCCCAGCCTCTAGGCCCGTAACTTTGTCATCTATGGTACCCATGGCGGTAAGCATCAATATTGGCGTTTGTACGGTATTTTTCCTGATGTGCTTACAAAGCTGTATGCCATTAAGGCCGGGCATCATCACATCAATAATGAAAAGATTAAAGTTTTGTCCCAAGAAAAGCTCCAGCGCATCAGTTCCGTTGGCAACGGTAAGTACCTGATAATCGTTTTCTTCGAGTGCCGACTTTAAAAGTTCGGAAATTTTAGGGTCGTCTTCAGCTATTCCAATCTTTGGCATCCTACAAAAGTAACCATCCCATCTTAAAATGGGATTAAAATGGATGGCCTTTCTGTTATTTTGGACGATTTTTTGGGCTTAATTTCGTTATTGCGAACTGACGAAAGGGCGCGTAGGAGTGAAGCACCTGCGGAGCAGGCTTGGATACCTTTAAAACAATAAGTTACAAATGAAAAATAATTGATACTAAATGTAGAACTCAGGTAATTATAGATTGTTTCGGCTTTTTCATATCCCGCCTCACCATTCTGAATACGGAGGCAATTTCGTTTCGGTCTGTGGGGCCACAGACCGATGGACAAGGCCATGTTTTACAACAAAGCCCTATCCAAGTGTACATAACCGCCATCTACATGAATCAGTTGGCCAGTAGTATGACTAGATTTATCTGATAATAAGAATACGGCCGTATTGGCAATTTCATCCACACTGGTCATTCTGTTTTCAAAAGGGATTTTATCTGTAATGTTTTTGAGTTTTGCATCACGGTCTTCAAAAGAGTTAATCCATTTTTCGTAGAGCGGTGTCCAGGCTTCGGCCACAATAATGGCATTTACGCGGATGCTATAAGGTAGTAACTCTACAGCCCATTCTCGGGTTAAGGCATTTCTGGCGCCGTTCGATGCCGCGTAGCCAGATGTTCCGCCTTGCCCGGTTTCTGCAGTCTTGCTACCGATATTTAAAATAGAACCCTTACTTTGTTTAAGCGAAGGCAGGGCATGTTTGGCTAAAAGATAATAATGCACTACATTTTTATGTAGCGATTCCATAAAACCTTCGTAAGTGCCACTCTCGAGGCCTACACCATCGTTAACCCCGGCATTATTCACTAAACCATCAATTCTGCCGTACTTGGTCAGTATGGCATCAATAATGGCTTTACAGTGATCAGGAACAGTAAGCTCTGCTGTAAAATAATCAGCTTTTAAGCCTAAATCTGTTATTTCCTGAAGCATTTTCAGGTTATCGCTTTCATTACGGCCAATAATGATAGGGAAAGCATTTTCAATGGCCAGGGCTTTAACAATTGCCGCGCCAATGCCTTTTGCGCCACCACTCACCAAGATTATTTTGCCGTCTAAATTTAAATTCATATTTGGTTAATATTTTTGTTTTATTATTTGAACCACAGAGAACGCATCGTTTTCACAGAGAACACGCAGTATAAGTACATCTTCTATCCGCTATGTATGCAATTACAGGCTAACCCCTCTTTTCCATGGAATAAAGTCATCCTGGTTAAGTTGTACAGCTTTGGGGATTTCTTCGCCGCTGGCTACTTTAATACAGTATTCCAATATATCCTCACCCATTTCGTTAATTGTTTTTTCGCCATTAATTACCGCTCCTGTATCGATATCGATAATATCACTCATTCGTTGTGCCAGAATTGAATTGGTGGCCACTTTAATGGTGGGGCAAACCGGGTTTCCGGTTGGCGTGCCTAAACCGGTAGTAAATAAAATTAAGGTTGCGCCGGCAGCAGCTTTGCCTGTGGTTGCTTCTACATCGTTCCCTGGTGTACATACCAAGCTTAAGCCTGGTTTAGTAGCAGGTTCGGTATAATCTAAAACATCTACAACAGGAGAGGAGCCTGCTTTACGTGCAGCACCGGCAGATTTTATAGCATCGGTAATTAAACCATCCTTAATGTTGCCCGGAGAAGGATTCATATAAAAGCCAGAGCCAACTTTGTGCGCCAGATCATCATATTCAGTCATTAAGCGGATAAACTTTTCGGCAGTTGATTGATCAACAGATCTATCAATCATTTCTTGCTCTACACCACAAAGTTCGGGGAACTCTGCCAACAAAACCTTGGCACCTAATGCTACCAATAAATCAGCACAATAACCAACCGCAGGATTTGCTGAAATGCCACTAAAACCATCGCTTCCGCCACATTTTACACCCACACACATTTGGCTTAGCGGTGCTGCTTTACGCTCTTGTTTATTAATGAACATCAATCCTTCAAAAGTACTGCGGATTGAATTTTGGATCAATTGCTCTTCGCTTTGGGCTTTTTGCTGCTCGAAAATTAAAAGTGGTTTATCAAAATCAGGATCAAGTGCAAATAGATCACGTTTAAAATCTGCTACCTGCAAATGCTGACAGCCCAAACTTAATACCGTTATACCGGCCACATTGGGGTGGTGGGCATAGGCTGCCAATAATTTGCTCAGCGTATCTGCATCCTGGCGAGTTCCGCCACAACCGCCATTATGCGTAAGGAATTTAATCCCATCCACATTTTTAAAGGTACGGCTGGCTTTATCTACTTTAGGTTCAAAGCTAATATTATTAATGTCTTCACCCTTTTCAAAGGCCTGAACCAGTTTGTGGGTGTAAGATTTATATTTAGCATCTACCGCATAACCCAACTCACTATAAAGCGATTCTTTAATGATATCCAGATTTCTGTTTTCGCAAAATACAGTCGGGATAAACAACCAATAGTTTGCGGTACCTACTGCACCATTTTTACGGTGATAGCCATTAAAACTGCGGTTGGCATATTTACTTACATCTGGTGCTTCCCATTTGTAATTAACATTGCGATAAGCAAATGGCTCTGCGGCATGTTTGGTATTATCTACGTTCATCCGCATGCCTGCTTTTACATCAAACTGCACCTTTCCCACCAAAACGCCATACATCACTACTTCATCGCCTGCTTTCATGTCCCGCATAAAAAATTTATGCTTAGCTGGGATTTCATCAACAGTAACGTAAGTATTTCCCTCGTGCAGTATTGGAGTGCCTGCTGGCAAATCTTGTAACGCAACTAAAACGTTATCAGCATTGTTAATCTTGATGACTAATTTTTTCATTGTCAATTTATACTTCTAAACTTATTTCTTTTTCAATATGATTGGGTTTCCACCCTTTCCACCCAAAGTAAAATACCACTAAAAAGCATGCAAATGGTACCAAATATCCGTATTGTATATTGTGTGTTGCATCTGATATTAAACCTAAAACCGGTGGTAAAAAAGCACCACCAACAATAGACATTACAATTAATGATGAGCCCAGTTTTGTATCCTTACCCAAACCTGCTATACCCAATGAGAATATGGTTGGGAACATGATCGACATAAAAAAGGCGACACCGATTAAAGCGTAAACGGTAATCATGCCACTTGCAAAAATAGATATGAGGGTAAGTACAGCACTGATTAATGCATAAAGCATCAACAATTTATGTGGAGCTATAAACCTCATGAACACTGTACCGATAAATCTTCCACCCATAAAAGCCAAACCTGCCGCACCAGCGTACCATTTTGCTTCATCCTGACTAATACTTGCCGATGAGGTAACGAAACTGATAAATAAACTCAATACGCAAACCTGTGCACCTACATAAAAAAACTGACCGATAATGGCCCAGCGTAAATGGCTATGGCCTAATACATGACCAAAACTGCTTTTTTCTTGGGCATTTTCTTCTTCCTTAATATCGGGCAGTTTGGTGAAAATAAACAGGATGGCTACCACAATAATCAGTATACCCAAAATTAAATAAGGCGCTTTTACGGTTGAGGCTTCTTCGAGCATGTAAGCCTGTTTTTCTAAAGGCAACATTTTCGCCAATTGAGTATCGGTATATTTTACTTCGGTAAAAATAAATTTACCACCGATTACCGGGGCTAAGAAAGCAGCGAAACCATTAAATGATTGAGAGAAATTTAAACGCTGCGTGGCTGTTTCTGGAGGTCCTAGTACGGTAACATAAGGATTAGCCGCGGTTTCCAGGAAGGTTAAACCACAGGCAATAATAAAAAGAGCGCCTAAAAAGAATATATACTGTGCGGTATTGGCTGCCGGTATAAATAATAAACAGCCTGCGGCGAATAAAACAAGGCCCAATATGATACCGCTTTTATAACCGTACTTGCGCATAATGTAGCCTGCAGGTAGTGCCAATAAAAAATAGGCGATAAAAACAGACGAATCGACCAAGGTAGATTCGAAAACATTTAGTTGAAAAGCTTTGCGCAAATGCGGAATCAATATAGGATCGAGATTATGGACAAAGCCCCAGAAGAAAAATAAGCTGGTGACTAAAATTAACGGGAATAGATATCCTTTGCCATTTTTTGGTGGATCGGATACTTTAAAGCTCGGAGGTGTAATTTGGCTCATGTTTGTTTGGTTATAAATGGTTTATGTAGGTTCTGCTAAAATAAAAATAGTTAAACATCTGGCACCTTGGGCACCGATTACCAATAATAGTTCGATATCGGCTGTTTTAGATGGTCCGGTGATGAATGCTCCATATCCCTGGCTGTATTTTTAATACTAGTAATCATCTAACATGGATGGCAAATAATCCAACTTTCATAAAATGTTTTTGGCTAGTTGTTGCGTTACAAATTAAACCGTTAAGCGTTAATAAAAATTTAGCTTTATTACCTAATTATTAAATGATATTGGCTCAATTTTTTTCATTGCAAAATAATTTTGCATATTAGATTGATTTTTTGAGATTTTATGAAACCGCATTTACTTAATGTATCTACCAATTCGGTAGATTCTTTTAGCGCTCGAAGAGATATTATGCCCGATATAAACAACCGCTGGCATTACCACTCTGCATTAGAATTAATCTACGTTAAAAAAGGTAGAGGAACGCAGTTTATTGGCGATAGTATTAAGGATTTTAAGGATGGCGATGTTGTTTTACTGGGAAGCAATTTGCCTCATTACTGGCGCTTCGACCCTGAATTTTTTGATGAAAAAGCAGGTGAACCGGTTGATGTTTATGTGATTCATTTTAAAGAGGATTTTTTGGGTACAGGATTTTTCGATCTTCCTGAAAATCAGGAGATCAAAAAAGTGTTGCTGCAATCGCAGCAGGGAATTCAGCTACAAGGAATCTCGAAAGAGAAAATAGCCAGTTTGATGCCGCAGATTATTGAGGCAACTGGTACGATGAGGATTATAAAAATACTTGAAGTATTAACAGAAATAGCCAATTGCGAAGAAAAAAACATATTGGTTTCGTTAGGGTTTAAACCAAATTTTTTAGAGAACGAAAAAGATAGAATCCAATCTATTTATAATTATACCATCAATAACTACAAAAATAAAATAGAACTAAAAGAAATTGCGGCGGTTGCTAAAATTAGTCCTAATTCGTTTTGTAAATTCTTTAAAACTAAAAGTAGAAAAACATATACGCAGTTTCTGAACGAGATTAGGGTAGGGCAAGCCTGTAAATTATTGATCGAAAATGATCTAACCGTAAAAGAAATCTGCTACGACTGCGGATTTTATAACTTTACCAGTTTCCATAAATATTTTAGGGAGATAACAGGCAAAACCCCATTGAAATATCAACAGGCTTTCTCAAAGCAGTAGGATTTTTGATTGTTGGGGCTGATAACGAGCATTTATAGCCCCGATTGCACGGAAAGCCCGGAGCGAAGCATGAGTAAGGACTTGGAGTAAAAGCGGGACAGCATTTGACCAAGAACCACTAGCTTTGCGCTTCAAAAAAATAAGGAGGATATCCTGAAATTTTTTACGTCTTTAAATTAGCAGGATGTGACAGATTTATAGGTGCTCGATTTTAAATTTACCTTGCCTGAAATTTGTCTCTATACTGAGTCGGCGTCATCCCAACTGATTTTCTGAATACTTTCCTAAATGCTTTTGGATCATTGTAGCCAGAGTTATAAATGACCTCTGTCATTTGCTGGGCCGTTTGCTCTAATAACTTTTTAGCGGCTTCGATACGGGTTTGTTGAAGATACTCGATAGGGGTAATACCAATCACCTGTTTAAATCGCCGCACAATATTTCTTCTACTGGAAGGAATATCTTTGATCATCTCTTCAATGGTGGCCACATCCTGATAATTATTTTCAATTTTTTCTTGCGCAGAGGCAACAATATCATCATTGTGATGACGGATAGGCTGGAAAGTACTAAAGTATAACTGGTTTACGCGGTCCATATCTATTGCAAAAATTTTAGCCACTTTAACGGCCATATCTTTCCCGCAATGAAGCTGTAAAAGGTGCAACAATAAATGAAAGGTAGAGGTTGCACCACCACTTGTAAATAACTTGCCATCCTGAGTTACCGTTTTATCTGCCTTTAAATGAACCAAGGGGAATGCAGAAGAAAAGGCAGAACAGGCATCAACATGTGTGGTGGCAGCTTTACCATCCAACAGTCCTGATGCTGCAAGTAAAAAAGCCCCTGTACAAAAAGTAGCAATTTCGGCTCCTGCTGCATGCTGTTTGCTTAACCATGGGATGTAGCCGCTGTTGGCTCCGATGCAGTCTTTAATATCGTTAGTTGCAAATGAAGGAACTAAAATAAGTTCAAACTGCCCGGCTTTTTGCAAAGGAACACAGGGATGGGGACTAAAATTATAATTTTTATCGTCGAGGGTAATTAAACTAATGTTAAATGGCATTTCAAGCCCATCTTTTCTGTAAAAACCATTAACAGTATCAAATACATCTAAAATAGCGGCTATGCTTAATAATCTGAAATTTTGGGGCAATAAAACACCTACTTGTATCATTTGGTTAAAATTAAGGTATCGTAAATATATAAAAATTGTCTGAAATGCCCCTTAAGATTGACTTTTACGGCAAGGGTGTTCATTTGAATTAACAACTAACTTTATTCAAGTTAAATTACCTAATTGATAACGATATGAAAACCACACCAACAAGTAGCAGGATGTATGGCTTTATAGTACTATACGAAATGCAGACAGATTTTTTGTTAAGGGCTTTAGCTGGCATAGACCAAAAGGACGCCCAAAAAAGATTAGATACTAAAGCAAACCATATTGCATGGATTACAGGTAGTGTTGTACATGGCCGCTATTTTTTAGCTAAATCATTCGGCATCGACCTCCCATCTGTAACCGACGAACTTTTTGCCAGCAACAAAGGTATTATTGATGATGCCACTTACCCGTCTCTTGAAGATTTCATTAAAGATTGGAAAGAAATTTCTCCAAAACTACAGGAAGCTTTGACCCAGGCTCCCGACGAGAAACTGGAAGAGAAGCTCAGTATTCCCGGAATGGAAATCACACTGTTTGAAATGATCAGCTTTAGTAGTTACCGGGAAGCCAATTGCATTGGGCAAATTGCCTTGTGGCGCAGATTATTAAACTATCCTGGAATGAATTATATGTAAGCCATGGAGAAAATAATTAGAGAAGCCGATGAGACCTTGTCGGCATTGGAACATGAGTTTTCAAGATTTAATGCCCCACAGATTAATGAGGTGCCTTTTGAAGGGAGCTGGACTGCAGGACAATTGGTTAAGCACTTGGTTTTGTCGAATTCGGGCTTCCTGGAAGTAATTAATGGGCCGGTAACCGAAACGGATAAACCTGCAGATTTAATGGTAAAAGAAATTAGAAAAGATTTTTTGAATTTCGATGTGAAGTATAATTCTCCTAAAGAGATTTACCCTGAAGATGGGGCATATAGCCAGCCTGAATTATTAAAAAAATTAAAGCAGATCAGAGCGGGGATATCAGAAGCGGCAAGGGGCTTAGATTTAACTAAAACATGTACCGCTTATGAGTTACCTGGATATGGCTTTTTAACCCGACTGGAGGCAATTTATTTCGTGATTTACCATACGCAAAGGCATGTACATCAATTGAAAAATATTTACAGCGAACTAGATATCAATTGATTTTAACTAAATTTATGAGAAACAACAGGCTTAATTTATTAAATCCTTATATCGGTAAATGGAAAACAGAAGGTTTAACAAAATCTGGTGATGTAATTACCGGGACTGATACCTACACGTGGGTGGATGGTGGGTTTTTCTTAACACACCAGGTAGATGTTGTGTTCCGCGATAAAGTGGTCAGATCGTTAGAAATTACACATTATGATGATATGGAAGATGTTTTTAGGTCGCAATCTTTCGATAATGAAGGTAATATTTCAATATCTACCCTTAAAATTTATGATGATATCATTTTAATATTTGCCGATAGGGAAAGATTTAAAGGTAATTTTAAAGCCAATACCATTGAAGGAACATGGGAACAATTTGACGGCAAAAACTGGGTACCATGGATGGATATAAAGTTGACGAAAATGCCTTTGTAACCTCTTGCTGAACCTGTTTCAGCATCTTAGCAGAATAGATCCTAAAACAAGTTCAGGGTGACGACCGTACATAACAAGAACATAAAAACAAATAATAATAAACAGCCCTAAAGGGATAAAAACAACAAAACAATGGCAACACTTAACACTTATTTAAATTTTAACGGTAATACCGAAGAAGCATTTAACTTTTATAAATCTGTTTTTGGGGGCGATTTTGCCGTATTACAACGTTTTAAAGACTCACCTGGGTGTGAAGGTATGGCAGTAGGCGACCAGGAGAAAATTATGCACGTGGCCTTGCCAATCGGTGGCAATGTACTCATGGGTACAGATATTACCGATCCAATGCCTGCATCTACGTTCGGTACCGGAATCTCACTATCGGTTGATGCGGGAAGCGAAGAAGAGGCAAACACACTTTTTAATAATCTTTCTGCTGGTGGAAAAGTAACCATGGCTTTAGAAAAAATGTTCTGGGGCGCACTTTTTGGTATGGCTACCGATAAATTCGGCATCCAGTGGATGGTGAATTACGATTATAATAAGAAATAGTTTGGAGTCTGAAGTTCAGCGCCCAAAAGCATGAGTCTTTAGTCAATAGCTCATTGTTTGATGCATTGTTGCGGGATAGAGATGCTATTGCACTAATGACTAATTAAAAACTTTTATTATTTTTAAATATAGAAACTAAAACCAATCTAATATGAAAATTGCAGTTATTATTGTGCGCGTGCTTCTAGCCGCCATGTACCTTTTTGCTTCTGTAAGTTATTTTCTTAATATGATGCCAAAGGCACCGGAAATGACAGCCGCACAAACGAGTTTTATGACAGGTATAATGGCCTCAGTGTATCTCTTTCCCTTAATCAAGATCACTGAATTGATATGTGGTGTGATGTTATTGATCGGTAGAACAGCACCCCTGGCATCAATCATTATTTTCCCTGTTACCTTAAATATTTTTCTATACGGTGTATTTTTGGGGCAGCCAAAAGATATACCAATGGGAGCAGTAATGTTGTTGGTTAATTTGTTTTTACTTTATGCTTACCGTGCAAAGTATCTGCCTATCGTTTCAAAGTAAATTTTGTAATTTTTAAAAAATCTCATACTTTTTGTCTTTATTTAGTGTTTCGATATAAGGTGTAATGATTATCTTTAAAAACTAACTAGAAATAAAAAATATGAGAAAGCTACCATTTTTAATGCTGCTCTTTATAGCGGTATCATTTTCTGCATTTGCACAGAACAAAGATGCTATTGTAGGCAAATGGCTTAATCCATCTGGTGAAGGCCAGATAGAAATTTATAAAAAAGGCGATAAATATTATGGTAAATTAGCGTGGATGAAGGAACCAAACCTAAATGGTAAGCCTAAATTAGATGCTAAAAACCCCGATGCCAATCTACAGAAACGTGCTTTGTTAAATCTCGAAATATTAAAAGATTTTGTTTATGATGATGGCAAGTGGACTGATGGAACGATTTACGATCCCAAAAGTGGTAAAACCTATAGCTGTAACATGACTTTAAAAAGCGCCGATGTGTTAAATGTTCGTGGTTATGTAGGTATTTCACTATTAGGACGATCAGAAACTTTTAGACGGGTAAAATAATCAATTAGATGAAGAAAATTTTATGGTGCCTTTTATTGGCACCTTTTTTTTGCGCTGCGCAATCGTATTCCTTTAAGCCCTTAAATGAGAATACCAAAACCAGTTTACGCGGATTAAGCGTAGTATCAGATCAGGTGAGCTGGGTAAGTGGTAGTAATGGATTGGTAGGTAAAACTACTGATGGTGGTGTAACCTGGAAATGGTTAAAACCAAAAGGGTACGAAAAAATTGACTTCAGGGATATTGAAGCGTTCGACGACAAACAGGCTATTATTGTGGGTATTGCCTCGCCGGCCTATATCCTGAAAACCATTGATGGGGGCGAAACCTGGACAGAAAACTATAAAAATGTAGATTCAGCTATATTTTTAGATGGGCTAAGCTTTTGGGATAAAAATAAAGGACTCATTTTCGGCGATCCCATAAATGATAAAATGCAGTTGCTTAAAACGGTTGATGCAGGTAAAAGCTGGCAGGATATTTCTGCAAACCTCAAAACTAAATTAACCAAAGGCGAAGCTAGTTTTGCGGCCAGTGGTACAACCATTAAAACATTACCTGGTGGCAAAACCTGGATTGCATCAGGCGGAACAGTATCTAACATTTACTTTTCTCCGGATTATGGGCAAACCTGGCAGGTATTTAAATGCCCGATTTTGCAAGGCGAGGGGAGTACTGGTCCTTTCTCTATCGATTTTTTGAATGAAAAAAATGGTGTAACTGTTGGCGGAAACTATGTAAAGGATAAAGAAAATACCAATAATATTCTTTTAACCTATGATGGCGGCAAAACCTGGCAAAAGCCAGCTACCCCAGTTTTAGGCTTCCGATCGGGCGTAACCTATATTAATGATAAAACCTTAATTGCCACGGGTACTTCAGGCACGGATATTTCTACTGATGGCGGACAAAACTGGAAACATATTTCCGATAAAAGTTTTAATGCTGTTCAAAAAGCCAAAAAAGGTAAACAGATTATTCTGGCAGGAGAAAAAGGCAATATTTATCAATTGGAGATCAACAAATAAAATTTCAATCCTATTACGTAGTAGTTTTATTGATTAAGCATCTAATCAATAAAACGATTCAATAAATAAAAAAGATTGAAGTATCAAGATTGATAAAATTTTGTTTCTTTGCTATCAACTAAAACTTTAATTTAACACACATACTCGCTCGATGGATTTTTTGCACACGATTTTAGGTGACGATATACAGGCCGGATTATTAATTATTTTAAATTTAATTGTGATCGAAAGTTTGCTTTCGGTAGACAATGCTGCTGTTTTGGCAACTATGGTAATGGATCTGCCAAAATCGCAAAGAGAAAAAGCCTTAAAATATGGTATTATTGGTGCCTATATATTTAGAGGGATCTGTTTGTTCCTGGCAGCATGGTTGGTTAAAATCTGGTGGCTAAAACCACTTGGCGGCTTGTATCTGTTATACCTGGCTTTCGATTATTTTAGAAAAAAGAACAGTAAAAAGAACGAGGAAGAAGAGGAAGTAGATAAAAGCAAAAGTTGGATTTACAAATCTACCGTTGGTTTGATAGGTACTTTTTGGGCTACAGTTGCTTTGGTAGAGGTAATGGATTTAGCTTTCTCTATTGATAATGTTTTTGCTGCGGTAGCTTTTACCGATCATATCTGGTTAATCTATATCGGTGTTTTTATCGGGATTTTGGCTATGCGTTTTGTGGCACAGGCCTTTGTAAAACTGATGGAAAAATTTACCTTTTTAGAAACGGTAGCATTCATCGTAATAGGTGTTTTAGGTATTAAACTTACCTCATCGTTAGTCACGCATTTCTATCCTGAATCGCCAATTTCGCATGCTATTGAAGGCGAAAAAACAGATCTCTTTGTTTCAATTTTTACGGTTGCCATTTTCATCATACCAGTATTAACGTCCTTATTGTTTAACTATCCCAAAAAACACAAAAGCGATATCATCATTTCGGACGATGCCGAAAAGGTATTGGATAAATCTTAAACGGGAGCGGATTGTACAGGAATTGCAATATAAAAACGATAAATTAAAGAGTAACGCTGCGGTTTTAAAAACAGCCATTCCGAATGAAGTTGTTAATTTATTGGAAGATAGTTACGGTAAAATATCAGATATCAATTTCCTGAACCACCTCAATAATTTCGATGTACAATCGAATATTTTGAAGACCATGTTGAAGACGGATTTGTTTTAGGTTGGTTTTTTACCACCTAAGACACCTGAGCGCAGCTAAGAAGTATCGTGCCGATTAATTATCACTGTCGCAAGAAATCGTCATTGCGATGAGGAAAGACGAAGCAATCTTGCAGCTAAGGGTTTATGCAAGGTTAGTTAAGTTTTTTGGAAATCAGTTCCGGTACTTTTTGGTATCGGCAGTCCCGCTTTTTATTCCAAGTCCTTGCTCATGCCTCGCTGTGGGCTTTACATTGCAATCGGGTTTAAGGGGCAGAGTTAGTGGTACTATTAAGAGATTCCAATTCTACCTGCCAACATTGTTAAATAAACCCGACAGAGCGGAATAGCCCGCAACGCAGTGAGGACTATAAGCGATGGCGGGGCTGCAGCACCTGTGAAACACCGGACGCAGGTTTTCCAAAACAGAGAAATCGTATTGCGTAGAGGATGATAGCCTACCCCCGACTTTTCGGGAAAACAATCTTACAACGTTCGTTAACCAGCTTTTCGCATTAAGATTGCTTCGTCGGCTGAAAAAGCCTTCTCGCAATGACGATCTTATAATTGGAAATTATCATTACCTCGTTAACACCGCCAGTTTCTGTTTAAACAGATCAATTGTTCTGCTCCAGGCCAGTTTTGCTGCGGCTTCGTTATACCTGGTAGGAGACGTGTTGTTGTTAAACGCATGGTTTACGCCATCGTAGATATAAATTTTGTAATCAATTTTATTGTCTTTTAAAGCTTGCTCATAAGCTGGAATCCCGGCATTAATGCGTTCGTCCAAGCCCCCGTAATGTAGCATTAAACTTGCTTTAATTTTAGGAACATCGGCCGCATTGGCCTGTGCGCCATAATAAGCCACAGCAGCCTGCAGTTTAGGATCGTTAACCGCTAATTTATTGGCCATTCCACCGCCCCAGCAAAAACCAACACAACCTACTTTACCATTTCCGTCTTTTCTTTTGCGTAAATAATCCAGGCCCTTCAAGTAGTTCTGTAAGTTTTTTTCAGGATCTAATTTGCCAATTAATTCACGCCCTTTATCTTCATCCGCTGGCGTTCCACCAAGTGGCGAAAGGGCATCAACACCCAGAGCCAGGAAACCTTCAGCAGCGATACGTTTGGTTACATCAATAATATGTGGATTTAATCCTCTGTTTTCATGAATAACCAATACACAGCCCAAATTCTTTTTACCTTTTGGTTTGGCCAGTACAGCTTTCATTTCAGCATCAACACCAGCGTAGGTAATATTTTCAACTTCGATACCATCAGTGTTAAAATCTGCTGCAGCGGCATAATTATTCTCCAGCATTGGCAGAATAGTCATGGCCAATGCTGTGCTGCCCGCCAGGATAGCCAGCTTTCGCATAAAATTTTTTCTACTTACCTGGCTGTGGGTATACTCATCGTACAGGTTGATTATTTTCTGATCCATCTTATTGATTTTGAATTACCTTACAAGATAAACAAGGATGTTGAGATTTGAGCTAGCATTGCCTAAAAGTTACAATACGTTTCTTCCCATTTTTTAATCAGCGTTACACGGTGTTTTGTATATCGTGGGGTTAAAAAATTATTAGACCAATCATCGTAATTATCATAAAAGAATTTCAGGAAGAAGATGTGAAAGGTGATACCCAGATATGGAATGGCTTTTAATTCATCGTCAGTTAATGTCCTAACTTGCTGATATGCATTTAAAAAGGTGTCGAAATCCTTTTCTGCCTGCTCTTTGGAAATTAGGTTATTCAATTGATGGAAGAAATAATGGTTAAGGAACGACATTAAATCGTTTATCAGGTAACCTTCTCCTGCAAAATCGAAATCAAAGAAGGTAATTTTTCCTTGCTCATCAAAATGGAAATTTTTAGGGAAGAAATCATAGTGGTAATAACCATAACTAAATTTTGATGTGTCGAATTCTTTAAACTTTTTAACTACTTTTTCTGAAATGTTGCTCAAATATTCATATTCTTCTTTCATTTCCGAAAAATGAGGTTCGAGATCTTTTAAGGGCTCAAATAAAGTGGTTTCAAAATCGAATATCGGTCTAGGGTTATTCAGTTTTATTGATGAAGTGGTTTGATGCAATTTAGCTATATCGTATCCTAACTGGATAAGGTGCTGATGCTCGAGATCTAAAATCACTTTCCCTTCAGCAAAAGAAAGCAATACACCATTCCGTAAGCCCTCAATGGCATTAAACTGTTGAATCTGTTTCCCTTCTTTATCAGTTATTGGATAAGAAACCGAATTTTCATTTGCTTTTAAAATGTTAAGTAATTCTACTTCAGCTTCAATTTCGTTGCGTTTACGGTGGGCATCGCGGTAGATTTTGAAGATATATTTCTGACTCGGATTCTCCAGAATATAAGTATCACTAACGTTCCTGATTAATAAACGGCATGTTGTAGATAAGTCTAAATGATAGGTTTCAATTAAATAATCTTTTAAAGCAGCAGCTGATAAAGTGGAGTATTGTGCGGGGAAAATGTTCATTATTGTTGTAAAACAGCTTTTATAGCATTTTTTAATCCAGGAATGGTGATTTGTGAACTACCTGCAATGGCATATCTGATTACATGGTTTTTATCGGTGACAATATATGACGGATAGCTTTTTATTTGATAAGCATTGGCAATAGCACGGCCCGAGCTAATTAATTCTGCATATAGCAAAGGTTTTTCTTTTAATTTAGCTGTAGCAGCTGTCTGATCGTCAGTTGTAATTGCCAGGACTAATAAATCTTTTGTGTTATCTACCTGCTTTAGAAAGGTGCTAATATCTGCAAAGGCTTCTGTGCAAGGAGGACAGTTTGCATACCAGAATATCAAAACAATGGCCTTGTTTTCAATCTTTTCTTTTTCATAAAATGCAGTTAGCGTAGAAATGTCTAATGTTTTGCCTTCAGCGATAGAAGAATTATTAATTTTCATCAACTCTTTTATCATTTCATACCTTTTGAATTGTTCTTCTTGAGATATTTTCTTTAAAAAGGCTTTAGTTGTTGGTAGAGATGGATTTCCGTCATAGTTAATTGAATATTCTCCGGTATTCATCACCTTGCTATACTGATAATAGCGGAGTGCTTTCCCCGTTTCATCATATACAATTCTGTTAGTGTCGAGTTTAGTACGCGACATTGATGTGGATACCCTGACTACTTTTTTTTGAACAGATTTTGACGTGTCTTGGGCAAAAATAATGGAACAAGAAAACATTGATAGTAAGAGCGTAAATAGATATTTCATGAGATTTGAGTTTTGTATGCAATTTAACAATTAGTTTTAAGATTAGCCATTAAATAAGATTACCTTACAGCCCTTAGGCGAGCTGTTTTAAGATTAAATAAATCTGTTGGAAAAAATATTTGATTGCCTTATCGATAGTTTTATCGAGAATAAAGTGGGTATTGCTGAAAATTTTTTAAGTGTTTCTTTGGCGGCGCACCTTAAAGATAACCTGATCGGGTTATTTGAAAATAAAAAACTTTTAAATGCCGGTGTGGGTAACGATACGGTTGTTAATCAAAATAAGTTGATTAGAAGTGACGTGATTTACTGGTTAGACAGAAAGCATAATAACCAGTACGAAAATGATTTCTTCAATCTGATGGACGAATTTGTAGTTTATTTAAATCGCACCTGTTATACGGGTATCACTGGATACGAATTTCATTATACACTTTATGAATCGGGTACGTTTTACAAAAAACATATCGATCAGTTTCAGAACAATGGAAGCAGGCAATATTCGATGGTTATGTATTTAAATGCCGATTGGAAAATGGAAGATGGGGGAGAGCTGCGCATTTATCATGTTGATGGGGAACAGAATATCGCTCCAAATAACGGTAAAAGTGTGTTCTTTAGAAGTTCAGATCTGGCGCACGAGGTATTGCTTACCAATAAACAAAGGATGAGCATTACAGGATGGCTTAAAATTGGTTAAACGCTAATCTTCAATATTGAGCAACTGTTTAATTATCCCCTTATAATTTTTACCGATAGGGACCTCCCGGCCGTTCTTGAGTACAATGGTGTTGCCTTCTAGATAATCGACATATTTTTTATTGAGGATATAAGACTTATGAATTCGGATGAAATCTGTTGATAACTGAGCTTCAAAACTACCCAATGTTCGCGGGGTAAGTAAAAAATCGTGGTCTTTCCAAACTTTAACATAATTACCCAGGCTTTCCAGGTATTGTATTTCGTCTGTTTTTATCAGAATATGTTTTTTGTCTGCCTTAATAGAGATTTGTCCATTGTTCCCAGGCACTGTTTTTTCAATTTCTGTGGGTGCAGCAGTTTGCTTTTTAAGGTTGTACAATTCCAGTGCGCGGTTAACCGCTTTTACAAAACGATCGAGCCTGAAGGGTTTTAACAGGTAATCGCAAACCGCCAGATCAAAACTCTCTAAAGCGTATTCTTCGTATGCCGAGGTAATAATTACAAGCGGTTTATGCGGTAAGGTTCTCAAAAAATCCAGGCCATTTAGCTTTGGCATCCTGATATCTAAGAAAATTAAATCTACCTGTTGTTTGCTCAAAAAATCAAGGGCTTCTGTAGCACGGTAGCAGTGGCCGACGACCGAAATAAAAGGAATATCTTTTGCATACTCGGTAATTACGCCGTGTGCAAGCGGTTCATCATCTACGATTAGGCAACGTAAGCTCATGTTAGCTGGAGTTTGAGTTCTGCCTTAAAGATATTAGCAATGGAGGTAATATCCAACGTATAACGGTTGGGATAGAGTAATTCGAGCCTCTTTTTCAAATTATCAATCCCAATTCCCTTACAATTGGTGTTTTCTTCTGGATCGAAGGAGTTCTCACAGCAGAAAACAACTTCAGTATCGTTAGCAGTTAGAGATAGTTTTAAAAAAGCTTCGTCTTCGGCACGTTCAATACCATGTTTAAATGCATTCTCTACAAATACAATTAGCAGGAGGGGAGGAATATCAATCTGATCATTTTTAACTTGCTTATCAAATTCAAAATGTAAGGTTTTTTGCAAACGGATTTGCTGTAATTGAATATAATCATTGATATAATCGAGTTCTTGTGAAAGTTTAACTGTTTTTTCCTGCCCTTTGTAAATCGTATAACGCATCAGTTCCGATAATTGCAAAATACTTTCGGGCGTTTTCTCAGATTTTTGCAAACTTAATGCATAAAGGTTGTTAAGCGTATTAAAGAAAAAATGAGGATTAAGCTGTTGTTTTAGCAGGTCGAGTTCATTTTGGGATTTTTCTTTCTCTAACGAGAGGATCTTGTTGTTCTGTTTTCCCCATTGTAGCGCCAAAACTATAGGTAAACTGATCAGCATAATGGCAAAGGCCCCAAATGCATTTTCAAGCTCGAAAGGGTTAGTTACGAATATGCTCCGACCAAAAACCGTGTTAATGGGAAGCGAAATTAATATTTGGGCCAATAGGGGGTAAAGAACTGCGATGGTGGCAGAAAGCGTTAAAAGGTAAATGAGTAGTCCTTTCTCTTTGAGTATTTTAGATACCAGTAAACGGCTATTGATCAGGAAAAGCAGGTATCCGCATAAATACATGATCAAAAATTGTGAAAAGAAGCTTAAAAATGTTCCAAAATTAAACACTAGCATTTTAAAGTTGAATTCGAAACCAACCAAGCGGAAGCCCTTTCTTTGGTAAATAGGGTTCTCTAAGCTCGAAACGGCCATTATGGAGATGGTTGCAGCAAGTAAAATGATGGTAATGAGTACGGCATTCTCCAGACCAATTTTTTTGATCCATTTAATATGCTGCACTTTTTTCTGGTAATACTGATTAGCAATCAACATGATTTCGAGGGCGACTGCTGCCAAAGCTGTTAAAATAAAAACAGTATTGTCAAGCTTCGCAATTTGCAGGTAAAATGCAATGCCAGTAAAAAGCGGAAGCAGGATGAAGAAGCAAGTGCACCAGTAAGCAACATATCGATTTCGACTGAGGGCGTTTTTTAATCTGGTTTTAAGAAAAGAAAAAATAAGTACAGGGAGCAAACAAAAAACCAAAGCCAAAATGCAGCTGGCATAGCTAAGCCAGATATTGGTGGTTAAGTTGTAAGTATTAAATATGGCTATCCACAACAAAAGGCCAACATTTATGAAAAAATCCTGGTATTTATAGTTGTAGCTGAATTTTTTTATACTGAGCATTTTTTTTAATAGGATAATATGAATTAAAAAAGATGTTGCCCTGTCCAAAGGACTCCTGTGGAGAACGTAGTCGAAGGGCAATCTTTTTTTGAATGATCTGATTATAAAAGGCTCCGACTCCGCTCAGCCCGACAATATCAGGATGATCATCTTGGAAGCCATCTCTAAAGTTATTAAAGTTTAAAGTTTGCAAAAAATTTAGATGATGAAAGGTATGTTTTCGATGATGAAAGGAACATCACTGTTATTATTTCCTTTCATCATCATTTCGGCTTCCTTCGTCACTTAAATTTAACAGATCGGTTTAATCGGTCTAATTTGTACCCATCTTAATTATTTAATATGGTACGGCTTAAAATACAGCAACTTACAAAATCTTATCAAAATGGTGTAAAGGCTCTTGATGATGTTACCCTCAATATCACAAATGGCATGTTTGGTTTATTGGGGCCTAATGGAGCAGGCAAATCTTCGCTTATGCGTACACTTGCTACCTTACAGCTACCAGACGCCGGTCAGGTTCATTTTGATGGAAACGATGTGTTACAAAATCCTCAGGAAATGCGCAACAAGTTGGGTTATTTACCACAGGATTTTGGCGTATATCCTAAAGTATCAGCTATAGATTTACTTAATCATCTTGCGGTTTTAAAAGGATTACAAAATAAGAATGAACGGAAGGAACAGGTGACTTCGCTTCTGCAACAGACCAATTTATTTGAAGTGAGAAAAAGATCTGTCAGCACTTTTTCTGGTGGTATGCGGCAGCGTTTCGGTATTGCACAGGCTTTATTGGGTAATCCGCAGTTAATTATTGTAGATGAGCCCACCGCAGGGCTTGATCCACAGGAAAGAAACCGGTTTCATGATCTGTTGAGTGAAATTGGTGCCAATCGGGTGGTTATCTTGTCTACCCATATTGTAGAAGATGTGAATGACCTTTGTACTGAAATGGCAGTGATGGCAAATGGAAAATTGATTTTACAGGGTAAACCCTCAAGACTGATCGAAAAATTAGATGGAAAAATCTGGAGAAAGGCAATCGATAAGGTAGACCTGGCTCAATACTCATCCATTTTTAATGTAATTTCTACCAAAATTATTTCGGGTAAATGTTATGTATTCGTCTTAGCAGATGAATGCCCGGCACACATTTTCGAACCTGTTTACCCAGGTTTAGAAGAGGTTTATTTTTCTTCCTTATTTGGCGCTGCCAATCAAAATCTGGAGGCTAAGCTATGATTATAGATTTACTAAAATTTGAGCTGAAATATCATTTCGGGCAAATATCGTTCAAAGTGGCAGCGCTTTTGTTTTTTATTCTAGGGTATTTCTGCGTGGCACAGGGTGGATTTGGTTCTGACGACGTACATAAAAATTCGCCATATGTTATTACCAACATCATTGCCCTGCTTTCGCTTTTCTCTATCTTTTCGGGTACATTATTTAGTGCTAATGTGGTGCTTAGGGATAGTATGTATAAAATGGAAGCAGTTGTTTTTACTACTTCGATCAAAAAACTCCCTTATTTTGTCATAAGGTTTTTAGGCCTTATCATTTCTGTTTTTAGTTTACTCGTGCTGGTGGCCTTGGGTATTTACGTTGGCACTTTCTTTCTCGATGCCGATCGGTTAGGCAGTTTTCATATTATCTATTTTCTACAGCCACTTTCAGTTTTTGCCCTTCCAAATGTACTGTTCTCTGCCGGTATTTTATTCTGTACCGCCGTATTAACCAAAAATGTAAGGATAATTTATGTGGTAGGTGTGTTGATTTACATTTTATATATGCTCGCTTCGATATTTGGCAATTCGCCATTGTTGGCCACATCGACAATGAAAGCAGGTAGTCCCGATATTTTACCCCTACTTTTAGATCCTTTTGCACTTGCCTCGTTTTTTGGCGAAACCAGAACATGGACTAGTCTAGAGCGCAATCAACAGTTATTTCCATTCGACGGTACCTTTTTATTCAACAGGTTACTTTGGCTTGGTTTTACAGCCTTGGTGGTGCTAATTACCTATCGCTTATTCAATTTTCGTTTGCAGCAGCAACAACAGGCAAAAATTAAAGCAGCTAAAGCGGAAGAGGTTGAGTTGGTTCCTTATCGTGCTTTTGCAGTTTTTTCAAATGGCTTTCGTTACCATCTGGATACGTTCTTCGCACAGTTTAAACTCGAAATGATATTCTTGTTTAAAAACATCCCCATTATGGTCATGCTATTGTTATGGGTTTTTCTTTTCGGGGTAGAGTTAAAAGACCAGTTGTTCAGTGGTGTTTATGGTATTCATAGCTATCCGGCAACAGGTATTATCATCGAAGAAATACGTTCGATGAAATTCGGTCTGGTCCTGATTATTTTTTACGCGGCAGAAACCATTAGTAGAGAAAAATCAGTAAATATTCATTCCTTAATTTACAGTACACCTGTTCAGAATTCAGTTTTATGGATGGCAAAAACCCTGAGTCTTTTTGCGCTGGTTTTCATTCTCGTCACGCTAAATATTGGGATCGGTATTGTTCTTCAGCTTACACATGGCTATTTCCATATTGAGTTGCCCATGTATTTATCGTTGTACTATTATAGCGCATTCCCTTTATTACTTTTTGTAGTACTCATTGTTTTTATCCAGAATTTAAGTACGAACAAGTATCTCGGTATGTTACTGAGCATGATCGTTATTTTTCTGGTTTCGTATGCGGAAAGGTTTGGCTTAGCCCACTATCTTTTCCGATTTGCAACAGTACCTGATTTATTACATTCTTATTTTAACGGTTTTGGATATTATGCCAACGCATTTAACTGGTATATGCTGTATTGGTCGGCTTTTGTAATTGTTATTGCCGTTTTAACCATTGGAATGTGGCAGCGTTTAGTTGAAATTAAGGTTAAAACAAGATTCAGATCGATAGGTTTAATATTGAAGCAACATAAATGGACTACTGTTTTAGCATTGCTGACCTGGATTTCTTGTGCTGCATTTATTTATCATCAAACCAATACCATCGGAAAATATAAAAATAAACAGGAGCAATTAAACTGGAGTTTGGCTTATGAGCAGAAATATAAAAAGCTGGCAAGCCTGCCCCAACCAGTAATTAAAGCCGTTAAAATGAGTGTAGATTTATATCCTAGTGAAGGAAAGTACAGCATTAAAGGTACCTATAACCTAAAAAATGAAACAACTTTGCCCATCACAAAAATATGGATCTATGTTGATCCTGATATAAATTCTTTTTCTGTGAATGTTGCCGGAAGTAAAAAAAGCGAAAAGGATGAACGGTTTAGCCAGCAGTTTATGACCTTAAAAACACCTTTGCAGCCTAATAAAGAGGTTGTGATGCGTTTTTCTATCGAAGTAATTAAATCGGGATTTACTCCTTTTAATAGTGAAAACTCTATTGTGAAAAATGGAACTTACATTGAAATAGAGAAATTTGTACCTCATTTGGGCTATTGCTATAATTTTGAGTGCGAAGATAAACACGAACGGAAAAAAGCAGGTTTACCCGAAGTTGCAGACAAACCGAATCTTAACAAAATTTATGAGTTGATAAACTTAGAAACAACCATTTCTACAGCTATTGATCAGCAGGTGATCACCGTTGGAACATTGCAGACGAGTTGGTTAGCCAATAACCGGCAATATTTTAAGTATAAAACCGCTATGCCGATTAATTTCATGTTTGCACTGAGCAGTGCACAATACACACTGAAAAAAGAACGCTACAAGGGGATAGATTTAAGTATTTATTATCAGCCTGGGGAGGAATATAATTTGAAAAGTATGTTTAAGGCTGTTAGAGATGCCTTGGATTACGGTAATGCGCATTTTGCAAAATACCCCCTTAAACAGTTAACCATCGCCGAAATCCCTCAATATAAAGGTGCTGCAACAGCCTATCCGGGAGTGGTTTTTAGTGAAGAGAACATTAATTTTCTAGGGAATTATAGTCAGAAAGGCACTATTGATCAGAGTTATGCCATCGCCGCACACGAAACTGCGCACCAATGGTGGGCAAATATATTGGCTCCGGCAGATGGTGCAGGTTATGCCATGCTCACCGAATCGTTGGCTAAATACACCGAAAATGTACTGATTGAAAAGACTTTTGGCAAAATGTATTTAAGAAAATATTTGGCTTACGATAATAACCTATACTTTTTAAACCGGAATAATAATGAAGAGGAGCTACCCTTGGCCAAAACCTTAGATCAGCCTTATGTACATTACCAAAAAGGAGGATTAACGATGTATGCGGTGAAAGAATTGATTGGAGAGCAGAAATTCAATACAATATTGAGTCAGCTTATTATCGATCATGAACATCCGAAGCCTAAAGCTACAGCGGCCGATTTGGTAAATGCGATTTTAAAGGAAGCTTTGCCTAAACATAAAAAGTTTATCAACGATTGTTTTAACGGGGTAGTTACTTATGATTTGGGTATTAAATTGATCAATTGTAAAAAACTCACTAACGGGAAATTTAAAATTGACCTAGAAATTGATGCAGAAAGGTTAAGTAATGGCGATAAAAAATTACCGGATCTTGAAGTAGATCTTGCCTGTTTTGACCAATTGGAAATGGATTGGGAACCTGATACTAAACCTATATATGATCAAAAGCTTCAAATAAACCAGCATAAAACCAAACTTTCCATTATTGTTGCGCATAAACCCAAAACGGTGGTTATTGATTCTTATGGATATGTATTAGATGCTGATAAAAGCGATCATTTAGCTGTGGTGGATTAAAAAAAGAATTACTAATACAGGAGATTCTGAATCAAAGGTGCGTCCTGCTGAACTTGTTTCAGCATCTATTTTTGAAAATCGTTATTGATAAGACCCTCTCCTTAGATTCCAGGTTTCGTTGCACTTAGTTCGAAATGACGGATGACTACATGATGAAATAAAAAAGCGCCTTTTCCTCATTTCAGGATTGGCGCTTCACTTGTTAAACGACTAGGTTTAATACTATTCTTATCAATTTGCCCTAAAACCTTTTGGTGTACATTGCATCTGACGTTTAAAAAATATGTTAAAATTAGCGGGGTATTCAAAACCCAAACAATAAGCAATTTGTGCGATATTCCATTCAGTATGTTTCAGCAAGGCCACTGCTTCGGTTGCTATCCTTCTCGAAATGTGCTCAGAAGTAGTTTTTCCAGTTACTTCCTTTACCGCATGGTTTAAGTGATTTACATGCACCAGTAAACGGAAAGCAAAATCGTGGGCTGTTTTTAACTCTAAAATATGCTCGGTAGAACCGATTGGGAACTGTCTTTCCAACAATTCGAGAAACAACGCGGTTAAACGTGCCGATGCATTGTTCTGTTTAAATAAAATATCCTGTGGTTTTACCTTTAATGCTTCGTGAACAATAAGTTGCACATAATTCCTTAACAGATCGTATTTATGGATGTAGTCGCCATCCATTTCTTTCATCATTTTACAGAAAATATCCCTTAACGTTACTTCCTCTTCTTCATCAATATGAATTACCGGACTATCATTTATGCGCCACAATAACGAATCGCGAAGGGTTTCGTTGCGGTTATGGATAAAATTCTCGGTAAAGAGGCAGAAAAAACCTGCAGGTTTGGGCGAGGTACTTTCCCAGGAATATGGAATATTCGGGTTGGTAAACAGTAGCGCCCGACCTTTAATTTCTATGTCAGCATCCGCATAATGCAAAATGCCATTGCCAATAATCAACGAAATTTTATAAAAATCCCTGCGGCTAAAAGCAGAGGGGATGTTGGTGCAAACCACACTTCTATTAAAAACATTAAAGTGTCCGATATCATTAATCATCCCCAAGCTTGGCGTAGGGATCTCTGGCCGGGTAATTTTCAGCCTATTATAAAAATCCTCTAAAGTTTCCTTTTTTTGAAGCGTAGAAAGCTCTTGATTTTTTGATAACATAATTAATCCTTAGTCACGTAAAGTTATGGTTTAATCACCATTCCTTCATGCATTTCCTCTGTAGGTTCTGCCACTAATTTGTCACCTTCTGCCAGCTCACCAAAAACTTCGACTTTATCTTCAGTTTCCCTGCCTTTTTTTACAGCCACTTTAACCGCTTTGTTATCCGCTACTTTTAATACAAATAAGCCTTCGCTGGTATCTAATAATGCCTTTTTAGCGATGACGAAAGTGCTGGCATTGGCCGGAAGCGGGATATTCAGCTCAGCTACCATACCAGGCAATAAAACTTTTGAAGCATTTGGAACATCCATCTCCACACGCTCTGAACGTAAACGGACATCTAAAGCACCGGATAAACGTTTCACTTTAGCTTTAAAGGTCTGATTAGGCAAAGATTTTACAGTGAAACTAATTTCATCGCCCGCTTTTAAATAGCCCGTATAAACCTCCGGAATGGAAACGGCCAAACGCAGGTTTTTCTGATCCTGCAAAGTAAACAAAGGCAGATCAGAGCCCTTACCCGTAGGACCAACATAAGCACCTAAATTCACATTTCTGGCCGAGATAATGCCGCTAAAAGGTGCCCTGATGGTTAAATAATCCTGAACTGAACTTACTTCTTTGTAGGCCGCTTTTGCTGCTTCGAGCTGTGCTAAATCCGAGTTCTTTTTTGCCATCGCCTGGTCCAGGTCGTTTGTAGAAATCGTTCCAGGCGTTTTGCTGGTTTCGTACAAACGGTTGTAATTCGCTTTGCTCGCCGTATAAATTGCTTCTTGTGCTTTTATCCGCGATTGTGTTGCGGCCAGTTGCGAACTCATTTCGGGTGCTTCCAACGTCATCAATAACTGCCCTTTGCTTACTTCTGAGCCGATATCAACTTTTAAGGTTTTTACAAAACTGCTTACTTTAGCATATAAATCAACTTGTTGCAAAGCAATTAATTCGCCCGGTAAACTCAGTTTGGTTGATAATTTCTCTTTTTTAAGGTCGAATGTAGCTATCGTTGCTTCTTTTTCTTTCTTGGGTGTTACTTTCGATTCGGAGTGCCCACAGCCATATATAGCCGTTAGTACTAAAAATCCTGTACTCCATAATCCTGTTGAAAATATCTTTGTATTCATTTGTAATGATGATTTATTCGTTTTCTTGTAAACCTTTAATGTAATGGATGCTTTCTTCATCTTCCGGATCAAGCGATATGGAATCGGTAGTCTGTTTGCCCTGAACCCATGCAAATACCAATGGCAATATAATGAGTACGGCAAATGTTGAGGCCAATAAACCACCAATAACCGCTCTGCCCAATGGTGAAACAGCGCCACCGCCTTCACCATGACCAATGGCCATTGGCAACATACCCGCAATCATTGCAATACTCGTCATAATAATTGGACGTAAACGTAATGCAGCAGCTTCGCGTGCCGATTCGAGTGCATTGCCATTGTGCTTTCTTAATTGCTCTGCATTGGTAATGAGTAATACAGCATTGGCAATAGAAACTCCAACTGACATGATAATCCCCATATACGATTGCAGGTTTAAGGTTGATCCGGTGATGGTTAATAATAGTAATGAGCCTAAAATAACCGCTGGTACAGTGGCTAAAATAACCAATGGTACTTTAAAAGATTGGAAATTGGCCGCCAGCATTAAGAAAATTACCACAATGGCCACAAATAAGCCCGATTGTAAGCTGTCTAAAGTATCAGTTAGCACCTTACTTAGGCCTATAGCGGTAACATTTAATCCGCGCGGCAGTTCGCCAACGTTTTTAATGGCTTTTTCTACGTCTTTAGATGCAGTCCCCAAATCGGTATGGTAAAGGTTTGCTGTTACCGATAGGAAGGGCATGGCACCAATGTTATCGTTTTCTCCAGCCGTGGTATCGGGAGTAATTTTTGCAACATCGCTCAATACTGGTCGTGCCGAGTTTTTCAATAAAGGAATTTCTCCAATATCATCTTTACTGGTCATTTGGTTCAGTGGTACCTGAACCTGAACACTGTAAGGCAAAGCCGCTTTTTCATCTAACCAGATATTTTTATCTGTATAACGTGATGATGAAGTTGAAGCAATTAATGACCTTGAAATATCGGCCATATCTACCCCAATCTGCGCTGCACGTGTTCTGTCGATATCGATATTTAATGATGGATATTTAATGGGCTGTGCCAGCTGAACATCTCTCATGTACGGGATTTCCTTCAATTCTGCGAGGATTTTATTGGCATATTTTTCATTCAATTTTTTGCTTTTGCCTGCAATACGTACTTCGATGGGGGTAGGAGAGCCTTGGCTCAATACCTTATCTGTTAGTTCTATCGGCTCGAATGAAAGTTTAACATCAGGCAATACTTTTTTGATTCGTTCCCTGAACTGATCTTTAAAATCGTCCATATCTTCTTCAAAATCTTTTAAGCTTACCTGAAAAACAGCTTCATGCGGACCAGCCATAAACTGGTAGATTGGGTTTACTGAAAACTGAGCAGGGTGCTGACCAACATACACGGAGGAAATGCCCACGTGTTCTTCGCCAACCATTTTTTTCAGCTCAGCCAAAACCACATTTGCTTTTTCTTCGGTCCGTTCCAAGCGTGTCCCATCAGGTGCACGTAAACGCAATTGAAACTGACTCGAATTCACCCGTGGTAAAACATCGCGACCGATATTAGCCAATAGCAACGCTGCCAGGCCGATAATTACCACCAGATAAATCAAAACAACAGACTTTCGATAAGGCAGTATCCGATCAAGGAAACGCATAAAACGGTTTCTGAACCTATCGAAAAAACCAATTTTACCATTGCCACTAAAATCTTCGCGTTCAACCAGCACCCTTTTTTGGTTCAGGGTGTCTTTTTCCGATTCGAGTGTAATGCCGGTGGCAGCAAAATCGGCCTCGTCTTGTGTAATGCCTGGGTGATGATTACTGCCTTTTTTAGGATGTGCAATCATCAGCCAGTTGGCCATAATCGGTACGAAAGTTTGCGATAACAAGAATGAAACCACCATCGAAAAGCCAATTGCCAATGCCAGCGGTAGGAATAGTGCTCCAGGGATACCGGTCATGGTAAAGGCTGGTGCAAATACAGCAAGGATACAAAACAGGATTAGCAGTTTAGGAAAAGCGATTTCCTTACAGGCATCCCAAATAGCCAGGGCCTTGGGTTTACCCATATCAAAATGCTGGTGGATGTTTTCTATCGTTACAGTTGATTCATCTACCAGAATACCAATGGCTAGTGCCAATCCGCTCAGTGTCATGATGTTGATTGTTTGCCCAAACAACTTTAGGAACAGCACCCCGGCAATAATAGAGGTGGGAATGGTCAGGATTACAATCAATGCAGCTCGTTTATCGCCAAGAAAAAGCAATACCATCAAACCTGTTAATATTGCACCAATGGCACCTTCGCTGATCAGACTTTTTACGGCGTTGATTACATAAACCGATTGGTCGAACTCATAAGAGAGCTTAACATCTTCTGGTAAGGTATTTTGGATGTTAGGCAGGTTTTTCTTTAAGTTTTTAACCACTTCCCAGGTAGAGGCATCTCCAGATTTGGCTATACTTAAATATACAGAGCGTTTACCATTAATTAAGGCATAACCAGCTACTAAATCGGCTCCATCTTTAACCGTTGCCACATCGCGGAGCTGTAAATTTTGCACACTACCTTTAAATAGGGGAATGTTTTCAAAATCTTTTACCTTTTTAATGGTATAATTGGTTGGTGTGATATAGTTTTTATCGCCTATCCTCACATTTCCCGAAGGTGCGGTTTGGTTATTTAGCCTAATGGCTTCAACCACTTGGTCTACCGTTAGGTTATGGGAACGCAGAAGTGACGGGTTTACGTTAATTTCTATTGTTCTAGGGCTACCACCAAAAGGGGCGGGAGAAAGCAAGCCAGGTATAGCCGAAAAACTAGGGCGTACATAAGTATTGGCCAAATCTTGCAATTCGTTGTTGGTACGGATAGGGCTGCTCAGTACCAGTTGCCCTACAGGAAGCGACGAAGCGTCGAAACGGATAACGAATGGCGGTTGCGAACCTGGCGGGAAAATGGCTTGCGCCCTTGTAGACAATGCACTTAACTCTGCTGCCGCCTGGGCCATATTGGTGCCTTCGTAATAGGTAAGCTTCATGAGCATTAAACCCTGCGTATTTTTGGTTTCGATGCTTTTAATGCCGTTTGCAAAAAGCAGGATGTTAACATATTGTTTACCAAAATAAGCCTCCATTTGGTCGGGTGTGTAACCACCAAAGGGGTGCGCAATATAAATTACCGGAAGGTTCATCTGCGGAAGGATATCAACCTTGATCTGGTTGATGGCCCCTATACCGAAAAAGAACAAGCCAGCCACTAAAACGATGATGGATATGGGTTTGCGGAGTGCGAAACGTATTAAATTCATTTATATAGCCAGATTAAAATTCGTTGATAAATATGTCGTAATTGCCCAATGCAGCCGATTTGAGCAATAAGGCCTGCCAAACATTGGTAAAGGCAATATCCCGGTCGGTTTCTGCACGGTTTAAGGTAAAAAGCGCCTGCGTAAGATCTACCAATGTAGTGAGTCCGTTTCTGTACAGTGTGCTTTTTTGTAGATAAGCATCCGATGCTGCCTTTACCTGGATAGGCGCTTCCCTGTAATTGGCCAAAGCGTTGGCTAATTTAGTTTCTGCAAGTGTTAATTGTGCTTTAAGTTGCTGATCAACAAGGTTGTATTCTTCCTTTAAGCCTTGGCTAATGTATTCCTGTGCACGTACTTGCGGACGGTTTTTTAGCAATGTAGATAGATTCCAGGTCATTCCTATGCCAATCAAATAGTTTCCGCGCGTGGGGTTTATTCCATCGGCATAACTGGTAGAATAAGCAGTTTGATCTAAGGCATAACCAGAACTAAAACCCGAACCTTTACCCTGCATTACCCCAAAAAAGGTAAACGTTGGGTAATATAATTTTTTGAAATAATTAACCTGTTGCTGGCTAACATCAACACGGTTTTGATAAAACTTTAACAGTGGATGTGAGCTTTTGATTGTTGTGTCTTCGAGCAGATTGCCAGGGATACGGGTAATTGAGGTGGTATCTAGCTCGTAAGAGGTTGCGGTTAATCCCATTAAAACGCTCAAACGGTTGGCTTGTTCCTGTTCCAGATCTTTGGCTTTTGTTAGTGCGATTTTAGCATTAGAAACTTCGGCTTTTGCTAATGAAGAATCTACCCCGGCAATTAATCCGTTTTTGGCCCTGATGACGGCCGTATTTTTAAAAGTAACAGCGCGATCGAGATTTTTCTGTTGCGATTTGCTTAACCTTTGTGCAGCCAGCAAATTTAAATATGCTGCAGAAACACGGATTTCCTGCTGGAATTTTTCCTGTTCCAGGTCGTTTTTATCTCTTTGGTAAGTAGCATCAGCAATTTTAATGCGCTCTTTGATTTTTCCAAAAGTGAAGAAATCCCAGTTTACATTAGCCAGATAGAGTCCACCAAAGGCGGCATTCCAATTTTGTTTGCCTAAAGCAGGACCAGAGGAAGCCGTTCCCAAACCACCAAGTCCATATTGTGGTCCGTTTTGGCCGTTAATGGTACCATAATCTTGTTGGGCACTTAAACTGAAGTTCGGTAGATACTCTCTTTTAGCCTGTTGGATAGATAATTTTGATGCATTGGCGTAATCATCTTTGGCCTTAATAGTGCCATAATTGTTTAATGCAGTATTAACAGCTTGCTTAAGGCTAAGCGTTTGTGCACTTACGCCGATAGATAGACTGATAAATAATAGTAACGAAAAATAAAATAAAGATATACGAGACATAGTGTATAATTTACACGGCAAATGTAAATTATGGTAGCAATATCAAAGTATTCAGTTCAAATCAAAAATTATGCGAATCAAATAATAATCGAATTGTTACTTAAGGCATAAAAGAGGGCACTTCCTGCTACTAAAAAATAATAAAGGCTGTATCACAAAAATGAAATTGTCATCCTGGGCCTGTCGAAGGACGGATGGAATTACAAATATGATGCAACCTGTTATTAACAAGGTGTTTATGATTCCTCTGTATAACTTTTAAAATTATCCAGAATGGCCTGCCATCCGCCACGTTGCATTTCGATTGGGTTGGTAGATTCTGCATCGAAAGTTTCAGTTATCCTCGTTTGTTCGCTCAGTGCATCAAAAATAATGCTTACTGTTCTGCCATCGTCCATGGTATATTCGATTTTTTTATGCTGATCAACCGTGGTATAGGTTCCGCCTAAATCAAAACTCATACTGCCATCTTTTGCAGCCATGGTGCTTTTAAATTTACCACCAACTTTTAAGTCGTTTTCTGAATAAGGGGTATGCCAATCTGGTGAGGCAAATGCCCATTTTGTAATATGGTCTGGATTATTCCAAAATTCCCAAACCTTTTCTACGGGTGCATTTACTGTCGTTTCTACGGTGATTGATGTTTTATTTTCCATGTTTTAAGGTATTTAATTTTTTAATAAAGTTATAGGAACTTTAACAACTCAGAAAGAGTAAATACGACAAAATAGGGGGTAGAATACCCTTAATTGATTGTAGGAACGCAATTTTAGCATGTAGTTTGTTTTTTTTTTATATGAAGAGGTTGTCAGGTTTTCAGTGTAGTCATTTAAGAAATATAGGTTTAGTGATGAAATAAGATCAATCCCTTTTCTTTTTTAAGTCACTCTATTCTCCAATCTCATCTTTTTCAGGTGGTCTTACAAAATCTAAAACCCTGCTCTCTTTAGCCCCAAAAGACTTAAAATTCACTTTTGATTCTCGCAAAGAGACTGAATTCGGTCCCCCATCATCATCAATACGCGCCTCTTGATAAAAATCTTTTTGCCAAAAACAAACCGGGCAGATCATTGAAATCGCATCCTTCTCAATTGTATAAAAATCGCAACAAGCACATTTAATTTTATTTTCTGCATTCATTATTATTATCTAAGCCTGCTCAAAGTAGGAAGATAGTAAATTTAGATCAATTAACCTGTCGTTAGTTTTTCTCTATGTGAAGCGCAATTCGGTACTACTATTAAGGTTTTCTCCCCGCTTTCCGTTTTACTTCGTGCTCACTGCAATCGGGGCTGGGTGGCGCGGCCTGTAATAGGATTATAGGCTGGAGGCTTAAGCATGATTGAGAAGAGGGTTAGAGTTTTTGCAGCAACCTTTGTTCAATAAACCCGGTAGTAGCGGTTCCGATCCTTCATCGGAATTAGCGAATAACGGGGCTGCTGTTACCGAAGAGCTGATGAACGATCGTTTTCAAAAAAAAAGAACCAGCTTTTGCTTACTTCTTAACCTTTTCCTTTTACATGAAGATTACAAGCTGGATGCTGTAAAAAACTGAATGATTGTTTTAAAGTTGTTTAGCTGTTTAATGAATAGATGAACAGGGTGTCATTATTTTTGGTTTCAATTCACAGAAATGGCAAACAATATCCAGTTATTTTATAAATTTAGCACCGTATTATAATAATAATTAAAAACTGCTCATGAAAAATAGCTTTTTAATAACCGCCTGTTTGTTTTTGTTTAACCATGTTTTAAGCGCTGCTGAAGTAGATACCGCTTTAACCTATAGTAAATCGATGAACAAAAATATTAAAGCAGTGGTAATTAAGCCGGATAGCTATAAAACAGGAAAAACTTTTCCGGTGGTTTACCTGCTCCACGGCGCAGGAGGTAACTATGCAGAATGGGCCAAAAAAGTACCAGCGATTAAAAACCTTGTCGATCAATATCAATTTATTGTGGTATGCCCTGATGGTAATGTAACCAGTTGGTATTTCGATAGTCCGGTAGATGCTAAATGGAAATATGAAACCTATGTGGCTAAAGAGTTGGTGAGCTATATTGATGAACATTATAAAACGATTGCCGAAAAAAGGGGGAGAGGTATTACAGGTTTGAGTATGGGCGGCCATGGTGCATTATACCTGGCTATTAAACACCAAGATGTATATGGGGCTGTAGGCAGCATGAGTGGCGGTGTAGATATTAAACCTTTTCCGAACGGCTGGGATATCTCAAAAAGATTAGGTACACAGGACGAATTTCCGGAGCGCTGGAAACAGAACAGTGTAATTGATATGATTTACCTGATTAAACCCGGATCGCTGGCCATTGCTTTTGAATGTGGTGTAGACGACTTTTTCTATAAAATGAATGTACGCCTGCATGATGAGCTGTTGTATAACAATATTCCGCACGATTTTACCACCAGACCCGGTGTACACAACTGGGATTATTGGGCGAATGCCATTAAGTTTCAAAGCGTTTTTTTTGATAATTATTTTAACCGTAAACCTTAGAATTGGGTATTGGCTACTGGTTTAAGTAGTTATTCTCTTTTTCTTGTTGATAAACAGTGATTTATAAAACTGACTAAAAATTGAAATGTTGATCTGTGGTTGAAATCATACATTTTGAATTAAAATTGATACGCGATTTACCCTAAAAATTAACTTTTAGATTACATACAAAATAAAGACTTACCATATTTTTGGCCGTTCTCGAAATCTTATTTATAAAACAGGAAACGAAGATTTAAAACCAAAAATGAAATACTTAGTCAAAGAAATCAGTGACGGAAACTGCGATATCACGTTATTGCCAGAAAACCTGAATGATAGGAATCTTTTAGCCGAAACAACGAAAAACCTTCAGCACGATTACCAAGAAACGATCCAATCGCATTACGAACATGCATTGAAAAATGAAGTTCATGGTAATGCGGCATTTGTTTCCTTAAATAAAGAAGAAAGCAATTATCCGAAAAGAGTAAATGTAAATTACCAGATTATGCTAAGTTAAGTAGATCATTTTCTGGCCAAAAAACCGTCTAAAGGGAAAAATAAGCCTGAGCACTGGCTTTAAGAAAAATTTATCCACCAGGTTACTCAAATAAAAGGGACTATTCGATTTTTTTCGGGCAGTCTCTTTTTTATTTTACGGCTATTTAGTTTACAAATGATTTGCGTGCGCCGCAAGGTAATCTGAAAGGTACTTAAAGCATTTAAGTAAAAATTTTAAACCTACCATGATTTTACACATTTTGGGTTAAAATACGGTGATCTTGTGTTAAAATACGAGTGCTTTAATCTAGAGATAGTATATATTTTTAATAAGCGTTGTTTATACGTTTATCAGATGCTTATTGACGCTTAGGTGAGAATAAATATCACTACCATTAACCAAATAAAACTAATATGAGTAACAGTCGAATCCTCTATAGGCAAACACCTATTTAAAAGTTAGCACTATCATTTTTCAGATAAGGGATATGTTTAAACAGAAATGGTTTAAGATTTCATCTTATCCCATATTTCTTTGCTTATTTTAATAAACGTTGTTTTGACGTTTATGATTAATCTTGAAAAGGAAAGGGAATGTTATGCCCATTTAAAACCATCTAAAAACTATTAAACCAAATATATTATGAGCAACAAACAAGGGTTAAATCCAAAAATTCGTAATCTGCCTGATTTACTGACCGGGTCTCTCAAAATAATGATATCATCAGTTATGAACAGACAGCAAAAAATGAAGAAAATTAAATCCGGTTTTAACAGTAGGGGATTAGCAAAATACATGATGCTTTTTCTCACCTTTTTAAGTATTAATGCCATGGCCCAGAATTCAATAACGGTTAAGGGTATTGTTAGAGATACGACAAGCGGACTCCCCGGTGCCGTGATCAAAATTGTGGGGGCTGCGAATCAAGGAATCGCTACAGACAATTTTGGCCGATTCGAAATTAGGGCTGCGAAGTCGGCTACGCTCGCCATTACCTGTATAGGATTCAAGCCAAGGCAAATTTCACTTGCTTCAAAATCAGTCGATGCAGGCAATGTGATTACTTTGGACATCAAGCTTGAAAGTGCTACCACTGAGTTACAGGAAGTTGCAGTAACCGGATTTGGTAATACCCAAAAAAAAGCGAGTATGGTTAGTTCAATCACAACGGTAAATGTGAAGGACTTAAAAACCCCTTCATCAAACTTGACTAATGCTCTTGCCGGGCGTATTGCCGGAATTATTGCTTTCCAGAATAGTGGCGAACCAGGAATGGGCACTGATAACTCTACCTTCTATATCCGGGGTTTATCTACGTTTGGGTCAGGTAAAAGAGATCCGCTCATCTTAATTGATGGGGTGGAATCCTCGGCTACCGATATGGCACGCCTACAGCCAGATGATATCTCGGATTTCTCAGTACTGAAAGATGCTGCGGCCTCTTCGGTTTATGGTGCAAGGGGAGCAAATGGGGTTGTTCTTATTAATACCAAAATGGGAATGAACGCAAAGCCCCTGTTTAATTTCAGGGTAGAGAATAGAATATCGAGGAATACCAGGGATTATGAGTTTGCAGATAATATCACCTATATGAGAATGGCGAATGAAGCTTCAATAACACGTACGCCAAACGGAATTGAACCCTATTCCCAAAATAAAATCAACAGTACGGCAGCTGGTGAAGATCCATATCTGTACCCGAATAATAACTGGTTAGACCAGCTTATTAAAAAGCAAACAATTAACCAGGGCTACAACCTGAATATAGCAGGAGGTTCCAATCGTGCCAGGTACTACATAGCAGGTACCTTAAACCAGGATAACGGTAATTTAAAAATAAATCCGATTAATAATTTTAATAATAATATCCGCCTGACCAACTATTCTATCCGGTCAAACATAGATTTCGATCTCACCAAATCAACTGTATTGATTATCCGTATGTATGGTCAGTTTGATGACTACCAGGGGCCAATAGGTGGCGGTGAGCAAACTTTTAGGAATGCGTTAAACGCAAATCCGGTCATGTTCCCGGCTGTGTATCCATCAGGCAAATTGCCCTTCATTGAGCATCCGCTTTTTGGTTCTGCCCAGACGCGCAATACCGACTTGAGCCTAAGTTCTACCTTGTACACCAATCCTTATGCAGAGATGGTAAAAGGGTATCAGGTTTATAAAACCTCGAATCTACAGCCCCAGTTAGAATTAAAACAAGACCTGGCTAGTCTAACAAAAGGCTTAAGTGCGCGGGCAATGGGATATTTGCGAAGGACTTCTTATTATAGGGTAAATAGAAATTACGATCCATTTTTTTATTCTGCGATGGTTAATGCTCAGGATCAGTCATATAACCTTACAGCATTAAATGATGGTGGACAGAATTCGATAGGTACCGTTGGAACAGAAGTGCTAAACTTTAGGAGGGATGCAAAGGATATTGATTCGAGGATGTGGTTGGAAGGTTCAGTGAATTATAGCAGGACTTTTAAGGATAAACACGCAGTTGGAGGTATGCTTGTTTCTTATCTTTCAGATTATGAAAACGCAAATGTTGACGAGCTGGTTCAGTCTTTACCTTCGAGAAATGCAGGTATTTCAGGGAGGTTCTCTTATGGGTACGATGACAGATATCTTGCGGAATTTAACTTCGGTTATAATGGATCTGAGCGTTTTGATACGCGTAATCGGTGGGGTTTCTTTCCCTCGGTCGGTGTTGGCTACAGGATTTCGAACGAAAAGTTTTTCGCACCGCTGAGGGGTGTGATCTCTAATCTTAAATTTAGGGCTACATATGGTGTTGCAGGAAATGATGCCATTGGAAATGTAAACGACCGTTTCTTTTATATGTCGCGGGTAAGTTTAAACGACAATGGTTATGGTGCCTCTTTTGGCAGAAACGACGGAGCCCCATTATATAGCCGTCCTGGTGTTTCCATCTCCAGATATGCGAATGCTGATATTTCCTGGGAGAGATCGACGCAGTTGAATATTGGAATGGATTTGACCGTAGGAAAAGGAATTGATGTAGTTGTGGATGTTTTTAAACAAAAACGAACTAACATTTTGCAGCCTGTTGCAAATATTGATAATGCAGCAGGCCTAATGGCAACAACATTTTCAAATTTCGGAGATGGTACATCAAAAGGTGTAGATATGTCTGGAAGCTATAGGGCAAATATTTCCCGTGATTTTTCGATCAATGCCAGGGGTACTTTTACTTATGCTACAACTAAGATCGGTAAGATTGATGAACTTCCTTACCCCGCATCACTATCTTATTTATCCAGAAAAGGAGCCGCATTTAATCAAGCCTATGGATATATTGCTGAACGGCTGTTTATTGACGATGAAGAAGTCGCTAATTCACCCGTTCAGTTTGGCGATCGTGGTCTCAGGGCAGGTGATATTAAATATAGGGATATAAATGGCGATGGGGTTATCAATACTGATGATCAGGTTGCACTTGGTTACCCTACAGAACCAGAAATTACTTATGGTTTCGGATCAAGTTTTAGGTATAAGAAATTTGATTTTAGTTTTTATTTCCAGGGATCGGCTCGCTTTTCGTTTTTCATAAACTCGAACCAAGTTCAGCCATTTTATCAAAATGGTGGTTATCAGACAGGTTTGCTAAAGGCAGTTGCGGATAATTATTGGACGGAGACAAATCCTAATCTTTATGCCTTTTGGCCAAGATTAAGTACCTGGAGAGTGCCGAGCAATAACGTCACATCAACCTGGTGGATGAGGAATGGCAATTTCCTTAGGTTAAAAAATGTGGAATTTGGATATACTTCGGAGATTAAAAAACTGAATGTGAGAAGTATCCGCTTTTATTTGTCGGGAACCAACCTTTTCATATTAAGCAAGTTCAAAATGTGGGATGCAGAAATGCGTGGTAATGGAATGAATTATCCGCTCCAATCGCTTTATAACCTAGGCTTACAGGTGAGTTTATAATATAATATCTAATGGAAATGAATAAGAAAAAAATACTTGCACTAGCTGTCGTTTTCACAGTCTTGTGTAGCATAACATCCTGCAAAAAGTATCTGGACATTGTTCCAGACAACGTTGCTGTGATCGAAAATGCATTCAAACTTCGTATCGAAGCTGAAAAATATCTCTTTACCTGTTATTCTTACTTACCCAAAAATGGAGATGGCTGGTTCAATGCCGGAATGATGTCTGGTGATGAAATCTGGTTGCCTCAAGCAGACCGCGCACATTGGCATCCAGCCTTTCAGATAGCCCAAGGAGAGCAAAATAGAAGCAGGCCCTTATTTAATGAATGGGGTGGAGACTTAAAAGGAGGGGATGGAAGATATAATTACCTCATGATGTTCAGGGCCATTCGCCATTGCAACATCTTTCTTCAAAACATCAAAGACCCAACAAAAGCGCCTGATCTGGGAATAGCTGAACGGGAAAGATGGATAGGAGAAGTAGAGTTTTTGAAAGCCTATTATCACTATTACCTAATGAGGATGTATGGCCCTATACCGCTTATTGATGTAAATGCACCAGAATCTTCAGATCCTGAAGGGCTTTATTATAAACGCGCCCCAATAGATGAGACTGTAAATTATCTATCTGCACTTTTAGATGCGGCAACTGAAAAGCTACCACAACGAATTTCTGATGAGAATAAAGAGCTGGGTAGAATAACCAAACCCATTGCTCTTGCTGTTAAGGCAAAACTCCTTTTGATGGCAGCAAGTCCGCTATTTAATGGGAATTCGGATTATGCAGGCTTTAAGGATAAAGATAATACGACATTTTTCAATCCGGTATTCGATCTTAAAAAATGGGAAAAGGCAAGGGATGCAGCCAAAGCAGCAATAGCGTCTGCGGAGCTAAATGGCAGTGCCCTTTATACTTATACTAATGATTCATATGGCTTAAGCCCAGAAACAAAAACTCAATTGAACATTCGCAATTCGGTAACCACCAGATGGAGTGCTGAGCACGTTTGGGCACTTTCAAACAGTTATTTTGTGAATGAGGCTCTTTGTATGCCGCCAATGGCAGGCATCGCAAATGTAGATAGGTTCCAGTTACAAGGTGTTTGGGGAGCTCCGTTGAAAATTGCGAAAATGTTCTACAGCAAAAACGGTGTACCTATTGATGAAGATAAAACGCTGGATTTTGCTAATTATATGCAAACCAGAGTAGCAACTACCGCTGAACGTTTTACAATTGAACCTGGATTTGCAACCGCAAGACTTAATTATGACCGTGAACCAAGGTTTTATGCTGATCTGGGCTTCGATGGAAGCAAATGGTACATGAAGGATGCCACCAGCACAAGTAGCGACATAAACTCGGTATACGTCCAATCAAAAAATGCAGAACGATCTGGATTTGGTCATTTTACCAATTGGAATGAGACGGGTTATTTTATTAAAAAACTCGTTCATTGGGAGTCAACTACGAATACCAACAATGCCCCAAGTTGGAAGACCTATCCTTGGCCGGAAATAAGACTGGCTGATCTCTATTTGATGTACGCTGAGACTTTGAATGAAGTGGAACCCGGTTCAGCTACTGCAATCAGCTATGTGGACCGCGTGAGAACCAGGGCAGGATTAAAAGGTGTCGTAGAATCATGGACAAATTATTCCAAGAGCCCATCTAAGTATACCAGCCAGGCTGGGCTTCGAGAAATTATCCGTAGAGAACGCCTGATCGAACTGGCCTTCGAAGGTCAGCGGTTTTGGGATCTCCGTAGATGGAAACTATCTGGCGAGGAGCTCAATAAAGATATCACCGGACTAAGTGTTTTGGGTAAGACAGCTGAGAGTTATAACATCGAACGGACTATTTTCAGCCAAACATTTATAGCACCCAGGGATTATTTTTGGCCGATTGGAGACAATGAAATCAGAAAGAACCCAAAACTGGTAGAGAACCCTGGATGGTAGTATTTATTTTAAAGATAAAAATCATGAAATCAAAGAAAATAATAAATTACTTATTGCTGTTTACATTGGTATCCGCACTGTTTTCCTGTAAAGAGGAAGAACTTGGTGGGCCCACAACGCATGACGGAGCTGTTCCGCAAATGGTAAGCAACATTCAGGTTGAAAATCTGAGTGGTAAAGCGAGAATTACCTATAAACTGCCAAATGACAAGAATTTATTATATGTCAAAGCAGTTTTTAAGTTAGCCAACGGAACTAATTTTGAAGCCAAATCATCCTTTTATAAAGATACCGTTGTAGTTGAAGGATTTGCTGATACCCTGGAGCATCAGGTCTCACTGTATTCTGTGAGTAGGAGCGAGGTACTTTCGCAACCAACTATCGTAAAAGTAAAACCTCTTGAAGCCCCATTCCGGAAAGTATTTAAGAGCATCCAGGTTATCAATGCCTTTGGTGGATATAATCTGGCGGCTACAAATCCAACACGTGATAATATTTCGATAATGGTAATGAAGAAGAATGTTTTTAAGCAGTTTGAAGTGGACAATTTCAGGAGCATATTTACCCGTACCGACGTAATTTTATCTAAAATTAGAGGGCTTGATACCGCAAGGCAGGAATTGGCAATTTTTGTTAAAGACAAATGGGGGAACAGTTCTGATACACTTTACAAAACAATAAATCCGATATTTGAAGCTAAACTTAATCCTTCACTTTTCCGGGCTTTGGTATTACCTGGCGATGCTCCTCAGGTTACTAATGGCGCTGCATTGGTTTATGCCTGGGATGGTAGGCTCGGATGGCCTTATACAAGTTTTACCCATCAGATTAATGGCGGTAACGGGCCACATATGGTCAGCTTTGATACTGGTGTTTCGGCAAAATTAAGCCGTGTCTGGATTCGCCCCTTCCCTGAAGGAACAAGGTATTACTACCTCTCTACAATGAAAAGGTTCGAAATATACGGTTCCAGTAATCCAAATCTAAACGGAGCTTTAGACTCAAGCTGGATTCTTTTGGGTAGCTACGAAGTGAAAAAACCTTCTGGACTGCCTTATGGAAATGATAATGCAGAAGATCAGGCCACTGCAGCGGCTGGTTTTAGTTGGGATATTGATCTGACTGCGCCTAAAGTGCGCTATCTGAGGGTCAGATGTCTGGAGAACTGGGCAGGCGGAACCGCACAAAGTATCAATGAAATAGAGGTTTATGGTGCAGTACAATAAACAATTTGATTCATTAATTAGAATTAAGGAGATGAAAAATAAAATAAAGAAAACCATCCTCATGTCTTTCGTAGCAGCACTACTGTTTGGGTGCTCTAAGTCAGACGATTATAAAAAATATCTGGAAGGAGGGGATATCCTTTACTCGGGTAAGTTGGATTCTGTTAAAATTAACCCGGGCAACAATCGTGTACAGTTAACCGGTCTTTTAAAAGCCGATCCAAAAATCAATAGGATTAAAATCTTTTGGAATGATAAAAAAGATTCAATTGAGTATCCCGTAAATATGAATACAGATCCCAGGAGATTCACCAAAATATTTAATGTGGAAGAAGGGATACGAAGTTTTTTAGTGTATACTTTCGATGTTGATGGAAATAGATCCATTGCTGTTAATGCAGTAGGGAGGGTTTATGGCCCACGTTATGCTGCATCTTTGAACAATCGGGTAATTGGCAGCGCAACCCAAGTTAATGGCGAAACTGTTATCGATTGGCTAACCATTGATCTCTCGGCTGGGCCTTTCGCTACCGAAATCCAGTATATTTCTACAACCGGATTAAAAACGCTAAGAGTGCCAATAGCCACAGAACGCACCAAATTGAACGACCTTGCAAGCACAGCATCTACAATTAGTACCAGGACCCTTTATCTGCCTACTAAATCAAGTATAGACACTTTTTACACGGAGTTTGCTCAGGTTGGTGTTTTAAAGGATGTTACTGCTCAGTACATGTCAAACACCAACATACCCTTTACAACCAGCGTGAAGGGAGACAGATGGGGGATTCCAGCTGGTTGGACAACCAATGATGCTGTGCGAAATTTCAGGCAGGCAGCTGGTGTATTTTACGGTGGGGTAGATGCTTGGTTTGGCGGCCCTCAACTGGCCATGGAAGCAGGATGGTCAGCAGATAATATGGCTACAATTACTGATGGCAAAATTTATCAAAGTCCTATTTTACCTGCTGGGCTATATACCCTCGAAATAGATATCCCTGATTGTACCGCAGGGGGAGACTTCTATACTGTGGCGGCCGAAGGAGATGGCATACCCAATACGGGCAACATCGCATCTTCATTGGCGTATGCCAAGACGAATGCAAAAGGTACACATAAGATTACCTTTACATTGACTACCGAAAAGAAGGTGTCGCTAGGTTTTGTTGGCAATGTTCAAAATAAAGGAGCTGGAGATGGTACATTCTGGAGAATTAGCCAGGTACGACTGAAATATTTGCCCAAAACCAATTAATCTGGTTTTTAATTGAGCGCCAGAATGTGTCTGGCGCTCTTTTTTAGCTTCTTTGATTTTTTTGATTTATTGGCTCCGTTCAGAAGATGTAAACTAATTCTGATATTGATAACTCAAAAGCAATTAGTCTTCCGGGAACATTGAACACACAAAATGTAACCAGATACTGTTAACGGTTATATTTCTTTCCTTATCAATCTGTTTGGTTGCAATAAATTCTATTAACGTCGGACACCTAGATCTGGTTTTAAGTGTTTGCATTCAGGTTTTTATATACAAAAAAAGAAACAGAACATTTGATTCATTTCCTTTAGTAAAGTGAACAAGGAATAACCAGAAAATACTTTTCTGGCTTCTTAAGCTTAAATGCTAAACAGGCGATTGTTTTTTAGAAATTAAAAAGATACGAATGCCCGCGGTTCTTAATCGCGGGCATTTGAATTGCTGCTAAGGCTAAACAGCTTGGTTCGTAAATTTTACTGATTTGATCCTGAACGAACCAGTTTCCACAGTGCTTCTACAGGTACCGTATTCTTCACTACCATCTGTACGCTGGGGTTCATTTCGCTATGGGTAAACATTTTAGTATTGGAAACTGTACCAATTACATTCCCGTAACTATCCATTACCGGGCCACCGCTTGATCCTGTCGCATAATCTGCCGAAATAGCCATCATTTCTCGGAAAAATTTCTTGTCATGTTCTCCTGCTTCTTCCATGTATTTATTGGTTACCATACCTTCGCTAAAAAAATAATGCATGCCTTTGGGCTGCCCTAATACATACACTTGATCGCCTACCATGCCAGCTTGCGCTAATGGCAAAGCAGGAATTTTCTCCCCGTCGGTTGCTAATTCAAGTACCGCTAAGTCGTGGCTTTTTGAACAAGCAAGTATACTTTTTATGGCGTAAACTTTTCCGCTGGCCATCCTAACTGTTAGCCCTAGCGGCTTATTCCCGTCGCTTATATTCGCATACATTGCGGCTACGTGATAATTTGTTACCACAATACCTTTCGGATCTATTACATATCCTGAAGATTCGCTGATATGAGAATTACTACATCTTGGGCAGAGGTAGGCAATACCAACTGTTACTGTTGCAGGCTTTGCATATTCATAAATTTCGTTTCCAGTTTTTACCTTTTTATTAGTTTTCACTAGATTTAGGGAAATAACGCCCGTATTTTCTGCCAATTGAGTTTGTGCATCGGTAGAGGTAATGGTTTTCACTTTAAGAAACAAAGAGTCTAATGACTTTTGGTAGGCTGTTAAAATCTTTGCATCGTCGGTAAAGGCCTGGGCATATGTAGCACCAACAGCAAGTAAAAATATACCCGTTGCGATACCTATGCCTTTTTTAAGTGTTTTTGTTGCTAACATCTTCTTACAATTTTAAGCCTTTGTTTATTTACCTGCTGTTTTCATCAAGCTTTCAGCTTTATTCCGATAACCTTGAGCCTCCTTTTCGTAAATCTTTGCTACTCCACTGAAATATGCTCTGATTGCAGTTTTTTGCGCTTCATTGGCTTTATCCATTTTCTTCATTAAAATGCCATCCAAAATCCCCTTAAATACATCAGTATTTGGAATGAGCGCAATATTGCGCTTGTAATAGGCAATTAAGCCATCCAGATCCTGATTAATTACATACAGGGCAATCCGGCACATATGCGATTCAGGCTTGTCTGGCCTTAACTTCAGCAACGCTACGGTGTAGGCAATCTCCTCCACTTCCTTTGGGGTATAGAAGATGTTATACCTGGCGCCAGTTTCACTGGCAATCTGGTACATATCTTTACGTACTTTGTCGAATATGATCCTATTCGTTACTTCCGTACCCCAGAATGCATCTATATTCGATTTCTCTAACATCAGTTTTCTGAAGAAAGGACTACCGAACTTAGTGATGCCAAAAGCCAATTCAAGATAATCTTTGCTGAACCGTTCAAAATCCTGTGCGTTGTTGAATAGTTCTTCCAATACGGGTGAAGGATCTTTTGAATTTTGATAAAGTGCCAAGGCGTAAGGAAATCCCGTTTGCATATTTTTGCTCTCCTCATAAGCGGCTTTTAAACCAGCCAAAGAATTTTTAGGATCCAATGCGCTTTTTACCTTCTCTATAAATTCCTCTGCGGTTGCTTTACCAACAACCCTGTTGATTTCCTGACCTTGAGCATTTAAAATTAGAAAGGTAGGGTAGGCCGTAACATTGTATTTTTTACCAATCTCCTTGCCTTCTCCCTTTTCCATATCAAACTTGACAGAAACGAATTTGGGATTAAAATAGTCGCCAGCAACTTTTTTAGGAAATTCTTGTTGCGACATTTCCAGGCATGGAATACACCAGGTCGTATAGCAGTCTACAAGGATCAACTTTGGTTCAGCCGGATTTCCTGCTTTTCCCATAGCCGCGGCAAGGCTAGTCGTTTCGAAATTTATTCCCTGGGCGAATCCAGACTTCCAGCTTAATGCAGTAAAGCAGATTAAAGCTATAATAACTAATTTTCTCATTTCGTCTTTAAGTTTTCTCCTTTAAGGGCAGATTCAATAAGTGTTTTTAATTTAGCTTCAGATGGTCTAGGGGCATTAATGTTTACCGTTTTACCATTTTTATCAAACAAAATAAATCTTGGGATTTCTGTTACTTCATAGTCACTAACAATTGGCCCCTGGTTGTTAGAGAACAAATGTAAACCTGATAATTTTTTCTCTTCTACCATTTTCTGCCATTTGGCTTTATCTGTATCAATAGAAAGACTGATGAAAACAACATCTTTGCCCTCAAAAGACTTTTCAAGTTCCTCCAAAGCAGGTTGTTCTTTTAGGCAAGGTGCACACCAAGTTGCCCAAACATCAATCAACACAACTTTGCCCAGGTTTTCTGACAATTTGTGCATCTTACCGGTTGCATCAGGATAAGAAAAGTCAATCCAGTCTCCACCAGGTTGTTGCATACGAGCTCTTTTCAACATTGCTTTCATTTTGTCCCGCTGTTGATTGGTTTGCATATACTGTTCATTTCGCTCCAGGTATTGAACAAAGTTCATGTTTGCACCTCTTTCTGCCTGTGCCACAATAAATTTAGCTTTTAGCTCTTTATTAGAAATTTCCGGTATTAACATATCTGCAGCCATTCCTTGTTTCGAATTATAGATGATATGTTTCACAAAAGCGAAGTAAAGCATGTAATGATAGCCCATAGGCAGATTCCAGATATTGGCATCTGTCCATTTTTCATCATTATAAAATTTAACCAGACTCTCAGGATATTCATCTTTCTTTCCGATGTTCAAACCAGAAGCGGTAGGGATAATCACATCATATTTATAACTATAAGTTAAAAAATATTTAGCCTGTTTATCGAAGGCTGTATTTCCGGTATTGATATTTTTGATAAACTGCTCTACCGGGGCTTTAAGCGAATCGATGATTTTCAGATAACCGGCAGAAGGTAACCGATAACCATCTTTGGTATAACCATAAGTTCTTAATGGCTTTATCATTTTATACCAATCGGCAAATACCTGGTTTTCTTTATTTACGCTGCCCGAATAAACAATTTGCCCGTCACCTGCATCTACATTCAGTTCCTCGCCAGCTTTCAGGTAAACAGCATACTGTTCATCAAATACCCCTACGTAACGGATGGTATTTAGATCTTCCTTCTTCACTTCGCCATGGAAAATTTGATCTTGTCTGCTTTTTACCATTGGGAGAATAACCTGAATTTCACCATCTTCAGGTTTAGAAAAGAAAACCTCTTGGGTTTCCCTGCCATTTGGCAAAAGCTTGTGGAATTTTCCTTTAATGACAGCGGTTTGTGCCCATGATGATGCAGATACAGCCAGCATCATAGAAAAAATTAGTGTTTTTTTCATTATAAGTTAGTAATTGTTTAAAAGTTGGCAAGTTTAAATGGCTTGCCAACGGTTGATTGTATGTTGTGTTTGAATTATTGTATTCCCATATCAGTTAAAATCTGACGGATGTAGCCGTACTTTAAAAGAATATTAGGATATGCAGCGTATTTCTGCTTGAATTGTGCATCAGTATTCACCATGGCAGATTCTATATACATACTCACATCCAACCAGGTAGATATTGGTGATGATGAGGTGATTCTGGTGTCTGGCCCAAGAAAACCTAATGCCTGAAAGGTGAAAGGGGCTGATAAGCCCACAATATAAGTGCTTGTTAAGTAGAAAGAATTTAACCCATAAGCATCCCGACCGGTTACATATTTTCTGGAAACAGCATAAAACTTATCCAGGATACTTGCATATTTATTATCCAAGACTGAATTGGTAAGCATTGACCTTAATATGGCAGCTTTGTAATCAGCTTTGGTCGCTACACTCATGGTTGGGATTTTTGAAACCTGTGCCACTACCACAGTATTAAATCCTTTATAGGCGTAGCTCCCGAAAGCATTGGTATTCATGTTGTCAACCAAAAGAATACTTGGAACATGGATATTGCCCTTTATTACAGGCATAATCTCATTTCTTAAGAACGTTAGTGCATTAGGTACATCCGTTTTATTACAATAAGTGAATGATTGCACGATAGGTGACGGACCACTTTGTATGCCACCTAGCGAATAGCTTAATGATAAAACTTCGTAATAAGTATAGGTTTTCCCAAAAACATCTACGCGTTTTTGTGAACCTATGGTATCATTAACGAATACCGGGATGCCTGTTTCCTTGTAAAACTGAAAGTTAGCATGAATCGTTGGGTCGTTTGGATTATCTTCCATCGCCAGCCAGTTTTTATCATAATCCGGAAACTGGGTGAATGGTTCTTTTCTGCAGGAAACCAGTGTAAACGTGCAGCATGCTGCTATCACAAATAAAATATTTTTCATCTTGTTCAGGTTAAGGTTGAATATTACGGACACTGCGAATCGGGTTGCTTAATGAACCCCTGTTAAATTCTATAGCATAATTGGGGATAGGCACTTGCCAGCTTGCGGCATCCTGGCCAATAGATTTTAATACATAATATCCGGCAGGGTTATAGCTATTACTTTGAGCATCATAACTATAGGTTGGATGTTTGATTGTAAAATCTGCACCTAACGGATATTTGGAGTTCACCTCATACCGCCTTAAATCGAACCAACGATGTCCCTCAAAGCAAAATTCCCGCCTACGTTCATCCCGAATAAAATTAACTAATGCCTGGTTAGATGCCGGTTGCTGGCTACCTCCGTTATTGTTAAAGCGCATCGCCTGCAGTTTCTGAATTTCACTCCAGGCTTCACCATCAGCACCAAGCATGGCTTGCGCTTCTGCACGGTTAAGCAACATTTCTGGCAAACGGAAAGAAAAGATGCAAGATACCTGCTCAGGATCGTTATAGGTTGACCAGGTACGCCATTTAGCGGGAAGAAATGCTTTGCTTTTTGCCGACAACATAAAGCAGGCATTCAAGCGCAGGTCATTACTATTAAAGCGCTGTATCAGATTATCAGAAGCCTTGAAACTAGATGCAAGACGATTCGCAGGGGCATAAGAAGTTAAAGAATCGTTAGGGAAAACGGCAGGAATAGAATTTGTTCCCATAGTAAATATGGTTTCTGTAGAACTGCGGGAGGTAAAGTTACTCTTTGCCACATAACGCTTTAAATCAATTATACTATAACCCATATTTTCATAGCCATTAGTTACTTGCAGTACTTTATCATATTGCTCTGTAAACAGATATACCCGGCTTTGTAAACATTTAACAGCGGCAATACCTACCCTAATTTTTGTTGTAGGATTATAGCCTTGAAGGAAATCTGCTGCCTGATTAAGATCTGATACGATCTGGTTATATACCGTTTCATTATTGGTTCTTTTAAAATAGGCATCTTCTACCTTTTCTGAGATCTTCAGTGGCACACCCTCATCCGTTGCAGCAGTAGCCTTACGATACGGAGATCCGTAGATATTTTGAAGCAAAAAGTAGTAATAAGCACGAAGGAAATAAGCTTCACCACGTAAATGTTGCAGGTTTGCATCTGCCGGATATTTTGCAGCAATTTCTGAACCTTGATAAATTAGCGCATTGATGGCACCAATGCGTTTGTAAACTTTTTTCCACATAACATCAGTCCAGGCCGTACCTATAATGTTGACTGCTGGATTCTGCGCCCAGTTGTGAAAACCAGAAAGCATGTATAGCGGAGTAGCCTGATCTCTATCAGCAGCTCCAAGCACAAATGCTTCCGTATCATCATCCATCACATGCAGCCATGGAGCGGAAAGGTCAGTGTCTAACGTGATATTTCCCATTGTTGCCGGACTATAAAAAGATAAACTATAGACATTATTCATGAAAGCTTCACCAATCATCACCCTGTTCACATCCTCTGTGGTTTCCAGGTATTTCTGATCCGTAGAATATTCTTCCAAAAACTTGCTGCAAGAACTAAGCAGCAGCAGGCAAGTTAAAAGGGTTAAAAGATATTTCATGGTTTGTTTGTTTTAAAATGAAACATTAAGACTTGCGGTATAAGTAGGTCTGATTGATAGATTGATGTTTGGTGTAGAACCCGATTGAGTTGGATCTTGCCCCTTTAACATTTTGCTGCTCAGGGTGAATAAATTGGTACCGGTAAGGCTAACATAGGCCGAACTCAATTTCAATTTACGCATCATAGCTTCAGAGAAATTGTATCGGAAAGAGGCAGATTGCAGTTTTAGGTAATCTCCACTCACCAATCTTACATCAGAATTATCATACATATCATAAGCACTACCACCCAGTTGAAGGCTGCTTACAGGGTAGTTTGACCACCATGGATTAATTACATTAGCAGATACCTGAAGGCCTGGGATGTTGGTATAAACTTCATCGCCTGGTCTGCGCCAACGATCTACAAATTCTTTACGCAAGTTTTGCTGTGGATAGGCACTGGTAGTAGCATAACCGGAAGCAATTTTCATCAATCGGATTTTGTTCCCTAAAGAATAGGTGAGGTTAAAGGATAATCCAAAATTTCTATATCCAAAGTAATTGGATAAGCCACCCTGAATATAAGGCTCGCGACGACCTGATTCACTCATGATTTCCAGGTAAACGTCTTGTCGATCCATAGCCAAATAGCGTTTTTGATATTCCGCCGACTTTTCAGCTTCTAACCCATAGAAAATAGGCGAACCATCAACTGGGCTCAAGCCTTTAAACTTGTAAGAATAAAAGGTATTGATAGGTTTACCAGCCAGCTGAATATTACCGCTCAGGTAATTGGCGTAACTGATATTATCGATAAGGACGTTATTTCTGTTGTTAATGGCCTGGTTGATAATTTTATTCAACACCTGACCCAATTGCGGATCAAAACGCCAAACAAAACCGCGTTTAGTCTTATCCATCCCCACGTTATTAATGGCTGTAACGCTTAAAGCTACTTCCACCCCTTTATTTTCTATTGTTCCGCTGTTGATGACGTAAGATTGAACACCATTGATTTCTGATACTGTTTTATTCAAAAAGGCATCCTGCGTTCTTTTATAGAAATAACCCACAGATCCGGTTACTTTGTTGCCAAATAAGGCGAAATCTAGCGCAACGTTGGATGAAGACGTTCTTTCCCATCTGAGGTCAGGATTTGGATAATTAGAAATAGTGGCAGATGAAGAATTATAATAAGGATCAGTAGATGGGTTTTGTTTAATGATCATATATGGCGACTGACCAGGAAGCATATTTCCTTGCCAGCCCCAAGAGGCTTTTAAGGCCAGATCACTTATCCATGAAGTATTTCTGGCTACATCTTCTCTCATGTTCCACCTGCCAGAAAAAGCGTAAATAGGTAGCAATTTATTATTTGAACGTGTTCCAAAAAGGTTAGACTGCTCACCCCTTATATGAAAATTAAAAATATATTTATCACGGTAAGAATACCCCGTGGTACCATACCAGGCAAACTCATTAGTAAGCTGACGGCTGAACGACCCTAAAGCCGTCTTGGTCGACATCCATTGATTATAATAGCCTGTATAGGTAGTAGGTACAATATCAAAGTAACCACCCATTTCCGGATAATATCCTCTCCTTGTAATGTCAAAGCCATTATATTCATTTGATTTTATTTCCGTACCACCTGAAATAGTAAGGGAGTGTCTTTTTTCTGCACCAAATGTGGTTGCATAGTTTGCTTGTAAACGGCCTGTATAGTTGTTATTACGGACTTCACTTTTTGTCCACTCACCGCCCACCGGGGCCAAATCACTTCTTAAGCTAAAGTCAGCACGAAGTTTATTGATGTAGTAAGAATCTTTTGTGTAATATAATTGCCTGTCGTTGTTGCTAATGGCATAAGCAAAGGTACCTTCCAAATTAAACTTAGGGGTAATTTTAAGTCTTATTAAGGCTTTCAGGTTGCTTGCAAGCAAATCGGTATGATCAGCGCTGTATTCTTTGTCTTTCAGGATATTGTAATTAAAGATTTGACCGGCAGGGTTGGTAACCGGATAATAAAAATAGCTACCATCTGGATTGTAAGCAGGCAAAGTTCTACTGGTGTTATAGGCATAGTTCATGATACCTAAATCGGCCGGCGAATAATTTCTCGAAGAATAGTTACCTGTAAAACTTACCTGAGCCAGAAAATTATCATAGTCAGCGGTTACGTTTACCACTGATGAATAGCGCTTATTATATTCTCCTCTAATTGTTCCGTTCTCATTCAAATAACCTAAGGAAGAATAAAACTTAATTCGGTTAGAACCTCCTGATAGGGTTAAGGTATGATTTTGAGAATAGGAATCTTGAGTGATCAAACCTAACCAATCTGTATTCACATGAGCATAGTAATCTTTCTGGCGCTTAAATTCATCATAATTAATGGTTCCTTTATAATATTGCTGAAGGGCATCTTCATAGCCAGAAAACTGCGTGATATTGTTGTATTGCATTCTGCGTTCTACCATTTCCTGCGAAACATCCATGCGCTCTTCAGAGTTCATCATATTCATGTTCCGGTCTGAATAACGTGGTCGTCTGTTGAAAGTGGTATTGGCAGAGTAAGAAATGGTTGGTTTACCAGGTTTGCCTTTTTTTGTAGTAATTACAATTACACCGTTACCTGCTTTGGCGCCGTATAAAGCTGTCGCAGACGCATCCTTAAGCACATCAATCTGATCAATGTCCTCGGGGTTTAATCCTGCAATGGCGTTACCTAATAAGTTTACAAAATCTAAATCATTAATAGATTGAGGATCGATGTTTACAGGATCTTGAAGTACAATTCCATCTAGCACCCACAGCGGTTCGCGGTTACCCAGAATAGTGGATGTTCCACGGATCCTAAGCTTTGGCGCGGCGCCAACCTGTCCGGAGTTTTGCATAAAAACCAGTCCAGGTATCCTTCCTTCCAATAACTTATCAATGGTATTCACGCCGGGTGTAAGGAGATCTTCCATCTTTTTGCTAACAACGGAACTGGTTAGCTGACGTCTGTCGATTTGCTCATAACCGGTATTTACCACAATATCTTCCAGATCAGATGCAGAGATTTTAAGTGAAACAACCCGTGCCCGTTGTGCGGGAATCTCCAAATGATAATACCCTAAATGATTAATTTCAAGCATGCTGGTTGAATATTGGGCAGGTATGGTAAAATGACCGCTTTTATCGGTTTGAGTAGAGAACTTTGTGCCCTTAACCCTTACGGTAACACCCTCCATCGGTTTACCATATTCATTGGTTACAGTTCCATTTACCGGACCATTCAAAGTATTATCATCATTAGCTACGCTAGCTTTCTTTTCAGTAATAATGATAATCCGGTCTTTGATTTCAAAATCAAGATCCTGACCTGAAAACAGCTTTTTCAAAGCGCTGTTCAGCGGTTCTTTAACGAGTTTTATGGTAACTGGTTTTGCTTTCTTTAATATGAGATCGTTATAGGTGAAATCATACTTGGTTTGCTTCCTGATTTCTGTTGTTGCCTTAATAATAGTTGCGTTCTTCAGATCAAGCGTTACGGTCTGTGCATGCGATTCATTCGAAAATGAAAGCGCGAATGCAAAAAATAAGATGAAAATCCACCGAAAAGATAATAGTGAATTGTTATTATTGGCTTCGCCAATAATTTTATGACCGGACATACACCCGCTATACTCCTTAAAAAAAAGGAAATCGTTCATATTGTGATTAGTTTGTTGGTTATTGGTTGTTGATTGGTTGTAGAGAGCAGGCTATGGTAGGGGTTAGTTCTGTCCTTACCATGTTTGCCTTAGTGGTAAATTATTTCATCAGTTTCACCCTCCTTCCTTCAACATCAAATTTTAAATTGGTAATTTTTTCAAGGGCTGAAAGTACCGCAGATAAAGGCTTATCGCGTTGTATGGAGGCGTGAATTTGGATGTTTTCAGGTATGCCAGTATAATCTATGTCCAGGTTGTACCAGCGTTCAATTTGGCGAAGCGCTGCTGTAAGTGCTGTAGCGGTAAAAATAAATTCTCCATCTTTCCATGCAGTATTTAAACTTACATCTACAGGTCTAATTTGAAAAGCATATTGGTTTAATACAGATTGTTCTCCAGGGTTCAAATATGCAGGTTTCGAAATACCAGCACCGCTAAGCTGCACCCGGCCGTGAACCAGCGTGGTAACAGTTACGCCCTCATTTTCATAAGAATTCACGTTGAAAGCAGTTCCTAAAACCTTTATATCCTGTTTGTCAGTACTCACAATAAAAGGTTTTTGAGCATTATGAGCGACCTCAAAGTATGCCTCACCATGAACTACAACCCGCCTTTCTTTTCCTGCAAATGCACTTGGATAAGATATAGAAGAGGCAGCATTTAACCATACCTTAGTTCCATCGGCCAAAGTAATGCGGTATTGCCCACCTTTTGGTGTAGTTAAAGTAAAGTTTTGAACATGCGCTTCCGTGTCCAGCAAGGCACCATCCTTATAGCGAATCGCTTTTTCGCCAGCAATAATTTCTTCTTTGCTGCCGGCTAACTGGTATATTTTTCCATTAGCGGCCTGTAATGTTGCCCGATGGGTTCCGGGCTGAATATCATGAGCAATAGCTTTTCCTAAACGGTTTTGAGTATGATTTGATTGATAGATATAAAGTGTGGTAAATAACACAATCACGATTGCAGCGGCTGTAGCCACAAACTTAAACGTTGAAAACAACCTTAGCTTTTTAGGTGGCTGCTGATCTGCTATGTGCTGGGCAATTTCCTGCCAGGCTAAATCTCCAACTTCTTTAGAATTTACATGAGCTGCATGGGATGTTGAATCAAAATAATGGCTAACTACCTCATCAAATTGTGCCTGATGCTCATCATCCTGAAGATGTTGGTATAACTCTGCCAGTTCATCCTCAGTGATGGTATTTTGGAGGTACTGATCAAATAAAAGTTTGATTCTGGTTGGCTTGCTCATGTTAAACTAAAGGAAATTTTGCCCTTTTAGGATAGAATACACATGAACAAGAAAAAATAGCACCCCTCGTTAAATTATTTTTTTAACAGGCTGGGTAAAAGGAGGATAAATATCTCAAATGACCTGGATTTTAGAAAAATCTTTAATTGTTTGTTGGCTTTTTGAATGTGATGGTTAATAGCAGAAAGACTGATATTCAGCTTTTCGCTGATTTCCTGATAGCTGAGCCCTTCCAGCTTATGTAAAGTGTAAACTTCCCGCTGTCTGTCTGTGAGTTGATCCATAGCCTGATCAAGAATAACCCTGGCCTGCTCAGTGTTATCACCTTCTTCCATCGGGTGATAAACTTCTTCCTGACCAATTTTATGGCGCATGAGCTGATCATAAACGTTTTTCCGGATCACATTTTTAGACAGGTTTGTAGCTATCTTATAGAGGAATGCACCAAAACTAAGCTCAATATCGATCATTTCGCGGTTGATCCAGATCTTTAGAAACACATCTTGTAAGATATCTTGTGCTAAGTCTTCCGATTTTAGCAAATAAATTAATTTACTGGCGAGTCTACCGGAATAAATCTGATATAACTGCTTAAAGGCGACTTTATCCCCGCCCTTCAATGCAATTAATAATTCCTTTTCGGCAGTAATGGGTATAGACTTCACTTAACCATAGTCGTTTAGTTTTACTAATTTATGCAAAAATTGAATTATAGTAATGTTTTTTTGAATAAAGTAATCAATTAGCCTATAAATCAGTAAAAATTTAGTTGAATTTTCTTAATCGGCTTGGATTTTTGTGAGTCGTGGGGCGACTTAAATAGAACAAAATGAAAAATGATTATGGGAGGGCTGTTCAAGAGCACCAAACATAAAAAAAGCCATCAGAAATGATGGCTTTTTTATCGATTTTTTGTGTGTACTCGGGGCGGGAATCGAACCCGCACGCCTTTGAAAGCACAGGATTTTAAGTCCTGCGTGTCTACCAGTTCCACCACCCGAGCATTAGCCTGTTCCGAAATCCTTCGGTAGGTTAACTTTAAAATAAATGCCTTCTGGTAGGAAGGCATTTGGAGCGAAAGACGAGATTCGAACTCGCGACCCCGACCTTGGCAAGGTCGTGCTCTACCAACTGAGCTACTTTCGCAAATTAATACATGGTGTTGTATTCCTTTGGGGTTGCAAATATAGAAATATAAATATCACTATCAAAAATAATTTTATTTTTTTTGCTTTAAAAAGTGTGTTAATGGGCCTTTTGCGCTGAATAACAAGGAGTAATCAGTATGTTTTTTATGATTGTAATTTAAAAATTGTAACATATTTTTAAATCTGGCCTGCATGGAGATAAACCATTAAGCATATTTCGCCATTCATATTTATTTAAAAGTGCTGCCATAGAAAGTCGGATTTGTACAAAATAAAGTCTGATGGAGACAATCCTAAGGCTATAAATTTATCTATTTTCGAATAATTATGGCCAAAACAGCCTGTGCTGTGGGCCACTGCCGAAAACCTTTTTAACCAAATATAACAGTGGTTGTCATTGTATAACCTGCTAAGTTTCTAAAATCAGATGATGTTCAAACAAAAAATAAAAATTACTGCAACAGGGCTTGTATTAATGTTCATGAGTTATTCTTTAGCTGTAAAGAGCCAGGTGATGGGCGATGCAGAAAGAAAATCGATGGAAAAAGGAGCAATCTACCCATCATTAAAGGGCGGAGGAGAAGGCGTATCGGGGCCAGGTTCCAATCTTTCACCCGAAAAGATGAAATGGTGGGAAGATCAGAAATTTGGAATGTTCATCCATTGGGGTTTATATGCAATCCCGGCAAGTGGGGAATGGACCATGTTTAACGAAAAGATACCGGCTGAGGAATATGCTAAACTGGCTACTCAGTTTAATCCGAAGCATTTTAGCGGCGCAACGTGGGCAAAGGTAGCGAAAGAAGCCGGAATGAAATATATGGTTATGGTTGCCAGGCACCATGATGGTTTCGCACTTTGGAATAGCCCCTCAAGTTATAAACACTTTAATAGTTGGGAAACTGCAGCCCATCGCGATTTTGTAAAAGAGTATACCGATGCATGCCGTAAAGCAGGTCTTTATGTAGGCCTTTATTACTCACCACTGGATTGGCGCTTTCCGGGTTATTTTGATCCTAAAGGACTTCCTGAAAATGCGGCGCTGCTCAAGAAACAGACTTATGGGCAGGTAGAAGAGCTAATGAAAAACTACGGCAAAATAGATATTCTGTGGTACGATGGAGGCTGGCTGGCCCATAAGGGTAGCGATGCTGACGCCGCTTGGTTTTGGGAACCGTTAAAACTTAATGCCATGGTACGTAGTTATAACCCCGATGTAGTAATCAATCCCAGATCTGGAATGCTTGGAGATTTCCAGACCGACGAAGGTGGAGGAGATGTTAAAGGACCTATTATTCCTTTCCCATGGGAAAAAAACCTAAACCTTAACGAAACAAGCTGGGGATACAACAAAGCGCAGAATCTGATGCCTTTGAAACGGGTTATAGATATGCTGGTGAATACAGTAGACCGTGGCGGAAATATGTTGTTAAATGTTGGGCCAGATCCTGATGGTGTTATTCCACCTACCCACGTACAGCGCTTGAAAGAAGTGGGGGAATGGTTAGCTAAAAATGGTGAAGGAATATATGGAACGCGTCCTGGGCCTTTTCAACCTGTTGATGGCTTTTATGGTGCTACATACAAAGGCAATAATATATATATCCACCTCCTGAAAGCTCCGGTAGGCACTACTAAGATTAAATTACCAGTAATTAAGCAGACCATTACCACATGTACCATAATACATGGTAAAAATATTAAATTTCAGCAGGATGCAGCAGGTATCACGCTTGATCTGGCTGGGGTACAGTTAGATCCAGTAGTAACGACCTTGGTGTTAAAAACAAAAAACAAGTAGCTGCTATGAATATTTCGAATGGTCGAATTAAAATTCTGCTTATTGCTTTATTGATAGGCTGTTACAATTTATCGTTTTCAAATGGCGTACATCCATTAACTGATACGTTATTTAATGGCAAAAGATTAATTGATACTGATGGAAAGCCAGTTAATGCCCATGGTGCAGGTGTATTGTACCACAAAGGTGTTTATTACCTTTTTGGTGAGGTAAAGAAAGGTAAAACATGGCTTGTTCCAAAGCAGAACTGGGAAGATTTCCGGGTTCCGGCCGGAGGCGTTTCATGTTATTCTTCTACAGATCTTAAACACTGGAAAAACAGGGGGGTGGTTTTAAAGCCTACCACAAGCAACCCTGGTTACGACCTCGATACAGGAAGGGTTATTGAAAGACCCAAGGTGATTTATAACGAACGCACTAAGAAATTTGTGATGTGGATGCACATCGATAAGAATGACTATAGTTATTCCAGGGGAGGGGTTGCGATAAGCGATAACCCTTTTGGTCCTTATAAATACCTGGGGAGTGTTGCGCCTAACAATCAGATGTTAAGAGATATGACTTTGTATAAAGATGATGATGGGAAAGCTTATCTTATTTATTCGTCTGAAAATAACAACACCATGCATATTTGTTTGCTAAGCGATGATTATTTGACACCAACAAAAACTTATACGCGGATATTGGAAGACAAAGGAAGGGAAAGCCCGGCTATTTTTAAAAACAAGGGCAAATATTTTTTAATTACCTCTGGTTGTACCGGTTGGTCGCCTAATGCGGCTTCTTATGCTGTTGCAGATCATATCATGGGGCCATGGGTAGAACGTGAAAATCCATGCAAAGGATTAAACGCCAATGTGTCGTTTTTTTCGCAGGGCGCATTTGTACTGCCTGTAGCTAACAAACCAGGGGAATTTATTTTCATGGCCGATAGGTGGAATAAAACAGACCTGGAGAAATCAACATATTTATGGCTTCCGATTCGTGTCAATAATGATGAAATAGAAATTTATAATCATGATAAGCGATAATGAAAGATCGTTTTTTAGTTAGCAACACCTATTACTGCTTTGGTCTATCAATGTAATTTCATTTAATAAACATAGCGCTTTATTTAGCGGATATCGGAAACACATAAGTGTTTCCGATATTGATGCTATTCTTTTGTAACCTTTATTGCTGTATCAATACAAATTCCACTCCCAGATACCAGCCACTCCATTCAAAATTTTTATCCTAACATAACGGCATTTGATATGTAACTGATCTACATGTGGCGATTGAACTTTAATTTCGCTGTGGCCTCCGCTTTTTTGCCACGATTTTCCGTCTAACGATGTTTCAAGCAGGTAGGCATGGCCTGCCGTTGGGCGAACAAAATAAACTTTGCTTAAACTTACAGACTTTATTTTTCCTAAATCTGCCACTATCCAGCCTGCTGAATCTTTCTCTTTTGCCATCCAGCGCGAACCATTGGAGCCATCAAAGGCAAATTTAGGATCGAAAAACTCTTCTCGTTTAAATGATGGGTCTTTAATAGGTTTAATTTTTATCGAATCTGCTATGCTTGAGGCATAAGCATTACTGACTTTCAATTGCTTTGGCTGTCTGCTTTTCGCGAGCTCGCCAACGCCGTCGAGGTTTACATCTACAGGATTAATGGTTCCGTCGCTGGCAAATGTTAATGGACTAACATAAGTCTGCCGGTTGGTGCTACCCCTCCCAAACTCTAAAAATGCAATATAGTATTTGTCCGTTCCTTCTAAATTAAAAACAGAACCGTGCCCTGGGCCAAACAGCCCTTTTTCATAATTGGATGTCGTAATGATATCATTTTTTGGAAAGGTATAGGGGCCTAAAGGCGATACTTTACTCATGATATAAGCGTACTGGTATTTCTCATCTCCGCCTATAGTATATAAATAGTAATAAATGCCTTTCCTTTTAAAGAAGATCGGCCCTTCAGAATACTGCGTTCTGGGAGTCGAAATTACCTGTACCGCCGAGTCTACAGTAATCATATCAGGCATCAATTTCGCTGCATGCCTGGTATTCCAGAACACATAGGCCTGTTTATCATCGTCAACAAATATTTCTGCATCAATGCCATTTGGCTTTTTGGTCTGCAATAATGTCGAAGGCGTATAAGGTTTAGACCATTCATCCTTGCCCCGGGCGAGTTTAAAAGGCCCTTCCGGTTTGTAGGCAACTGCAGGGTACATGTAACCATTAACAGTAGGGTAGATATAGAATTTACCATTTGCCTGAACAACTTTGCTAGGTGCCCAATATAATTCTTTAACAGCTGATGGAAAGTATGTACCTTCAAAGCTCCAATTAACGAAATCGGTTGATTTCCAGAGCACAGGAGGACCTGAAGATTTCAGTCCTCTGCCATAGCCATCTGTAGTGGCATAACAATAAAATATGCCATTGATCTGTTGAATACTTGCGTCTGCAATCATATCGGGAACCAGCGGTTTGCCAAATGGATTTCTATTCTGGGCCTTTATTGAGGCGGATATACTCAATATCAAAAATATGGATAAGAGTGTTTTGTTAATCATGGTATTTATCTAAATATTGTATTATATATGAACAACTGGATTTGCTTCTCGCATTACGTTAAAATCTGTTTTAACTTAATTTAAGATCAATCTGTACTCAAGCTGACACAATTTTAATAGACATATACTCTTTATACTATTAATTTGGCGGATAATACCAAATTATATAACAAGTTCATAAAATTATATAAAGTTCTTACCACAGAAAAACGTTATTTGCGATTATGAAAGTCATTGCCTTTTTTATGGTTATCTGTATGGGCCTGGTTTCAGTTGTCACTGGAACAGTACAGGCTATACAATACGATAAAGAGCCAAAATGCTGTATGCTATCAGGTATGGCTAAGCCATGCAAGTCGCATAAAAGCAATAAGGTAACGGGCATGTGTTTGACCAAACTATGCTGCAATGTATCAGGATTCATAATAAACAAAGTGGTTCAAATAGTACAAACGGCTCCGGTAGAAGTTAAAAACAGCTCAGTTAATCCAATGTGTGAAAACACAATTGATTTTTCATTTTCATTCTGGCACCCGCCGAAGGTAGTGTTGATATAAATAAACTAAAATTAACGCTGGTTTTTTTATCACAACAATAAAAATATTCAAATGAAAAAGTTCCTTATCATCACATCAATGGTGTTGATCAGCCTATCTACATATACATTTGCAGGTAACACGCCATGCTGCAATCGTAAAATGAACAATTGTACCAAATGCTCAAAATCCTGTACAAAAGGTGTATGTGAAGACTATTGCAATAAACAATGCAAAGATACTGGTGGATGCAAGAAATGTAAATAAAAATAAGGCCGGGAACTTGTCCCGGCTTTGCGGTTTGTAACAGCTTGTAGCCAAGTGATATGATCGAATCATTTAGATATGGTAATGCATCTTTCTGGCGAGTTAGTAGTCGCACGTAGGACTTATCTGCTGCAGAATAAATCGGTGGTTAAGAATGGAGGATCAAATCTTTGAAAATATCTTATTAAGCATTAAGTTGTTAACCCACTTATTATTGTGATTTACGTTAGGTAAATAACTAAATTTAAGCACTAGCAGATAAAAAAACAGACACATGGAACATACTTATAAAATAACCGGAATGAGCTGTCAGGGCTGCCAGAGCAAAGTTGAAAATGCACTGAATGCCATTGACGGCGTTTCTGCAAAGGTATCATTGGAGTCTGCTGAAGCCGTCATAACAATGGAAAAACATGTTCCAATGGAAAAACTGCAGGAGGCTCTGTCTACCGCTGGACATTACAGCATTGAAATGCCTCCCCATGAAAAACATGTTATAAAAGCGACTGAAAATACAGATCATAACCGTCATGAATTATCCCAAGGACAAAATCCAAGCGCTCGAAAGCTTGGTGATAATGAAGCTGGAGGATTATTTTATTGTCCGATGCACTGCGAAGGTGAGCGGACTTATGATAAGCCAGGTCATTGCCCTGTGTGCGGAATGGACCTGATAAAACAGCCTGTACTTAAGCATACGGCAAAATTTACCTGTCCTATGCATCCTGAGATCATCAGCGACAAACCGGGCGCATGCCCAATCTGCGGCATGGATCTGATCTCTACCGGAACGAATCTGGAAGAGGAAGATAAAACTTATGAAACCCTGCTCAAAAAATTCCAGGTAGCTACAATTTTTACTGTTCCCATTTTTGTTATTGCTATGACAGAAATGCTTCCGAATAATCCCTTGTTTGATCTAATGGAACTTAAATACTGGAACTGGGTTCAGTTTGTGCTTTCTATTCCGGTGGTTTTTTATGCCGCTTGGATGTTTTTTCAGCGGGCATGGCAATCTATAATGACCTGGAAGCTGAATATGTTTACCCTGATAGGAATTGGTGCAGGCGCAGCCTGGATCTTTAGTCTTGTTGCTCTTATTTTTCCTGGTGTTTTTCCAGACCAGTTTAAAACACATCATGGCACCATCTTCGTTTATTTTGAGGCAGCAACAGTTATACTTACATTGGTGCTGCTTGGTCAGCTTTTGGAAGCCCGTGCCCATGGTAAAACCAACAGTGCCATTAAGGAACTACTGAAGCTGGCCCCGAATACAGCAACAAAAGTGGTTGGGGATAGGGAAACAACAGTATCTATTGATGACATCCATAAAGGAGACTTGTTGAGGGTAAAGCCTGGTGAAAAAATCCCGGTAGACGGTAGTATTAAAACAGGGGAAGCATTAATTGATGAATCTATGATTTCCGGTGAACCCATTCCTGTGGAAAAAAACACCGGAGACAAGGTGAGTTCGGGCACGATCAATGGAAATAAAACATTTGTTATGCTTGCGGAGAAGGTAGGCTCAGAAACACTTTTGTCACAGATTATCGAAATGGTGAATTCGGCAAGCCGCTCGAAAGCGCCCATCCAAAAAATGGCGGATAAAATCTCGGGTTATTTCGTGCCTGTTGTAGTACTGATTTCCATTGCAACGTTTGTGGTATGGGCAATATATGGCCCCGATCCAGCCTACGTTTATGCTTTTGTAAATGCAATCGCAGTATTGATTATCGCATGTCCATGTGCGCTGGGCCTTGCTACCCCAATGTCGGTAATGGTAGGAGTGGGTAAGGGCGCCCAGTCTGGTATACTGATCAAGAATGCCGAATCTCTTGAAAAAATGAATGCAATTGATATCGTGGTTATCGACAAAACTGGTACGGTAACCGAAGGTAAACCTTCGGTAGAAAAAGTGGTCAGTGTAAATCCTGATTTTACAGAGAAGGATATGCTTGAAAAAATTATGGCTTTGAATAGCAGCAGCGAACATCCATTGGCCCATGCAACTTTGCGTTATGGAGAAGAAAACAAAATAGATATTAAACCCATATCAAACTTTGAGGCGATTACAGGAAAGGGAGTAATGGGTAGTTTGGGGGCGGAAAAACTGGCTTTTGGGAACCAAAAGTTAATGGAACATGTTAAAGCGACAATTGATCCTAAATTAGATGAACAGGTTAGTGCGGCTCAAAAGCAGGGTAAAACAGTTTCTTATCTAGCTGTAGGAAATAAAGCAATTGGATTTGTTGTTATTTCTGATAAGATCAAGCCTTCCAGCGCGGCGGCAATCCGAAAACTCCAAAATAAGGGGATCAAGGTAGTCATGTTTACGGGCGACAATAAGGATACAGCAAGAGCGGTAAGCGAAACCTTAGGTTTGGACGGCTTTAAGGCTCAGATGCTGCCAGAGGATAAGCTCAATGAAATAAAAAAACTACAGGGGGAAGGCAAAAAGGTAGCCATGGCAGGTGATGGCATCAATGATGCACCTGCACTTTCCCAGGCTGATATCGGTATAGCAATGGGCACGGGAACAGATGTAGCGATCCAGAGCGCCGCGATCACACTGGTAAAGGGAGATTTAAATGGGATCGCAAAAGCAAGTTTGTTGAGTCGAAAGGTCATGGCCAATATAAATGGAAACCTGTTTTTTGCCCTTGGATACAATATATTAGGCATTCCGATAGCGGCAGGTATTTTATATCCGTTTTTTGGGATTTTGTTATCTCCAATGATCGCTGCACTCGCGATGAGCTTTAGTTCCGTTTCTGTTATCTTGAATTCCCTGAGATTGAGAAATGCAAAAATTGACTAATATTTTTTAAAATCCTTTAAGGAAAAATTATTCCAGTACCCCAACTTTTCCGCTTGATCCTTGATCGCTACCTTCACACAAATAAAATGAATTCTATAAACAAAAAAACCTTTCATTTCTGAAAGGTTTTTGTTCGATTTTTTGTGTGTACTCGGGGCGGGAATCGAACCCGCACGCCTTTGAAAGCACAGGATTTTAAGTCCTGCGTGTCTACCAGTTCCACCACCCGAGCATTAGCCGCTGCCGATCTCCACCGGCTTGGTTAACTTTAAAATAAATGCCTTCTGGTAGGAAGGCATTTATTTAGAGCGAAAGACGAGATTCGAACTCGCGACCCCGACCTTGGCAAGGTCGTGCTCTACCAACTGAGCTACTTTCGCATTTACAAAACTGATGTTGTTGTTTCGTTTTGGTGATGCAAATATAGGCAGATTTATATTTCTGTCAAGAGATTTCTTGTTAAAAATTTAATATTTAATTTAAATTGCTGGCTTTCAGTACAAGTAAAATTAAATCAGTTTCAAAACCTTTTGCCTGAAGGTAGCTCATCAACTTATTTTTTCTTTTAAACGGATCATTTTCGTTTAAACCTTCTGCTTTTTTTAAAGCTAATTTTTCGATGGTTTGTATATAATCATCATCATCGATGCTATAAATTGCCTTTTGCAAAATTTTATCGGGTACCCCCTTTAATTTTAAACCTTGTTTAATTTTAACACGCCCCCAGTGTTTGATGTTAAATTTACCTGATGCATAACTTTTAGCAAATCTTTCTTCATTTAAAAAATTATTCAAAATCAGTTCGCTTATAATTTCTTCCAGTTCATCGCCACGCATTCCCCATTCTACCAGTTTATACCGCACTTCCTTTTGCGAACGCTCCTGGTAAACACAAAAACTTTCGGCTTTTACCAATGCTTGTTTTTTATCTAATAATACTGCTTCTTGTTTACCGCTTTTCATAATTAATTACTGAAATTCGTAAAAATAAAAGCGATTACCGTATTTTTCTGAATATAATAACATGCAAAATCCAATATACACCATCACCAAAATAGCCGAAATTTTAAATGCCGATGCCAAATTAATTGATGGACAGGTAATTATTCAATATTTGGTGGTTGATAGCCGTTCGGTGCTGGTCCCTGAAAACGCTGTGTTTTTTGCCCTATCTTCGCACCGCAATGGGCATGAGTTTATTAAAGATGCTTACACAAAGGAAATCAGGAATTTTGTAATTACCGAACCTAAATACATTAACGAATATCCTGATTGCAATTTTTTACTGGTTGATGATACTTTGGCGGCGCTACAAAAGCTTGCCATTGAACACCGGAATCAATTTGACCTGAAAACAATCGGCATTACTGGGAGTAATGGAAAAACAATCGTTAAAGAATGGCTTTACCAGCTTTTGGCTGCCGATTTTAATATTGTTAAAAGCCCGAAAAGTTATAATTCACAAATAGGTGTGCCGCTTTCGGTATGGCAGATTGAGGCCGATCATACGCTCGGCATTTTTGAAGCGGGCATCTCTGCAGTTAATGAGATGCAGCACTTAGCAGAAATTATCCGTCCTGAAATCGGAATCTTAACCAATATCGGTGAGGCACATGCAGAAGGATTTGCTTCTAAAAAGGAAAAACTGACCGAGAAACTGAAGCTTTTTGCCACTTCCGAACTATTTATTTATTCGCCTGAATATGTAACCGAAATTACAGCAAAAGAACTTCCTGGTAAAAAACAGTTTAGTTGGAGCAGTAAACAAACAGCAGATCTTCAGGTTATTGCCATTGAACCCATTGAAGGAAACTGTTATTTACGTGCTATTTATCAAAATAGAGAAATTGAATGCATTTTGCCTTTTAAAGATAAAGCTTCGATAGAAAATGGAATGATCTGCTGGGCAACCTTATTGGCTTTAGGTTATACACCAGAGCAAGCCGATTTACGTTTAGAAAAGCTGAGTCATGTGAGTATGCGTTTAGAGCTGAAAAATGGGATTAACCAATGTTCCATTATCGACGATTCTTACAGTGCCGATATTTCTTCATTGGCCATTGCCCTTGATTTTTTAAATCAACAGAATCAGCACGAAAAGAAAACGGTTATCCTTTCCGAATTATTTGAAACGGGCAGAGATGATTTAGATTTATACACAGAAATAGCCGAATTGCTTTTGCAGAAGAAAGTAAACCGACTAATTGGAATCGGGACTCACATTTCGAAGTATGCCAGTCTTTTTAAGTTTGAGACGCAGTTTTTCGACGATACGAATGCTTTTATCGATGCTTTTCCTGGTTTACAGTTTAACCACGAAACCATATTGGTAAAAGGAGCCAGGCGGTTCGAATTTGGCCGGATTAGTAAACTTCTTACCCAGAAAATACACGATACGGTTTTAGAAATCGACCTGAATGCCATGGTGAATAACCTGCAGTTTTACCGCTCTAAAATTAAGCCTGGTGTTAAAATAATGGCCATGGTTAAGGCCTTTTCATATGGAAGCGGAAGTTTCGAAATTGCCAATTTACTACAGTTCCATAAAGTGGATTATCTGGCGGTAGCTTATGCCGATGAAGGCATTGCTTTACGTAAAGCAGGTATTACTTTGCCCATTATGGTGATGAGCCCTGAAGAATCTGCTTTCGATGCCCTTATTAAACACAAGCTCGAGCCTGAAATTTACAGCATAGAAGTTCTGAATAGTTTTTTAAACGCATTGTCTGATTATGATTTCGATTACCCGATCCACATTAAAATAGATAGTGGCATGCACCGTTTGGGTTTTGATCAGCCAGAAATTGATGCATTGTGTAATGTGCTGAGAGATTCGGCGAGGGTAAAAGTTCAAAGTATTTTTTCTCACCTGGTGGCAAGTGATGCTGCAGAACACGATGGCTTTACCCAACAACAAATCGAAAGATTTAAAATCATCGCCAATCAGTTGGTCGATGTTTTAGGCTATAAACCACTACTGCATATTTCTAATACTTCTGGCATTTCGCGCTGGCCCGAAGGGCAAATGGATATGGTACGTTTGGGCATAGGTTTGTATGGTTTTGATTCTGCTTTAACCAATAACCGGGGTTTGCAGACTGTAATGGTACTAAAAACTACGGTTACCCAAGTGAAAACTCTAGCTCCAGGCGAAACTGTTGGATATAGCAGGAAAGGCGTAATGCCAAATGGCGGAAAAATTGCCACTGTAAAAATTGGCTATGCTGATGGATACACCAGGTATTTTGGTAATGGTGTTGGTAAAATGCTCATTAATGGCCATTTGGTGCCTACAATTGGCTCGATTTGTATGGATATGACCATGTTGGATATTACAGGAATTGATGTGAAACCTGGCGACGAAGCTATTGTTTTTAATAAAGAACATACCATTATGCAGTTAGCAGAAGATATTGGTACTATTCCCTATGAAATTCTGACCAATATCTCGCAAAGGGTTAAAAGGGTTTATTTCTATGAGTAAGGGAATTGTTGGGTTGTTTTATTGTGGACAAAAGGGGTAAAAGACTATCATCGGAAAAGAAAAACGGCCTATTGTTAGCCGGATCATCAAACAATATAACAATCCTAACCATTTAACCATATTTTTCCTAAGTTTGCATCATGAACAAAGTCGGGAAAGCTATTTTAAACTATTTAATTAAAGGTTTATTAATTGTTGTACCCATTGCCGTGAGTATTTTTATTGTAGTTTGGGCGGTTACAACTGTTGATAGCTGGTTAAATGTAAACAATATTTTAGGGGTAAACCCCAATACAGGAGAAAGCCGGAACATCCCCGGCTTAGGTTTATTGACGGTTTTAGCTATTATTTTGCTTGCTGGCATTTTTGTAACCAATCTGGTAACCGAACCTATGTACAATTGGTTCCAGCGGATCATGCAGCGTTTACCTTTACTTAATTTTATCTATTCATCTATAAAAGATTTAACAGAGGCTTTTGTTGGCGATGAGAAGAAATTTAACCACCCCGTGCTGGTAGAGGTAGAGGGAGGCCTAAAAAAGATTGGCTTTTTAACTCAAAACGATCTGCATAAACTCAATCTTCCGGATGAAGTTGCAGTATACTTTCCACTTTCTTACTCTTTTGCAGGCCAGCTTTGCATTGTAAGAAGAGATAAGGTAACCGATTTGCATATGACAGCAGCCGATGCCATGAAACTGGTAGTTAGCGGCGGCGTAAGTGGACTATAACCATTTCTATATGATTACGATTTATCACAATAACCGCTGTACCAAAAGCCGTTGTGCTTTAGAGGAACTTGAAAAAAGCGGAAAAGATTTCGAAGTGGTTTATTATTTGGAAACCCCGCCCAATAAAAGTGAACTCGAAGAAATTATTCGAAAACTGGGTATTAAACCATTGGAATTGATCCGTAAAGGGGAAAAGGTTTTCATTGAAAATTATAAAGGAAAAACCTTAACCGATGAAGAATGGGTTGAAGCTATGATTACGCATCCAATTTTAATTGAAAGACCGATTATTGTTTCAGGAGATCAGGCAGTTATCGCCAGACCAACCGAAAAAATAAAAGAGATTTTGGGATAAATTCAGCATGACGATCGCGTTTGGAAATGTACTTCGAAGTACAATCTGCAGAATCTAAAAAATATTCTTGAAACTAAACAAAATGCAGATGACAATGATAAAACCAACAAGCAGCCTCGAATAGTACTCTCGGATAAAAAGCCCGCATAAAATCAGCATATCGTCGTCCACATTGCTATGTAACATGCCATTTCCACTTGAAGCATTGAACAAGATCTGTTTATCCTGATGGTTGTTTAACGACCACCGGCTTAACCAGCTGTTTTGAAAGCTCCAATCAAAAGTATCGCCAGAGGCAAATACAATTTTGGCCTTAAAACGAAGCCAGTCGTAAGTAATTATAGCTAAGATCTCATTCTGATTATTCAGTAATTTAGTTTCAGGTTTAGAATATCCTTCACTTTTTAACAGGTAAATACCAGCCTGGGTAGTGGCTATAGCTGAATTTTTCCACGAACTAAAATTCAGCGAAAATTTTAATAGCCCGTTCTTAAATACCTGATAATTGCTATCAAATAAACCTTTTCTCCAATTTAATACCTGTTCCATCTCACAAAAGGATTTAACTTTTTTTACTAATGACGGTTAATTGATACCGTTATAATTGGTATAATGCAGGCAACAAGTACAATAGCGCGTTTGTTGTAAATTTGTTTAATAAATAAACCTGCAATAATCAATAATTCATTGTCTGTATCAGAAGAGATAGCACCACAGTTACTGCTTGCGCTATATGCAATATGCGCATCTTTATAGTTGCTTAGTGTCCACTTCGCTTGCCATACTCCTGTTGATTTCCATTCGTACTGTTCGCCGGATTTTAAGCTGATCAGTGCTTTTGATTTCCAGCTGTCGTAAGTGATAACTGCGACCACGCCACCTGTTTTTCTGTCAATTACCTTTGTGCTCGATTGCCAGAAACCTTCGTTTACAAATTGATAGTTTTTATCTTCAAGCATACTTTCTGCATTACTCTTCCAGGTTTCGAATGTGATCATCCCTTTCTGAACACCATCTGCAAAGAGTTGAAAGTTGCCACTAAGCCAATTGCTTTTCCAGTTGATAAATTTCGACATTTTAGATGCTTTTTATTTTAGATACCAGTTAGTTAAAGTTGTTACAATAAAAAAAGTGCTTATTGTTTGTAAGCACTTTTTCAGTTAGCAGTTTGCAATTTTCAGTTAACAGTTTTCAATTAGCTACAGGCAAGTACCAATGACTAATGAACCATTGAACCAATCTACTAGAAATTCGGTTTAAGTACATATTTATCGTAGAAACGGAAAATGTGCTCTGCAGCTTCTTCGGCGGTATCTACCAACCGGAAAAGATTTAAATCTTCTTCGTGGATATTGTGTTCCTTCTGCAACATCGTTCCTTTAATCCAATCAATTAATCCTCCCCAATAATCAACACCCACCAATACGATTGGGAAACGGGCAATTTTTCCGGTTTGGATTAAGGTTAAAGCTTCAAATAGCTCATCCATAGTGCCAAATCCGCCAGGTAACACTACAAAACCCTGGCTATATTTCATGAACATGACTTTGCGCACAAAGAAATAATCAAACTCCAGTAATTTATTATGATCGATATATTTATTGTGGAACTGCTCAAAAGGCAACTCGATGTTTAAACCTACCGATTTACCCCCATTGGTATGGGCACCTTTGTTACCAGCCTCCATAATACCAGGGCCACCGCCAGTAATTACGCCATAACCTCTATCGGTTAATAATTTACCGCACTGCTCTGCCAACTGGTAATATCGGTGTGTTTGGGCAGTACGTGCCGAACCATAAATGGTAACGCACGGACCAATTTTAGCTAGTTTTTCAAAGCCGTCTACAAATTCGGCCATGATTTTAAAAATTTGCCAAGAGTCGGTTACTTTGATTTCTTGCCAGTCTTTGTTTTCGAAAGCACTTCTAATTTTTTCTTCACTCGTCATATACTGTTATTCTAATATTAAAATTTGGTTTGTGCATCCGTTTTTTTGCTGATGAACAACAAACCTATAAATGTGATTAAACCGTTAATTAAAATCAGTTCAACACTAAATACATATCCACCCAATATTGCGGCCGAATTGCTTGCCAGCAAGTAACATAAAAAAGGTGATAATAAGCAAACTATCGGCACTAATTTATCATGAAGTCCGCGTTTTTTTACAAATAATCCAAAACTATATAAACCTAAGAGTGGTCCGTAGGTGTAAGAGGCAATGGTAAAAATCAAACTGACTACTGATGAACTGTTCAGCGCATTGATAACGATGATAACAAGGAACATCAAAATAGAAAATGCTACGTGTACGGTATGGCGCTTTTTTACGGCGTCTTTAGCATTTACATTTTCTGTTTTAGCCATGCCTAAAAAGTCTACACAGAACGATGTGGTTAAGGCTGTAAGTGCCGAGTCGGTTGTGGCAAATGTTGCCGCTGTTAAACCCAGCATAAATATAATTGCGGGTACTGCACCCAGATTATTTAAAGCAATTTCGGGGAATAATAAATCTGTTCGCGGTTTTGCAGTAATATGATCTAAAGGAATATCGATACCGTTTTTTGCCGCAAAAATGTATAACAAGGCACCCACACTCAAAAAGAAAACATTTAAAATTACAAATACGCCTGTAAAAGTGAACATGTTTTTCTGTGCCTCTTTGATGGTGCCCATGCTCAGGTTTTTCTGCATCAAATCCTGATCTAAGCCTGTCATTGCGATGGTAACGAAAATACCACCGATAAACTGTTTACTGAAGTAGAATTTATTGGTCAGGAAATCATTTAGAAAGAATATTTTCGAGTAACTGCTGGATTTTATGGTTTCGAATGCCTGTGGAATACTGAAATCGAGACTGTTGCAAATAAAATAAATCGTCAAGAAAACCGAAAGTACCAGGAAAAAAGTTTGCAGTGTATCGGTAATGATGATGGTTTTTAATCCACCCTTAAACGTGTACGACCAGATTAGTGCCAAAGAAATTAAAACCGTTAACCAGAACGGAACGCCATAATTATCGAATATAAAACGCTGTAAAACAATCACTACGAGGTATAATCTGGTAGCTGATCCCAGAGTGCGGCTTAATAAAAATATCGATGCTGCTGTTTTATAGCTATAATGGCCTAATCTTTTTTCGATATAACTGTAAATAGATGTTAAGTTCATCCGGTAGTATAGTGGAAGCAAAACTGTAGCGATGATGATAAAGCCAACTGCATTACCCAATACAAATTGAAAATATTGAAACTGGTTTCCACCGGGTGCGCCAACTTCTCCGGGTACCGAAATAAAAGTAACGCCCGAAAGTGCGGTTCCGATCATTCCAAAGGCAACTAAATACCATTTAGAATTCCGGTTGGCAACAAAGAAAGTAGAATTATCGGATGAATTTTTTGAGGTTACAAATGAGATAATGATCAGCAATAAAAAGTAACCGATCAGGAAACACAGTAGGATGGTTGGAGACATAGTTTCGTATTAAGCTGATAAATGTAAAGAAAAGTATCAAATCAAGCAATATTGTTGGGTCGGAAGTCGAAAGTCCAGTGGGGCATAAAGTAGGAAGTATTCTAATAACCGATTGCAAAGATGTACTCCTTGTACAAATGAACCATTATCAGTTTGTGGTTGACAATTGACAGTTACCAATGACGAATGAACTATTGAACTAATATTCAGTTGGCAATTGACAGTTACCAATGAACAAATGCCTAATGAACTATTGAACTAATTACTTATTTTTGCATTATGAATTTTTCATCCAAACTGCTCGAAGATGCGGTAAACGAATTCTCAAAACTTCCTGGTGTAGGGCAAAAAACGGCTTTACGTTTGGTATTACATCTTTTAAACAAAGAGCAGGAGGAGGTAAACCAGTTTGGCAATACTTTTATAAAACTTAAACAGCAGATTAAACATTGTAGCACTTGCCATAACATTTCCGATTATGCAGTATGTGAGATCTGTACTTCGCCAAAACGTGATAAAGAAACCATTTGTGTGGTAGAAGATACCCGCGATGTGATGGCCATTGAAAATACCGGTCAATATTTTGGAGTTTACCATGTTCTGGGCGGCTTAATTTCTCCAATGGATGGCGTTGGTCCTTCCGATCTGTTTATTGATGGATTAGTGGTCAGAATGGCCGTGGGAGGGGTTAAAGAAGTAATTTTAGCATTGAGTCCGAATATGGAGGGCGATACCACATTGTTTTACCTGTATAAAAGATTAAAGGAGTTTAATGTTCCGGTAACGACCATTGCACGGGGTATTGCTTTTGGCGGCGAGCTGGAATATACAGATGAAATTACACTCGGCAGATCGATTGTAACCCGTGTACCTTACGAAACTGCAATGATGAAATAGTCATAATACAACCCACAACAAACTACTTCAAAAAATATAATAAAGCAGTATTCAGTCTTGATACTTGATACTCAAATCTTGATACTACACAATGAACCTAAAAAATAAAGTCATCATCATCACCGGGGCATCGAGCGGAATTGGAAAAGCTTGTGCCGAAGAATTTGCAAAACGTGGTGCCAATCTGGTTTTAGCCGCACGTCAATATGTAACCCTTTGCGAAATTACTGCCGATCTGGAAAAAAAATATAATATTAGAGCGGTGGCTGTTCAGGCCGATGTAAGTAAAGAGGCAGATTGCGAACTGATTATCAAACAGGCTTTAGTATCCTTTCAAAAGATTGATATCCTGGTAAATAATGCCGGATTATCCATGCGTGCCCTGTTTAACGATCTGGATTTATCGGTACTTAAAAACCTGATGGATGTAAACTTCTGGGGAACCGTTTATTGTACCAAATATGCTTTGCCCGAGATTTTGAAAACCAAAGGAACCATTGTTGGCGTTTCGTCAATTGCTGGTTTCCGCGGTCTGCCGGGTAGAACGGGGTATTCGGCCTCTAAATTTGCGATGAATGGCTTTATGGAATCATTACGTACCGAACTGTTAAAAACAGGGGTGAATGTGCTTTTGGCCTGTCCTGGTTTTACGGCGTCGAATATCCGTGTTACAGCTTTATCAAAGGATGGTGCCGCACATGGAGAAACGAGTATGGATGAAGGTAAAATGATGTCTTCAGAAGAAGTAGCAAGCATTATTGCTGATGGTATCGAAAAACGAAAACGAACTTTAATCATGACTGGACAGGGGAAATTAGCCGTTTGGATGAATAAACTCTTCCCGGCTTTTGTAGATAAAAAGGTTTTTGATCTGTTTGCGAAGGAAAAAAATCCGTTGATTAAGGGGTAGGGTTTAAGGTTTAGGCGGTTAGGGTTTAGCGTTTAGGTTGCAAGGTTAAGTTAGTGGTTTAAGCTAATTAATTGTCAGTTTGAGCGGAGTCGGACATCCCTCTGAAAGAGGGGAATGCAAATCGCATAGAGACGATGAGGGGCTGAAAGGCGGGGTAGTCATATTTAGCACAGACCTGACTGCCATAAACCCGGTAATAGCGAGCATCCCGATCCTTCCATCGGGATAAAGCGGATAACGGGACTACCGCAACCGATGAACACCGAAACCTGCTTTTCAAAAAACAAAACAATTTTATAAAAGAGGAAAAAAGATCCTTACACCGTTCGCGTAATCTTTTGATGAGCGTGGGTGATGAGGAGCTACATTTTCGGATCTGATAGCTATCGGATGACAAAGCGCTTTGGGTACTTTGGCCCTCCAAAATGCGCCAGCATTCTTGAGCACAAATAAAAATAACATGATCTGCGAAAAACTACCATGCCCCGCGGCAAAGAGCGAAAACAACAACATTTATCTCTAAACTAGCATTTTTAAGCTATCAAAGCTTGTTATTAGCAGGAAAGATGCTGAAATAAATTCAGCATGACGATCGCCTTAGGAATATGTGCTAAAACAAATAGAGGCTCATGTAGGTGTGTTCACGCAGTAGCTTCTCCGGTGGGATGCCTGAAAGGTGGGGTAGTCATATTTAGCACAGACCTGACTGCCATAAACCCGGTAGTAGCGAGCATCCCGATCCTTCTATCGGGATAAAGCGGATAACGGGACTACCGCAACCGATGAGCACCGAAACCTGCTTTCCAAAAAACAAAACAATTTTATAAAAGAGGGAAAAAGATCCTTACACCGTTCGCGTAACCTTATCCAATTTACTATAATCCATTACCATTTTACCTGCATCGTTATGGTAGTACATTTTCTCAAACCTAGCATCCATTTCTATTTCTTCATCCTGATAACTGGTTCTGGTATGAATGGTTTGCGAAAAAGTATCATCAAAGGCTTTAAGCATTACAAAAATTTCAACCTCTGCCTGTTGTAACTCCGTTAACGATTTTTCGTAAAACGGACTTTCCTCGGTAATAGGGTGTACCAAAGTCCAGTTTAAAGACAGGATACCGATTTTATCGCGTTCCAGTGCCAAAGGGTAGAATCTTCTTACATGTTTGCCATCAACCGTTTCGTTGTACGACATTACCATCTGTACTTCCACTTCGATAAGTTGGTTACGGCGGAGGTTAACTAAACGGCACATTAAACCGTGGCCTTTCTCGTAGGGGGCAATCACCATTTTTTTGCTGAAACTTACTTTAGAGGTAGGTCGACTGAAGCGGCCATATAATAAACCCGTAGCCAATGCAAAAGCCAACAGGCCCAGCATACTTTCGAAAGCAGCTAAAATGCTGGTAATAAAACCCTGCGGTGAAATATGACCATAACCCACAGTAGAAATGGTTTGGGCAGAAAAGAAAAAAGCATCAAAAAACTGGTCGCGGAGTGTTAAACCTTTGGCACCTTCTAAGTTTTCGATCCCAACAACGTTGTATAAAACAGCGAATATGGTATTAACAATGAGGTAGGCTACAAGGATAACAAAGAAAAACCGCGGCCAGCTCATGGTAACCAAACGGGTATAGGTATCATCAAACTTAAACCAGGGCAGGCCAGTACGTTCGATATTTGCCGAACCATCGGGGTTGAGCATGCGCTGGTTTTTGGTAACGGGATTGGATCCGAAACCGAAATCATCATTAAACTGTACTTTTCTTTTAAAGAAAACCATATATTTTTAGAAAGATTTTGGAATATTAAAAAACTATGTCAATATTTGCTTTATACAAACATGATAATTAAAAACTTAAATAACAATTGGTGGTGGCATAACGAAATTCGTTAGGCAAATTCTATTGTTATATATTTTAAAATATTTTAAACACAACGAAGAGGATTGCCCAAAAAGCAATCCTTTTTTTATGCAATTTTTTGGAGGATCGTCATGCTGATCCGATAGCGATCGGATTTAGTTCAGCATCTAAGTGAAAGATGCTGAATCAAGTTCAGAATGACGATAAGAGGTACACAAAACATGAAAAAAATATTAAACCATTTATTCGAGAACAAGAGTTTTAGCAGGGAAGAAGCAAAGAACATTTTAATTTCCATTTCAGAAGGAGCTTTCAATTCTTCGCAGATTGCCGCTTTTATTACCGCTTATGCCATGCGTAATATTACTGTACAGGAGTTACAGGGCTTTCGTGATGCGATGCTTGATATGTGTGTTAAAGTAAATTTATCGGGTTACGACCTGATTGATCTTTGCGGTACCGGAGGTGATGGTAAAGATACTTTCAATATTTCTACCTTATCCTCATTTGTAGTGGCAGGTGCTGGTCATCATGTGGCCAAACATGGTAACTATGGCGTTTCTTCGGGCTGCGGTTCTTCTAACGTAATGGAATATTTAGGTTATACTTTTACCAATGATGAAAACACTTTAAAACGCAACCTGGATAAAGCAGGGATCTGTTTCCTGCATGCCCCTCTGTTTAATCCGGCGATGAAAATTGTAGCACCAATCCGTAAGGAACTGGGCGTGAAAACTTTTTTCAATATGCTGGGGCCAATGGTTAACCCCGGACAGCCGAAATACCAGATGGTAGGCGTTTTTAGTTTGGAACTGGCCCGTTTATATGCTTATTTATACCAGGACACCGATAAAAATTATACCATTGTGCATGCACTGGAAGGTTATGATGAGGTTTCATTAACCTGTGATGTGAAAACCTTTTCGAACAAAGGCGAACAGATTTTAACGCTTGCTGATATGGGCTTCGAAAAAGTGGATGTAAATGCGATTAAAGGTGGTGATACCGTAGAATCATCGGCCAAAATATTTATGGATGTATTAAATGGCGAAGCCACAGATGTACAGAACAACGTGGTTTTGTGCAATTCGGCACTGGCCATTAAAACCATAAAACCCCAACTATCTTTTGCTGATTGTTTTTACGAAGCAGAAGAATCGTTAATGAGCAAAAAAGCACTTAACAGTTTCAAACAACTATTGGCATGTTAAAGTTAAAAGTTTGCGGTATGCGTTTGGCAGCGAATATTGTTGCGGTTGCTGAACTGCAGCCAGATTACCTGGGTTTTATCTTTTATGAAAAATCGCCAAGGTTGATCAGTGATGTTTCTGCTGAATTGATCAAATACATTCCCTCGGAGATTAAAACTGTAGGGGTGTTTGTAAATGAAGGGCTGGAAAAAGTAAAAGATAAAGTAAACACCTTGAAGCTAAAGGCTGTTCAGTTACATGGAAGCGAATCGACTGAATACTGTGCAGCATTAAAATCAAGCTTTCCTGCTTTAGAAGTGATTAAAGCTTTCGGAATAGATGAAGATTTTGATTTTTCAGGTCTCGAAGCTTATTTAAATGTGGTGGATTATTTCCTGTTCGATACCAAAACCAAAACACATGGCGGATCGGGAAAAACATTCGATTGGTCTGTTTTAGACCGATATACTTACACTAAACCCTACTTTTTAAGTGGTGGCATTGATTTAGAACATGCACCGGCAATAAAAGAAATAAATGATGAGCGCTTATATGCCCTGGATATCAATAGCAGATTTGAAATTGAGCCAGGTTTGAAAGATGCAGAAAAGATTAAAGAATTTATTAAAGAAATGAATACGAAATAATGTCATCCTGCGCCTGTCGAAGGAATTTAGTATCGCATTTCGACAAGCTCAATGTGACAGATTAGTTGATAAAAATATTATGAAATACAAAGTAAACGAAAAAGGATATTATGGAGATTTTGGTGGTGCGTACATCCCCGAAATGCTTTATCCAAACGTAGAAGAATTGCGTCAAAACTATTTAAAGATTATTGATGATGCCGATTTTCAAAAGGAATTTCATCAATTATTGAAAGATTATGTTGGCCGTCCTTCGCCTTTATATCTTGCCAAAAGATATTCTGAAAGATATGGTGCCAATATTTTTCTAAAAAGAGAAGATTTAAACCATACTGGTGCCCATAAGATCAACAATACCATCGGGCAAATTTTATTGGCCGAAAAACTGGGTAAAAAAAGGATTATCGCCGAAACTGGCGCTGGTCAGCATGGTGTAGCTACAGCAACCGTATGCGCGCTACGTAACCTGGAGTGTGTAATTTACATGGGCGAAGTTGATATCGAGCGCCAGGCACCGAATGTGGCCAGGATGAAAATGTTGGGCGCAAAGGTTGTTCCGGCAAGCTCCGGAAGTAAAACCCTAAAAGATGCCACTAATGAGGCCATGCGCGATTGGATTAATAATCCGGTAGATACGCACTATATCATTGGTTCAGTGGTTGGTCCACACCCTTATCCTGATATGGTGGCCATTTTCCAATCGATTATCTCTGAGGAAACCAAAAAACAGTTATTGGAGCAGACTGGAAGCGATCAACCTGATTACGTTTTGGCCTGTGTAGGTGGTGGCAGTAACGCCATGGGTATGTTCTACCATTTTATGGATGATGAAAATGTTAAACTGATCGCTGTTGAAGCAGCCGGAAAAGGGGTGTCGAGCGGGTTTTCTGCAGCAACCACTTATTTGGGCAAAGAAGGCGTTTTACATGGTAGCAGAAGTATTTTAATGCAAACTGAAGATGGGCAGGTGGTAGAACCACATTCGGTTTCGGCAGGATTGGATTACCCTGGCATTGGACCACAGCATGCACATTTGTTTAAAACAGGCCGTGGCCAATATGTTTCCATTACCGATGAAGAAAGTTTAGAAGCGGGTTTGCTTTGCACCCAATTAGAAGGGATTATCCCGGCGATTGAAAGTGCACATGCATTGGCTTACTTGGAAAAAATGGAATTTAAAGGTGGCGAAAACGTAGTGGTTTGTTTATCTGGTCGTGGCGACAAGGATCTGGACACTTATATTAAATATTTTAATCTTTAGAAGAATCGTCATTGCGAGGCAAGAAGCAATAACGGAAAAAGAAAAAACATGAACAGAATCAAAAAACTCTTCCAAGAGAAGAAAAATATATTATCAATTTATTATACCGCCGGTTATCCAAATACTGGCGATACTATTCAAATTGCCGAAGCACTGGAGAAATCGGGGGCAGATATGCTCGAAATCGGTTTCCCTTATTCCGATCCAGTTGCAGATGGACCAGTTATCCAGGCCAGTAGCAAACAATCGCTCGATCAGGGTATGACACTTAAGCTGCTTTTCGAACAGTTGAAAGACTTGCGCAAGAAAGTTACCATTCCTGTTTTGTTAATGGGCTACGTGAACCCGGTTTTGCAGTTTGGAGTAGAAAAATTCTGCGAAGCCTGTGCTGAAGTAGGGGTAGATGGCTGTATTGTTCCCGATCTGCCAATGGTAGAGTATGAGGAATTTTATAAAGATTGCTTCGAAAAACATAACCTGAGCAATGTATTTTTAATTACGCCTCAAACGGCAGAGGAACGCATCCATAAAATTGATGGTTTAACTAATGGGTTTATTTATTTGTTGTCCTCATCAGCTACAACGGGTAAAAACCTCGAAGTTGGCGATACCACGGAAGCTTATTTCAGTAGAATTAAAAACCTGAATCTGAAAAACCCAACGATGATCGGTTTCGGGATTAGCGATAAACAGACTTTTGATAAAGCCTGTTCTTATGCCAACGGAGCTATTATTGGTACTGCTTTCGTTAAAGCCATCGCTGATGGAAATTTAGAAGAAAGTGTGCGCAATTTTATGAAAAAGTTTAAAGCTTAGCGGTTAGTGCTTTTTTATCAATGAATCGTCATTGCGAGAAGGCTTTTTCAGCCGACGAAGCAATCTTTAAAACGAGGATTCACTAGCATGAAAGATTGCTTCATCGTTCCTCTTCGCAATGACGATTACTCTTGTGGTTCGTCACCCTGAACTTGTTTCAGGGTCTTAGTTGTTAAAACCTATAATAGTTTGCCATATAGGGCATGTAAGAACATATAGGCTATGGCGCTTATAGGCACTTTATATCTTATAGGATTCTGTTTTGGTCATTATTTCTCTCAATCCGTTACCCTGAACTTGTTTCAGGGCCTTTTATTTAAGATTAAATTTTCCCCGATTCAGTTTTTTTGTACATTAGTATTATTAAAATCTCTTTATAAAATATTCTCCCAACAGAGCGCTGTTCTGAAATTCTCTTATCCATACGATAAAAGGGATTAAGCCATTATTTTCTAAAATTTTATAAAGAGAACATTATGCAAGATTTAAAAATTGCTTTAGTCGGTGCTACAGGTAAAGCTGGTACTTATATTTTAAAAGCGCTATTGGCGCAAAAATTCAGGGTAAAAGCCTTGGTTAGAAATCCAGAAAAACTTCAGGTCCATCATGCCTCTCTTGAAGTTACAACAGGCGATGTTAGCAATGCCCAAGCAGTATATCATTTTATAAAAGGTTGCGATATCGTTGTGAGTGCCTTGGGGATGGGGCAACCAGCCAGCGAAAAAACAATCTTTACGCAATCTACAGGTAACATCCTAACGGCGATGAAAGGCCTTGGTTTGCAACGTTATATCGTGATTACAGGTATCAACGTAGATACACCTTTTGATGATAAAAATGCAAAAACCAGATTTGCAACCCAATGGATGTATGAGAATTATCCGGTTTCTACAGCTGATAGGCAAAAGGAATACGATATCCTGGCGGAAAGTGATCTGGACTGGACCTTGCTCCGTTTGCCTTTGATTATCCAAACCGACGAAAAAACGGACATAGGAACAAGCTTGATTAATTGCATTGGTGATCAGATTAATGCAGCTAATATCGCCCAGTTTATAATTGATCATTTAGAGGGCGGTAAGTTTGTAAAACAGGCACCTTTTATCTGGAATAGTTAGATTGTTTTGCCACGAAGGCACCAAGACACCAAGAAATAAACTTCGTGTTCTTTGTGTCTTCGTGGTTAGTAATGCTCAAAGCGCTACAATTAATGACAGCTGAGTTTAAACGATTATTCAAAAGATTTAAGCATGGATTCTATTTGCTTGTTGATTTTTGCAATGTCAGCATCATATTTATGCGAATTTTCGTCTACAGCTTTATACATCAGTTCGTAAGCCTTAATCCGTAAATTGCAATATTCTTTTAAAGTCTTATCGCGCTCCCTAACAAATGGTGGAAGGTTCAATTGCTCTAAACTGTCCAGTAAACTGATGTTTTCATTCCAGTAATAAATTCCGCGGTCGCGGATTTCGTATAATACGTCTTCCTTTTTTGCATCTGCTTTAAGCGTATAAACGTCAAGGGCCATTGTTTCCAAAGTCCTGAAACGCTCAAATCTTTTGTCGTATGTAGTTAAACTTTCTGTATTCGGGATCGATTTAATCACACCAAAAGATGAAAAAAGCATTAATATACATAATGCAGCAATAGATACAATCCCTAATGATGGCTTTTCAGGGTTCCTTAAGCTGGGAGTTAAAGCATAGCCGATTACTAGGCCTGAAACCAATCCGCCGATATGGGCCGCGTTATCAATGCCTCCTTTCATACCATAAGCGAGGTTATAAACCACAAAAATGCCGATACTCGTTAACAATTCTTTTCTCGTTTCTTTTTCGATCAGATCAGTGGTAAGTAAAGCAAGAAAAACGCCATACAAGCCAAAAATTGCACCAGAAGCACCTGCACTGATCGTTTGTTCGTGCCACCAGGTACTTGCCAGGCTGGCTCCTATACCCGTTAATAAGTAAGCAGCAATAAACTTGCTTTTTCCAAGCATAGGTTCCAACAGTACACCAACGTAAAGTAATGCGTACATGTTAAAAAGAAGATGTAATATACCGATATGTAAAAAGCAATTGGTGATTAACCGCCAATATTGCCCTATGGAAATTAGTGGACGGAAATTGGCGCCCCAGTTAATGAGGATTTCAGAACTTGGCGAAAAAATGTCTGCGCCACCGATAGCCATCAGAATAAAGATCAGAATATTTAGGTTGACCAGTATTGGTGTGAAGAAAAAATCCCTTTTAGGAATAAACAGCGAAAAGAAATTTTTAACCTTTTGTGTTGCAGATTCTGCCGGAACTTTTAATAGATCAGCAGCAGATAAATCAAGCGAATTGTGTAATTCCTGTGATTTAACCGAAAGTTCATCAGGTGAAATTTCTGCCTGCACAGTATCAAAAGCAGCTAGAAAAGCTTGAACGTTCTTTTTGTTCTTATTAAAATCAATCATTTCGCCTCCAGTCGATTCACTCGAAATGGTGGCCGTTTGTTCTTCAATAATCAGTTTGATTTCGCTGCTTGAGTTAATGGCGGAAGTGCTGCTTTTTGCAATAAAGCCGCTTGCACTTTGATAGTGAATGCTCCAGTTGAGCCGTGCTACTGCCTCGGTGGCTATTGTTAAAAATTCTTGTGCTGTTAGTGCATGAAGTGGAATTTCTTCCTGGTACTTAGGTGTAATGCCTATGGCCATATAAAGAGAGTTAATGTTTCAAGTTCACAAATATAAACGATTGATTTATATTATATAAGTTTTAAGCCGGCCTGGCCACTATTTAAACAATAGACTTAAACTAATCTCTATTGGCACTAAGAGAATTTATTACCTAGGGATTAAGAAACGATCAGCTTTGTGCTTTAGCGCCTTTGTGGCCAATATTTAGGTGATGGTTTCTCCAATCCTCGTAACTCATTTCAAATTTCACTTCTCCTTTATTTACCATGCCCACTTTTTTCCAGCCTTGCCGGGTATAAAATTCTTCAGCACGGGTATTGGGCGATGTACCCAGCCAAATGGGCTCACGCGTTTGATCGAAATACCAGTCCATCATCAAGCGGTGCAGTTCTTTGCCAATGCCTTTGCCTTCAAATTCTGGTCGCAGGAATAAGGCCCAGATGTTATGCTCCTTTAAATCTACGATGGAGAACCCAACTATTGCTCCGTCTATTTCGCAGACCCAGCCTTTACCGCGTTGCGTAATAAATTCTTCGCAATCTTTGTCAGTAACCAGCGCCGGATCTGACAAAATGTTCTCTTTTACCGTATGTCTGACAATTTGTATGGCAGTTATGTCAGTTGTTTTTGCAGGGCGGAAAATCATGGCCTATTATTTTATTGAAATTAACTTAAGTAAAAATGTTCGTTTAAACACTTTAAACATTAATTGTAAGGCATAAAACTAGGCAATAAAATGTTTATGACAAATGAATGATTGTCAATTCTGCAATTGGTTCTACATTTGCTTAACGGTGTTAGATTATTTACACCTTATATTCTGAGTGATGGGAAGTAAAGAGAGAATTCTACGTTTAAAAGATGAAACCAGAACAAAAATTCTGGATGCTGCCTTGAATATTGTTCAAACAGAAGGCTGGCAGGCATTGAGTATGCGTAAAATTGCTGACCAGATTGAATATACTGCACCAATTATTTACGAGTACTTTTCTAACAAAGATGGCATCTTACTGGAACTTACCAGAAGGGGATATTTAATGTTGGCGAAAGATATCCGCGAAGCCAGGGATAAACACGAATCTCCGGAAGATAAAATGGAAGCCATGTGGATTGCCTACTGGAACTTCGCCTTTGCCCACAAAGAATTTTATCAATTGATGTACGGGGTAGATATGGTTTGTTGCAGCGTTAAAAAGTCGATGCCCGAAGCCGAAAACGTGGGGGCGATGTTAGGCGATGTAATCGAATCTTTATTCGAGAAAAAACCAGTATCTGAAGATGATATCTGCATGAAGTATTATACTTACTGGTCCATCATCCACGGTTTAATTTCCATCAACCTGGTTCGCCCAAATGGCAGAACTACCGACGAGTTAAACCAGCAAATTTTAAAAGATGCCATCAAGGGCATTACATTATCTATTAATAGTTAATTTTTTTTTACACGATAATTTAACAGTGTTAAATTATTATACACCATAAGTCCAATTAAATTTAATCATATGAAATCTCTACATCGCTTGTACCCTTTACTTAACACTGTTAAACAGTTTAATAGTATTAAGTTATTGTTAACAATTTCTCTACTATCTATAATTCTGGTGAGTTGTAAATCGTCTCCTGACCAGGCTGCAGCTGCACCACCACCGCCAGCCTTACCTGTAAGCGCAATTAATGCCAGCACCGAAACTACGTATATTGAATATCCGGCTTCTATTCAGGGGGCTGTTGATATCGATGTCCGTCCGCAGGTAAGTGGTTACTTACAAAGTGTTTTGGTTAACGAAGGCGCTTATGTAACTGCCGGGCAAACCCTGTTTAAAATTAATGAAAACCCTTATCGCGAGGCTTTAAACAATGCTAAAGCGAGTTTACATGCAGCAGAAGCCGCTATCTTAAACGCTCAGTTAGAGGTTGATAAGTTAACACCACTTGTTCAGAATAAAGTTGTTTCCGATATTCAGTTAAAAACGGCAAAAACAGCTTATAAAATTGCGCAGGCAAATGCCGAACAAGCTAAAGCTAGTGTTGCTGCAGCACAGATTAACTTAGGTTATACTAATGTTAAGGCTACTGTTAGCGGTTACATCGGCCGTATTCCTAAGAAACAGGGAAGTTTAGTTTCTCCGACTGATCAGGTTGCTTTAACACAGTTATCCGATATCCACGAAGTGCACGTTTATTTCTCCCTTGCAGAAAACGACTTCAACAGTTTCAACGCAAACTACCCTGGTAAAACACCTGCCGACAGGATTAAACACTTACCAGCAGTAGAACTTTTATTGGCCGACAATTCTGCTTATCCAATTAAAGGCAAAATCGATATGATTGATGGTCAGTTTGATAAAAATACAGGTGCCATTACTTTAAGGGCAAGTTTCCCTAATGCCAGTGGCGTTCTTCGCTCGGGTAATACCGGTAAGATCCGTTTAGGTTTGCAACACGACAACGCTATTCTGGTGCCTCAGTCATCAACGGTAGAAATGCAGGATAAAGTATTTGTATTTACCGTAGGCGACAGCAGTAAGGTGAAAAAACAATCCATTACCATTGTGGGTAAAGCCGGCGAAAATTACCTGGTTAAAGATGGGGTAAAAGTTGGCGACCAGATTGTGTTAAGCGGCGTTGATAAATTACAGGAGGGCATGGTGATCCAGCCTCAAAAAGCAGCAGATAAAGTAGCTGTTGCAAAAACAAAAAATTAATAAGACCTAAAATCTAAAAAGTCATGTTTCAGAAATTTATAGACAGGCCTGTACTTTCGACTGTTATTTCCATCTTGCTGGTAATAGTTGGTATACTTGGCTTAACAAAGTTGCCCTTAGAGCGCTTTCCAAATATCGCACCTCCGTCGGTATTGGTAACAGCGGTGTATCCTGGGGCCAATGCCGAAACGATTTTACGTTCGGTTACTCCATCATTGGAGGAAGCAATTAATGGTGTGGAGAACATGACCTACATGACCTCCAGCGCCAGTAACGACGGTACCTTGGCCATTACGGTTTACTTTCAACAGGGTACCAATCCCGATCAGGCAGCTGTTAATGTGCAAAACCGGGTTTCGCAGGCCACCAGCCAGTTACCTGCAGAGGTGGTACAATATGGTATAACCACTACCAAACAGCAAAATAGCTTTATTGGCGCTATCGGTGTGTACTCAGAAGATCCAAAAAAATACGATGCCGTTTTTGTAAACAACTATGCACAGATCAATATCATTCCCGAACTTAAACGTATCCCGGGTGTAGGTTCGGCCAGTGTATTTGGTGGTATTAAAGATTATTCAATGCGTATTTGGTTAAACCCAAGTCAATTGGCCACTTACAAAATTACACCTAACGAAGTGATCACCGCCATTCAGGACAAAAACCTGGAAGCAGCACCTGGTCGGTTTGGGGAAAGAAGCAACGAAGCCTTTGAATATATCATTAAATATAAAGGTAAACTGACCAAACCAGAGGAATACCAGAATATAGCGATCCGTTCTAATGCTGATGGTTCTATATTACGTTTAAAAGATGTAGCCCGTGTAGAATTGGGTGCTTATAGTTATGGTAGTGTAAACCGTTTAAACGGACATGATGGTATTACCATTGGTATAATCCAGTTATCAGGTTCGAATGCCAACGAAATCCAGATTGCCATTGATAAACTGATGGCAAAACTATCGAAAGATTTTCCTGCAGGTATTAAGTTCAATCAGTTTTACCGTACCAAAACCGATCTTGATGAATCCATCAACCAGGTGGAGCACACTTTGATAGAAGCCTTTTTACTGGTATTTATCGTTGTATTTATCTTCCTTCAGGATTTCAGGTCTACTTTAATTCCGGCTATAGCGGTTCCGGTGGCAATTATCGGTACTTTCTTTTTCATGCAGCTATTTGGCTTCTCTGTTAACCTTTTAACCCTGTTCGCGCTCGTACTGGCCATTGGTATTGTGGTAGATGATGCGATTGTGGTGGTGGAAGCCGTGCATGCCAAAATGGAAGAAAACCCTTCGCTTAGCCCCAAGGCGGCAACTACCGAGGCAATGAACGAAATTACAGGAGCCATTATATCCATTACCCTGGTGATGGCGGCGGTATTTTTACCGGTTGGTTTTATGACCGGCTCTACAGGTATTTTCTACAAACAGTTCGCCTTAACCATGGCCATCGCCATCATTATCTCGGCTGTTAACGCCTTAACTTTAAGTCCTGCGCTTGCGGCCTTGTTTTTAAAGAACAAACATGCCGAAGGTGGTCATCACGCACCTAAAAAAGGTTTTGTAGAAAAGTTTTATGCAGGCTTTAACGGTGGTTTCAATTATATGACCAACCGTTATATTGGCGGCTTAAAAGTGCTTATCCGTAACAAATGGATCAGTATGGGCGGCCTTGCCTTAATCGTTCTGGTTACTATTTTTCTGGTAGGCAGAACAAAAACAGGTTTTATTCCTACAGAGGATCAGGGTTTTGTGGCTATCGCGGTTGCCAGTCCATCGGGAACATCATTGGCCAATACCAATAAAATATTAAAACAGGCCGAAGCAGAGTTGAGAGCGATGCCATCAGCAAGATTTGTGATGTCGTTGGCGGGTTATAACTTTTTAACCGCATCTAACAGTCCTTCAGCCGGCCAGATTTTCTTATTGTTAAAACCAAACGAGGAAAGAGGGGCAGTAAAAAATATCGATGAGATCCAAAATATCGTAAGGGCTAAAATGGCAGCTATATCTGCCGGTACCTTCTTTGTATTCAGTTTCCCTACAGTTCCGGGCTTTAGTAACGTTGAGGCCATGAACGTGATGTTACAGGATAAAACGAACGGCAGGCTGGATAAGTTTAGTGGCGTAGCGAATAACTTTATTGGAAAGTTAATGGCGAAACCGGCTATTGCCTATGCGTTTACTTCTTATAAAGCAGATTATCCGCAGTTACAATTGGATGTTAACGATGAAAAAGCCGATCAGTTGGGCGTAAGCAAAAAAGATATCCTACAAACCATGCAGACTTATTTTGGTACTGCGCAGGCATCAGATTTTAACCGCTTTGGTAAATATTACCGTGTAGTGGTTCAGGCTGATGTGGCCGACAGAACCGACCCGGCAAGTATCGACCGTGTGTTTGTTAAAAACAAAAACGGAGAAAGTGTGCCGATTAGTACCCTGGTTAAATTAACCCGTGTATATGGTTCTGAAACGGCTTCGCGTTATAACCTGTTTAACTCGATCGAGGTAAATGCCATCCCTAAACCAGGCTTTAGTTCTGGTGATGCGATTAAAGCAATCGAAGAAACTGCCAGAGAACAATTGCCAACGGGTTATGCCTATGAATTCTCCGGACAAACACGTGAGGAAATTTCTTCAGGCGGACAGTCTACTATAATCTTCCTACTTTGTTTAGTGTTTGTTTACTTTTTATTATCAGCACAGTATGAGAGTTACATCTTGCCATTGGCAGTAATCTTATCTATCCCTACAGGTGTATTCGGTGTATTTGTGGTATTGGGCTTAACTGGTATCGAAAATAACATTTATGTACAGGTAGCGCTGATTATGTTGATCGGGTTGCTGGCTAAAAACGCCATCCTGATTGTGGAGTTTGCCGTGCAGCGACGAAAGGCGGGACTCAGTTTGGTTGATTCGGCTATAGAAGCAGCGCGATTGAGGATCAGACCGATCATAATGACATCACTTGCCTTTGTGTTTGGTTTATTCCCGATGAGTATTGCAACAGGTCCATCTGCACAAGGTAACCACTCCATCAGTATCGGTGCTGCAGGTGGTATGGTATCGGGTGTAATTTTAGGTTTGTTCATCATCCCGGTACTGTTCGTCATCTTCCAGGCCTTACAGGAAAAAATATCAAAAAAATCAAGAAATGAGGTTGTTCACCACAATGGAGAACCTGTAAATAATAATCATGTAGTTTATGAAACGGTTTAATCTAATTACCATCCTGCTCCTTGCTTTAATCTGGAGCGGATGTTCGGTTTCGAAAGATACAGCCTTACCCAATATTGCGCCAGGCTTATTTAGAAACAGTTCACCACAAGACTCTTCGAGCATAGGCACAATGCCCTTAAAGAGTTTTATCAACGACCTTACTGTTCAGAATTTAATTGATACAGCTTTGGTTAAAAATTATGATATGCAGATTGCATTGAAAAATATCGATGCAGCTGAAGTATTGTTTAAACAATCGAAATTGGGTTATCTGCCTGAACTGAAACTGCAGGTGTCGGCAAATTCAAGCCGTCCGAGCGATAACAGTTTAAACGGATTAAGTCTGAACCAGTTTACAGGCTCTACACACATTGAAGATTACAATGCAAACCTGGGTTTGGTTTGGGAGGCTGATATCTGGGGTAAAATCCGCAATCAAAAAGCTGGCGCTTTAGCCAGTTTTTTGCAGACAGAAGAGGCACGTAAAGCAGTTCAGACACGTTTGGTGGCCAATGTTGCACAAGGTTATTACAATTTGTTAATGCTTGATGCACAATTGGAAATCGCTAAAAAGAACTTAAAACTTAACGATAGCACGCTGAGAATTATCAATTTACAGTTTGATGCCGGACAGGTAACTTCGCTGGCCATACAGCAAGCCCAGGCACAACAGCTGGTTGCCGCGCAGCTAATTCCCCGTTTAGAGCAGGGTGTAACCTTACAGGAGAATGCTTTAAGCGTACTGATTGGTACTTTGCCTAAAGCCATTAACCGCGAGAGCCGTTTAGATAAAATGAATATCCCACAGAACCTAAACGCAGGTTTTCCTTCATCTATGTTAAGCCGCAGGCCTGATATTAAAAGTGCAGAACTGGCACTTACCATTGCCAATGCAAAGGTTGGTGTAGCGAAAGCCAGTTTATATCCATCGTTGGTGATTACCGCAAGCGGAGGTATCAACTCTTTTAAAGCAAGCAACTGGTTTAATGTGCCTGCATCTTTATTCGGATTGGTTGGGGCAGGAATTACACAGCCGATTTTTCAAAGAGGTCAGTTAAAAAGCAATTTAGAGCTGGCTAAAATCGATCGTGAGAAATCGGTGATCCAGTTCCGTCAGTCGGTATTAAATGCTGTTGGCGAAGTGTCTGACGAGTTAACGAAAGTAGAGAAGTTAAAAACACAATACAGCATAGCTGAAAAAAGGACACAAACTTTGCAACAGGCCTCGCGCAATGCCAATTTGTTGTTTAAAAGCGGTATGGCCAACTACCTGGAGGTAATTACGGCACAAGGCAATTTATTGCAGAGCGAACTGGAGTTAACCACCATTAAAACAGAGCAGTTAAATGCTGTTGTTGGTTTGTACCGTTCGTTAGGGGGTGGGTGGAATTAATTGAAATATCTAAACCTATAAGGTCTTTAAGACCTTATAGGTTTGTGTATAAATTTAGGCACTAAGGGCGCGATGTTCTTGGTGCTTTTTTGTTAATAAATGTTTCTATGGCGCTTTGCTATATCATCCGATCGTCATTCCCGCGCAGGCGGGAACCTTAAAGCGGTCGCTATGTTGCTGCCCCCTGCTCGGGCTTGCCTCGGCTCACCGCCGCCGAAGGGCTCTTTCTTTATCCTTGATGATAAAGAAACAAACAATCAAGGCTTGGATCTGATGTCGGATAAATTCGTCAAAGCTTTTTTGGTCGTCAGCACAAGCCCCCGATGAAAAATCGGGGAGGGCGTGCTGCCTCGGGGTAGTGGTAGGTTCGAAAGGGAGTGCAAAAGCTTTAACATTTTCTCCTTCCATCATTTCCTAGGCCGGATAGCGGGGTGCAGATCGCATGATATATAGATATAGTTCTGATACGGTAGATTGTTCCGCCAATAAATCCGTCATTGCGAGAAGGCTTTTCCAGCCGACGAAGCAATCTTTTTAGCAGGATTACTTAGCATGAAAGATTGCTTCCCCGAAAAGTCGGGGCAGGCTGTCGTTCCTCCTCAGCAATGACGACCCTTTCTATTGGAATTTGTCAATCCTGAACACAGTGAAGGATCTTTAAATTACCGTCACTGGTATCAATCTTCCTGGTGATTTAGTATTGTGTTACCACAAGTAACAAAAATACTAAGAGAACCTTGTAAACTTTGTGCGCTTGGTGTACTTGTAGTTATATATTATTGCCTAGCTGGATAGAAGTTAACAGTTTTATCAGCGCAGTTAACAACATTATACTTGCAGTTGATAGGTTTATGCTTGCCGATGGCAGAATTGTTAGCGCAGTTAATAGTTTTGAACTTGCAGTTAGCAGTTATATCAGCGCAGCTAACAACATTATACTTGCAGCTGATAGGTTTATCCTTGCAGTTAAAAGTTCTATCGGAGCAGCTAATAACTTTATACTTGCAGTTGGTAGATTTATGCTTGCAGTTGATGGTTTTACCAACGCAGTTAACAACTTTATTGGAGAGGTAGGTTACTTTTAGTTGGCAGTTAATAGTTTTTAGTTTGCAGTTAATAACATTATAAATGCAGTTAATAGTTTTTAGTTTGCAGTTAAGCACATTATAAATGCAGTTAACAGTTTGCAGGATGTTTTTTAAATAAAAACAGCAACCGATTTTATTTCTGCTGCTGTTTTGAGATGTATACAAGGGGAGGGATGATTTTTTTCATGATAGGCTAAATTTTTACCGTTTTAAACGGGATGCCTGAAATTTGTTTGTACTGCGGGGTACTTACGCCAAACAACGATTTGCTGTAATTTTTGGCACTCAAAGCCTGTGCAACCATCCCCGTTTTGGCATCGTACAAAATAGTATTGCGGTTTAGGCGAAGGGTACTCAGCTCTGATGTTTTAGCTACCACATCGCGGTTTTTCTGCAATAAATCGTTGTAAAGGGTGGTAAGGGAGGCCTGCTGCAGCTCTACCTCGTTGGGTGCATAGCTGGGGATGGTGGCTAACAGCTTGATCTGTTTATCGAAGGTATCGAGCTGGCTATCGAAACTTTGTTGCGAGGCCGATACCTGGTTAACAATGGTACCGTTTGCTGCCAGTTGCTGTTTTTCTTCTTCTGTTAACTTTACCGATGCCCTTTGGCCCTGAATTTTGCGGTTGTGGGTAACGGCGTTATCAATTACCTGCTGTGCTACATCGCTGGCTTTTATCGCATTTACTATGCGGGTACTCAGCTTTTTTAAAGGCTGAAAGGCCAGATCGCGGATGGCAATGGCGTTGCTGTTTTTGGCGGCCAGATCGTGTACCTGCTCGCTAATGGTTCGGGCTGCGGCCACTTTCTCATTTAAACTGCTTAACTGGATGTTAACGTTGCTAGGATTGTAAACGACGCCATAACCGGTTAAATAAGCAATAAGGGTTTCGAAATTGGCTACGTTTTTGGCGTGCCCTGTCTCATTTGTTTTAGACATAATTTGTAGTTTAAAAATGTAAATAATATTGATTAATTAGTGTCAATATAGTATTATTTATTTTACAACTAAAAAAATAGGTTAATTTTTTTTGAGCAGGTACGGGAAACCGTAGGGAATGGTAAGCTGAATTGTAGAAGTTTGGGAATGTATAATTAAAAAATAAAACTATGGCAATTAAAATTACTTGCATTAACAAAGACAACGGGAATCATGAAAACCCAAATTTGGCTATCACCCACCTTGGATGGATAAATGAGGCCGACAACTCAAAGGGAAAAAGTACAAGACTGGAGATTTACAACTGGATAAAAAATGATGGTGGTTATGCCTATGTAGAGAAAAATGGCAACAAAGTAAAGGTAATTACTGCTGAAACGGCTTCAGGGACAAAGTATTTAAAAACTGAAGCTGACAGCACTACTGTTAATAATTTGCTTTCTCTGCCCGAGTGCTAATATTAATGATTTTTCGGAAGGGATGTCCGGAAAATCATTAATTATAAATCTCAAATTCATTACATTGAGGAATAAAAACTTTTGATAGTTTTACATCCACTAACTCTCAACGAAGAATAATGTCTGAAGATCAAAAAAAGCAGCTAGAACAACAACTTTGGAATATTGCGAACACGCTTCGTGGTAAAATGAATGCAGATGAGTTTCGAGATTATATTTTAGGATTTATTTTCTATAAATACTTGAGCGAGAAAATGGAGATATTTGCGAATGATATTTTAGCGCAAGATAAAATTACATTTGGCGAAATTAAGGGCGATACAGCAAAGACCGATGAAATTCTGGAAGCTGTGAAGGAAGCATCTCTGGAAAAACTAGGTTACTTTTTAAAGCCCGAAGAATTGTTTTCAGCCGTAGCTCAGCGCGGTAATAGTAGGGATGATAAAGCAACTGGAGATGAAACCAGCACCAATTTTATTCTTGGCGATTTACAAAAAATCCTGACCAATATTCAGTTAAGTACCATGGGTACTGAAAGTGAAGAAGATTTTGATAATCTTTTTGAGGATATGGATTTGAACAGTACCAAGCTAGGTAAAACGCCGGAAGCCAGAAACGATATTATTGCTAAAGTTTTAGCGCATTTAGATAAGATAGATTTTAAGCTTAAAAATACCGAATTGGATGTTTTAGGGGATGCGTACGAGTATTTAATTGGCCAATTTGCGAGTGGTGCAGGGAAGAAGGCAGGCGAATTTTATACCCCGCAAGAGGTATCTAAGATATTAGCCAAATTGGTGACTACAGGTAAGCATAAATTAAGATCAGTATACGATCCAACTTGCGGCTCAGGCTCTTTATTGTTGCGTGTAGCCAGAGAGGTAAAAGATGTGGGTGATTTTTATGGACAGGAAATGAATCGTACTACTTACAACTTGGCCCGTATGAATATGATTTTGCATGGTATCCATTACCGCAAATTTGATATTAAACAGGAAGATACCTTAGAACGCCCTCAACACATAGGGCAGACTTTTGAAGCTATTGTAGCTAACCCACCGTTTTCTGCACAATGGAGTGCCAATCCTTTACATTTAAGCGACGACCGTTTTAGCCAATATGGTAAGCTGGCACCTGGTAGTAAAGCAGATTTTGCTTTTGTACAACACATGATTTATCATTTGTCTGAAAATGGGATCATGGCTATTGTTTTACCTCATGGGGTTTTGTTTAGAGGCGGAGCGGAGCTACATATTCGTAAATATTTAATTGAACAAAAAAACTATTTGGATGCCGTAATTGGTTTGCCTGCCAATATATTTTACGGCACCAGTATACCAACTTGTATTTTGGTGTTTAAAAAATGTAAGGAAAACCCAGAAGATGTATTATTTATTGATGCCAGTAAAGGTTTTGAAAAAGTAAAAACACAAAATATTTTACGAGAAGAGCATATAGATCAAATCGTAGAAACCTACCGAAATAGAACGATAACCGAAAAATACAGTTACCGGGCACCATTACAAGAAATTGCCGAAAATGATTATAACCTGAATATACCTCGCTATGTAGACACTTTTGAAGAAGAAGAGGAAATAGATATTAAGACCGTGATGCAGGAGATTAAAGAATTGGAAGCAAAAAGAGCCCAACTCGATAAGGAAATAGAAGTTTATTTTAAAGAACTAGGTCTAGTTTTTTAAATCCTTAATGTTAATAGTACTTACAAAAAAGTAATCGAGAAAATGGCTAAAAAAAAAGAAATGGGCAATGTTCCTAATTTGAGATTTAAAGGGTTTGAAGGAGAATGGAAACAGCGTACACTGGCCGATTTAGGAGATTTTATTGGAGGAGGAACTCCTTCATCATCTAATTCCAATTTTTGGAATGGAGATATCCCATGGGTATCATCTTCAGATTTAGAAGAAGACAGTATTCATTCTATTAATGTCTCTAGGTATATAACAAACGAAGCAATTAACAAATCATCTACAAAGTTCTGTAAAGCTCCAGTAATATTGATTGTTTCAAGGGTTGGGGTCGGGAAAGTCGCGTATTCTAATAAGAATATTTGTACAAGCCAAGATTTTACTAACATTGTGAACTTTAAATGTAACGGTTTATTTCTAACCTATTTTCTTTCAATAGAAATGAAAAATTCTGCATCCAGTATGCAAGGAACATCTATAAAGGGAATTTCATCTACGGAAATAAAATCAAAGAAGCTATTTATCCCTCTTAATAATGAACAACAAAAAATAGCTTCTTTTCTGTCACTAATAGACGAACGCATCTTAACCCAAAGCAAAATAATTGACAATCTTCAATCCCAAATCAAAGAGTTGGCTAAAAAGATGTTTTCACAACAAATGAACTTAAAAGATGATAATGGGATTAATTTTCCAGAATGGGAAAGTAGATTTGGAAATGAAATATTTAACAATATATCTAACAAAAACCATAACTCCGACTTACCAATTTTGGCTATTACCCAAGAACATGGTGCAATCCCAAGAAATTTGATAGAATATCAAATTTCAGTAACAGATAAAAGCATTGATAGTTATAAAGTAGTTGAAGTTGGGGATTTCATTATCAGTCTTAGAAGTTTTCAAGGCGGTATCGAATATTCAAGTTACAAAGGCATTTGTAGTCCAGCATATATCATTTTAAGGGCAAAAACTGATATTGATAATCGTTTTTATAAGTATTATCTAAAAACTGAAAAATACATCAAATCGCTGAATGAAAAATTAGAAGGAATAAGAGATGGCAAAATGATAAGTTATAAATACTTTTCCGACATTAGTTTACCATACCCGTCATTAACAGAACAAAATAAAATTTCAGATATCTTTTCATTGTTTGAAAAGAAAATTGAATTAGAAAAACAATTACTTCTTAAATATGAAAGTCAAAAAAAGCACCTTCTACAAAATCTATTTATATAAAAAGGTTTGATATTAAATATTGTTTTTGTTCCTTTAATTTATCAATAATGGCAATTTCTAAATTATTTTTTTTATCGATTGAATCAAGTAAATGAGCTATTTTCTTTTGCTCCAGTAGACTTGGTAAATCGAAAGTAATTCTAGAGAAATTTTCATAAAAGAGATAACTCCTAACACCACCTTCCATATTTTCTAAGACTTGTTTATTAAACATATCTGTTTTTAAATACTGTAAAAGGAAATTATCATCGACTTCTTCTTTCGTTTTAAAACAGACATACAGAGAACTAATTATAATTTTGTCTAACTCACCACTGTAACCAATAGATCCAACGTTTATCCTAGCAGGATTATAGGCAAATGTTGCTTTGTCAATTATCTTGTAAATTTTTATATCATAGCCTCTGGCATTACTATCTACTCCGTCGAATTGATCTCCTTGCGGTGTAAACCCTATTTTATTATTAATAGAATAGACCGGTAATTTCTCATTTCTTTTGTTTCGATTATTTACTAGAGAGGTAACTTCTCCAAGACTTAAACATTTCCAATCTGCAAAGTCGCTGCCATTATCATTTTTAAACTTCAGTTTATGAGAAAATATTTTTTTAATCAAAATATCTTTCGATAATTTAAATTCCTCAATTATTTTGCTTTGGGTTTGGATACGTTCATCCAATAAGCTCAAAAAAGCAGTAATTTTTTCTTGTTCTTGTACAATAGGAAACGATAAATCAATTTTTGAAATTCGACCAACATTGATGCTTAAAACTTTTGACCCTTGTGATTCTTTTTGAATTTGAGTTCTAACTTGATTGGATTTGAATAAATAGCCATTAAAGCCCAAATGAAATATATTTGCTGCTGGCCTTGCTAATAAAGTATGTAATCCTGATAATAATTTTTCACCATTGACATTTATAATTTCTATACTTTTCCCCACATCATTTAAATCTTCAGAAGCATCTGCAAAAATAACATCACCTTCTTTGCAATAGAAATCTTCCGAAATTCGTCCTATTGATATCTCTTCATTTATATATGGAACTTTTTCTTTTGTAATATCAAATAACGTTTGAAATTGAGTATGAATATCTCCGTAATGGATATTTTTCACCTTACCAGTTTCATAATTTAAGTTATCTCTAGAAAATGAATTGGTTACTTTAAAATCTACTAGCTCTCCAAGCTTCATTTTCTCCCACTCCCCCTCGAACCCTTTAAATCTCAAATTAGGAACCTTAATATTTAAGTATCCTTAATCCTATATTACTTTTCTTTGCGATTATAAAATCTTAGATCAACATTATGAACGAACAAAAAACATTAGCAGAAGTAGTAACACTATGGAAAACCGACAAGAAACAATATGTCAAAAAATCGAGTTTCTCGGCCTACGTACTGCTTATCGAAAACCATTTATTGCCCAGCTTTGGAGAACAAAACTTAATTGAAGAGGCAAAAGTACAAGCCTTTGTATTGCAAAAGCTGGCACAAGGCTTGAGTCAGAAAACGATTAAAGACATTTTAATTGTGTTAAAAATGGTGCTCAAATTTGGTGCTAAGCATCAGTGGTTAACACATTTACCTTTTGATATTCAATTCCCTACGGATCGGGAGAAATATAATATAGAAGTATTAAGCCGGGCCAATCAGAAAAAGATGATGGGCTACATACAAGAGCATTTTACTTTTAGAAATTTAGGGGTTTATATCTGCCTAAGTTCAGGTATACGTATCGGCGAAGTTTGTGCGCTAACCTGGGAGGACATTGATACCGATAATGGTGTGATTAATGTGAGCAAAACCATTCAGCGTATTTACCTGGTAGAAGATGGTATACGTAAAACAGAGCTCATATTAGATACGCCCAAAACCAAAAACTCCATTAGAGAAATACCAATGAGCAGAGATTTATTGAAGATGCTTAAGCCTTTTAAAAAGATTGTAAATTCTTCATTTTTTGTACTTACTAACGATGCTAAACCTACCGAGCCTCGTACCTATAGAGCCTATTATAAAAACTTGATGAAATCGTTAAATATGCCAGAGCTTAAGTTTCATGGTTTACGCCACAGTTTTGCTACGAGATGTATAGAAAGCAACTGCGATTATAAAACAGTAAGTGTATTGTTAGGGCACTCAAATATTACCACAACTTTAAACTTATATGTGCATCCTAATTTAGAACAAAAGAAAAAAGCAATAGACCAAATGTTTAAGGGATTGAGGTAATTAGATGTAGGTTGGCTTATGGATTGTAGAAATTAGCATTTCTGCAATCCGTATCTCCTTGTTTTGAGATTTTACGGTTTTCCCTAATTTTTATTTGTATAAATACATTATATTCGTTCAATCGAAAAAAAATGCTCAATTTTACCAATCAAATAGTAATAAGTAATATAGTGGTTAAACTAATTAAGCCAGTGTTTACTTTGCTTAAAAATATTAAAGAATTATTTTTAATACCAAAAAAAGGCATTACATTTGTATCAACAGTACTCGCCACGCTACCCATCAGAACAGCGTCCCAGGGCGGGTCTTTTGCTTTTATAGACTTTTCAATAATTGATTATGTGCCTTCAAAACCGTTATTTCTGACGTTTTTAGAAGGTTTTTCTTTTTGTCGTAAAATTATGCTCTAATGATTTATAACAAAAATGCATTTTCCATTGATGAGCACATTGCGCAACTTCAGGCTAGGGGATTAGCTATTGTAGATCATGCATTAGCCGCCCATTACCTTTCGCATGTGAGCTATTATCGTTTAGCAGGCTATTGGTGGCCTATGCAGGTAGATAGAGAACAACATCTGTTTAAACCCAATAGTAAATTTGAAGATGTTATTCATCTTTATAATTTTGATAGAGAATTACGAATATTAATTTTTGATGCGATTGAAAAGATTGAGATTAGTTTACGAACTAAATTAATTTATCACCTCTCTCATGAATTTGATCCATGGTGGTTTCAGAATATAACTATATTTCAGGATAGCGGTGCGCTTATAGAAACGCTTGCCAATTTGAAAGAGGAGATCGAACGCTCAAAAGATATTTTTATTAAAGAACATAAAAAAAGGTATAAAGAAGATCTTAGGTTTCCGCCAGCTTGGAAATCTTTAGAGATGACAAGTTTTGGTTCACTTTCTAAACTTTATGGCAATCTTAAAAATACCATCAAATCAAAAGATACTATTGCCGAAGAATTGGGAGCCGTAAATCATACTTATTTACCTAGCTGGTTACAGTCTATCGCGCAAATAAGAAACTATTGTGCGCACCATAGCAGGCTATGGAATAAAAATCTTCCGGGAACTCCGAAAATTTTGTCTAGACCGCCTCATAGATGGCTGGATGATGTTCCTACAGATACTCAAAAGCTCTATCTTCACTTATGTATCATTAGGTATATGCTAAATATTATAGCGCCAGAGAACTCATTTGCATTAAAGATGAAAGAATTATTAACTAGATATCCATCCGTAGACCCCAATGCTTTAGGTTTTAAAGTAAACTGGGAAAACGAAGCACTTTGGAATTAAATGGCTAAGCAATCCGAACAAATATTAGAAGAACAATTAATCATCAACTTGCAAAAGTTAGGTTACGATTATATCACTATAATTAATGAAGACGCACTCGTTCGCAATTTGAAGTTGCAGTTAGAGAAACACAATAAGGTGAATTTTTCTGAAGCGGAATTTGATAAGGTGCTTAACATTTTGAATAAGGGTACAGTTTTCGAAAAAGGTAAAACCTTACGCCAAAAGCAACATATAGTTCGGGATAATGGTGATAACTTATATTTTGAGTTTTTAAACACAGAGCATTGGTGTCAGAACGAATATCAGGTAACCAATCAGGTTACACAAGAAGGTAAATATGTAAACCGCTACGATATTACTTTGCTGATTAACGGTATGCCCTTAGTTCAGGTAGAACTAAAGCGCCGTGGTTTGGAAATGAAAGAAGCTTTTAATCAACTTAACCGTTACCAAAAGCATTCTTTTAATGCGAGTTATGCTTTATATCAGTATGTGCAGGTATTCGTAATTAGCAATGGTGTGAATACAAAATATTTCGCCAATAATCGCTACCAGGATTTTAAACAAACTTTCTATTGGACCGATATACAAAATAAGCGAGTTACCAATTTGCTGGAAGGTTTTACTGATGCCTTTTTAGAGCCTTGTCATATCAGTAAAATGATATGCAAGTATATTGTTTTAAATGAAGCCAATAAAATACCTATGATATTGCGACCTTATCAATATTATGCTGTTGAGGCTTTAATTGAAAGGGTGAAAAATACAACTAAGAATGGTTACATCTGGCATACGACAGGCTCTGGAAAAACCTTAACCTCCTTTAAGGCCAGTCAGATTTTAATGAAGTTGCCACAAATTCATAAGGTAGTATTTGTGGTAGACCGTAAAGATTTGGATTACCAAACTACTAAAGAGTTCAATAGTTTTCAAGAGGGAAGTATAGATGGGGCAGATAATACCAGTAACCTTGTTAAGCAGTTTACCGACAATTATATTGATAAAAAAGGCGAACATAAAAACTCAAAGTTAATTGTAACCACCATCCAAAAACTAAATACCGCTATTAGTAAATTGAAATATGAAGGCAAAATGACCGATTTAAAAGATAAACGCATTGTGTTTATCTTTGATGAATGCCATCGTAGCCAATTTGGCGATACCCATCAACGTATCAAATCATTTTTTAATAGTAGTCAGCTCTTTGGCTTTACTGGTACACCAATTTTTGCAGATAATGCCAATAAAAATGATTTAGGCAAACGCACTACTAAAGACTTGTTTGAAGATTGCTTGCATAAATATGTGATTACTGATGCCATTCGTGATGAAAACGTATTGAAGTTTTCGGTAGAATACGTAGGTAGATATAAACACAAAGACGGTAGGGAAACAGCAATAGATATTGAGGTAGAAGATATTGATACCACGGAGTTGATGGAAGACTCTAATCGCCTCACCAAAATAGTTGATTACATTATTGCTCATCACGACCGTAAAACACAAAGCAAACGCTTCACTGCTATGTTTTGTGTGGATAGTGTTAAAACTTTGATCAAGTATTACGAAATTTTTAAACGTAGAAGACTAGAGGGCACTCATGATTTAAAAATTGCCACCATTTTTAGTTATGCTAGTAACGAAGATGATGCAGAAGCGAATGGTTTTATACCGGAAGAGGTTTCTATAGTTGAAGAGCCAAGAGCATTGTACGGTTTGCAAGCACATAGCAGAGAAAAGCTAGATGAATTTATTACCGATTACAATGGCATGTTTAATAGTGCTTACAGCACTAAAGACAGCGAGAGTTTTTACAACTACTATAACGATATCTCTAAGAATGTTAAAGACGGTAAAATTGATGTTTTGCTAGTGGTAAATATGTTTTTAACAGGTTTTGATAGCAAAACCTTAAACACACTTTATGTAGACAAAAACCTTAAATACCATGGTTTAATACAAGCTTATTCACGTACCAATAGAATATTGAATGAGCAAAAATCGCAAGGTAATATTGTTTCGTTCCGTAATTTAAAAAACAGGACTGACGAAGCAATAACCCTGTTCAGTAATAAGGATGCAATTGAAGTCATCATTATGCAACCTTATGAAGATTATACCCAAGAGTTTGAAAAAGCTTATGAAAAGTTAGTATCTATTGCAAGGTTTCCAGATGATGTAAGTGAGTTAGTGACAGAAGAAGATGAACTTGAATTTGTAAGGGCATTTAGGAATGTTATGCGTATCAAAAACATTATAACTTCGTTCGCTGATTTTAATTGGGACGACTTACAAATGGGCGAACAAGAGTTCGAAGATTTCAAAAGCAAATATCTCGACTTGTACGATAAGGTAAAGCAGGAACATGCCATAGAAAAGGTATCCATTCTAGATGATGTAGATTTTGAACTGGAACTCATCCATCGTGATGAAATTAATGTCACCTACATTATCCAACTGCTGATTAAACTTAAAGCTGCTAATAAAGGTGATGACGAAAAGACCAAACAAGAGATTGCAAATTTGTTGTCAACCGAAACTACTTTACGTAGTAAACGTGAATTGATCGAACGCTTTATTGAAGAAAATTTACCCTTAATTAAAGATACAGATGAGGTTACAGGAGAGTTTGATAAATTCTGGGACAAAGAACAAAAACAGGCCTTTGAGAAATTAATTGATGAGGAAAAGCTATCTAAAGAAAAAACAGAAAAGCTAATAGAAGATTATCTGTTTGCCGAGAGAGAACCGTTGACGGATGATTTACTAGACTTGATTGAAGGAGAGAAACCAGGTATTCTTCAACGTAAAAAGCGACGTGATGGAATTTTGTTGCGCATCAAGGATTTTGTGGAGACTTTTATTAATGGAATGGTGGGGTAACAACTGATTTAATTTAACACATATTTTAACTGTACTCATTAATGAAGAAAAAATTAATTGCTGTAGTATTTTTTGTTGTAGCATTTTTTCTTGGTAAGAATCTTTACCGAGGTACAGAAAATACAACCATTGCAAAGGTAAATGAGTTTTACTATGCAGGCGAATATGAAAAAGCAAAAGGTACGTTGAAGAGTTATTTGAAGGATCATCCCGATTCTCCTAAATGTTGGTCTTACTTAGGTTTGGTTAATGTGGAACTCAGTGATACACTTGGAGCCGAACAAGCTTATAAAAAAGCGCTTGCACTGGATAATGAAAGCGAACGTTCAATTGTAGGTTTAGGTGTTATTGAAAGAATGAAAGGGAATTATGCAAGGGCCATAGTGTATTATGAAAGAGCACTACAGCTAAATCCTGATGATTCAAATGTGTATACCAACCTATCCGTTGTAGAAATTAAAAACCGAAATTTTGCAAAAGCTATTAAATTGGGGGAGATCGCAAAAGAAAAGGACGATTTAGGTAAAAATCCTGTAATCCTATCGAATTTAGTAATCGCCTACCATTTAAATCATCAGAATAAAGAGCGAGATCAAACACTAATTGCCCTTGAAAAAACCAATTATCAAAATATGGAACAGGTAAAGATGCTGATTAGTGGAAAAATTAATGACGAGGATGTATTAAATTCGTTATAATCTAACGGATTACTTTGATCGGATTTTTATTTTTAGAGTTGATGTCTATTTTACTCTTCAACATCTCCACTTTCTCTCTTTCGCTTGCCAATAATCTCTCGTACAAGTCTACAATTTTTTCAATTGTATTAAATGTAGCCGGATAGTTTAACGAGCTGGCAATTAATGTTGAATTGTCGCTACTGGTAATAGTGGCACTTTTCGCTTATTTACCCAAAGCAGGGATCGTTCTTCTCTGGATAGAGCTATCTTTTTTGTTTCCTACTTTTAGCTGCTAATGCCTCTTGCTCTGCAATAGTGTTTAGCTTAACTCCTTTATAAATCGTCTTGGCCATATCGCCAGGCTCAACATCTAGTGCAAGCGCTATCAAGTATAATTCTTCTCCTGAAAGCTTAGTGCTCGCGTCATTACTTAGTAGGCTTAAGCGAGACTCAGTAATACTCGTCTTCCTATAAATTTCTGCTTTGTTAGCAGATTTTAAAATTAAGTATTTACCAAGTTCTGTAAGCTCCGACTTCTTTTTCACGCTAATCGTTTTTTGATAAACATACCAAGTGAAAGTTTTACTTTATAATATTTATATTTTTCATTAGATTATTTAAAGAATACTTTAGAATATCTAAACTTTTATTATTATATTTGTGTATAAATTAGGTGTTAATAAAGAGTCTCGGCTACCAAATTCTCACAATAAACAGCCAACGAGACAATAGATTAATGCCTATGGTGATATTTTGCGTAATTTAGTGCGCACTATAGCATCATGGGCTCTATTGTAATTCCGTTGGCAAGGCCGTGAGAAGCCCGGTAGATGGTATTTAGAGCCCGCTATAGTGTTTCTTTATACCACAAGACTCGTAAAACCATACGAGTATGATGACTAAACCCATTACCATTGCAGGGAAACCGCTTTCGCGGTTTTATCAGTTGCCTTTAGAAAAGGGGAGCAGGGTGTTAAGTTTAGCGGTGCTGGATCAGACAGCTGGCGGGTTGCATAACACCTTTGGCGTAGGTAAAAAGCCTGATCTGCCTGTGATACAATCGCTTTCTTTTGATCAGGGTTTGTTAACGGTTCATGTTAAATTGGAAGGGGAAGAAGCGAGGGTTTATATTGCGGTAGAATACGATTGCCTGCTGGTGAGCTGTAGTGTTGATACTGATGAAACCTACCTTGGGCATTATGCTTACCTTATTCTGCGTGCCATGATGCGGAGCGGTTACTGCGATTTTCAGGAGTATTACTGGCCAGCATGTTTTGCTTTGGGCAACAAGCGATCGAGATATGTAGATGTGGTTAAAAAACCTGGCGGTTTTACCATTACATTGAAGAAAAAATTTAGCGGTTTGTTTAGGCCTGGTGATGATTTGCCGGATGTTACGGAACGTGTGGTGGTACCGCGTGAAAGGCTGTTGGATAAGCATGCTATGGCACGGTTGGCCCCGGTTAGCATTGGTTATTGTTTCGCCAATACCGATCTGCTGAATTTCCACAGCAACCATTATCCTTTTTTAATTCCTTATGTTTTTGCGGCCACGGCTTACCTTAAAACGGTAAAATCTTTTAAACGTTTCGTGTTTAATCCGCACGATGTGGATGGTGTAAGCCTATCGCCTCAGCAGGAGGAGCTGAACAGCATTTGCTTCGCCATGAAAGAGCTAGCGGCCATACGCTTTAGCGCCAATGGCCACCTGCCAGAAACTAATGCGATTAATGATGCCAACCAGCTCGTCCTTTTTAAGTTATGGAACAAGGCTTTGCCGCTATTGATGCAACAACGCTTTACACATTATTGCTATACTTATGGCCTGCGCAATGTAACAGGCAAACCTGTAATGCGGGATATGAAACTGGTTGAATTTGCGATGGAAATACCTGTTTTAAGCTTTGTGTTAAAAGATGAGGGCGATTATTACGAACTGGAACTGAAGCTTAAGGTAAAAGGTAAACTGCTGGATTTTAATACCGATAAGTCTAGCTTGTTTTTGGTTTGCGATAGGGCTAAACCGTATTTATGGTATTTGCTTGAGGCGGAAATGGATTATAAACTGGTTTGGTTTTTTAGCAGGGTAAATTTTAGGGTGCAGGTACTGAAAGGGTATTATAAGGAATTTTTTGAGGGGTATGTGGAGGGGGTGGAGAGGTGGTATGAGGTGAAGAGGGGGTAAGGGGGGGTGTTTACAGTATCACTAGTACGGTCGTCATTCCCGCGCAGGCGGGAACCTTAAAGCGCTTTTAATTTTAGAACTATGGGTGGGAACTCCCCTCCTTCAGGAGGGGTTGGGGGAGGTTTTGCCCTTCGCTCGGGCTTGCCTCGGCTCACCGCCGCCGAGGGGGCTCTTACCTTTTTCTTGATAAAAAGGTAACCAACCTGAGCGCAGCGAAAGCATGCCTACCAATGAAAACAACAAACAATAAGGCATAACTGAAAGGCTTGCATCCGTTTTTTATGCGATCATATTGTTTTTTATAGGTATAAAAGATTGCTGCACCTTTCTTGTAAAAACCTACGGAAATCTTAATTGCGGCAGTATCGAGGCTCTTACCCTGGCTTATCCCATCGCACCCGCTTTGATCCTGCCTTGGGTTGTGGGGTTATGAGGGGAAGTGCAAAGATTTTCGTGCTTTTTCCGGCGAAAATCTGCCAGGCCGGATAGCATGATGCAGATCGCATGGAGTATATTGCAGGATGCGGTAATTTGTTTTTTTAGCCCTTTCCCTTTCAGGGGAAAGGTGCCGATAAGCGGATAGGGGGTAAGGCGCTCGCTATAATAAGGTCGTCATTCCCGCGCAGGTGGGAATCTTAAAGCGCTCGCTATTCTGCTGCCCTTTTTTCTATTTTGCCTTAGGCACAGTCTTGCCTCGGCTCACCGCCGCCGAAGGGCTCTTTCTTTATCCTTGATGATAAAGAAACAAACAATCAAGGCTTGGATCTGATGTCGGATAAATTCGTCAAAGCTTTTTTGGTCGTCAGCACAAGCCCCCGATGAAAAATCGGGGAGGGCGTGCTGCCTCTGGGTAGTGGTAGGTTGAAAGGAGGTGCTAAAGCTTTAACGTTTTCTCCTTCCATCATTTCCTAGGCCGGATAGCAGGGTGCAGATAGCATGAGGCATATTGCAGGGTGCGGTAGTTTATTTTTAGCCCTTTCCTTTTCAGTAGAAAGGACCCGATAGGCGGATAGTGGGTTAAGGTGCAAAAAAGTAACGCTTGTTCTTCGCGTGCTTTGCGCCAACCCTCTGTAACCTTTGCGGTTAAACCTGCCGTTAATACAGTTAAATTTGTAATATTTTTATGTGCCAGTAGCTTCTTTTGAATTAATTTTTACCTTGGCCTACTTTAATCATACCTTTTAAAATGTTTAGCGATGAGCCATAAACCGATCTGGAAATTTGCATTTGCACTGTTTGCCACATTTACCATTTGTTTTGAATCCACGGCGCAGCATGCAAAACTGAATGTTGCCGTGGCGGGACTGAATCATGATCACATTTACCTGATTATGAACAGTTATCAGAAAGGAGAGGTGAACATCATCGGCATTGCAGAAAGTAATTCCGATTTAATACAGCGTTTTAAGCAGCGTTATCAACTGGCCGATAGCTTATTTTACCCCAACCTGCCTGCTTTATTGCAAAAACGCAAACCTGATGCCGTGCTGGCTTATAATGCCATCAGCGATCATTTGGGCGTGGTGGAGGCGGCTGCGCCCCTGGGCATTGCTGTAATGGTGGAGAAGCCCCTGGCAACCACGGTTAAAGATGCGGAGAAAATGGTTCAGCTGGCGAAAAAGCATCACATCCATTTGCTTACGAATTATGAAACCACCTGGTACCCGAGTAACCAGGAAGCTTACCTGAATATCAAACAACAAAATTTAATCGGCGAGGTGCGGAAGATGATCGTGCATGACGGGCACCAAGGACCCAAGGAAATTGGGGTGAGCAAAGAGTTTTTGAGCTGGCTAACCGATCCGGCTAAAAACGGGGCAGGTGCACTGACCGATTTTGGCTGTTATGGCGCTAATTTGATGACCTGGCTGATGAATGGCAGGGCGCCAATTTCCGTGTCGGCCATTACCCATCAGATTAAACCTGCTATTTACCCGAAAGTGGATGACGATGCCACAATTTTGCTGGAGTACCCGGATGCAACAGGAATCATTGAAGCTTCGTGGAACTGGCCTTTCAGTATTAAGGATCTGGAGGTATTCGGGAAAACAGGATATATACAGGCGGTTAATGAACACCAGTTGCGTTTAAAAGAAAATGGAAAGAGCGATTATAAGGTGTATCAGGCAAAAGCACTTGCACCGGCTTATGCCAGTAGTTTGGGTTACCTGGCTGCGGTATTGAGAAAAGAAATCAGCCCTGAAAATGACCTATCTTCTTTAGAAAACAATTTAATTGTGGTTAAGATTTTAGAAGCAGCTAAAACTGCTGCAAAAACCGGTAAAAAGGTGATGATCAAGTAAGGCTTGATTTGATTATGGCGTGATGATGTTTTAGGTAGCTTGTAAAAAAGGTGTTTTGCAGTGCTATAGCCATCGCCAGGTCGGATAGCAGGGTGTAGAGACAGGCGTACGTAGATTGATTCCTCTGGAGATTTGAGGGGGCGTTGTATCGTCATTGCTGAGGATCGACGAAGCGATCTATCATGCTAGTGATCCTTGCTATAAAGATTGCTTCGTCGGCTAAAAAAGCCTTCTCGCAATGACGAATTTTTTATACGAGACTTCTTATCGGTATTAATTTTGTTCTGAACGACACTAAAATGAATTCGTGATAGATTTCAGTCATTTTCACTTCGCGTTCTTTGCGCAAAACTTTGCGTTCTTTGCGGTTAAATATTAGCTTAATCTTTATAACGAATCTAAAAAATCTAAATACAAAGGAACGCTTTCTTCTACCCATTTTTTCGATGTGTTATGCTCCATTCCGTAGTAAGCAAATAGGGGTTGGTAATCGGCTTTTACATATTCAAAAGAAAGTTCGAACGGACGGGTTAATTCTGCTAATGGATATTTATATTTTTCTGATGGACGCAGTTCGTGTTCTTCAACGCCCAAAGAAATGGCAAGGGCAATTTTTTTGCCAGCTAATTTATAACCGCTTTTGCTGCCGTAGGCCCATCCATGAGTGAGCACTTCATCCATCCATTTTTTTAAAAGTGGGGGGCAATTGAACCAATAATAGGGAAACTGGAATACAATTTTATCATGTTGTTCAATCAACTTTTGTTCTGCAAGTACATCAATCTTTTCGTCAGGATAGACCTCATACAGTTGGTGGACCAGATATTTCTCGGGGTATTTATTTAATTCTTCAATCCACCGCTTGTTGATTAGGGAACTTTTAATATCGGGGTGTGTTACGACGATTAGTGTCTTCATTTTTACAAATTTTGATGATTATAAAGAACAAAAATAGAGGCATAACCGCTTATTTTGTACATTAGCGACCAATTGTAAGGTACTATAAAAAATGTAAGCATGTCTAAAATCAAGGAAACCTCTACCAACTACGCTAACAAACAAGCTTTAGCTGATGAGTGTTTAGAAGTTTATGCGGCCAACATTATTGGCGGGCAATGGGCTTTAGTAATCTGTTCGTGGTTAATGAACGGTAAACTCAGATTCGGAGAGTTAAAACAACGTTTGCCCAATATTACCGAGCGCATGTTAACCTTACAGCTACGTAAATTAGAAGCAGATAAAATTGTTAAGCGGACCATTTACGCCGAAGTTCCGCCACGGGTAGAATATGAGCTAACCGAAATTGGGCTCGAATTGAGACCGATTATTAATGAACTCGAAAGGTGGGGCGTAAAGCATAAAAATCTGTTAGGGGAATAGTTCGCCTGGTTTATTTAAGCGCAGCATCTAAAACGCAATGCTGATCTCTTATTCGAAGAGAATACCTCGAGGGGTAAAGTGAAAGGGTTGAAAATGATAGGTAGATAGGAGTTTAAGGCGCTCGCTATAATACGGTCGTCATCCGATAGCTATCGGATCCCGCGCAGGCGGGAACCACGAAGTGCTCAGCGAAGCTAATCTTAAAGCGCTTTTAATTTTAAAACTATGGGTGGGAACTCCCCTCCTTCAGGAGGGGTTGGGGGAGGTTTTGCCCTCTGCTCGGGCTTGCCTCGGCTCGCCGCCGCCGAGGGGGCTCTTTCTTTTCTCTTGATAGAAAAGAAACAAAAGATCAAGGCTTAGAACTGATGTCGGATAAATTCGTCAAAGCTTTTTGGGTCGCCAGCACAAGCCCCGATGAAGAATCGGGGAGAGTGTGCTGCCTCGGGGTAGTGGTAGGTTGAAAGGAGGTGCTAAAGCTTTAACGCTTTCTCCTTCCATCATTTCCTAGGCCGGATAGCAGGGTGCACACTACGGGGTGCGGTAATTTGTTTTTCAGTCCTTTCCCTTTCAGGGGAAAGGTGCCGATAGGCGGATAGGGGGTAAGGCACTAAAAAGTAACGCTTACACTTCGCGTTCTTTGCGAAAAACTTTGCGTTCTTTGCGGTTAAATATTCGCTTAATCCCTCTTCACCGATTTCAGAAACACAAAACCCACCACACCGGATAAGATCGAAGCGGTTAGAATCGCAAACTTCGCTTCCGAAACATGCAGCACCTCGCTAAAAGAGAGCAAGGCAATAAAAATCGACATGGTAAAACCGATTCCGGCCAGCATGCCCAACCCTAAAATGTGTTTCCAGCCTGCTCCGGTGGGTAAATCAGCCCACTTTAATTTCACGGCTAACCAGCTAAAAAAGGTTACACCTATGGTTTTACCCACGAATAAACCTACGATAATGCCGAGGCCGAGAGGGGAAACCAGTCCGACGAGCATTTCTTTTTGGAAAGTGATGCTGGTATTCGCCAATGCAAAAATGGGCATAATGATGTAGTTTACCGGAGTGGTTAAAAAATGCTCGAGTTTTTCTAAAGGCGATTCTTCGTCCGTTTCATTGGTGGGGATAGTAAAAGCAAGCAGTACCCCTGCAATGGTGGCATGGATGCCCGAGTGGTGGATGAAATACCAAAGGAATATGCCTGGGATGAGGTAAAACACGAGTTTCTTTACGCCGAAATAATTCATCAGGCTTAAAAGAACAAGGATACCCCCAGCCATGGCCAGGTATTCGAAATGAATCTGGTGGGTATAAAAAATCGCGATGACGAGGATGGCACCGAGATCGTCGACAATGGCTAAAGCAGCCAGGAATATTTTTAAACTGGTGGGTACGCTTTTACCAAGCATGGCAATAATGGCGAGGGCAAAGGCAATGTCGGTTGCCATGGGGATGCCCCAGCCGCCTGCAGTTTCTGTGCCTTTGTTAAACAGGCTATAAATTAAAGCGGGTACGAGCATGCCGCCCAGCGCTGCAATTACAGGTAAGGCGGCACTTTTAACAGAAGATAATTCGCCTTCTACGAGTTCGCGTTTGATTTCGAGCCCTACGAGCAGGAAAAATATAGCCATTAAGGCGTCGTTAATCCAGGCCAGGATGCTATAGTTTACCGGACCAAAACCCAGTTTAATTTCGAGGAAATTGATAAAAGTATCTTTAGCAGATGAATTGGCAATAATTAGGGAAATGGCAACGCAGATTAATAATATAAATCCGCCGATCTGTTCTGAGCGGAAAAATCTTTTAAAAACGTCCAGGTTGATGAGTTTTGCCATGAAGGTAAAAGTAGTGAAATAAGGGGGAAAGGGGGTGGTTTTTGTGAGGAAATCTGTTATTTAATGATGCGGTTTTAGGTTGCTATTGGGAGTTAACTAATACGGTCGTCATCCGATAGCTATCGGATCCCGCGCAGGCGGGAACCTTAAAGCGCTTTTAATTTTAAAACTATGGGTGGGAACTCCCCTCCTTCAGGAGGGGTTGGGGGAGGTTTTGCCCTTCGCGCAGTCTTGCCCCAGCTCGCCGCCGTTGGAGGGCTCTTTCTTTATCCTTGATGATAAAGAAACAAACAATCAAGGCTAGGAACTGATGTCGGATAAATTCGTCAAAGCTTTTTTGTTCGCCAGCACAAGCCCCCGATGAAGGATCGGGGAGGGCGTGCTGCCTCTGGGTAGTGGTAGGTTGAAAGGAGGTGCAAAAGCTTTAACGTTTTCTCCTTCCATCATTTCCTAGGCCGATAGCAGGGTGCACACTGCAGGGTGCGGTAATTTGTCTTTTAGCCTTTCCCTTTCAGGGGAAAGATGCCGATAGGGGGTTAGGGCGCTCGCTATAATACGGTCGTCATTCCCGCGCAGGCGGGAACCTTAAAGCGCTTTTAATTTTAAAACTATGGGTGGGAACTCCCCTCCTTCAGGAGGGGTTGGGGGAGGTTTTGCCCTTCGCGCAGTCTTGCCTCGGCTCGCCGCCGCCGAAGGGCTTTTACTTTTTCCTTGATGAAAAAGTAACCAACCTGAGCGCAGCGAAAGCATGCCTGCCGTTGAAAACAACAAACACCAAGGCATAACTGAAAGGCTTGGAACTGATGTCGGATAAATTCGTCAAAGCTTTTTTAGTCGTCAGCACAAGCCCCCGATGAAGGATCGGGGAGGGCGTGCTGCCTCTGCGCAGTGGTAGGTTGAAAGGGGGTGCAAAAGCTTTAACGTTTTCTCCTTCCATCATTTCCTAGGCCGATAGCAGGGTGCAGATCGCATGGTGTACATTGCAGGGGGCGGTAATTTGTCTTTTAGCCCTTTCCCTTTCAGGGGAAAGGTGCCGATAGGCGGATAGGGGGCAGGCGGATCGGTGGGAATGCGATCAATAAAAAAAGCCGCAGATTTTTACATCTGCGGCTTTTCTTGCATTAAGATCCCCGCATGCGTGAGGATGACGACAGTCGCTTAAATTAAGGCTTCTTGCCAATATTTACCCTGATATTTATTTCGAAATCGCCATCGGTATAACCACTGATTGCTGAAGTGGCGGTGTTGTAATAAGCCATAAAATATAGGGTCGATTTGTAATTCATGCCAAAACCGAAGGTAGCATTCTGGGTATTGTGGTACATGGCCATGGCGTACAGTTTATCGTTGGCAAAATTGGCATTCAAGCCGGCATCCCATAAATTTTTGTAATTTTTTATGCCCCTGAATACACCTTTTGGCTCCAGGCTGATTCCGTTTATACCCGATCCCAGCATGAACTTATAACTCACCGCCGAATAAAACGTGGGTTTGTCGGCAAAGTTTAAATCGTCTTTTCTGAAAACGGAACGCATGTTCGGCACGGCACCTTCAACGGTTAATCCTTTTGAGGTATAAGAGATACCGAAATCGCCATCTAAATAATATCCCCTGTCGTTAAAACGGGCAATGGATGGATCATTGATATCGCTGTTTCTTACACTGCTTAAATCCAGTTTATCCTGACTGGCGCCAAAAGAGATCCCGAAGTTCAGTTTCTGGTCGTCGTTGTTTAAGGGCAGGTGGTAAGCAAAGGTTCCGACAGCTTTTGTACGTTGGATACCGCCTGATTTCTCATTGTAGATGTTTACACCCCAGCCTACTTTGTTCACCTGCTGATCTAAAGTTACACTTTGTGTAATGGGCGCACCCGGAATGTTCGACCATTGTTTACGGAAACTGCCGTTAATGTTAAAACCTTCGTTAATACCGGCCATTGATGGATTAACCAGGTAACGGTTCTGGAAATATTGTGCATTGAGTGGAAGGATCTGTGCTTTAACAGATCCGAAAAATAATGTGCCTGCAGCAAATAGAAACGTTACGCGACGCATTTGCTTTATGTTTTTTGTAATTGCTCTCATGTCTGTAATTAGTCTCTAATGATGTTGATAAAACCTTTGAATGTACCGATGCCGCTACCTAAATCGATGATGTAATAATAGGTTCCTTCGCTCAGCGGACTACCGTTTATGGTTCCGTCCCAATCGTTGGCATAGGTATGTTTGGTATATAAAATCCGCCCGGCCTTATCGAATATCTTTAAGGTATTGTTCGGATAATAATCGATGTTTTTCACGATAAATTTATCGTTATACCCATCACCATTAGGCGTAACTACAGTACTGGCTTCGAGTTTATAATCGTCTATTACGGTAATGGCAATGCTTTGATCGCTCACACAACCGCTGGCATTGCTTACGGTAACACGGTAAGTACCGCTCTGTTTCGGTCGGATGGTTAAGGCAGGCGTGTTTTGTCCGCTAATGATATCCGAGCCTGTCCAGCTGTATTGCGTACCACCGGTAGCCGTTAAAACGATGGCATCACCTTTAGAAATCGACAAACCTTTGTTGCTGCTGATGGAAACCACCGGCAGGGCATTTACCGTTACGGTTGCTGTTCCGGTTTGTAATTGATTGGCATAAGCATCGGCCACACTTACTAAAGTGTACGTAAATGTACCTGCGGCATTGGTTGGTACACTAACTGTAGCGGTAGTAGCATTGGTGCTTACGGTACGGTTGCTGCCTCCGTTTACGGTATAAGTAAAGGTGTAAGGTGCTGTGCCAACCGAACCTGTGAAGGTAATGTTTGGTGATGAACCGAAGTTACACACCGCGGTATTACCTGCAATGGTAGCCACTGGTAAAGGACGAACCGTTATCGTGGTTGAAACATTTTGCGCTTGTGCACTAAAAGCATCGGCAATGTTGGTGATGGTGTAAACGAATGTGCCCACCACATTGGTTGGTGCCGTTACTGTTGCGGTATTGCTTGTTGCTCTCAATGTTTGGCTGCTGCCTCCATTGATGTTATAAGTAAATGTAAACGGTGCTGTACCCGCAGTTGCCCTAAAGGTAATTACTGGAGCAGTGGCGTTTTGTGGAACAGCAACACTGGCACTTATTGCGGCAACCGGTTTGGCATTAATATGAAGATTGGCAGCATTGTAGTTGATACTATAATTGCTACTCAAGGCCAGCGTTCCCTGCTGAATGGCGTAATCGCCTGCCGTTTCTCCTGCCACACGGCTTAATGCTCCTGTAAAAGCATCGGTACCAATCAGTGTAGGTGTGGAAACATAGGTAAATGCCGGATCAGCTGTTCCTTCTACCTTGGTTTTGGCATCTGCGGTTACCGTAATGGCTTTAGGGGCAATGGTTAATACCTGTTGTTTGGCAACTGCGGGGTTAAAGAAAGTATCGCCCGGTTGATTGGCCGTAATGGTTACCGTACCTGCTTTTACAATGTGGATATCGTTATTGCTGATGGTGGCAATATTGGTATCGCTGCTGGTATATTCGATGTTAATGGCCGTATTGTCGCTCGTAGCCCCTGCAACTAAATCAGGATCGCCGTAAGTAGCCGTTCTGGTGGCGGCAAAGGTAATGTTCTGGTCTTTCTTAACCGTCGCATCATCCCTGGTATACCAGATGGGAGAGGTAATGATCCGGCTTCCGTCTGCTTCTACAATATCGGCATAATAATAACCTGTGGCCAGGTTGGCCAAAGCATTATCGGTATAGGTTAAACTTGCAGTTGGGCTGGTGGTTAATTCTACCGGATTAATGCCGTTTCCAGGTGTACCATATAAAATTTTAATGCTGGTTACAGGGCTGGTGGTTATTGAACTTACGGAGATCTGCGGCGCACCAGCGGTTTTAAATACACTGCCTACAGGTTGCTTGTTAATGGTGAAAACGACTTTCGCTGCCGAATCTTGCGATGCGTAGAAACGCATCTTTTTAATGGCATCCAATAAATCGTTCTCGGTAAGGGCAGGAGCCATTACCACCAATCTGGAGCGGGTGTGTTTACCAAAAGTCATGTTGTGGTTATCATGATCAATGGTTGCACCAAGGTGGTAGCCCTTAGCCAGCATGCGGTTATAATAACTTAAATAACTCATCGAGCTGGCGGGATCGGAATAGGTAACATTGGTCGAAAATGCAGGACCACTTTCTAAGGCTGCACCTACAATGGCGCTATCGGCACTTAAATCGTAAGTGGCCGAGATGTTGTTAAAATCGGTCGTATTAGGGTGAGCCAAAGTAGCTATGGCATTTAAACCATGGCGGTTAATGATCCTGAATAAACCCGCAGGACCCGTATAAGTGCTTTTAGGTACATAAATCTGGTTTTCGCCCGGCTCCCAGCCAATCAGTGAATCGATACCATACACAATTACGTGTCCGCCGCCACTAATTACGCCCCATTCCATACCGTGCAAAGCAACGAAAGTAGAAGTGGTTGCATTTTTGGCTGCAATGATACCCGGTTGCCAGTTGGCTAAAGACATACCGGCCTGTGTGTGGTTATGCTCCGATATCCCAAGGAAATCGAGTTTCATTGCCGTTTTGGCAAAAGCATAATCGTCTTCTGGTTTTTTGGTTAAATCGTCTTTATTTCCGTCAGAATAACTGCTGTGGCTATGTAAGTTACCATAATAGAAATTGAGTTTGTTTACATCAAGGATACCGGTTTTAAAGTTTCCTAAAAGCGGCTGTGTGGTTAAATATAAAGGGCCACCGCTACAGGCACTGTTTACCGCATAGGTGAAAAAGTAATAATTGGTGTTCTGGGTTAAACCATTTCTGACAAATGAAGTGCCTGTTCCCCTTTTTACCACAATACCACCACCTAAAGCATCGCCAACATTATAAACCGTTTGGTTTACCGGTGCTGCGGTTAAGGTATTGCTGGTACTCATCACCACCAGGTATTCATCAGCTGCGCTGGCGGCGGTGAAAGAAGCCTGGATAAAGTTATAGTTGGAAGAAGTAATGGTAAAACCTGTAGGCTGTGCGGTTGGCGTGGCACAGGGCAATAAGGTTTTAGTGCTTTGTGCTGCGGTTAAAATATTGGTGGTTAAATATTTCGGTCCGCCGGTACAAGAAAGGTTGTTCAATGGAACAATAAAATAGTTGTACGTAGTAGAACTGTTTAAACCGTTATCGGTAAAGGTATTGCTTACAATTTTATTGATTACCGTGCCCCCACCTAAAGCAGAACCAATGGCATAAGCGGTACCATCAACAGGAAGTGCACTCAAGGTGGCATTTAAACTTCTGATGATCAGGTATTCGTTGGCATCGGCCGATTTGGTAAAAGTTGCGGTGATGCTGCCTGTGGTAACAGCGCTAAAAGCCAAAGCAGTTGCAGGGCTGCTTGGTGCCGCGCAGGCAGGTAAGTTAGGTGGGAAATGTACCCCCAACCTATTGGCATCGTCATCATCAATGGCATTTTGAACGGTAGCCAGAGGTGTTCTGGTCCAATCGTTGTCTATATAGGTAGGACTAGGTGCGGTTACATTTAAACTTCTTACATAAGAAACATCTTTGGCGTTAACGCCCTGCCCAAAAGCATCGATAATGTTGTTATTGGCATCTAAAAGGGCCACACCATCGTTACCGTTAAAGTTGATTACAGTGTTGCTGTTTAAAATGGCACTGGCAGGAGTTAAATAAGGAACTTCGGTACCATTACCCGTATTGCCCAAAAGTACGGAGCCGTGAGCCGGGATGGTAAAGTTTAAATTTACGGTTTGTGATGGTGCACCGGTGATGTTGATGTTACCCGCATCGCCAGAAATATTATATAAAGCTAATTTTAACTGTGGTGATGCAGTATTAATTGGTGCATTGCTCAAATTGGTTAACTCGATCCATTTGTTTACCGAGGTGCCTTCGTAATATTGACTGATGATTACGGGTGCACTCACCAAAGGAGGGTTGGCCGTGGTAGCATCAACCGTTGCCACTGTGGTTTGTAAATTGCCAGCAGCATCTTGTGCCACTACATATAAGGTGTAACCAGTGCCAATTGTTAAACCGGTGATGGATGCGCTGGCATCGGTATTGGCCGTATTGGCAAATGAGCCCGATTTTAAAGCGGCAGCCCCGGTTCCATCCTGTGCAGCTTTTACCTGTGCGGGTGTTGGGGCAGTACCTCCTGAAAGGGCTAACACATAATAGGTGGTACCAGCCTCGTTAATGTTGTTTACAAAATCGACTGAGGTAGTGGTAACCGTTGTGGTTTTGGGGTAAGTTGCTGTGGTTAAGGGTGGGGTAACGTCGCCTGCTACACCTGTACCGCTTAAGGCAACACTTACAGCTGTTGCACCAGTGCTGGTAATTTGAACATTGCTTGCCGATGGACCAGTAACCGTTGGACTATAACGTACATAAACCGTTGGTGAAGCTGAAACTTCGGCCACGCTATAGGCAATAGCCGTAGTAAAAGTGTTATTATCTTTCGATACTGTAAAAGGTAAAGTTGTGGTAATATTGGTATTTGCTGTGGTATTGCTACCGCTTAGGGTGAAACTCTGCGCAGTAGAATTTGTTGCTATCGTTTGGCTTCCAAATGCCAAACTGGTAGGCGATGCAACTAGTGCCGGCGTAGATGGCCCTCCACCAGAAGTAAAGGATAGACTAAAATTATCTATAGCCGTTGAGGGTCTGTTGCCGGATCCTGTAGTGGCGCCTATGGCTACAATCCTGATCCAAACCGGACCAACATTGTTGTCTAAAGCTGTACCGAAATCGGCATTTATGGTGTTTATCCCACTAGTAGATCCTCCTGTAGTTAAAACACCAGTAGTTGTTGCAGCAGTAAAAACCGTTGGAGAAGCCCCAAACCCATAATCAACCCGCCATGTGGTTGTTCTTGGCGAACTCGCATCAAGCGATTGCAGATCAAAAGATAATTTGAAACCTGTTTTTCCTGTAGTATTGCTCACCTGAAAGGCAAAACCCACACCATTGTCTGATGCCGCTACCTGCCTGATTCCGAGTGCTCTATTGGTTGCTGCTGTTTGTACTGCTGTTGCTGCAGTTAAGCCAATGGAGCCAGAAGCGAAATTTTTGAATGTACCCCCAGTAGAATTCCACGTTGTGGTACTGCCCGGTGTATTGATGTAGGTTGCAACAACACCTAAACTGGTTGTGGTGGCAGTAGTCCGAAGTGTAAAGCCATCGGGTAATGCAGCTCCAATGCCATCGAAATTTTCTACGTAAGGAGAAGTAGTGAGCGTTACCTGCGCCAGTAGCCTACTTGTTATGAGAAATAATAAGGATAATAGTAAAAGTTTTTTCATATAATTTTTTTAGGGATATGAAATGATGATTAATCTTTTTGAATAAGTTAGCGAAGCAGCTTATTAAGCTTAATTGCTTTATTTTTCGGGAACGGTCCCGCGAGGATTCGAATGATTAGGAGTAAAGTTTTGCCATACAGAATAATAAGGATTGTAATTAAAAGATTTTTGATCATTCAGCGCAAACCATCATCACTACAGGGTAAATCTGTAGCAATTGTGCGAAAATCATTTGCCCGACAACGATTTTTTTAGCCGAAAAGCTTTATTGGAGTAATTGTAGCGCCATATAGAATGATTAGGTTACGAAAATATGCGTTGAATATTAATTCAGTATTAGAACGAAGTTAATTTTAGTTGTTTGTTTTGTTAAAAGCTTGTGGAGTATGGTATTAAAAATATAAATTTATATATTTCTTTGGTATTTAGGTTGGATGTTGATAAATTTTAGGCGAGGCCCGAAGGATTTTTTAGCGAGATTTTTCACTACGTTCAAAATGGCAATTGTAGGTTTTGCTCAGGCTCGGGCTTGCCTCGGCTCGCCGTCGCTGGAGGGCTCTTTCTTTTGGCTTGGCCCAAAAGAAACAAACCTGAGCGTAGCGAAAGCATGCCTGCCTTTAAAAACAACAAAGACCAAGGCATAACTGAAAGGCTTGGAACTGATGTCGGATAAATTCGTCAAAGCTTTTTGGGTCGCCAGCACAAGCCCCCGATGAAGGATCGGGGAGGGTGTGCTGCCTCGGGGCAGTGGTAGGTTGAAAGGAGGTGCAAAAGCTTTAACGTTTTCTCCTTCCATCATTTCCTAGGCCGTATAGCATGGTGCAGATAGCATGATATATAGGATAATTTCTAATACGGTCGTCATTCTCGTGCAGGCGGGAACCTTAAAGCGGTCGCTATTCTTGATCTTCACGCAATCTTGCCTCGGCTCGCCGCCGCCGAGGGGCTCTTTCTTTATCCTTGATGATAAAGAAACAAACAATCAAGGCTTGCATCCTTCCTTGTAAAAACCTACGGAAATCTTAATTGCGGCAGTATCGAGGCTCTTACCCTGGCTTATCCCAGCACGCCCGCTTGATCCTGCCTTGGGCTGTGGGGTATTGAGGGGGGCTGCACAGATTTCCGTGCTTTTTCCTACGAAAATCTGCTAGGCCGGATAGCAGGATGCAGGTAGCATGAAGCATATTGCAGGTAGCAGATAACATGGCGCATATTGCAGTGTGCGTTAATTTGTTTTTTAGCCTTTCCCTTTCAGGGGAAAGGTGCCGATAGGCGGATAGGGGGTTAAAGCGCTCGCTATAATACGGTCGTCATCCGATAGCTATCGGATCCCTCGCAGGCGGGAACCTTAAAGCGGTCGCTATTTTCTTGCCCTTCGCGCAGTCTTGCCTCGGCTCGCCGCCGCCGAGGGGCTCTTACCTTTTTCTTGATAAAAAGGTAACCAAAAATCAAGGCTTGGAACTGATGTCGGATAAGCTAGTCTAAACTTTATTCGCAACAGCGGCTAGGAACGAAGAAAAATCGTTCTTGCCTCTGTTTTGGTTCTTTGGGTTAGGTAAAGATTGTACACAAGTTTCAACTGCTTCTCCTTCCATCATTTCCTAGGCCGATAGCAGGGAGCAGATCGCATGGGACATATTGCAGTGTGCGTTAATTTGTTTTTTAGCCTTTCCCTTTCAGGGGAAAGGTGCCAATAGGCAGATAGGGGGAAGGCGCTCGCTATAATACGGTCGTCATCCGATAGCTATCGGATCCCTCGCAGGCGGGAACCTTAAAGCGGTCGCTATTCTTGCCCCTTGCGTAGTCTTGCCTCGGCTACCGATGAAAAATCGGTACAGGTCCATCGCCGCCGAGGGGGCTCTTTCTTTTTTCAGTTTTGTATATGTTTTTATAGGCCTTCAAGCTTGCTTCGCAGGTTGGCTTGATAGAAATTGAAATTACAAATATGATACAACCTGCTTTAAGTGCTAAATGTTATTCACCTTCGGAGCGCCCACTTTGTTACTAAGCCTGATTGAAACGGAAAGCCCGCATCCCGATTTTAATCGGGGAGGACTTGAAGTGTAAAGCAGGGCTGGAGGCCGCCACCGGGAACTGAAACCGTCACTTCCAAAAAAAAGTAATCTAACAGGCCTGATAAAATAGGCGATCTGGCTTACACGATAATAAGCTTACAAATACTCTTCAATATTTCCTTTACCCTCACGGATCACTTCGAACTCTCCTGTTGTACAGTCGATTACGGTAGAGGCTTCGTTATCGCCAAAACCACCGTCGATGACCAGGTCGACTAAATCTTCATATTTTTCATGAATCAATTCCGGGTCGGTAGAATATTCGATTACATCATCATCATCCTTTATGGAAGTAGATAGGATAGGGTTGCCCAATTCTTTAACAATACAACGGGCAATGTTATTATCGGGCACACGGATACCCACCGTTTTTTTGTTTGAACTCAATAATTTGGGTACATTGTTGTTCGCGTTAAAGATAAAGGTAAACGGCCCGGGTAAAGCTTTCTTTAAGACCCTGAACGTGGTATTGTCAATCGGTTTAATGTAATCGGATATATGCTTTAAATCGTGACAGATAAAAGAGAAATTAGCTTTTTCGGGTTTAATACCACGTATTCTGCATATTTTTTCGATGGCTTTCGGATTGGTAATATCGCAGCCTAAACCATAAATGGTATCGGTAGGGTAGATGATTAAACCACCTTTCTTCAATACTTCAACAACTTGTTCAATGGCTCTTTCGTTGGGGTTTTCTGGATAGATCTTAATAAGCATAGCGTAAAAATAACAAATTAATGGTGTCAGTTGTTTAATAATCCTAATCTTTGTACTAACAAAACATACGCTAATCTATTATTATGAGAAAAGCTTTCGTCGCAATTGCCGCATTTTTAGTTGCCCTGACCATTATGCTGGGCCTTTACCATCCCTTTTTATGGTGGACATTCATTTTTACAGGTCCTTTTGTCATTCTTGGTGTATACGATTTATACCAGCCCAAACACAGTATTGTAAGGAACTACCCGGTTTTTGGGCGTTTAAGATACTTTATGGAAGAATTGAGACCGAAAGTGTATCAATATTTCGTAGAAAGTGATACCAATGGTACACCTTACAGCAGGTTAAACCGCTCTTTAATTTATCAACGCGCTAAAAAAGATAACGATACCATTCCATTCGGAACGCAGTTAAATGTTTATGATAATGGCTACGAATGGTTAAGCCATAGTATTGCGGCTATTTCTCACCATGAATTAAATTTAGATCCGCGAGTTATTGTTGGCGGACCAGATTGCAAAAAACCTTATTCTGCCAGTATTTATAATATATCGGCCATGAGCTTTGGCTCATTAAGTCAGAACGCTATTCTCGCTTTAAACGGTGGTGCTAAAATGGGCAACTTTGCACACAATACCGGCGAAGGTGGAATAAGCGATTATCACCGTCAGCCAGGTGGCGATTTAATCTGGCAGATTGGTACCGGTTATTTTGGTTGCCGTAATGCCGATGGTACCTTTAATTACGATGCTTATGCCGAAAGGGCACAAACCGACCAGGTAAAAATGATCGAGATTAAACTTTCTCAGGGGGCTAAACCCGGACATGGTGGGATGCTGCCGGCCAGTAAGGTAACACCAGAAGTGGCCAGGATTCGTTTAGTGCCCGAAGGTAAAGATGTATTGTCGCCACCGGCTCACTCGGCATTTAACACGCCGATTGGTTTGTTGGAGTTTGTGAAGAAACTTCGCGATTTATCGGGCGGTAAACCCGTAGGATTTAAATTGTGTATCGGTCGTAAAAGCGAGTTTTATGCCATTTGTAAAGCCATGGTAGAAACCGGCATTTATCCTGATTTTATTACCGTTGATGGTGGCGAAGGCGGAACAGGTGCTGCACCACAGGAATTTTCGAATTCGGTAGGCATGCCTTTGCGCGAAGGTGTTGCTTTTGTATACGATGTTTTAAATGGTTTTGATCTGAAAAAACACATTAAAATTATTGCCTCGGGTAAAGTGGCAACAGGTTTCGATCTGGTTAAAAATATAGCCCTTGGGGCCGATATGTGTAATGCGGCCCGCGGAATGATGTTCGCTTTAGGCTGTATCCAGGCTTTAGAATGTAACAGCAATACCTGCCCAACAGGAGTAGCTACGCAAGATCAGAGCTTAATGAAAGGCCTTGTGGTAGAAGATAAAACCGTTCGTGTTAAAAACTTCCATAACTTAACTGTGGCCAGTGCCGTTGAATTATTAGGCGCTGCGGGTTTAAGAGAAACACATCAGTTAAGCAGGGCGTACATCAATAGGCGGGTGAGTCCGAGTGTAATGCAGAGTTATTTAGAGAGTTTTCCATATATACCCGCAGGGAGCTTGTTAAAAACGCCTTATCCAACACGTTACGAGCTGGGTATGGCGCTGAGCACTTCGGCCAGTTTTGCACCAACCGATTATAAGGTTTCGGCGGTAGATTATGCACATGCCAACCCGTACGGTGATACGATGCATGATGATGGACGTTAACAGCTAGGGATGACTTACGAAGTTTAAAAGATCATGAGTACAGGCATGACTTTGGAAGTCTGGGGTATGGGCAACTCATTGGTTTTTTGGAAAGCAGGGGCAGCAGCGCTTGGGTTTGTTTAGCCCTGCTTTTTGCTACAAGTCCTCACTCGTTCCTCGCTCCGGGCTTTTCGCGTCAATCAGGTTTAGGTGGCCAGAAATGAAGGGGTATTAATGGATTAATCAGCAAATGTCTGTACAGAATGATTTCTGATTTTTAAACCATTTCTAATCCCCTTGGATAATGTCGTATCATTAATTAAACTTAGATATTGTCAGTCTGAGCTTGTCGAAGACCTTTACCTGTTTCAACCCTAATAGTAATTTTGCTAACCATATAATTGTTATTTTAAATCATTTACCGTTGCGTTTGGGCACCGGGCAGATAAAAAAATAATATATTGTTTTTGATTAATCAGGTAAAATGAAAATTGAGCATTTAAAGCCTTTTGACGGACAACACTGCGAAACCACTGCAACGGGAACCTTATTGCTGCAACTCGGGATTGAACTCTCTGAGCCCATGCTTTTTGGACTTGGTGAAGGGCTTGGTTTTATCTATTGGAATATGAAAACAATGGATTTTCCATTTATAGGAGGAAGAATAAAAACCGATCTGCTGACACAAAACATCGCTAAAAATTTAAATCTCGAATTAACTGTTAAGGAAACTTCTTCAAAACAAAAAGCCTGGGATAATGTAAAGCAGCTTCTTGATAAAGGGCAGGTTGTAGGACTGAAATTAGATTGCTACTATTTGGAATATTTTTCGAACCCTTTTCATTTCGCCGGCCACTATGCCGCAATTTATGGCTATGACGATGAAAATGCTTTTTTAGTGGATACAAGACAGCAAGGTGGGGAGGTAAAAACTTCTTTAGAAAGTTTAACATTGGCGAGGGCTGAAAAAGGACCTATGGCTTCGAAAAATCTGTATTATACACTCAAACAGGCTAAGAAAAGGAATAATCCAGATCTGAAAGAAATCATACCAATAGCGATTAAAAATAACGCCATCGAATACCTGAACCCACCCATTACGAATATTGCCTATAAAGGGATTTTGAAAACAAGTACTGAAATTGTGAAATGGTTTAATGCGAGTAAAAACATTGTGCATGAATTTAAACTATCTGCCATGATTATGGAAAAAGCGGGAACAGGTGGCGCATTGTTCAGGAATTTGTATCGTGATTTTTTAAAAGAAAGTTACGAATTGCTGAAGCTTGATAAGCTAAAAACAGGATGGGAGGCATTTGCAGAAATTGCAGCACTCTGGACAACTGTATCACAGCTATTCGAAAAGGTAAGTGAAACAAAAGATTTTAAATACATTGAACAAGCATCCAATATCCTAAAGATTATTTCGGAAAAAGAGAAAAAGACAATGGAGATGTTGGCCACCATATAGTTATCTAGTTGGCAGCAGATTAGATATGCCAAAACAACAAATCTCAAACTTTAATGCAGAAATTTTTAGGCAAAAAAAGGAGTCGAGTTTTTAAAACTCGACTCCTTTGAGAATGGGTTATTTATTTTGCCTAAACCCTAAACCTTCCTAAAACTCTGCGTTTTTCGGGAACCTTGGGAACGCAATTACATCACGGATGTTGGTCATTCCGGTTACGAACAATACCAAACGTTCGAAACCTAAACCAAAACCCGAGTGCGGAGCTGATCCAAAGCGGCGGGTATCTAAATACCACCACAGTTCCTCTTGCGGAATGTTTAAAGCTTCCATGCGTTGTGTTAAACGGTCTAAACGTTCCTCACGTTGCGATCCGCCAATCATTTCGCCAATACCCGGGAATAAGATATCCATTGCCGCCACCGTCTGTCTGCCTTCAGCATCTGGTTCATTCTGGCGCATATAGAACGATTTAATATCAGCAGGATAATCTGTTAAGATTACCGGTTTTTTAAAGTGTTTTTCTACCAGGTAACGTTCGTGCTCACTTTGTAAATCGGCACCCCATTCATCAATCAGGTATTTAAACTGTTTCTTCTGGTTTGGTTTAGAAGATTTTAAAATCCTGATCGCCTCCGTATAGGTTAAACGTTCAAACTCATTGGCTAAACAAAAATCCAATTTCTCCAACAAGCTAAATTCGCTGCGCTCGTTCTGCGGTTTTTGTTTATCCTCTTCAGCTAAACGGGTATTTAAGAATTCTAATTCATCTTTGCAGTTGTCTAAAGCATATTTTATGACATACTTCATCATATCTTCTGCAAGCTGCATGTTATCTTCTAAATCGGCAAAGGCAACTTCAGGCTCAATCATCCAGAATTCGGCCAGGTGGCGCGTTGTATTCGAGTTTTCTGCTCTAAACGTCGGGCCGAAAGTATAAATCTTTCCGAAGGCCATTGCCGCTAACTCACCTTCCAACTGACCGGATACGGTTAAGTTGGTTGCACGGGCGAAGAAATCCTGTGAGAAATCTACTTTACCATCTTCGGTGCGTGGTGTATTGTCGAAATCTAAAGTGGTTACTTTAAACATCTCACCGGCACCCTCTGCATCACTAGCGGTAATTACAGGCGTGTGCATATACACAAAACCGCGTTCGTTGTAGAATTGATGGATAGCGAAAGCCAAAGCGTGGCGTACCTTAAAAACGGCATTAAAAGTATTGGTACGGAAACGCAGGTGTGCAATTTCGCGTAAAAACTCTAAACTGTGTTTTTTGGGCTGTAATGGGAATTTTTCAGGATCACTATCACCCAAAATTTCTACACTGGTAGCCTTAATCTCTACGGTTTGACCTTTACCAAGCGATTCGACTAATTTACCTGTGGCAGAAATGGCCGCGCCGGTTGTTATTCTTTTCAACAGCTCATCAGGCAAATTATTAAAATCGATTACAACCTGGATATTGCTCATGCAAGACCCGTCATTTAATGCAATAAACTGATTATTACGGAAAGTTCTAACCCATCCCATAACCGTTACTTCTGTGTCAAATGCTGTCGACTTTAATAAATCTTTAATTTGCTGTCTCTTAATCATATTGTTATTTGTAAAAGGCGCAAATTTAGAAAAAAAATGTATCAGTTAGCAGTTTTCGGTATACTGTTTTCAGTTTTTTAGCTTGGGTAGCTGTCAACTGCGAACTGCCAACTGTTAATTGCAAACTGCCTACTGTTGTTGCTGCTGTTGTTGCTGTATTGCTTCCATATATTGCTGATAGCTATTTTTCGTTCTGGCTGTGCTTATAGTTTCCGAAGCTTTGGTATAGTTTACCTCTTTTGGCTGGAAGTAAGTTTCATTATCATTGAAATCTTCATCGTTATAACCTACTGATACATTCACTTCCATAATATGTTCGAAACCACCTTTGTAAACGCCTTTTACGGGTGAGCAATCGGCGAAATTCCGGCCTACTGCCAGGCGGACATGGTTTTCGTTAGCAATACAATTATTGGTAGGATCTAGGCCCAGCCAGCCATATTCTGGTAAATAGGCCTCGGCCCAGGCATGGGTAGCACCTTCGCCTCGCATACCATCCCTGTTGGGGCAGATATAGCCGCTCACATACCTTGCCGGGATACCCGTTAAACGCAGCATGGCTGTTAATACATGGGCAAAATCCTGGCAAACTCCTGCTTTAAGATTTAAAATTTCATCAATGGTGGTATCAACCGCTGTTACACCTTTAATGTATTCGAAGTTGTTGAAAACGTGCGCACAGTACCTGATAGCGGTTTGGTAGGGGGTATCTTCGGTGCCTTTAATTTCTAAGGCTGTTTCCCTTAACTGGGTGATACCATCAAAACTTTCCTGCCGTAAATAATCAATATAGGGTACTTCAAATTTTAAGGCGCTTAAACTGTTCCATTGCTCGCTACTAAACATATCATCTTGTGGTAATGGCTTCGGAAAGGTTTCTACAGTTACCTTCGAAAAGATTTTAAGTTGGGTATGGGGTTCGTTTTGGGTAAAAGTGCCTACTTCGTTGCCGTAATAATCGATAAAAATTTCAATTTCAGGGCCTCCGGATATATTCAGGTCGTGTTTAACCACTTTTTGAAAATCATCTTTAATCGGAAAAAGGATAATCTGGTTAGCGCTATCGCGCACCGGCGATTCGTATTTGTAATTGGTGATATGTTTGATTTTGAAAATTGGCATATAGGTTTTTGTTATTTATATGTTACCGCAGGTTAATGGTGTAAAAATAGGTGTAACCCTTAAAAAATAGTACCTGTGTTAATCTATGGTTAAAAATTTAGTTGTTTATGAATTTGCGAAATAATATTCATTTAACAGGTTTCCGATACCGAAAAGCTCGGCCCTAATCTCGGTAAGGTAATGATGCAATTGCTCTTCGTTCATGGTATTTACCGAGCTATAGGTAATCATACTTTTTAAACGCCCTATTTTAAAAGACAGGTTGTTGTAATGTTCGATATTACTTTCGCTCTTTAGCCGGTTAAAATATCTTTCAATATTATTCATGGCGTATAATGCCGACCGTGGAAAATCATTGTTGAGCATAGCCAGCTCAATGATGTTTTTTGCATCGAAACCTTGTCTGTAGGTTTTAAGATAAAGTTCATAACCGCCCAACGAAAGTAGTAAATGTTTCCAGTAGGATATATCGGTCAATAGATCAGGGTTGCTGCTTATCGAACTGAATTTAATATCCAGAATATCAATCGATTGGATGCTTCTTTCCAGATGTTTGCCAATATTCATAAAACTTCTGCTTTCTCCGCGCTCCATTGCGCTATCGGCCGTTCCGTTATACAGCATTACCTGTTTAATCAAGATATCTAATGCGGTAACAGGATCGTCTTTTTGTACATACCACAATAGTTTTTCATCTTTAACGGTGTGGTAGTATTCGTTCAGGCATTGCCATAAATCTTTTGGGATATGTTCCTGAACGCTCCGCGCATTTTCCCGTGCCAGGGTAACGATGTTTAAAATCGAATTTGGGTTTTCGCGGTTTAGCAGGAGGTATTCTATCACCGCCCGGCTATCGTGCTGTATGTTCAATAGTTCATTTTCATCATCTGACGAAAAAATCCTGATTACGGGCTTCCAGGTAAATTCCTGTATCGTGTCTTGTGAGGAAGCGTAATTTATTTTTAACATGCGCAGCATACCGTCGCTTCGCTCAACATATCTGCTTAACCAATATAAGCTTGATGCAACTCTACTTAACATATTCTGTATTCTAAGAAGTTAAAACCCATGTATCTTTACTGCCACCGCCCTGCGAGCTGTTTACCACCAGCGAACCTTCTTTTAAGGCTACCCTGGTTAGTCCGCCGGGAACAATTGAAATGCCATCTGGTCCGTTTAAAGCAAACGGACGGAGGTCTATTCTGCGCGGAGCCAGTTTTCCGTTAATAAAACACGGCGCAGAAGATAGGCTGATGGTAGGTTGGGCAATAAAGTTGCGTGGGTCTTTCAGTATTTCAATTTTGTATTCTTCAGTTTCCTGCTCACTGGCGGCATGTCCCATTAACATGCCATATCCACCGCTTCCATTGGTTTTTTTAATGACCATTGTATTGATGTTTGCGAAAACATAATCAAGCTCATCTTTATTGCTGAGCTGGTAGGTGGGCACATTCTTTAATATGGGCTCTTCGTTCAGGTAATACCTGATCATATCTGGCACATAGGTGTAAACAGCTTTGTCGTCGGCTACGCCATTGCCTACTGCATTAATAATGGCCACATTACCTTTGCGATAAGCGCCCATCAGGCCTGCCACGCCCAGCACGCTATTCGGATTAAAAACCAGCGGATCGAGATAGTCATCATCTACACGACGATAAATTACATCCACCTGCTGCAGGCCTGTAGTGGTTTTCATAAATACCTTTTGGTTTTTAACCACCAAATCGCGCCCTTCTACCAATTCTACTCCCATTAAACGGGCCAGGGTAGTATGTTCGTAATAGGCAGAATTATACATGCCCGGACTTAGCAGCACAATTGTTGGGTTCGAAACTGCCCTGGGAGAGAGGCTCATTAAATTTTTATATAATATAGCAGGATATTCGGTTACGCTCCTAACGCCACATTGCGGAATAAGATCGGGGAATAGCCTTTTGGTAATTTCCCTGTTTTCGAGCATATAACTCACCCCTGAAGGTGTCCGAAGATTATCTTCGAGTACATAAAATGTTCCATCGTGATCTCTGATCAGGTCTATTCCGGCAATATGGATATAGATATCGTGTAATACATTTACATTGTGCATCTCTCTTAAAAAATGCGGACAAGAATAAATTACATTTATAGGTACAATCTGGTCTTTTAAGATAAATTGATTGCTATAAATGTCTTTTAAGAAAAGATTTAGCGCCTTTAACCTTTGTTTTATTCCTTTTTCTATGAAAGACCACTCTGTTGAAGTGATAATTCTCGGGATAATATCAAAAGGAAAGATTTTTTCGATGCCTTCGCCACTATCATAAACGGTAAAGGTAATACCCTGGCTCATAAATAGCTTTTTAGCGAGTTCTTCCTTTTTGTTTAGGTTCTCGAGCGACTCTTTAGAGAAATTGCTGATGAAGTTTGAATAGTGATCTCGGTAATGATCGCCATTTAGAAACATTTCATCGTAAGTTTTGGGATGATTTAAGTAATTTTTTATAAAATCTTCTATCATTTTGCTTAAATATTTCCTTAAATTATGGTTTTGTAAGAATAAAACTATTTTTTTTGTGATAAAATTTAATATTAATGTGTTTTATGTTTATTTGTTTTGGTTTTTGTGTCTGAATTTTAGTGTTTTATGTGTTTTTTATTAAAAATTTTAATTTTTTTGATAAAAATACTTGCTAATATGAATAAAGTTTGTACTTTTGTAATGCTCGTTAATTATTATTATATATTTGGTTTAAAAAAAGCGCTGGTAACGGCGCTTTTTTTATAAAACTTTCAAGACTTATTCATAATCAACATAAACCAAACAATTTAAACCAAGAAAGCTCCAGTTTACTGGAGCTTTTCTTTTTTATTATCGGTCATGGTCTCGATCCGATAGCAATCGGATGAAGTGTAGCGAAATGGAGCGTTCTCAAAGAAAAGTCGTCATTGCGAGAAGGCTTTTTCAGCCGGCGAAGCAATCTTACAGCTATGGATTGTAGCGATCGTAGTAAGATTGCTTCGTCGTTCCTCCTCGCAATGACGACTCCTCGCGGCTTGAAGTACCGGAAATGAAAATCATTGCATAAAAAAAGCTATCCTGATTTTAATCGGGATAGCTTCCAGTATATGTTTTGTTGTTGTTATTCTTCTGAATAGGTAATTTTATTTACGTGTTTATCAATTTCCCATCTTCCAGTGCCTTCTTCGCCAATCACTTCGAATAATTCTAGCGCTCTGCGTGCTTTGTATTCTTCTTCGCGCTGCTCTTTCAAGAACCAGTTTAAGAATTCCATGGTTACAAAATCCTGTTCTTTATGGCATTTAGCAGCCAGGTTTTTAAAACTTTGGGTAATGGCGATTTCTGCTTCTAAAGCATCCTCGAAAACTTCTCTAAATCCGGCAAAATCAGTTTTAATGCCTGAAACTTCCGGAGATATTGCATTTCCACCCATATCCAAAACATATTTGAACAATTTTAATTGGTGTACTCTTTCTTCTTCAGATTGCTTTAAGAAATAATCTGCTGAGAAATCGAACCCATTTTGGTCGCACCAAGATGACATTGCTAAATATAGTGATGAAGAGTGGGCTTCTTTTTTGATCTGCTGATTTAATAATGTTTCTATATCCTGTGATATTAAACATTTAATGCGCATTAAGTCTTTCATAATTTTCTTTGCTTAACTAATGATACAAATGTAACATCAAATTAACCAAATGGTGTGATTTATTTGCTATATGAAATTAGTCTAAATTGCTGATAATTAGTTATTTGTAATCAGTTTAAATAAGACGGCTAAGATGGAAAATGCAGGAATAACGCGAAACGGATTGTGGTTGAGGATCAGAAGGATAGTGGGCAGTTTTAAGTTTTTAGTTGGTAGTTTTCAGTTGGCAGTTTTCCCCTCAATCGTCATCCTGAGTTTATCTTAGGATCTTTTCGGTATGAGATAGATACTGAAGCAGTCCGATAGCTCGGGTTCAGTATGACGCTTCGATTGGAATTGAGCGAAAAATGGATGTAATTAATACAGTACAGTTTTCAGTTGGCAATTAACAGTTGACAGTTTCATGTAAGCAGTTAACCAGTTTAGACAATTAACCGATTAACCAATTTATGCAGTTAAGCTATTAGCCAATTTTAACTAACCAATGAACTAATGACTAATGAACCACTGACTAACGACTAATAAACCAATCTATACAGGCAGTCACTAATGATATGGTTAAGCTTAAACATGGTAAAGGTACCTTGCAGTAAATCTTTTAAAGCAATGATTTCTAAAGCACTTAATAAATAGATGTGTTCGCAGCCATTAAAGGTAACCAATTCGAAATCGGCTTTGTGTGTATTTAGCAGGAGTGCTTCAATATCAATCTGTTCTACAACAGCTTTTAATTTTTGAAGAGACAGGCAGTTAAAGCGTGCAAACTTGCCGCCAAAATCTACATAAAAGCAGTTTAACTTATCTGATTGATAAATAGAACCATGTGTATTTGAGAATACGTTAACCAGTTCGTTAATATCGATACATGCTTTTTCCATCGGTTACAAAAATTGGCATTATTTAGATTAAATACAAATAAAAACGAAAATAAATTTGAAGAGCACTGAGTGTGGAGCGTTTAGCGGTACAAAAGCTGTATGGGGGTAGGGTGTTATTTGAGCTTAAAGACCATGTGATGGTATAGTCCACCCATAAATTCTTTTTCATTCTGCACCGAAAAGCCCATTTTTTCGTAAAGCTTTAATGCGTTTTCGTTATTCTGTTCTACCAATAAACCAATGGTGTGGTGGCCAAGTTGTTTAGACCAATCAATTCCTGCTTTAATGAGCTGTTTCCCTATTCCCTTTCCCTGGGCCAGTGGATTAACACTGATGGTATCGAGGTAAAATTCCCCGCTTTGTGTCTCGGTACCTGGGTTGTTGTTATTTGTCTGGTAATGTTCAGCCAGGTACGCTAAAAAGGGCTGGCGAAGCTTTAGCAGTTTTTCGCCATCATAGGCATTTAAAGAGCCTAGAATTTTGCCCCCATCTTCAAAAACCAGGGTATTCTCGTAACTGTATTGGTTGTTCTTTTGTTGGAAAAAATGCTTAAAGATCCGATTAATTATTTCATCATCTTCTACATTGGTTAATTTCTTCGCCAGCTTGCCCATCGCCTGGATAATCAGCGGTACAACTTCTTCTGTATCTGCGGGCTTGGCTGGTCTGATCATCTAAATATTACTTAGGTTAAAGGCTTCTGCCACGCGTATGCCTTTTTCTGTGCGCTGTAGGGTACAGCATTCGTTAATGGGATCGTGTTCTAAGTATAATATATAATTGTTGTTAACAGCTTCTTCTAAAAAGGCCTGCTTTTCGGTTAAGGTTTTTAAAGGAAACATATCATAAGCCATTACATAGGGCAGGGGCAGGTGACCAACAGAAGGTAAAAGATCGGCCATATATACAATGGTTCTGCCTTTGTAGCTGATTTTAGGTAACATCATGGCGTCGGTATGGCCGTATGCAAAACTGATATTGATGTCTTTTTTCCATTCGATATTTTCTTTTTCGGCTACAAATTTAAGCTGTCCGCTTTCCTGGATTGGAAGGATGTTCTCCTTTAAAAAAGAAGCTTTTTCCCTTGCATTCGGCTCTACAGCCCATTGCCAATGTTTTTCGTTGCTCCAATATGTGGCGTTTTTAAAGGCTGGTATCAGTTTCTCGTTTTCTCTTACAATGGCCCCACCCACATGATCGAAATGGAGGTGTGTGAGGAATACATCAGTAATATCGGCTGTACTGAAGCCTAATTGTGCCAGCGATTTTTCCATCGAGTCGTCCCCATGCAGGTAGTAATGACTGAAAAACTTTTCGTCCTGTTTGTTTCCTATCCCGGTATCCACTAAAATTAATTGATTGCCTTCTTCGATCAATAAACAGCGCATGGCCCAGGTACAGAGGTTATTGGCATCGGCCGGATTGGTTTTTTGCCAGATTACTTTGGGCACTACGCCAAACATGGCACCGCCATCGAGTTTAAAAAAGCCTGTGTTTATGGTATGGAGTTTCATTTTTGTAGTATCAAGTAATTAGTATCTAGTATCAAGTAGTATCAAGACTGGAATTGGCTAAAAATACAAAAACCCTTCAGCTTTAACTAAAGGGTTTTTGTTATTTGGATCATGGACTATAGACTTTTGACTACAGACTCAAGACTTATAAGTGTATTACTTCTCCGTATGCATCAGCAGCAGCTTCCATAATGGCTTCGCTCATAGTAGGGTGAGGGTGAACAGATTTAATCATTTCGTGTCCGGTTGTTTCTAATTTACGGGCCACTACAATTTCGGCAATCATTTCGGTCACGTTGGCACCAATCATGTGTGCACCTAATAATTCGCCGTATTTGGCATCGAAAATTAATTTTACAAAACCATCTTTTGCACCGGCAGCACTTGCTTTTCCTGAAGCTGAGAACGGGAATTTACCTATTTTCAATTCGTAACCTGCTGCTTTTGCTGCTTTTTCGGTATAACCTACTGAAGCAATTTCTGGTGTGCAATAGGTACATCCCGGGATATTGTTGTAATCTAAAGGCTCTACATGCTGACCCGCAATTTTCTCCACACAAATAATGCCCTCTGCAGAAGCCACGTGCGCTAAGGCTTGTCCGCCAACTACATCGCCGATTGCATAATAACCTTTAACTGAAGTGTTGTAGAATTCGTCGGTAACGATTTTACCTTTTTCGATTTTTATGCCGGTTTCTTCTAAACCAATGTTTTCGATGTTGGCTACAATGCCTGCGGCTGAAAGTACGATATCGGCCTCGATAGTCTGCATACCTGAAGCTGTTTTAACCGAAACTTTGCAGCCTGCACCGCTGGTATCAACAGATTCAACACTGGCTGATGTCATGACATCGATACCGGTTTTTTTCAGGCTGCGTAATAATTGTTTAGACACATCTTCATCTTCTACCGGAACAACGTTATCCATAAACTCTACGATGGTTACTTTTGTGCCCATGGTAGCATAGAAATAAGCAAACTCTACACCAATAGCGCCAGAGCCTACTACTACCATGCTTTTTGGTAATTCGGGAAGTACCATGGCCTGACGATAACCGATAATTTTTTTGCCATCTTGTTTCAGGTTAGGTAATTCTCTTGAACGGGCACCTGTAGCAATGATGATATTTTTAGCACTTAGTTCCTGCTGAGAACCATCGGCACCTTTAACTTCTAATTTGTTTCCTGGTTTTACTTTACCAGTTCCCATAATGACGTCAATTTTATTTTTTTTCATTAAAAATTGAACGCCTTTACTCATGCCATCGGCTACACCGCGGCTGCGTTTTACCACGGCAGCAAAATCTGCGGTTGCACCAGCAGTAGTAATTCCGTAATCAGCAGCATGATTAATATATTCGAAAACCTGAGCACTTTTTAAAAGTGCTTTAGTAGGGATACAGCCCCAGTTTAAACAAATACCACCTAATGATTCACGCTCAACAATTGCAACTTTTAGTCCCAATTGAGAAGCTCTGATTGCAGCTACGTAACCACCTGGGCCGCTGCCTAAAACAATAACGTCGTAATTCATCTGTTTTTTAATCTATTTTAAAGAGATTTGTTTTTAATTGTTTTGTATTATCTGTAATCGTCTGGCTTCATCCCTTAATAGCGGTTACCTATATTCGGATTACAAAAAGTTAAAAGATCTTCATCCTGCAACAATCGCTCAAAACTAAAAAAAAAATGTCAATTGGCTAGCTCAATGTTGAGGTAACCGCTAAAAATTACAATGGATGAATATTGTTTTGACCCCAATGTTTAAAAATGACGGCTACAATTAGGTGGGTTTGCAGAATAATATATGGATAAGCTGACGAAAACTTGGATAATAGCTATGTTTATGATTAAAAAAATGTTGTGGATATGTATTATTTGAAAAATACCAATGTTAATATAAATTTCATGCTTAAATTATAAGCAACTGTTGGTTTTATTATTAAAAATTTAGTTTTATAAACAATGTATTGATAAACTGAAAGTTATAATTCATGTAATATGTGTTAAATGTTGAAAAGTTTTGCCTGACTTAATAATTATTTAACATTGGATGTTAAAATGTGTTAAATTTTATTAAGACATTTGCAGCAATAAAATCCCCTTTTAGATTATTATTCAACAACAAAAAACATTTAAAAAACGAAGTATGAAGAAATCTTTACTTTTAAGATTAGTACTGGTTATTGTTGCATTTGTAGGTATTACTTTGGGTGTTAACGCACAGGTAACCACATCATCAATGACAGGAACTATTAAGGACGCCAAAGGCGCCTTGCCTGGTGCAAGTGTTAAAGCAACACATACACCAACTGGGACTGTTTATTCGGTATCTACAAACAACGATGGTCGTTTTACCATCGGTGGTATGCGTGTTGGTGGTCCTTATACCATTGAAGTAAGTTTTGTTGGTTACAGGCCAGAGAAACAAACTGAAGTTTATTTGAAAATTGGTGAACCTTATTTGTTAAATTTAGTATTAACTGATAATAGTTCAACATTAGCCGAAGTTAAAGTTGTTGGTCAAAGTGCTAACAGTATTTTAAATTCAAATAAAAATGGGACTTCAACTGTAATTGCTAGGCAACAAATTCAATCCTTGCCAACAATTACTCGTAGTGTTAACGATTTAACCCGCTTAACACCACAGGCTAATAGTACATCAATTGGTGGCGGTAATTACCGTTCAAACAACTTTACTGTAGATGGTGCTAACTTTAATAACCAATTTGGTATTGGTCAGAATATCCCCGCCGGCGGTTCGCCCATTTCAATTGATGCATTAGAGCAGATTTCAATCAACGTAACACCTTATGATGTTCGTCAGACTGGTTTTACTGGAGGTTCTATAAGTGCTGTAACCCGTTCTGGTACGAATACCTTCCAGGGTAGTGCTTTTTATACCATGCGTGGTGAAGAACAACAAGGTAAAAGAATCGGAGAAACTTATCGTATTCCAGATGCAGCAATTCAGAAATTAGATGAAAAAAACTTTGGTTTTAGTCTTGGTGGTCCAATTATAAAGGATAAGTTATTCTTTTTTGCTAATTATGAAAAGAAACACACTATCCAGCCAGGAACAACAAGAATTGCATCTTCTCCTTCATTGCCTTATGGAGCTCCAGGTACCCCTAATACTGTTGTGCCAGCTAGTCAATCGCTTTTGAACGAAATTTCTTCATATTTAGATGCTAAATATGGTTATAAAACAGGACCATATCAAGGATATTCAAATGTAAGTGATAACGAAAAAATGTTTGCCCGTTTAGACTGGAACATTACTAAAAATCATCGTTTTAGTGTTAGATATAATCAGGTAGAAAGTCAAAGCCCTTCTCCAGCTAGTACATCTGTAACCAACTCAGGAGTTACTGGCGCGTTGAGTTATAACAATAATAGGTCGGGTACTGCAAATAATGCTGGATTACCTTTTTATAATTCTAACTATTACCAGGCGGCAAACCTATATTCTGCAGTTGCAGAGTTAACGTCGAACTTTGGTAGCAAACTAACAAATGTTGCACGTGCTACTTACTCGCACCAAAACGATCCAAGAAATTCAGATAGTTCTCCATTTCCTTTAGTTGATATCTTGGATGGAACCCAAAATGCTTCAAATGCAGGAAATGTTTTGACCACTTTTGGGTATGAACCATTCACTTACGGGAATTTAAGAGATGTTAAAGGATATACTTATTCTGATGACTTGAGCTTAGCTTTAGGAAAGCATAATATTACCTTAGGTTTGCAAGCTGAATTCAGTACTACCAAAAATGGATTTCAGCGTTTTGGTACTGGTTTCTACACTTTCAAATCATGGGATGACTTCAAAAATGGAGCTAAGCCGCTGCAATATTCTGTAACTTATCCATTAACTGCTGATGGTTCTCAAGCTTTCCCTAGCTTTAAGTTCGCTCAATATTCAGCCTATTTACAAGATGAATTTACCGTTTCTGACCGTTTAAAATTAACAGCCGGCTTGCGTATTGAACAAGCAACTTATCCGGATGCTCCAGAAATTAAAACGCACCCTCTTGTAGCTGCTCAAACTTTCCATGATGGAAGAAAAGTAGATACAGGTGTTTTACCAGAAAATAGATTATCATATTCTCCACGTTTTGGTTTTAACTGGGATGTGATGGGAGATCGTTCATTCCAAGTTCGTGGAGGTACAGGTATTTTTACCGGTCGTGTTCCATTTGTATGGATTGTATCACAATCAAGTGATGCAGGTTTGTTACAGTATTTACAAACTTACTCTAGTCTTAATGGTGGGGCTGTTCCTTCATTTAATCCAAGTATTGCTCCAAATTTACTTACAGCAACTAAGCCGGCAGCAGGGACAAGTATCCCAGGAACCATTAGTATTATGTCGCCGGATTTAAAATTCCCTCAGACTTGGAAATCAAGTTTAGCATTTGATGTTAAATTGCCTTGGGGAATAGTAGGAACATTAGAAGGTATTTATGGTAAAGATTTAAATGTCGCTGTTGCTAAAAACATCAATCTGGTGAATCCAACTGCAACCAATATTGCTGGTTATCCTGATAATAGACCATTATATCCAAACTCTGTTGCCGGAAGACAAGAAGTAGATATTAATGCAGCTGGTATCCCTACTGCTAATGGAACATCTTCATTAAATGTTACCGAGATGACAAATGCAAAAGGTGGTTATAACTGGATGATTACTGGTCAGTTAACTAAGCAGTTTAACAGCGGAATATCAGCAATGATTGCTTATACACGTTCAGATCAACGTAATTACGGTGATGGTGGTGGGGATCAGCTAGGTAACTTATGGTCAATTCCTGCTACATCTACTAATCCAAATATTCCAACATTAAGTTATTCTCAAAACTTAAATCCAGATCGTATCATTGCAAGTGTTTCATATAGAAAAGAGTATCTTAAAAACTTAGCTACTTCATTCTCATTGTTTTATGAAGGATCTCAACAAGGAAGATATTCATATGTATATGGTGCTGATTATAATAGAGATGGTGTTTCTGGAAATGACTTGATTTATATTCCTAAAGATGCATCTGAAATAAATTTTGTTGCTGTACCGGCAAACTTAGTAAGTACCTCTACTGTAACTAGAGCATATCCTAGATCATATACTGCAGCAGAACAAAGTGCTATTTTTGAAACTTATATAGCGCAAGATCCATATTTAAGTAAACATAGAGGAGAATATGCACAGCGTAATGCTGCAACTTCTCCATGGAGAAATCAATTCGATTTAAGAATTACTCAACAAATCTTCAAGAATTACGGTAAGTCAAAAAATACTTTTGAATTTACAGCAGACATTTTTAATGTTGGTAATTTGTTAAACCGTAAGTGGGGTAATGTAAATTTTGTTAATAATGCTAGTATTTTGGTTCCTCAAAATGCATCAGCGATTAATGATACTACTAAACCAACATTTATTCTTGCTGCTGCCCAAGGTGATATAGTTAGAAATACTTTTGGTACTTCTCAAACTATTTCTTCTACTTATTATATGCAATTTGGTGTTCGTTACATTTTTAACTAACACTCAAAATGATAAATGTCAAAGCCCCGATCATTCGATCGGGGCTTTTTGTTATAAAGCTGAATACTAATGGGATTTATGGAATCAAACTATTCAGATTACTATCCTACCTCTTTTTTAACCTTTGCAGGCACACCCGCAACCATCACATGTGGCGGAACATCTTTTGTAACACAAGCGCCAGCGGCTACATAGGCTCCCTTTCCAATGGTTACGCCTGGGATTACCGTTGCACCTGCACCTATAAAAACGCCTTCGTTAATGTTTACGTTTCCGGCAATGGTTACGCCGGGAGAAATGGTCACGTAGTTTTCTAGTATGCAATCGTGGCTGATGTTGCAGTTGGAATTAACAATACAGTGGTTACCGATACGCACATTTGCATTGATTACACAGCCTGGCGCAATACAGTTGCCATAACCAATTTTAATAGAGGGACTGATATAATTGTGCTGATGGATGATATTGATGAATTTGTAGCCTTTGTTTTCTAATGGTTCAATGATCGATTTTCTTTCATAAGTGCCTATTGCACCAATTAATACAATATTTAAAGCAGCAGGATGTTTTTCTAAAAAGGATGGTAAAAAAATAACTGGCTTGGCTATATTTGGATGATTAACAGCATTATCCAGGTTTATTACATATCCTGCTAATTGATATTCGTTATTGCCGTTTAAATATTCGCTAAGCTCTGTAGCATGTTTGCCTGCACCAAGAAGATATACATTGATCATAACATTATTCCTGTTTGGAGTAATTTGTTTAAATCCAATATACATTTATATCAGCAAAATTAAATGATGTATCGATAAAGATATAATAGGGTTTCGGGAAAATATTGCAATAAAAAAACTGTGAAGAGAATCTCAACACAGCTTTTGTCATTTTTTATTCCTTAATGATAAACGAAAGTTCCTTTTTCGCTTTCGATAGTTACCTGTTTCTGATCGCCTTTTTCTACGCGGCCGATAATCTGCGCATCGATATTAAAGCTTTTTGATATCTCTATAATGCTTTCGGCGATTTCTTGTGGTACGTAAAGTTCCATTCTGTGCCCCATATTAAACACTTTGTACATTTCTTTCCAATCGGTACCCGATTGTTCTTGTATCAGTTTAAATAGTGGTGGAACAGGGAATAAATTGTCTTTTATAACGTGAATATCATCATTGATGAAATGAAGCACCTTGGTTTGTGCGCCACCACTGCAGTGCACAATACCATTGATCTGGTTACGGTAGCTTTCTAAAATCTTTTTGATTACCGGTGCATAGGTACGGGTAGGAGAGAGTACCAGTTTACCAACGGTTATTTTACCAAAACCATCGATTTCAATTTCGTCGGTTAGTTTTTTACCGCCCGAAAAAACCAGGTCGAAAGGCACTGCCGGATCAAAACTTTCAGGATAGTTATTGGCAATAGATTTCTCAAAAACATCATGACGGGCAGAGGTTAAGCCATTTGAGCCCATACCGCCATTATATTCTGTTTCGTAAGTGGCTTGTCCGGAAGAAGCCAGTGCCACAATTACGTCACCAGGTTTAATATTATCGTTACTGATGATCTCTTCGCGTTTTAAGCGGCAGGTCACTGTAGAATCGACAATAATGGTCCTCACTAAATCGCCAACATCGGCAGTTTCGCCGCCGGTAGAATAAATCGAGATGCCTTGCTCGCGCAGATCGGCTAAAATTTCTTCTGTTCCGTTAATTACAGCAGCAATTACTTCACCTGGAATCAGGTTTTTATTGCGGCCAATGGTTGATGACAGGAGGATATTATCGGTAGCACCAACGCAGATTAAATCGTCGATATTCATGATAATGGCATCTTGAGCAATCCCTTTCCATACGGAGATATCGCCGGTTTCTTTCCAGTATACGTAAGCTAATGATGATTTGGTGCCTGCGCCATCGGCATGCATGATGTTACAGTAAGATGCATCACCACCTAAAATATCAGGAATGATTTTGCAGAATGCTTTTGGGAAAATTCCTTTATCGATGTTTTTGATGGCATTGTGCACATCTTCTTTTGAGGCAGAAACGCCACGTTGATTGTACCTGTTATCACTCATGTTGGCGCAAAGATAAGGTTTTAAGGGGAAAGACTAAAGCTAAATACGTAAGGTTTTTTGTGGCTAAATGGCAAGGCTTTTTTGCGCCTTAGGCACCAGGGTTTGTTTACCATGAAGGCACAAAGATTTAAAGTTGTAAAAGGGATGGTTTCATTTTTTTTGAAAGTGAATGTCCGTTTTTCATGGCGGTTTTCAGTCCCGCTTTTCCTCCTGCCGTTTTAAATTTCTTAGATTAAAAAAACTGTCGATTAAAACGGCATCCGTACAATCGGGCTTAGGGTACTGAGGATTGTTCGTGATGGCGGTTTTTTTTCTTGTACGGGCCTATGTTAAATAAACCTGATTGCATGGATGCTGTGAGAGATAGATTAAAGAGCTGAAGAGAAGTTTACAGCAGGAAGGAAAGCAGGACTGGATTAACCGATGAGCACTGGTATTGCTTTCAAAAAAATAGATTACCAAAGTACTGACTACACAAGGGTTTATGATGAAGATAATATCATTGAGCGGTTTTTGGAAGTGAGCGTTAGTCTTTCATGGCGGTTTTCAGCCCCGCTTTTCCTCCTGCCGTTTTAAATTTCTTAGATTAAAAAAATTGTCGATTAAAACGGCATCCGTACAATCGGGCTTAGGGTACTGAGGATTGCGCGTGATGGCGGTTTTTTTCCTTGCAAGGGCCTATGTTAAATAAACCTGATTGCATGGATGCTGTAAGAGATGGATTAAAGAACTGAAGAGAAGTTTACAGCAGGAAGGAAAGCAGGACTGGATTAACCAATGGGCACTGGTATTGCTTTCAAAAAAATAGATTACCAAAGTACTGACTACACAAGGGTTTATGATGAAGATAATATCATTGAGCGGTTTTTGGAAGTGAGCGTTAGTTTTTCATGGCGGCCTGCAGCCCCGCTTTTCCTCCTGCCGTTTTAAATTTCTTAGATTAAAAAAACTGTCGATTAAAACGGCATCCGTTCAATCGGGCTTAGGGTACTGAGAATTGCGCGTGATGGCGGTTTTTTCCCTTGCATGGGCCTGTTTTAAATAAACCTGATTGCATGGATGCTGTGAGAGATAGATTAAAGAGCTGAAGAGAAGTTTACAGCAGGAAGGAAAGCAGAACTGGGTTAACCGATGTGCACTGGTATTGCTTTCCATAAAAAAGAAGCTATCAGATCCACTGTGAATAGATCCTGAAACAAGTTCAGGATGACGGTATGTAGGAATTTCAATTAAACGATTAACCAGTTTGCAATTTTCAGTTGTTAAGATGGCCGGAACAATTGAACCAACAAAAAAGGGCGTAAAGTTTAAACCTTACGCCCTATACCTTAAACCTTACGGCTTAAAATCTATTTCATGAATAATAATTCTCTGAATTTTGGTAAAGGCCAAACGCTGTCGTCAACAATTTGCTCTAATTTATCAGCGTGGTAACGGATGGTATCGAAGTAAGATTTAACTTTCTCATCGTAGGCAATCGCTTTTTCGCGGGTATCTTCGATTTTGTTGGTTAATTTACGTTCTTCTAACATCGCATCGATATTGGTTTTCACAATTTCTAAATGCTCTGATAATTTTTTCACGATATCAAGAGAAACTTTGCTGTCTACACCGATTGCTTTTAATCCTTGTACGTTTTCGATCAAAGCATTTTGGTAAGCAATTGCAGCTGGGATAATGGCGGTGTTAGCCACTTCGCCCATTACGCGTGCTTCGATCTGTAATTTTTTATAGAAGTTTTCTAACATGATTTCATGACGGGCATGAATTTCACGTGGGCTGTAAATACCTGTTGTTGCAAATAACTCAGCTGATTTTTCAGTTAAGTAAGCATCTAACGCTTTTGGTGTAGTTTTGATGTTTGATAAACCGCGTGCGGCAGCTTCATCTTCCCACTCCTGGCTATAACCATTACCTTCGAAACGGATATTTTTAGATTCCTTGATGTATTTTTTGATCACGGTTAATAAAGCAATGTCTTTTTTATCACCTTTTTTGATCAATTTATCCACTTCAGTTTTAAATTTAACCAATTGTTCGGCCATGATCGCATTTAAGATCGTCATTGGAGCAGAAGAGTTTGCTGAAGATCCAACAGCTCTAAGCTCAAATTTGTTACCTGTAAATGCGAAAGGAGAAGTACGGTTACGGTCGGTATTATCTAATAAAATCTGAGGGATTTTAGGGATACCTAACCAAAGTGCGTTATCTTCTTTGATTTTTTTGCTGATACGTGAGTGTTCAATCTCATCTAATACATCATTCAATTGAGAACCTAAGAAGATAGAGATAATTGCTGGTGGAGCTTCGTTAGCACCTAAACGGTGATCGTTGCTTACTGATGCAATACTTGCACGTAATAAATCGGCATGCTCGCTAACTGCTTTAATGGTATTTACAAAGAAAGCAAGGAACATTAAGTTATTTTTAGGTGTTTTACCTGGTGCCAATAAGTTTTTACCGGTATCGGTAATTAGCGACCAGTTGTTGTGTTTACCTGATCCGTTGATACCTGCATATGGTTTTTCGTGTAATAAAACACGGAAGTGGTGACGGCGGGCAACTTTCTCCATCAAATCCATCAACAATTGGTTGTGATCGATAGCTAAGTTGATTTCTTCATAAATTGGTGCACACTCAAATTGAGAAGGGGCAACCTCATTGTGACGGGTTTTTAATGGAATACCTAATTTTAAGGCTTCATTTTCGAAATCTACCATGTAGCTGAATACGCGCTCAGGGATAGAACCGAAATAATGATCTTCTAATTGTTGGCCTTTAGCAGACATGTGTCCGAATAAAGCACGGCCTGTTAACAATAAATCGGGACGAGCATTAAACAATGACTCATCAACCAAGAAATATTCTTGTTCGATACCTAAAGAAGCATTTACTTTAGTAATGCTTTTATCGAAATACTGGCAAACATCAACAGCAGCTTTATCAAGCGCAGCTAATGCTTTTAATAAAGGTGCTTTATAATCCAAGGCTTCTCCGGTATATGATACGAATACTGTAGGGATACATAGTGTTTTACCTGCTTTGCTTTCCATGATGAAAGCTGGAGAAGAAGGATCCCAAGCAGTATAACCACGAGCTTCGAAAGTATTACGGATACCACCGTTAGGGAAACTAGAAGCATCTGGCTCTTGTTGAACTAATGCGCTACCTGCAAATTTTTCGATAGCACCATCGCCGCTTGGCTCAAAAAACGAATCATGTTTTTCGGCAGTTGTGCCAGTTAATGGCTGGAACCAGTGCGTGTAGTGCGTTGCGCCAGCGCTCATTGCCCAAGCTTTCATAGCTGTAGCAATTTGGTTAGCATCGTCAGAATTGATTAACTCACCCTGGTTGATAGATGAAATTAATTTTTCATACACGTCCTTAGATAAGAAATCTCTCATTTTTTTCTTATCAAATACATTCGAGCCGTAAAAATCAGAAATTTTCGCTGAAGGAGATTTAACTTCAGGTGAAATTCTGTTTTGAGCCTCTTTTAATGCGATGGTTCTTAAGCTTTTCATTAATTTGTTATGTTTTTTGTCAAAAATAGTATATTTTATTAATTTCAGTAAAAGAATCGTATTATTTTTATCAATTTTATTGAAAATGAAATAAAAAAATGTTTTTCGGATGAAAAATTTCATTTTTTGTAAAGAAAATAGATTTTTCGAATGTTTTATGGAATTGAGGATTTAGCTGCATCATGCTATAAAAATAAAAGCTATGTTCAACTCCTCAATTAACGTATACAAAACCGAGTGGCTCGATCTTGTATTTGCAAACCGCAACAAAAACTATGGCGCTTATGATTTAAGATCGAAATCTTCATCGATTATGACGAGAGCGCTTTTCGTATCTGGAAGCCTTTTTGTACTCTTGTGTTTCTCTCCCTTAATCTATGCAAAGCTCTTTCCTAAGGAAATTATCGTAGAGGCTCCGCCAAAGGTTGTCAATTTAACTGATGTGATCCATCAGATGAAACCAAAAACTCCCGAACCAGAGAAAAAAGTGGAGCCTGCAAAAGCTGATCCCGTTAAAGTTAAAACGGTTGCCCTATCTAATAATATAGTTGTCGTAAATAAAGTAGATCTTCCTGATCCACCTACAATTAAAGAAATTCAAAATGCAGTGATCAGCGATAAAACGCAAGATGGGGTTGTGGCTCCTGCTGCAGTAGTAACCGACAATACAGCTAAAGGTAGTGGCGATGGCTCAGGAACAGCTAAAGAAGGTACAGGAACACCCGAAGATAAAGAGATTTATTTAGGTGCTGATGAATACCCTGAATTTAACGGTGGTGCCAAAGCCTGGTCTAAATATATGGAACGTAATTTAAGGTATCCCTACCAGGCGCAAGATGAAAATGTTCAGGGGAAGGTATTTGTGAGCTTTGTAGTAGAGAAAGATGGTTCTGTTACAGATGTTAAAGTACTAAGGGGACTTGGGTTTGGATGCGATGAAGAAGCGATTAAAGTGATTAAAAAATCACCACTGTGGAAACCAGGGAAAAATAAAGGGGTTCCGGTGCGTGTAAGGTATAATATGGCAATTAACTTTCAGATTTCTAATTAAACCACTCCGCATGAAAAAGCCCGTTTTAATATTGATATTTATTTGCTTCGCAGCACTTCATTTAAGTGCTAAAGTTGTAAGGCATGTAGATACTTCAAAAATATATAGTGTTAAACTGGCGAATACCGATTTGAAAAATGGAAAGATTAAATTTCTAATCCGTGGTGGTATAGCATCTACATATATTAAAGGACAGGAACTATTTGAAAAGAAATATGGTGTAGATTATTATGATTTTGGATGTGTAATGCCTTCGGGCCTTTCTATAGAGGATTATAATAAAGTTGTGGCTTCTTTTATGGACAGGAAATATGGAAAGGTTTGGCGCAAAGAAGTGAGGAAGGATATTCAGGGGATTTAGGGAGATAAATTCGTCACCCTGAACCCGTCTCAAGGTCTATCAAGGAAAGATGCTGAATCAAGTTCAGCACGACGACTAAATAAATTTTCTATTAATGCGCTCTTAGAAAAAATGTGAGGTTGGGTAAATTGAAACGGTTTAGGCAAAAGCTTAGACCGTTTTTTTCTTGCAGTTGTCACACCGCCCAGATTTTTCCGCTATAACAGAAAGGAAATATATCCATAAAACCGCTTCGGTTTTGACGTTAATGTATGTGAATATGTATTGTGGCTTTTTTGGAAAGCAAATACAGTGCTTTTTGGTTCCGGTAGTCCCGCCCTTTGTTTCAAATCCTCGCCCTCGTGCCTCGGGCTGCGGGTTTTCCACTTCGGTCGGGTTTAGGTGGCAGGGCGGGTATTTCTATTTAGGTTTTACCCAATCCTAATTCTGTGGTTTGTATCTGCTCTGACCGCAATTTTTTAACTTGTTTTTGTGCATAGTTTTATCGGTAAAGTAGACGCTGTTTAATATTGTAGTTGGTTACACCAAAAAAATGTCGTGTTAAGTTGGAACAGGCGGACTTCAATAAAGGTTATATTAGATTAAGGAAACTTTTATAAGAAAAAAGTAATTTCGAATGCGAAATTACTTTTTTAATTTTTCAATGATACAGCACAGCTGATTGTAAATTTACTCTACTGCACTAACAATGTATTTTATGTTGGTAACACTAACGTGCGTTGGTGATTGGGTATCTAATACAAAAGTTCCATTTACAGTTATTATACCATCAGAAGATCCACCATATTGAACAGCGAAAGTACTATACTGTGGAAATGAAGTCAAATCTCCCGTGCCATTAATGTAATTGTTAAAAGCACTATTATATGCATTTATAGCATCGTAGGTATTGGTAGTCAAACCCCCAACAACTGTTCCTAAGAGCATGGTGAAATGAGGCCCGTTTTGAGTAAATGAAAGCATATTTGAAGGACTATACCCTCCACTATAATAAGGGGTGTAAGGCGTTCCATTTTGATAGCTTTGAATACTTAATGGATAAGTAAAAGTGTTTCCAAAATTAATCCCTCCTCCGTAACTAGTTACATAATCGCCGTTGGCATTCAAAACAACAAAACTGCCCAAACCACCATTAGGATTTGGAGTCTCTGGTGTTACTGCAATTTTCTTGCTAAGTTTGATTTCTTGATCTGTATTGTTAGTTGCAATATCTTTTTTGCAAGAAGTTGCAGTTAGAACAAACAAGAAACAAATGATAAGAGGGTTCGATTTAAATTTTTTTTTCATGTCTTTAGGTTTAATGTTAATTAATTTTATAAAAAACTTAAACACAAGATAACCATTTTTATAATAAATTGAATCGAAACACTTTAATTTTAAAATTGCATTTTATTCACCACACTTTTCAATCCATTTTCTGGCATTTACAAAAGCTTCCATCCATGGCGAAACTTCATCTTTGCGGCCTTGCGGGTAATTTGCCCAGTGCCATTGGAACAATGAACGCTCAATGTGCGGCATCATGACCAGGTGGCGACCACTTTCATCGCATAACATTGCGGTGTTGTAATCTGAACCATTCGGACTAGCGGGATAAGTTTCGTAAGCATATTTGGCTACGATTTTATATTGATCTTCTGCATATGGTAGTGAGAATCTGCCTTCGCCATGTGATACCCAAACGCCTAAAGTGCTTCCTGCCAATGTAGATAACATAACCGAATTATTTTCCTGTAAGGTTAAAGAAGTGAAAATACTTTCGTGTTTGCCACTTTTGTTATGCAACATTTTAGGTTTATCGGCGTGGTCTTTATTAATTAAGCCCAGCTCAACAAATAACTGACAGCCATTACAGATACCTACAGATAAAGTATCGGGACGGGCAAAGAATTTTTCTAAAGCAATTCTCGCTTTTTCGTTGTATAAAAATGCACCTGCCCAGCCTTTAGCCGATCCAAGAACATCAGAGTTAGAGAAGCCACCTACTGCACCAATAAACTGAATATCTTCTAAAGTTTCTCTTCCGGTGATTAAATCGGTCATGTGTACATCTTTCACGTCAAAACCTGCTAAATACATGGCATTGGCCAATTCGCGCTCTGAGTTACTTCCTTTTTCACGGATAATAGCCGCTTTTGGACGTGGTTTGCTGGCGTCGATTACCGGCTTCTTACCATCAAATTGCGTTGGGAAAGTATAATTTAAAACCTGGTTTTTATAATTATCGTAACGCTCTTTCGCTAAGCCATTACCAGTTTGTTTGCTATCTAATAAATATGAAGTTTTGAACCAAACATCGCGTAAATGATCAATATCAAAACTGAAGCTGTCTGCACCATTTTTAACTTCCAATTTAGCTGATGTATTTACTTCGCCAATTTTGTGGAAAGCAACACCTGCCTGTGCGAAAGTTTCTTCAACCGAAGCATCAGCCTGGAAAACGATACCAATGTTCTCTGCAAATAATACTTTAATGCTATCGGTTTCTGCCAGTGAAGATAAATCGAGTGATGCACCTAAATTGCGGTCGGCAAAACACATTTCCAATAGGGTAGTAATTAAACCTCCACTACCAATATCGTGACCGGCCTGTATTTTATCAGCCTTAATTAATTGCTGTAGTGTATTGAAAGCTGTTTTAAATTGATCAGCTTGTTTTACATCGGGGGTTTCAGTGCCGATTTTGTTTAAAATCTGGGCAAAAGATGAACCACCTAATTTATAAGTATCATTTGAAAGATTGATGTAATAAACCGATCCGCCATTTTTTTGTAGCACCGGTTCAACCACTTTGGTAATGTCGCTACAATTTGCTCCGGCAGAAATAATTACAGTACCAGGTGCAATTACATCACCGTTTTTGTATTTCTGTTTCATTGATAAGGAATCTTTTCCGGTTGGGATATTGATTCCTAAATCGATGGCAAAATCAGAACAGGCCTTTACTGCGGCATATAAACGGGCATCTTCACCTTCGTTTTTACAGGCCCACATCCAGTTGGCAGAAAGTGAAACACTTTTTAAACCATCTTTTAAAGGGGCCCAAACAATGTTCGATAGTGATTCGGCAATGGCATTGCGGCTACCAGCTGCCGGATCGATCAAAGCCGAAAGTGGCGCATGACCAACCGAAGTGGCAATACCTTCTTTACCCTGAAAGTCTAAAGCCATTACACCACAGTTGTTTAGCGGCAATTGTAATGGTCCTGCACATTGCTGTTTGGCTACACGGCCACCCACACAACGATCTACTTTATTGGTTAACCAATCTTTAGCTGCAACCGCTTCTAATTGAAGCACCTGTTCTAAATAGGTGTTTAATTCAGTTTTATTATATTCAACAGCTTTGTATTTACGATCAATGGTTTGATCGTCCATTACAATTTTTGGAGAACTTCCAAACATGGCAGCCAACTCTAAATCCATTGGTTTTAAGCCTGTTGTTGCCGATTTAAAGGTGAAACGATGATCGCCGGTTACTTTACCTACGGTATACATTGGTGAACGTTCGCGGGCGGCTATTTTTTGTAGGGTTTCGATATGGTCGTTACCGATTACCAATCCCATTCTTTCCTGCGATTCGTTACCGATAATTTCCTTAGCCGAAAGGGTAGGATCGCCAACTGGCAATTTATCAAGGTCTATTAATCCACCGGTTTCTTCAACCAGTTCTGATAAACAGTTTAAGTGCCCGCCCGCACCATGATCGTGGATCGAAATAATTGGATTATGATCGCTTTCTACCAAACCACGTACTGCGTTTGCGGCACGTTTTTGCATCTCGGGGTTCGATCGCTGGATGGCATTTAATTCAATACCGCTTCCGTGCTCGCCAGTATCTGCAGATGAAACTGCTGCACCACCCATCCCGATTCTATAATTTTCTCCACCTAAGATCACGATATTATCGCCTTCTTTGGGTTTAAGTTTTTGTGCCTGGCTGGCTTTGCCGTAACCAATACCGCCGGCAAGCATAATTACCTTATCAAAACCCAGTGTACGGTTATCTTCTTCGTGTTCGAAAGTTAAAACCGAACCTGTAATTAGCGGCTGACCGAATTTATTTCCAAAATCAGTAGCACCATTTGATGCTTTGATCAGGATATCCATTGGTGTTTGGTATAACCATTGTCTTTCTTCAACACCTTTTTCCCATGGGCGGTTATCTTCCAAACGAGAAAGTGCAGTCATATAAACTGCAGTTCCTGCCAAAGGCAAAGAGCCTTGTCCACCTGCCAAACGGTCTCTGATTTCACCTCCAGAACCTGTTGCAGCGCCGTTAAAAGGCTCTACAGTAGTAGGGAAATTGTGTGTTTCTGCTTTTAGGGAGATGACAGATTCGAAATCGCTTGTGGTATAATAGTCAGGCTCATCGGCACGTTTAGGTGCAAATTGCTGTACTTTAGGACCTTTAATAAAAGCTACGTTATCTTTATAAGCAGAAACAATATCATTAGGGTTTTCTTCTGATGTTTTGCGAATCAACTTAAATAAAGAAGTAGGCTGCTCTACGCCATCGATTACAAATTTGCCATTAAAAATTTTATGGCGGCAGTGTTCCGAATTTACCTGAGAGAAACCAAAAACTTCAGAATCGGTTAATGGTCTTTCTAATTTTTGTGCTAACGTATTTAAATATTCAACTTCTTCATCACTTAAAGAAAGTCCTTCTTGTTTATTATAAGCTGCAATATCGATGATTTCTAAAATCGGCTCAGGTTTGATGTTGATGGTATAAACCTCCTGATCGAGCTTGTTGTATTTTTGAGAAAGCATCGGATCATAATCAGCAAAACTTTCGTCAACCTGCTTAAATTCTTCAATTCTGATGATTCCCTGCATGTCCATGTTTTGGGTAATCTCTACTGCATTGGTACTCCATGGAGTAATCATTGCTGCCCGTGGCCCAACGAAAAAGCCCGCTAAAGCTGTTTCTTGCGAGATTTTGGCACCGCCAAATAACCATTCGAGTTTAGTAATATCAGTGGTAGAAAGCGTTTTGTCTGTTTGTAAAACAAAAATCGCCTGCGATTGACTAAGGAAGAAATGAATCATGCTTTTTTTTTGAAGTTGCAAAAATAGCGTTTTTATATCAAAAAACTGGTGTACTATGGTGATTGAATGAGAGAATTTTGAAGATAAAATGATTAAAGGTGAATTATTGAATGATGGAGTTTTGGGTGGGTGGTACCTTAATGAAAAGATTTTGATTAACTGATGGGTATATTTTGCAACTTTGCTGGTAATTCAATCATACACTCATTAATTCAATCAATCGTTATTTATGCTACGTATCCATCATATTGCCATTATTTGTGCTGATTACGAGAAATCGAAAGATTTTTATGTGAATAAGCTGGGTTTTACTGTTTTGGCAGAGGTTTACCGGGCTGAAAGGAAATCGTATAAGTTAGATCTTGCCGTAAATGGTGTATACCAGATCGAGCTTTTTTCTTTTGAAAACCCTCCTGCAAGGCCATCGCGACCAGAAGCGCAGGGTTTGCGCCATTTGGCTTTTGAGGTAGCGGATATTGAAAAAGAGATTTCGCGCTTAAATGATCAGGGAATTGTTACCGAACCAATTCGTATTGATGAATTTACGGATAAGCGTTTTACTTTTTTTGCTGATCCGGATGGTTTGCCTTTAGAATTGTACGAAATTTAGGATGAGTATTTTCAAGTTCAAACAGTTTGAAGTTGACCAAAGAGGCTGCGCCATGAGGATTAACACCGATGGCGTATTGCTTGGTGCAACAGTTAAGCATGCTTCGCCTACAGCTATATTGGATATTGGAACAGGTACCGGTGTGATTGCCCTGATGTTGGCACAGCGTTTTCCTGAAGCAAACATACATGCTGTAGAAATCGACCAGCAAGCTGCAGAAACTGCTGAAAAAAACTTTCAATTTTCAGCTTTCAGTGAGCGGTTAACCATTAAGCACACATCAATTGAACAATATGAGTATGCTCAGCAATTCGATTTGATTGTTTCTAACCCACCTTTTTTTGTGAACGATTTAAAAAGTGAGGAACTTAGAAAAGGAATAGCCCGGCATGCAAATGAAGACTTTTTTGGCATGCTCATTAAAAAATCGAGTGGGTTATTGGCAGATGAAGGTATGATTTGGTTGATCCTTCCAGTAAAACAAGCCGATGAGGTTATTGGTATTGCTGCACATTATAATTTATCGCTCGCAGAGCGGATCCATATCCATTCTGATCAAAGCAAACCAACCTTTAGACAGATGATCTGTTTGAAAAAAGGTGAAGCGGTTTTGAAGGAAAATCATTTTTATATTTATGAATCTTTAAAACAGCATACACAGGAATATAAGCTTTTGCTCAGAGATTTTTTCATGGCTTACTAAGAAAATAGTTGAATTTAATCATTTTCTGATGTAATCCTCATGATCATTTGTAATTTAGGTGTATAAATTATCTCACCTAAATTAAAATGAAACGTAGCCTAAATCTGTTCTTATTGTGCTTAATGGCACTATCTGCTCTTGCTCAATCGAAAAAACAAAAAACAGTAGATCCTTTAAAAGGGATTGATACATTATTAAACAGGATATTGAAAGATCAGCAGGTGGCTGGTTTTGCGGTAGCTGTGGTAAAGGGTGATCAGGTAATCTACAGTAAGGGTTTCGGTTATCGTGATGTGGAAAATAAAAAACCGGTAACCCCAAATACGCTTTTTGCCATTGGTTCGAGTACAAAAGCCTTTACGTCAGGTCTTGTTGGTTTGTTGCAAAAAGAGGGAAAGCTTTCTTATGATGGTATTGCAACCTCTTATTTGCCTCAGTTAAAGTTTTATAATGATAATATGAACAACCAGATTACTGTGCGTGATATGATGTGCCACCGCACAGGTTTATCGCGTTATGATCTGTCGTGGTTTATATTTAATACTTCCAACCGCGATAGTATTATACAAAGGGTGCGATATATGGAACCGACTGCTGCTGTGCGCGAAAAATGGCAGTATAATAATTTTATGTTTTTGGCGCAGGGCATGATTGTTGAAAAACTGACCGGAAAAACATGGGAGCAGAATATTAAAGAAAAGTTTTTTGATCCTTTAGAGATGAACCATTCCAATACCAATATTTTTGAGTTTGAAAAAGATAGCGAAGCTTCGTTGCCCTACACGATAAACAATAAAGGCGCTATCGAAAAGATTGATTATTTCAATATTGACGGAATGGGGCCTGCCGGAAGTATAAACAGCAGTGTAAACGATATGACGCACTGGCTAAAAGTGTGGATCAGCGGCGGATCTTATAAGGGGAAAGAGATTCTGCCTACTTCTTATGTAAGAGAGGCTGCAAGTTCTCAAATGGTAATGGGGAGTGCTTTACCCGAAAAGGATAAGGATATTTACCTGTCTACCTATGGTTTTGGCTGGATGATCAGTTCGTACCGTGGGCACTATATGGTAGAGCATGGCGGTAATATCAATGGTTTTTCGGCAAGTGTATCCTTTTTTCCGACCGACAATTTGGGTATTGTGGTGTTAACCAATCAAAATACCTCAAGTGTTCCGGAAATCGTATACAGTAGTATTGCAGACAGGATGTTAGGGCTGAAAAATATCGATTGGAACGGTAGGACCAACAAAGAAAAAGCTGCGGCGAAAGAAAGGGAGAAGGCTGTGAAAAAAACGGTTGAAAATGCAAAAGTTTTAAATACCAAACCTTCACATCCCTTAAAAGATTATGATGGTTTGTTTGATAATCCTGCTTATGGTGTAATTAATGTAACGTTCAAAAATGATTCACTTATTGCCCTGATGGGTAAAGAGAAACTTTTGCTTAGGCACTATCATTACGATGTGTTTAGCATTAGTGGTATAGATAAAAACGGTAAAATTGATACAGCAGAAAGTGATCTGCGTTTTAACTTTATTAGCGGGCAGGATGGCAAGATAGAGGGGATTAGTATTCCGCTCGAACGGGGAATGAAACCTACTGTGTTTGCGTACAGGGCAAGGGCAGTTGAATTAAGCGCAACAAGTTTAGCTGGTTACATTGGCAACTATGGGGAGAATGGAATGAGTAAAGTTTATTTAAAAGGTAAAGTTTTATTTGTTTCGGTGCCTGGCCAGCCAGAGTATGAAACCATTTCTGTAGGAAACGATACTTTTAACTTTAAAAATCTGAAAGGATTTAGCCTAAAGTTTGAAAAGAAAGAAGGAACAGAAAAGGTTATATCTGTTTCATTTATCCAACCTAATGGAACATTTAAACAAGTAAGAAAAGATTAAATAAAATAGCCTGATTTGATAAGTAACCGCGCTCAAATGTTTATGTGTTTTTTTAGCTGGCGTAAAAGTAATTAGCTAAATTTTTATTGTTACGGATGGTAATATCCTATAACTTATGAATGATGATTTCTTTGGTTTTGTTTATTACTTATGTTGAAAAAAAGCTTTTTTCTGATTTTTTTATGCTTGCTAAAAATATTTTTGAGGTTAGTAAATGTGTAAAGATGGAGGGTATTAACTTTACAAAATGAAAAAAATAGGATTAATTTCTGATACCCATGGTTTTTTGGATGAAGCGGTTTTTAAACACTTCGATGGCGTGGATGAGATTTGGCATGCTGGCGATTTTGGACCCGATGTTGCCGAACCTTTGGCAGCATTTAAACCTTTGCGCGGGGTATTCGGAAATATAGATGATGCAGCGATCAGATCTGAATTCCCCGAACAAAATCGATTTAGCTGCGAAAGGGTTGATGTTTGGATGACGCATATAGGTGGATATCCAGGAAGATATTCATCTTATGTGAAGCCAGAAATATACACTAACCCTCCGAAATTATTTATTACCGGGCACTCGCATATTTTGAAAGTGATGTATGACGATAAAATAAAATGTTTGCATATAAACCCTGGTGCAGCGGGAAAACATGGCTGGCACAAGGTGAGAACCCTGGTTAGATTTTGCATTACTAATGAAAATATTCATACCTTAGAGGTCATAGAATTATCAGGTAGATAATGTAAAATATACACTAAGTATGGTTTGTGGCGTAAAAACACTAGGACAATTTATTATAGAAAAACAAGCAGATTTCCCTTATGCTAAAGGAGAACTTTCGAGGTTATTGAGGGACATTGGTATTGCTGCAAAAATTGTAAACCGGGAAATTAATAAAGCTGGCCTGGTTGATATTTTAGGTGATATGGGAACCACCAATATTCAGGGTGAAGAACAAAAGAAGTTAGATGTTTATGCCGATGAACAGTTTATTGCAGCTTTAACCAGTGGTGGCGAATGCTGCATTGTGGCAACTGAAGAGGAAGACGAAATTATCCATATCGAATCGCCGGTATCTCAAAATGCAAAATACATTGTCTGCATCGATCCTTTAGACGGTTCATCCAATACCGATGTGAATGTTGCGGTAGGAACTATTTTTTCTATTTATAGGCGAAAATCAGTAGAAGGCCGGGCCAGCTTGGCTGATGTGCTGCAAAAAGGCACAGAACAGGTTGCGGCTGGCTATATCATTTATGGTTCATCTACTATGCTTGTTTACACTACAGGCAAGGGAGTGAACGGTTTTACGCTCGATCCATCAATCGGTGAGTTCTGTCTTTCGCACCCGCAGATGAAAATTCCTGAAACGGGTTATATGTACTCTGTAAACGAAGGGAATTATGTGCATTTTCCGGATGGGGTAAAAAAATACATTAAATATTGCCAGGTAGAGGATGAGGCTACCAAACGCCCATATACCTCGCGTTACATTGGCTCAATGGTGGGCGATATTCACCGCAATTTAATTAAAGGTGGTATTTATATTTATCCAACAACTGCGCGCTCACCAAATGGAAAACTACGTTTGTTATATGAATGTAACCCAATGGCCTTTATTATAGAGCAGGCAGGGGGGAAGGCCAGTACGGGGTTCGATCGTATACTGGATATTCAGCCAACCGAATTGCACCAAAGGGTGCCGGTATTTATCGGGTCGAAAAATATGGTAGAAAAAGCTGAAGAAATGATGCTTTTATATACGGCCAAATCAATTTCGCTCGAAGCTAAAGCAGAAAATACGCTGCAGGATTTGGGTGTAGTTGGTGGAGTTGATTAAACTCCTTTAGCTCTTTCTACTTCAAATACGGTATCTATAGCAAGATTCTGTTTGTCTTGCGAGGCAAAAACCGCTAAACGGTCGCAACGCTCATTCTCCGGATGGTCGTTGTGGCCTTTAATCCAAACGAATTTCACTTTGTGAAGTTTGTACAGTTCAAGGAATCTCAGCCAAAGGTCTTTGTTTTTTTTATCTTTAAAATTTTTGGTTACCCAGCCGAAAACCCATTTCTTCTCTACTGCATCTACTACATATTTCGAATCGGAATAAACGGTTACCTGTTGGTTTAAGCTTTTTAATGCTTCTAATCCTTTTATTACAGCCAATAGTTCCATACGGTTATTAGTGGTCATTCTAAAGCCACCGCTTAATTCCTTGTAATGTTGTCCTGCCCTTAAAATTGTACCCCAACCGCCTGGTCCGGGGTTTCCGCTAGCTGCTCCGTCTGTATAAATTTCGATCATAAACGCTGTAAAGTTATGTTTTTAGGTTTAAAATTGCTTGTTTTATCTACATCTCGAATTTTGTTTCAATTTCAAATAATTGAATGTTAAGGAATTAAAAATTTGTTGTAAAAACTTTGAAAAAAATATTTGCAGGAAATATTAAAAGTCGTACTTTTGTGACATCAAAAAACGGTGGCTGTAGCTCAGTTGGTTAGAGTATTGGTTTGTGGTGCCGAGGGTCGTGGGTTCGAGCCCCATCAGCCACCCAAAATCCCTTTAAGATTATCTTAAGGGGATTTTTTATTTTTAAGGGTTTTTCAAATCGTTGTTTCTACTTTTCTTGATTTTTTTAATAAGCTGTTTCCATTCGAGGCGATTAAAGTCCTTTGCGGAATAATCCTCCCGGAAAATAGCGGTTACATGTAAATTGTTGATTTCACAATCTTGTAGAAGTTGCTCTTCTTGTTCGATAAGAGAGTATCTTTGGCGAAAGGAACTTAAATAGGGATCATTCCGGTAATTAAATTTTTGGCCAGTTTAGCCTGTAACAGGGAGGCACTTTAAGGTTCCCCTTTTGGTGAAACATAGTGTATTGCCCTGCTTAGAGCCCCTCTCATACTCCACACAGTATGTATACCTGTTATCATGATGAGTGCCCATGAAGATATTCACACGATGAAGACAATGTGTGCGCTATTGATCAAGTATTATTAAAGTATATATTTTATAAAATTAACTGTAGGTTAATGTAAAGGTAACAGCTAAATTAAAACTTAATCATCATTCATCAATGATTAGTAAGATTTTTTATAGTTTGGCCCAAATGGATGTCTGGGCCATTCTTTTTCTAATTGTTTGCGTTGTTCTTAAGTAGATTAACAGGTAATGAGGATATTCTGGAATTGCTCTTTGCTTTTTCTTATTTGAAGCGTTCAGCAGTATTATGTCTGAAACCTTGATGGCCTCGCCAACATCAGGCATTTTTGTGGTCAATCTTTTTATATTAATGGGGCAGCTTGCTTTTTACCAATCCGTACAAATACGTTCCCAGGAGCGCACCCGGGATGACCAGCGCCATACCGGCATATCCACTTCCAAGGTTAACAAACATGGGGCCCGGACAGGCGCGGGTGAGTGCCCAGCCCAGGCCGAAAATAGTTCCCCCGATCAGGTATTTGCGGTACGCTTTATCCTTATCGTGAAAGAGGATGAGGTTTCCGCCAATATCCCTGACCCTGAATTTTTTAATCAGGTATACCGCGGTTATACCCAATAAAACTGCAGTACCAATAATTCCATACATGTGGAAAGACTGGAAACGGAACATTTCCTGTATCCTGTACCAGGAAACTGCTTCAGATTTAGTCATAATGATGCCGAAAAGTGTACCGGCAAGAATAAATTTGATGAATTTCATTTTTTATGGATTTAGAAGATGATTGGCATAATCAGGAAGGTCATGACAAGGCCTCCTATAAAAAAACCGATTACGGCAACTAATGATGGTACCTGTAAATTTGAAAGCCCTGATATGGCGTGGCCTGAGGTACAGCCACCTGCATAGCGGGAGCCAAAGCCTACTAGTAGCCCTCCCGAAAGCAGAACGGCCAGCGTCTTAAAATCTTTCATTGCCTCAAGCGAGAACAGGCCGGATGGGTTCAGGCCGCCATCAAAGCTGACGCCGAGTTGTTGGAGGTCTGCTATCGTGGCTGCAGAAAGCTGCAGTGGAGTCGGCTCGCTCAGGTAATTGGTAGCGATGAAGCCGCCCAGGACAGAGCCGACAAGGAACATCAGGTTCCAGATCTGGTCTTTCCAGTTGAAATCGAAGAATTTTACTTTCTTTCCCGCTCCGATCATGCTGCACATGGTGCGCAGGTTGGACGAAAAGCCAAAAGACTTGCCAAAAAAAAGTAAGAGAAGCATGATGAGTACGATCATTGTACCCGAAAAATACCAGGGCCAGGGTTGTTTAATGAAATCAATCATAATGTCTTAAATGAAATGTTAATAAGGGTGTTTCTGTTCTTGTTAAATTGGTTTTTGAAGTTGTAGCTGTTGAGGTCATACGGACCTTTTGAAAAGAAACAGCTCAGCATCTGAGATAATTTATTCATTTTTTTATTCTGATCTAATTGATTTTTTTTTTGTAAAACTACAGAACAGAAAATCCTGTCTGCTGTGCATTGGGGTAAGGTGTTCATGCTGTCTGGATTCTATTTTGGTAAATCCGTTTTTGAATACCTCCTGCAGCCCCTTCTCATCATATCTGGATACAGGTAGGCCGCTGCACTTTTCAGGGCCGACGGGCGAAAAGGTAGCCATGATCAGGTAGTCATCGGTAAACTGCTCTGCCATGGCTACATAGCGTTCAATTTCCGCTGGCAAATCAAGGAAGTGAAAAGTGGCACGGTCATGCCAGATTGCATAAGTTCGCTGCGGCTCAAATTCCATAATGTCTGCAACTATCCAATCAATTTGACCAGCCAAATCTCCAAGCCTTTGCTTTGCTTTTTGCAAAGCCCGGGCAGATATATCAACTACTGTAATATCGGTGTAGCCTTCCTGAAGCAGAAAATCTACAAGCAGGCTGTCTCCTCCTCCGATATCGATTATCGGAGTTGATTTGTCCAGATTGAAGCCCTTTATCATTTCCATTGAAACTGTCGGATAGCTTTGCGTCCAGCTGACCTGATCAGGACTTTTTTCAGTATAGACCTTTTCCCAATGCAATTTTTTTGTATTGTCCATCTTCGGATTATTTTAAGGTACTCGGGCATACAAAGGCTGTAATGGGAATATTTCCATTTTCTTTGATTGCTTTAAAACCGCCAGCTACATCTATCAGTTTGTTGTATCCGCGCGAACGCATAATGGAGTTGAATATTACAGAACGATAACCACCGGCACAGTGAACGAAGTAGGTTTTGTTCTTATCAATGTTGTTAAAATGCTCGTTAATATAATCCAGTGGAAGATTAATGGCTTCTTCTACATGTTCGCTCAGAAACTCATTTGCTTTTCTAACATCCAGGATGGTTATCTGTGCTGTTCCCATCATTTCGGCCATTTTTTCTGCAGAAACGGACTTTATCTCGTCGGTTTCTTTACCTGCGTTTTTCCAGCTGGCAAAACCGCCTTCGAGAAAACCTACTGCGCCATCAAATCCTACTCTGGATAATCTGGTGAGCACTTCTTCATTTCTGCCCTCATCAGTTATGAGTAAAATAGGCTGTTTGATATCCGGGATCAATGTTCCTACCCATGGCGCAAAGTTTCCATCTATACCGATATTGATCGAATTTGGGATAAAGCCCTTTACAAAAACCTGAGGATCTCTGGTATCGAGAATTACTGCCCTGGTTTCATTTGCGAGGTGCTCAAAAGCATCTGGATTTAGGGCATGCATACCTCTTTCCATCACCTTGTCCAAACTATCATAGCCATGAATGTTCATCATGACGTTTTTCGGGAAATAAGCAGGAGGAGGGAGCAGGCCATCGGTTACCTCTTTGATAAATTCATCTTTGGACATATCTGCACGTAAAGCATAATTGTTCTTTTTTTGATTTCCTAAAAGATCTGTGGTTTCCTTACTCATGTTCTTTCCGCATGCGCTCCCCGCTCCATGTGCAGGATAAACAATAATATCATCGTTTAAAGGCATGATTTTATCGCGCAAAGAATCGAACAGATATCCTGCAAGCATTTCACTCGTTAATTCGCTGGCGAGTTTCTGTGCCAAATCGGGCCTTCCCACATCACCTATAAAAAGCGTATCGCCAGAGAATAGTGCAATTTCTTTTCCCTCCTCATCGCTGAGCAAGAAACATGTGCTTTCCATGGTGTGCCCTGGGGTGTGCAGTACTTTGATCTTTGCCCCGCCAAGCTGTAAAACTTCTCCATCTTTTGCAGCGTAAAAATCAAAATCAGGCTTTGCATTTGGCCCGTAGACAATCTTTGCACCACTTTCTTTGGCAAGGTCAAGATGCCCGGATACAAAATCAGCATGGAAATGTGTTTCGAGCACATATCTGATTTTTGCACCGCTTTTTTCGGCACGTTTTAAGTATGGACTTACCTCGCGGAGCGGATCTATGATTGCAGCCTCTCCGTTGCTTTCGATGTAATAGGCACCCTGTGCCAAACATCCCGTATAAATCTGTTCGATAGTCATTTTTGTAAGATTAATATTTTAAAATTAGTGCTTTATGTTTACCCCTTTTGTGACTTTTGTCACAGTGCTTGGTTTTTATTTGAGAACGACTTCTTTTAGTATGATGTAGCAGCCCATCACCAGTACAAACCATCCAAAACCTTTTTTGAGCCTTTCCCCATCGATTCTCTTGCTGATCATTCCCCCAACAACGATACCGGCTATGGCTATCGCGGTGATCTTTGCCAGAAAAATCCAGTCGATAGAGAAATGCCCAAGGTCTCCGGTAAATCCGATAAGCGAATTGAGGGCAATAATAAAAAGGGAAGTCCCAACGGCCTCTTTCATAGGTAGTCCTACCAGTATAACGAGGGTTGGGATGAGTAGAAAACCGCCCCCTGCACCTAAAAAACCTGTTGCAAGTCCGATGGAAATGCCATAAAGTAATAGTTTTCCAACATTTAGCTTTGGTCTTTTTCTCTCATAATTTTCTTCCTTGGTACCTCTGATCATCGCCACTGCGGCTGCTACCATAAGGACAGCAAAGAGGACCATCATGAGCATGTTCTCACTAAGATCAAAGTTTCCAATCCTTAATATGGTTTTAGGGATAAATGGGATAACAAGTTTTCGGGTGAGAAAAACGGTAGAGATGGATGCACTTCCAAATAATAGCGCCGTTTTGATGTTTACCAGGCCTCTTTTAAAATTGCCGACCGTTCCGGCAAGGCTGGTAGACCCAACAATAAAAAGTGAGTAGGAGGTTGCCAGTAGCGGGTTAACACCGAAAAGGTAAACCAATACTGGCATCGTTAATATAGATCCACCACCGCCGATCAGACCAAGGGAGATGCCGATCAGGGCAGCGGCAACATTGGCAAGGATTTCCATTTTTTGTTGTTTTTTTTGACAAAATTCGGATTCTCATGCGTTGATGTCGGTGACTTTTGTCACACGGTATATTAAAAAAAAAAACATACAGCGGATTGCTGTTATGCGGGTTGAAGCAGTGAATAAAGGTTTTTTAAGACAGATATTCAATATAATTCCGGTGCATTTTGATTGCCCCGGCCTGCTCCATTTTTTTGAGCAGCCTGGAGATAACCTCCCTTGAGGTATTTAGATCAGAGGCAATCTGGCTATGGGTAAGTTGCAGCGCTTTTGTATTCAGATCGACGGATTGTTTTTTTAGGTAAAAGGCAAGCCGTTCATCCATTGCCTTAAAGGCAATGTTGTCGATGACAAAAAGGAGTTCCTCAAAGCGCATGCGGTAGGTTTCGATAACGAAGTAATACCAGGTCCGGTAGTCGCGCATCAATGTATCCATCAGGGAAATGGGGATCATGAGTACCTTGGTCTCTTCGATCGCTTTGGCCATCACCTGGCTCGTTTCCTGTTTAGTTGCGCAGATCATCGAAAGCGCACAGGCATTTCCCGGCTGAAGATAGTACATGAAAAATTCCTGTCCGTCTTCTCCCTCCCTGTAGAGTTTCACCATGCCCTCTACAATAAGCACTGTGGAGCGCATGTTCTGCCCGGTCTGCATCAGCATGTCTCCCGCCTGAAAATCCCTGAGCATGGCATTCTCAATAAGGATTGCCCTTAACGCAGGCTCAAATTGTGGAAAAAGCCTTTCGATGTATTCCGCGATGATCATATCTTTTATTTTAACTGTTGGGTTTTAAATATAGTTATACTAATGTCTCGCACCAAAATTTTTAAAGCACTGACCGAGGTGCATTTCTTTTCTTCTCCTGAAATGGACGCTTCGCAAAACAGCTTTATTAAAGATGTGGAAAGATCTTCGTATATAATTTAAAGTCGCTGAGAATCAAATATACTTACATATTGATCGAGTACATTATTTCAACAGTTTGTTTCAGGTGGATCACAAAGAATAATGTTTGTTTAAGGTCATATGACAATTTTTAGATACTGTTAACATTTTGCAGTATCGACTAAAACTGACTCGTCCCGGATTTACTTATTAGTCATCCAAAATATTAATCATCCACTTTTTAAGTAATACTTTTCTAGATTTTCTTTTAGCTCTAATTTTCTTCTTTTTGTCGATAACTTTTGGGATTAACGCTTCTTTTTCTTTTCTCAATTTTATTAATCTTCCGAGTTAATCATACTCTGTCATCTTAGTGTCTAGTTCTGCGATTCGCTTTAAATCAGCAATAAATTTATTGCTTATCTGAACTTTTGCCGACCCGTAAAAGGGCAAAGATTTTTTTGAAAGTTTTTGCCTCTTTTTCCGTCTTTAACTATTTGTTTTTCAGGCAGAGATACTGGGTGGTTTCGTTGGCTAAAAGTGTTCGATATCAGTCTCCATCGTATTCCATTTTTTCAGGAAAAAGGCAGTTAACTAGGTATCGCAGATTACAAAGCGGATAAGCCTGAAATCGATCAGGCTTATCCGCAAAAAAAAAATTAATAGCCCGGGTTTTGAATCAGGTTCGGATTTCCGAGTTGGTTATCAGGAATGGGAAATACCAGATATTTTGCCTCACTTACCGGTTTTTCCTGCCAGGCGGTCAGGAATTTCCCGAAACGGATCAAATCCTGCCTTCTAAAACTTTCCCAGTAAAGTTCCCTTCCTCTTTCATCAAGCAGGTTGTCTAAAGTAAGGCTGGTAAATGCAGAGGCTCCCCTGGTGGTTCTGATCAGGTTAACGATGGTGAGTGCCTGAGCTGTTTGCGAGGTGCGAAGCATAGCTTCCGCTTTCATTAACAATACATCGGCATAGCGATAATAAACCCAATCATTATCAGGTTTCTTAGAGCCTGTATTGGCATAATCGATTGGATATTTGATTACCCTTATCCCCGCAACTTCCAGGTGGTTCGGATCACGTTCGATGATACTCACCTCAGGAGTGAAAGCTAATGGATTGCCTTTCCTATCTTTCAGCGCTACCCCGTTCTGATCTACCTGCTGGCCGACTAAAAAACCTACCCTGATGCCTGATACATTGGTTTGCCCGGCATAAGTGCCACCTCTTCTGGTATCGCTTGCTTCGAATTTATTGTAGAAGTTGGATAGGGTAGAAAAACCGTTATAGCCGTTCGGATTTTGGTTGTAATGGAGGGTACATTTCCACATACCGTCTAAATCACTTCCTGTTATATTAGCAAGGTTTTGAGAAGTAAAAATGTTTTCTTTGGAAATTATATTATTTGTAGGGGCGAAATTATCGAAATAATTGGGAGTAAGTGTATATCCCCCAGTTGCAATTTCATTTGCCAGCGAAATTACCTTAGCCATATCCGCTGGATCGAAAGTTGGTGTTGCGCGGTTTAAAAATGCCCCTTTATTGAGGTAAATCTTCATTAGCAGTGTTCGGGCTGCATTTTTATTCGCTTGGCTTGCTGGCCCATCTGGTAATAGGGGAATGATGGCAGTTAGCTCATTAATTAAATAAGCAATTTCATCGGCTGCATTTCTAACTCTTGAAGGTTTGGTTACGCCTTCTCCTGGATCACGATAAGGTACCTGACCCCATCCATCTAAAACCGAAAATTCGGAGAAGGATCTGATGAAACGGGCAACTGCGGCCTGAGCAGGAGTGGGATTAAAAGCTAGTACATCCGTACTTACATAACTTATGCTATTTAAATCTCTGAACACGTCCGAAATTCTTGCGTCGTCTGCTGCCCATTTATGCAAATGAAGGGCACGCCAAGCACCGTTATCATCCCAATCGCCGGCACGCGTGGGTACAATTACTTCATCAGAAGTTACTTCCTGTAGCGCAGACCAGTTCCAGGGAGCCTGATAAGGTCCTCTCATTGCGGTATAACTTGCCGTGATTAATCCAGGTACATCATTCGAACCCAATGAACCTGAACTCACTTGACCATTCAAGTTTTCGTCTAATTTAGTACAGCCCGATAGTGCAAGTGTTGCGGCTACGAAGCTGATTATATATTTATTTTTCATGTGATTATAATTGAAAATTAAAGTGAAAAATTGACACCGAAATTGAATGTCCTGGCAGTAGGGTAGGCTGTATAATCTATGCCTGCTGATGGTACACCATTGATGCTTTTGTTTACATTTACTTCCGGATCAAAACCTGTATAATTGGTGATTACAAAAAGATTCTGACCGTTTAAATAAATATTGAGTGATTTAATTGATTTACCAATGTTGCCAATGTTGTAATTGATGGTGGCATTGGCTAATTTTACATAATCTCCCTTTTCAATATATCGTGATGAAGCAGCAATAGGGTTTGCTAATGATTCCTGTATGTCTGAATTTATGAGTGCTGATGATATATTTCTATTGCCCAGATTTGAAATGGCTAAAACCGAATTTGCCGTGTTGTTGTAAATACTCTGACCAAATGAACCATTTAGGTTGGCGGTGAATGAGAATTTTTTATACCTCAGGTTAGTGCTTATACCCATAATTGCTTTAGGATTTGGGTTTCCAAGGTAATATTTGGTGAAACCATCATCTGTATAATTCGAAAATCCACTTGGTAATAAACCATTATACTGTCTGGTTACCATAGCAAATAAGGGTAGCCCACTCTGTACAACCTCTACATTTACTCCACTTAATCCCTGTCCGTTTAATGAACCTGTTCTAATTAAGCCGGTAAGGTTTTTTACCTCGTTTTTAATAAAAGTTACATTACCGCCTAAGGACCAGGAAAATTTATCATTGTCTATGATGTTAGCATTTAGGCTAATTTCTAATCCTTTATTCTGAATTTCTCCATCTAAATTATACCAGGTAATTACACCATTTGGAGCAGCTGGTGATAATGCATTTTGTGGAAATAAAAGATCCGTGGTTACTTTATTAAAGAAATCTATTGATCCTGTTAATTTATTATTTAAGAAGCCAAAATCAGCGCCTATATTGGTTTGTTTGTCTTCCTGCCATTTTAAATCTGGATTGGCATTATTTATGCCGACTGAACCATCAATACCTTTATTTACGAAACGCCGTTGAGAAGACCCAGATGGGAAATCCTGATTACCGGTTTTTCCATAGCCCAGTCTTAATTTTAATTGATTGAGCCATTGCGCATCACTTAAAAAACTTTCTTTTTTAATGTCCCATGCAGCAGCGAATGATGGGAAATATCCATATTTATTGTTGGTTCCAAATTTCGTTGAACCATCAGCTCTGAAGGTGGCTGTTAAAATATATTTACTATCGTAATTAAAAATGGCCCTTGCGAAGTAAGATTGTAATTCCGTTGTTGGATCATTACTGGTTACAAAAGTACGGTTAGCTGGTAAGGTGGCTTCAAATGCATCGGTATAATCTGAAGCAATGTCCCCAAAACCTGTAGCTGTATTAATTGCACTTTTGCGAATGAAATTAGAATACTCGTAACCTAAAACGGCATTTAAATTCAGCTTGCTCACAATTTCTTTATTGAAGTTTAAGGTATTGGTAAATTGTTGTGTAACCAGTTCGGTGTTGGCATAACTGGCAAAACCACCTTTAAACGTTCCATCTGGTTGAATACCCTGAAGGTTTAAGGTGCTTCTGGTAGAAGCCCTTCTGATACCTGTACTATAATTAACGCTGGCCAGCATTCTGTACTCCAACCATGGTGTAATTTTGTAGTAAGGCGATATACTTCCCAAAATGGTAGAAACCTTTGCTTTATCGCTGTTTGCAGCCAAAGCTGCTAATGGATTGATGGTGGTAGAACCGTAATCGATAAATAAACTGCCATCAGGATTATAAAAAGACTGGGTTGGGTTCCAAGATAGTGCCTGACTGATTAAACTGCCTGTAAAACCAGCATCGGTGGTAATTGGTGCAATATTTTCTAAATATTGGTTACTGATCATATTTACGTCTAAACCCAGTTTTTTGCTCTCTAAAAATTTGAAGTTGCCATTAAAGCCTGCGCTGTATTTTTTAAAGTCAGATGCTTTAATAATTCCCTGTTGATTTTGGTAAGCTAGTGAGGCCCTGAAAGTATTGCCGTTTGAGCCTCCACTAATTCCAACAGAATAGTTTTGGTTGTAAGCCGTACGCAATACTTCGTCCAATGCATTAACACTAGAGCCAAAATCGCCAGCGGTGAGGTTGTATTTTTTCAATGCTGCCCGGTATTCATCCCCGCTTAAAACATCTACCTTTCTGGCGATACTGCCAACGCCGGCGGATGCGCTGATATCAATTTTCGTTTCTCCCGATTTTCCTCTTTTAGTGGTAATCAGCACCACACCGTAAGCTGCGCGTGAACCATAAATGGCAGTTGCCGATGCATCTTTAAGGATTTCCATTGATTCGATATCGGCCGGGTTGATAAAGTTTAAAGGGTTGCCATCGGGTGTGGTACCGGTACCCGCACTGGCAGTTAAACCGCCAACGCCGGCATTGGTTGATGGCCTGGCCGATCTTCCGTCCAAAGCAACACCATCTACCACATACAGCGGCTGTCCGGTACCGGTTATAGCAGAGTTTCCTCTGATACGGACAGTTGATGCACCACCTGGCTGGCCACTATTGTTGATCATCTGTACACCGGCAACTTTACCCTGAATCAGCTGATCAGGTGCATTTAGCGGCCCTTTATTAAAATCTTTTACCGAGACAGTTGTGGCAGCCCCGGTCAAATCATTTTTCCTTACTGAGGCATAACCCACAACTACAACTGCCTCCAGGTTATTTAAGGACGCCATGGTGATATTGATCACGGTTTGGTTATTAATGCTTACTGTTTGGGTTTCCATCCCTACAAAGCTGAAAACAAGCTGTGAAGAGCCCGCTGGGACAGTGATGGAATATTTTCCCTCAGTATCTGTCTGCGCCTTTGCAGTGCCTGGTTTTACCTGTATGGTTACACCGGCCATAGGTAATTTATCACTGTCGAGGACGGTGCCTCTGATTACACTTTGTGCAAAAGCCGATGCGCTGAGCAGCAGCATGCAGCAACTTATCACAATAAGTTGCTGCAAAAAATACAATTTGGGTTTGTTGGATAGAACGGCCCAATTGCTTTTTGGTAAAGTAGTGTTCATAGTTGATTTATGATTTTGGTTAGAAAAATTAACTGATCTTATTAAGGCGGTCAGTTAAACTTAAGGTGATTTGTTTTTTCTGCTCTTGTTCATGATGTTTAGTTTTAGTTAGTTAATATTGTGTTTGCCTAGATTTTAGCAATGTGCTCGGTTTTGTAAAGTGTTCCAGCGCTTTCTATTTTTTTTCTGGCAATTGAAAGCGCATGATCTATGCACTTTTCAATGGGTTTTTCCTGGATGAAATGAGATAAAAAACCTGCCCAAAATGCATCTCCTGCTCCTGTAACATTTACTACCGATGGTACGGTGAGCGCCGGTTTGTGGGTCCACGGGCCATTTTTCGTCTTATACCAAACGCCATCTTTTCCACAGGTAAGGCAGATTACCAGAGCATTTAATCCATTAAGTGCGTTGATTGATTCTTGTACAGTTAAATTCCTGCCCAAAAATCTTTCCATATCATCCATACTGATCTTTAACAGTGGTTTAAAACCGCATATCTGATCAAACACTTCCCTTCCGTTATCGTCATTCCATATAGCGGGCGAATAGTTCCAATCTATTGAGACATACTTACCAGAACGGTACGCCTTTGCAAAGGCTTCCAGTATATGGCTTTTAGCGGGTTCCTTGCTCAGTGCAAAGGCCGTTGTATGGAGTAGTGCTGAGGATTCGATCAGTTGATCATCAATCCGGCCAATATGCATGTCGGCATGGCGATAAGCAATAAAATCAGGCGTTCCGGTGCTTTTTCCAACCAGTACAATACTGGTCTGGTGTTTGGGTATGCGTTGTAAATATTTAGGAGATAGCCCCGCCATTTCCATTTCATTGATGAGGTAATCACCCAATCCATCTTCACCCACGCAGCTAACCAGCTCGGTATGGTTTCCGAGCCATTTTAGGTTAGCACTTAAATTGGCCGGGCTCCCACCTTGGTTGATTATAAAATTGGAAGCGAAAGCCAGCGATTCGATGTTGTTTTCTGAAATAAGGTCTGCAAGCAGCTCCCCAATCACCAGGATCGTTTTTGCAGGCGTATTGTTTATGAGGGCATCTTTCATGTTAGTCGGCAAATAAGGTTTTAAATAATTCACTTGTTGCTGCCTGTTCGGCAATAATTGCCCCTGCAGCACTCCAGGTGCAGTTGGGTACCCCACAAGGTTTTTGGCTTACCCCATGCAAGCATTCGTTAAATAAGCTGTCTTTAGCATTAGCAGCATGGATATTCAATGTGATTGCTTTAGCAAATTCAGTTTCACCATGTTTTGCCAATGCTGCTGCCAACCAGCCATTCCAAACGGGCCATAAGCCCCCGTTATGAAAATAATCAGGGTGATTTCTAAAGCTGTAGGCATAGTTGTTTTTAAGCTCGTTCATATCTGCATCCGTATCCTTAATAGCCGGATAAAATGATGGTAGAAGCAGGTTTTTTTTCTGGTAAAGCGCTTTAAAATAATGGAGTACATATTCGTTTTGCTTGGCGTTCCCCAAATTCAGTAACAGGGCGAAAACGTTCGCCTGTAAATCGAAATAGGTATAAATTCTGGATGGGTTAAAACCCATTAACCAAAAATGGTCTGGACCATCTTTCATCTGGTGATTTAAATTTACCGTGTAACTGGCCTGTTGATCGTTATGTTTCCAATAATTCTGTCTGATGGTTTTAATAATATGTACGCTTTTATCGGCCCATTTTTTGTTTCCGCTGATGGACGAAGCCAGTTTCAGTGCCCATACCCTTAAAAGCTGGTCAAAGAGAATATAACCGTGTTGGATATACTCATCTGCCCAGTCTCCACTTTGTGGCACATACATTAAATGTTTACCGTTAAATTCCCAGGCCTCCATTACCTGAAAACATTTATCGATTTCATTTTGATATTGCTCATAAAGTGCTTTTTCACCAGTACAGATGGTATAGGCACAAATACCGATTACTGCCCATGCTGGGTTATCCGCACGGCCTGTTGTACCACCAAAACTCACCGATCCGTTAGCAGGGGAGACATTGGATGGTATAAAACCGTTGGTGTGCTGATTGCTGAAGAGCGTTTTAATAGTTAATTCCGCTGTTTCAATTAATTTTTTCTCGCCCGTAAGCATTGCTGCAACGGCCGTAATTACACCATCCCTGGTCCACACGCGTTTGTAGTTATCATGTTCTTGCACGGCAGCAACAAAGCCAAAAGGTGTTGACGCCTGGTGCAAAAGGTTTATGGCTCTATGGTATGCAATTTGATCAACCATTATTTAAAGTTTACTTTCTGTTTTTTTTATCGATAAAACCATTACGCCGCCAATGGCAATAAGCGCCCCGGCAAATAAAATGGCATTTCCAGGGTTGTATTGCAGCAGGTAACGGTAGATGTATTTGAAACTAATGGTTTCCAGCAGCATCGGTAAAACAATAAACATGTTCAGTATCCCCATAAAAATGCCCGTTTTTTCTTTTGGGATACTTCCGGCCAACATGGCATAGGGTGTGCCCATCATACTTGCCCAAGCAATCCCCAGGCCTATGATCGGTATAAATAATAGCCCCGGATTACTGACCGTAGGCAAGGCCATTAAGGAGAGGCCTCCCAGGACAAGGCTTAAAAAGTGGACTTTCCGTGAAGTAATTTTTCTGGCAAAAAAGGCCAATGGGAAAGCCACCAGGAAAGTAACCACATTATAACCTCCATTTACCGTTCCGGTGAGCAGTTGGGCAGACGCAAATCCATCTGATGCCGGATCTGTGGTCTTATAAATTGTTTTAGCCAGGCAGAGCGTAATAAATTGCCAGTAAACAAACATGCCGTACCAATTGAAGAGATAAACTATACCAAGTTTCCGCATGGTGATGGGCATCACTTTAAATGCAGCAATAATATCTTTGAAAATACTGGCCACCCCGTTTGGAAGTTGTTTGATTCTTTGAATTTCTGCATCAGGGAGCGGTGCTTCCTTAGTTGTTAAACAGCTAAACATAATCGAGCCGATTGAAACAATGCCGCCGATAAAAAAAGCAGCATAAGTAGTATAGGGAATATGGTTTGAACTTCTATCGTTTATGCCCAAAATGCCAAGGGTTATTAAAATGCCCGGGGTAAGGTTGGCCAGGGTTATGCCCAATCCGGTAAAGAAACTTTGAGTTAAAAAACCAAGCGCATGCTGCTCTGGTGGAAGTTTGTCGCTCACAAATGCGCGATAAGGTTCCATGGTGATGTTATTGCCGGCATCTAAAATCCATAAAATACTGGCCGCCATCCATACCGAACTGCTGTAAGGCATGGCAAACAGACAGATACTGCAGATTATTGCACCGATAAGGAAATATGGTCTTCTGCGGCCAAACCTGCTGGTGGTTTTATCACTCATGGCGCCGATTATCGGTTGAACAAGCAGACCGGTCATCGGTCCGGCTAAATTTAATAGCGGAATCTGGTCAGCATTGGCACCGAGGTAAGAATAGATCGGCGTCATATTGGTCTGCTGTAGGCCAAAACTGTACTGGATCCCAAAAAAACCGAAATTCATGGCGATAATGGCACCAAAATTTAGTTTGATTCCTGATGAAATACTTTTTGCCTTTTTTTCTGTAGCTACAATCATGGGTTTTTCTAAATGTTAATTGATTTTATACACTACAGATTGCCACGGTAACAGATCGATTTTGTGACCCTTTATTTCGGCGGTTTTATAGTTGCTGAGTACCAATTTGGATAAACTCGTATTGATGCCCTTATCAATCGGATAATTCACATTATGGTTGGAGAAATTTAAAACAACCAATATCTTTTCGTTCCCTTGGCTCCGGAGATAACAGTAAACCTGCGGATGATCGATATCATAGACCTTATACGATCCATAAATGAGGGCAGGAGAGGATTTACGGAGCGCAACTACCTTTTTGAAATACGCCAGCACACTGTTCGGGTCTCTTTCTTCGCGCTGTGCATTAACTTCTTTATAGTTTGGATTCACCTTAATCCACGGTTGTCCTGTGGTAAAGCCTGCATTTTCACTGGCATCCCACTGAAAAGGAGTGCGTGTATTATCCCTTGAAATAAACTTTTCTTTATTCATAAATGCTTTCAGGTCTTCTCCTTTGGCAAGCACATTCTTATAGGCATTTAAAGTTGCAATATCTCTGTAGTCTTCAATTTTATCGAACCTGATATTCGACATGCCCAATTCATCACCATTAAAATAAAAAGGGGTACCGCGCATGGTCATAATCAAAGTGCTCAATAGTTTAGAAGAAGTTTCCCTAAACGCCGGGCTATCATTTCCGTATTTACTTACCATTCTTGGCACATCATGGTTTGCAAGAAAAATGGCAAGCCAGCCTTTATCGGCAAAAGAACTGTCCCATTTAGTGAAAACTTTCTTTAGGTCAGGTAAGCTGTAGCCTTTGGGATCGTTCCCGATATCCATTACTTCAAAATGGTATGCCATATTCAACTCTTTTCTGTCTTCATCTACAAGTGAGTGTGCATCTGCCAGGGTACTTCCTGCGCCTTCAGCAACGGTCATTACGTTATATTTGCCAGTTACTGAATCGTTCATCTCACGAAGATAGCTGTGAAGGTTAGGGCCCATACCATAGTATTTGATGATGTCTTTTTCATAACCATCAGGGTATTTTTTCCATAGGGTATCCTTCGAAACATATTGAAATGCATCCATACGAAGACCGTCAATTCCCTTGTCCAGCCAGAACTTCATCATGTCGTAAATTTCATTTCTGAGTTTGTGGTTCTCCCAGTTTAAATCTGGCTGCTTTTCAGAAAAATAATGAAGATAATAGGAGTCCGTTATCTGATCATATTTCCAGGCATTGCTGTTTACATCAAAGAAACTGTATCTGGGGGTTGGTTTGCCTTTTTCTGCAGGCCACCAATGGTAGTAATCCCGATAAGGGCTGGTTCTTGAAGATCTTGACTGTTTAAACCAATCATGCTCGTCGCTGCTATGGTTAAGCACCATATCCAGCACCAGTTTAATATTTCTCTGGTGTAAGCCCTTTAAAAGTCTGTCGAAATCGTCCATTGTGCCGAACTCTTTCATGATGTTTCGGTAATCACTGATGTCGTACCCATTGTCATCATTGGGAGAAGAGAAAATAGGATTTAACCATACCACATCTATTCCCAAGCTCTTAATGTAGTCTAGCTTAGAAATAATTCCGTTCAAGTCACCGATTCCATCGCCGTTGCTATCCTTAAAACTCCTTGGATAAATCTGATAAACTATAGCCTCTTTCCACCATGTACGGTTTTTGATTGCTGTAAATGGCGATTCTTTCCTTTGGTTTGGTACACCAGCTTTTGGTATTTGCCCAAAAAGAGTTATTGAAACTGCCACAAATGAAAAAATTAAAAAGGATTTTATATATCTCATAACTTATTTCTTGAATACAGTTTTTGTTAAATTACTAAAAATGTAGTACATGTAAGTATGTATTGTATTTATTAATTTAACTTGTCTGTAACTTTTGCTTTGTCTATTTTAAAGCATAATAAATAGTATTGTTACTTGGTTAGTAAATCGGGTTGATTCAGCTTAATTGCTGCTGTATAAACATTTCCACGATCTTATAACGAAGGTAGTGCAGATCAATAGTTTTAAACCTGGATTTAGGGGTAAGTCGACTGCAAACGTTTGCGGAAACATTTGCGGAAATGTTTGTTGTTGAAAACTTATATTTGGGTAAAAAAATATATGACGATGAGGCTGAACCCTACGCTTAAAAAAATTGCCGAAAAATTAAACGTGAGTATATCAACGGTTTCAAGGGCACTTAAAGATCATCCAGATATTTCCCCGGAAACAAAAAGGAAAGTGAATGAACTGGCAAAGCTGATCGAATATGATCCCAATCCATATGCAGTTAACCTCCGTACGCATAGCAGCAAGGAATTTGCTATTGTTGTGCCGAGTCTCTCCAATTATTTTTATCATTCATTTATTAGCTCAATAGAAGAAGATGCACGGATTTATGGCTATTCAGTTATTATTTACCGCTCTTCCAATGATCCGGCAATAGAACTCGAAATATTAAAAAGCTGTAGGCATAAAAGGGTATCAGGGATATTTATAGCCATAACTGCTCAGACAAAGGATATGGAACCTTTTCTCAAACTTGATGTACAGGGAATCCCTGTTATTTTTTTTGATAAAGTGCCAAATTACGAATCCTGTAATAAGATATGTGTAGGTGATGCCCATGCTGCTGAACTGGCTGCGGGTGAAATTTTAAAAAAAGGTAAAAAAAACATCATGGCAATTTTTGGCGATCGGAATATGTCGATCACCAAAACGCGTTTGGAACGGTTTACCGCCTGCATATATGATCGAGATCCCGATATTTCTTTAGAGATTATTCATGCCTCGAGTTCAGAAGAAACTGAAAAAAAAGTATTGAAAGCGCTTTCCACAGGTATAAAAAAAGAGTTTGTGGTTTTCTGCATGAGTGATGAGATACTGGCTGGAGCAATGAAGGCGATCCAAAGAATAGGGGTTAAAGCGCCCGAAGATTTAGGGGTTATTGCCATAAGTGATGGAATGATCCCGCAAATTTTTTATCCCGAAATCACTTATGCCGAAACCAGCGGATTTAAGCTTGGTAAGCTGGCTTTTAGTAGAATGATGAAATGCATTGCCGGTAGTTCATTCGTGCAAACCATAATTGATGAATCAATTTTGGTGCCAGGAGGCTCACTCTAATTTGTATTCTGCAATGCAACAAGCTTTGCTAGCTGGATACCTACTGTCCTTTGTACCGTTCTGCTTTTTTACCCATAAGTGACTTTTGGCGAAATCATAAGGTATTTTTCGTCAATTTCAACACTCTTAACACTGTTTTCGAAAGGAAAAAATATTTCAGATAAAGACCAACTCAGTATCTTGCAGACAAAATGTTAAGCTATAATGAATGTATTTCTCTTTTTATAATGTGCATTCATCTGTTGGTATAGGCTTATGTTTTGTTTGGTGCCGCTCGTCGGTATAAATGAGGTGCTCGCGAGTAGAGAACTGGCGACCCTCTTTATGAAATACGGACTTGTTCAATTCTCAAGCAAGGTTTTGAAGCGATTGGTGAGCTTATAGCTTTCCGGATGGTCGTCGTTTTCATCTTCAAGCTGCTGCCTTTTATAGCTTCTTTTCGCTTCTAGTAACAATAAATACAAATATATCTTGATTGCCTTTTCCCTTCCTACTTTTTCACCCTGTAGTTCATCATTTATTTTCATCAGCAGTTCAAGCATTACATCCAGTTCTTCAGCTGCGACCTGAAAAACAGGTTTGCCAAAAGAATGGTAAAATGGAAACTCATCGGCTATTTTAATGGCAGGAATTATATCGTTCAGAAAATCGGAATTAAAAAGTATATAATAACCGAACGCGTCCGATGCAATATTTTTTTTTGAAAAAATCTGGTTGGGAAACGTGAACGCTAAGGTTAGGGGTTGATGGCGAAAATTCTCTAAACCAATCTTCATATCCAGGGAACCTTTGACGGTAATGCTTACACGATAAAAATCTGATTTTAATGGCCCTATAGAATTTACAAGACCTTCACTGGAATACATTTCAAAGCCACGTACAATTTTAGAATCCTGAATATGGTTGTAACCAAAAGGAGAAGTTTTTTCTTTTTCCCTGTGAACAGTTTTAAAATTCTTTAGGTCATACTTAGGAATATCTTTGATAAAGTTTTTCATGACTCATTTTTATTCGTTTTTCGTTTATCAAAAATACCATTATTTTATTCGACCTTTTACGGCTATTTAATGAACTGTCTTGTTCTAGATTTACTGGACGAATAATTTTGGTTCTTCTAGGTAATTGCCAGGCAATCAAATTCGCGTACAGTTTAGTTCGAAACGGACTGATTACTTTTGTTGAAATACACACCCAAAAATACCAGTTGAAAAATGAACAAACGTTTGCGTATTTCATTATCAAAGCAATGTGTTAATTTGTTTGCGGTTTTACAAGCCACTAGGATAATTTAGGATCTAACTTTTTGTTATTGTTGCAGATACACGTGAGTAGCTGCAGGGGAGTAATCTCTCTGGCAATCTTTGCCCCAACTTAATTGGCAGATACGAAGTTTGTCACGGATCAATTTATTAACAAAAATTTAATGTTCCGGTTTAATCCTCTAAACCTAGTAAAGCCGTAATTTCCCACTTTAGTTACTTAAAAAAAATGGAAAAAATCAATGCCCTGAAAACCGGATCTGATGTTGCTTTCAAAGCAGTATTCGAAAGCTCATGGGAAAAGGTCTATCGTTATTTAGTAAACAAAACAAGGGATGCTGACCAGGCAAAAGATCTGACACAGCTGGTTTTTATCAAGCTATGGACCTACCGGCTCAGTTTGTCAGATGAAATTCCATTAGATACCCAAATATTCCGCAAAACAAAACAGGTACTGATCGATTGGCTAAGGGCAGAAATGCGAAAAAGGGAATATATTTTCTCAAATTCCCCTGAGGCTACAGATAGTAGCTGGGACCAGATCAATCATCAGACCGATATCACAAACCATCTTTATTGGGCAATAGACAAACTACCGCCAAAGAGAAAAGAAATATTTGAGCTAAGGCATATACAAGGTTATTCCTATAAGGAAATAGCAGAAAAGCTCGGTATTTCAACAAAGACCATAGACAGCCAGCTGGTTAAAGCCAATATCCAGCTGCGCAAGATTCTGCAACTCTCTATCTGGGCAGCCATCACAGGTTCTGGATTTCTAAATTAATTTTTTTTAATCCCCGGTAGGGAGATCGTCAAAGTCCAGCGTACATGTATCTAAAAAGCTTCACATGGACCAAATAGAGCTGATCAAAAAATTCTTAAGAAATGAATGCAGCAGAGAGGAAGAGATTCTTATTGACCGCATCCTCATGGAAAATCCCGATTTAGTTGACGAACAGCTAAACGCCAAAGAATGGGATAAAGCCGAAGTCCTTTCCGGCAAATCCGATCAGCTAAAAGATGAAATATGGGCTGGCGTTTACGCAGCTACTCGTCCAAGAAAGAAAATAATACAGTTATGGAAACCGCTAAGCCTTGCGGCAAGTCTCGTACTGGTTTTGGGCTTAATTTATTTTCGCTTACCCTCAGGCGATAAAAACCACGGCGATATTACCAATAGCCAGTTAGCGCTAAAGACAGCGAGCAATAAAACAACTGGATACCTGAAGTTTAGCATGCCTGATGGTAGCATAATCACCTTGTCCCCAGGTGCAGCTATTTCATATCCGGAAAACTTTGGTAGCAATAGAAAAATATTTTTAAAAACAGGAAAAGCAGCCTTTGAGATTGCAAAAGATAAGGTGCATCCATTCACTGTATGGGCAAAAAATATTGCCACCACAGCCCTGGGTACGAAATTTACAGTTGCCGAGTTAAAAAGCGGCGTTGATGTTAAACTCTATGAGGGGAAAGTGGTAGTAGATGCCTTTGATCAAAAGAGCAAGAAACGTTCAGACTTTTTAAAGCCCGGCCAGCGCTACACCACTAGTTTAGATAAGAAAACCCAGAGGTTATCAACCTTTAGCGGAGATTTCGATGGTGCTATAGACAAACGCCTGGGGGTGATCAGTAATCTTGTTCCCGGGGCTTTGGCTAAGGGTATGAGGATCGTAAATACCCCGCTAAGCGAGGTGTTTAAACAGATGGAACTCGCCTATCAAATCAAAATAGATTTCCAACAAAGCGAGGTCGAGAATAAATACTTCACAGGAAGTTTTAGTGGAAAGGAAACCCCAATGGAAATTTTAAAAATCATTGCTTCCATAAACGAAATCACCGTTCAACGCGATGGATTAGGATATCAGATCCGTGGCCAAATAGAAAAGGCTAGTAAACCTGAACGTTAGCAGCTCGGAATCATAAGCCGAGATAGCAGCCAAACCAGAAACCAAAAAAACTATAAATAAGACTAATGAAAACCCGAAGAAAAACGAGGTGGAAGCAGATCAATTGTCTGCTATTGCTCATGCTATGCCATCTTTGCCTATATGCACAGAAAAATCCAAAAATTACAGGTAAGGTTCTTGATGATAAATCGCTGCCCATACCTTTCGTCACAGTTAAAATCATAAAGGATACTGATACTACCAAGCAGACGAAGGTATTAACAGATTCTCTGGGTGTCTTTTCATTTTCCAACCTGCAGCCCAATGCCAGCTATTCCTTAATTTTTTCCAGTATTGGATTTGAAAACCAGCAGCTCAAAAACCTGAAAGTATCAGCGCAGGGAAACAGCTCAATAGTTATACGGCTGGAAACAGCAGAAACTACCAAACTTAGCGAGGTAGTAGTGGTCGGCTATGGGACACAGAAAAAAGTAAACCTGACGGGCGCAGTAAGTGTAGTTGATGGAAAAGCGCTACAAAACAGACCGGTAAATAATGTCAGCCAGGCACTCTACGGCAATACACCCGGGCTTACCATAGGCTATGGCAATAACGGATTTGAACCAGGTGCTGCCCCGTCGGTTCAGATCCGCGGACAGGGCTCCCCTTATGTGCTTATAGATGGTACCGTTGGAGATATCAATGCCCTAGACCCAAATACCGTAGAGAGTATCTCGATATTAAAAGATGCAGCTGCATCAGCCATATATGGGGCCCGCGCGCCATACGGCGTCCTGCTGATTACCACAAAATCAGGAAAAGCCAACCAGGCTCCACAGATTGATTTCTCCATCAATGGCGGACCAACTACTATTATTAATAAACCCCGTATGGTTGACTCTTATACCTTTGCCAGAGCTATTAATGAAATGCATGATAACCAGGGCGTGGCCAGGCTATTTACAGGATCCACAATAGATAGGATTATCGCTTATATCAATGACCCTACACTTCCCGAGACAGTCCCCGATGCCTCAAACCCGACCAAGTGGTCAACTTACCAGCTGTCAAATGGCAATAACGACTGGATAAATATTCATTTTGGTTCAGGCTATAGGACACAGGAAAACCTTTCAGTCAGAGGCGGCTCAAAATCCATGGCCTATTACCTGTCTGCAGGGCACGCCAGCGAAAAAGGACCGTTAAAAATGGTCGATGATAAATATGGCCGTTATAACCTTACGGCAAAACTTGACGCCGATATCACCCCATGGTGGAAAATTAGCTCCAATACCCGCCTGACGAACGAAAACCGAGACAGGCCTATTTACAATGGCGAGGGAGGATATGGTATGATCATCCACCAGATATTCCGCACACATCCAGAGGTTTTCCTCAAATCACCAAACGGATATTACTCACAACTATCCCGCATACCTCAAATGCAGGCCGGATACGAACGCTTTACAGATAACGAGCTCATGCAGCGCCTTGCAACTGAAATCCGACCAGCTAAAAATTGGTCTATAAACGCAGATTATTCCATCAATTATAACGTTAATAACTTCGAAGGCGCAAACTTGGTTGCCTATGAAGACCAGGTAGACGGTAGCTTACTACCCATATCGCTCACAGTGCCGTCCTCTATCTCGAAAGATAAAGCAAATACCACATATAAAGCGCTAAATATCTTCTCGTCCTATAAATTTAATATTGGTCCAAAGAACCGCTTTGAGCTAATGGGAGGATATCAACAGGAATCTAATAAATATGATTACCTAAGCGGATTAAAAAGAGAGCTGATAACAAAAGAGGTTATCTCTATCACTACCGCCACCGGCGAGATGCAGGTATCAGATGCCATATCACATTGGGCAACCCAAGGCTTTTTTGGACGGCTAAACTATAATTTCAATGATAAATACCTGCTTGAATCAAACCTTAGGTATGATGGAACCTCAAGGTTTGCCGATAGCAAAAGATGGGGCTTTTTCCCTTCGCTGTCAGCAGGATGGGTAGTATCCAATGAAAAGTTCTGGTCAGCTCTTAGCGGTAAAATTCAATACCTGAAATTGCGTGGATCATGGGGAATGCTCGGCAACCAAAATGTAGCCTCATATCAGGATCTTGCCCTAATAGGGGTTAGGACAAACCTGGACTGGATCCTCAATGGCAAAAGATCTGCCTACACGCTAGCCCCAAACCTTATCAATCCATACCTTACCTGGGAATCATCCAGAACTACAGACTTGGGAATTGAATTCTCAGTTCTCAACAACAGGTTAAAAGTAGAGTTTGATTACTATCGCCGCTTAACATTAGATCGATTAGGTCCTGCCAAAGCATTGCCCGCAGTGCTGGGAGCAGCTGTCCCACGAGAAAATAATTCAGAGCTACAAACAAAAGGCTGGGATTTGAGCATCACATGGAAAGGAAAAGCCGGCAGCGACTTCAACTATTCGGTTACCGCAAATGTATTCGATAACATCAATACGGTGAGCAAATACCCAAATCCTACGGGAATTTTAACCACCGATTACACCGGAAAAAAAGTAGGGGAGATCTGGGGATACCAAACAGTGGGCTTAATCCAGAGCCAGGCACAGGCCGATAGGATAAACAGCAGCAAATCGCAGAACTTTATTAACGGCCAGCTATGGAGAACAGGCGATGTCGAATACCAGGATTTAAATGGCGACGGCATTGTCAATAACGGAAAGAATACGACGGGCGATCATGGAGATCTAACGGTAATTGGCAACAATACGGCCAGATACCAGTTTGGATTAAACCTCTCGGCAAGCTATAAAAACTTCGATCTAGGTGTTTTCTTTCAGGGGGTAGCTAAAAGAGACTTATGGTTAAGCGGCAATATCTTTTGGGGATTCAACCAGTGGAACCAATCCTCGTTGTTTCCAAACCATTTGGATTATTACCGCGATAGCGAGGCATCCAAATACTCTGGACTCGGAGTAAACACCGATGCCTACTTTCCACGTCCTTATAGTAATGCAGCCCAGTATGCGAAAAACCAGCAGATACAGACACGTTATCTCCAAAATGGCGCATACATACGCTTAAAAAACTTGCAGTTAGGTTATACCATGCCTGAAAGCCTAATGCGTTGGGCAAAGCTAAAAAGAGCCCGGATATACTTCTCGGGAGAAAATATTTACACCATTTCAAAGCTGCCCATAGGTTTTGATCCAGAGACGGCAGCCCTGGGTGATCTTGGCAATGGAAAGAGCATGTTTTCTCAGGCCATCTGGGCTTTCGGACTGAATGTTTCATTTTAAGGATCGGCTAAAACAAACAGCTAAAAAACAAGCGACAAACAAAACTGACCAAGACGGCTATTCATTAGGCAATGAAAAATAAAAAAGTTATAAGATGAAAAATAAAACGCTAATCATACTCAATGTAGCGATGCTGCTGCTAGCCGCATCTTGCAGGAAAGACTATTTAGATAGGCCACCGCTCACCCAGATAGAAAACGAGGCATATTGGAAGACAGCCAGTGACCTGGAGAAATATACGCTACAATTCTACAATACCTTTCCAGGCTATGGAACGGTAGGGAGTTATATGGGCTATATCGGCTGGGACGGAACAAGAGGATCTGACACCCAGATTTCAGCATCACCGAGCACGCTTTGGAATGGAACGAACCAACCGGTGACTGCTACTGGAAACTGGAGCTGGGAGAACATCAGAAGCGTAAATATATTTTTTAAAAACTACCGCCGCGCTCAGGAGCCATTCGAAAAGATCAAACACTTTGTAGGCGAGGCCCATTTTTTTAAAGCCTGGTTTTATTTTGAAAAAGTCCGCCAGTATGGCGATGTACCCTGGTTTACGGAGGCACTGGATATGGAGTCTGAAGGTTTATATAAAGCAAGAGACCCAAGAACATTAGTAATTGATTCAATTTTAGCTAACCTGGATAAAGCCATCGAATACCTCAAGCCCATCTCGCAGGCGGATGGCGGAAACAACAGACTTTCGAAAGAAGCCGCCTTACTTTTCAAATCCCGGGTAGGCTTATATGAGGGTACATGGCAAAAATATCATAAAGGCACCGCCTTTGGAACAACAAATGCGGACCCAAATAAGTACTTAAGGGCTGCAGTAAATGCCTCAGAAGAGTTAATGGTTGCCAAATACGGCAGAGCGCTTTATTCCAACAATAATCCAGACAACGACTATTGTAAACTGTTCTCATTAATCAACCAATCAAACAATAAGGAAGTTATTCTATGGAAAGCCTATTCAGCGAACCTCCAGTCATCGCATTCCTTTCAGATCTATGTATCTGACCGTACCGCAGGGATCAGCATTACCTTACAGCAGGTCTATCAATACCTTGGTAAAGATGGCAATCCTTATGATTATTTCACAATCGGAAAAACCACTAAGGGAAGCGGCTTTTTATCTAAGATAGCAAGCGAATGCGACCCCCGCTTGAAGCAGACCATTTGGACCCCGGGGGAGACCATGTGGGACAATAGCTTCGGAAAAGGTATTTTTGATAAACCCTTTTTAGATAAATCAGGCGAAACGCTAAACAACACAGGTTTCCAGATCCGAAAAGGAAACGACCCCAAAGACCCGCAGGCAGGCAGCGGCGTTTCATGGAACACCAGTTGTGAAACAGGAGCAATTCTTTTCCGCTATGCCGAGGCCCTGCTTAATTACGCCGAAGCCAAAGCCGAACTATCAGAGGTCGTAGATTATTCAAAATCCATCAACCTGCTAAGATCCAGGGCAGGCATGCCCAATTTCAAGGTACAGGCCGATCCCAATAGATCCCGTTATGCCGATTATGGATATACCATAACAGACGAACTACAGGAAATACGCAGGGAACGCACTGTAGAGCTAGGTGCTGAAGGCTTCCGATTTGACGATATCAGGCGATGGGCTGCCCATAACCTGCTAAAAGGCAAACGCCCAAAGGGCTACCCTTACCAAGCCAGTGAGTGGACTGGAAAAAACATCAGCTATAAAGCAGACGCTGATGGATTTCTGGATCCTTTCGTTTCGCAAATGACCAACGGTTATGGCTTCAATCCATCCAGAGATTATCTGGAATGCATTCCACTAAACGAAATTACCTTGAATCCAAAACTTAAACAAAATCCGGGATGGTAAGCACTATGAAAAGAAAAGAAACAATAAAAAACAAAGAAACTCATCAGGCAGGTCAGGTCAGGCAAAGCGCACAAATGGGCAAAACCAAACAAATAAATGAAATGCCCTGCAAACAGAATCCCTTAAGAGTATTACTGCTAATGCTCTTTTGTATCTGTTTGCTCGTTCCAGGCGCCAGTGCACAGAGCGAAAAGCCAGACTTAAGCTTCGGGATCATCGCCGATATTCAATACGCCCAGGCAGCTAGCCGCGGAACAAGATTTTATAAAAATTCACTATCAAAACTCTCCACTGCGATAGGGGAACTCAATAAAGAGAAGCTTGCTTTTCTCGTTAATTTGGGCGACGTGACGGATAGAAACCCAGAAGACCTTAAGCCGGTACTAAACGAGCTTGATAAGTTCTATAACAAAGTCTACAACCTGGTTGGAAACCATGATTATGCCGGGATAGAGAATAACCAAAGTCTTTACAAGGCATTAAACATGCCAGGGGAATACTACGTCGTTAAAAAAGAGGGATGGCGTCTGCTGATGTTAAACACCAACGAGCTTTCCAGTTATGCCAATATAAAAGGCACTTGGAAAGAAGCCGAATTCGATTCGCTCTCAGTAAACGCAAGAAAAGCAGGTAGTAAAAATCTGGAGTCTTACAATGGAGCATTAAGCAGCAGACAAAAGTTATGGTTGGAAAACAATCTGCAGCAAGCGGTATCAAAAAATGAGAAAGTAATCATTTTTTCACACCACCCTTTTAGCTGCGCGGATGGCCTGGAAGTCATCAATGGAAAAGAACTAATCACTTTGGTTTCCAGATACCCCTGTGTAAAAGCACTCATTGCTGGCCATCACCATACCGGTGGATATTGTGAAGAATCCGGCATTCCTTCTGTCATTGTCGAAGGGATGGTAGAAACAGAACAGGAGAATGCATGGGGCGTAGTAGAGCTATATAAAGATAAGATAATGATAAAGGGAAAAGGCAGAGTGACTTCTAGAACCATTGAATTTAAATAATAACCATAATAACCAATAAACAAGAACCAAAATCAAAAATCAAAAAACAATGTTAAACAAAAACCTATTTAAAATCTACAGTGTAGTTTTTGCACTAACACTTCTTTTTACAGCCTGTAAAAAGAATGTATCCGAAAGTCAAAACGAGCTATCAGGGCCTGGAAAACTATCAGCCAAGCAAAGTTCGCAAACGCTAACCGCAGGCCCGGCAATAGTAAGTGCCCACCGCGTAAACGACTTAATCAAGGTCGATGAGATTAAAAACGCCGGAATTAACAGTCTGGAAGTCGATATTTTTGTCGGCACTAAAAATGGTCAGCCAACTTGTTTGATCGGCCATGAGGCAGCAACAGCCACTGGCCAAACTTTGCTGGAATATTTTGCAAACCTCAATCAAAAGATGAGCGGTTTTGAATTCGTGTGGTTAGATTGCAAAGACCTTAATAGTACAGCCAATGAACAGCTTTTCAAAACCACGCTTGAGCAACTGGATAACCTCTACGGAATCAAAAATAGAGTCCTGGTTGAAAGCCGTTACATCTCTTATTTGGTTAATCTAAAACAGGACGGCTGGAAGGTAAGCTATTATTGCAATTGGGAAGATGTGTATGGAAAACCAGCCGCACAGCAACAAACCGCAATGGCCGGGATGTACAGCCAGCTTACTACCTATGGTATAGATGGCATTAGCTACGATGCAGCGGCCGACGATCCTATGAAAAACTATTTTTCATCTAAAACCATAGGGGGCGTACCCGTTAAAATGTATGCATGGGCGCTCTCAAGATATTACGGCGAGACAGACCTTACAACAAAATTAGCTGGCTACAGCCATTTGAGCGTATTATTAATTGCATTTTACCCTCAGCAGATTACATTAGTTAATGGCGCAAATTATAAGCTTGTATCTGCTTTGACTAATGAACCTAGCAAAGTGGTCGACGTTAATGACAGCCCACCTGTTAACGGATCAGATGTATCGCTCTGGACAAACAATTATCCTACATCAAACAACCAGGTATTTAAGCTTAGATCATTAGGCGGAGGATATTACGCCCTGAAAAGCCTTGCAGATACCACAAAAGCCCTCAATGTACTTGGTGGAGGATCAGCCAATAGTACGGCAGTACAGGTGTATGATTTTACCAATACCACAGCCCAGCGTTGGCAGATCAATTATGCCGGCAGCGGATATTATAACCTTACTCCAGCCTGTGCCTCAGGGAAAAACCTCGATGTAAACGGAGGAAGTACAGCCAATGATACCCCAATCCAGATCTACAGCGCACATACTTACAATTCACAGAAATTTAGATTAGTAAGGCAATAACGGCAATTTACATCTAAAACGCCTCCACAAAACGAGTCTCTACCGGGTCAGCAAAACTCGGTAGAGAATTTTTGAAAATTTCATGGAAAGATAGCTAGTAGAGAAGATTCACCAAATTCCAAAAGCTTCGCCCAAAGGTTTATCAAGCGTCTTACGCTGTACCATACTGAATTTACATACTTTCGCCGAAATAAACAGCTACCTTTCTTCATCAAAATATCTAATAGTGATAAAATAATATACCTTGTCCTTTTTCAGGTTAGCGGGAACTAAGACTTAAGTTGTACTTATTATGCTACGGGTAAAAAACTGATTAAAATAAGTGGGGTAAGTGCAGGGTCGATTAAACGGGGTATCATAGTGTTCCAGCATAACTGGACGGTTTGATAATCGCCATGGATTAATACGATGGGTTTGCCCTGTCCGTAAATTTCGTAGTACAGCTTAAGCCCATTAACAGGAGCATAACCAGAAGTATCCGGTTATTGCGCGTGAGCTTTTGTATCATGGAGTTTACATTAATTAAGTTCATTAGTGCTAACATGATTATTTTAATTTTCTGGTTTTATTTGATGGGTTTATATTGCATCCACACAATGTCACAGGTAAATGCTCTTGATTGCAACATTTCCAGGTTTACTCTATCTATAAATGGGGTTAAACCTTTGCCAATCGCTGTGGGATGAAAGTACAGGTTATATTCGTCAATCAGGTTTTCCTGAATGAGGCTTGAAACAAAATAGTTACCGCCGTACACGATTATATCGCCTTTGTTTTGCCTTTTTAATGCCTTAATTTCTTTAGCAATATTATTCCTGGTTATTCTGGTGTTTTTCCAATCATTTCGTTGAAGTGTCTTTGAAAAAACAATTTTCAAACAATCGTTCATCTTAGCCACAAACCCGGGGTCTTCTCCTAAGGGGTCAGTTTTTCTGGCATCCCAGGCCGGAATAAATTCTTCTGCCAACTTTCGCCCCAGTAAAATGCAGTCAACTTGGGCGGTTTGTTGGTTTAGATGTTTTTTTAACTGATCATCAAAATTCCAGGTCATCCAATCCATTTCGCCATTAGGTCCTGCACAATATCCGTCAAGAGATAGTTGCATTTGTAGTTTCAGTTTACGCATAACGCATTAATTAAATAGTAATCATGTTAAATTAAGCCAAGATCATGTGATGGTACATGCAAAAGCAATAGCAAGCTATAGGTGTAAAGTACGCAATAAAGAACTGTGCTACAGTTTAGACTTTATTTATTAGCAAGCTTACTTTTTTAGATAGAATAACCCCCACACCAACTGAGGTTAACAATATGATGGTACAGTATACAGGATCTGGCTTTACCGTCATTAAGAAAACAATGCCAAACAGGATGCTTGTTCTTAACCAGATGGACAGCCGTAGTTTATTGGTGTTTCCGAAAAAACCGATCAGATTCCCGTCAGCATTTTTGATTATTTTCTTGGCACTTTTCATCCTTTTTTCAGTAAACGACCCGCTTGTTAACGCTATAAGAAAGAAGCCAATCAGACCCGATATTACCCAGCTGGTACCCTCCCAAACAGTGGCAGCCATGTATATGCCTGACAGCAGTGTCATTGCTGCACCTATACCAGCTATGGATAATTTTGTGTAAATAGTAACCGCTTCTTTTATTTGCTCGTTTGTAGCGGCGTTACTAAGTTTAAGGATACAAATCCATTCTACACCGAGGCCAGCAAAAAGGAGCAGCACCCCGGATATATGGATAAACAGAACGATATTGTAAATCATGATTCGTTTTTTTTAATTGTGAAAAATCTTAAAGCAATTACTTATAGCTCCGCGCTGTCGACTTGTTGAAGCAAGAGCTGTAAATCGGTAAACACCCAGCGTTCCTGCACTTTATCGTCGGCTATCCTGTAAATGGCTATGCCGTTTAAAGTGATGGGTTTACCTGTGGCAGCGATACCTTCAAAATCACCTTCCTGTGTGCCCTGCAACCGCCACCGAACTGCTACCTTATCATTTTCGGCAATTATGTCTTCTGTATGGTAGCTGGCATCGGGCAAGGTTACTTTAATTTTTGAATAGAATGCCTTAAAAGACTGGGGCCCGGCAGGTGTACCTTTCGGCCAATCGTGGGAAATAAAGTTTTCTGCAACTAATTCATTTACCATGGGCATATTCCAGTCTACCAAAACATCTTTGTAGAGTTTTAGGATGATCGCCTTGTTTTTCTCTGTGATATTGTTTGTTTTCATAAAAAAAAATGATTTGTGCTAACTTTTAATTTATCCAACCGGTTTACTCATTAAGCAGGCTACAGTATACAGTTTAGGTAGCATTACAACAGTCAGCTTTATATGAATACTGGGGCGTCTGCATGCTTAACTGATACAGATAGTCACTCCCGGTTTTTCAGATAATTATTAATATCACAAAATTAGAAGGGGGGAAGGGGAGAAAATTGTATAATCCTGCTAACTTTTCATTGCAAATGACGGGCGAACCCCAAACATTTTTTTAAAGGTTTTGATGAAGTGTGATGAGTCTGTAAAACCGGCATGGTGTGCACTTTCTGTGAGGGAACAACCGGTTCGGGATTTTATTGCCGCTATTTCTATCTTTTTCCACAGGATGTATTGGCGAATGGATATATTCATATCTTGTTTGAAGATATGAGCCAACCTGCTTTCTGAAACAAACACCTGGCGGGCAAGCTGGTCAATGCTCCAATCTTCTTCGGCTATGTGCTCATGTATCAGCTTTATACATTTGCTGGTGTAATCGCTTATCTTTTTATCGCTTTTTTTATCGAAACCAGGTAGTGAAAATTGTCCATCGCTTTTATAGTGGCCAATTTCTTTCGCGTCGAAAACAACAATAGGCCTGTTTCCTAAATTATACAGGTTGATCAGGTGTTCTCCAACTGTAGTGGTTGGGTCAATAAAATAAATATACGATTCACCATGCGAGCAGTCAAACACATGCGGCGTGTTGGGTGATATAATGGCAGCCTGGATGTTTTTAAAATCCTGGTCCCTGGTGGATATATTCAGGGAACCCGAGTTGGCAAAAGCCAGTTCCAGTGCATAATGCGAATGCATTGCTGCGCTGTAGTTTTTTTTAGAGAAGGAAACAATCCCGTCGTCTATGAAAGTAATTGCCATACAGGGTAAGGAAATTTTAATACATGAAGGTACTCTTTATGCCGCGTATTTTTTAGGAAATAAGATGGCATATTTCTTTCCTGAACAATCTGGATATTAGGGAGAAGTAATGTTGAAAATTGACAGGATTGTACAATTTTCCCGCTTATAAACTGCCGTATTTTGCAAAATAGTCTTTTGTTAAAAAAAAATCGTGATATGAAAAAAATAATTATTGCTGTATTGATGGGGTGTTTGTTCCAGGTAATTAAGGCCCAGGAACCCGGCCAGAGTTTGGTTGGGATTTATAAGTCAACAACAAGTCGGGCCTGTATTGTGCTCTATATGTCCGATACACGGCTCCGCGCCAAAGCCTATGAAGATTTGGCTATCATAAAAAGAAATGTTTACACCAAGGAATACCTATCGGGATTGCTGGCCGACAAAAATTGTCCTGATTTTATAGTCAGCTACAACGAATCCGTTTTTGAAAATTTACTTAGCTGGAATGACCCGATAGAATTTACAATTCCTCAAAACAATGCGATTAACAATGCGATATTAATTTTTTTTACCCATGCCGGTACGAAGTTTAAGCCATTAAAAATAAGATTGTGACGGTTCAAGGTTTTAAGTTTATCAATGTCGGACTGATATCGGGAAATTCAGGTCGGAAGATTTATCATGTGAATATTTGTAAAGCTCAATTAAAAATCCTTAAAATTAAATGCTTTAGGAAATCATTACGGGTCCAGATAATAAGTTTCCTTTGCTGAAATCAAGAAGGCCAGGAGGTTTAAATCTAAATTGGAATCCACTGCGGGGTTTGATATTTTTTTTATCGATTTTTGTTAGTTGCACCTCCGTTCTGACAATGTAGCCTTCCCATTCTTTCTTAAATCAGATGCTGCATCATTGGAGAGCACAAGAATAGTTTCTACTTTTGATAAAAATTCAAGTTTTGACAGGCGGCTATTGCTTATATTTATCTATTGAACACCATTTAATGTATAGCCGTGTATATGATGAATTTGGAAAGCAAAAGACAAGAAGGTTAGTTCTATTTTATCAGCACAGCCCAAAAAATTAGCTATGTCCCAAAATTTACCATTGAAAAATATAGAAGCTATAAGACGTGTATTGCCAATGATATTGGCTACAGCCATTTTTATGCAGATGCTCGATTCGACCATACTCAATACATCTCTGCCTGCCATTGCAAAGGATCTCCATCAATCTCCATTGAATATGCAAAATGCCATTATTGGCTATGTATTAACCCTAGCTGTTTTTATGCCAGTGAGTGGTTTCTTATCTGATAAATTTGGTACAAAGAAAGTGTTTATTCTGGCCTTAGTACTTTTCAGTGCGGGATCACTTTTTTGTTCGCTCTCTGGAAATCTAACTCAACTGGTAATTTCAAGAATAATACAGGGCGTGGGGGGAAGTCTGATGACACCGGTTGGAAAATTAGCGCTGGTTAAGAGCTTTCCAAAGAAAGATTTATTGAAAGCAATGAATTTTGCAATTATACCCGCACTTATCGGACCTGTTTTAGGCCCACTTGTTGGGGGATACATGGTAGATTATCTATCCTGGCACTGGATATTTTTGATTAATATACCGATGGGAGTTTTGGGTATTGTGCTCAGCTTGCGATACATGCCTGATTACAGATCTGCTGTGATTGATTTTGACTTGCGGGGCTTTTTAATTTTTGCTGCTGCATCATTATTGCTCTCCATTTCTCTCGAACTCCTTGGGGATGTTGTTTATACTACGCCTGCCTTGGCAATTTTGTCACTTGGTGTGTTAATGCTTTATTTTTATTATCGGCATGCTGTAACAGATAATAATCCTATTTTTCCATTGAACTTATTTAAGGTAAGAACTTTTAGGGTAGGCATACTTGGTAATCTTGCTACTCGATTAGGTATCAGTGCAATACCTTTATTGTTACCCATGATGATTCAGATAGCTTATGGTCGGTCTGCAGTAGTTTCAGGCTGGATTATAGCACCAATGGCACTAACTGCTATTATTGCAAAATCGCAGGTAATAAAAATTTTAAATAGGTTTGGTTACAGAGCAACATTGATGGCCAATACTTTTATAATCGGGAGCCTGATCTGTGCGATGGCTATACCTGCCATCAGTTCGTCCATTTATTATTATGTACCAATCATTGTGATCATGGGTTTTTTTAACTCTATTCAATTTACAGCCATGAACACCATTTCAATTGCTGATCTGCGTGAGTATCATACCAGTAGTGGTAATTCTTTAATCTCCGTCAATCAGCAACTTGCAATCGGGTTTGGCGTTGCCTTCGGACTAATTATCTTGAAGTTATTTCGCGGGGACGTAAAGCTTATACATGATGATATCCATAATGCATTCAGGTATACCTTTCTTGTAGTAGGTATTTTGACCATACTATCGGGCCTTGTATTTAGAAGGTTACATTTTAAGGATGGTGAGAATTTAAAATAATTGCAGTAAGGTTATTTGGCCCGACTTTTCCTTTTTAAAGTTAACTTTGGGCGAATTAAATATTTTGTTTCTTTTGTAGTTTATAAGAACTTCAAATTCCCTTTAATCAAGCCTGCTACGAGCCCATGTCGCAAATTTTCCGCCAGCATTTAGAAAAATTCATCAAGGTCTCAGACGATCAGTTCAATGAAATCATGGGATATTTCGAAACCAGGATAGTTGTTAAAAAAGAAAATGTACTAGTAAAAGGAAAAATCTGCAAGCATCATTTCTTTGTGCTGGAGGGACTTTTGCGAAAATTCTACATTAACGAAAAAGAAGCCGAACAGACTGTAGAATTTGCCATCGAAACCTGGTGGATTACAGATAACATAGCCTACGAACGGCGGGCAAAGACACAGGCTAACGATCAATATAGGTTAATTGGTGTTATTTGAGGAATTCTAAAAATTCAGAAAGAAATATTTCAGGGCTTTCTTCAACTACCCAATGTGCAGTATTGGGGATGCGCACAGCAGTAACATTTGTTGCTACCTCCTTCATCATTTCCTCCATTATAGCGCCGCTTGTACTTATTGCACCGCCAACTGCTAATACAGGTATCGAAAGTTTTCCATTTTTAGCCAAATATGCACGGTTGTCTGTAACATCCTGATCAAAGGCTCTATATACTTCCAATCCAGCTCTGATTGCCCCTGGTGCAGCGTAAGCAGTGGTAAATATATTAATATCGTTATTGTTAATAGCGTCGGTATTGTATATTCTGTAGTTGAAAAAAGATTGCAGGTATTGTTTTTCACGCCCTGATATTAGCATTTCGGGCAAATCGGGTACATTGTGAAACGCGAAGTGCCATACCCTGTGATCTGTTCGTATCACATCAAAAGCCTTTGTGCCTGGCAAGGGAGCATCTATAACTACGAGGTGCGATGTATGTTCCCTGTATTCCTGTGCATAAGCGTAAGCAACCATCAATCCAATGTCGTGTCCCACCAGGATAGCCGGGCCTTCTATTTTAAGATGTTCTTTTAAAAGATAGTGAATGTCGCCGGCCATTGTCCGTTTATCATAACCAGAAGCAGGCCGCCATGAATCGCCCGCACCGCGATAGTCAACCGCTATTACCCTAAAGCCAGCTTCTGCCAATTTGGGGATAATGAAACGCCATTCCCACCATGTTTGCGGAAAACCATGAATGAGAATAATTACACTTTCTCCATTTCCAGCTTCAACATAATGGATGCGCAATGTATTATCAATCACTGCCATTCCGTGCCTTACCGCTAAATTATTCGAATCTTTTTCTGTCATTACGGATTAATTTATAACAAAGGTCGCAGATCAATTGTCTAAATTTGCTTTACTTTCTAAGGAATAACTACGCTAAACTTTTGAATCGAAGGTTTTTAATTTTTAAATATGCAGGCAGACGAATTACACCATGCGATACTAAATGAATTGCAACTTGATGCAAGAATGAGCAATGCCGAAATTGGCAGGAGGGTTGGTCTTTCGGCTCCGGCAGTGGCAGAAAGAATAAAGCGGATGCAGGACGAAGGGATAATAAAAGGGTTTTTTACAAGCATTGAGTTTTCAAAACTGAACTATTTGCAAAAAGTGCTGATTGCTGTAAAATTACCGCCTGTTCAAGTGAACGTTTTTTTAAAGGAAGCAAAAAAAATTGAAGGAATAACCAACGTAGTTCATACCACTGGAGAATATTGTTTTTTTGTGAGTATGACCCTCAAATCTACAGAAGCGCTAAACACTGCGTTAGACCGGTTAGGGAAACTTGGGGCAACCATCACGTTTTCAGTTTTATCAACCCCGATTGAACATAAATCAATTAATTTACCAACAAAAAAATAGGTTTGTACCTGATTATTATCCTCAGGTAATTAAGGAACTGCGCGAACAGGGAATGATCGGCCAGGCCATTGTGAATGTAAAGGGAAGTACGACACTATTCCAGATAGAACAGGAGGTAGGTAGGATTGAGGAATACATTACCATCATGCCAGTAGTGGATATGAAAAGAGCTGATGCTTCAGCAATTATTGTAAGTTATAACCCCCATCAAAAAACATTATTTAAGCTAACTTCAACACGGATACCTGAAACGAGTTTAAGGTGACAACATTGCGTTAAAATTATCTGCCGAAGACTTTTAAGGCATATTATTAATCGAGTTCGGGTTAATAGGCTATAGACTGCGGTTTGCTATTGCTAAGGAAAAGTAAAAGAATATTTTAAACCCAATCCGTTATCACCTATTAAGTGAAAGTTGATTCGGAGAGACTCCGTATTTCTTTTTGAATATATATGAAAAATGGGAAAGGTCTTCAAAACCGACTTCGAGGTAAATCTCAGTCGGTTTTTTCTTTTTCTCGGCCAAATGATAGTAGGCCAGTTCCAACCTTTTATCTGTTAGCCATTTTTGAGGTGTGGTATCAAACAGCTTTTTAAAATCCCTGTTGAATGTTGATAAACTTCGGCCGGTTAAGTAGCCTAGTTTTTCTAAAGGCATATTGAACATAAAATTGCGCTGCATAAAATCGACCAGGTCGATCTTACCTGGAGCATCAAAATTGGCAAGGATACCGTCTACGCTGGGATCGATCAACCGCAGGATATTAATGGCCTCTTCAATTTTAATGGTAGCCAGACTTTCTGGAAATTCATCCTCCATATCAAAATAAGGAATCAGCGAATTCAGGCAGCTTTCCAGTAGTGGATGGTTGTTAAAACGGTATATTTTCTGCTGTGGTTGTATACTCTTTTTATACTCGGTTTTTTCATAGAACTTCTTCAGTCGCTCGGTCGACAGATGCATCACCACAGTTTTATGTGGTAGGCCATTTTTCGGATAGTTGATAATCGTGGCCAGTTCGTTTCTTGGAATCAGGAAAGTATCACCCGTTTTAAAAATGAAAGTCGATTCCGCCTGAATGATTTTGGTTTCTCCGGAAATGAACCATACCAGCATATGGTCGTCAAACATCAGGTCGGATTTAAACAGCTTATCTTCATAGCTGGAAAGTTTGATTTCCTTGGTCAGGTATTTGGATATATGTTCCATTGTGATAAAGTTATTGGTTTTTGCGCTATTTCCATCATATGCACTGGCCGCCATCGATCAGATACTCCGAACCCGTAATGAAGGAAGCTTCATCACTTGCAAGGAAAGCTATCAGTTTGGCCACTTCTTCTGCCTTCCCAAACCTGGCTAGGGGAATAGTGCCGATCATATGGTCTTCCATAGACTGGGTCAACTCAATCTTATCCATGATCTCTGTTGCTACTGGTCCTGGACTAACCGCATTTATCCTGATCTTACGGGCAGAAAGTTCCAATGCTGCTATTTTCATGACCGCATTTAAGGCTGCTTTACTTGCTGCATAAACAGAAGCCTGGGGAGGGGAGATGTGCGCCGAGGTGGAGGAAAGCAAGATTACAGATGCATTTTCGTTTAAAATTGGGATGAACTTGCTTAAGGTAAAATAGGCACCTTTGAAATTAACGTTCATTACCTCGTCGAAAATAGCTTCTGGCATGTGCTCAATCGGCGAAAATTTGGTGACACCTGCATTTACCACCAAGATATCGATCTTGCTGAATCTTCCGCCAACTGCTGCGGCCAGCGCTTCGATATCCGTTAAACTTGATTGATTTGCAATAAAGCCTGTTACCCTAAGGTCTGATGCTGCCTTTTCTACTGCATCTTTTCTTCTTCCGGTAATGATCACCTGTGCACCGTTTTCTTTCAGCTGTTTGGCTGCAGCATAACCAATACCACTGTTGCCACCTGTAATCAGGGCGACTTTTCCTGTTAAGTTTTTCATGATCTGGTTAATTTAAATTCAATGCCTGTCATTTTTTCTGTTAATTCCCATAGTCTTTTGGCGCTACTTTCATCCAGCGAATAGTCCATTACACCACTTTGATGCAATTTAGCGTTGGTTTGAATGGAAGTATCGTCTGATAACAATTCAGCGATATCAGCATCTTCACAGTAAACGCCGCCAATGTGATTAAGCAATGGGCTGGTGGCTACCCATACCGAAGTTGCAGCACCCTGTGGAATAGTTTTAAGGCTGGCCAATATTTCTGGACGGATGTTCCCGTTTTCATCCAAAAAGCCCATCTGTTTAAATAATTCTATGTCGGCATCTCTGGCCAATTCAGTTCCGGCAATCGATCCCGGATGCAGCGAGTAGGCCCTTACCTGATGTGCTTTTGCACGGTTATCCAATTCCAGAGCAAACAGGTTACTGGCTGTTTTTGACTGGCCATACCCAAGCAGTGTTTGGTACTCCCTTTGTTCGAAATTGGGATCATCGAAATTAAAAGCTGCCATATGATGTCCCAGTGAGGAAACATTAACTACGCGAGCGCCTTTAGCGTTCTTAAGTGCCGGCCATAGTTTTGCTACCAGTTGAAACTGTCCAAAGTAATTTGTTGAAAGTTGAGATTCAAATCCGCGGCTATCCCGCTGTAAGGGCACCCACATGATTCCAGCATTGTTGATTAAAATATGGAGCGGTCTGCCTGTTGCCAAGAATTTTTCAGCAAATGCATGAATAGTTTCGGGCTTTGCAAGATTCATTGCCTCAATTTCTACGTTTGGAATACCTTCCAGGTTTTTCTTTGCTTTTTCAATATCTCTGGCTGGTACAATCACAGTTGCTCCTGCTGTTGCCAGTACTTTTGTAGTTTCCAGACCGATACCGGCGTTACCGCCGGTTACAATGGCAATTTTTCCTTTAAGATCAATGCCTTTGATGACTTCTGTTGCTGTAGATGTTGCGCTAAAACCTGAACCCAGTGGGTGTTGTAATGCACCTTGATAATTGTTTGTTTCCATTATTAATTTAATTAAATGTATAGGACAAATTTAGGCGGCTATCCTTAGGCAGATTTTGTTTAGCGTGTCAATTTACTTTGTTTAGAAGGTCAATTTTTTTGTTTAGCGTGTCAGATATAGGATGATTTATGACCAGGCTACTTTTCTGCTTTCAAGATTCGAAAAACTGTCTTTTTCAATCAATTCACCTGCAAAGTGGTTTTAATTACGCAGAACAAAACGCTCGGATTACCCTTGATAGGGGAGGTAAATTTTAGTATTCCAGCTGTGTAGCACATTTTGACTCTGTTTTAGGGTGAAGTGTAATAGCTAAAATAACATGAGTTCAGGATAAAGAAATAGTTAAAAAACAAGAGTAAAAGGTGTTGTTTTTGTTTTTTTTAATATTTGAAAATCAATTTATTAACAATTAAAATTTAGCTTAGGTAAGCACAAAAGGACTTTTCGAAACTGCGTTATAAAATTGAAAACGGGACCAGATAGATGGAGGTTCAATGATTAAAATCTTCCGCTTACAGTTGGTTCAGCCTTGAATAAAAGTGAGCTATGAGTGGATAAAACACCCAGTGTGGGCCCTTCATAGGGCAAAGAATATCCAAAGATCTTTTGTCCTTTTTTATTGTCCCAAATTTTCAGCTTGATCCTAAATTGGTTTTACAGGCTATAGGAGCTTTAACTGCAGGTGCTACTACTAACAAGGTTAGCTTAAGCAGTTTAAAGGATTTTGTATTTGCCCAAAAAGCAGGTGCGAAACATCAAACGATCAACTTCCATTTTAATTCAAAATTGTATTAATCACTAAATCTGGCGGGAGTCGTTTCTATAAAACCAATACTGCTTTCTAATAATGGATAAATTTACACAATCGTTTGCGCAAAAAAAATACAAATATATTGTTGTAAATTTAGCTTACTATAGATTTTTAAAGAGTTTGATTGTAAAACTTATGGAGCTTTATGAGTATCAATATGATCATAGTTCAGACGTGAAACGTTTGATTAATTAGTATTATTACAGTGTCTATGCCCAATAGAAGTTCTTTAAGCGACAATGAGTTAATTGAGTTGATAAAAATTGGCGATCAAGCAGCATTTGCTGAAGTTTATGAAAGATATTGGACAATGTTATTTTTGCATGCCCGCAACCTTTTAAGGCAAAATGAGGAGGCTGCAGATATTGTACAGGAGTTGTTTACAGGTTTATGGTTAAAGTGTAGATCGTTGGAACTGAATACTTCTCTTTCTTTTTATTTATATAAGGCGGTTAGAAATAAGGTTTTCGATCACCTTAAGCATAAAAAGGTGATGAATGATTATCTAAAATCTATAAATGATTTTATGCTTGAAGAACATTTTACTTCTGATCATTTATTAAGAGAAAGGGAATTGGGTATTATTATTGAAAATGAAATTAATGCACTTCCTTCAAAAATGCGTGATGTATTTGTACTGAGTCGCAAGCAACACCTTTCCTATCAACAAATTGCAATTGAATTAAAAATTAGTGAGCATACCGTTAAAAGTCAAATAAGCAATGCTTTGCGGATTTTACGAAAAAAAGTTGGTGCATCTTCATTCTTAATCTTCTATCTAATACATCGTTAGATTATTTTTTAATCTTTTTTTAACATTCATCTCATACTCGGGTAAAAGTAAATCGTCTTAACATGAAATTAAGCGAGAAACTTTCTGATGAACCAAATAGAACTACAATCTTTACTCGAAAAATATTTAAAAGGAAACTGTACTCCTAACGAAATTGTATTGCTAGAAAGTTGGTATCTCGCTAAATCCAAACAAGATAAATTACCAATAGAGGAGAAAGAACTCCTTTTATATAAGGAGCTGATCTGGCAAAATATTCAGCCGAATATAGATGTTATAGAAAAGCCGGCAACAAACCATTATCGCTTTTGGATAGGAATATCTGTGGCCGCCTCTATTACTTTTGCATTATTTATTGGAGGTTATTATTTAATTAGATATCAATCAAAAGAACGCACCAGCGCGCAATTAAAGCAAGATATTTTACCGGGAACAAATAAAGCAATACTGGTTCTTTCAAATGGCAAGCAAATTAGCTTAGCCAGTGTACAAGCTGGAGTTATTGCACAGGAAGGAAGCATTACTGTTAAAAAACAGGGCACAAATATTTTAAGTTATAAACAACTTTCCAGTGGTAATATTGGTAAGTCGCTTGCTTACAATACAATAAGTACTCCTAATGGTGGCCAGTGGCCTGTAATTGAACTGCCAGATGGAACAAGGGCCTTTCTCGATGCCGCATCATCCATTTCTTTTCCAGTGTCTTTTAGCAAGGAGCGCAAAGTTGCCATTACCGGGCAGGTCTATTTTGAGGTAGTTCATGATTCGAAAAAACCTTTCCGCGTAACCGTTAAAGGTATAACTATTGAAGATTTAGGTACATCTTTTAATATAAATGCATATGATAACGAATCTGCGATTAAAACAACCTTAATAGAAGGGAGTGTAAGCGTTGCGAAAAGAAATCAAACATTAATAATAAAACCTGGAGAGCAGGCGCTAGCATCCGCCGGAAATGAAAACATTCTAGCTAAGCAAGTAGACGTTGATGAAATAATTGCCTGGAAGAATGGATTATTTCAGTTTAACCATACGAATATTGATGTGGTTATGCGACAGATTGCAAGATGGTATGATGTAGAAATTGTTTATAAAGAAGATGTTTCTGACATCTCTTTTACAGGTAGCCTCTCCCGCAACTTAAAATTATCCAAATCGTTGCAAATACTCAGTATTACTGGCCTTCACTTTAAAATAGAAGGCGAAAAAATTATAATAACAGCCTAACTTAAAAACAACTAAACTAACCAAAATAAGAACTATGGAAAAATAAATACCAAACAAGTAAAGGTTAAAGAAAAATACCGGAAAGTGGTGGAACACTCCCCGGCAAAAGATCTGAGTTAACCTTCCTGTTTTTGTTTGAGCTAGAACAGGTAAAATTATAGAGCAATATCCCTAAACATTAACCCAAACCGAACAAAAGTAATGAAAATTTTCTCATTCAATTTGGTCATAGTACGCCTATGGCTACCACCCAAGCTATTAATGGTTATGAAATTAACCCTTATAATATTAATGATAGTGCTTACACAGGTAAGTGCGAAAGTATTTAGTCAGCAGATTTCGCTAAATGAAAAAAATGTGCCTTTAAGTAAGGTTTTGGAATCTATTAAAAAACAAAGTGGATTTTTAGTGCTTTACCAGGATCGTGTAATGCAAAAGGCTAATCTGGTAACCGTTCGTAAAAAGAATATTTCATTAAAGGAGGCACTTGACCATTGCTTTTCGAACCAGTCTTTAACTTATGAAATTTTAGAGAATACGATTATTGTTAAGTATAAACCTGCAGTAGAAAAAAGTAAGAATCAAGAGCCTGTTAACGCCAGGTTAAATGTAAAAGGAAAAATAGTTGATGAAAGTAATAATCCTTTACCGGGTGCAAGTATTAAAGTAAAAGGTACAACCATCTCAACAGCTTCAAGTTTAAATGGAGAATTTGCGCTGAATAACCTGTCAGAAGATGCAGTTCTTGTGATTTCTTTTTTAGGTTATAACACCAAAGAAGTTCCTGCCAAAGCAAATCTTGGTACTATACAACTTGTTCCATCTCACTCTAGTTTAAATGATGTTGTGGTGGTTGGTTATGGTACTCAAAAAAGACTAAATGTTACCGGATCTATTGCCCAGGTTAAGGGGACTGAACTGGCAAAAGCACCTGTAGCTAATATTAGCAATTCGCTTGTTGGGCGTTTACCGGGTTTAAGAGCCATTCAAAACAGTGGAGAACCAGGGAATGATGGCAGCACAATAGATATACGGGGTTTTGGAGCCGCGCTTATCATAGTAGATGGTGTGCCAGCAGATTTTTCTCAGATAGATGCAAATGAAATAGAAAGCTTTTCAATTTTAAAGGATGCATCAGCCGCGGTTTATGGTGTAAGGGCTGCTAATGGTGTAATATTGGTTACAACCAAAAAAGGAGAAATGGGAAAACCACGCATAAACTACACAACCTATTATGGGTTGCAAAATAATGCTACAAAATACCCTGAGCTGGCCGATGCAGGTACTTTTGCCGAGCTTAGTAATGAAGGTGCCGTAAATGCATGGGTAAAATTAAATAATCCTTCGGCCGCTTTATCATTGCCTTTTACAAAAGAGCAGGTAAGTCAATATAAAAACGGCACTTTACCATCTGCAGATTGGTTTAATTCTACTATTCGCAAAAATGCACCTCAATACTATCAAAATTTAAATGTAGATGGAGGAACGGAAGATGTTAAATACTTTTTTAACGTTGGCTACCTAAATCAGGACGCTATATGGAAAAGCAATTCTACCCAGTTTAAACGGTACAATATTCGCAGCAACATAAGTGCTAAGATTAATAAACGCCTTACCGCCGAACTTAATCTTAGTGCCCGATTAGAAGACCTTAAAACACCTGGTGTATCTTCTGGCTCAATTATGGCTACACTTAAAAGAGAAAGTCCTGTTTTTCCTATTTATGCTAATGATAATACCGATTATTTGGCCCCCTCTAATGTACAGCAAAACTCTCTCGCTCAGTCTGATAACAAAATATCAGGTTATGGCACAGATCGTACAAAGTTTTTTTCGGGCATTGCCAGGTTAACATACGATTTACCATGGGTTGATGGATTAAATGCAAAGGTTACTTATTCTTATCAAAATTCGGATGAGGCTTATAAAAGCTATATAAAGAAGTATAATTTATATAAATACAATACCGTTACTAAGACTTACGATGTTGATTATACAGCTAATGATCCAAGTAATTTAACTGTAACTGATAATCATAATGATAACCAGGCCTTACAGCTATCTTTAAACTATGTCAAAAAATTCAATAATAAACATAATGTTTCGGGTTTGCTGTTATTTGAAAGAACGCAAACAAACAGTTCTTTTCTTTCAGCATACAAAGAATTTCTGTTAGATAATTTAGATGAGTTATTTGCAGGTGTATCTAATAATCAGAGCAATGATGGAAGCTCTGCACAAATTGCACGTGAAGGTTACGTAGGAAAGTTTAATTATGATTACTCAGGGAAATATTTGATTGAACTGGGGTTTAGATATGATGGAACTTATAAAGTAGCACCAGATCATCGATTTGGTTTTTTTCCAAATGTTTCTGTCGGATGGAGAATCAATGAAGAAAACTTTCTTAAAGACAATAAAACTATTGATAATTTAAAGCTTAGGGCTTCTTTCGGAAAAGTGGGAGATGATGGTGGAGATAACGCAGGGGCAGCTAATTACATTATACCATTTCGCTATATCCCGGGATATAATTATCCAAATAACAATTATATTTTCGGCACTCAGCTTATTCCTGGTTTAACAACCAGCGGTTTAACCAATCCATTACTTACCTGGTATACTTCTTATACGAGCAATTTAGGAGTTGATGTTTCTTTATGGAAAGGAATGTTAAGCGCTTCTGTTGATGTTTTTTACCGTAAAAGAGCAGGGTTGCTGGCTACACGGGTTTTAAGTTTGCCTAATACATTTGGTGCAAGCTTACCACAAGAAAATCTTAATGGCGATAATACAAGAGGTTTTGAAATTGAGGTTACACACAAAAATAAAGTTGGAGATTGGAACTATAGCATTTCGCCAAACTTAACATTTACGCGTAGTAAAAATGGTTATTTAGAGCAGAGTCCACAAACCAGTTCCCTTGGTAATTATCAAGGAAATATGACGGATAGATGGATTAATATACTAAGGGGTTACCAGGCCATCGGACAGTTTCAATCTCAGCAAGAAATTAATACTGCACCTGTACAGGACACTCAAGGCAATAAAACCCTTTTGCCGGGAGATATTAGATACAAAGATTTAAATGGCGACGGTGTTATAGATAGTAGAGATCAAACTGTAATTGGCAGAGGCGCAACGCCCGAGATATTTTTCGGACTTAATCTTAACGTTAATTATAAAGGTTTTGATCTTTCGGTATTGTTACAGGGTGCATCAAATTTTAACAGGTATTACAGTGAAGAGTTGCAAAATCCGTTTTTTAACAATGCCAATACCTTATCTATGTTTAGTGATCGCTGGCATAGGCAAGATCTTTACGATCCAAATAGTGCCTGGGTTCCTGGAAAGTATCCTTCAACAATGATTTCGGGATCGCCAAATAATCAGCTTTTTTCTACTTTCTGGTTGCAGGATGCTACTTATTTAAGAATAAAGAATGTGGATTTTGGTTATACTTTTCCTAAAGAATTAATTGGAAAAATTGGCATGCGCAAGGCAAGGATATATGTGTCAGGTCAAAATGTATTAACCTTTAGCAAGGTTAAGTTTATTGACCCTGAGCAGCCTAGCGGAAGAGGTAATTTTTATCCTCAGCAAAAGTTATGGTCGTTAGGTTTAAATGTTGGTTTTTAATCAGAAAATTATGAAAAAAATTAAAATATATAGCCTGTTTTTGATATTGCTAACAGGTATAATATCTTGTAAAAAAGACTTTTTAGATAGAGAACCGAAAAATTTGGTTTCAGAAAATGTTGCTTATGGAAGTATAAGCGGTGTTACTGCGTTAACCGTAACACTGTACGATGGCTTGCCAACAGAAGATTTTGATTACACTGTGAGCGATGAAGCTGGTTTTCCATCAACAACTACCGATGAGGCTGTACGATCTTATGTTTGGGGCAGTATTAACAATGCTGTTATGGGAAACTGGTATGGCAATTGGAATTATTCGAGAATAAGAAGAGTAAATGATTTTATAGAAAAAATACCAAATGCAGCTATAGATAATGATTCGAAAAAGCGCTTTTTGGCAGAAGCAAGGTTTATCCGTGCTTTTGAATACTTTTCTTTAGTAAAACGTTATGGAGGTGTTCCGCTGGTTACCAAAGTACAGGAATATAAAACCGGAGATGATGTAGCGGGTTTAATTGTTCAACGAAGTAAAGAACAGGATATTTATGATTTCATCTCAACCGAATTAGATGCTGTTGTTAACGATTTACCTGAAGATTATGGCAATGACCCGGCTAATGCTTTCCGCGTAAATAAATATGCTGCACTTGCTTTAAAATCAAGGGCGATGCTTTATGCCGCATCAAGTGCTAAATACGGAACAGTTCAGCTTAACGGATTGGTAGGAATTACACCAGGTTTAGCCAACGCTTACTGGCAGAAAGCTATGGATGCAGCCGATTTAATTATTAAATCAGGTAAATATGAATTATATGATGTTAATGCAGATAAAGCGGCCAATTTCCAGCAGTTATTTCTAACATTGGGTAATTCTGAAGCTATTTTTACAAAGGTTTATCAATCGCCGGATAAAGCCCATAGCTTCGATTTTTATAATGCTCCGCAAAGTTTCAGGGTAGATTATGGAAATGCAACTAACCCAACCCTCGAAATGGTTGAGGAATTTGAATATAAGGATGGCTCTCCTGGTATATTGAAAGTAAATGATGCTGCAGGAAATCCGATTGTTTATAACAAACCTGCCGATTTATTTAAAGATAAGGATCCAAGGATGTTTGCTACAATTTTAACACCTTTTGATTCGTGGCAGGGTGGAGTGGTCGAAATCAGAAGAGGAGTAATTGATAATGGAGTAAAGAAAACATCCGAAAGTCTGTCAGCAGTTTATCCGGCTGGAGGTACTTTTAACATTGTTGGTAAAGATGGCCCTTTAACCACCAATGACCCTACTAAAACAGGGTTTTATATTAAAAAGTTTATGGATCCTGTAAACCGTGTTCCTTATGGAAGGTCTACCACGCCGTGGATGATTTTTCGCTATGCTGAAGTGCTGTTAAATTATGCGGAGGCTGCTTACGAACTGGGAAACAGTTCTGCAGCCATAGATGCTGTGAATCAGATCCGTAAAAGAGCTGGAATAGCTACAGTAGGTTCCATTACGATAGATAAAATCAGGCATGAACGGAAAGTAGAACTTGCGTTTGAAAATCATCGTTTCTGGGACATTCGCCGATGGCATAATGCAACCACAATCTTGACTAATACACAATTTCATGCCCTTTACCCGTGGATTATGTGGCAAAATGGAGTTGATCCGGGCAATATGAAATATACTTTCGAAAAAGCAATAGCTCCAAAACTTACACGTACTTTTCCTGAAAAATTATATCTGGAGCCAGTGCCACAGCAAAACCCGCCATATATTCAAAATCCAGGTTATCAATAAGATGAAAATATTAAAAGATATAAAATGAAAAAATTATTTATATGCTTCTCTTTTTTATTGGTCGTGTTTTTAAATGCGTGTAAAAAAGACAACTACAAATCGCCAGATGCAGAACTTTATGGAAATATTGTTGATGCAACCACAGGTAAAAATGTACCGCAACAAACAAATGTAAGTGGCGGTTATCTACAACTTTTCCAAACAGATTATCCTAAACCAACCGCAATACAAACGGCGTTACATGTTGATGGGAGTTATACCCGCGGATTTATGTTTAGCGGTCATTACAAAGTAGTACCAACAGGGCCTTTTTTCTATCGGGATACACTAAATGTGAATGTAAATGGATCAACTAGGCTGGATATAAAAGTGATTCCATACCTTACCGTTACAAGTGAATTACTTAGTAAAACGGCTAAAAGTATTACCATTAGGGTGAAAGTTACCCAGCCTGCACAAAACACTCAAAAAATAGCCAGAATACTGGCTGTTGCGGCAACATTTAATACAGTTGATGTTAATAACTACAATAGCAACAGGGGGCTAACCAATACGGAAGCCATTGATAATGCAGTGGTTGTAAATACGAGTTACGATTATACCATTACAGATTTAAAACCTGGTACCCTTTATTATGTTCGCGGTGGGGCCAGAACAATAAACACCGGAAGTTATTATAATTACGCACCTATGTTAATGGTCACAACTAATTCCCAATAAATTAGCAGCTCAAATGTAATGAGCTTCGTAAAAAGAGCTCATTACTTTAATTTTTAGGCTTCATTGGGCATTCTGTTTACGATGGATTAATAATTCTTCAGTCTTCGTGGAGAATGGGCTTAATTCTTGCTGCTTTAAAATGGATGTTTTTATTATACTGAGTAAATTGCCTGCACATAAATATGACCAGTTATGCTTTGCTCACTTAACGTTCGGGACCCATATGAATATGAATGATTAGCATTCAGAACTTAACTATTGAATGCGTATCTGATAAAATACCTGAAGTTGTATTTTTTTGATACCATTCGCTGTCTCTCCAATTAAATAGATCTTCTAGCTAAAATTTAACTGCATTCCCTTATCTTTGCCGCTAATTTAATATTCCCTTTTTGTGATTAATGTAAATAATATCTCCGTTTCATTCGGTGGAACTACCCTTTTTAGCGATGTAACCTTTTCGATAAACGAGAACGATAAAATCGCTCTTATGGGTAAAAATGGTGCAGGCAAGTCGACCATACTAAAAATAATTGCTGAAGTAGCTAAACCTACTTCTGGTAGTGTAACAGGTCCGAAAGAAGCTGTGATTGCCTATTTGCCGCAACATTTGCTCACTCATGATCATGTTACTGTTTTTGAGGAAACCATGAAAGCTTTTGCAGAGGTAAACCAGATGCAAAAAGAGCTTGATGAGCTGAATGAGCAGCTTACTATCCGTACCGATTACGAAAGCGACGATTATATGAAGCTTATCGAGCGTGTGTCGGAGCTAAGCGAGAAATTTTATTCTATTGAAGAAACCAATTATGATGCGGAAGTAGAGAAAGTATTAAAAGGTTTGGGTTTTGAACGCAAAGACTTTACCCGCCAAACATCTGAGTTTTCGGGCGGGTGGCGAATGCGTATTGAGTTGGCTAAGATTTTATTAAAGAAACCTGATCTCATCTTATTGGATGAGCCTACCAACCATATGGATATCGAAAGTATTCAATGGTTGGAAGATTTCCTGATCAATTCGGCAAAAGCCGTAATGGTCATCTCACACGATCGTACATTTGTAGATAATATTACCAATCGTACCATCGAGGTAACCATGGGCAGGATATACGATTATAAAGCCAAATATACCCATTATCTTCAACTGCGTGCCGAGCGCCGTATACACCAATTAAAGGCTTACGAAGAACAGCAGCGTTTTATTGCCGATAATCAGGAATTTATCGATCGCTTTAGAGGAACATATTCTAAAACCTTACAGGTGCAATCGCGCGTAAAAATGCTCGAGAAACTCGAAGTAATCGAAATTGATGAAGTGGATACATCAGCATTAAGATTAAAGTTTCCGCCATCACCGCGTTCAGGCCAATATCCGGTAATGGTAGATGAACTGACCAAAACTTATGGCGATCATGTGGTTTTCGAAAAAGCATCTATGGTGATCGAACGGGGAGAAAAAGTGGCTTTCGTTGGTAAAAACGGCGAAGGTAAATCGACCATGATTAAAGCCATTATGGGTGAGATTGATTTTGAAGGTAGTTTAAAGGTTGGGCATAATGCTAAAATCGGGTACTTTGCACAAAATCAGGCTGCTTTACTTGATGAGAACCTTACGGTATTCGAAACCATTGATCAGATTCCATTAAGCGATGGCACGATAAAAATCAAAGACCTTTTAGGTGCCTTTATGTTCAGCGGCGATGATACCACTAAAAAGGTTAAAGTACTTTCTGGCGGCGAGAAAACCCGTTTGGCCATGATTAAATTGTTGTTAGAGCCTGTAAATGTATTAATTCTGGATGAGCCAACTAACCACTTGGATATGAAAACCAAAGATATTATTAAAGACGCGTTGAAAGATTTTGATGGTACTTTGATTTTGGTATCGCATGACCGGGATTTCTTAGATGGATTGGTACAAAAAGTATTTGAATTTGGGAATAAACGTGTGCGTGAACACTTTGAAGATATTAAAGGGTTCTTAGCTTATAAAAAAATGAATAGCTTGAAGGAAATTGAGCAAAGTTAAATAGGGTTTCAAACACTGTATTTTAAAAGCAGTTCTGAAAAGAGCTGCTTTTTGTTTTCAGGCAGGGGCTAGCCTCATAAAAATAAAACTTAACAAAATAACTAGCTACACTTATGGAAAACCGGATTGATGAAATGCTAAAAAAATATAACTTGAACAAAGCAAACAGTATTTTATCTTTTTTAGATGATTTTAGAGATGAGGCTGAGGTTAGGGGATATTGTATGAGGGTTTTACAGGCTTATTCTGATTTGAAAAAAGAAGACTGGATAATCGGAATAGAAGGAGGAGACTACATTTACAGTTTTGATGGCCATTTGATTTTTATCACAGATGATATCTGGAGCTTTAATTTAGTGGCAACGCAACCCGTATTGGAATTGTTGGCGGGAAAAATGCGAATGCTGAAGCAATCGGGGCTTTGAAATGGGTAGCATAAGCTAAAGGAAAAAGACTCGTCTTAAAAATTTTTCCCTTTTTTATCATTTTTAAGCAAATGGCACATTTGGAATCAATAACTTCTTCATGCGTATTTTTAATTAAAACACTTCAACATCTTATTCAGAAATAAGGTTACTATTTAGCGCTAATCGAAGCTTTTAATGGGATTTCTAAATTTTTTATAGCACCAATTGGTGCAATCTTAATTGATCTGTTTCCTTTGGCTAGGTAGAAATAATAAATACTATTTGTGCTAATCAAATAAATGTCTTCAGATTCGCCGTTCGAATAATTCAGTTTGCGGTCGTATTTGAGTTCGTTTTTGCTAATGTGTTTCGATAAGTTTTTCCCTTGGCCAAGTCCAATTCCCAAAAACAGTGATAGTAGCCCAATGGCAAAAACAATAGTGAAAAGTTTCGAAAAATGATTTCCTACTTCCTCTTCACTAAGTGTTTCAGGATTTTTTAGACCAGAAAGATTTTGTGCCCACTTTTTATCCCTTCGCTTTGCCAGATAGGTTGGGTAAGCATAAGCGAGGATAATAAAACCTGTCGTAACGATTAATACCACCGGATGAGACGTTAATGTTGCCACCGGACTGATTAATACATCCATAATTGTGGTGTACTTTAAAATGTTTATACCAATCTGATAGTAAAAAATGCTTTCTTTTAATATACCCATCACCACAAGGAACAGGTAACCATATGGTAATAGCTTTTGTAAGTTTTCTGAGAGTTTCATTTGCTAATGATGTTATTTAGTCTAGAGGCAAACTTTATTTTGAATGCAAAATAGAAAAAATAACTGTTCCATTGGTTGTTTTGTGTGACAAGCAAAATTATGGGTCAAGATGATTTACTTTTAAAGCCGCTATCATTTATTGAACTGAGGATGGAACAAGCGCAACAATTTCTTCTTTTGTAACTCCCACCTGCTTAACGTCTGTTTGGACGGCAGAAAAACGATCTATGGTTAAATTTGTTGCTTTGTCCATAACCAATGTATGACGATTGGTACTCCCTTTGAGTTTTAATGTACTATTGTCGAGGATTTCGGTATATAAGCCCTCACTGCTGGTGTCGATGTCGGCAAAGGCATTTTCCTTAAGAATGATCTGGAGAAATTTGGTGCTGAGTTTAACTCCTGTTTTCACTACGGCATTTTGATCAGCCTCAATGCGATAGATATCGTTTACATAAACAACAAGTTTACATTTTTCATTATGGAGGTTGGTAATACGTAATACTTCGCCCTGCTGGATAACTTTCACATTTCCAATGTTATCATCTGCATAAGATATTCCGATGGCGGGCTGCTGCACCAACATCACTTCTACATTTCCTTTTATCACTATCTTTCTAAAGTTTTGAATCTTGTAAAGGATCGTTCTGTTTTTTTCTGTAGCTCTTAAGTTGTTTGGAAAGATAGCCGTTAAGGTTATCACGGCAGATACCATGGTGATTAGCGTTTTAATTGAGGTTTTCATTGTGTTTTTAATTAAATGTTAAATTTGTTATGCTCATGGTGGTGTGCTAATGCAAATCAGTTTGCACCAATATGATTCAGTTTCGTGGTTAACCAAGCTGATGCCAAAAAGCGAATATCTCCTTAATCGCTCTCTAACAGTTGTTTTTACTTATTCATGCTTAAGCTGTGTTCATTTCCGAACAGTTGATGTGCGACAGCGAACACCGCAAAACCCTTTATTCACTGTGTTAAGTCAATCTGGAATTACTATTTCAGTTGTTAAGCACAGTACATATAGGATTATATTCATTATTTTAGTGAAATTTAGGGTATATTGAGTCAGTTGTTTTGAGTAAAAATTACGATGTCGGTAAAAATTAATCGCCAAACACAGCAGAAATTTCAACAATTGCTGGTTATTATTCTTTCCTGGATGATGACTGGAGTTGTAATTGCTATTTTTGAGGATCTTGTACTACATACCCGAAATTCTTTAGGACCAGTACCTGGTTATACATTAATTTCTTCAATTGCACTAAATGCAGTTATTGGCCTGTTTGGAGCACTGTTAGGGGGGAGTTTACTCGTATTCTTTGTAAATGTAAAATACAACGATAAGCCTTATGGTTATACCCTTTTAATTGTGGCCGGATCGTTTTTAGGTGTTATTTTAATCGTAAACGAAATACTGAGCCTCTATGAATTAGGTGATTCAAAAAGATTTTTGAAAAATGGATTGGTATGGGCCATTGTGGTTTCCATTACACAGCTGCTGCTTCAGATAAACAGTAAGTTTGGACAAGGGATTTTCTGGGATATTATTAGCGGAAAATACAATACACCTAAAGAAGAATCACGGATTTTTATGTTTCTCGACTTAAACTCATCAACCGCAATTGCCGAAAGTCTTGGAGATAAAAAATACCATGAATTGCTAAAAGATATATTTATAGATATTACCAATCCTATTTTAGAAAATAGGGGAGAAATATACCAATACGTAGGTGATGAAGTAGTAATTGCGTGGCGCTACGATGAAGGGTTAAGGAACAATAAATGCATCAATTGTTTTTTCGATATTAAAGCGCATCTGTCTTTTCTGAGAGATAAATACATTGGAAAGTATGGTTTAATACCTGCTTTTAAAGCAGGTATTCATTGCGGAAAAATTATAGCAGGCGAAGTGGGGATTATAAAACGGGATATTACCTACTCTGGTGATGTACTGAACACCACCTCAAGAATCCAGAATATGTGTAAGGAGTTTAATCAAGAGATGCTGGTATCAATAGCACTGATTGAAGAACTTCAGTTAACAGATCATTATACCACCCAAATGTTAGGTTCAATTAAACTCCGCGGAAAGGAAAAAGAAATGCAGCTGGTAGCAGTAAAGCCTGTTTAATACACCCAATTGGCAACTACAAATTGCAGGATAGCTTTAATATTTTGTCTTATTTCTTGTACTGTTAACATTTTTTTTGATTGGAAATGTCGGTATTATTTTTTTTTAAAAATGTATTTATACGTTATTAAAACGATTTATGTGTGTTGTAGGCGTATATTATTTTTTTATGATAATATTTTATAGTAAGAAGACAGGATAGTACAGGATGGGAATTTTGTTCCACCTTTATATATTTATGAAATAATTTACTAACCAAATAACTTTTTAACCAACTATTTAATTAACGAACGTTAATACATTTTATGCAATAAAAATCTACTCAGCCCTTTAAGTCAGTTTGCGCATTTTTTTAATTTCTAATTGATTTAGATCCATAGCTTTTTATTGCCCAGTATTTTAATGGCCGTTTATCCAATGAAATTGCTATGAGTAAAATTTTACAGAAATTTTTAATCGTTAATTTGACGATTATATTCATTCTCAGCGCTTGCCGGAAAAAAGAATTTGATGAGTTCTATGGCCGTCCTGAAACGTTAGCCGATCCAATTTATCAGCAACTTCAGGCCAAAGGGAATTTTACCAGATTTTTAGATTGTATCGATAAATCGGGTTATAAAGAAACCTTAAGCAAAGCTGGTTCGTGGACGGTTTTTGCACCAACAGATGCAGCTTTTGCCACCTACATGTCTGAAAATAACTTAACAGAGATAAATGCAACACTGGCTTCGGCAATCGTGCGTTATTCAATGACTTATGATGGGGAGAAAGTAGAGCGTTTAAGCGATAATTTAACGGCAAAAGGGTTTGTTAAAAATGTTGGTTTTAGGCGACGTACCGTTTATTACGATTTTGTTTACGATGGGATAGACAATGATGGTAAAGCAATAAAGGTAATTGCGGGTAACCGTAATGGAAGTTATTTGCCAACTGATTTTAACAATAAAAACCTGCCCTTTTTCCTTACACCCTTCGTCACTTTTGCAGGAATAAGTGCTTTAGATTATAACTATTTTTACCCAAATACAGAGTTTACCGGAAAAAATGTGGGTCCTGGAAAAATTATTGAGCAGGATATTGTAGCCGAAAATGGTGTAATCCATATTGTAGATAAGGTGCTTACCCCACCTCAAAGCATCGATCAATATATCAGCACTAAAGCACAGTATGGTGCCTTCAAATCCCTTTTAGACAAATATGTAAGCTATAATTTAAATACTGATATTACCCATCGTTACCAGGTATTAACAGGTAAAAGCGATAACGTTTATGCGAAAAACTATAGTTCATTGCTTGGTTTTTCGCCCAATAACGAGAATTACCTAAAAGAAGATGCCAACGATGCACAGATTGGGATGTACACTATTTTTGCACCAACTGATGATGCGGTAGAGGCTTATGCAAAGGTGCTGTTAAAATATTATGCTAAAAACAGGTTACAGCCCGGAAACTACAAGGCACAGCTGAACGAACTTTTTTCTTTAAGGTCTGATATCATCAGGGATTTTATCAACTCCCATTTATATAGAACTACGGTATGGCCAAGCAAGTTTAATGCGGTTAACAGCTTTTTGGGCGAAGCGACCAAACTTACGCCTGCCAACGTGGTAGATAAACAATTTTTAAGTAATGGATTGTTTTATGGTGTAAATGCTGCCCAAAATGCCAATGTATTTTCAACAGTTTATGGTAAGGTAAATTTAGATCCTACCTATTACATTATGAAACAGGCGCTTGATGTATTGGGCTATGCCATTCCAATTAAAACAGCCTCTTTAAAGTATATTGTTATTCCCATTCCCGATGCCACTTTGGTAAGTTTAGGATTTTCATACGACCCCTTTTATCCTTCAGCACCTATTAGGGGCGATCTCAATATTTTAAGGAGATTGCTGCAAACGCATATTATCCCTCTGGGCGATCGTGCTGTGCCAAATTTCGCTACATCATCTGGTATCTTAGAAACTTCTGGTGGCGAATACATTAAGTATAATAACGGGTTTTTCTCTTCAGCAGGTACAGAAGATTTACCAGCCGCTGCCGATAAAAGCATTAAGATCGATTCGGTTGCCACCGCTGTTAATGGCGCTGATGCCTATGCTGCCAAAGTACTCATGTATACCGTACTTCCGGTAAGTAAACACATCGAAAAATATGGCACGCTAACTACCGATCCTTATTATTCTTTCTTTCAATATCTTAAAAATAATGTAACCCTTTATACGGCTGCTACAGGTGCAATCCAGGGGGTTACTGATGGAACTCCTTACACCGTTTTTATCCCAACAAATGCGGCTGTACAAGCTGCGGTAACCGCTGGACTATTACCAAAATTAGCCAATGGAACACCTAACTATGTACCAACAGATCCTGTAGAGATTAGTAAGGTATCGAAATTTATCCAATACCACATTATTAAGAATACAGTAGCTAGCGATGGACAGAAGACAGGCTCTTTTGAGAGTTTGCTTAAAAACGATTCGGGAGATGCAGTCAAGGTTACTGTATCAACCAATACCACAAACACACTCACGCTAAGAGATGTAACCAATACTTCTGTGAATGTTTTACTGGGCACAACCGATAGAAGCAACGTGTTATCTAACAGAACGGTGATCCACCAAATCAATTCTTATTTAAAATATCAATTCTAAACCGAGATGACTAAAAGATATAATTATAGTTTTTTTATTTTACTATGCTGTTTGTTGGTATCGTCGTTAACCTATGCACAACAAATTAACTATGTAAAAGGTAAGGTTATTGATAAAAAAGATAAACAGCCCATTATTGGTGCATCTGTTGTAATTGTTGATAAAGATAAAAGGGTAATTAAAGGTGTTTCGACAGATATTGATGGAAATTACTCTTTACCGGTAGCCGATAAGACCTATAGGATATCGGTTTCCTATATCGGTTATAGGTCTTCAGCACCTATTAGTATTGATAAGGCAGTAATCAATTTCCAGCTTGAACCTTCTGAAAATCAGATGGATGAGGTTCAGATTGTTTCGAGGGCAAAAACGAACAACGGAAGTGGAATGGCCATCGATAAACGTGATCAGACTTCGGCTACGGTTACCATAGATGCCAAAGAACTCGAAGACCTCCAGTCGGCATCAATCGATCAGGCCCTGCAAGGCCGCATGGCAGGGGTTGATATAACAGCCAGTACAGGTGATCCTGGTGCGCCGATGCAGATCCGTATCCGCGGTACATCTTCTATTAATGGTGCTACCGATCCATTAATTGTATTGGACGGTATGCCTTACGATATTACCATTCCTTCTGATTTTAATTTTGCCACCTCTGATGAAAATAATTATGGTCAGTTATTAAATATTGCCCCATCTGATATTAAAGAAATTAGTGTGCTCAAAGATGCTGCGGCTACAGCTGTTTGGGGATCGAGGGCAGCAAATGGTGTATTAATTATTACCACAAAAAGAGGTTCAATTGGTCCGCCAGCTATTTCCTATAACTTTAAAGGTTCATATTCTAAACAGCCAAGTCCGATCCCGATGTTGGATGGTAACCAGTATTCATCACTCGTTTTAGAAGAATATTATAATGCAGGTCGTCAGTTCTCCACTTCAGAATTTGCAAAGCAATTTCAATATGATCCGAACGACCCTTATAATTATTATAACTACAGCAACAATACCGATTGGTTGTCGGCCATTACCAGGGTAGGTTATCTGCAAGATCATAACCTGTCTATTTCCGGTGGTGGTGAAAAAGCCAGGTACCGTGCTTCGGTAAATTATTTTAACCAAACAGGTACTACCATTGGCACCGATTTAAACCGTGTTTCGGCTAGGGTGAACTTAGATTATATGGTGTCGAACAGAATCAGATTCAGTTCTGATATTTCATACACGCACATCGATCAGAATGGGCTTTTTACGCAGAATGTAAGGGATGTAGCTTATACTAAAATGCCTAACCAGAGCATTTATGAGTACGATGAGTATGGAAATTTAACTTCAAACTTTTTCAGTCCTGCGGCAACAGCACAAGGTTCATTCTTCTATAATTTTGATAATAAAAAGGTAACTGGAACTTTTAACCCTTTGGCCATGGCTACTGCGGGCAGTAACCATCAACTAGGTGAGCGTATTACACCAAAATTTAGTTTACAATACGAAATTTTGCCAAGTGTGCTACGTCTGAACGGAAGTTTTATGGTAAATATCAATAATACCAAGGTAAAAACTTTCCTTCCACAGATTGCAACAGGTCGTCCTTATACCGAATCGGTAGTTAATACGGCCTCAGATGCTGATGGCGATTCATTTACCATGAACACCAGTATGACATTGGCCTATACGCCGAAATTGAACGATAAACACGATATCATAGGTTTTTTACGCTTTGATAGTGAAGATAGCCGTCGCACAGGTCAGTACCTGTTTTCAACAAATACGGCCTCATCGTATTTATCCGATCCTTCTGTTGATAGTCGTACCAATTATACAGGTTCTGCAACCTCGTCTTTAGGTCAAACCAGGTCGGTTGGTTTATTGGCTAACGTTCAATACAAATTTTTAGACCGTTATATTATTAATGGTAGTATCAGGGGTGATGGTAACTCCAGGTTCGGTGCAGCTAACCGTTATGGTATTTTCCCTTCGGTTTCTGGCCGTTGGCGCATATCGGGCGAACCTTTTATGAAAAAGGCCAATAAATATGTAGACGATTTTAGTTTAAGAGCCAGTTACGGTAAAAGTGGTAATGTTCCTCGTAATGATTATTCTTACTTTAATATTTATCAGAATTACGGTTTTAGCTATCTGGATAATGCTGGCGTATATTCTACCAATATGGAATTAACCGATTTAAGATGGGAAACCGTTACCCAATCCAATCTTGGTGTTACCTTAAATCTATTTAAAAATTTAAATATCGATTTCGATTTATACCGTAAACGTACTACCGATCTGTTTTATCCAGGTTTACAGGTAGCGAGTTATAATGGTTATGGTGGTGTTGATATGAATGTGGGTACCATGGATAACCAGGGTTGGGAAGTAAACCTGAATGCTACTGTTATCAAAAAGAAAAAAATAAGATTAGATCTCTCTTTCAATATTGCACATAACGAAAACGTAATTCGTGAGGTTTCGCCTTTATACCCAAGAGAAAACAAGGCTAAGGTAACCAGCAACAACGTTTACAAAGTATTTGTACAGGAAAATAATCCTTTCGGCTCGTTTTACGGTTTCAAGTTTAAAGGTGTATATCCTGATAAAAATTCAACAGTTGCATTGGATGAGAACGGAAACCAGATTGTTGGGCCGAACGGCGATAAAATTTATATGCGTTTTGCTTATCCATCTATCGATTATGTTTTCCAGCCAGGCGATGCTATGTATGAAGACATTAACCATGACGGGAACATCGATTATAAAGATATTGTATACCTGGGTAATGGTAATCCCAAATTAACCGGGGGATTTGGATCTAACCTCACCATCAACGGAAACCTTCGTTTAGGCTTTAACTTCACTTTTCGTACAGGTTATGATATTATTAATGGTACTAAAATTAACACCACTAATATGTACGGCTTTAACAACCAAAGTACAGCGGTGCTACGCAGATGGAAAAAAGAAGGAGATATTACCGATATGCCCAGGGCCATGTACGGTGCGGGGTATAACTTTTTAGGTTCCGACCGCTACATCGAAGACGGCTCGTTTTTAAGATTGAGCTCTGTGGTGTTAAGGTACGATTTTGCCAAAAACTTTATGAAGCGCTTGGGAATGAAATCGCTTACTACAAACCTTACCGTTCAGAATATTTTAACATTTACCAAATATACTGGTCAAGACCCTGAGGTGCCAATTAAGTTAAATGGGTCGAACACGGTGATAGATAATTCTACCACGCCACCAATTAAAACAATCACTTTCGGTTTAACTGCTAATTTTTAATTCAAAACTGATGAAAAATATTTTATATAGCACTTGTTTAGTAATGATGCTGGTGATGAGCAGCTCTTGCAACAAATGGCTCGATCTTCAACCCAGAGATGGGATTACCAGACAGGAATTCTGGAAAACAAAAGAAGACGTTTTAGCGGCAGTTTCTGGTTGTTACACCTCTTTACTGGCACCTCCTCCGGGTGTTGGTGATAAATCTTTGTTGGAATACATGTTTATGTACGGTGAGCTTAGGGCCGATATGATTGCTGGTGGGCCTAGTATTACAACGGAAGAAACGGATATTATTAATGTAAATATTACCCAGGATAATACAACAGCAAGATGGGCAGCATTTTACCGTACCATTAACTATTGTAATACGGTACTCGATTTTGCACCTGGCGTTAAAGCTACCGATCCTACTTTTACCGATCAGGCATTGAACGGTTACGTGGCAGAGGCCCTTACGTTAAGAAGCCTCATGTATTTTTACCTGTTGCGTACTTTTAGAGATGTACCACTAAAATTAACCGCCACCGTAAAAGATACCGATTTACAGGATCTCCCGAAAACCAAACAGGCTGATATTTTAAAACAGATTGTAGCCGACTTAAAAAAAGCAGAACAGGGAGCGGTTACCACTTATGGTAGCACCAGGTTTGATAAGGCTAGGGTAACCAAATTTACCGTAAATGCTTTGTTAGCTGATGTGTACCTGTGGATGGAAGATTACCCGAACTGTATTGCTGAGTGCAATAAAATCATCAGTTCGCAAAGATTTGCCCTGGTTGGTGCTGCTGGCTGGTACAATAATGTGTTTTTTAAAGGTTCATCCATCGAAACTATATTTGAATTTGACCAATCGATAGAAAACCCGTTTTATAATTTATTGGTAAATACCAGGCGACGTTTTATCGGCTCTCCATTTTTGAGTACCGAAATCTTTATTCCAGATGATGTTGATCCGGATAATAATTATGATATCAGACCGGGCTCTTATTATAATTCGGCTTTTACCATTCAAAAATATGGTTTAGAAAATCCTTCTTACGTAAAATGGCAGGCATACCGTTATTCCGATATCATGATGATGAAAGCCGAAGCTTTGGCCTTAACCGGAGGCGGTGTAGAAGCTTTGGCATTGGTTGATGAACTGCGATCAAGACGTAATGCTGTAAATGCTACGAAAGTTACTGTAGACCCTTCAGAAACTGAAGCTTTGTGCGATTATATTTTGGCCGAGCGTGCCAGAGAATTTGCTTTTGAAGGCAAAAGATGGTTCGATCTTTTACGCCATGCCAAGCGCAATAACTATAGCCGCATTGATATTTTGTTAGATCTTGCTGCCAAAACAGTTTCACCTACACTTCAACAGTCGGCCATTACAAAATTTAGAGATCCCAATAGCCATTACTTGCCGATTTATCAGAGTGAGTTGTTTACAGATCCTAATCTGGTACAAAATCCATTTTACACTAAATAGAATAAGTGATATGAAAGTGAAATTAGACATCCGAAACATTACCTATTTGGTTATACTCAGCGCATTTATAATTTTTGTGCTTAATGCCTGTAAAAGAGAAAGTTTAACATTAAGTACTACTGATGATGTTAACATTACTGGATTTTTGGAGAAAAATCCCGATAAATTTTCCTTGTTTACCCAAATCTTAGAAAGATCGGGTACAAAAGGCTATTTGGCAGCTTATGGTAAATACACCATATTTACGCCTGATAATAATGCCGTTAACGATTGGTTGAAAAGTTTAAATAAAACAGCAATCGATCAATTATCAGCTACAGAACTGAAAGACGTTGTTCGTTTCCACGTTTTGCCTGATACCGTTGCTACGGGCAAATTTACCGACGGCAAGTTAACCCAGATCACCCTCTATGGTCAGTATCTGCAAACAGGTGTTACGTTTAAAGATGGTGTAAGTAGTTTTATCATCAATAAACAGGCATTGATTACACAATCTAATGTTCGCGTAGGCAATGGAATTATCCATGTTATCGATCATGTATTAATCCCTTCAACTAAAACACTGGCTTCCACCATCGAAAGCAATAACAGATATGGTATTTTTACCCAGGCTTTAAAAGAAACAGGTTTTTACGACTCGTTAAACTATGTACAATCGGCAATTCCTGATACTACACGTCGTTTTCAGACAGTAATTCTCGAATCCGATTCGGCATTACAAGCCGCAGGTTTTAACAATTATGCTGCTTTAAAAGCCAAACTTTCAAAAACAGGCAATCCGAAAAGCCATACCGATAGTTTGTGGATGTATGTAGCTTACCATATTTCAACCGGAGCAAGTTATACACCTGATATTGTTTCTTCACCGTCATTGACAACGTTGGTGCCAAGCGAAATTATAACCACCAAATTAGTGGGAACGAAAATCTTATTAAATGATGATGAATTTAATGGGGTGATAGAACCAGGTGTAGAAGTAAACAGAACTTTTAGCAATGTTACTACTTCGAATGGGGTTTTACATGAATCGAAAGGTTTTTACAAAATTAAACCGAGGGTTCCTACTGGTGTTTTCTTCGATATAGGCGATCAGCCAGAGTTGAAATTATTAGCTGCCTGGCGGGCACCCGGACAAAGCATTCCGCTTTTACAAAATGGAAAGTTAATTACTGCAGGTATTAGACTTGATGCTTACCGGTCAAACACAATCGGTCCTGTTTATGCTGTTTCTTCAACACCAATCGGTGCATCTGATGGTAGGAGTTATGCCAACAGAGATGTAATTCAATTTAACCCAACCACCAGTAATACCGCACGTTCTATCTGGATGGAAATCAGAACCCCTATGCTGGTAAAAGGTAAATACAAAGTTTGGATCTGTTATACTTACAATGGCTCCGGACCGCTTACACAGGTTGGGGTAGATGTGGGAACAACACAAGAACAATTATTGCCAAACTTAGTCGATTTCGCCCAAACATTAGTCAGTTCTGGTGTACCTACTGCCAATGCTGCTTTGGCCTCTGCAGATGGATTAATGTTAACCAACGGTTTTAAACGCTATATGGCTACAACGGCTGATGTAAGTAACGGTGTAAATGGTTTACAGCCCATTTCACAGAATAATTTATGGTCGGTTATGGTTGGTAAATTGGCCGGTGTAGTAGATATTAAAACAACAGATAAACATTGGGTTAGGTTTACTACACTGCGTGGTAATGGAACCGGAGTTATGAATATGGATATGATTCACTTTATTCCGATTGATGATGATCAGAACTATCCAAGATTTAGTCCGTCAGGCCTTATTTATAAACGTCCATAACTAATTGAGCCATTGAACTAATAATAAAAATAATGACTAGAAAATATATAATATATGTTGCCCTGCTCAGTATCTGCACAGTTTTGTATTCCTGTAAAGATAACCTGGAATTGCATAACGAGCTTACCAATGTAGATAACAGTTTAGATCTTGCTCAAAAGCTCGATGCTCAGGCTAACCTAAGTGTTTTTAACGGTTATGTTAAAACTACGGGTTATGATAAGGTGCTTGCAAGTGCACAAAATTATACGGTTTGGGCACCAACCAACCAGGCTTTAGCCAATTTAGATGTGGCAATTATTTCTGATCCTGCAAAATTGAAAGATTTTGTAGCCAACCATATTGCGCTATCTACTTATCCGCTAAACAAAGAAGGCGATACCACAAGGTTAAAACTGCTTAACAATAAGTTTGGTGTTTTTACCAGCACAAAATTTGAAGAAGGCACTGTTTCGGGCGCTGGCCAGTTTGTAAAAAATGGGGTGTTATATGCCGTAGATCAAGCTGTTCCAACCAAACAGAATATTTGGGATTATATGCTAACCAGTACCGATGGTACTTTGCAAAAAAACTATATCAATAATCTATCGGTTACCGTTATCGATACTGCAAACGCCACTATTATTGGTTATAACAATTTAGGTAATCCCATTTTTGCACCTAACCCGCCAATGATATCCAGAAACACTTATTGGGTAAATGTAGCCGATCTAAGAGATGAAAGTCAACAATATACTTATTTTATACTACAGGATGCCGCCTTTACAGCCGAATCATCAAAACTTTCAACCTATTATCCAAGTATAAATCCGAATTTAAATGCTTCGTTCTTTCTGGTTAAAGATTTAACCATAAAAGGAGTTTATCCGATTGAAAAGTTGCCAGATACACTTATCTCTTTAAAAGGGGTAAAAGTGCCAATCAATAAAGCCAATATTATCCGTTCCTACCGTGCCAGTAACGGGATGGTGCATGTGGTAAATGCATTGCCTTTCCGTTTAAAAGATAAAGTGCCAGAATTTAAAATCGAAGGTGAAAAACCACAGTCTTTCAATGCTGCTCGAACGGTTTTATACCGTACCAAACTTGATAATTTAGGGAAAACCTTTAACGATATTGAGGTTTACGACCATAAGTATGCCGAATTTGGTGTGTTTTATTATAAAGCCAATCTACCGGTTGTAAAATACAAAGTATATGCAAGAGCCATTTCTGGTTTACCCGGCGACCCACAGGTAACGGCATTTACGCAGCGTTACTTCTTTTATAACCCTGCCACATTAAGTTATACTTTGTTTTATACCCATTTGGTCAACCCCTTAACCTATAACGAAGCCTACTTAGGCGAATATACGCCTTCAGACTTTGGCAATTTTCAAGTGAGGTTAACCGCTGCAAACAGTACAAGTGTAAATGTAAGTACACTCATATTGGATTATCTCCGCTTCGAACCAGTTTTACCTTAATTATGAATCTTGCTTTCAAAAAAAATACTATGTATAATTTTACAACGATAAAAAAAGTTTGGGGCATATTGATTTGCTTACTGGTGTTTAGCTTAGCCGCACAGGCACAGGAAGTAGATTCGATGAAAACCGAAACGGATACCACTACTATAAAAGTAAAGGCCCGCGCAGTTAAGGGTGAAAAAATAAGGGGAATTGTACTCGATGGAAATACCAATAAGCCTTTAGTGGGCATTAACATTACAGTTACAGGATTTAATGCTGCCATTACCGACGAAAAAGGAAGATTTACAGTAGTGGTACCCGATTACAAGGCCAGTATTATTATTTCGGGCAACGGTTTCCAAACTAAGGTACTACCCGTTTACAAAGACAAAGAAATCAGAACTAAACTTTACCCGCTATCATTTACCTCGGTTTATAACGAGGTGGTTACGCCTATAGGTAATGTTTCCCAGGCACGGGCAATACCAGCCGTAAGTAATGTAAGTGTTCAGGGCAATTGGGCAAGTAACTCTGAAAGTGTAACGAGTTACATCCAAGGCAGGGCCGCAGGGGTTAAAGTTACCAGACGCTCCGGAACACCTGGTGTTGGTGCCGATGTACTCATCAGAGGATTTAACTCTTTGTACGCTACAAATCAACCTTTATATGTGGTTGATGGGATGATTTTCGATGCCAATAATTACGGTACTTCGCTCATTAAAGGTCATGTTAACAACCCGCTTCAATTTATCGATGTTCGGGATATTGAAAACATCAGTATCATTAAAGATGCAGCTTCGGCAGCAACTTATGGGGTAAAAGCGGCAAATGGAGTGGTATTAATTACCACCAATCGGGCGCACGATCTGGCCACCAATATCGATTTTTCTGGTTACGTAGGTTTCAATTTCAAACCTAAAAACTTACCGGTAATGTTGGCATCTGATTACAGGTTATATCTTTCTGATATTTTAAAAAGTCAGGGATTAAGCAATAGCGCTATTGCTGCAAAACCTTATATGAACGATAGTCCAACCAACCCCGATTATTTTAAATACCACAACGAAACCAATTGGCAGAATGAAGTATTAAAAAGCAGTTTCGATCAGAATTATTTTTTAAAGGTAACCGGTGGTGATAATATTGCGAAGTACGCACTTTCTGCCGCTTATGCCAGAGATAGGGGCGTAATTGATAGCACCGATAATTTAAAATACAGCACACGCTTTAACAGTGACTTAAACCTGACCAAAAAACTGCAGGGAAGCACCAGTTTATCGTTTACCTATACCGAGCAGCGCTTAAAAGATCAGGGAATTGCACCCGTAACCAATCCGCTGTTCTTAGCTTTGGTTAAATCGCCTTTTATGGCCAGGAATGAAATAAACTCAGCTGGGGCCGTTTCGCCAAATTTAGCCGATTATGATACCTTACAGGTGAGTAATCCAAGAGCTTTAATTGAGAAGGGGCAAAATTTGAAAAAGGCTTATCGGTTTTATGGTAACATCAACTTCGATTTTACTTTCAACAAAAACTTTAAACTATCTAACCTCAGCGGTGTAACTTACGATAAAACACAGGAAACACTTTTTATTCCAAGAAAAGGAGTAACCAACGATACGCTTTCCAATTATGTAGGTGATAGCCGTTTAGGTACACAGGTAGGAAGATTTTTCAATGTGTTTAACGATCTGCGCTTAACTTACGATCAATCTTTTGGTTTATACAGCAAACTGCATGCAATTGTAGGTACACGTTATTCGCAGAGCGAAAGCGAGCAGGACTATGCTTTGGGTTTTAACTCTGCAACAGATGAGTTGATCAGTATTGGGAACAGTAATGCGGCTTTTAGAACATTTGGTGGCGATATAGGGAAATGGCGTACGCTAAATAATTACCTGTCTGCCAATTATAGTTATGCCGACAAGTACCTTGCTAACTTCTCCATGGCTGTTGATGGCTCCTCGCGCTTTGGTGCAAAGACCGGTCAGGGTTTCTTAAACTTCGACAATGGTTTGAGAATCAATGGAAGCCGTTATGCCGTTTTACCTGCTGTTGGTGCTGCCTGGATAATCTCTTCAGAGAAATTTATGCGCAATTTACACCGTGTCGACCTGTTGAAATTAAGAATGAGTTATGGTTTAGTTGGAAATGATGATGTAGGGAATTATACGGCAAGAAAATATTATACCACTCAAAATGTATTGGGTATTAGGGGTATAGTAACAGGTAATTTTGCCAATCCCAATCTGCAATGGGAAACCGTACGCAAGTTTAATACTGGTATTGATGGTTCCTTTTTTAGCGAACGCCTAAGCATCAGTTTAGATTATTGGAGAAACAGCACCAAAAATATGTTAAGCTATCAATTGCTAAGCGTTGTTACGGGTACTGCTTCTTTTATCAACAATAATGGTGGCATGCAGACAAATGGTTTAGATTTAGCCTTAAATGGCCGGATTCTAAATAAAAAAATAAAATGGGATGCAGGTTTAACCATCGGTACATCAACCAATAAAATTACCAGTTTACCTGATGGAAATTCAGTGATAACCAGTTATGCAGGCGGTGCTTATATCAGCCAGGTTGGTCAGTCGGCCAATCAGTTTTACGGTTATAAAACCAATGGTGTTTTTGCTACCAATGCAGAGGCCGCTGCCTCAGGTTTATCTAGCCGCAACAGTTCTGGAGCGCTGGTACCATTTACAGGAGGTGATGTTAGATTTATCGATAATAACGGCGATAAAATTATTGATGATGCCGACCGTACCGTTATTGGCAATCCTAACCCTAATTTATTTGGAAGTCTTAACAATACCTTCACTTACAAAAACTGGAGTTTAGATGCTTTAATCACTTTTGTTAGCGGTAACGATGTTTACAATTATACCAGGTCACAGCTTGAATCTGGAAGTACTTATTATAACCAAACACCAAATATTAGCAACAGGTGGAAAGGTGATGGACAAATTACATCAGTACCAAAGGCTGCTTATGGAGACCCGGTGGGGAATGCCCGTTTTTCTGACCGCTGGATAGAAGATGGTTCTTATTTACGTTTGAGAACCGTTAATGTAACCTATAACGTACCCTTAAAACTGAAGGCCATTAAGTACGCGAAAATTTATGCTACGGCTAATAACCTATTTACCGTAACCAATTATTTAGGCTATGATCCAGAATTTAGCAACTCCGGAAGTTTATTTAGCCAGGGTGTAGATACCACACTTGAACCGCAGTTCAGGTCATTTCAACTAGGCGTTAGAGTTGGATTATAATTAAGAAAGATATATCATGAAAATGAACATAAATAAAAAAATTGCATCCCTTTTACTGTTGGGTATTTTATCGGCAGGTTCGTGGTCTTGCAAAAAAATGCTCGACGTACCAACCGAAGATAAATTGGATAGTGTAAATGCTTTTAAAACAGTATCCGACGCAGATGCTGCGGTTATTGGTATTTACGGTCAATTTTTGGGCTTGGAAAAACTCTACATCCTGCAGAACGAATTGCGTGGCGATTTAATGGATGTTACCTCCAAATCAAGTACCGATTTGCAGGAACTATCATCACATACCGAAACAAAAAACAATCAATATGTAGATCCAAGGCCATATTATCAGGTGATTGTGAATTGTAACGATGTGCTCAAAAACTTTAAAATGATGGTCGATGATCGCCGGATGAGTGTTGATGATTACAACAAACGCTACTCAGATATTGCCACATTAAGGAGCTGGATTTACCTGCATTTAGGTATTCAATATGGCAGCATACCTTATATTACCGATGCGATTGAAACAGTAGATGACTTAAAAAACCTGTCTAATTATCCGAAAACACCATTTGACCAGCTCTTGGATAAATTAATTGCCTTTAACGAGAGCCTGCCATATAAGGAAGCTTATGCATATCCAGCAGGAACATCCTTGCTGGTTACCATTGATGCTAACAGTACCCAAAAATTGTTTGCTTCTAAAGCCTTTCTGTTGGGCGATCTTTATTTGTGGAAGGGAAATTACATTAAAGCGGCAGAAAATTATGCCAAACTGATGAATGCCGAAAACAATAACGGGAATGATAACTTTAGGTTTAATTTTTATAAAATCAATAACTCCGGAGATCCTGCCTATGCGAATTTAGCCATCTTATTTAGCAGAAGCGGACAAGATCCTACCAGTTTAATCAACAGTGTAGATGCTGGCTGGAGGGCTATCTTTGGTTTGCCAACAACTTCAAGCGCGTGGAGTTCGGAATGGTTTTGGGCTATGCCTTACAATACCGCATTTAAACCTGTAAATCCTATGATTGATTTATGTTCGCCGTTAAAAAGTTATCAGATTAAACCCTCGCAAGCTGTAAAAGATCTCTGGAACAGCCAAATTACCTATGGAGGTGTTCCATTCGATCCAAGAAGCAAATTATCATTCAATACTTCTGCAATGGGTGATGAAATAACCAAACTAACCGATAATGGCGGTAAATGGGGGATTTATAGAGCACCTTTATTACACCTTCGTTTTTCTGAAGCAGCTAATAGAGACGGACAGACCAAACTGGGCTGGGCATTGTTAAACACGGGGATTAGGAATACCTATTACGTAGGTACCATTACAGCCGGAGCCCAGGCACCTGTTTCGGTAGCGGAGTTAAATACTATGATTACACCTTATCCGCAAACTTCACCTTATTATTTCGATGCGAGAAAAAATAACGATGTTTCGGGTACCTGGTACCGTAACTGTGGCATTAGAGGTAGGGCAGTAGTAAATGCTATCGATGTAAGTTACCAAACGGATATGGTTGGATTAGAAGGCAAGTTAATTGATGAAGCTGCATTAGAGCTTGCTTTTGAAGGTAACCGCTGGCCAGATTTGGTACGAATTGCTCGCAGGCAGAATAACCCGGCCTTTCTTGCAGATCGCATTTATCAAAAATTGTTAAAAGCAGGCAATCCTAATGCCAGCCTTACCAGACAAAAATTAATGGATCCGGCTAATTGGTATTTGCCATTTGATTGGAAATAGAAAAATATAATAAGCAGATAATCTGACTAGATCGTCTGCTTATTATGTTTAAAAAGTTTCGAGACTCAAAATCTGTGCCTTGTACGTTGCCGGGAGAATCAAGTTTCTTAAAGGTTTGTTCATGTTCAGTTTCCTACTTAATTTGTATAAAGTAAGTATTGGTTTAATCGGTTTTCCTTCCCCCAGTTTAAGTAATTCATTTACTTTGAATGGAACGATGAGTGCCTGAATTTTTCGCATTAAAGAATATCGCAGAGAACCCAGGTGTTTTTTATACTGATCATAAAGATCATGAGAAAAGCAGCTATAAATTAAGTTTTCCTGCAGCTGTTGCTCATGCATCATTTGCCATGCCGCAAAATCGATTGGGAGCCCGTTTATTTCCATGCGATGCCCAACTCGATAGAAAGTAGCAAATATTTCCTCTTTTTCTGTTAGCGTGAGTTTTCTTTCCAGCACTTCGAAGGCTCGGATAGAATAGTCAATCAGCATAAATAATACATCTCTATAGGCCCAATCTGGAATTTTAGCGCTTCTTCCAGCTTCAACATGCTGATGGATCATGGTAATCTGATCTATCGCTGCATTGGCTTCAGCTAAAGTGGAAAATACGATTTTTTGCGCATAGGCAACAGTAGAAAACAATCTTCCCAGCGGATCTTTTGGCAGTTTGCCTGTAAAATACAACCAATCAACAGCTTTATTCAGGCTAAATTCTGCTGCGGCGCCGGCAAAAATAAAAAGCACAACATCTGTGTTACCCCATATTTTCCTTACGATAGAATGTTTATCTACAAAGTCCATAATCCATAATGCTCTTCTAATATTTCAATTTTTTTGATGTTGATGCGGCATAGTATCAGCGGGATAATGCCAATAATACCAAAAGAACAGTCTATCATTTGCCAAAATATTGGAATGTGGCGGATGTTTCCCGCAATTAAGGCCAATGGAATAATCGCGATGCAACAAATGATACCAAATTCGATTACCCATTTGTTTTTGATAGGATCTTTTAATGGGCCGATAAAAAGTACGGCCAGCATGATGTGTGCAAAAGCTAACCAATCAGTGCCATAACTTAAAAATGGATAGTGCAGGTTTGTATTTTTAAGAGCTTGATAAACCGCTCCAAGCCAGATTTGAAGACTACGTGGTAAAATTGCACCGTATTTAATTAGATAAGCAATTTCTGTCTCTAATGGGAAAGCGGTTAATCCGCTTATGGCCAGCCCTATAATGATCGTATAGACATATATTTTTGAACGTACTCTTAATTTTAATTCTTCGGCGCCCATGTGTCTGTTAGTAAGGGAGTGGAATAGATGTATTTTTGTTTTGTAAAGTACTTTGTATTTCAAAGTAAAAGCTAAAAATTGAATATTCCAAAAAAAGTTAAAGATTTTCGACACAATGAATTTTTTATCTTCTGTATCCAGTCGGAAATAGAAGCTCAGTTCAGCTTAGATCTTGTAGAGTAGGGAGGCGATTTATTGCAAGTTTATACTATAATGATATGCTTTTTAAAAAGCAAAAGCGCCAGCATCGCGCTGGAGCTCTTGTTATCATTAACTAAACTAAATTAACGCATTGCTTCTCGCAATTGTTTCATTCGTTAAACAAATATCTGTCACATTGACAATTAAAACGAAGATGGCTGGTAAATACGGAAAATGTCCTGTTGGATAAGTTTTTGCGGAATTTAATTCTGCTGGTAGTTTTAATTATACTTACGATCGAAATTTTGTTCTTTTTTTGTGCGCTGCTTAAGGGTTTAATGGGGCGTATTTTATATATTTGGATATTCATTATAAACTAAGCCTAGAAAAAAAAATAAATAGACTAACCACTATAATGGAATTATACACCCCTGACCAAACTGACAGAGATATTTTAACACTATTACAAAAAGATGCAAGGCTAACCTATAAGGAATTGGCTGCTATGCTGCATTTGTCAAAATCGCCCATTCAGGAACGTGTAAAACGCTTAGAACGTTTAGGATTTATTTCTTCGGTAGTGGCGTTAATTGATCCCAATAAATTCGAGAACTGTATGATCTGCTATTTGCAGGTTCAGCTTACCAACCATTCTGTTAATACCTTCAGGTTATTTCAGCAGGAGGTAAGCAAACTCGATGAAGTACTGGAATGTTACCATACCACAGGAGGCTTTGATTTTATGTTAAAAGTTGTTGCAAGAAATATGATTGCTTACAACGATTTTCTGATTAACAAATTCGGTCGTTTGGATAATATTGGTACTCTTAATAGTTCACTTGTAATTACGCAGGCTAAACGCGAAACCGCTTTGCCTGTATTATAAATTCATTATCGTTTAATCATTGCTGTTAAGGATAATGGTGCATGCAACAAGTGTTTTAGCTACTAAGACAGGGGGTAGAGGTTGCACCATAAGTGGAATAAATTGCAAAAAGAGGTCATCCTGAGCGAAGTCGAAGAGCATTTATTTGCGATTTATCAATCTCAGGAAGTCTTCGACTAGGCTAAGGGTGATGACCGCGGTGTTTCACTTAATGACTACATTGATGATGTCCCGTCAGATATTTGTTACGGATAAAATCCTTCTGAATATTTACTTTAGTTCGGATATTCGGTAAGAATTTATCATATAAGTGATCATATTCATCAATATTTTTAGAATTGAAATCAAATTAACACCATAAATTAATCAACTAATGTCGAATCGAAACAACGTAGCCGATACTACTGGAGCCTTAACAGATGCCGGGATAAGCCAGGATAAGAAAACATTTTTACAATCGCTCACCGAAGATTGGTGGGCAGTTATACTGGGGGCAATTATTATTGCCGCTGTACTTTATTTAACCAACAGCGGCACTGTAATTAGTTTACCTGCATTTAAATGGGCAAATAGTGAAGATCTTTTGGGTAAGGTATTATCAGCAGCTAACTTATTGTTGATTGTTGAAATGGGTGCAGTTTTTCTGACCTTAGCTTCAATAGCCATAGGTTTATCAGGAGGTAATGTTGCAAGGTTTGCTGGCGGTTTTGCTGTGATCTATTTTTTTGCTATCCTTTCCTTTATTATAGGGGGCAATAAAAGTGTATCCTATTTTGGGTTAGAATATGTGGTATTTGCATTACTTATTGGTATTGTATTGGGTAATTTAATCAGGTTGCCAGATTGGCTAAAAGAAGCGGTGCGGTCTGAGTTTTATATTAAAACAGGTTTAGTCATATTGGGTACCACTATTTTATCGGCCGATTTAATTAAGGCTGGTTTACCTGGTATAATACAGGCGGTTATTGTAGTTACCGTAGTTTGGTTTTTTTCGATGTGGTTAAGCCGCAAGTTAAAAGTTGATGATGAATTTGGCGTAATATTGGCCTCAGCAGTATCTATTTGTGGCGTTTCTGCGGCTATTGTAGCTGCTGGAGCCATTAATGGCGATAAACGTAAATTATCTTACGTAACTACCTTAGTATTAATCATGGCTATCCCGATGATGATTATTTTGCCTTGGGCAGTGAAGTATTTTAATATACCAGAGGTGATTGGTGGAGCATGGCTAGGTGGTACTTTAGATACAACGGCAACAGTAACTGCTGCAGGCGATTTGGTTGGACCAATTGCCGTTAAAGCAGGGGTTATTGCCAAGTTTTCGCAAAATGTTTTTATTGGTGTTGCTGCTTTTTTTATTGCAATATGGTGGGCCTATAAAAAACCTAAAGGAGAAGATGGGGTACCCTTCAAAGCAGAGCGCCCGGGATTGAAAATTGTGTGGGAGCGATTCCCGAAATTTGTATTGGGCTTTGTTGCAGCATCTTTGGTTTTTTCTTTTCTGTTATCGGCCACAACTGCTAAAAGTGTTGGGCCAACCTTAAACGGCTTACGCACAGTATGGTTCGCAATCGCATTTATTTCGATTGGTATGGAAGCTAAATTTTCATCGCTGATAAAACTTCAAGGCGGAAAACCTGCATTTACATTTGTTACTGCACAAATATTCAACATATTCTGGACACTCTTGTGGTCGTATATTTTATTTGGCGGGTATCTACTCCCTGTGCCTGATTTTAAATAGGCGAGGAGCTAAATTGTCAACGAACTGGATTTAAAAACTGCACCATGGTCTAAGTTATTTTGGTATTCGATTGTGATATGCGCTTCTGTTTATTCAATTTCCTCCAATCGCTTATTCTGTTAAAACAAAATTTAATGGTCAGATTATATTATCTTTAATAAAAATTCTCAAATGCTCATCAGTTAGTTATCCGGTTAGTTAGGAGAATCCTGAGATCTAATTTTTTTTAACCAAATCATTTTAATAATATGAGAACTACGAAACTTAGCTATTCAGCTTTTTTTATTTGCCTGATTTATATTGGTTTTTGTGGTTTTATTTCTGATAAACAAGAATATCCGCGTTTAGGTATTGTATCTGGTTTAACACAGGACAGTTTAGCGTATGCCGCAGGTTTTAAAATGATAGGCGAATCGGTTCCGAAGATACTGTCACCTGCATTAACCGATGATCAGTTTAATGCCAATTTGAAAAAGATTAAAGCCGCAAAATGTAAAGTGTTAACCTGTAATCTTTTTTATCCGGCGAGCATAAAAATAGCTGGACCTGAGGTAGATGAGGCAAAGGTTTTAACTTATACCGAAACTGTTCTTTCAAGAGCCGAACAGGCAGGAGTTAAGTTTATTGTGTTGGGCAGCTCGGGTGCGAGGAGCATTCCTACAGATTATGATATCGTTAAGGCAAAAACTGATTTTGTTAGTTTATGCAAAAAACTAGCACAAATTGCCGGGAAATATAAGGTTACAATTTTGTTAGAAAACCTCGAAACTACCGAAACAAACTTTATTACTTCGCTAAAGTCGGCAGCAGATATTGTAAGGAAGGTTGATCATCTAAATTTCAGACTTAATGCCGATATATTTCATATGATGCGTGAAGGAGAATCTCCAAGTGAAATTATTGCAGCTGGTACATTGATTGGATTTTCGGAGGTTGCTGAAAAACAAAACAGGTCATTACCAGGCGTTATGGGCGATGATTTTAAACCTTATTTAAAAGCTTTGCACAAAATAAATTATAGGGGTTTCATCTTTATAGAAGGAAGCATCAAAAATGCGGCTACCGAGATGCCATTGGCTTTCAAATATCTTTCGGCTCAGATTGCAGAAGTGTATTCAGAAAAAAAAGTGGATTGATTCAGTGCCAACCTCTTCTGAAATAAAAAAAGCTGTTATTTAGCTAATGATACCAATGATTGGGTGCTTGACTTTTCTGCAGCTTTATCCACATTTGGTAAACGCATTTTTGCAACATTGGTCTCAACAGTTAAAGATGGGTTTTCATTTTTAGCCAGTGCAGCTATATCTCTCACCGTACTCGATAACATTTTGAGCGTAAGCATAAACTGACGGTCGATATTCCTGATTTTTTGAAAATCAGCGTTTGGACTAACGTATTCTATATTTGAACGCTCACTTTGGTTGAATTGGATACTATCTAAAAGAACCAGTTTATCTGTAATTTGGTTTAATACTTTATCCGAAAGATTTAACCCCTGAATGCCCATCACCCTGTTGTTTTTTACATAATAATCTAAGCCATTAAAACTAATAAGGGTTAAGTTATTTCTATTGATGATGTACTCTGCCTTTGGAAGGTTATCTTTTAAATGGGTTTTATTAAATGCATTGCGCTGAGCGGCTAGTCGCTCAATCATATCGTTTCCGTTCAGTTTGTCTATATTCTCGAAAATATCAGCTTGTTTTGTTTGCTTGTTTTGAGCAAAAACACAAATAGATAAGCAAGAAAATGAGGTGATTAAAAGAAATACTAAGACGATTGATTTGGCACTTTTCATGTGACAAAGATACAGCTGTTTTTGTTGAAATTAAATTTTTTGTAGGTTTAATATTACGTTTTTTAAGTGTTTTTGTAATTTACTTGATGATAAAAATCAATTTTTTCTTTAACAGTTATTTAATGTTTAAAAAATATACAAATTGTGTCGCTTCATATTTTGAAATTTTATGGAGCTAAACATGTAATTAAGCTTTTAACTTTGAGTTTTTTGTGCTTTGGAAATAGTTCAATACTTTTGATTCTGCGATATCTGGTATCGCCCCATTAGTGATGATCGAGCTCGACTTTTTCTTTAATCTGCCTAATCGCGATATCATGCATTTTCAGCTTATCCAGCTTTCGAGAGAGGAGCCGTGGACCGTGTTCTACTGTGACCATGTACTGGCAGGGATAATAAAAGAAGGGAAGGAATGGAAGCAATTATCAGGCGAGGTTTTACCTGAAGAACTATTACAAAATATAGGATTGTTTATTGATCGGCAGCAGTATCGAAAATTGCCGGATGAACTTAAGTGGAGATGGCCAAAGCTCATAGAAGAAATTATTGTGAATTCAGATTCTGAATATATGGTGATCTGCAAACCTTTTGTAAATTTCAGATCATTTGAAAAAATGTTTGAAAAATTTGTACCAGCCATGATAAAAGATGAGTGGGCAATCAATTTTAAAGTGTATAGTCATGATTTTGAAGAGGACTTTATAAAGCAACTTAACCGCAAGGATGAAAAATCCGGTTATCAACCTATTCAGAAATGGTAATCTTTATCAGGATTAAAGATTTTATCTCGTGTTAAATGTCGGGTATTTAACGTAATCTTAATATTGGGTTTATATGATGTCTATACTTTTGCGGTGTAAATATTTGGTTAGTATTATACACGTTTAGTTAGTTGATAAGGAGAGGCCCCAATGGATATTGTGGCCTTTTTGATTTTAATACTTCGCTATCTGAATCGTACACGAGTACTAAATGTTATTGCTATAGTTATTGAGTTTTAATTTGGGGTGCTATTGTGGCGTTAATTCTATCGTGCTTACAACATGTATTTTTGTTGTGGCGAGTCCCTTTGCCGTAAGCTCAATTTCAAATGAAATTTTATCATTGAGCCTAATTTCTTCCTGATGATCCATTAAAAAGAATTGAATTTTCTGCTCATTTTCATCTTTAATAATACCATGTACACCATTTTGATCTACATAACATATTGTACCCTTTCTCATTTCTAATCTGTTTAGTAAAGATTTACACTTAATTCATAAACGAATTATCTAAATGCTAGAACGTCAATTAGACGATTTAATATAGTAGTAATTTTGTTACATTAAGTTAAAGAAAGTGATAATATTCTTCCTGGATGCGAAAATGCCTTATGGGAAGTTTTTACGTAGAAAAATTTAATTGCTAGACAGCGATAGTTTGTTCAGTTTTTTTATCTTCAGATTCTATTGTTAGCGCATTTAAAGAAATACTTATGTTTAAAGTATAGAAGCCTTCTTCGTCAATTCCTGCAGTCATTTCGGCATTTTGATGGTAAGCATATTTTAGTCGGTTACTAATATTGTCCATTCCGGAGCCAAAGCCTACTTTGCTTTTTACTAATCTGGGTAAATTACGGCTTTCGATACGCAGTTTGCCATCAAAGGTATAAACATCTATAGTGGCCTTATTTTCTATATCATTAAGGTTTCCGTGTTTAAACATGTTTTCCAATATAGTAAGCAAAACAAGTGGAATTAATTTAATCTCACCAAGATCAGGGCCGCTGGCAAGCTCAATATAAATTGCGCCTTGCGTAATGCGGTGCAAGCCAATCAGGTTTTCGCATTGTGCAATTTCTTCGCTTAAATATACATAGCCTTCATTGTGTTGAGTATTAGCAGCAAAACGCATCATATCGGATAGATAAAGCATTACTTTGGCATCTTCTGGAGAGTAGGTGCTTAGTTTCTGATGTACAAACTCAAACGTGTTAAAAAGCAGATGTGGATTGATCTGTGCTTTCATGAAAGCATTCTTAGACATGGCAAGCTCCTTATCCATTTTTTCCTTATCAATAAGCATTTGAAAACGCTGTTTCTCGATCCGTGATTTTTCGGTTTTTTCTTTAATGAACCGCTTTAAGAAATAATATCCTGTAGAAAAAATAAGGAAAAATGAGCCTCTATAAAGCACCTTGGCTATTCTGATTCTAAGACTTGGTAGTTCTCCAGGTAAAATATTGGTATAGGTATTTAGCAAAATGTCTACACCAGTAACCAGACCTAAATAAATCAAGATAGTTGATATCACAACCAAAGGAACTTTCCATAGTGCTCCGTTATGAAATGCTGTTGCTTTTTCCAGTAGTAAAGTATAGGTATAAAAGAAGGTGATATTAATGGTGTAATGAATAGCATAGTTACCAAATGTACCGGGCATACCTACCCAGTAAATAACCACAACGGTTTCCCAAAATATAAATATAGACCATGCAATTACGTGTATCCGGTAAGTATACAGCCAGTTTCGTAACATTCTTGTGCTCCGTTTTAATCTATTCATAATGACTTATTTACTATCTGTGTAACAACTAAAGTTATAGGACGCTATCGCTGCTAGTTTTCTAAAAAAAACAATTATGAAGACTCAAAAACTAGCTAAAAGAACACTATTTGTATTTAAAAAAAAACTGAGTAAAGAGATCAGTAACCCGACAACGGTGTCTGATCCAACTACAATAACAGTTTCTACGAGTACAGGTGTCATTTTATAATTGAATGTTTTTTATCAGTAGCCGTTATTTTTTGCGGCTACTGATAATTAGCCTTTCAGAAATAAAATTTTTAAATTCATTATAATAAATATCTCCAACGGTAAAGCTAATGTGGTTGTTCATGGTAATCCTGTTGCCATCCACATATAAAATCTTATCAATAGCAATAATATATCCACGGTGTAACTGTATAAAACCATTCTTAATGCTAAGCTGTTCACGAACATCTTTTAAACTTAAATAAGCAATAATTACTTTTCCTACAGTATGTATTTTAATGTAATTATGAAAACTTTCAAAAGCGATAATATCCTCATATTTAACCATTACCGCACGGTGATCCTCTTCTTTGTTTTTAACTAGAAAGTAATCTTCGTTTGTGCCACCTGTCATTTCCTGTCCAAAAAGCCTGGTAATGGTAGTGGCAAATTTGGCATAACTATATGGTTTAAGCAAATAAGCATCTCCTGCAGCTTCAAAAGCATCAAAAGCATACTCCTGGTGGGAGGTGGTGAAAATAAGCTTTCTGGTTCTGGAGCGGATGGCCTTAGCCAATTCCAGACCGGAAATCTGAGGCATTTCCACATCCATAAAAATTACATCAACCGTTTCTGAGCCGGCTAGCTCCCTTAAAGCAGTAATTGGATCGGTATACTGCTGCACGAGTCGCATGTTTGGCGTATCCTCAATATATTTTTGTAGCCCCGCTAAGGAACTGAACTGGTCGTCTATGGCTATGCACTTAATCATCTTCAAAAAATCTGTTTCTCTTATAACGAAATTACGCCTTTTCGTACCGAAAAGGGTGCTATCTGTACGGATTAATTTTAAATCTTTTCCTTATTTACTAATTTAACACAAAAATGTGTCAATTAAGTTTACAAGATGCTGGCAGTAGCTACAATCCATAAAATATTCTAGAATACCTATAAAAAAATATACCTCCACCTTGAATGGACTTGTTAATCGAATTATAAGCTTTAATCAAGCTAAGATCACGGGCCAATCTGTTTTGTTACAAGAATATATATACTCCTACACCTCTGTAGTCGGAGCTGTCTAAGTTGGTGCTTTCGTTTTTGTATGGCTACCTTGGTACTCGCCATATCGATTATGTTGGCTAAACGTCATATATATTCATTTAAACAAGACTTAGTTTTATTAAGGATATTTTTGCAACATAAATCTGATCCTTTTAATTTATGGCTGATCACTTATTGAAAGATGTACTTTATTCCGTTCTCGATCTTGCAACTGTTTTAGATGGCTTTACTGCTGCAGATAGTTTTAAAGCAAGCCTTGATTTAGCTAAACAGTCTGAGACTTTAGGTTATACACGGTATTGGTTTGCCGAACACCATAATATGGCAAGTGTTGCCAGTTCGGCCACGGCCGTGCTTATTGGTTACATTGCTGGCGGTACCAATAGCATTCGCGTCGGTTCTGGAGGTATTATGCTACCCAACCATGCACCATTAATTGTAGCCGAACAATTTGGTACATTGGCTTCGCTTTATCCCAACCGTATTGATTTGGGGTTGGGCAGGGCACCAGGAACCGATCAGGTTACAGCAATGGCTATCCGTGGCGAAAACTTTAATGCAGTTCATAGTTTTCCCAGAGATATTGAGAAGTTACAACAGTTTTTCTCTGCCGGTAATAGCCGGGCAAGTGTAAGGGCCTTTCCGGGAGAAGGGTTGGATATCCCGATCTGGATTTTAGGTTCGAGCATTGACAGTGCACGCTTGGCAGCAGAAAAAGGACTTCCTTATGCTTTTGCAAGTCACTTTGCACCGACCTATTTCGAGCAGGCGATTTCCATTTATAGAAATAACTTTAAACCATCTGAATTTTTACAGGAACCTTATGTAATGGCCTGTGTAAATGTGGTTGCTGCCGATACTGATGCGGAAGCAGAACGTTTATCAAGCTCTATAAAACGTATGTTTTTAGGCGCTATAACGGGTAAAAGAGGATTGCTGAAGCCTGCCGTTGACGATATGGATGTTTATTGGGACCAGTTGGAAAAAGAAGCGGTAGAACAGATGTTATACTATTCATTTATTGGCAGTGCAGAAACCATTAAAGAAAATTTAGCTGCTTTTGTTGCCAAACACGGTGTAAACGAGATAATGAGTACCTCGCATATTTACGATCATCAGGCAAAATTGCATTCGAATAAAATTTTTGCGGGGTTGTTTGGATAAAATATAATTAACCCTGTCCAACTTTGTGTTCAACTCTGTCCGTAGTGTGAAGCGCAGCGTCGCTATGGCTTGATAATATTGCATTTAATGCTTAATATTGATAATGAGTCAGAGACTCTTTTTTATTAATAATCCCTAGCACCTTTCAGAACTCTACAGACAGATGTAATGCATGTAGCATTTTGTCCGTTTTCCATGTTATATTTTCCATTATCAGAATACATTTCACCCCTCCATCACTTTCTCTTTAAGATTTATTAATACTAAGGGAATATTGGACTACTAGCTTTGCTGCGAAAAAAAGCAGCATCCCTTGAGCAAAACTTTACTTTCATCTTTACAGTGTGGAAGCCATCGGGCCATGGAAGAAATCTACCAGGTTTATTGGGAAGATATATTTGATGCTGCGCTAAAAAAAACGGGTGATGAAGCCCTTGCACAAGATATTACCCAGGAGATTTTTATTTCGCTTTGGGAAAATCATAAAACGATTAATCTGTCTGGGAGCCTTGGTGCTTATCTACACGGAGCTGTAAAATATAAAGTGATTAATTATTTCAGGTCGGGCAGTATTAAAGAACAGCACCAAACTGCACTCACAGCCCTAATGGATGAGCAGCATATCGCCGCCGCCGATGATAAACTAATTTTAAAAGAGCTCCATCTAGAGGTAGATGCAGCCATTGCACTTTTACCAGAAAAAATGCAATTGGTATTCTCAATGAGCCGAAAACAGGAAAAATCCATCAAAGAAATCGCTGCTGAACTTGATGTTTCTGTACAGACGGTAAAAAATCAGATCTCTGCAGCATTAAAGCTTCTTAAAAAAAGCCTTTCCTATATCCTGTTAATTGCTGTATTGATCGGCTTAACATAAAGTTAATTTATAGATAACATTTTTGGTTAGTACCGATCTGCTTTTCAACTGACATGTATTTAAATGACAGAAGAACAGGCAAAAGAACTGCTGCAGAAATACATCGATCAGCAGGCAAGTCCGCAAGAGCAAAAAACAGTTGAAGAGTGGTACGCCACACTTCATGCAAAAGACGTGGTGTTACCGGCCGATAGGAAAGTAGCTATAGGGGAGCAAATGTTTATTCACCTTCAGGCTGCTATGCATCAGAAGCCAAAATATGGCAAAGTATTCAAACTCCAATCTTTTATCAGAATTGCTGCTGCCGTAATCATTACCATTACATTGGGAATAAGCGTTTGGAAACTCAATACCCAAGTGGCCTCCGAAAATCAGATTACTGTAGTTACCGGAAGTACACAAAAGAAACGCATTACTTTATCAGATGGTTCAGTGGTTTTGTTAGGTCCATCTGCCAAACTCTGTTATCCTAAAGCATTTGCTTCAAACAACCGCCAGATCTCATTAAAAGAAGGTGAAGCTTTTTTTGAGATTACCCACCAGGAAAAAAGACCATTTACGGTACACACCACATCTGGAGTCGATATCCGGGTGCTGGGTACTTCTTTCAAGGTTAAGTCGTATCGGGGCAGTAAACACATCGAAGTTGCCGTAGTTACCGGAAAAGTTGCTGTAAGCGACAGAAAAGGAAATCTCGGTACATTGATTAAAGATGAATATTTAACCTATGATAAAAGTGTCGGTCAGGCTGCTATTGGCAAAACCAAAGCTGTCGCCTTTGTCGAACTCGCTTTTGATGGTGCAAGTCTCGATCAGGTCATCAATAAACTCCAATATGTTTACAGCATTAAAATTTTGCTGAACGATAGCACTTTGGGTAAACTTAAAACTACTGCTTCTTTCAGTAGCAAACAATCTACTGAAGAGATTTTGGATATTATCTGCAGTCTGCATCACCTCAAGTTCAATGCATCAAAAAATCATAAAACATTTAATATATGCAGATGAGATAGGGATATGATATAGAAATTATCTACGGTACCGATCAGATCGGTTGCCGTAATCTTTCTTCCTGGCAACAAAAGCCAGTATAATTAAAGCTTTACAGAAATAAAATCAAACAAATTAAGCAATGAAAACAACCTCCGCTAAGAGGACACAAGCTCTACATAAGATCATGAAATACTCATGTTTAACATTTACAATCCTTTGCATTTTTTGCAGCTCTATCCTTGCTTCGTCAGGAATGGCGCAAAAATTAGAGAAAACCACGGTTAACATTACCATAAATAAAGGCCGTAAAATGACCGAGATCATCAAAGAAATCGAATCACGTACCGGGCTTAGTTTTGTGTACAACCCAGACCAGTTACAACAAAAAAACATGCTTGTAAGCGGCGATTTCACTACAGAGCCGGTAAGGTCGCTTTTAGACAGGCTGGGCTTACAGGTATTGGAAAAAGGCGAATACGTAATTTTAAATAACGCCGTGCTAAACAAGCCAGACCGGATCATCACCGGAGTAGTAAGAGATACTGCAGGTTTGGCGCTTCCAGGTGTTTCGGTAAAAGTGCTAGGCACTCAAAGTGGCACCATTACCGACGGAAATGGTGCCTACCGCATTGAAGTTGGTGCCGATGCCGTGCTTTCGTTCTCCATGATTGGTTACCGTACTAAAGAGGCGAAAATTGGCGATAGTCAAGTAATCAACATGGTTTTGAGTGAAGAACGTTCTACGCTTGCAGATGTAGTGGTGGTGGGTTATGGAACCCAGAAAAAAGAAACACTTACAGGTGCAATCAGTATTGCATCATTGGATAAACTTTCTTCTAGGTCGCTTAATAGCGTGGGCGAAGTTCTGGCAGGAAAAACGCCAGGTGTAATTGTAACCAACGAAGGTGGCGATCCGACTTCTACACCACGTATCAACATCAGGGGGTCGGGTGGTCTTAATGGCGAAAGTGTACTTTATGTAATAGACGGTTCTATCTTTTTGGGAGTACCTCAGCTTAATCCTAACGATATCGAATCTATTTCTGTATTAAAAGATGGATCTGCAGCTATTTATGGTGCAAGAGCATCGGGCGGAGTGGTATTAATTACCACTAAGAAAGGTAAAAACGGCAAAATGCAGATCAGTTTTGATGCTAAATTAGGGCAGCAGAGCGCCTGGAGAAAACTACAGCCATTAAATGCTCAACAACGTGCACAGGTTGCGGCAACGGCAGCTAAAAATGGTGGTAATACCGTATTACCTGCTTTTGACCCATCTAAATATCCTGACGGACAGATTACCCGTACCAATTGGATGGACGAAGTGTTTAGAGATGGTTTATTGCAGGATTACAACGCCGCTATTAATGGAGGATCTGAGAAGTCGAATTATTATTTAAGTTTCAATTACCGCAATGCTGAAGGGATTGTGTTAAATACCAATACCAAACGTTACAACTTCCGCATCAACACTGAGCATGAGGTAAGCAATTGGCTAAAAGTTGGCGAAAACTTTTCGTATAGCAGCACAAACGGAAATGGTGCCAACACCAGCAGCGATTATACAGGAGCTTTACTTTCTGCAATTTACTATCCTACAAACGGAACACCTTACAACCCTGACGGAAGTTTTGCCGGTTTGCCTGGTGGGCAATTCGCTGGTGATTATGGCGATATTATTAACCCAGTGGCCGAATTGATGCGCATAGATATTAATAATCCTTCAAACATTATGGTAATCAACCCATATGTAACCTTAAAACTGGCTAAAGGCTTAACCTTTAAATCTAATTTAAGCATTACAAAAAAAGATACGCAGTTTAAGGGGTTCACGCCAAAAAGGCCTGAAGTTGGGAAACCGGTATTAAGCAATAGCTTACAACAAAACAGTTTCCAAACAAACGATTTTCTTGCTGAACAGATATTAAGCTACAAACAATCGTTTGGTAACCATAACTTAGATATTACTGGCGGTTATACTTTCCAGAAAACAAAGAATTATAGCTTATATACATCTGGTGCTGGATTTGATGATGAATCTCCACAATACAGGTATCTTACTAATGCCACTATTGTACAGCCATCAACTAGTTATTTCAGTGCAAATGCCCTATCGTCATTACTTTTTAGAGCCAATTATAACTACAAAGAGAAATATCTGGTGTCGTTAATCGGACGCAGAGATGGTACATCGATATTGATGAAAGACAACAGGACAAGGGATTATTTTTCTGCATCTGCAGGCTGGCTGTTAACCAAAGAAGATTTTCTTAAAGATATTACCTGGTTAAATGAATTGAAATTGAGAGGAAGTTATGGTGTTTTAGGTAACCTGGCCAGTTTGAGACAAGAAGACGTAAACCCGCTTTTAGTAGCAACACAAAGTTATTTTGGTCAAACACCAACTTTACAAACAGGTTATGCTTCAACAGTATTGCCTAATCCAAATATCAGATGGGCCAAAAGTAAGCAAACGAATATAGGTTTAGATGTAACGGTATTGGGCAGTTTGAGCTTAAATGCAGATTATTTCATTAAAGATATCAACGATATGATCTTAACCCGTCCACTTCCTGGTACGGCGGGCCTAAATTCGCAAACGATTAATGCCGGTAAAGTTAGAGACAAGGGAGTAGAGTTGGGTTTAACTTATAGCAGCAATAAAAACGCAGAATTTACCTATTCGGTTAATGCAACGCTTACAAAAGTAAACAACATGGTACTAAGCTTGGGCGAAGGATTGGAAAACATGCCATTATCAACCAATTTCCGTAACGAGCTTGCTCCATTAGTAAATAGGGTTGGTCAACCTTTGTACAGTTACTACGTGTTGAAAACAGACGGTATTTTTCAGAGCCAGGCAGAAGCCGACAACTATAAAAATGCTAAGGGAACCAAGATTCAGCGGAACGCAAAAGCAGGTGATTTTAAATTTGTAGATATCAATGGCGACGGATCTATTGATAGCAAAGACCGTTATTTTGCAGGCAGTGCTTATCCTGATTTCTCATATGGATTAAGTTTTAATGCAAGCTATAAAAATTTCGACTTTAATATTTTTGCACAAGGCGTACAGGGCAATAAATTATTCAATGCCGTAAAACGTACAACTTATAGTGCAAGTGGTCCTTCTTACAATAAACTGGTAGGCATTCTTGATGCCTGGTCGCCAGAGAATCCAGGTGGCAAAGTGCCGATTATTTCAACCAGCGATGCCAACGGAAATTTTGCAGCTTCTGATTTTTATGTAGAAAACGGTTCTTACCTGCGTATCCGTAATGTAACCTTAGGTTATAGCTTGCCAAATAAATTAACCAATAAGTTAAAAACAGGTGCAGTTAGGATTTATGCTTCTGCTAATAATTTATTTACCATCACTAAATACTCAGGCTTTGATCCGGAAATAGGAATGGATAACTATGGATTGGACGTTGGTCGTTACCCACAAGCCAGAAGCTTTATCCTTGGTTTAAGTGTAAATTTATAATCACAACAACAATGAAAACGAATTTTAAATATATGGCATTTGCCGCCCTTGCTGTTTTTTCATCATGTACCAAACAGCTTGATATTACGCCCGAAGGCTCTCCATCGGCACAAAATTTCTGGAAAACAAAAGAAGATGCCATCAAGGCTGAAGCAGGAATGTATGAAAACTATAATGCTGAAGACTTTTATGGGCGTGGAATGTTCTGGTTTATCAATGCCAGTGATGATATGGTTACCGGCCGCAACAAGCCCGAGGCCGATAACATTAAAAACTTTAACCGTACTTATGTAGGCGGTGGTTATACCGAATCGCAGTGGAGTATGCGTTATGCCATTATCAAACGTGCCAACGATATCATCAACAATGTGCCTAAAATTACTATGGATGAAAGTTTAAAAAAACAGATTATTGGTGATGCTTATTTCAATGCAGGTTTGGTTTATTTTCAGCTGGCTGCAAATTATGGCAACGATAAAGCTGGTGTGCCGATTGTAACACCCGATGCCAATCCTGCCATTGCCGTTCCACGTGCTAAAAACGTAAACGAAAATTACGACTACATTATTTCGCTTCTGTTAAAGGCTGCTGATAACCTTCCGTTCTTTTCGGCAATGAAGCCTACTGATTATGGTAAAGCACATAAAACTGCTGCATGGGCCTATCTCTCAAAAGTTTATCTTTATAAAAAAGATTATGCAAATGCTGCTAAATATGCTGATATGGTCATCACTTCAGGTCAGCATGATTTAATCAATACGGGGTTTGCCGATGTATTTAAAGCAGCTAATAACTGGTCTAAAGAATATATCTGGTCTGTAGTTTGTACACCAAGCGGTGGCGGAACAGGCTGGGGCAGCAAGCTTCCGGGTGTAATGTTAACTAACAAAGCATGGGGGATTTACAATGGATGGGGTTATTACCTGCCAACCAAAGAACTTTATGATTCTTACGAGGCTGGCGATCAACGCAGGGAAGCTACTATTTTAAAACCTGGCGATAAATTTATGTTCTTTGGTGCCGAGCGTAGTTTTACCAAAGATGGAGGAGCGACTTCAAATTACCAGTTTAAAAAATATATGGAGCCTTTTTCTTATGCCAACCCAATTCCAACACACGTTAACCCTAATGGTGATAATGGAACAACAGATCTAAATGTACCCTTAATGCGCTACGCAGAAGTATTGCTGATCAAAGCAGAAGCTGCAATTAATCTTAGCGGTGCAGGGGCAGGTGATACCGAGCTGAACAAAATCAGACTACGTGCAGGTTTAGGTGCCAAAACAGGAATGACTATCGATGACCTTAAGCGCGAACGCCGCAACGAACTTGCGGGAGAATGGGCTGATCGTCACCGAGATTTGGTGAGATGGGGCGATGCACAGGCCGCTTATGCAAAACCTTTACACGATTTTGATGGCACTGTAATCTGGCCGGCAAGAAACTTCAATCCACAAGTGCATGATGTATGGGCGGTGCCACAAAGAGAAATTGATAACAGTGGGGGTGTAATTAAACAGAACATAGGATGGTAAAATCGAATAAACTGATCCTCCTTTTATTATTGGGTTTAGGCGTACATTCAGTTTCTGCTCAGCAGAAACTGAATGCCAGTAATGGGCACAGCCATAATGATTATAAGCAGCAGATACCTTTATTGGAGGCCTATTATGCCGGTATGGGATCAATCGAGGCAGATGTGTTTTACCGTAATGGAGAGTTGTTTGTTGCCCACGAAAGTAGCGAAATCGCCCCGGGCAAAACATTGAAAAAATTATATATTGATCCACTGGTGGCATTTTTTAAAGATCATGCCAGCCATCCTTATCCCGATCCGAAACAAAAACTTCAACTGGTAATTGATATAAAGGAGGATTATGAACACGTGATCCCGAAATTGCTGGCCGATTTAAAAGGTAACGAACCTGTTTTCGATCAACAGATCAATCCTTCGGCCATTAAAATTGTAATGAGCGGGGCTGTTCCGCCTGCCGAAAAGTTTAAGGATTATCCATCACTCATCAGTTTTGATGGCCGGCCCGCAAATCAGTACACGAGTGATCAGTTAAAACGCATTGGGATGATCAGCGATGATATTTCTCATTATTCGGTATGGAACGGAAAAGGTACACCAACGCCAACCGATTTAGAAAAAATGAAAGCGGTGATTGCAAAAGTACATGCATTAGGCAAACCCTTTCGTTTTTGGGCAACCAAAGATAGTCCGAACAGTTGGAAAGAATTGGAGCATATGGGGGTTGATTGGATCGGAACCGACCATCCGGTGGTGTTAAAAGATTTTTATCAGAACAGGACTAAACTAGAGTATAGCAATCCGAAAGCATATAAGCCTTACCAGCCAACTTACAAAAGCGATGGATTAAAAACCAAAGCCAAAAATGTTATTCTTCTAATAGGAGATGGAATGGGGCTGGCACAAATTCAGGCAGGGTTGAGCGCTAATTTTGGTCAATCCAACATCATCACGATAAAACATCTGGGCCTTTCACGTACAGAAGCTTCGAATTCAGATTTTACCGATTCTGCAGCGGGTGCAACGGCCATGGCTACTGGGCATAAAACCAATAACCGCTATATCAGCATCGATTCTACAGGTAAAGCACTTCAATCTATTCCTGATATTTTGGCTCCCTATGGTCTTACAAGCGGAATCATCAGTAGTGGTGATATTACTGACGCCACACCTGCAGCATTTTATGCTCATCAGCTTGAACGATCTATGACAAAGGAAATTGCAGCCGATTTTCAGAACAGTCATGTTGATATTCTGGTTGGCTCAAAACGCAAAAGTTTTACCGAAAACCCAGACCAAAAACTGATGGATAACATCTTGGCCAAGGGTTATATACTGCAGAAAGACCTAAAAAGTTTTGTTGCCTCAAATGCGAATAAGCAAGTGGTACTTTTAGACGATTCTGCCACGCGGAAAATATTGGAAGGCCGTGGAGAAATGCTGAAGACTTCGTTCTTAAAAACGGTTGAATTGCTCTCAAAAAATAAAAAAGGATTTTTCATCATGGCAGAAGGGGCACAGATTGATCATGGCGGGCATGCAAACGATTTGCCTTTTGCGGTAACCGAACAACAAGATTTCGATCGCCTGGTGGGTGAAGCCTTAAAGTTTGCTGATCAGGATGGCGAAACTTTGGTAATCGTAACTGCCGATCATGAAACCGGAGGACTGTCGCTACTGGATGCCTCTTATCGAAAAGGAACCATTCGTGGCAATTTCAGTACAGACGATCATACCAATATCATGGTGCCGGTATTTGCTTACGGCCCCGGCTCGGAAGCCTTTATGGGGATATATCCTAACCATCAGATTTTTTATAAAATCATCGAGGCTTATCGTTTAAAGAAAACGCAATAAAAAATGGGATAAGTGCTGTATTGATCAGCGGGAAACATTGAGCAATTGGTTTCCCGTTGATTTAATATGGTAGCCAAAGTTGTTGTATTACGGTTTTATTACGAAAGAGGCACAAGATGTGATATAATGTCTCATTAGTACGCTCAATTACTACCGTACTTTTACCCTTTTTCTATCTGCCTATAGGAATTAAGGTTAACATTGTTAAGCTTTGTGCAGCCTATCTTAATTTGCCTATGTATTACAGCTGTGCAATTGTTGATGATGAACAGCATGCGATTGATTTACTTCATGATTATATTGAAGATACCTGTTTTTTAAAACTGTTTAGCACCTTTAATAATCCCATTGATGCATTAAAAACAATTAGTGGTGGCGATAGAATCGATTTTCTTTTTTTAGATATAGATATGAATGGAATGAAGGGGACTGAATTGTCTCAGCATCTTCGTTCCAAAGCCAGGTTTGTGATTTACGCATCTTCCCACCTTGAAAATGAGGTGAGAGAAATAGATTCTCACTTTGAATGTTATCTTGGCAAACCGATATCAATGAAACGTTTTGCCGGCACTATTCATAAACTGATGCGGCTTAATAATCTGCCGATAAACAATTGAAAATAGCTTATGATCGAACTTACGTACGTTTTTGAACAGGAACTTTTAGAAGATGTACCCTACCAGTTAATGAGGGCCAGTATGGAAGATCCATGGTTGGTGCTGTCTGGGTGTAAAGTGCTGGGTATTATTGATGAAGTTGAGGGCAACTGGACCCAGATAGTTGGTGAAGATATTCCTCCGATGGCAATTGAAGGGATGGGAGATTTGATTAATATGCAGCAGTTTAGCTGGTTGCCAAATTTGATTAAAAAACAATGGCCTAAGTATGTGCTTGATGTTGTTGTAGAAAATGTAGGCTGTTACGAAATAATTTGCCATAAAGAGGCTTGTCTTAAACGTTTCCAAGAGCGCTTTACACTAGGTATTCATGCGCTGGCTCAAAGAGAATCTGCTCTTGTTTTTAAAGTACGGTGCTTTCAGAAATCGGCTAGTTATGAGGTGATTAAAGCTCCTGCAATCGATCGGTACGTTTAGTGTTTATTCTACCTTTTTTAAAGGTAAACACAGATTCTGGCGAAATCAGAATCTGTTGTGTCTTCAAATTTTACATTAATTCTGTTTGTTCTAAACACTAATGCCAATGTAATATTTAAATTTGGCCCAACAAAAACTCTTCTTCAACATGACCTTTGTAGAAAAATTGCAGGCCCTGCGCCAATTAATGGCTGCTCAAAAAATAGATGCTTATGTTATTACAGCTGCAGATCCACACATCAGTGAGTATTTACCTGCGCATTATAAAGCCATTCCTTTTGCTTGCGGCTTTACAGGGTCAGCTGGCACGCTAGTCATTACTCAGGGTTTTGCAGGGCTCTGGACTGATTCGAGATATTTTACGCAGGCAGAAACACAATTAAGTGGTTCTGGTTACGAATTGGTAAAGTTGAAAGTGCCGCATACCCCCGAATATATCGATTGGTTGCTCCAGGCTTTGCCAAAGGGGGCAAAAGTAGGCTTTAACCACCAGCTGATTACGGTAGGTTTAGCTCTCGAGATGCAGAATAGTTTAATACAACGGGAAATAGCGATAATTGATGTTGATTTTATCAGCACTATCTGGCTGGATAGGGTAGGGCTACCTAAAGAAAATGCCTTTTTAATTAGCGAAGAAGCTGCAGGACTTACCATTTCGGCTAAAATAAAAGAGGTAAGAGCTGCTTTAAAAATAAATGGGGCAGATTATCATTTCATTTCATCGCTTGATGACATTGCCTGGCTATTTAATTTAAGGGGAAATGATGTAGATTATAATCCTGTAGTTTTAAGTTTTGCTTTAATAACACCTGTAGAGGTAAAACTCTTTATGGATAAACAAAAGTTGACGCAAACTGATATTGAAACTTTAAATCAGCAAGGTGTAACTTTACGTCCCTATGCTGAAGTGGCCGAAGCACTAAAAAATTTACCAAAAGCTACACAGATTTTTATCGATCCAAAACGTACCTGTTTCGGTTTGTATGAATGTTTACCAAGTGGTTCCAAAATAATTTCAGGTATTAATCCAAGTACGCATTTAAAAAGCTTAAAAAACAGTACTGAAATTAATCATATCCGCAGGGCGATGTTAAACGATGGGGTAGCTTTAACTAGGTTTTTTAAATGGATGGAAGATCATTTTGGAAAAGAAAAGATTACAGAATGGTCTGCAGCAGAGAAATTAGCTGCGTTTAGGGCAGAACAAACATCTTTCGTGGGTTTGAGTTTCAATACCATAGCTGGTTATAATGCAAATGGTGCATTGCCACATTATAGCATAACGGCAGAAAGCAATCAGGAAATTTTAGGTGATGGTTTGTTTCTTGTCGATTCCGGAGGCCAGTATTTGTATGGCACAACCGATATTACCAGGGTAATGCCTATTGGTAATAGCTCATCAACCCAGGCCGATGATTATACCTTGGTGTTAAAAGGACTGATTGAGGGTTCTAAACTTATCTTTCCGGAGGGGACCAAAGGTTATCAAATCGATTCTATCTGTAGAAAACCACTGTGGGAACAGGCTATAAATTTTGGACATGGAACTGGGCATGGTATTGGTTTTTTCCTGAATGTACATGAAGGACCTCAGAATATTAGTCCAGCCAATGTAGATGTTGTCTTTAAGCCAGGGATGGTAACTTCCATAGAACCTGGAATTTATCGACCAGGAAAACATGGTGTTCGTATCGAAAACCTGGTTTTATGTATTCCTAAGGGAAGTAGTGAATTTGGCGATTTTCTCACTTTTGAAACCTTAACTTTATGTTTTATCGATACCGCTATCATCAATAAAACACTTTTAGCAGCAGATCAAATCGCCTGGTTAAATCAATATAATCAGCAAGTGTTTGATCAACTTGAGCCGCATCTTTCAATAGCAGAAGCAAGGTGGTTAAAAGAGAAATGTAGATCGATTTAATCATTGTCTTGAGGTATCGTCATTGCTGAAGCCGATTTTTCATTAGATGAAGCAATCTTAATGCATCCGCTAGCGGTAGGGACTTCAATATAATGGTTATCAGTCTGAACTTGTCGAATACCCTTATCGCTATTTTTTATAACATAAGAGCTTAAATGATCTTATGGTTAATAACGTTTATGCAGCCAATGTAGTACCAATGGGCTAAGTTTCCCCTCATGTGGTATTAATCTGCCTGCTTTGCGTAATCTGGGAGATCACAGAACTGATCATCATATCTCACGCTAAACTTCCCGTAAATGCACCAATTCTTTACCGATTTTGCGCTATTTTCAACTTAGATACCCGCTTTACTTTTTAAATTTTATTTTTGATTTTAACTACATTCCTAAATCTCATTTATCATCATGATTGTTAAATCACAAAAGAAGCGCGCTTTATCTATAATAACTTTTAAAGCAATATTTTGCTGTATTTTATCTTTTCTAAATATTGAGGTAATTCAGGCCCAATCGCCGTGGATTGCTTTAGGTAAAAAGCCGTCTACTTTAGGTTTGGAAAATGGTTTTTCAATCTACAATGCTGGGGCATTTAATCTAAAGCTTGTTAAATCATCACAAACTGTGGCGGGTCTTCAGCCTAAAATGGTTAAGGATTTCGATTTTGTACCCAGCGATAGTTTAAAAGTGCGTAGTTCTGATGGTTTATATCATTTGGGTGATATCAATTTAAGATTACGTTATATTGGCGAAGAAACCTGGAAAGGCTACAGCACTGCGGCAAAACGGAGCCCTGTGAAAAACATTTCTATAGGTAAAAATGTACTTGCTGCTGCCGATCTTGCTGCAACACTTCCGGCCGATATTCCATTGCAGGTTAAACGGATCTGGGAAATGTTGAACGGAAAACTGGTACTGCGCTTCGAGCTGAAAAACAAGACTGATAAAAACGTAGAAATTGGTGCGCTTGGCATCCCGATGATTTTCGATAATATTTTAGAAGGCCGAACATTAGAGCAAACGCATGCCAAAAATGTATTTTATGATCCCTACATCGGAAAAGACGCTGGCTATTTGCAAGTTACCCGGTTAAGTGGCCATGCACCTTCTTTGCTTGTTGCACCATTGGGGCATACACCATTTGAGGCTTATAACCCACTTAATGATGACCGGACACCTAGGGGGATTGCTTTTGAAGGTTTTTACGAATGGATGGTGTACAGTAAAGCCTATGCCGAAAACGAATGGAAAAATGCCGAGCAATGGAATATGCCAACTTCGACTATTTTAAAGCCTGGCGAAAGCCGGAGTTATGCCCTCCAGTTTATCCTTTCAGGAGCAGCAAAAGACATTGAAAACAAACTGATCGAAAACAAGAGACCAGTAGCCATATCTGTTCCAGGTTATGTACTGCCTAAAGATGTGGAAGGGAAATTGTTTATTAACTACGCTAAAAAGATTAAAACTATTCAGATCCAACCTGAAAATGCCCTAAAAGTAAGTGCTTTAAGTTCAACCAAAAATGGTTGGAAAAGTTATTCTGTAAAGGGGAATACCTGGGGAAGGGCAAGATTGTCTATTACCTATGAAGATGGTTTGGAGCAAAGTATAAATTATAAAGTAATTGAAGCCGAAAGTGATGTAATTGCGAGTTATGGTAATTTTTTAACAACGAAACAATGGTTTAACCAGGCTGATCCTATTTTTAAAAGAAACCCTTCTGTTATTACTTACGACAATGAAAAACAACAGCAGGTAACACAGGATAACAGGGCCTGGATTTCGGGTTTGAGCGATGAAGGCGGTGCAGGCTCGTGGTTGGGGGCAATAATGAAACAATTGGTACAGCCGAAAAAAGAAGAAGTCGATAAGCTAAAGCAGTTTGTAGATAGCGTAATGTTCGGGCGGATACAACTAAAAAATGGCCCTCAGAAATATGGCGTAAAAAAGAGTTTGTTTTATTACGCACCCGATTCACTTCCTAAAGATACTTATGCCGAAAATATCAATTTTAAAACGTGGTCTGCATGGCCAAAAAAAGAAGCTGATAACCTGGGCAGATCTTATAACTATCCTCATGTTGCAGCGGCCCATTGGGTAATGTATCGGTTGGCACGTAATTATACTGGTCTCGTAGCCGAGCAAAGCTGGAAACAACACCTTATCGATGCGGCAGAAACAGGCATGGCGATGGTTAATATCGCTCCTTATTATGCACAGTTCGGCCAGATGGAAGGTACGGTCTTCTATCTCATTTTAAACGACCTTAAACATGAGGGATTAACAGCAGAAGCAACCAGGTTAGAAAATGAAATGAAAAAGCGGGCCAACCACTGGCGTTCTTTACAATATCCCTTTGGTAGTGAAATGCCTTGGGACTCTACAGGTCAAGAAGAAGTTTATGTATGGTCAAGCTATTTTGGCTACCAGGATAAGGCAGATGTAACGCTTGAAGCTATATTGGCCTACATGCCTGTGCTGCCGCATTGGGCCTATAACGGTAATGCCCGTCGGTACTGGGATTTTCTTTACGGGGGTAAACTTTCGCGTATAGAACGGATGATCCATCATTATGGTTCTGCGCTCAATGCCATTCCAGTATTAATGGATTACCGTAAAAATCCCAACGATTTTTATCTTTTACGTGCCGGCTACGGTGGGTTATTGGGCGCAATTTCCAATATCACACAAGAAGGTTTTGCGCCTGCAGCATTTCATGCTTATCCATCAACCTTAAAAAATGATGGTATTACTGGCGATTATGGATCTGGTTTTTTTGGCTATGCTGTTAATACTTCATCTTACATTTTACAGCATCCTGAATTTGGTTGGTTAGCTTTCGGCGGAAATGTGAATAAAATGGGTAATATCATCAATGTTAAATTAACAACGGCGGCAAAATCTGCAGTTTACATCGCTCCTGTGGGCCTTTGGATTAGTCTTGATGCCGGAACCATTGATGACGTAAATTACAATACCATAAATGGAGAAATTCGCTTAAAACTAAGTAAAGCAAATGAATATTCACCTAATGCCCTGTTGAGGTTGTCGCAGCCAGCAAAGGTTAATGGGATTGGTGTTTATTCAATAAAAGGTAATGGTTTTAAGAAGAGGGGAGGATACGAGTTTCCGCTTGCAAAAGCACATACCACCGAAGTCGTTCTTCAAAGATAATATTAATTCATCTCTGTCTGGGCCCCGTGAAATAAAAAATACGGGGCTTTTTTTGTGGTAACTTTATTCTGATATTCAGTAGTATATATTGCTTATTTATATACTTTATTAAAGTATTTTATTTTAATTATCTGTAATTGATTTGATTAAGATTTTAGATGTTGTTTTTTCTAACTTATCAATAAGAATTAATATGATCAAAATGAGCTTTATAATAGCTATATTTTTACTTTAAATAAGATATTTTAATTTATTGTTTAAGAAATTATTATGATCTATTATAGTAATATTGTCCATTTAATTTAAGAAAGTTCTTCATTGCGGGAAGAATGATAGATTTCTTTGGAAATATCGTTGCTGCTTCATCGCCTGAAGAGGTCTTCTTACAACAACGATATTTTTTGCAGATTGTCATCTTTCGAAAAAGTTTTTCCAATCGTCTTCGTTGCAAACGAGGATGAATGAGAATTTCATCGCCCGTATAGCAACTGTTATTGCCACATTACAAATGTGGATTTTAATAATCCGCGTTACAAACGCGGACTATACCTATCTCTGTGTCTTCTGTGTTTTCGTGGCTAAAAAAAATATTTATAAACTTTCCTTAATCACCCTTAACTTATAAATGGGACCTGCGCTGTTTTTTGCTTTAGGGAATAGTTTTATGGTTACTTTATTTTTGCCTTTAGTTAATTCGACAGGGATTTTATAAGAGATATCATAAAAACGGCTTTCTTTATATCTGTTCAGATCTTCGGTAGCAATGTTTACGCCATCAACCAGCACATCAAAATTCCGACCGCGGTTATCCATGCCCCAATAAGAAGCAATTATGGTGTTCTGCAAAGCTGGATCTACTTTTACCTCAAATTGTAAGAAGCCATTTTCACCTGCAATACGCCATTTACTGCCATGGTCTTCGCCCATATATTCTTTGGCTGCGGTAAAGTTATGGTCGCGCTCTGGCTGCATTTCGCCAAACCTGAATACATCAGTAGTTTTATCTTCTAATTCTTTCTGTTTACGTTTCTGCTCATCGTATATTTTTTGTTGTACCGTCCATTTTTCTGGGGTAAATACATCCCAGTAAACACTATAATACTGGTTTTTGGTTTGATAAAATGGAATAAGTGTAACATCTTGAGGTTGAGCAATATTCTTGGTTTTAAATTGAAGTTCTTGTTTATTTACTACACCTAGCCAATCTTTAGGATCGTTGTTGGCACTTACAAATACAGGAACACCTTTAATAGGGTCGGGTTCTGTTACGCCTAAAATACCAGCCAATAACACCGGACCATAAAAAACAGCCCTACGGTCAGCATTATCCGGCATGGCTTCTGTATAAAGTTTTTCTGGAGTTACATAAGTGATTTTATCATTGTTTTTCCAGCTACGGGTAATTACGTAATAGCCGGTTTCATCCGGAGTAATTTTTTGTAGTTGTCCATTCACCGCGATTGTTGTTTCGGTAGACCACTTTGGTTTTCTCACTCGTATAGAAAATCTTGAAGTTTTGGCTACACTAATAGTTAAACTCGTTTGGTCGCCTTGCGGTAAAGCTGTTTGTTGCATAATTTTTATTCCTTTTTCCTTCCAATCTAAAACCGACGGAATAAAAAGATTCACATATAAACTCCCATCACTTCCTCTCGAATAAATGCTTTCATTGTATTTAACATGATTTTCCATGCCGGTACCTACGCAACAGGTAAAAGTGTTAAATTTATCGCTGTATTCTTTTTTTCCGCCCATGCGTAGTGGTACAAAATAACAGGTCATACCATCGTCGTGGTTTTGCGAAGCCAGTATATGATTATACAGCGCTTTTTCATAATAATCGAATAGTTCGGCCGATGGATTTTCTGCAAACAGGTGCCCGGTAAGTTTGAGCATGTTGTAAGTATTGCAGGTTTCGGTGGTGTTTTCTGTGAGCTTATCATTCAATTTATCCGGCTCACTCAGGTATTCGTAATTACTGTTTCCGCCAGTTACATAAGAGTGGTGGTAAACAATGGTTTTCCAAAAGAAATCGGCAATGGTTTTATCTCTTTGGTCGCCTATAATTTCGTAGCGTCTGGCACTGGCAATAATTTTAGGGATCTGTGTATTAGAATGTTTTCCCGGAAGAATATCTGTTTGCTGTGCCAATGGATCAAGTATACGCTTGTCGTAGAATTTGTAAGATAAATCGAGGTATTTTTTTTCTCCGGTAATAGAATAGAGATTAACTAAAGTCTCTGCCATACCACCATATTCACAGAACAACATTTTTTGTAAAAGTTCGTCATTTAAGCCGCCAATGGTAGTGCCTGTCCAATCGGCCAATGCCACGCATGAGCTCAAAGCTTTTTTATTGTTGGTGTACAGATAGGCATCTAGTAAACCTGCCATAATTTTATGTACAGTGTACCATGGTGCCCAGCCGCCATTCAGGTCGAATCCCCCGGTTTTAACATTGCCTTTTGCCAGTTCACCCCAAATTTTGTCTTCATTGGTGAAGGCACCTAAATAGCCGTTTTTTCTGGCTTTCTGGCACTCAGCCAGTTCATCTACAATATAATTTGCTTTTTTTAGAAATGCAGGATTTCTGCTCGAAGCATATTGCATAGATATTGCCGAAAGGTAATGCCCCAGCGAATGCCCGGCCAAACCATCTCCTTCCCATCCGCCATAAATTTTAGCCTTTGGTGTTAAACCTGCGTTCTTTCTAAAGCCTGAAAGTAAACGGTCAGCATCAATAACCGATAAGTAAGCTTCATCGGCTTTCATAGCCTTTTTAAAAGTGCTTTCCAAGAGGCTTACCTGCGAAAGATCGAAGGCATAGGCTTTAATTGGCGTAGTGTTTTTAACCTTTACGCGGCTATCGTTAAAATGAGGGACATAGTTTTGAGCATTAGCACTAAGCGCGAAAAAGAGCGCACAGCTGAACAGGCTTTTGCCAAGGTGATAATTCATAATTGTTAGGTTGTTTTTGTAATGTTTTTACTGCTTAAAATTATGCAATTGCCAACAAGATAAAGGCCCTATAATTTGCCGTTATTGTGCAGATTTTACCTTTCTTTTTCGTTAAGACGAAATTTATTGTGATTTTTATGCCATATCCATAGCTTATAATTTGCAGATACTCCTCATATTTTAGCCATTACATTTAATTGTTATTGAATAAAATTAGCTTTGAGGATATTTGCCTAACAATTAAAAATATGTTCGAAAAGAAAGTTTACATCCAGAGAAGAGCAGCATTAAAATCAAAGATAAATTCGGGAATATTACTCTTTTTGGGTAATGAAGAGAGCCCGATGAACTATAAAGACAATGCCTACCATTTTAGGCAGGATAGCACCTTTTTATATTATTTTGGGATCAGTGAGCCATCATTGGGCGCTATTATCGACCTGGATGAAGATCAGGTAATACTTTTCGGCGATGAAATGGGAATTGATGATATCGTATGGATGGGCAGGCAGAAAACTCTTGAAGAAAAAAGTTTGGATGTTGGCTTGACCAAAGTTCTGCCTTTAGCGCAACTGGATGCTTATCTTAAGCAATACCAGAACAAAAAGCGCCAGGTTCATTTCTTACCTCCTTACCGCTCAGAGAATAAAATAAAATTGGCCAATTGGCTTAATTTGCCTATCCATCTGCTTAAAGAAAAAGCATCGCTTAGCTTTATTAAAGCTGTTGTAGCACAACGATCAATTAAATCTGTCGAAGAGATTGAAGAACTGGATCGTGCAGCATCAATATCGGCCGATATTCATTTAATGGTAATGCAACAGGCAAAACCTGGTATGTATGAACGCGAACTTGCAGCTAAAATTCAAGGAGCTGCATTGGCTTCTGGCGGTAATCTGGCCTATCCGGTTATTCTGACTGTTCGTGGCGAAATTTTGCATAACCATTACCATGGTAATCAGCTTAAAGACGGACAGCTGGTTTTAAACGACTCAGGTGTAGAAACCGCTTTAGGCTATGCTGGCGATCTTACGCGCACTTTTCCTGTAGGCAAGAAATTTAGTGCCGAGCAAAAAGATATTTATGATATTGTATTGAATGCTTATACGCATGGCAAAAACCTGCTGGCACCTGGTGTAAGGTATTTAGATGTGCATTTGGCTTCGTGTAAAATGCTGGCACAAGGTTTAAAGGATATTGGCCTGATGAAAGGTAATATAGACGATGCTGTGCAGGCTGGTGCGCATGCCATGTTCTTTCAATGTGGAACAGGGCATATGATGGGGCTGGATGTGCACGATATGGAAGATTTGGGCGAACAATATGTAGGTTATACCGATGAGCTGATTAAAAATACCACGCAGTTCGGGTTGAAATCGTTAAGGCTGGGCAAAGCGCTCGAAGCAGGATATGTGTTAACGGTAGAGCCAGGTGTTTATATCATACCTGAACTAATAGACCGTTGGAAAGCCGCTAACCAGTTTGCCGAATTTATTAACTACAATAAACTGGAGCAGTTCAGAAACTTTAGCGGCATCAGGGTAGAAGACGATTTTTTGGTTACTGAAAACGGAAGCCGGATGTTAGGGAAGCATTTAGCTTTAACTACAGATGAAATTGAATCCATTAGGAGCGAAGCTTATTAGTAACGTTGGTTATTTGAAATAGCTGTTGCTTTTTGTTTTGGAGCGCAGGTTCATTCGATTTTTTTAAAGAATGTTCCTGCCATCCGCTTTATTCCGATGAAGGATCGGAATGCCCGCTGCTGTCAGGGCTAGAGACCTCGGCAGAAGCACAGAACCAGGGTTAAATAAACCTGATAGAACGGATGCTCCCGATTTTTCATCGGAGCAGGAGGGATAGCAGGACTGCCGTAACCTATGAAAAACAGCATTTGCTTTTCAAATTAATATTTTGCTATTATAACAACATAAGAATTAATAAAGAGCCATTAAAGGGAGCATAGATCTTTTAAAATAACCGATGTTTTTTTGGAGCGCAGGGTCTATCGCTTTTTTTTTGTGAAGTTCCTGCCATCCGCTTTACCCCGATGAAGGATCGGAATGCCCGCTGCTGTCAGGGCTAGAGGCCTCGGCAGAAGTACAGAACCAGGGTTAAATAAACCTGATAGAACGGATGCTCCCGATTTTTCATCGGAGCAGGAGGGATAGCAGGACTGCCGTAACCGATGAAAAACAGCAGCTGCTTTTCAAATCAATAATACACTATTTCAATATGATAATTGTCAAAAGATGAGAAAATTAATACCTATAACCTTAATAATTAATTTAATATTATTTAGTACAATACTTTTTGCACAAAGCCCCAAAAAGGTTTACACTTTGGCCGATACTTTAAGGGGAAGCTTAAATGCCGAACGGACCTGGTGGGATGTACAGCGTTACGAACTTTCGGTTAAGCCCGATTATAATGATAAGAGTATTACAGGCTCAAATAAAATCGTATACAAGGTAATGCGGAGTAATAATGGTAATACCCGTATGCAGATCGATTTGCAGGAACCATTAATTATTGATAGTGTTGTATATAACGGAGGTAACAAGTTAAAATTTGAACATGTTGGCAGTGTTTGGTATGTGCATGTCCCGGCACAAAAAATATCGGCACTGAATAACGTTCATATTTTTTACCATGGAAAGGTACATCAGGCCAAAAGAGCACCTTGGGATGGCGGTTTTATCTTTACTACCGATTCGCTTTCACGTCCTTGGATGACGGTGGCCTGCCAGGGCCTTGGCGCTTCGGTCTGGTATCCAAATAAAGATCATCAAAGCGACGAACCTGACCTGGGCGCTTCCTTAACGATGACAGTTCCTGATACATTGGTAGCGGTGGGTAATGGCCGCATGGTATTTAAAAAAGATAACCATGATGGCACCACAACCTACCAGTACAATGTTAAAAATCCGATCAGTAATTATTGCATTATCCCTTACATAGGCAAGTACGTTAATTTTAAGGAGAAATATGCAGGCGAAAAAGGTGCATTAGATGTGAATTATTGGGTACTCGATTATAATTATCCAAAGGCGAAGACTTACATGCCCGATCAGGTGCATAAAATGATGAAAAGCATGGAATATTGGTTTGGTCCTTATCCTTTTTACGAAGATGGATACCAGTTGATAGATGCTTCGCATACCGGAATGGAGCATCAATCGGCAGTGTCTTATGGCAATGGTTATAAGTTTGGCTATAGAGGTAGAGATATGTCTGGCAATGGTTGGGGTTTAAAGTGGGATTTTATCATTATTCACGAAAGCGGGCACGAATGGTTTGGTAATAACATTACCACTAACGATTTGGCCGATATGTGGGTGCACGAAGGATTTACCAATTATAGCGAAACACTTTTTGTAGATTATATTTTTGGCAATAAAGCGGGTAACGAGTATAATTTTGGAATTAGAAAAGGCATCAAAAATGATAGCCCTATTATTCCGCCTTATGGTGTAAATGCACAAGGTAGTGGCGATATGTATCCAAAAGGAGGGAATATGTTACACGCCATCAGGCATAGCTTAAATAACGACGTACTTTTTAGAACGATATTGCGCGGGCTTAACCAAACCTTTTACCATAAAACGGTAAGCACAGCTCAGATCGAAAACTATATTTCTAAAAAAGCAGGGTACAATTTTTCAAAGGTTTTTGATCAATATTTGCGTACGGTGCAGGTTCCAATATTTGAATATTACCTAAAAGATGGTAAGGCTTTTTATCGTTATAGCAATTGTGTTAAAGGTTTCAATTTGCCTTTAACTCTTAAAAAAGTAGGCATTAAAACGCTTAAGATTATTCCTTCCTTAAACTGGCAGCAGGTTGCGTTGGGCAAAGGGCAGGATGCTCTTTTTACAACATCGGATATCGAATTTATGTACTACCTACAGGTGAAAAATACGAAATAATAGTAAAATAGATAGCGCAGGAGAAGTTATTTATCCGGCTGATTTTATTAAGGTATTCTTTTTCGGAAGGATGCCTTTTTTTGTTATATCTCATTTCCTTTACAAATACTCCTGGCTTTTCTTAATCAATTATGTCTGATTCAAATGGCATATTTATGGCCAATATCGGTTAAAATCAAATAATATTACTGCTTAGCAATCATCTAACTTTGAATATCGTTTATATGACTTTATCGCCGATAATTTGATTAAATGATGCTTGCCAATTACACCCGGTTTTGGATTAAAGGCCCGGATTAATTTTTTGAATCATAATTATTAAAAACATAACATTACAATGAGTATCAAATGGACTGGGGTTTTCCCTGCTGTAACTACAAAATTTACAGCAAATGATGAGTTAGATTTTCCGGCTTTCGATTTAAATATTGAAGCACAATTAGAAGCAGGTGCTGAAGGGATAATTTTAGGTGGATCGCTTGGCGAAGCCAGCGTGCTAAGCGATGAAGAAAAGTTTGGTCTGTTATCGCACACTTTAACCTTGGTAAATGGCCGTGTACCGGTTTTATTGAACATTGCAGAGTCAACTACAAAAAAAGCAATTGAAGTAGCTCAAAAAGCCGAATCGCTTGGTGCACAAGGTTTAATGTTGTTGCCGCCAATGCGTTATAACGCAGCTCCAGACGAAACTTTGGCTTTTTTTGGTGCCATTGCTGAAAGCACAAGCCTCCCGATCATGATTTATAACAACCCTGTTGATTATAAAATCGAAGTAACTTTAGATATGTTTGAGGTATTGACCAAATACGACAATATCCAGGCAATCAAAGAATCAACCAGGGATGTATCAAATGTAACCCGGTTGATTAACCGTTTTGGCGACCGTTTCAAAATCTTTACCGGAGTAGATCCATTAGCAATGGAAAGTATTGTGATGGGTGCACATGGATGGGTTGCGGGTTTGGTTGATGCTTTTCCAAGAGAAACCGTTGCCATTTTCAGATTGATTAAAGAAAACCGCATTGCTGAGGCACTAACCATCTACCGTTGGTTTTTACCTGTACTTGAGTTAGATATTCATGCAAAATTGGTACAGTACATTAAACTGGCAGAGGTAGCAACCGGATTAGGAACCGAAGCTGTTCGTGCACCGCGCTTACCAATAAGTGGCGCAGAAAGAGATAAAGTGTTGAAAATTATTAATGATGCATTAGCTGTTCGCCCGGTATTACCTGCAGGTAGCTGGGGGAAATAGTTTAAAAACCAAATATGAACGGGAAAAATATTGTAGCAAACACTTATGTAGAAGTTAGTGAAAGAAGCCTTAAAGCTGTTAATCCCGCAACGGGATTAACGCTTGACGGCGAATTTTTTAAAGCGAACGAGAACCTTGTTAATGATGCTTTAATATCAGCAACATCGGCTTTTCAAAGCTATAGAAATCTGAACAAAGATCTTAAAGCGGCTTTTTTAAACGCCATTGCCGATGAAATCGCTAATCTTGGCGAGGAACTGGTAAGCAGGGCTTCGGCAGAAAGTGGTTTACCTTTAGCTCGTTTACAGGGCGAATTGGGCAGAACTACTGGTCAGTTAAGGTTATTTGCCAATTTGGTTGCAGAAGGATCTTGGGTTGATGCGATTATTGATACGGCATTACCTGAAAGACAGCCTTTACCACGGCCAGATATTAGGCGAATGCTGATCCCAATCGGTCCAGTAGTCGTTTTCGGTGCCAGTAATTTTCCGCTTGCCTTTTCAGTAGCCGGTGGCGATACCGCATCAGCATTAGCTTCTGGTTGTCCGGTGGTTGTTAAAGCACATCCTGCACATTACGGAACCAGTGCTTTGGTAGGCGGAGCCATTGTTAAAGCCGCCGAAAAAACGGGAATGCCTAAAGGTGTGTTCTCTTTGTTGTATGATGATGGTTATACTATTGGAGCTGGCTTGGTTCAGCATCCGTTAACTAAAGCTGTAACTTTTACAGGTTCGTTTAAAGGCGGAATGGCCTTAATTAACCTTGCACAACAGCGTGAGCAACCTATCCCGGTTTTTGCCGAAATGGGAAGCATTAATCCGGTAATCTTTCTTCCAAAAGCGATAGAAAATCAGTCAGAAGAACTGGCTAAAAAATATGCTGCATCAATTACTTTGGGTGCCGGTCAGTTTTGTACCAACCCGGGTTTATTATTAGCGGTTCAATCGCCGGCACTAGAAAATTTTAAGACCTTTTTAAGTGGGGCAATTGCAGCTGTTCCTTCAGCAACCATGCTTACCGAAGGCATTGCCAATAATTATGGTAAACTTTCTGCTGAGGTAGTAAATGAAAATGGGGTTGCACTTTTATCGGCGTCAACAGTAAAAAATACTGAGCTACAAAACCAATCGGAAGCAAAAATTGCTCAGGTAAGTGCAGCAGATTTTATTAAAAATCCAAAACTTCGTGAAGAAATTTTCGGTCCGTACTCGTTGTTGGTTGTTGCTCAGGATATTGCTGAACTCGAAAAGGCCGTTGATGTGTTGGAAGGACAACTTACTGTAACCTTAATGAGCGAAAAACAGGAACTTCAGCATTACCAGGCTTTGGTAAATAAGTTGACTGATAAAACCGGAAGGATTATTTTAAACGGTGTGCCTACGGGCGTAGAGGTTTGTGCAGCTATGCAACATGGCGGGCCATTTCCTGCTACTAACGATAGCCGTTTTACTTCTGTTGGCTCTACTGCAATCAATCGTTTTGTAAGACCATTGGCTTATCAGGATTGGGAGCAGGAATTGTTGCCAGATGAATTGAAAGATGGAAATCCTTTGGGTATTTTCAGAACAGTAAATCAAAAATTAACGAAATCTCATGAGTAAAACTTTTTTTTGTGTAGATGCACATACTTGCGGAAATCCGGTTAGGTTAGTTGCGGGTGGCGGCCCTCAGCTTATTGGCTCAAATATGAGCGAAAAACGTCAGCATTTTTTGAAAGAATTCGATTGGATCAGAACAGGTTTAATGTTCGAACCACGCGGGCATGATATGATGTCGGGCAGTATTCTTTATCCGCCTCATGATCCCGCTAATGATGTAGCGGTGCTTTTTATCGAAACCAGTGGCTGCCTCCCAATGTGTGGCCATGGTACTATAGGTACTATCACCATCGCTATAGAGGAAGGATTGATTCAACCCAAAGTACCAGGTGTGATCAGAATGGAGGCCCCAGCCGGATTAGTATTAATTGAATACAAGCAGGAAGGTAAAAAGGTTAAATCGGTTAAGTTGAAAAATGTAGCTTCTTACCTGGCTGCAGAAAATTTAGAAGTAGAATGCCCGGATTTAGGTACGCTTACTTTTGATGTAGCTTATGGTGGTAACTTTTATGCCATTGTAGACCCGCAGGAAAATTTTCCGGGGCTGGAAAACTATACCGCTTCGCAACTGATTACCTGGAGCCAGACCATTAGAAAACGCATTAACGAACAATACACTTTTGTACATCCGTTAGATCCGACGATAAATGGCTGCAGCCACGTATTGTGGACCGGAAAAACAATCGATCCTACATCAACCGCTAGGAACGCGGTTTTTTACGGCGATAAAGCCATTGATAGGTCGCCATGTGGAACAGGTACCTCAGCACGTTTGGCACAGTGGTTTGCAAAAGGAAAACTAAAACAGGGAGAAGACTTTATCCATGAAAGTTTTATTGGCAGCAAGTTTATTGGAAGAGTAGAAGAAGTTGTAGACCTGAATGGAATTAAAGCCATTATACCAAGTGTAGAAGGTTGGGCAAAAATTTATGGCTATAATACCATTAAAATAGATGCCGAAGATGATCCGTATGCATTCGGATTTCAGGTGATTTAGTGAGTTTTTAAAAAGAATATCAGCAGTATAAATTAAAAGAATGTCGAAAGTATTAATTATAGGTGGTGGAATAGTAGGTTTAACTTCAGCATATTATTTGCAGAAAAAAGGCTACGAAGTAACAGTTTTGGATAAAGGAGATATTACCGACAACTGCTCATTTGGTAATGCGGGGATGATTGTACCAAGCCATTTTGTACCCTTGGCTGCACCGGGTATGATAAAACAAGGTATCCGTTGGATGTTTGATAGCAAAAGCCCTTTCTATGTTCGTCCGTCTTTAAATGGAAACCTCATTAACTGGGGCTTGAAATTTATGAAACATGCCACGGCAAAACATGTAAATCAATCGGCAGCACCATTACGCGATTTATCGTTACTGAGCAAAAAACTATATGAAAGCCTGGCAAAGGAGCCAGATTTCGAATTTGAATTAACCAATAATGGTATTCTGGCATTTTATAAAACAGAAAAAGCAGGAGAAGAAGAGGCGCATTTAGCTACAAGGGCAATTGAGTTAGGCTTAGATATGGCTGTGTTAACTGCCGACGAATGCCGTGCGCTACAGCCTGATTTAAAGCTAGATGTTTTAGGAGCGGTACATTATCGTTGTGATGCACACCTTTATCCAACAAAGTTGATGAATGCTTTGCTTAAGTATTTACTAAATAATGGTGTAAAGATAGAACGTGGCAGAGCGGTTGATAAAATTGAGGTGGCTGGCAATCGTATTACGAAAGTTTTTACGGGTAATACCGCCTGGGAAGCCGATCAATATGTTTTGGCAACTGGTTCATGGTCGCCTGCGGTGGCTAAAATGGCCGATGTTAAAATATCTTTAATGCCAGGTAAGGGTTATTCTTTTATGGAACCAGAACCTCAGCAGCGTTTAACTATTCCTGCACTGTTATGCGAAGCCAGGGTGGCTATAACACCAATGAACGGTCAGATTAGATATGGCGGTACAATGGAGTTGGATAAAATTAACACCCGTATTAATATGCAAAGGGTTAAAGGGATCGTAGAATCGGTGCCAGCGTATTTTCCAGATTTAAAACCTGCACTTCCTTCAGAAAAAGATATCTGGTATGGTTTCCGTCCTTCATCACCTGATGGTTTGCCCTACATAGGCAGAAGCAAAAAAAGAGAAAATCTAATCATCGCTACAGGCCATGGTATGATGGGTTTAAGTTTAGGCCCGGCAACAGGGTTGTTGGTTAGCCAGATTGTTTCGGGCATGACTACTGATCTAAAAATAGAGCCTTTTGCAGTGGTTCGATAATACACAATACATTGGTCCGGATTATAAATCCAGACCAACTTATCGGGCTGTTTAACCTAAAACCTCCATATTTGGCTTAATACAAATTCAATTAATCGATTTAGATGTTGTTATACAGTGGTTTAACTAAATATATAGTGATATAGGAACTACCGAATTCTTGCTAAAATCCGTCGTATATTATCAAAATATAGCAGGATTTTAACCTTATTTAAGTTTTATTGGTTTATTTGAGTTAATATTCATACATTCAATTCATAATCAGCAACCAAACCAAACTAACTTAACCATGAAAGTATTACCATTTACCATGCTTGTTCCCGATGATAAAAGTGTGATATCGGAACATATTGAATTGCCTTATTTTTACCAATATCTGCACCGCCATGATGAATGGCAGGTTACTTACATAGAAAAAGGGGAGGGGACGTTAATTGCAGGGAATGATATGCATGCTTTCCGGTCGGGCGATATTTTTGTAATCGGGGCAAAACTTCCGCATCTATTTAAAAGCAACCCCGAATATTTCTCGGCTGACAGCAACAAAACCATTAAAGCATGTTCTATTTATTTTAATCCGAACGGTATTTTAGCTGCTTTGTTTAATCTTCCCGAAATGAAGATGGCCAGCGCTTTTTTAGCTAAAAACAAACATGGGTTCAAAATTCCTGCTGCTTTTACTAAGAATATAGTAACCAAAATTTTCAATGTTCACCAGGCATCGGGAGTTGATGTATTGTTTAACTTTCTGAAATTGGTTAACAGTCTTCAGGATTTAAATGAGAATGTAGAATCTTTATGTTCGGATATGTATTCTTCTAACGTAACCGAAAACGAAGGTATGCGGTTAAGTAAGATCATTAACTTCATTACCGAAAACTACAATAATCAAATTTCGTTAGAAGACGTAGCCAATGCTGCGTTTATGACTCCACAGGCGTTCTGCAGGTATTTTAAGAAACATACCGGACATACTTTCGTATCATTTTTAAATGAAGTGAGAATTAACGATGCCTGTAAAAGTCTTATATCAGGAGAAAAAGCCGATTGTATTTCAGGGGTGGCCTATAAAGCTGGTTTCAATAGTATTACCAACTTTAACAGGGTATTTAAAAGTATTATCGGTCAATCGCCAAGGGCATATATCGATACCTATAATAGTGTAAGCAGGGTGAGCTATATAGGCGCTTAAGCTAGAAACATTTTTTTATATTAAATAAGTTAACCATTTTTTCAAATGGGGGTAAATGTTATTTGCCTGTTTTAACCAATTCCAAATGCAAACCAAATTAAACTTTTTTGCCATTTTGTTAATGGTAAGCCTGTTATCAGGCACTTTTGTATTGGCTCAAACACCAAATGAAAGCCTGTACGAACAGACCAGCGAAATGGGTACGCTGATTGTAGGTTACCAAAGGGATGTTGATGCCATTAACGATTTTTACTATCCTTATTCGGCAGGAGGCACTTATTCTTTTCCGATGACTACTTTTAAAAGTCCGGAGCAAAGAAAACGACTCCAGGATATTAATAACGATTACTTAAGCAAGTTAAAATCTGCCAAGTTTGAAGGCTTTAGTATTTATGGTAAGGTAGATTATATCCTCCTTAAGAAGCAGATAGAATCTTCGATATGGCTCTTAGGTAAAGAAGAAACAGATTATAATGCCCTATCGAAGTATTTTACCTTTGCTGATGCAATTTATACCCTTGAAAGGCTAAGAAGAAGGGGTACCTATAAAGAAGGGGCTTTATTGGCTGCCCAGATAGATGAAATTGCCAAGCAGGTTGATATTCTTAATCTAAATTTTAAGAAAGGAATATTAAAACCCGACCAGCTTAAAACGGCAACGGCCATAACCTTAAGTTTAAAACACCGTTTAAAGGGTTTTTATCAATTCTATATGGATTATGAGCCTGGTTTTACCTGGTGGGTACCTAAACCTTACGAAAGGTTAGACCTCGCTTTAACCAATTATGCTAAGCTTTTTAACGATAAAGAAGATACCGCTCTTTCTATAAAATCAAATAAACCGGAAATTAAGGGGAATCCCATTGGGAGGGAAGAGCTGATCAGGCAATTGAATGCAGAGCTTATTCCGTACACACCAGAAGAACTGATTAAGCTTGCCGAAAAAGAATTTAAGTTTTGCGATGAAGAACTTTTAAAAGCATCAGCAGCAATGGGTTTCGGAAATGACTGGAAAAAGGCCCAGGAAAAAATCAAGAATAGTTATGTGCCTTTAGGTAAACAGCCAGAGTTGATTGTAAAACTACAGGATGACGCTTTAAATTTTATAAAAGCCAACGATCTGATCAATATTCCACCGCTTGCAGAAGAAACCTGGGGTATGGTAATGATGTCGGCCGAACGCCAGTTGGTAAATCCATTTTTTACCGGTGGCCGCGAAATTAGTATTTCCTACCCAACAAATTCGATGGAGGAAGATGATAAGTTAATGAGTATGCGTGGCAATAACCCTTATTTTTCAAGAGGAACGGTACAGCACGAACTCTTACCAGGCCATCATTATCAGTATTTTATCAATAACCGTTATAAAAGCTATCGCGATCCTTTTAAAACGCCCTTTAGCGTAGAAGGCTGGCCATTATATTGGGAGCTTTTACTCTACGATAAAGGTTTTGCCAAAACTCCTGAAGAAAAAATGGGCATGCTTTTCTGGCGGATGCACCGTTGCGCCAGGATTCTTTTTTCGCTGAACTTTCACCTGGGTAAATGGACACCTCAGCAGTGTGTCGATTTCTTGGTCGATCGTGTAGGACACGAACGTGCCAATGCCGAGGGCGAAGTACGTAGATCTTTCAAGGGCGATTATAGTCCTTTATACCAGGTCGCTTATCTTACCGGTGGTCTTCAGCTTTTTGCACTGAAAAAAGAACTGGTTGATAGTGGTAAAATGAGCTTTAAAGCTTTTCATGATGCCGTAATTAAAGAAAACTTAATTCCTGTAGAAATGATCAGGGCTACTTTAACCAATCAGCTCTTAACACGCGATTTCACCACCTCGTGGCATTTTTACGACCAGCTTAAATAAATAAACCAACCAAACCATTAGAACCACCAAGCAACAGAACACATGATTGAAAAAGAAACCACACAATTTAAGCCCTCACTTAAACTGATGGATGCAACAATGCTTGTAGCCGGAAGTATGATCGGCTCGGGTATTTTTATTGTAAGTGCCGATATTACCCGAAATGTAGGCAGCGCTGGCTGGCTCCTAGTGGTTTGGCTAATTACAGGCTTCATGACACTTACTGCTGCATTGAGTTATGGCGAATTAAGTGCGATGTTCCCTAAAGCTGGCGGACAGTATATTTATTTAAAGGAAGCATACAACCCGCTGATTAGTTTTTTATATGGCTGGAGTTTTTTTACGGTAATTCAAACTGCAACTATTGCCGCAGTAGGTGTGGCATTTGCTAAGTTTACCGCGTACCTTGTGCCTGCACTAAGTGAAGATTTAGTTGCCTTCGATCTGGGTTTTTTTACGATCTCACCAGCGCAACTATTGGCCATTGGGGTAATTATATTGCTTACCTATATTAACAATAGAGGGGTAAATGGTGGTAAAGTGATCCAAACTACCTTTACGGTGGCCAAATTGTTAAGTTTGTTTGGCCTCATTGCTTTTGGACTTTTCTTTTTAGATAAAGGTATCTGGAAAACCAATTGGGGAAATATGTGGACTTTAGGACCACTATCTGCCGATGGAAATATTGGTTCTTATACCACTTTTGCTGCCTTCGGAGCTATTGCTGCCGCGATGGTAGGTTCGATATTCAGTAGCGATTCCTGGCACAACGTTACCTTTATTGCTGGCGAAATTAAAAACCCCGCACGCAATATTGGTTTGAGTTTAGCTTTAGGAACCATTATCGTAACAGTACTCTATATCCTAACCAATGTGATGTACACAGGTGTACTTTCATTACACGATATTGCCTATGCCGATAAGGACCGGGTAGCGGTTTCTGCTGCGAACCATATTTTCGGTACAGCAGGCACTGTCATTATCGCATTAATGATTATGGTTTCAACTTTCGGTTGTAATAACGGTTTAATTATGGCTGGTGCCAGGGTATATTACTCAATGGCCAAAGATGGGCTTTTCTTTAAGAAAGTAGGTACACTCAACAAAAATGCAGTTCCTGGGGTTGGATTGTGGATACAGTGCATTTTTGCGTGTTTATGGTGTATTAGTGGAAAATATGGCGATCTGCTGGATATGATCTCTTTTGTGGTGGTGATGTTTTACATGCTCACCATTTTCGGAATTTTTATCCTTCGTAAAAAACGACCTGATGCCGAAAGACCTTATAAAGCCTTTGGTTATCCGGTATTACCCATTATTTACATTGTAATGGGACTGGCTTTCTGCATCCTCTTGATCATATTTAAACCTAAATTTACATGGCCAGGATTAATCATCACTTTAATTGGCATCCCGGTTTATTACCTGATTAAAGGGAGTATAGCCCGTTATGATTTGAAGGCAAAAGATGCAGCTGATGCGAACGGTTAAAATATTGATGTTATTCATCAAAATCTAGAGGAAGTCTGCAAAGCTGTAGCACTATATTTACCACAAAAAATCTGTAATGAGTATTTACGCAACCGCAAAAAAATCAGTAGCCTTCATCTTATTAAGCTTTGTTTCCGCTCAATTGCTGGCACAGCAGGCCAGATTGCAGCCATATGCACCGAGTGCTGCTGAAATGGCAGATGCTTATCAATTATCCGTAAAAATGGATACCGCATTGCGTAATATTCCAACCAATAATGATATTATTCCTTTCTGGAAAAAAGATGGCACCGCATTTTGGTATAAAAAGAATCTTCCAGGTAGAACATGGGAATATTATTATGTAGATGCTGCATCAGGCAAACGTAAAGCTGCATTTGACAACGATAAACTGGCCGAAAATATAGAAAAGATAACGGGTAAAAAGCAGAATCCATTAAAACTTCAGTTTGCTGAATTGTGTTTCGCTGATAAAGGGAATACGGCAAAACTAAAAATACAGGAGAACTGGTATCTGTTAAACCTGAACGATTATAGTTTAACCAATACAAACGATACCAGTATTTACCGCTACAATGCCAAGAAGCCTTTACAGCAACGGAGATCGCGCTGGCAAGGAAACCGCGAATCAAGAAAATCGCCAGATGGCAAAAGTGAAATCTTAATTCGGGGTGGTAACCTGTTTGTAATTGATTTAACAACAAAGGCAGAAACCCAATTGAGCACCGATGGTAATACCGATAAACCTTATGGTGAATTTGCATGGTCTCCTGATGGAAAAAATATTGTAGCTTATAAAATCGATCCGAAAGAAATTAAAAAAGTACATTATGTATTAAGCGCTGTTCCTGGTACTACACGCGGTGAATTAAAATCGAGAGAATATATGCAGCCTGGTGATGACTTTACCGCTTATCAGCCCTATGTTTTTAATATTGCGGCAAAAACTGCCATTAAAGTAGATGCCGATCCGATTGATTTCTTTGGTGCACCAGAACTGCATTGGCGGGGCAATAACAGCAGGTATTATACTTACGAGAAAGTAGACCGCGGCCATCAGCGTTTCAGGGTGATTGAAGTGGATGTTTTAACAGGAAAAACTAAAAATATTATTGATGAGAAAACCAAAACCTTCATTTACGAAAATCGCATTTATACAAGATATTTACCGAAAACAAACGAAATATTATGGACGAGCGAGCAAGATGGCTGGCGACATCTTTATCTGGTGAATGCTTTAACTGGAAAGCAGCAGTTAATTACAAAAGGAAATTATGTAGTTCGGGATATTGATAGCGTAGATATCGTAAAACGCCAGGTTTGGTTCAGGGCGAATGGAATGTATGCCGATGAAGATCCTTACTTTATCCATTATTACAGGATAGGGTTTGATGGAAAAGAGCTGGTAAACCTCACACCGAAAAAAGGCAACCATAACCTTAGCTTTTCGCCTGACCGTAAATACTATATTGATACCTACTCTCAGGTAAATGTACCACCCGTTACCGAGTTAAGGCTTACTGCGAACACTAAAAAAATAAGCGAAATAGAACATGGAAAAACAGATGCTTATCTGGCTACAGGTGTTAAACTGCCCGAGGTGTTTGTAGCCAAAGGAAGAGATGGTATAACTGATATTTGGGGCATTGTTTGTTTCCCTTCAAAAATGGATCCGAACAAAACTTATCCTGTTATCGAAAATATTTATGCAGGTCCTCATGATAGTTTTGTACCTAAAAGTTTCTTACCGGCAAGTGAAATGCAGAGCATTGCCGAATTAGGCTTTATTGTGGTACAGATTGATGGAATGGGAACTGCCAACCGATCTAAAGCTTTTCATGATGTATGTTGGAAAAACATAGCAGATGCCGGGTTTCCTGACAGGATATTGTGGATGAAGGCTATGGCGGTTAAATACCCCAATGCTGATATTTCTAAAGTAGGTATTTATGGCACTTCGGCAGGTGGGCAAAGCTCAACAGGTGCGCTGTTATTTTACCCAGAGTTTTATAAGGCCGCGGTTTCTGCCTGTGGTTGCCACGATAACCGTATCGATAAACAGTGGTGGAATGAGCAATGGATGGGCTATCCGGTAGGACCGCATTATGGAGAACAGTCTAACATTACAAATGCAGGTAAATTGCAGGGTAATCTATTTTTAATTGTTGGCGAAGCAGATGAAAATGTGCCACCAGAATCGACCTATCGACTTGCCGATGCATTGATCAAAGCAAATAAAAATTTCGATATTTTAAGCATTCCAGGTATGGGACACAGTGATGGAGGTATTTACGGACGTAGGCGTAAACGCGATTTCTTTGTGAAACATTTACTAAATGCCGAACCACCTAAGCCGAACCTTTCTAAATAGATTGATTGGTTATTGGTCATTAGTTTACCAGTCATTGGTTCATTAATAAATTGTAAACTGTTTACTGGAAACTGCCAATTACAAATTGTCAACTGGTTCATGAGTATATTCAAAATTCAATCATTAAAAAATAAATTGTTACTTTGGTACATTGCACTAAATCATCCTTTAACCATGTTACCAAAAATTAAAATATTCTGTCTGTTTTTACTTGTATTATTATCTAGCACATTTGCTGCTCATGCATCTATAGATTTCTACCAGATTAAAATTTACCACTTAAAAACCGATGCTCAAGAAAAAACAGTAGATGATTATTTGCAGAAGGCATATTTACCTGCGTTACACCGCAGTGGAATTGCGAAAGTAGGCGTGTTTAAACCGGTTGTAACTGATCAGGCTTTAGTTACAGAAAAACTGATTTATGTATTTATTCCAATAAAATCATTTAACGGAATTTTGGAACTGGATAAAAAGTTAGCAAAAGACAAACAATATGCGGCTGATGGTAAAATTTATCTGGATGCAGTTTATACAGATGTTCCTTTCGAACGGTTAGAAACCATTGTGTTAAAAGCCTTTGAAGATGCACCCCATTTTATGCTGCCTAATCTAAAATCGCCGATGAAAGAGCGGGTGTACGAATTAAGAAGCTATGAAGCCCCCACAGAGAAATATTTTCAGAATAAAGTTCAAATGTTTAATAAAGGCAACGAAATCGGTTTATTTAAAAGGTTAAATTTTAATGCCGTATTTTATGGCGAAGTAATCGCTGGTAGTCGCATGCCTAATCTCATGTATTTAACCACTTTCGAGAATAAAATAGATAGAGATGCGCACTGGAAGGCATTCTCAGCAGATGATTATTGGAAGAAATTATCTGCAATGCCAGAATATCAGCATAATGTTTCTAAAAACGATACTAAATTTGTTTACCCGACAGACTATTCTGATTTTTAAGAGTATAAAAGCTTAAAGTAAAAAGGCAAATAAATTCCGTGCAAGCCGGCGCTTCTCTAGCAGAAACTAGCAAATAGATTCTGAAATAAATTCAGAATAACACATCTACTTCGACTTTGGGTAAAACCTTAATATTCTTAATTTCTAAATGGTAGAAAGGTAAAGCAGCTATCATTAGTGAGCCACTCATAAAAGCATTTCTTTGTTTTTATGTTCAGCCAGGATCAACTCATTTACCATGTCTTCAAACTTTTTAAAATCGAAGGGTTTAAATAGAAAATAGTTGTCTTTATCAAAGGCATCTATAGCCTTATTATCATGGGCACTTATAAAAACAACAAATTTTACACTGTTTCGAAGCATTCTGGCTAAATCAATCCCTGATATTTCCATTTGGACATTTAAAAAAAGAAAATCAATTTTTTTGTAAGTCCAAAAGGCAGCCATGGCGTCTATTGTATCCGTAAAACTTCCTTTAAGTTGGAGCTTGTCTATTTTGGAAATAAAGTGTTCAAGTGTTTTTATACTCGTTTGGCTGTCATCTATAATTACACAGCTATAAGGTTGCAATGTTGGGGAATTCATTTAATCGGCAATTTTACAAACACTTACAAAATGCTTGCCATTCGATCCTTTTTTAACGTTGGTAATGTAAAAATGCTTTGTTTAAAATATAACTAATCAATGTTTTATGGTCAAGTAGTACTAAAAATAAACTATTTGTGCACTTTGTATTTTTTTTGATAGTATAGGCCAAGCCGTTCTATATAAAGCTATGGCTAAAATACTTCAATGCTTTTGTTTGTTAGTTATTGGTTCTTAATAATTAGATATTGATCCTTCTAAACCTTAATGCCTTTAACTCCTTAATCTCAGAAAAACATCACTCCATCTCCGGTAAAAAATTAGATAGGCAAACGATTGCGCGGTTTTTGTCTGCAAAAACGCACTGGTTACTTTAATGTGTTTGTTAACTTTATCCCACAGCAAACTACTGTTTAGCTAGTTCAACATATAAACACATAACCAAATCAAACTTTTAATGACCCCGCATTATTTTTTTAAAAACTTTAAAATAGTCAGTGCTAAAAATCAAGCTAAAAGCGTTGTGTTGGCATTTGCATTTTTTTTAATTGCCACTCCGTTTTTTGTTTCTGCTCAGAAAGCCGATCAGGTAGCACAAAAGATTACCAAAGTGCTTAGCGCAACAAAGATTAATACCACTACAATAGAATTATTGCTTTCTGATAACCAACGTTTAACCTTAGATTTTTATGGCGATCATATTTTCCGCCTTTTCGAGGATCCTACGGGAGGCTTCATCCGCGATCCGGAAGCAAAACCAGAAGCTAAAATTTTAGTAGAAAATCCACGTAAACCTGTTTCAAAATTAGATATTAAAGATGAACATAATCAACTATTCATATCTACAGGTAAAATCACCGTTCTTATCGATAAAAATACTTCGCTGATCAAAATCATCAACCTTGCTACACAGGCGGTGGTTTTAGAAGAATTAGCGCCGATTCAATTCGAGAAAGGAAAAGTAACCCTTAGTTTAAAAGAAAATCCACAAGAATATTTTTACGGTGGTGGGGTACAGAATGGCCGTTTCTCACACAAGGGAAGAAATATTTCCATCGAAAATCAAAACTCCTGGACAGATGGGGGAGTAGCCTCGCCCACACCTTTTTATTGGTCTACTAATGGTTATGCCGTAATGTGGTATACCTTCAGCAAAGGAAATTACAATTTTGGTGCTAAAGAAAAAGGATTAGTAAAACTGACACACGAAACCGATTATCTGGACGCCTTTTTTATGGTTAATGATGGGGCAGCACCTTTATTGAACGATTTTTACCAATTAACCGGAAATCCGATTTTATTGCCAAAATTTGGTTTCTATCAAGGACATTTAAACGCCTATAACCGCGATTTTTGGAAAGAAGACGAAAAAGGAACCTTGTTTGAAGATGGTAAACGTTACAAAGAAAGTCAGAAAGATAATGGCGGAATAAAAGAATCGCTTAACGGTGAAAAAAACAATTATCAATTTTCAGCGCGTGCCGTGATTGATCGTTATAAAAAACACGATATGCCTTTGGGCTGGGTACTTCCAAATGATGGTTATGGTGCAGGTTATGGCCAAACCGAAACATTAGATGGCAACATTCAAAATCTAAAGAGTTTTGGCGATTATGCTCGTAAAAATGGGGTAGAAATTGGCTTGTGGACACAGTCTGATCTTCATCCGAAACCAGAAGTAAGCCCGTTATTACAGCGCGACATTATTAAGGAAGCCCGGGATGCAGGTGTTAGGGTATTAAAAACCGATGTAGCATGGGTTGGTGCCGGTTATTCGTTTGGGTTAAATGGCGTTGCAGATGTGGCGCAGATTATGCCTTATTATGGCAATAACAGTCGTCCGTTCATCATATCATTAGATGGCTGGGCTGGTACACAGCGTTATGCCGGTATTTGGTCAGGTGATCAAACCGGTGGCGTTTGGGAATATATCCGTTTCCACATTCCTACTTATTTAGGCGCTGGTTTATCAGGCCAACCCAATATTACTTCCGATATGGATGGTATTTTTGGCGGTAAAAACCTAACCGTTAATACCCGCGATTTTCAATGGAAAACCTTTACACCAATGGAATTAAATATGGACGGTTGGGGAGCTAACGAAAAATATCCACACGCACTGGGCGAACCTGTAGCTTCGATTAACCGCAATTATTTAAAACTGAAATCGGAGTTGATTCCATATACTTATAGCATAGCCAGAGAAGCAGTTACCGGATTGCCCATTATCAGGGCGATGTTTCTGGAATATCCAAATGCCTATACCAAAGGTACTTCTACACAATACCAATACCTTTACGGACCTTCTTTCTTAGTGGCGCCAATTTATCAGGTAACTAAATCAGACGAAAAAGGTAACGATATCCGTAATGGTATTTATTTGCCGGAGGGAACATGGATTGATTATTTCACCGGAGAAAAATATACTGGAAACAGCATTCTGAATAGTTTTGACTCGCCATTATGGAAACTGCCAGTTTTTGTGAAAAATGGTGCGATTATCCCAATGACGAATCCAAATAACAATGTTGCTGAAATCAATAAAGCAAACCGTATCTATGAATTATATCCTTTTGGAAAAACCTCATTTACTGAATATGATGATGACGGCACAACAGAGGCTTATAAATTAGGAAAGGGCGCTTCTACTTTAATCGAATCAGAACTAGATCAAAAAAATAATGCCGTTATTACCATTCAACCGGCAAAGGGCGATTTTGATGGTTTTGTGAAAGAAAAAACAACTGAATTTGTAATCAACCTTAGCGAAAAACCAAAAAGGTTAACAGCAAAAGTTGGCAGTAATAAAGTGAAATTGACAGAAGTAAGCTCAAAAGACGAGTTTTTAAAACAGTCTGACGTTTATTTCTACGATGCCGCACCAAATTTAAACCGTTTTGCTACAAAAGGAAGCGAGTTTGAAAAAGTGGCAATGGTTAAAAACCCTCAATTGTTGGTTAAACTTCAATCTACCGATATTACCGTCAATCCAATTATACTTAGTATAAACGGATTTAAATTCGAGCCTGTAGATAAACAACGCTTGTTAACAGGGAAATTATCGGCGCCAGTGAATGCTCAGGTAAATGATAAAAACAGAGAAGCTTATACGCTTACTCCAAGCTGGAGTAAAGTGAGCAATGCAGATTTTTATGAGATAGATTTTAACGATATGCATTATACCACCATCCGCGATACTGCTTTATTATTTGATGGCTTATTGGCTGAAACAGCTTACACATTTAAATTGCGTGCTGTAAACAAAGATGGTTTCTCAGATTGGACCGAGATTAAAGCAACAACCAAATCTAATCCGCTTGAATTTGCCATTCAGGGTATAACAGCCGAAACTACTGCCGAAAACCAGGGTGGCTCTGGTATTGCCAATCTATTCGATTTTGATGAAGGCAATATGTGGCACACCAAATGGGGTGCTAAAGCAATTCCGTTTGATATGGTTATAGACCTTAAAACCATTAACCAGCTTGATAAATTCCATTACCTGCCGCGCAATGGAAGGGGAAATGGCAACTTGCTTAAAGGAACTGTATTTTACAGTAACAACAAAGAAAGCTGGACTACAGCAGGCACCTTCGAATGGGCTAACAGTGGTGATGTTAAAATATTCAATTTCAATGGTCACCCGAGTGCCCGTTACATCAAAATTGCTGTCGCCGATGGTGTAGGAGGTTTTGGATCAGGTAGAGAGCTATACGTATTTAAGGTGCCTGGAACCGAAAGTTATCTTCCGGGCGATATTAATAATGACCGTTTAATTGATAAGAACGATTTAACCTCATACATCAATTATACTGGTTTAAGAAAGGGTGATGCCGATTTTGAAGGTTATATCAGCAATGGTGATATCAATAAAAATGACCTGATTGATGCTTACGATGTTTCTGTTGTAGCTACACAGCTTGAAGGAGGTGTAAGTAGCGCTAAAACTGATAAAGTTGCGGGTAAACTAGAAATCAGTACGGCTAAACAAACTTACAACAAAGACGAAATTGTAGAAATTAAAGTAAGAGGAATAAACCTGAAAGCTGTAAATGCTTTAAGTTTTGCGCTGCCATATAATGCACAGGATTATGATTTTGTAAGCGTTCTGCCTTTAAATACGAAGCAGATGGATAATTTGACCAACGATCGCCTGCACACCAATGGCGCTAAGGTTTTGTATCCAACCTTTGTAAACGTAGGTAACAAAGATGCTTTAAACGAAACTACGGATCTGTTTATCCTGAAATTAAAAGCAAAACGTAAAGTACAATTTGGACTTAAGGTTAGTGAAGGCCTGTTGGTAGATAAAAATCTTAATTCTGTTAGATTTTAAACAAGTTAATATGAACAATGCGAATGCGGGGCTGATTTTTTATCAGTCTCGCATTTTTTGTTTCTGATGTATATCTTTTTCGAATAAGAGGCATTGTGGATTGATATGTTTGGATAAAACAATAGTTTAACAAATTGTATATTTACACCCGCTAAACTAATTTTTTATTCGGCTATCCCCATCGGCTTGCCCCTTATTATGCGATTTATTAAAGCATTTGGTTTTATTGTGCAATTCTGGCTGTTCTTTAACAGCGTTAATGCGCAAGTTGTAGGTAAAACCGCTATTCCAGAACATTATGTGCTTAAAACATATGGCATTAACGATGGCCTTCCATCTAAAAATACAACCGTTGCTTTAAAAGATAAAAGAGGTTTTGTATGGATAGGTACAGAAAATGGGCTTTGTAAGTACGATGGATATTCCTTTAAAGTTTATGTAAATATTGCTGGAGATAGCACCTCTTTAACCAATAATTACATTAATGCTATGGCAGAAGATAGCGATGGGACCTTTTGGGTGGGTACCATGAATGGTTTAAACAGGTTCGACCCGGTTACTGAAAAATTTGAACGTTTTTACCATAAAGAAAACGACAGAACTTCGCTAAGCAATAACAAAGTATGGTCTATACTGATCGATAAAACAAATAAATTGTGGGTAGGTACCGATGATGGATTTAACCTTTTTAACAAAAAATCGAAAACTTTTAAGGTTTATCAACCCGATGCAAAAAATCAGTATGCCATTAAAGGAAAATCGGTTAATGCTATTGCAGAGGATGCATCAGGTAATTTGTGGTTGGGTAATTGGAGTAAGGGACTGAATAAATTCGATCAAAAAACAAAGCGTTTTACCAATTACGTACAAAAGGAAATTGCCAATCAAAAAAATCCAAACGATATCTGGACCCTATGCATTGATCGCGATGGCATGATATGGATTGGATGCTATTGGAAAGGTGATCTGTTCCGCTTTGATCCGAAAAGTGAAATGTTTACTACCTACGCAAGCGGAGGGACAGGTAACGCTTCTGTATTTAATGTTTTAAGCTTAGGTGCCGAAAAACTATTGGTAGGTGGCAGCGCTGGAATATTCTGGGTAAACACAAAGCTAAATAAATGGCAAAAAATAGATGAACTCGAATTTTTTGCCAACGGAGGTTTATACCGCGATAAGACCGGAATGATATGGCTCTGTGGTAAAAATGGCCTCAGCAAAATTGATTTTAACCAATATAAATTTAATTTTATTTCACTTCCATTCGGACAGACGGAAATCAAATCGATGATTAGTGATGGTGACAATTTTTGGCTAGGAACCAACAAGGGACTTTATAAGTATAATACGAATAATCGCTCTATTACCAGACTTTCGCACTCCAATAACTCAAACAGTTTATCCAGTAACGACATTATTAACTTATCTGCTGATTTAAAAGGCCGATTATGGGTAATGAGTGAGAATGGATTTGACTGGTACAACGAAAAGGAGAATAAGTTTATACATCATCACCACCGTTCGGCGCTTGGTAGTTTTTTTAACGAAGATGTTTTTAGAGACCTGATAGAGGTAAACGATGGCGAATATTATTTAGCTACAGATGCAGGCTTAAAAATCTATAACGATAAAACCAAGACTTATACGCATTACTATAATGATCCTAAAAATTTGGGTTCACTAAGTAATAACCATTTATATTGCCTTTTGAAAGATGCGCAAGGCAATATCTGGATAGGAACATACGGTAGCGGCCTAAGCCGTTTTAATCCTAAAACCAAAAAGTTCAGCAATTACATGATCAATAATTCTAAAACGGGTGGCATTAGCAATAACATTGTTAACAGTCTTTACTTGGATTCGCATCAAAATGTTTGGATCTGCACCCGCGATGGATTGAATAAATACGTAGCTAAAACAAATACTTTCGAAATATATTCAAAACAAAATGGTTTTGCGAGCAATGTTTTTACCGATCTGGTAGAAGATAATAGCGGCAAGCTATGGGTAACTACCGAGCAAGGTATTTCACTTTTCGATCCTGTAACCAAAACTGTAAGAAATTATGACGAAAAGGATGGTGTTTATGCCAATGCTGCCATCTGTAAAAATAAAAAAGGAGAAATTTATCTGGCAGGCAATAAAGGCCTGGTTTACTTTAATCCACAACAACTTAAATACAATAAAGAAGCCCCTGCAGTTTACTTTTCTGATTTTTCGGTTTTTAATAAGCTGATCCTTCCTGGCAAAGATTCTCCTTTAAAATTGCCTATTTATATGACGAAAAGTATCACCTTGCCTTACGATCAGAGTGTGCTTTCTTTTGGTTTTGTTGCCCTGAATTATACACTTTCAGAAAAAAACCAGTATGCTTATTTCCTCGAAGGTTTCGATAAAAAATGGAATTATAGCGGCAGCGAACATAAAGTTACCTATACCAATTTAAACCCTGGTAAATACACCTTAAGGGTAAGGGCATCAAACAACGATGGCGTTTGGAATATGAAAGGAAATTCGCTGCAAATCATAATTACGCCACCTTGGTACCGCACCTGGTGGGCTTTTTGTTTTTATGGTTTGGCTTTCTTTGGTGTTGTGTACGCCTATCTTAAATATCGTGAGCACCAGTCTAACTTAAAATTTCAGATTAAGCTGGCTCATATAGAAAGTGAAAAAGAAAAAGAGCTTAGTGAGAAGAAACTATCGTTTTTTACCAACGTATCGCACGAGTTCCGTACACCACTTACCTTAATTATCAATCCGGTTAAAGAGCTTTTGTATAAGAATGATAATAATGTTGATACTACTGATTTAAATATTGTATACAGGAATGCCAAGCGGCTTTTAAGTTTGGTAGATCAGTTGTTGTTGTTTAGAAAAGCAGATACTTATGGCGAAAAGTTAAAAGTGGCACCGATAAATCTGGTGAGTTTGTGCAAAGAGGTATTCCTTTGCTTTATACACCAGGCCCGGTCAAAAAATATAACGCTCGAATTTAGCTGTACCGATGAGGTGATTGCTTTTTATGCCGATCGGGAAAAAATTGAAATCGTATTTTTTAACCTGCTTTCTAATGCCATAAAATTTACGCCAGAAGGTGGTCGTGTTAAGATGCTTGTAGATAACAGCAAGGAAAATGTAATCATTAGTATTGAAGATTCAGGCTGTGGTATCACCGATATGGCAGGAGAAAAATTGTACGAGAAATTTTATCAAGACCCTGGTAACAAATCAGCTAAGGGCGGTTTTGGAATTGGGTTATACCTCGCTAAAAATTTTATCGAAATGCATGGAGGAACGATTAACTATACCAGTATAGAAAATAAGGGTACTACCTTTAATATTGCTTTGTTAAGAGGCGTAAGTCATTTTAAAGAGGCCATCATATTGCAGGAAGAATTAATCGATACCGACTCTTCATTGTTTAAAGAATTGATAGAAGATGAGATAAGCGCTAATAAAATTGTAGAGGCTGCTGAAGGGCAAATAGTAGATAACCAGCTCGCCATAGAATTAAAAAGCATGCTTATTATTGATGATAATATCGAAATAAGGGAATATCTTAAACAGGTTTTTAGAATGGATTATCACCTTTACGAAGCCAGCAACGGCGAAAAGGGCTATGAAATGACAAAAGAGCTACTTCCCGATATCGTAATCTGCGATGTGATGATGGACGGCATAACGGGTATAGAGCTATGCAGTAAAATAAAAGAAGATGTTTCCATCTCTCATATTCCGATTATTTTGCTTACTGCTATTTCTGCACCAGAGGTTAAGCTTAAAGGAATAGAAGGTGGCGCCGACGATTACATTAGTAAACCTTTTGATAAGGATTTTTTAAAGGCAAGGGTTGCCAGTATATTAAAGAGTAAAAATGCACTGCAAAGGTACTTTTACAATGAAATTACACTTAACTCAAACAACACCAAAATCTCGGCAGAATACAAAGAGTTTTTAGATAACTGTATCCGTATTGTAGAAGAACATCTTATCGACCCTGATTTTAATATCGATACCCTGTCAACCGCCCTGGGCATGTCGAGATCTAATTTATACCGCAAAATAAAATCCATTTCAGGCCAGTCTGCCAATGGGTTTATCCGTTTCATCAGGTTAAGGAAAGCGGCCGAAATTTTTATCAATACAGATAAAACCATTCAAGAAACTTCTTATATGGTAGCCATTACCGATCCTAAATATTTTAGAGAGCAGTTTTATAAACTATTTAACATGAATCCATCACAGTATATTAAAAAATTCAGGAAGCCCTTTTCTAATCATATCCAATTAAATTCAACTGGCAAAAAAGATAAATCATAACTCTATTTATCTGCGCGTTTTTCTTTAATATGCCTTAAAACCTCATTTAGGCCCTAATTAGGTCTGTTTACCCCTCAAATTTGGATTGTTTGTACCCTTTTAATATTGTTTGTTGGCGCTAATTTAGACCTCTACAAAGCAGTTCTATAACTATAAAATCTAATGGCGAACTTTTGCTATCTCAGATATAGATCTGACCTGCTAACCAAATATTAATGTGCAAACCAAAATGAGAAAAAAAAATCTGAAGGAATTTTCGCCTTTAAAATTCTTTAAAATTAAAGCATTGGCTTTTCTATTTATCCTATCCATTAGTTTACCGGTAACCGCTTCTTCTTTTTCCGCATTGACGGGAAAAATAAAACTGGCGCGCGAGATTGTGGTAACAGGTACCGTAACAAACGAAACCGGAGCTACATTTCCGGGGGTAGCGGTTAAGATTAAGGGAACTGAAAAAGCAGTCCAAACCGATGCAAAAGGTAAATTTAGTATCAGTGTAGCAGCCACAACAGACGTACTTGTTTTTTCTTACGTAGGCTATACCATCCAGGAGCAAACGGTTGGAGATAGAACAACCATTAATGTTCAGCTTTCGGCTGATACCAAAACATTAAACGAACTGGTGGTGGTTGGTTACGGAACACAGAAGAAAGCAACACTTACCGGATCAATATCGCAGGTAAAGGGAGCTGACTTGGTGAAGAGTCCGCAACCGAACTTATCCAATTCGTTGGCTGGCCGGTTTTCTGGGGTAGTAATTAACAATAGGAGTGGCGAGCCTGGTTACGATGGTTCGAACATTACCATCAGGGGTTTGGCTACTACCGGTAGCAATAATGTATTAATCGTTGTAGATGGAATTCCCGGGCAGATCGGCGGACTAGAGCGTTTAGATCCCAATGATATTGAAAGCATTTCGGTATTAAAAGATGCCTCTGCAGCTATTTACGGTAACAGAGCAGCCAATGGGGTAATTTTGGTGACGACTAAAAAAGGAAAAACGGGTAAACCAACTATCAATTATAGTTTTAACCAAGGTTTTAGCTCGCCAACAAGATTGCCTAAAATGGCTGATGCGGCAACTTATGCACAGATTATGAACGAAATTAGTTTCGATTCTAATCCTGCAGGAGGTCTTAATCAATCTTATACGGCAGATCAGATTGAAAAATTCCGTAATGGTTCCGATCCATTGTTGTATCCTAATACCGATTGGACCGACCAAACTTTAGAGAAAACAGCTTTACAAAGCCAACATAGCCTTTCGATTAATGGTGGCGGACAAGATGTGAAATATTACATGTCGTTAGGAACTGTTTCTCAGGATGGCTTGTACAAAAATGGAGCAACTAAATATAATCAATACAATTTCCGCACGAATGTAGACGCTAATGTTTCCAAATATCTTAAAGTTGGCTTATCGGTATCCGGCAGACAGGAAAATCGTTTGTTCCCTCAGGTTGCAGCCGGCGATATTTTTAGATCTATTTATAGGGCAAAACCTATTGTATCTGCTTATTATCCAAATGGTTTGCCTACAACAGGTATAGAAAATGCCAACCCTGCGGTGCAGGTTACCGATATAGGTGGAACCAGTAAATCTCCAACTCAGGTTTTAAACGGTATTTTAAGAGCTACTTTTATTATTCCTGGCGTAGAAGGCCTTTCTGTTGATGGTTTCTTTTCTGCTGATAAATCTAATGTATTTACCAAAAGCTTCAACAAACCATATCTGCTGTACCAGTACGATCCAACATCTAAAACCTATAATAGCGTGATTACAGGTGGTAACAATCAAAAAGCGACATTAATCGAAAAACACCAAAACGAATCGTTACTTACTTCGAATATCAAACTAAATTATGCACGTCGTTTTAATTTACATGATATAAACGCTTTTGTAGGGTACGAACAAAGTGAAAATCATTTAGAATATTTCGATGCACAACGCTTTAATTTCTTATCTACCAATTTGCCCGAACTTTCACAGGGAGGTGCGGCGGCTACCGATTATCTGAACTCGGGCTATAGCTCAAACTATAACCGTAAAAGTGTAATCAGCCGTTTGGCTTACAGTTATGATGATAAATATTTATTTGAAGGACAGTTACGTATCGATGGTTCATCTATATTTCCGGAGGGTAAGCGATTTGGCTATTTTCCTTCTGCATCTGCAGGATGGGTGATGTCAAAAGAAAAATGGTTTAGCGATAATGTTAAATTTGTTGATAATCTAAAAATCAGAGCCTCATACGGAGCATTAGGTAACGATAACGTAAAAGGGTTCCAGTATTTTGATAACTATGTACTGGTTGGGAACGGGTTTGTGGCCCAAAGTCCGGGAGCTGCATCATCATCCATACAACCAGGCGTAAACCTGGTAAAGCTTGCAAATCCAAACATCACTTGGGAAGTGGCAAAAAAGCTTGATATTGGTATCAATGCCACTTTGTTTAAAAACTTTAGCATTGAGGCCATTTATTTTCAGCAAAAAAGATCTGATATCTTAACCACCCGTAATGCCTCATTGCCTGGTTCTTCAGGTATTGTAAATCCATTTGATGATAAGAGTGTGAACTATACGCCGTTAGTACCTTCAGAGAATATTGGAAAGGTGAACAGTAATGGTTTCGAAGCTACTTTAGGTTATAACCACAACGGCGAAAACTTTAAATGGAATGCATCGGGAAACTTTACTTATGCTAAAAGTAAAGTGATATTTATCGATGAAGCTAGCGGTACGCCAGATTATCAACGCAAAACAGGCAGACCATTAAATGTTGATCTGCTTTACAATGCCATTGGCATATTTAGAACACAACAGGAGTTAGATGCTTACCCACATGTTAGTGGTGCTAAAGTTGGCGATCTTAAATATCTTGATTACAATAATGATGGCAAAATAACTGCCGATGACCAAACCAGAACGCCGTATAGTAACATCCCTCAAATTACTTATGGATTTACACTTGGTGCTTCTTATAAAAACTTTGATTTATCAATGGTATTAGCCGGACAAACCCAGGTAAGCCAATATGTTCTGCCAGAATCAGGAAGCATTGGTAACTTTTACAGCAGCTGGGCCGATAACAGGTTTAGTGCTGCAAACCCGAACGGAACTTACCCAAGGGTAACCGATCGGGCTTCAAATGCCATTAGTGGTGGGCAGTTTAATAATACTTTCTGGTTAAATGATGCCTCATTTTTAAGACTTAAAAATGTAGAACTTGCCTATAACATTAAGGCCAGTTTCTTAGAACGCATAAATGTATCGGGATTAAGGATTTATGCCAGTGCCTTTAACTTATTTACGATTTCTAAAGTAAAGGATTACGATCCTGAAGGAACCAGCGGTAGCGGACAGTTTTATCCGCAGCAACGCATTATTAACTTGGGCGCCAATATTAAATTTTAAACGTCATGAAAATCAAATCAATATATAAAATATCATTCTTGTACCTATTTTTGGTTGCAATATGCATTACAGGCTGTAAAAAAGACATTCTAAATGTAGAACCAACCGATATTCTTTCGCCTGCTACTATAGAAACCGATACAACCGCATTAGAGGCTTATATAACCAACCGCTATCTTGGTACACGTTTGCAGGATAAAGAAGCTGATGGATCTGCCCCAGGTTTTGGTAGAGGTTTTGAATATAGCATGTGGAGCTCTTTTACAGATGAATCTATTTATAATAATGATGATGCAACCTGGTTGATCCAAAGAGGACAGCTGGCTCCAGAAAACCTGGGTAGCGCCGGTGTATATTGGGGCAGGAGTTATCGGGGGATTAGAGAGTGTAATTACGCACTGGGCGTGCTGTCTAAGATTGCAATGAGCGAGTCGCATAAAAAGAAGTTAATAGCAGAACTTAAATTTATAAGGGCTTTCCGTTATCAGGATTTGATCAGAAACTATGGTGGCATCGTTTTGATGGGCGATAAGATAACCGAACTTTCAGATAACCTGCAGGATCCGGCACTGTTTCAACGTGCCTCGATTAAAGAATCTATAGATTATGTAGCAGCACAGCTAGACCAGGCTGCGGCAGATTTACCTTTAGATAATAGTAATAACTGGCTAATTGGTAGGGCAACTAAGGGTGCGGCACTGGCACTTAAATCGCGCTTATTGTTATATGCAGCAAGTCCATTGTATAATGCTGGTACCTGGCAGGCGGCTGTTACTGCAGCTCAGGCCGTTATTTCTTTAAATAAATATGGAATATATACTGGTGGATATGCAAACTTGTTTTTAACTGACCAAAGCAATGAAGTTATTTTTGCAAGATTGTTTACCAAAAATGCCAACCATACCCATTTAGAAATTGCAAACGGACCAAACGGTTATGGCGGTTGGGGCGGCAATTTGCCAATGCAGAACCTGGTAGATGATTACGAAATGGCCAATGGGAAACCGATTACAGATCCTACTTCTGGTTATGACAGTAATGAACCTTACAAAGGCCGTGATCCGCGTTTTGCAGCGACCATTTTATACAATGGAGCAGCATACCGCGAGCGTAATGTAGAAACCTTTATTCCCGGAGGAAAAGACAGTAAAGACGGAAGTGACAATTGGAACACCACAAAAACCGGATATTACCTTAAAAAATTCATGAATGATGCTTATCCATTGCAAAACCCTTGGGGCAACGCAGGTTTTCAGCCATGGATCTATTTTAGATATGCAGAAATTTTGCTTAACTATGCTGAAGCTGCGAATGAAGCTTATGGGCCTGACGCTGTTCCTGCCGGATCGACAATGTCGGCCAGACAAGCCATAAATATGGTAAGGGCAAGGCCAGGTGTTAATATGCCTGAATTGGCTGTTGGGCTTACACAGGCACAAATGCGCGATGCAGTCCGTTATGAACGTAGGGTAGAACTTGCTTTCGAAGAGCATCGTTTTTATGATGTAAGAAGATGGAAAATTGCCGATGTAACGGAAAACAAACCTGCTGGTGGAATGATTATTACCAAAACAGGCACTGGGTTTACCTACACGCCTAAAGTTGCTTTAGATGGGCGAAAATTTGAAACCAAACACTATTGGTTACCTATACCTAGAGCCGAAATTTTAGCATCAGGTGGTAAATTGCAGCAAAACCCTGGTTATTAATAAATAAAAATTAAGTTTTTGCATGATAAAGCCATATCAACATCTTGACCGTTTTTTTATTTGCCTGGCCATGTTTTTCTATGGCCAAACAGCCCTTGCACAAGAGGCTGTTGTAAAGATAGAGATCGATCCGGCAATCACATTCCAAACGATAGAAGGCTTTGGTGCCTCTGATGCATGGACTTGTCAATTTGCCGGATTATGGCCTGCAGAGAAAAAGGAGAAGATGGCTGATTTGCTTTTTAGTACCCAAACTACAAAAACGGGTCAGCCCCTAGGTATTGGCCTTAACATGTGGCGTTTCAGTATTGGTGGCGGCAGTGCCGCCCAAGGTAAGGCAAGCGATATTGGCGACGAATGGCGTCGTCAATACGCTTTTCTGCAACCAGATGGTCGTTATGATTGGAGTGCGATGCCCGGGCAGACCTGGTTTTTAAAGGCTGCTAAAACCCGCGGCGTAAAACAGTTTATCGGCTTTGTAAACAGCCCGCATGTGCTTTTTACCAAAAATGGAAAAGCCTATTCCACAGATGGTAACTGCAACCTGAATTTTGATAAACTGCCCCAATTTACTGAATACCTTGTTACTACCATAAAAGGAATAGAAAAAACAACCGGAATAGAACTAAATTACCTTAGCCCTGCAAACGAGCCACAGTGGAAATGGAATGAACACAACCAGGAAGGTTGCCCATATAACAATACCGAACTTGCTCAACTTTATAGGGGTGTTAATGAGGCTTTTGTTAAAAATCAGGTTAAAACCAAAATACAAGTAGGAGAGGCTGGTCAACTCGATTATTTATATGATAATGGAAATGCCACAAAGGGAAATCAGGTATATCAATTCTTTAATGCTTCATCTCCGAATTATGTTGGCAACCTTTCTAATATAGATCAGTCTATTTCTGGTCATAGCTATTTTACAACAAGTCCTGAACAAAAATTTATTAATACTCGTAAAAAAACAGCGGAAGCAGTAGCCCAGATACAAGGTTTAAGGTATTGGATGTCTGAATATTGTGTACTTGGAGATGATGTGCTTAAAGGCGAAAAACGTGATTTGGGTATGGTAACCGCCCTTTTTATTGCAAAGTTGATCCACCACGATCTCGTTTTATCAAATGCTACATCATGGCAGTGGTGGTTAGCCGTATCGGCAGGCGATTATAAAGATGGGCTAGTTTATATTGATAAAAACAAAACAGATGGGCAGGTGTATGATAGTAAATTGTTATGGGCTTTAGGTAATTATAGCCGTTTTATTGGTGCTGGCAGTAAACGGCTTCAGGTTAAAACAATTGAAGAAAAAGTGCCACAGGTGTATGTGTCATCTTACTTGCAAAATAAAAAACTCGTAACGGTAGCCGTTAATCCTACAGAAAACGATCTCGATCTGGATATTGATGTAAAAGGGAATAAGCAAAGTTTTGTACAAACCTATGTTACTTCAGCCGAATACAGTTTGTCGCCCTACAAACAATATCAGGATACGAAACGTGTTCGTGTTCCTGCTAAATCTATAACCACCATACTCAGTAATTAATTTTCTTAGTCAGGAATTATAAAGCGCCCTATTTTTTTATACCAATCATTTTGTTTTGTGCTGAAAAGCATTTTACAAATCGATATGGCAAAACTATGCTTTCGATTTTTTAAATACTTAATACATCTTAAATGAAATCTACCCTTAAACACGTAATGATTAAAGTAATTTTAATTACTTGTTTTGCCAGCTTTGGTGCGTTTGCACAGGTTAAGCATACTTTTAAACTCGCAGACTCCGTTTTTCTGCTCGATAATAAACCCTTTCAGATCATTTCAGGAGAAATGCATTACCCCCGTATACCAAGAGAAGCCTGGCGCGATAGAATGAAAATGGCTAAAGCCATGGGCTTGAATACCATTGGTACCTATGTGTTTTGGAATGTGCACGAACCGCAGAAAGATCAGTTTGATTTTTCTGGTAATAATGATATTGCCGAATTTGTACGTATTGCAAAAGAAGAAGGCTTATGGGTATTGCTTCGCCCTAGTCCGTACGTATGTGCCGAATGGGAATTTGGTGGTTATCCATTTTGGTTACAGAATATTAAAGGCTTACAGGTGAGGAGTAAAGAAGCACAATATTTAAAAGAATATAAAGAATACCTTACAGAGATTGGTAAACGTTTAGCGCCATTACAAATTAACCATGGTGGTAACATCTTAATGGTACAGGTAGAAAACGAGTATGGTTCTTACGGAAATGATAAGGAATATTTGAAGATCAATGCCCAGCTCTTTAAAGATGCCGGTTTTGATGGTGTACTTTCTACCTGCGATCCGGTTCCGGCATTAGCGGGTGGACATTTAGCGGGCTTGCTTCCTGGAGTTAACGGTATTGATAATCCTGCTCAGATCAGAACACTGATCAATAAATATAACAATGGTACCGGACCTTATTTTGTGCCAGAATGGTATCCGGCCTGGTTCGATTGGTGGGGTACAAAACACCATGAGGTAGATCCAAAAACGTACGCCAATAAACTAGATACTGTACTCAAAGGAGGGGTTTCTATTAACATGTATATGTTTCATGGCGGTACAACAAGAGGTTTCATGAATGGGGCAAATTATAACGATTCTACAGCCTACGAACCACAGATTAGTAGTTATGATTATGACGCGCCCTTAAATGAAGCGGGTAATGCAACGGCAAAATTTATGCTTTTCCGCGAAGCGATTAAAAAGAATTTGCCTGCAAACCAGACACTTCCGGAAGTACCGGCTGCCAAACCTGCTGCGGCATTGCCTGTAATCACCTTTACCAAATCAACCGATATTTTTAACTTGGTTGGCAAGCCAAAATTAAGTGAAAAACCATTAACCTTCGAAGCCCTTAACCAACCTTATGGTTTTGTACGCTATAGCAGTACCATAAAAGGAGGACGTAAAGGTGTAATTAAAATCAATGAGCTGCGCGATTACGGATTGGTGTATATCAATAAAAAACTTGCAGGTGTTTTAGATAGAAGACTTTATCAGGATAGTTTAATGGTCAATCTTCCTGCAGGCAACGTACAATTGGATATTTTGGTAGAAAACATGGGGAGGATCAATTTTGGGCCTTACCTGCTTAAAAATAACAAAGGGATTACTAAAAATGTAACTTTTAATGGTAAGGAGATTAAATCGTGGAAAATGTACCCTTTGCCATTTGATAAAATAGATACCCAAAAAATACCTGCTAAAGTAACAAGTCAATCGGCAGCAGTGCTAAAATCGGCCTCATTTAATTTAACAAAAGTTGCCGATACTTACTTAGATATGCGCCAATGGGGGAAAGGACTGGTTTGGGTTAACGGACATAATTTAGGTAAATACTGGGGTATTGGACCACAACAGACCATTTATTTGCCAGCAGAATGGCTTAAAAAGGGAAAGAATGAAATTGTAGTTTTCGAACTGCTTAAACCTAAGCAGAATATATTAACCAGTTTAGATAAAACCATTTTAAATGAGTTGAAAGGTAAATAATATCTTGATTTTCTTCTGGTCAATGCATCAGCAATATTAATTACAGGGCTTGAAAAAATAAAATTTCAATCTAACAATAGCCATTATGTGAACCAGGTGCATAATGGCTATTGCTGCGCTATCTTCAACTGTTGACCACTTATTTGAGCAGTGAAAAATTAAGGGGTTGTTCTGATTAATAATTTTTACTTAACTAGAAACTACTATAAAAATAGATTTTTTAGTAGACATTGGTTTTAAATAGGGGAACAAACATTTGTTGCAAGATATCATTTATAATGGCCAGAAATAATATCGTAATGACCACAAGAAGGCTTTTTATCTTATTTATCCATTTTCGCAACGAAGCAGCCGAAGAGAAAGAAAAAAGGTGTTTTTTTTATGGTGCTTAACCATATGAATTATAAATATTTAACTGTTTTTTATTTCGTTAATGTTAAGTTTTTATTAAATAGATTGCCTTTATTCTTTGCAAGAATGAATTTAATTCCTAACTTCGCAGCCTCGAAAGGGAGAAAATGATTCCGTAGCTCAGCTGGTAGAGCATTACACTTTTAATGTAGTGGTCCTGGGTTCGAATCCCAGCGGGATCACAGAAAACCTCACAGAAATGTGAGGTTTTCTTGTTTTATGCCCGCTGGGGTTCGAACAGAAGGGGAGGCCGGGTTCGATTCTGGAAGGCTCAAGCAATGCGTTCGGGCCTAAAGCGACTGAGCCAATCCCAGCGGGATCACACCAAAGACTATCAAAATGTATAAAACCCTGCAATCACACGATTAGCAAGGTTTTTGCTTTTAGGGAATTGCCAAAAATTACACCTGGCTAATCCTTTTCAGAAGATCCACCTAGAAACAAAAATATCAAGCTTTTTAAAAAGTCCAGCCTATAAAACCTATACATAAATCAAATAATTTTGTATATACGAAATATTTCGTATATTGAGGTGTGTTATGAAAAATATAGCCTTATTGATCTGTTTTCTATTAATAAGTGTTTGTTGTTTTGCACAAAGCAGCGACAATCCAATGAGATCGCCAATCGACTCTGCGGTGGCTAAACTAATGGCCGCATACATGAAGGAGGGGAAGCGGGTAGGCATTTCGATCGGGGTAAATTATAATGGAAAATCCTATACCTACAATTATGGCGAAACGGCGCCGGGATCTAAAAAACTCCCCAGCAGCAACTCCATCTATGAGATCGGTTCGATCACCAAGACCTTTACAGGATTACTTATCGCTCATGCGATTACGGAAGGGAAAATGTCTCTAAATGATGATATCCGTAAATTCCTACCAGGCAATTTTCCAAATCTCCAGTATAAAAACGGCGGTTCGGTAAAAATTGGCTATCTATTGGCGCATACTGCCCAGTTTCCCAACAGTTTTGGTAATGTATCCGGTAAGCCAATAGAAACACCTACTTTTCTGGATTCTCTTCATCAGGTAAAGCTCGATTCCTTAAAATCTTTCCGTTACGCTTATTCAAATGTGGGCTACCAGCTGCTTGGCCTCATTTTGGAAAATATTTATCAAAAGACCTATTATCAGCTCATCAGCCAGTATATTACTTCTCCCTTGGGCATGGTACGAACTGCTCTTAACTACAGTGTAAAGTATGCTAACGGGCAACTTAGCGGCTACGGTGCAGATAGAGAAGCGGTTGGAAATATGCCAGGTACTCTCCCAGGAGCAGGAAGCCTTCACTCTTCGGTAAGCGATATGCTCAAATACCTTAAGTACCAGAACGTAGAGAACAATCCTGCGCTCAAACTAAGCCACCGGATCATTTCGGGAGACATCGATAACGGTGCGCATGCCTTCCAATGGGAGATCGGAAAGACTTGGAACTGGGACCAGTACCTTAGAGTTGATGGGGGAACAAATGGCTTTCGCAGTTTCTGCCTCATCTATCCGCTAAGCCAAATCGAAATTGTTATTCTTTCAAACCAAAAGGACGACTCGGCCGGAGTCGGACTTTATAGAGTGGCAAGCGGTATATATAAAGTCGTTAAAGAAATCAAATAGATACAAGAGATTAAGCCCCAAAACCACGCCCATCAAAGCATTAAAAAGTTATGCGGGAAAAGGAATAGATTCGTCAACCCAATATTATAGTCTTAGTTTTTCCATCAATAGCTGTCTATAGTTTGCACCTATCGGGATTTCTTCTGTGCCTAATGTTAAAGTATTTCCTTTTAATGTTTTGATTTTGGAAAGGTTAACCAAATAGGAGCGGTGAACACGCAGGAATTTGTTAAGTGGCAATATTTCTTCAAACATCTTCAGGTGCTTGGAAACAAAGTATTTAGTACCACCCGAGCAGAAAATCCAGCAGAAATCTTTTTCTGCATGGATAAATTCAATATCAATATGGTTAATACGTACCAACTTCGAATCCTGTTTAACAAAAATGTAATCAGGAGTATCTGGTATCGGTTGGGAATGAAGTGGTGTTTTTCGATCTATTGCTTTCTGTACAGCCTGGTAAAACCGCTCAAATGTAATGGGCTTCAACAGATAGTCTACAGAGTTCAGTTCAAAGCCTTCTACTGCAAAATTGGCAAAAGCGGTGGTAAAAATAACAAGGGGTGCCCGGCGCAATGACCTTAAAAATTCTGTTCCTGTAATGGTTGGCATTGCAATATCCAAGAAAATGAGATCAATGGGCGTTTCATGCAAAGCTTCATAGGCTTCGGTTGCGTTCTTGCATTTTTTGATAAGCGATACCTCTGGGATTCTCTCTATATACCCCTCCAGCAATTTTCTTGCAATGGGCTCATCATCCACAATAAGACAATTTAGTTTGATCATAGCTGGATAGTTAAATTTACAGCGTAAACCCCATCTAAAACTGAAGTTTCATACCAATGATTATTCTTGTAATAAAGTTCCAATCTCTTTTTCAGGTTGTTAATGCCTATACCACCAACTGTACGCCCTTTTTGTCCTTCGCCTATACCGTTCTCAATGGTAAATCTGAACCGTCCTTGTAGTACATCCAAAAAAATGTCAATATACGAACCCTCTTCATCATTATTATATTTAAAAGCATTATCAATTAACGGCATTAACAATAAAGGGGCGATGTGATAATCATTATGGTCCAGTTGCCATTTAAAATTCACCTTGGTGTCATTCAGTCTTACCTTCTCCAGCTCGATATAATCGCTTATCAGTTTCAGTTCTTTTTCTATTGGCATCAAGTCTTCGTTGGAATCATACAGGGTATAACGCAACAACTCAGAAAGCCTCGATACCAATCCTGCCGATTTCTCTTTATCACCGCTAAGAATGAGCCCATAGATATTGTTCATGGCATTGAACAGAAAATGTGGATTTAACTGTGCCTTTAAGAAGTTGAACTCAAGTTGCAGATTTTCTTTGGCCAGTTCCAAGGTCCGAATGTGGCTTCTAAAGGACTGAATAGCCATTTTGATACTGAATGGAATGCATAGTGCAAACAAGAGTAAGATGGGGGTACCCAAGCCTAAAAGTCTGGTCAGTATTATATTGATAAGCCCCCTTTCCAAATAAGCTGCATAGGCTGCATTCTCGTGGTTCAGTATCCCTTTGCATCCCTCACACGTGTTTATTATTAATATTTCAAGGTAAGAATCCAGTACCGTATAGCAAACCAATGCAACAAGCAGATAAGTAATCCCGATTGCATAACGCCTTTTGTGTAATATCGGCAATATTCCGTATACCGCGACGTAATAAAATGTAGCTAGAACAATGGTGCTAATTAAGGTTAGAAGTAGATATGCCGCTAATGGGAAGGATTTATATACATTGAATGAAACATTTGTAAGATAGAGTTTTATCACAAAAAGCACAGCCCAAAAGAGAAGGTGTAAGCTTATCCTGATGGTTGGCCTAGCATATATTTTTTCAATGAGCTTAAAGGTCTGCATGTGTTAAATATCTGTTATTCTTTACACTAGCGCAAATATTAACGACCAACGGGCCAAATTCACCAACTAAACCCTGTCATTGCCCAATGAGTGATTTTTCTTTAGGCAATCCTTACTTTATTGCTTAAAAACAGACTTTAATATTGATTTTTTCCTATTCTGTCGATTAAAGTTGCAGGGGAAAATTAAAATTAGGCTATTTATATAAAAATCACAATTATGAAAATGATTGCAAATCTGCCACCATGGCTTAAAGTAGTATGTTATTTCCTATTCATGTTTCTAGCAACAGTTATTGCAGGAGCTGTTCCAGTGCTCAACGATTTCATTTTCTTTTTTATTATTGCACTAATAATGAGCTGGATATTGCTTAAGTTAGAAAACAAGTCCCTATCTACCTTAGGTTTCTGGCCACGAGATAAGCGAACAACAGCTGATTTTTTTAAGGGGCTTGGTATTGGGGTCGTAATGCTGATCGTTACTTTTATTTTAACCGTCTTACTCACGAAAGACAACTGGAAACTGAACAGTCATATCGATCCAATTTTGTTGATGGTTACTTTTCTGATGTGCCTGTGGTCGGCATTTGTTCAGGAATTTGTTTTCAGAGGCTATCCGTTCCAAGAGCTTTTATCAAAATATCGCCCGTGGCTTGCACAATTACTAATCGCTATCCCATTTGGATTAATGCACATTAATAAGGGGATGGCGACGGATGATATTATCCTGGTTATGTTGTCTACCGGGGCCGGCTCGGTGCTCTTTGGTTTGGCCTATATCAAAACTAAAAATTTGATGTTCCCCATCGGAATCCATTTGGGATGGAACTACGCACAGGAGCTTATTCCACGAACTGCAGGAGGGAAAAGCTCTGCTTTGGTCACCTTCAACAACAGCCATGCCACCTATAATATGTTCAATGTATCTTTCCCTTATTTCCTAGTGATAGTGATAACCATTATTGTCATTTGGAAAATCAAAAAGCCCCTAGGACAAAACAGAGCTTATTGATGACGGCAAATTAACCATATAACATTTCATAATTTATATTGGTATCTATCAAGGCCGATACTCAGCAGTATTTGCTAACACTTATTTGCTCGGCAAGTTGATCTATACTCATCGATTTTGCTTTTATCTCTTTTCAAATCAGCAACCCCAATATTTATGCTCATGGGTAAATTTATTAGGGTTTCTTTTTAGAGTCAAAACCGTACAAACCATTTTGGTAGAGGTACGAAGCCATTTGGTAATTTGATATAGCTTCATTAATCAATTTCTGGTCTGCGGGTATGGCTACAGCACTTCCGGTAGTAAAATCGGGCTTGTATGTGGTCGCTTTTTTATTTGGATCGAGAATAACCAGCTTGTTATTTTTAATGTAGCCTAAACTCTGGTATGTGCTTATAAATGCCCTTTCTTCACTATCTTTCATCTTAAACACATCCTGACCAAAAAACTTACTATTGTAACTAAAATTCAGATAACCCAAAATGGTGGGGCCGATATCAATCTGTGCAGTGAGCTTCTCGAATTTGCCGGGTACAATGTGTCCCGGGCTATAAAAAATCATCGGGATATGGTATTTATCAACCGGTAACTCAACTTTACCTGCACTAGAAGCGCAATGATCAGCTACAATTACGAATAACGTATTAGCAAACCAAGGCTTCTGCTTTGCTTCGCGTATAAATTTGCCAATAGCGTAATCGGTGTATTTAACTGCACCCTCTCTACCTGTGTGCGAGGGAATATCAATTCTACCTTCAGGATAAGTATAAGGACGGTGGTTCGAAACTGTCATAATCTGTGCGAAAAAAGGTTTCTTGTCTTTATAATCTTTATCCAGTTCGCGTAACGAAAGTGTAAATAGATCTTCATCGGCAACGCCCCAGATGTTTGAATAATGGATTTCTGAATCCTGAAGTGCACTTCTATCTGTTACCTGGTAACCGTTGTTAGAAAAGAACTCGTTCATATTATCGAAATAGCCGTAGCCACCATAAATAAACCGGCTGTTGTATCCTTTGGAGCGAAATATGCTACCTAAGGTGAACAGGTTTTTATTATCAGGACGTTTAACGATCGATTGTCCGGGGGTAGGCGGGATGCAAAGCGAAAGTGCTTCAAGGCCCCTTACGGTACGCGTTCCGGAAGCGTATAAATTATTAAAGAGCAAACCTTTTTTTGCCAGCGAATCGAGTTGTGGGGTAATGTGTTGTGTATTGCCAAAAGTACCTAGAAACTCAGCGCTTAAGCTTTCTACACTAATCAATACTACATTCATCTTGTTTTCAGCTCCGGGATTATTGATCATTCTGGAGGTACTGATATCGGTTCTCGCAATAGGATCTGCCGGGAGTAGGTGCTGAATAATATTGGCAGCGTTTTTAATTGGCAGCGTTTTGTAAAAGGCATCATAATCGAGCTGATTATGCCAAAAAGCATAGCCAAACTCGTACATGCCATTGCCCGAAAGTTCGTTTACATATTGGTTGCTGCTGTTGTTTTTCCACTTGTGGCTTACACAGAAATAAGTAAATACGGGCAGACACAGCAAAATGAGTGCAATTTTGGTTCTTCTGCCAAATCGTGTCTGCTGGTACGTAGATACTGTAATTAAGTTTCTTAAGAGATAAACAACACCCGCGGTTAAAATAACCAGGACAGCTAAAATGGTATTAATGGGATACGATTGGCGGATATTTCCGATCACTTCGGTTGTGTATACCAGATAATCGACAGCAATAAAGTTATAACGTACAGAGAATTCTTCCCAAAAGAACCATTCGGAAACGGCATTGAAAATGAGCGTTAAAATAACAACGAAAAAATAGATAAACAGTAATACCCTGCTTGTTTTGCCTGTATAACCTTTGGCTGGGAATAGCCACAGGTAAATAACCAGCGGTATAATAGCAAAAGAGGCCGCAGCCAGATCGTAAAACAGACCGATGAGCAAAACTTTTAAGAGGTTTAAAATAGACCAATCGAAAGAAGCCGCACTATAAATCAATAGTGTAATGCGGGTTAATAACGAAATGCTACATAATAACAACGTAGCCAGAAAAACAGGACCGAACCTGTTTTCTAATAGTTTACTTGTTTTTTCTTTAATGCTCATAATAGGGGACTATTCCAACAGTTGAAAATTATCTGCAAGACCTTAGTTTTTTGCAAAGAGCAAATGTAAGTTTTCAATTCTGAAGGAATTCTGAATATTGGTTGGCAAAATGAAATTAGTATTAATGCGTTAAATTAGCAATTCATTAATATTTGGCTAACCCTGTATTGTTATTGCTTCGAAAAATCAACACTCAATGTTGAAGTAAAGCGGGCAACCAATTTTTCATATAATGCCTTATTAATGGTACTCGAAACAATAATCATGTTATTTGTTCCGGTTCGTGTGGTTTGTCCGAAATCGCTCGCGGTTAGGCCAGTTACCAGGGCATTAAGTTGTACCTTAACTTTAGCCACGTAAGTTCCGGCAGTAACTTCCACTCGCTTCGCTTCAAGTTTAACCACTTGCGCCTGGTTCATTTCGAACCTTACCGGAATTTTTGTTCCCGAAGCTTCAATATATGTTCCGGTTAATAACAAAGGCGGGTTGGTTAATGAACTGGCCAAGGTTAGATTAAATTGGTTGTTCTCGTACACACCCGAAGCTATATTAACGGTGCCAGATAAAGAATCGGGTTTTAAGGCATTAACCAGGTAAAGGTTTTTAGTTTCGAGATTGATTGCCCCACTACCTGATTTGGTTGCACTAAATTCGATTTTGGCAACATTAACACTTGCGGTAGCCCAGTTTATGCTTCCGTTTGTACCAGCAGCTACCACAGCACCACTAGCACTTGCATTGCTACTTAACGAAGCATTTAAATTGCTAGCGCTAAAACTGTAGCTCAATTTGGTATCGGTAGCTACTTCTTTTTTTGTGCAGCCGATAAAAAGCACTAGCATGAATAGTGCGCTTGTAGTTTGGTAAAGTTTAGTCATTTTGTTTGATTTTAAGGATATCAGATTTGGTTAGTGATTGATCTTAAATATAAGCTTCAATTCTGTAGCAATTCTGAAGTTGATCGAAAGCCGTGGTTCATGCCGCCACGAACCGCTTATAAACTGGTTTACCGCTGTCAAACTGATTTGGATTTGTCTTAAAATTTATAGTTGCAACCTAATCTGAACACTTGATAGAAAAAGAGAAAATTTCGAACAGGAAAAAAAGATGCTACAGTTTTTCTTCAGATTTGACCTATAATATTGTTGTATCTATTTTTTGTAAGTGGAAGAGGAAATATTGATCAGTCGGGTATCAGATTATGTTCAGGAGCTTTTAGAAAATGAGCTTCCTGGGCACATGTATTTTCATAATTTCGAACATACCTTGCTGGTAGTAGAAGGGGTGAAAATAATTGGGGTGCACAGTGCTGTAAGCGAACACGAAATGTTGGTACTTACTTTGGCTGCCTATTTACATGATATTGGTTACACCCGGCAATATATAGGCCATGAAGCTATCAGTGCCGAAATGGCCGGCACTTTCTTAAACACGAATGGTTTAAGTAGTTTGGATGTAGAACAGGTTAAAAACTGTATTTTAGCTACTAAATATCCTCAATTGCCCCACAATAATTTAGAAAAAATAATATGCGATGCTGATTTCTATCATTTTGCATTGCCAGCTTATACCGATTTTGCTGTAAGGTTGAAACGGGAGTGGGAAGAAAATATTAATTTGGCTTACAGCCATAGGGAATGGGATGCTATTAATATCAAAATGCTTATAGGCCACCAATATTTTACCGATTATGGCAAGCAGTTTCTGCAAAAGAAAAAAGACCGGAATATAGAAAAGCTTATCCAGCGTTTTACCTGATTTAATTAAAACCAGATGTTTAACTTTCGGGTTTTAATGGTTACTTTAAAAGCATAAAAAAGATACAAAATGAAAATTCTGGTCATTGAAGATGAACCCGCTTTACTGGAAAGTATTTTGGCCTATTTTACAGGCGAAGGAAATATATGTGAGCATGCTTCAGATTTTGCATTGGCCAGCGAAAAGATAGCAGTTTACAGTTACGATTGCATTCTTTTGGATTTGGGGCTGCCAGGTGGGGAGGGGCTGGAATTGCTGACGAAACTCAAACAGCTAAAAAAAAGAGATGGGGTACTGATTATTTCTGCCAGGCACTCGTTAGATGATAAGTTGGCAGGGCTTGATCTGGGTGCCGATGATTACCTGGTGAAACCTTTTCATTTATCGGAACTTAAGGCGCGTGTAAGTGCTATTGTACGGCGTAAAAACTTTGATGGCGATAATGTAATTCATTTTAATGAAATGGCTGTTGATGTTTCGGCGATGAAAGTAACGGTTAAAGGCAATCCGGTCATTTTAACCAAAAAGGAGTTCGATCTGTTGGTTTATTTCCTTTCTAACCGCAATAAAGTGGTAACCAAAAATGCCATGGCCGAGCACCTTTGGGGCGATGAAATGGATTTGTCTGATGATTTCGATTTTATTTATACCCATGTTAAAAATCTCCGGAAAAAACTACTTGAAGCCGGGGCTGCCGATTATCTCAGGTCAGTTTACGGAATAGGCTATAAATTTGGTGATATATGAAACTGGCAAACCGGTATAACAGGGTAAATATTTTAACCTCTATAGTGGTTTTTGCCATTACCGGCTTAATTTATTATGTGGTTATCCATTTTATTTTAACAGAAAAACTGGATCGGGATCTGGTGGTTGAAGAAAATGAAATCCGTCAGTATGTAGATACCTACCACAAGCTCCCATTGCCAGCGAGTTACCTTGATCAAAAAATTGCTTATAAAAACCTTTCTGGCCATGTGCCAGAGCGGGAGTTTTTGTATACCCGCTACTACAATCCCAAAGAGCAGGAAAATGAACCCGGCAGAAGTTTAATCACCGTAGTGTATCTAAATGGGAAAGCCGTTGAAGTAACCATAACCAAATCAAGGGTAGAGTCGGAAGATTTGGTGAGGATTATCCTTTTGTTTACCATTGGCATTACATTGATTTTGCTTTTATCGCTGTTGTTAATTAACAGGTTTGTGTTGAACAGACTCTGGCGGCCGTTTTATGCTATTTTAAATGGGATGAAATCGTTTGAGGTTGCCCATATGGATGCCATTGCACACGAAGATACCCGGATTGATGAATTTAACGAGCTCCATCAATCTGTAAATGCCATGGCTGAAAGGGTAAGGCGCGATTATAAAGAACTTAAAAGTTTTACCGACAATGCTTCGCACGAAATGATGACACCTTTGGCGGTAATCAATTCCAAACTCGATTCTTTGCTTCAAACGGAATCATTTACGGCGCAACAGGGCGAGCTGTTGGCCGATGTTTACCATGCTACAGGCCGCTTATCCCGCCTGCACCAATCGTTGCTATTGCTGGCCAAAATTGAAAATAACCTGATTCCCGATTTTCAGGAGATTGATCTTAAAGAAATGGTGGAAGTAAAAGGCCGTCAGTTTCAGGAACTGTTTGAAAAAGATGGGCTAAACCTTACTACAGATTTACAGGTTGTTGAAATAAAAATGAGTCGCTATTTGGCCGATATTTTACTGAATAACCTGTTTAGCAATGCAGTAAGGCACAATATTACAGGCGGATATATTCGTGTTGAACTCAGTTCAGCTGCATTGATTATGGCAAACTCTGGAAAACCTGGTAATATCCAAAGCAAAATTTTCGATCGCTTTTCAAAATCTGCCGATTCAGAAGGAATGGGTTTAGGTTTGGCCATTACTAAACAAATCTGTAATCTTTATGGCTTCCGGATTAGTTATCAGGAAGAAAATGGCGAACATATTTTTGCTGTTTATTTTGGTGGCTGATGTGATTGTCGCACAAATAATTATTGCCCACGTTTATAAGGGGGATAATTGATTAATGCGATTGTATCGCATTAATTAAAATCCACCAAGGCTCGTGTCGCCACCAACCTTACGTCCTGAAAATAAACTACAGAATTTCTTCATAATTCACTTTTAGTTTTGATTTAAAATTTAAAAGCGATGAAAAGAATTTTTATAATTTTATTACTTGTCGGTACCATGTTTACATCGGTTAGCGCACAAAAAATTAGTGCCGTTAAAGTACCGGTTGAAGTAAAGGGCGCATTCGCAAAACTTTATCCTGGAGTAAAAGCAAATTGGGAAATAGAAAAACAAGACTATGAAGCTGGATTTACGCTAAACGGCAAAGCAACTTCGGTCGTTTATACAGCAAAAGGTGTGCTGCTGGAAACTGAAGCAGCAATTAAGCCCAACGAATTGCCAGCAGTTATACTTGCCAAACTGAAAGGTAATAAAATAGCAGAGGCTGCTAAAATTACAAAAGCCGACGGATCTATCCGTTATGAGGCCGAAGTGAATGGAAAAGACCTGTTATTTGATCTGAGCGGAAATCCTGTAAAATCCTAATCATGCGAAACATATTGATATGTGCTTTGTTTTTCGTCGTTTTTACTACATCGTGTGCTGCACAAAGTATCGATTCGGTTAAAAATGCCAATACCGATTCATTAGGGAGGTGGTATAGTGGAACTCCTATTCCAAAACAAAAATTTAAAGCTACGGCATTTATTGCACCCGTGGTATTAATGGGTTATGGCTTTGCAGCAGTTTACGATCATGGTGCTTTAAAACAACTGGATGAAAGCACCAGGGCAGAATTACAGGAAGATCATCCTTTATTTGCAGCCCATGTTGATGACTATCTTCAATTTGCTCCGGCAGCTGCAGTATACGCACTTAATTTATCGGGTATAAAAGGTAAACATAATTTGTTTGATGCCTCTATGTTATATGTTACCTCTGCTGCAATTATGGGCGTTTCTACCCATTTTGTGAAACGGGGCATTGGTAGAGAACGGCCTGATGGGTCGGGATTCAATTCCTTTCCTTCAGGACATACAGCCTCAGCTTTTATGGCTGCAGAATTTCTGCACCAGGAATATAAAGATGTGAACCCCTGGATTGGTTATGCAGGTTATTTCGTAGCTACCGCCACCGGAACGCTAAGGATGTACAACAACAAACACTGGTTTAGCGATGTAGTAGCCGGGGCAGGGTTTGGAATTGCCTCGACTAAAATATCCTATCTGGTTTATCCTTACATTAAGAGCCTTTTTACCAATAAAAAGGGGGGCAATTTTACATTTATGCCTTTCCACCAACAGGGAAGTACAGGCTTAATGCTTTCGGGTAGGTTTTAATGTCAGCGGACCATGAATAATAAAATGAAATGCCTGATTTTATGCATCATTGCTTTTTCTGTAACAGGAGCAAGGGCACAGGTGGTAGCTAAAAATCTCGATTATTATTTAAAACAGGCCGAATTAACTAGCCCTGTGCTTAAAGATCTGCATAATCAGCAGCGTGCTGCCGGGATTGATAGTTTAATTATTCGTGCTACAGGCGGGGCTCAGGTTACCGCCAGTTCTGCCGGAATGTATGCACCTGTTATCCATGGTTACGGTTATGATGAAGTATTAACCAACGGGCAGGCACTAGAAGCTTTGCTGAATGTGAATTACGATTTGTTGAACAGGAAACGTATCAACAATCAGCTGGAAGGTGTTAAAATTCAAAGCGATTCTATTCAATATGCTGGCCAGCTTTCCCTGTTTGATTTACAAAGGTCTATTGCTGATCAGTATATTTTAGCCTACGCCAGTCAGCAGCAAGTTGGTTTTAACCGTGACGTGGTTACTTTACTTGAACAGGAAGAAGTATTACTCAAAAAACTTACCCGCAGCAATATTTATAAACAAGCAGAATATTTGACATTCCTGGTTACATTGCAGCAGCAACAACTTGCGCTGCAACAGGCAGAACTGCAGTTTAAAAACGATTATGCTACTTTAAATTACCTGGCTGGCATTGCCGATACTGCCCAGGTTAAACTGGCAGATCCAAAATTGCAGACCGATAATTTAGTCACTACGCCTCACTTTTTTAATAAACGTTTCGATATTGATAGCTTAAAGAACAGCAACCAGAAAAACGCTGTAGATCTTAATTATAAACCTAAACTGGGGATATATGCCAATGGTGGCTATAATTCTTCGTTTATTTTGCAACCTTATAAAAATTTTGGCACTAGTGTAGGCTTCACTTTCTCTGTACCTATTTACGACGGGCACCAGAAAAAAATGCAATACAATAAACTTAGTCTCGCTGCTAAAACCATTGTTAATTACCGCGATTTTTTTAGCAGACAACAGCAACAACAGTTAAACCTGATTAAGCAACAGCTTGAGCAAACCGATGCGCTTTTTCCGAAAATAAATGAGCAAATCCGCTTTAGTAAAGGTTTAATTGAAGTAGACCGGAAACTGATGCATACCGGCGATTTAAAAGTGGCCGATTTCGTAATTGCGATTAATAATTACCTGGCAGCCCAAAACCTATTACGACAAACTCAAATTAACCGTTTAAAACTGATTAATCAATTTAACTACTGGAACCGATAACCATGAAGAACTATCTAAAATTAATGTGTGGTGTTTTCGCCATGCTGTTTGTTTTTTCGGGATGCAATCATTCGGCCCCGGCAGAAAATGTATCTGAACCCTCGCCAGTTACTCCTGTTCAGGTAACTACCGTGCGCGACAGTTCCCTCTCTGAGTTTATAGCGTTTTCGGCAGTTTCGGCCTATTTGGAGAAGAGTTATGTAAAAGCAAATATTAATGGTTATATACAAAATGCCCAGGCCATAGTAGGCAAGCAGGTGGGGAGCCATCAGCTGCTGTTTAGTTTAATTACCAAAGAAGCTAAATCAATAGGGAATAGCGTAAATAAGCTCGATGCAGGTTTTAAGTTTTCTGGAATTTCCGATATCAGGGCCGATCAGGCAGGTACAATTATCCAGGTAAACCATCAGAAAGGAGATTATGTACAAGATGGGGAGGCACTCGCCGTCATCAGTAACCGCAATAGCTTGGTTTTTTTACTCGATCTGCCTTATGAATATAATCAGCTGATCAATCAGAACAGAAGCCTGGAGGTACTGTTACCAGATGGGAGCAAAATGACAGGTACAGTTTCGGGAACAATGCCGTCGGTAGATTCTTTGGCACAAACCCAGCGTTATGTACTTAAAGTGGCCGCGAGTAAAGATATTCCTGAAGGTTTAATTGCTAAAGTAAAGTTAACAAAAGTTAACCATGAACAGGCTCAGGTACTCCCCAAATCGGCAGTATTGGCCAACGAAACCGAAGATGAGTTTTGGGTAATGAAACTCATCAATGATTCTACTGCAGTAAAGATAAATGTGAAAAAAGGCATCGAAAACGAGCATACAATTGAAGTGCTTGAACCGAAATTTTCGAAAACAGACCGGATTATTACAGCCGGAAATTATGGAATAGCAGATACGGCCAAAGTTAAAATCCAGAAATAGCCATGAACAAGTTTTTTATTTCCCATAAAAACCCTATCCTGGCAGTGCTGCTCATTATTTTAGTGGGTGGGATATATTCTTTCAGTCAGTTAAAAACGGGGCTTTTCCCTGAAATTACCTTTCCAAAGATCAAGATTATTGCCGATGCAGAACTACAGCCGGTTGATAAGATGGTGGTTACCGTAACAAGGCCTTTAGAAAATGCAGTAAAACAGGTGCCCGATCTTCAATTGGTTAGGAGTAAAACCAGTAGAGGCAGTTGCGAACTTTCTGCATTTATGAACCCTGGTGCCGATATTGATCTTAGCCAACAGCGCATAGAAGCACAAATTGCCAAAATAAGTGCTTCATTACCCGTCGGTGTTAATATTTCGGTCGAGAAAATGAATCCATCAATCCTTCCGGTAAGTGGATACAGCCTAGAAAGCCATAATTATTCATCTGCCGAACTGAAAAAAATCGCAACTTATACGGTAAAACCCTTTCTTTCACAGGTTGATGGCGTTTCCGAAATCCGTGTAATTGGTGGTAAAAGTAAAGAATATTGGCTGGAACTTGACGCACAGAAAATGCAGACGCTTGGTATAACTCCAGATCAGATCAGCAATGCACTTAGCCAAACCAATTTTATTAAATCTAACGGCTACCTGGCCGATCACAATTATCTGTACCTATCTGTAACAGATGCTACTGTAAAAAACAAAACCGATCTGGAAAACCTGGTATTAAGCAGAAAGGGCAACCTGATTGTTAAAGTGATGGATATTGCTAAGGTAAATATCCAACAGAGTGTAGAGTACACGCGCATTAATGCCAATGGTAAAGACGGGATTCTGATTGCTGTAATCAAACAGCCAAATGCCAATCTGATTGATCTTTCGAACGAGATGTTTACCAAAGTAGAACAGTTGAAACATATTTTGCCTGCCGGAGTAAGCATTAAACCTTATTATGTACAAGCAGATTTTGTAAATGAATCGGTAAAAAGCGTACGCGATAGTTTATTGATCGGTTTAGCGTTAGCCATTATTGTTGCTTTTATTTTTCTAAGATCATTCAAAGCAAGTGTAACACTTTTAATTACTATTCCTGTTACGCTTTGTTTAACCGTAATTGTTATTTATTTTATTGGTTATTCGCTCAATATTATGACACTTGGGGCCATTGCAGCTGCCATAGGTTTAATTATAGATGATGCCATTGTGGTGGTGGAGCAAATTCACCGTTCACATGAAGAACATCCGGAAGAGCTTACCATGAGGTTGTTGAGCAAGGCTGTTGGATATCTTTTTCCGGCCATGTTGGGCTCTTCAATCAGTACCATTGTTATATTCATCCCCTTTGTATTGATGACAGGAGTGGCCGGATCTTATTTTCAGGTGATGACCAATACCATGATTATTACTTTGGCCTGTTCCTTCTTTGTTACCTGGATAGGTTTACCGGTGATATATCTTTTGTTAACCCGTAAAGGGGGGAGTCATGCAGCTTCTGGCAAAACCGTAGTAGTACACGAGGTTAAATCGCAAAGCTGGGTCCGTTATTTTATAAAGCGGCCTTATATCTCCATTGTGTTTACACTGGTGCTGATCACGTCGATTGTACTCATTTTTCCCCGGTTAGAGACTGGATTCCTCCCCGAAATGGATGAAGGCAGCATTGTTATGGACTATGCTTCGCCACCGGGCACCTCGCTAGAAGAAACCGACCGGATGCTAAGGGAAGTGGAGAAGGAGATTGTTAAAATCCCTGAGGTGCAGGCTTACTCCAGAAGAACCGGAACCCAGATGGGCTTTTTTATTACAGAACCCAATACTGGCGATTATCTAATTCAGCTAAAACATAACAGGAAAAAAAGCACCGATGAGGTCATTTCGGAGATACGCTCACATATCGAAAATACACAACCAGCGCTTGTGGTAGACTTTGGGCAGGTAATTGGCGACATGTTAGGCGATTTAATGAGCTCGACACAGCCCATCGAGGTGAAAATTTTTGGTAATGATCAGGAAAAACTCCAGTCCTTATCAAAAAAAGTGGCCAATATTGTTTCGCACGTGGGGGGCACAGCTGATGTGTTTGATGGCATTGTCCTTTCAGGACCAGCGGTTAGTATTCAGCCTAATTTTGCTTTGCTGGCTCAGTACGGCATTAGTCCCTTGTCTTTCCAATCGCAGCTTCAAACAGCTATGCAGGGGACTTTAATTGGCGATTTATATGATAAACAACAGCTTTCGCCCATTCGTATGGTTTACCCTGGCAGCCGGACTTTTAGTGTTGCCGATATTAACAAGCTTAAAATTTTCTTGCCAAATGGCAAAGCGGTCCCTATCAATCAAATGGCAGAGGTAGTGCTTAAATCAGGCAACGCCGAAGTAGAAAGAGAAAATTTACAAACCATTGGCGTGGTTACGGCGAGGCTCGATAACCGGGATCTGGGCAGTGTAATGAAAGATCTTCAGGAAACTATAAACAACAAAGTAAACCTTCCTTCTGGTTATCATATCGAATATGGCGGTGCATATAAAGAGCAACAGCAATCGTTTTCCGAATTGCTAACCATCCTCATTGCCTCGAGTTTGCTGGTGTTTAGTGTAATTTTGTTCCTGTTTAAAGATTTTAAAATTGCCTTTCTCATTTTATTAATCTCGGTGCTGGGCATTTCAGGGAGTTATTTAGCTTTGTTTTTAACCCATACACCACTCAATGTAGGCAGTTACACCGGGTTGATTATGATTGTAGGCATTATTGGCGAGAATGCCATTTTTACCTTTCTGCAATTTAAAGAATCATTAATTAATCAAAGCGTTGATGATGCAATAACATTTGCCATCTCCACCCGGCTACGACCAAAATTAATGACTGCATTGGGTGCCATTATCGCTTTAATGCCCTTAGCCATGGGTATAGGTGCTGGAGCACAACTACATCAACCACTGGCCATTGCTGTTATTGGCGGCTTTATTGTAGCCTTGCCTTTATTGCTGGTGGCCTTGCCCAGCCTGATCAGAAAATTATACCAATCGGCTAAAGTTGAAGGAGATTAAGCCTAAGTGTAACAGATTTAATCCATAGCCTAAAAATATTTAAAACTAAATAAATGAAAAGGAAATTATTAAGTATTGTGGTTCTTTTTGCAATGTCAATGGTTGCAAATGCCCAACAAAAAAGTGGCCTGCGTGTATTGGCTGTTCATAAAATACAAAGCGATGGAGGTTGGGATTATGTAAGTATCGATCAACAGCACAACAATCTTTATGTGTCACATGGCAACCAGGTAAATATATTAAATAAGAACAATGGCGACTCGGTAGGCGTGATTCGCAATACACTCGGTGTACACGGAATTGCAATTGCAGGTCCGTTCGGGAAAGGATACACCACCAATGGCAAAGCAGGTACTTGTACGGTTTTTGATCTGAACAATTTTATCGTAACTGCACAAATTAAAGTAGGACAGAATCCTGATGCCACTTTCTTTGATGATTATAGCAAAAAAGTAATCGTATTTAACGGCAAAAGTAACGATGCCAGTATTATCAATCCACAAACTGATCAGGTTATCGCAACGATTCCGTTAGGTGGCAAACCCGAAGCAGGCGTGTCTGACGGGAAGGGAAAAGTGTATGTAAATATCGAAGATATCGGAGAAATTGTTTGTTTTGATTTGAATACCAATAAAGTTTTATCAAGGTATAAACTAAAAGGAGGGGAAGAGCCTTCTGGATTAGCTATAGATCGTGTAACATCAAGACTATTTACTGTTTGTGCTAACAAAGTGATGCTTATTCTGGATGCCAAAACTGGCAAACAGATCACTTCTATAGCGATAGGTAATAATTGCGATGGTGTAGTTTTCGATCCGACCACTAAATTAGCTTATAGTGCCAATGGTGAAGGTAATATTACAGTGGTAAAAGAAGTTTCAGCCAATCAGTTTATTGTACAGGAAACGATAAAAACTGAAGTAGGCGCAAGAACCATTGCCATTGATTTCGCCAGTCATCATCTTTTTCTACCAACAGCGGCTTTCGAAAAAAGTACAGATGCCAACCAACGCCCACATCGTGTTCCCGGAAGTTTTAAAATTCTGGAAGTGGGTAAATAGGTAAGTAGCGCTATTTTAATTTTTATTGGATTGTCGAGGATACATTCGTGTTTTCTCGATTTTTTTTGTTTAATCTTAATTATTAAAAGGTATTTATTTAATGATTTTTCATGTTAAAGTGTTTATAAAGAATGAAGTATAATAAATAAAATTATATTAAACTATAAATTCTATAGGATTTATAGAATTTAATATTATATTTGCTGACCACCTGCAAATAACGATATGAATAAATTTTACTTTCTTTCATTTTCTACCTACGCTATCCACTGTTCCAATCATAACAGATCAATGCGAATGTGTTGTTGTTGCGCATAAACTTATCATCACTATGGCTTTCTAAATGGCCGGGCGCTCAACAATAATGCTTTGACTTAACTAGTCAGATACCCAATACATCCTTATTATGAACTTTGCCTTATTTTACAGGATCTCCCTTGTAATCATTGCTTTGTCTGGGCTTTTAGTACCAGATCCCACTTTGACTGCAAAAGGTCCCCATCCTAAAACCCCCATTTATCCGCGAGTTGCAGTTTGTTGTGCAGCTAAATTGCCTAATCGTTTTGGCACTTCCAATGCTTTGCCAAAATTGGTAAATGATCTAAGCAAAGCCCCATCAGTTAAGCATCATGCAGGAATGGTATGGATAAGCCCAGGAACTTATCGCATGGGCGGTGACAATGCACAGGCATCGGCCGATGAATTTCCAAAACATAAAGTAAGTGTTAAAGGCTTTTATATTGATGTTACAGAAGTAACAAATGCACAATTTAAGCAATTTGTAAAGGCAACTGGTTATGTTACCACAGCAGAGCAAAAGCCAGATTGGAATATACTTAAAAAACAATTGCCTCCGGGAACGCCTAAACCTGCTGCAGATGTATTGGTAGCAGCTTCGTTGGTTTTTGTGCCTGCAAAAGGCCCTGTAGATATTAATAATTATGCACAATGGTGGGCCTGGAGTAAGGGCGCTGACTGGAAACATCCTCACGGACCAAAAAGTAATATTTTAGGTAAAGATAATTTTCCGGTAGTACACGTTTCTTATTTCGATGCCCTTGCTTATTGCAAATGGGCCGGAAAAAGATTGCCAACTGAAGCCGAATGGGAGTGGGCAGCCAGAGGTGGATTGAAAGATAATGTTTACCCATGGGGAAACGAATCTGTAAATATTGGTAAAGCAAAAGCGAATATTTGGGAAGGCGATTTCCCTTATAAAAATGTACAAAAAGATAAATTTTATTACGCAGCACCTGTTAAATCTTTTGCTCCGAATGCTTATGGCCTTTATGATATGGCCGGAAATGTTTGGGAATGGTGCTCAGATTTTTATGATAACCGCTATTATGCAAGTGTAAATAAACCAGAAGGAATCAGCAACCCCCAGGGGCCAGCTAAATCTCACGATCCAGACGAGCCTTATGCCATTAAACATACCGTTAGGGGAGGATCTTTTCTCTGTAACGATAGCTATTGTTCTGGTTATCGGGTAGCAAGAAGAATGAAAACATCAGAAGATAGCGGTATGGAACACCTTGGTTTTAGGTGTGTAAGCGATAAATAACAAAGCAATTAAACAAGAGGAGGGCAGCAAATAAAAACTTTACAAACTATATAAGAATCGGGGAAACACAAATGTATCTCCCCTAGATTAAATCATCGAAACAGGTCTTCAATTGGCGTTGGCACCTGAATCAATTTACCACTTAACCTTTAACAAAAGTATGCAAAAATTTGAAGAAGTCAGGTGGCCCTATGGGTCGGCTTCGCAAGTCTCATTACCAGTTTTCGGACAGGAAAAGTCCGTTCGACACAGATCGTCAGTCCGTTTCTTACGCTTGTTGCGTCATTTAGGAATGTTAATTATCGCCCAATTTATTTTTTCAATTGCGGTTAAAGCGCAAACAGTACCACTCATTAACTCAACCCTTACTGGTTTGGTTACCGATTCCAAAACCAAAGAGCCCATCCCAGGTGTGGTAGTCCGCATTAATGGAACCACTCACTCTGCAGCAACTGATAATGAGGGTAAATTTAGGTTCGTAACCGGGCAAAAGTTTCCTTATACCTTAACAGTGAGTTATATCGGTTATAAAACCATCGAAATTATTGCAAATGGAAGCCCGATTGAAATTAAACTAGAAGAAGCAGCTAACCAGCTCGATAATGTGGTGGTAGTGGGTTATGGTACGCAGAAGAGAAGCGACATTACAGGTTCCGTTTCTTCCATTTCTAAATCGGCATTGAAACAACCCTTAAGTTCAGTAGATCAATTGTTAAAGGGCGCTGCTGCCGGTGTGCAGGTTACCCAAACATCGGGTCAACCGGGTGGTGGCGTAAGCATCCGTGTAAGGGGAGGAAGTTCGGTACAAGGTGGAAATGAACCTTTATATGTGCTTGATGGATTCCCTTTGTACAACAGTTCGGCTTCGGCAGGTACACTCAGCGGTACACCACTTAACCCATTGGCCAGTATCAATCCTTCTGATATTGAAACGGTTGATATTTTAAAAGATGCTTCTGCAACTGCGATTTATGGTTCGAGAGGAGCCAACGGTGTAGTGATCATCACGACCAAAAAAGGGAAAGCAGACCGTAGTGCGATTACCTATGAAGGAAGTTATGGTACACAATCGTTAAGAAAGAAGTTAGACCTCTTAAATGCACATGATTTTGCATTGCTCCGAAATGATGCATTATACGATACCGATCCAAGCAAAGGCCATTTCCAGTATTTGAGCCAGGCAAAGATTGATCAGTTGGGTGCGGGCACAGATTGGCAGAGTGAAGCATTCGAACGTGCGCCAACACAGAACCATCAACTCACCATAAGTGGCGGGAATCCGAAAACAAGATACCTTATTTCAGGGAATTATTTTGATCAGGATGGTATTTTAAAGAATACCGATTATTCGAGGATCAGCATCAGGGCCAATGTAGATGCCCAACCTTTCGAAAAATTTAAGGTAAGCGCAAGTATTACTGGAAGTAAGGCTGATGCCAATGTATCTCCTTCGGGCATTATTAACGGCCTGTTAATTATGCCTGCTACTGCTTCTATTTACGATGCTTCTGGTGCTTACACACTTCGTAATCCATTTGAAAATATATTTGCCAATCCAATTGCTTCATTAAAAGAGCAGATCAACAAATCAACCACCAATAAGTTTTTGGGAACAGCATTTGGTGAATACACGATTATTGAAGGGCTAAATCTTAAAGTACTGCTTGGTGCCGATGTAAACAGCGTAAACGAAAAGAACTATATCCCATCAACAATTTATGAAGGAAGTACTATTGGGGGCGCTGCCGGAAAAGGCACTTATAATTCTTATTCCTGGTTAAATGAGAATACCCTTTCGTACAATAAAGCTTTTGGTAAGCATGCTTTAGATGCTGTAATCGGTTTTACACAACAGGAATTTTCGAGCGAAACAACAAGGGCAAATGCCCAAAAGTTTGTAACCGACGATTTAACCTTTAACAGCCTGCAGAGTGGGGCAACTTTGGTAGCACCTTACTCTGATGCCTCAAGATGGGTATTACATTCTTACCTGGCCAGGGTAAATTACAGTTTCGATAACCGTTATTTCTTAACCTCCAGCATTCGTACCGATGGATCATCACGCTTTGGGAAAGGAAACAAATGGGGATATTTCCCTTCGGCGGCTGCTTCATGGAAAATCAGTAACGAGAAATTTTTTGAGTCGTTGCAAAAAACAATCAGCGAGCTTAAAGTACGTGCCAGTTTCGGTACAACAGGAAACCTCGAGATTGGCCAATACCAGTCTTTGGCAACTTTATACAGTCTCAATTATGTATTTGGTGGTGCTACTGCAACTGGTTTTGCACCTAACCGCATTGCAAATGATAAACTGGGCTGGGAAACTACCCATCAATACGATGCCGGCTTAGATATCGGCTTTTTCAACAACAGAATCCAATTAACGTTAGATGGCTACTACAAGAAAACCAAAGACCTATTGTTAAATGTAGAAATCCCCTGGACAACAGGTTATGGTACATCGCTCCAGAATTATGGATCAGTATTAAACAAAGGATTTGAAATTGGCCTGAATACCCGTAACCTTATCGGAACATTTATCTGGAATACCAATTTAAACTTTTCTGTTAACCGGAATAAAGTGTTAAGTATTGGCAATGGTGCACAATCGTACATCAGCGGAAATTACATTGTAAAAGTTGGCGAACCATTGGGTAGCTTTTATGGCAATGTAACCGATGGAATCCTACAAACAGGGCAGGAAGCCGCTAAAGGTAAATATACGGGTAATGCCGTGCCAAAACCTGGCGATAGATTGTACAAAGATATTAATGGCGATGGCCAGTTTACCACTGCTGCAGATAAAGCCATTATTGGCAATGCACAACCCGATTTCATTTTTGGCGTAACCAATAATTTCGAGTACAAAGGTTTCGATCTGTTAATATTTGTACAAGGATCATATGGTAACAGTATTTTGAACTCGAATATGCAAACCCTGGAGCTGTTTACCGGGCAACAAAATGCCTCGGCTACCGCTTTAAACCGATGGACACCAAGCAATCCAAGCCAAACCATTCCAAGAGCAAAATTGGATCCTGCACCTGTATTTTCTGATCGCTTTATCGAAAGTGGTTCTTTCTTAAGGTTAAAAGATATATCACTGGGTTATACCTTGCCAAAAAAGATCTCTGCTAAGGCAAAGTTATCAAATGTATATTTCTATATAGCCGGGCAGAACCTCCTTACCTGGACAAATTATTCAGGCTTCGATCCCGAAATTACCTCTGGAAGTAATGTATCGCCAGGAACCGATGCCGGGATTTATCCTATCTCCAGATCGGTTAGGGCTGGTTTAAGGTTAACATTTTAATCAATCGATATTTCAATGAAAAAGATAAACTTATTATACCTTTCTATTTTAGCTGTAGCACTTTCGGCCTGCTCTAAGTTAGAAGAAGAGCCAGAATCGGTACTGGTTACGGAACAGTTCTACCAAAATGAAAGCCAGGCGGTTTCTGCCGTTACGGCCAATTATCGCAAACTTTATGAAAGTGGTCAGTCGCTCTATAATAGCCTAATACAGATTGGGGTAGAAATGGCTACCGACGATTATGAGGCTGGTCCAAGAGCCAGAAATGCGCATGTTAGGGCCATATCAGGTTTAACACACGATTCATCAAATGACAGGATGGAGCAGTTATGGAAACAAAGTTACGATGCCATTAATGCTTCGAACATTGCCATCGATAAAATTGCTTTAATTGACGAGGCCAAAATTAGTTCGACCATTAGAAAACGTTTAATTAACGAATCGAAGTTTTTAAGGGCACTACACTATTTTAATCTGGTACGCTGGTTTGGCGATGTACCCATTGTATTGCATGAAAATACTTCCTTAGCCCCCGAAGATCTATATGTCTCAAATGCACCTGAAGCTGCGGTTTATGCGCAGATTATTCAGGATTTAAAAGATGCAGAATCGTTACCTGCACCAGCAGAATATAGCAGCAAAGATTTAGGGAGGGCAACTTCGGGTGCAGCCAAAAGTTTGTTGGCAAAAGTATATCTTACCCATAAAGAGTGGGCAAATGCAGCGCAAAAAAGTAAAGAGGTAATCGATAGTAAATACTATTCACTGTTTGCAAATTTTGCAGATGTGTTTAATGTAGCCACTAAAAACGGTAAAGAACATATCTTTTCTGCACAGTTTGTGGGCAATGCCGGCTACCAGGGTAACAGTTTGGCCAGTCGTTCGGCACCTGCAGACGTACCCGGTATTAATGGCGATTATGCTGATGCTCTGCATACTGCGGGCGGTTTATATAACAGCTTTGCTGATAACGATACCCGAAAGGCAATTACCTTTGTTACCCAGATGGTGAGCCCTACAAATGGCCAGTTATATACCTTTTCGCCACAGTTTAATAAGTATTACGATCCGGCTGTGGTGGGTAATCAATCTCAGTCTTCAAAAAATCTGCCAATTATCCGCTATGCAGAGGTGCTTTTAATTTATGCTGAAGCCTTAAATGAAGTAAACAATGGGCCAAATGCAGCCGCATATACTGCCATAGATGAAGTGCGCCAGCGTGCAGGTATTGCCAAACTAGCGGATATTGCTCCGACATTAACTGTAGATCAGTTTAGGGATGCTGTTTTTCAGGAGCGGAGAAAGGAACTGGTTTTCGAATATCAGCGCTGGTTCGACCTGGCCAGGCGTGGAGCCGATTATTATGTGGCGACACTTAAAGCAGCCGGAAAAACCCTGGCAGCGAAGCGTCATATTCATTTTCCCATACCACAACGCGAACTTAACCTCAACCCTAAATTAAAACAGAACCCAGATTGGGTAAATTATTAACCGTTTTATACTAAAATTTAATCACATGGATTTTAAACAAAGATATTCCCGTTTGCCCATCCTGAAAATATGCCTGTTGGCTGCTGGTTTACTGACTGTACAGGTTACTTTGGCGCAGAAAAAGCAAAAACCAAATATCGTGCTGGTACTGGTTGATGATCTTGGCTTTTCAGATATTGGCCCTTTTGGTGCAACAGAGATAGAAACACCTAATTTAGATAAACTGGCAGCTGGTGGCCTAAAGCTGAAAGAATTTTACAACAATTCGATCTGTGCACCTACCAGGGCATCGTTGCTTACCGGGCAATATCAGCACAAGGCGGGTGTTGGCTTTTTTAATAATAACCTTGGGCTGGCTGCTTACCAGGGTTTTTTAAACCGCGAATCGCTTACCTTGGCCGAGGTGCTTAAATCTGGTGGTTACACCACGCTCATGGCCGGTAAATGGCATGTGGGTGACGATCGGAACCAATGGCCAAACCAACGCGGTTTCGATCATTTTTTTGGTTTTATTGGTGGCGCCAGCAACTATTACGAAATCGGGGAAAAAGGCAACGAAACAGTACCCTTGATTAAAGATAACGAACCTTATTTTCTGGAGCCAGGGAAATATTTAACTGAAGAGATTACCAATAATGCATTGGGATTTTTGGATGATCAACAAAAAGCTAAAAAACCTTTCTTTTTATACCTGGCCTACAATGCTCCACATTGGCCACTTCAGGCACTCCCGGCCGATATTGCTAAATACAAAGGTAAATATAAACTAGGCTGGGATTCTTTGCGCGTACAACGTTACCGCAATGCCATTAAAAAAGGACTTACTAGTGCCGATCAGAAAATTGCCGCTCACGATGACCAGGTAAAACCCTGGAACAAGTTAACGTATGATGAGCAGGAGTACTGGCAAACCCGTCAGGAAGTTTATGCAGCCATGATTGATCATGTAGATCAAGGTGTTGGCCGTTTGCTTGCTAAATTAAAAGAGTTGAAACAAGATGAAAATACCCTCATCATTTTTATTTCAGATAATGGTGCTCAGGGTGGCAATGGTACAAGACCCTATACCCAACGTACCACCGGGCCAGTTGGCACTGCCGGATCTTACGAAACACAGAACAGTAATTGGTCGCAAACTGGCAATTCGCCACTGCGCAATTATAAAGGGGCACCATACGAAGGTGGCATCAGTGCACCTTTTATTGCCTGGTTTCCGAATAAAATTAAAGCCGGAACAATTGCCAAAGGCACTGGTCATTTAATCGATCTTGCACCAACTTTTTACGAGCTGGCTGGCATTAACTATCCAAAACAGTTAAACGGAATAAGTAGCTACGCCCTCCCTGGTAAAAGTTTATTGCCGCTACTTAGTGGGTTAACAGATACCGTACAGCGTTCGGTGCCTTTATTTTGGGAGCGTGGTGGTAACAAAGCTGTACGTTGGGGTAAATGGAAACTCGTTTCTCCTGCAGGTTTAACTGAAAAATTTGAGCTTTTCGATATCGAAAAAGATAGGGCCGAAAATGCCAATGTAGCTGCTCAACATCCCGAAATAGTGGCACAGTTAAAAGCCGCATATGTAAAGTGGGCAGCAGAAAATGGGGTAGTAGATTACGAATTGCTTAAAACTGCGCCCGCCCGGCCTGCACAGGGAAACAACAGAGGTAATCAGAATTTTTAGATTAAATAAAGAAAAAGATGAACAAAGTAATATTAACATGTTTAGGTGCATTACTGACCATTCAGGGTTTTGCGCAAAATGCCAAGCCTGCAAAGCCCAATATTATTCTTATCCTGGCCGACGATCTGGGCTATTCAGATCTTGGTGCCTATGGCTCAGAAATTAAAACACCCAATTTAGACCGTCTCGCCAACGAGGGCCTTCGGTTAAAAGAATTTTATAACAACTCTATTTGTGCGCCAACGCGGGCTTCCTTATTAACTGGGCAGTACCAGCATAAGGCTGGGGTGGGATATTTCGCGAACGATCTGGGGCTTCCGGCCTATCAGGGTTATCTCAATAAAGAATCGCTTACCCTGGCCGAAGTATTAAAAACACAAGGTTATAGTACTTTAATGTCTGGTAAATGGCATGTGGCAGGTAAAGAGGTAAGTTTCCCCTGGCAGCGTGGTTTCGATCATGTTATGATGTCGGAAAATGGAAGTTATTTCGATCAGGGCGATTACGAAGGAGGTAAAAAACGTGCCTATACCATCGATGGGAAACCTTATCCTTTAGAAGCTGGCAAATTTTATCAAACCGATGTAATTACCGAAAATGCGGTAAAGTTTTTGGATCAAAATCCTGAAGACAAGCCTTTCTTTCTGTATTTAGCCTATACCGCGCCGCATTGGCCGCTGCATGCATTGCCAGAAGATATTGCCAAATACAAAGGTCGTTACGATAAAGGTTGGGATGTGCTCCGTGCCGAAAGAATTAAAAAACAAAAGGAACTGGGCATTATTGATGAGAAATCGAGCATTTCTGAAAAGGATGCCGATATCTATAACTGGAACAAACTATCTTTCGATCAGTGTAGCCAGTGGGCCAAAAGGATGGAGATTTTTGCCGCCATGGTCGATCGTTTAGATCAGGGCATTGGCCAGGTTTTAAATAAGTTAAAAGCAACCGGAGCCGATAAAAATACCATCATTTTGTTTATTTCTGATAATGGTGCCCCTGCAGAAGATCTGGTGAAGTGGTATAAAGGTGCCGTACGCAATTCGGGCGCTGTTGGTACCATTGGTTCGTATGAGTCGCAAAGCAAAAACTGGTCTTATGCATCAAATTCGCCATTAAAAGCCTTTAAAGATTATATGTATGAGGGTGGCATAAGCTCGCCATTTATTGCCTGGTATCCGGCTAAAATTAAACCGGGCAGCGTTAAAAAAGGCACGGGCCATATTATCGATATTGCTCCAACATTTTACGATCTGGCCGGTGCTACTTACCCTAAAAACTATCAGGGCATTATACCGAATACACTGGCTGGCAAAAGTTTATTACCGGTGCTGTTTGGTAACGATAACGAACTGAAACGTGATGAACCACTATTTTGGGAACGTGCAGGCAACCGCGCCGTGCGTGCTGGCAAATGGAAACTGGTATCTACCTGGCCAGGCTACAATTGGGAACTGTACAATTTAGAAACCGACCGCGGCGAAACCACCAATGTAGCTAGGCAAAACCACGATGTGGTAAGCAGGCTATCGGTAGCTTATTTCGACTGGGCCAAAAGAACAGGTGTGGTAGATTTTGCCACGCTTGAGGCCAAAGAACCACAATCAATGAAAGAGTTTAGAAAAAGTAAGGTACAGGAAGTTGTATCAGAAGGTTTTGGTTTTTAATGTTTTATCATAACATCAACTCCCCTCCTAATTTAGGAGGGGCTGGAGGTGGTCTGTAATGAGTTTATACATTTTCATTCGAAAACGAGCATTCATACCGCTGTGGGTACTGCAGCCCCGTTATTCACTCCAATCTTTTTATTGCAAATTTTACGCAACCAGCAGCAAGAATAGGACAGATGGCTCTTATGCAATAAAAAGGATTTCCGTTGCTACCGGGTTTAGGAACTAAGGGTTGTGGTTCTTGGTCATATAACCCGCCCTGTTAATAAAATTATCATTTATCATAGTAAATTATTTCTCAACTCGAAGTTGCTTGAGCATGATTGAACTTAAAAGCAACTATTTTTAGCTGCAATGGGCCAGGTTTTGCTTATAAATTTCTGTTTTTTTACATATGTGCTCTAAGGGTGTATTCTACTATTTATCGGCACTGCACAATTAGGTTTAATTAAAAGCTTAAAAGAATAAACTCATTAACATGCATATGGATTTATTCTCGTTAATAGTTTCTCTATTCAAGGTTTGTGCCTGTAGGCGGTGCCTCTTCCCGTAGTTTTGCAATAATCCCGTTCATTTATAGCTGCGTTTCACTAGGCGTTAATGTGAAATAAAATTTAAGCAGTTTATTAAAATTAGTCAATCGTTTGCGCTGATATTTATGTTGTAATGCTCATTTGCTTGTTCTACTTTTAAAAATACAAATCAACAAAACCAAAAAAGAACCAGCACAAATGCATACCCGTTTGCTTAAAAAAATACTTTTTTTAGGGCTATTAATTGCTTTATCTATTAATAGCTGGGCTCAAAAAGAAAATACCTTTGCAATAGGTACCGAATCTTTCGAGCTTAATGGCAAGCCATATATAATACGCTGTGGTGAAATGCACTTTGCCCGTATACCAAAAGCCGAGTGGAAACAACGTTTGCAAATGGCCAAAGCAATGGGGTTAAATACGGTATGTGCCTATTTATTTTGGAATATACACGAAAAACAACCCGATCAGTTTACCTGGACAGCGCAGAGCGATGCTGCCGAATTTTGTAAACTGGCAAAAGAGGTTGGTTTGTATGTAATATTAAGGCCAGGACCATATTCTTGTGCCGAATGGGAGTTTGGCGGTTTCCCCTGGTGGCTGCTTAAAGATAAAAGCATCCGTTTGCGCACGCAACATCCATATTTTTTAGAAAGAGCCAAAAAGTACCTTTTAGCCGTAGGCAAACAGCTTGCCCCATTGCAGATTAGCAAAGGTGGCAACATTATTATGGTGCAGGTAGAAAACGAGTACGGCAGTTATGGTAACGATAAAGATTATATGAACATCATTAAAGCCAATCTGCAAGAAGCTGGCTTTACTGTTCCTTTATTTCATTGCGATGGACCCTCGCAGTTAAAAAACGACCATCCTGAAGGTTTGTTCGCGGTGGTAAACTTTGGCAGCGGACCAGAAGCTAATTTTAAAGCCTTAAGGGCCATACAGCCTACAGGACCATTAATGTGCGGCGAATATTACCCGGGCTGGTTCGATAGCTGGGGCAGGCCACACCATAAAGGCGATACCCAACGCATTGTAGGCGAGTTAAAATACATGCTTGACAATAAAGCATCGTTTAGTATTTACATGGCGCATGGTGGAACAAGTTTTGGTACTTATAGCGGTGCCAATGCTCCACCTTATCTGCCACAAACCAGCAGCTACGATTACGATGCACCTATTGATGAGGCTGGTAATGCAACAGAGAAATTTTATGCCATCCGTAAGTTATTTGCCAATTACCTGCAAGATGGAGAGGTTCTACCAGATGTGCCTGCTGCAAACAAGATCCAGAAATTACAAGCGGTTACGTTCTCATCAATAGCAGTACTATCTAAAAACCTACCTAAGCCTGTTTTAGCTGATACCGCAATGCTAATGGAAGATTTAGATCAGGATTTTGGCTGTGTAGTGTACGAAACCAATTTAACAGCAGGCCAAAAATCGAGTTTGGTGTTTAAAGACGTTCACGATTATGCATTGGTATATATTGATGGTAAAAAGATTGGCGAACTGGATAGAAGAAAAAACAAATTCAGTATTGAAATTCCCGCCAGAACGCGCAAAAGTGTGCTGCGGGTTTTGGTAGAAGCCACAGGCAGGGTAAACTACGGCTACCAGATGCATGATCGGAAAGGAATTCATGGGGAGGTATATTTATCTGAAAATGGAAAACAGACCGCTTTAAGGAGCTGGAAAAACTATCCGGTAAGGCTTGGAGAAGTAAATATTCCGCTTCGTTATGAAGCACTTAGCAATCAACCTGCTACAGCTGCTTTTTATAAGGGAAGTTTTAGTGCCGATAAATTAGAAGATACTTACCTCGATATGGGTAAATGGAATAAAGGTTTAGTTTGGTTAAATGGAATGTGTTTGGGTAGATATTGGAATATCGGCCCAACGCAAACCATGCTTATACCAGGCAGTTGGCTTAAAAAAGGCAAAAATGAAGTGGTGGTATTCGACCTCTTCGGAACTGAAAAGCCGGAATTAAGCTTTTTAGATAAACCAATTTTAGATGTGGTGAACGAAAAACAGCTCGAACTGCACAAAAAAGATAACCAAAAATGGGTTGCAGATGCAGAACAAGCTTATGTTGAAGGTAGTTTTGCAAATGATAACAAATGGCAACAGGTTGTTTTTAAGCCTGTAAGCGCCCGTTATTTTTGTTTGGAAGCGCTATCTGAACAGAAAGGACAGCCTTATACCACGGTTGCAGAAATTGTGCTGCTTGATGATAAGGGGAATGAAATTCCGCGTAGTGATTGGAAAATAGTTTATGCAGATAGTGAAGAACTGGGCGGTGATGATGGAAATGCCGCTAATGTTTTCGATTTGCAGTTTACTAGTATCTGGCATACACAATGGGAGTCTAAATCGCCAAAACCACCACACCAGATTGTAATAGACCTTGGTAAAAACTACACCATCAAGGGATTAAAGCTATTACCCCGACAGGATAATGCCAATGGAAGAATTAAAGATTACAAATTATATTTTAGCCAAACGCTCTTTAAAAATCTTTAGCCTATTAAGGTGCTGCAGATGAGTGGGTTTTAGTGTGTTAAAGTGCAAAAGAATACCTAGTAAAACGTTTGTTCAGTATTAACCGGATCAATTAAAAAACTAAACAATAAATATTAAAAAACACAAATGGAACGTAGAGAATTTATCAAAAATGGTGCATTCACGGCTGCTGGTTTAACCGTCCTGCCAACCGGAAGTTTATTTGCGTCATCAGACAGCGGAAAAGTAAGATTAGGTTATATCGGTGTTGGTGCACGCGGTATGAGCCATATCTCTGAAGGTGCTTTAAGAGATGATGTAGAAATTGTGGCTATTTGCGATACCCAGGAAAGCTCACTTAAAATCTGTCGCAATTTTATAGCCAAAAAAGGTAGACCTGCAGCAACAGAATATACCGGGGGCTTAGATGCTTACAAAAAACTTTTAGACCGTAAAGATATTGATGCTGTAATTATAGCAACACCATGGCAGTTTCACCGCGATCAGGCAGTGGATGCCATGAAGGCTGGTAAATATGTAGGCTGCGAGGTAATTGCAGGTTTAAGTGTTCAAGATCATTGGGATATTGTAAACACTTCTGAAAAAACAGGAATGCCTTACATGACATTAGAAAACGTTTGTTACCGTAGAGACGTAATGGCGGCTTTAAATATGGTTAGGCAGGGTCTTTTCGGCGAATTGGTACACCTTGAAGGTGGTTACCAGCACAACTTAAGAAATGTGCTTTTTAACAACGGCAAAGATTATTATGGGGGTGGGGTAGAGTTTGGACCAAAAGCACTAAGCGAGGCACAATGGCGTACGCAGTTTAATATCGATCAGGATGGCGATTTATACCCAACCCACGGCGTAGGTCCGTTGATGCAATATGCAAACATTAACAGGGGAAACAGCTTTACCAGTTTGGTTTCGTTCAGCTCTAAGGCCAAAGGTTTGGCAGCTTATGTAGAAGAAATGTCGCCAGGCCACCCTAATGCCAAAATCAATTATAAAAATGGTGATGTTACCACTACATTGATTAACTGTGCAAACGGCGAAACCGTATTGTTAAGTCACGATACCCACCTGCCTCGTCCATATTCTATCGGTTTTAGGGTTCAGGGCACAAAAGGACTTTGGATGGATGTAAACAAATCGGTTTATATCGACCACAAATCGAAAAAAGACGATGTATGGGATCCGGCTCAGGAATGGTTTGCTAAATATGATCACCCCCTTTGGAAAAAATACGAAGCAGATGCTGTAGGCGCAGGTCACGGTGGTATGGATTGGTTTGTATTTAATGGCTTTATCCAGGCGGTAAAACAGAAAAAACAAACACCAATTGACGTATATGATTCAGTTACTATGAGTGTAATTACACCACTTTCTACCAAATCGTTAAAAGAAGGAAATATGCCACAAAAATTCCCTGATTTTACCAAAGGAAAATGGAAAGATCGTAAAAATACTTTCGCTTTAGACGATAGCGGTTTTTAGTCTCGATTGCGGGTATTGCTTATGGCTTGCCCGCATATTTTAATACGCAACTTTATTCAGGTTGATCAAATGGTTTGCCTGGAACAATTTTTATTCAAATATATATTAACATCTTATGTTTAAAGCAGTTTTAGGTGCTTATGGACTTAACGCAGAAAAAATTAAAATTGAACCTTTTGGCTCGGGTTTAATTAACCATACCTGGAAAGTTTACGGTGAAGGATTAGCCTATATCTTGCAAGAGGTAAACACAGAGGTTTTTCGCCAGCCTCAAAATATTGCTCAAAATATTGAGACAATAAAAAAATATCTCGATCAAACTGCCCCTAAATATCTATTTGTTGCCCCAATTGCGGCATCAAACGGAGATGATTTTGTGGTTATTGACAATCATTTTTACAGGGTTTTCCCATTTGTGGAAAATTCTTGCTCTATTGATTTTGTACATCAGCCTGAGCAGGCTTATCATGCTGCCAAGCAGTTTGGTAAATTTACCAGGATGCTTTGTGCCTTCAATGTGCAAAAATTAAAGCCCACTATCGAAGATTTCCATAACCTGCCTTTGCGCGTAGAGCAGTTTAAAAAAGCATTGGAACAAGCTAGCGACGAAAGAATTTTTGAGGCAAAGTTTGCTGTTGAAGAGATTATCAGGCATTACGATATAGAAGAACAATATGTGCATATGGTAGATAGTGGTGCGCTTAACTTACGTGTTGTACACCACGATACTAAAATTAGCAATGTATTACTACAGGCCGAAACCGGCGTGGGTTTATGCGTAATCGATTTAGATACGGTGATGCCCGGATACTTTATCAGCGATGTAGGTGATATGATGCGTACCTATCTCTCAGAGGCTAATGAAGAAGAAAAGGACTTTAGTAAAATAGCCATAAGAGAAGACGTTTTTGCCGCAATACATAAAGGTTATATGGAAGAAATGGATCAGGTTCTGACCTTTACCGAAAAGCAGTTCTTTATTTATTCGGGTAAATTTATGATCTACATGCAGGCGGTAAGGTTTATAGCCGATTTCTTAAACGGCGATATCTACTATAAAACTAATTATCCTGATCACAACTTGGTGAGGGGCTTAAATCAGATCGATTTACTGAATAAGTACATAGCCAAAGAATCGGAATTTGAAGGAATTATTAAGCAGATTAATGAAAATAGAGTGAGCGACTCTAAAACAATATTAAACTAATAAGGTAAAGGCAAGGTGTTCAGTTTTTATGCTTCATCGTTTAGGCTGGACATTCCTCTTACCTTTTTTATAGTTGCTTCGTATTCCGTTATCTCTTAACGGATTAGGTTTAGGTTGAATAACGCGCAAACGTTTGATAAAGGCAAATATCAGCATTATTTGCTTTTATACTATTTGGTGTAAGATTTACCCGTTTAAATTATTTGTTTCTCGCTAAGGTCGAAGCAATCGCTTGGCCTTTCAGGGCAGGCAGCCTCCAAGCTATTAATTTTAAATACCCAATACTTCATTAGCGGATAGTTAAAACCATAGGAAATTACACTATCAATTAAAAGTCTACCGAGTTTATAATCTACGTGTAAGCTTTGCTGCAATAAATAGGTACCTGCTGATTTCAACGAAATACTTCCCAAAACCACGGTAAAAAAACGGACAAGCTGCCCACCGGTAGAGCTGTGGTAGCCGTCGTTACTTTTAAAAGCCCAGAAACGGTTAATACAGAAGTTAACCAATCCGCCAAGGGAACCTGAAATTAAAATAGAAATGGTAAAGTGGATGTGCAGCCATTCGGTTAGTAGTATCATTAATCCATAATCGGTAATTCCGCCCGAAAAAGCCGATACCTGAGCTTTCAGAAAAAGCTTAACAGATGCCCAACTGATCATTCTTTTTCCTCCTGGTCTTTAGTGTCGCCTGCTTTTAAAAGTTTTAGTGTATCGATAATATTGATTAGCAATAACAATATGGTTACGGCAATGGCAAAATAGGTGATACTGCCTACAAACAGCGTTTCAGTAATAAGAATAAGTGAAATAATTACGCGTAACTCCGTTGGTCCTAAACGGCCTGAATCGATTTGATAAAAACCTGTTATTTTATAGCGTAGTTGACTAATGATCATCGACCAGCCATAAAGCACCACGAATAAAAATGCAAAAACCTGTGTTGTTTGGCTTGCGTAAAAGTAGTAGCCTAAGCCGATAAGAATAATGCTGAGCCAATCCATCACAATATCCAATGCAAATCCATACCATTTTCGGGCTATCTTGCGGTAATAAGCCAATCTGCCATCAAGTGAATCGCCAAGCCAATTGATGATAAGGCCTAAAATACCTACCAATAAATAATTTCTCGAATGAAATCTGCCTAAAATAAAAGCCGAAAAAACGATTAACGATCCGAACATGCCAATACCTGTCATGATATTTGGCGTAATCCAGCCTGGAACTTTTTTAAGTAAAAATAAGATCAGCCTTTGTTCGCCCTTAAGTAGAATATTGGTTCGCTCGCGGTCTGAAAATACCCTTTTGTTATCTGCATTACCCTCTTTCTCTTTAATAATATCCTCCAATTTAATATCCCATTAATACAAAGCCGAATAACATAGCGGTTTCTGGTCGGTAAAATTTTAAACTGATTTTCTTCGGAACACCCTTAGCTAAAATACCTAGCCGTTTTAGTTTCCCTGATCTGACCAGGTAACTGAATAATAGAACAAATAACATAAATTATTTTACAATGCCCGCAAAACGTTGATAAAATACGGTCGGACTATTTTCATTTTTTGGCGCATATTTACCGGCAATAATTGGAATATAGATTACACGTCTTCTGCTTTCTTCACCTCGAATGGCCGATTCTGCAACTCTGTGCCACAATCGTCCATCATGGATGGTTAAATCTCCCGCTTCTGGCAATATCGATACTTCCTCAGCATCAGGTTTATTATCCAGGAAGTATTTTTTGCGAAAGAGCATTTGGTATATACTTTGTTTATGGGTACCAGGGATAATTTTTAATCCGCCATTTTCAGGTTTTAAGGTACTGAGGTGAATCCCCACATTCAACATTGGGTTTAGTTTGGTACCGTAGAAAATATCCCTTAAACCATCCGTATGCCAGCCCATTTTGCTAAACTTACTTTCTGGACCGTTAATATAGTGGTTAAACACCATGCCATCTTTTTCTTCAGTGCCTAAACGTGCACCTTCACCTGCCAGTTGAAGCAAGGCGTTAAACCTTGGGTCTAATAACAGACCACTTAAGGTTTGGTGCTGTTGGTTTATAAAGGCAAAGCGCTGCACAATTGCCGAGCCATCAAGATCTTTTCCGTATTTAATCGGAACCCCATTTATTTTTTTGATATCTTGTTCGATCCATTTTTGTTCAACCTGTTTAGAGGCATCAATAATGGAATTAACTGTTTCTGGTTTGATGAAATTCTTAAAATGGATAAACCCATGTGTGTTAAAAAAATCAAGCTGTTCTTGTGTTAATTGTTCAGATAAGGTAAAGGTTGGATACGATGTGGCCATGTGTAAAAATTTAAAAGATTTAGGAAAAAGAAAATTGGAACTAGAATTAGAATTATGCGCAGCAACAGCACATTCGCATTCGCGAGTGGTTTGGTACTGAAGGAAAATAAAACACGTTTGTTTTATTCGACATAATCTATAGAATTAGTAGTATTTAATACAAACGTAACATATTTTTAATATTCTAAAGAATTTTATTAGAAATATTTTAAAATATTTTTTTGGGAAGAGGAGTTCTAATCGTAGAAATCTAATAATAAGTGCAAATAGGGCAGGTTTCGGTCAATTGGTTAGCTTGTTATCACCTTGCTCCTCATACTTATCCGTGGTGTTGGATGTTCCCATCCGACACTCAGCTTTATTTTAAATGAAATAGGTTTTTTTTATTATTGGAGCGCAATTGCAGTAATCATAGGTTACTTTGTTCCCGTGTTTCGCTTTACGCTTCGCTTCGTCGTACCTCCTTGCTGCAGGGTAACGCTGCACCCGGGGCTAGATGGCCTAAACAGTATTTCATTTTTAGGGTTGTATAGTGTACCCACCTTTGTTTCTAAACCCGAATGTAATGAAAAGCCCGTAAACGAAGAATGAGTGCGGACTTGAAATGAAAAGCGGGACTGCACACCGCCAAGAACAACTGAATGTTCATTTCCTAATACCTGCCGCATTTGCTGTTATCGCCTGGCAGCTCATACTTAAACTTATTTCATTTTTGAAGTTGCGAGGTGCAGAATCCGCTGTTCTTAAACCCGATTGCAATGTAAAGCCCGGATCCCGATTTTTTCAATCGGGAGAGGACTTGAAATGAAAAGCAG